>NZ_DASZSE010000054.1:0-251276 GCF_035548915.1 Ramlibacter sp. | reverse complement strand
GGGCTCGGGGGTGCGCCGGGGACTGCGGGCAATGCGCTTGCGCACGGGATCGTGGGCAGTGCGCTCACCCAAGGGCTTGCGATGGCCACCGGGCTGCAGCAGTCGTTCAACTGGGCGAGCATGGTGCAGGCGGTGTTGAGTGGGACGACCTCGCCGCAATCGGGCACCGGCGGCAATGGGTCGAATGAGGATGGAGCTTCCGCGTACGACTACCGCAACGCTCTCGACATCCTGAGCGACAACTACACGCCAGCAAGCGAGTACCGCAACTCGATGGACCTCCAGAGCGATGACTATCTGCCGTCCGGAGAGCTCGCGCGCAGAAAACTCGAAGTGGAGCAGCAGGTACGCAGAGAGGTTGTCGGCCAGGAGGCGCGCGATGCTTCCGTACAAGGCGCTCAGCTGTTACTGACCGGTGGGCCCGCGCGCGGCGGGATGCGTGGCATCGGCAGCGGCGGCTTCGAGATGGTACGCAACGGAAATTGGGATGCGGCACTGAACCTTGGGGCCGATCCGTTGGGGCTGCTCGGCGAGATTCCCGGCTTGCAGGCTGACCTCGCGCAGCTCAATCGCATTCAGATCGAACAACGCATCGAGGCCATGCGTAGCATGATGCTCGAATCCGGCGCACCAACCGTGCCAAGCGGCTATGTGCAATCACTGGTCGCCGGGGCAAACGGCTCGGGTGTTATGGTCAAGGACTACGGTGCCACGTTAGACCAGATGAAATCTGCGTACGAAGACTACGTTCGCGACCAGCGCCTGCGCGAGACCTGGGGAGATAATTATCTCGACTTGCGCGTCGGTAAGTCGCAGATGACCGTGCGGGAGTTCGAGCAACGCGTGCTCGATATTCATCTCGAGTCCACGGATCGCGCTTACGCGGATGGCGTGGACGCGATTGCTCGGGGTAAGCTCGCAATTGAAGACGGAGCGTACGCCAAGACACTTGGAAACTTGATCGACAAACAGGTTCGATTCGATCTGCGAGGCTTCGCAAGAGATGAAGGTATAAGCGATAGTTCGATGTCGAACCTTTGGGCAATTAATCGGCGCATCAAGAGTGATCTGGGCGGTTTGATCGGGGTTCCGGATAGCCGCATGGGCTTCAATCTGTACGCTGACACCACTCTGGCCAGGAAAGACGCATTCACGCCGCAGATACAGAAGTGGAATGAGATTCGACCGGGCAACTTCCTTATCATTAGACCCTCCGGGCTTGGCGGGCCTTATGTCATTCCACGCGCCTCAATTCCGGAGCTTCCAAAATCTTCTTACAGGGGAAGTTGATGGCTCTGAAAGAATGTTTGGCAGACTTCACGGGATCGATCGGTGCTGCGGCGACTAAGGCGCCCGATGACTATTTGAAGTCGAGCCATTGGACTTATGAGGCGCACAAGGCCGATCTTGTCAATTTGTGGACAGAGATTCGACCCCAGCTCAGGTGTGACATGGACAAAGTCCAATTCATCGATGACAAGTTGCGGGAGATGATCTCTGCGTTCGATGCGGGAGAAAAGGAAAAGGGGCGAGACGCGGCTTGGGCTATATACAACCTCAAGCCCGAAAGATTGCGGTAGCGTCAAGGACCGCAATGCAAGCGTGACCGCCGACGATCACGCGCAGGTCACCTTATATGAGGCATCGCCGGTTCGCAGATGAACCATGGTCTTTGTGCTGGACGCCGGCCGACAGGCCAAGGTCGAGTTGCTGATCGCCGAGTCGAGCCGAGGACTTGCGTCTGAGCCACATGGCCACGGTTGACGCATGCGTGTATGTCGCACAATGCGTCTACAACTTCCCTGATGGCTTCGGCTGTCAGGTGCGGGGCCTCTCTCGGGAGGCCCTTGCTTTTGGGGGGACGACCAATGAGGACCATCGTGCAGGCGCTTTTCATGCGCGTCCTATCCTCGGATCCATATCGCCAAGATCAACTACTTCACACCCCCGCGTTCAGCCGACACCGGCGAATAGGCAAGTGCTCATCCGACAGCAGGCCCCTCCCCCAAATCCCAAAACAACCCCGCCATCATCCGCAGCCCTTCGCGCGCGACCGGGGCGAGCAGATGCTCGTTCGGCGCATGCTGCGAGCACGCCGCATACGAATGCGGCACCCACACCGTCGGCATGCCCAGCACGTCGGTGAACACCTCGTTGGGCAACGACCCGCCCAGATTCGGCAGCAGCACCGGCCGCCGACCCGTCGTGCGCTCGATCGACGCCGCCGCGAACTTCGCCCACGGGTTGTCCGGGTCGAGCCGCGTCGCATGCATGACGACGTCCTTCGCGGCCACAACCTCCACCTGCGCGAACCCATGCGAATCCAGATGTCGCCTGAGCGCGGGCAGGATGTCGGCGGGATCGGTCCCGACCACGAACCGCAACTGGCAATGCGCGACCGCATGCGGCGGAATCGCATTCACCGGTCGATCGGGGTTGCCCGTCCGAAACGCGAGCACCTCGAAGCTGTTCCAGCCGAACACTCGCTCCGCCGGCGTGAGCGAAGCTTCTCCCCAATCCGCGTCGATCTTCGGGCCGCCCTCGCCCGCCTCCACCTGCGCGTCGGCCAGCGCGCCTCGCACGCGGTCGGTGAGCGTGTCGGGCCGCCATTCGGGCACGCGAATCTGCCCACGCGCATCGGTGATGCAGGCGATCGCATGGGCAAGCACGATGCCCGGGTTCGCAAGCAAGCCGCCCCAGTTGCCCGAGTGATGCGCGCCTTCGCGCAGAGTAAGCTTCAGATCGAAGTTGATCGTGCCGCGCGTGCCACCGAAGATCGTCGGGCGCCCCGGCGCAAGACGCGGTCCGTCGGAGCCGATCAGCACGTCGGCGGCCAGCCGATCGCGATGCGCCCGGCAAAACGCCTCGAGCCCCGGCGAGCCGGTCTCCTCGCCGGTCTCCAGCAGGATCGTGGAGTTGAACCCCAGCGCACCGCGTTCGGCGAGCACGCACTCGAGCGCGGCGATGTTGATGGTGTGCTGGCCCTTGTTGTCCGCGGTGCCGCGTCCGTAGATGCGCTCGCCCTCCACCACGACCCGCCACGGCGAAAGGCCGCTGCGCCACTGCTCGTCCTGCCCGCGGATCACGTCGCCATGGCCATACGTGAGCACCGTGGGCCGCGCCGCGTCTTCGGTTCGCTTCGCGATCAGGAAGGGCCCGAATCCTTCGACAGGGTTGTCGAACATGCGGCATTCATAGCCGAGCTTCGCAAGCGCCGGTGCGATCTCGGCATCGAGGTACGCCTCCAGCGCGGGGAGCGACCCGGCTTCCTGGCTCGCCGTGCGAATCGCCACGCGCCGCTGCAAGTCGGCGATGAAGCCTCCGCCGTCGAAATAGCGTTGCGCCCGTTCGATCGCGCCCGCTCGCGCTGCTGCGGTGGACTGCATGGCGGCTTTCCTTCGTCGCTGGATGAGAGGCGAAGTATGGCTTCAAATGCACCGGGCCGGCCACAGGCCCGGGCCGCTTCGTGTCCAGCGGCTTCCGGGGTAGAGTTCGGTGAAACCGCCCCACGATCCGCCCTCACCGCATGAACACGCCCCTGGACCCCGACTTGCTCTACCGCGCCGAGCGCCAGGCCGAAGTTGTCCGCGCGCTCGAGGAGGTGCTCCCCGCCCACGCGCTGCTCTGGCAGCCCGAGGATACGACGCCCTACGAATGCGACGGGCTCACCGCCTATCGCGAGCGCCCGCTCGTCGTGGCGCTGCCCGAAACCGAGGAGGAGGTGCAGGCGGTGCTGAAGGCGTGTCATGCGCTCGACGTGCCCGTGGTCGCGCGCGGCGCGGGCACCGGCCTGTCAGGCGGGGCGACGCCCAACCGGCTCGGCGTGACGCTCTCGCTTGCCAAGTTCAATCGCATCCTGCGCGTCGATCCGGCGAGCCGCACGGCCGTCGTGCAATGCGGTGTGCGCAATCTCGCCATCGGCGAGGCCGCGTCATCCTTCGGCCTGTATTACGCGCCCGATCCGTCCAGCCAGATCGCCTGCACGATCGGGGGCAACGTGGCCGAAAACTCCGGTGGCGTGCATTGCCTGAAGTACGGGCTCACGCTGCACAACGTGCTGAAGGTGCGCGGCTTCACGGCCGCGGGCGAGCCGATCACCTTCGGCGGCGACGCGCTCGATGCGCAGGGCTACGACCTGCTCGCCGTGATGATCGGCAGCGAAGGCATGCTCGCCGTGGCGGTCGAGGTGACGGTGAAGCTCATCCCGAAGCCGCAGCTCGCGCGCTGCATCATGGCGAGCTTCGACGACGTGCGCAGAGCCGGCGGCGCGGTCGCCGCCGTCATCGCCGCGGGGATCATTCCCGCGGGCCTCGAGATGATGGACAAGCCGATGACGGCCGCCGTGGAGGACTTCGTGCATGCGGGCTACGACCTTGGCGCCGAGGCCATCCTGCTGTGCGAAAGCGACGGCACGCCCGAGGAAGTGCAAGAAGAGATCGGCCGCATGAGCGAAGTGCTGCGCGCGGCCGGCGCGACGGCCATCGCCGTCAGCCGCGACGAGGCCGAGCGGCTCAGGTTCTGGAGCGGCCGCAAGAACGCGTTTCCCGCATCGGGCCGCATCAGCCCCGACTACATGTGCATGGATTCCACCATTCCGCGCAAACGCCTTGCGGACATCCTGCTCGCGATCCAGGAGATGCAGAAGAAGTACGCGCTGCGCTGCGCCAACGTGTTCCACGCGGGCGACGGCAACCTGCATCCGCTCATCCTGTTCGATGCGAACGACCCGGACCAGCTGCATCGCGCCGAGCTCTTCGGCGCCGACATCCTGGAGTCGAGCGTCGCGATGGGCGGCACCATCACCGGCGAACACGGCGTCGGCGTCGAGAAGCTCAATTCGATGTGCGTGCAGTTCAGCGTGGAGGAGCGCGAGCAGATGCTGGCGCTGAAGCGCGCGTTCGACCCGAAGGGCCTGCTCAACCCCGGCAAGGTGATCCCCACGCTCAGCCGCTGCGCGGAGTACGGCAAGATGCTCGTGCGCGGCGGGCAGCTCGCGCACCCCGAGCTGCCGCGCTTCTGAAGCACGGCGCTACCGGCAGCTCGTGTCGTCGGTGACGCCTCCGCGGCGGCCGTGGTGGCGCTGGCGCTCTTCCTCCTGCAGCAGCAGCGTGACGAAGGTGAGCAGGTAGTTCTGTGACTCCGTGATCGCGGCGGCTTCGTCCGCACTCGTCGGCGCGGGCGCAGGCGTCGGTGCCGGTGTGGGCGCGGGCGTCGGTGCCGGGGTCGGTGCGGGCGTGGGTGCGGGCGTCGGCGCAGGTGTTGGTGCTGGCGTCGGTGCGGGCGTGGGTGCCGGCGTCGGCGCAGGCGTCGGAGCAGGAGTTGGTGCCGGCGTCGGCGCGGGCGTCGGCGCGGGCGTCGGTGCCGGTGTCGGTGCAGGTGTCGGAGCTGGCGTCGGTGCAGGCGTGGGTGCAGGGGTCGGGGCAGGCGTCGGCGCAGGCGTGCCCGACACCACTTGCAGCGCCGGGGCCGGACTCGTCACGAAGGACGCCGTGTAGGCTTCGCCGGTCGGAACAGTTCCACCGACTGTTCCGCCACTGCTTCTCACCACCTGGAACTGATCGGCACTCGTCACCGCGCCGCCGAACGTCGGCGTGACCGTCACGCCGCTGCCGAAGTTGACATTGCCGCTCGCCTGGATCACGTCGTAGTTGGCCGTATCGAACAGGTCGAGCACGAGGTTCGCGCCGGAGTCGAAGTTCAGCGTGCCCGCCTGCAGGAACAACGTGCCCGCCGCGCCTTCGAAGCCCGGCTGCACCGGCCCGGTGACCGTGAGCGTGCCGCTACCCACCGACAGCGTGCCGCTGCCGCGGATCGTGCCGCTGCTCGCGAGGTTCGTGTTGCCGGTGTCGAGCAGCGTGGCGGGAAAGAGCGTGAGCGTGCCCGCGTTGGTCGTGAAGCCGCCGCCGAAGTGCAGTTCGCCCAGGAAGAGCTGCACGTCGCCCGTGTTCGTGAAGCCCGTGTCGATCGTCGCCGGCGTCGCGGCGTTGAAGATCAGCGTGCCGCCGTTGGCGATGTTGCCGCCGCCGCCGATGGAGGTGCCGCCCGCGATGTTCAGGTTGCCGCTGTTGACGAACGTGCGATCGAGCGCGACCGAGCCGGACACGTTCGCGCTGGCGCCGCCGTTGATCGACGTGGTGCCGCTGCCCGACATCGCGCCGCCGGTCCAGTCCAGCGCGGAGCCGATGCCGAGCGTGCCCGTCCCGGAGATCGTGCCGCCCGCGCCGAGCGACACGTTCGGAACGGTGCGGCTGCCGCTCACGGAGAGCGTGCCGCCGTCGACGATGATGGGCTCGGTCGAGCCGACACTGCTCGCGAGCGTGAAGGTGCCCGAGCCGACATGCACGCCGGTGGCCGACTTGAAGCTCGCGAGTCCGCCGCCCGAGACGCCCGCGCTCGGGCCGAGCGCGATGCCGCCGCTCGTGGAGGCGAGCGAGACGCCGCCGCTGCCGCCGTTCAGCGTGCCCATCAGCGCGACGTTGCCCGAGGCCGTGAAGTCCACCGGGCCGGAGCCCGACAGCGTGGACGAACCGATCACGGCGTTGCCGGTGTGGCTGATGTTGATGAAGCCCGGGCCGGAGCCCGTGCTCACGGGGCCGAAGTTGAACGTCGTCGACGTGCCGGCCGATTGCGTGAGGATGGGCGATGCCGCGCTTCCGATCGATCCGCCGTTGCCGGTCTGCAGCTTGATCGTGTCGGCCTTCAGCAGGCCGCCCGTGGTCTGCCCGATCGGGCTCGAGTCGGAGAGGAGGTCGATGCCGCCGCTGCCGGAGGTGACCGTGCCGCCCACGAGCAGGTTGCCGCTCTTTTCCTCGATGGTCACGCCGCCGCCCGCCGACGCGACGCTGATGTTGCGCAGCGTCATGCCGAGCGGCCGGTTGTCGATCACGTGGATGTCGCCGCTCGCTCCCGTCTGCGTCGCCGTGAGCGCGCCGATGCTGTTGCCGCCGGTGAGCAGCACGGAGCCGCCCGCGGCGGCGACCAGGCTGCTCGCCACGATGCGCCCGGCGCCGGACTCGAGGAGCGAGCCGGTGTCGGCGGTGAGCGTCACGGTCGCCGTGCCGCCCGACACGCCGAAGCTCGGCTCGACGATCGTGAGGTCGCCCGAGGTGAGATGCAGGCTCACCGCGGAATTGCTCGTGACGACGCCCTTGAAGCCGAAAGCCGTGACGCTCGTGAGTTCCTGCACGCTCATCGACTCGTCGTTGGTCATGCGGAACGCGCCCTTGGAAAAGCCCGCGACGTTCGCGGCGTGGTTGCCCGCGCTGTTGAGCGTGACGCTGCCGTTGGGCGCGTAGGCCATCAGGTTGTGCACCGTGATGCCCGCCGCGGCCGAGGTGTTCTGCGTGATGCTCGCGTTGTCCGAATCGAGGAAGAGCGTGCCGTTCGGCGCATTCACCGGCGCCTGCAGCGAAAGCGTGTTCGCGGTGAAGAGCGTGAGCTCGTGGCTGCTCGTCCAGGCGAGGCCGTCCACGAGCGTCATGTTGCCCACGCCGGTGCCCGCCGTGTTGTCGGTGAGCACCTGCACGTTGTTGCCGGCCAGCGCGTTTTCGATGTTGGCCGTGGACACCCACGTGTCCGTGATCGAGCCGCTCGGGCTGAAGACGGAGCCGCTCGCGCTCGTCGTGGAGCTGCTGCCGCTCATGCCCGCCGATTGCGCGCTCGCGAGCGTGTCGGCGATCCACACGTTGGTCGGATCGAGCAGCAGCAGGCCCGTGTGGCCCCTGGGCGCCAGCGTGTTGGCGTTGCCCTGGAAATCGAGCACGTGGCCCGACGCTTCGATGCGTCCGCCGTCGCCGCCGCTTCCGCCGCCGCGCGCGGAGAAGTCCCCGTTGGCACGCGTCGCGCCGTCGGACCACACGACGACCGTGCCGCCGTCTCCGCTGCCGGTGGCGTCCGCCTTCAGCGTGGCGCCCGATTCAACCAGCGTTTCGTGCGCGTTCGCGATGCGCGCGTCGCCGCCGCGCCAGCCGCCGCCCACCAGCACTTCGCCGCCGCCGTCGGCGCCGCTCGCATCGAGCACGGCACTGCCGTGCACCGCGACACTGTCGGCGCTCACCTGGATCGATCCGCCCTGCGAGCCGCGCTCGGCGGCGACGCTGCCGCTCACGTCGGCGCTCGAGCCGCCCTTCAGCACGACCTTGCCGCCTTCGCTCGTCGCGGCGGTGGCCTGGATCATGCCGCTGTGGCGCAGCTGGCTCGCGAACATGCCGACGGCATCGCCTTGCAGCGTGCCGAGGTTCACGGCCCGGTCGGAGGGGGCCTGCAGTTCGAGCTGGATGCCTTCGAGGCCGCGCCCCGTGACGGCCACGCGCTGGCCCGCGGCGAGGATGGTCGCGCCGTTGGGCGCCTGCACCACCGCGCCGGGCGCGACCTGCACGTCGGGCGCGATGAGCACGATGTCGCCGCCGCGCGCCACCACATGGCCCGCCACGCTCAGGACGCCGCCGCCGTCACCGAAGATGAGCCGGCCGGCTGCCGCGTCGAGCGGGCTCAGGGCGAGCGTGGATGCGGTGAAGCCGTTCGTGTCGACCACGGCGCCGGCGCCCACGGTGATGCCGGCCCTGTTCGACACGACGAGGTTGCCGTTGGACAGCAGCTTGCCGTAGATCTCGCTCGGGTTGTTGCCCCACACGAGCTGGATGGAAGTGCTCGCGGCGCTCGGCTGGCGGAAGTTGGTGATCGTGCCGGCGGGCACGCCGAAGCTTTGCCAGCCGATGACGGAGCGCTGGGTGCCCGCGCCGTTTTGCGTCGTGATGAGTGTGGTGTTGCCCTGGTGTTGCAGGTCGAACTGGCCGAAGACGGCCGTCTGCGCGTGAACCGGCACGCTGAAGGGCCCGAACACCGCGGCCAGCGCCAGCGCGGCGCCGGCCGGCCGAAACCCGGCCACCGCAGGGCAGGAGACGGCACGCTCGGACGTGCCCCGGAAGGAAGCAGACTTTTTCATGGATTTGTCCTTCTCGAAAGCTGCCGGTTCCTCGCGGCAGCCTCGCCGGTCCCTCGCTTGCGCGCCTCGAGCCGATGATCGGTTCGGACAGTAGCACAGCGGTGGGGGTGGTGCAACGGTGCGGCAACGGCACGGTTGCTAACATGCAGCAGCGCAATTCCGTCGTCTCTTTCGTGAGCATCTTCGTCAGCATCGCCTCCTATTGCGACCCCGTTCTTCGCTTCACGCTGGAGCGAGCGCTCGCGCTCGCTTCCGATCCGGACGGCGTGCACTTCGGCGTGGTGGACCAGAGCCCTGCCGCGAGCCCCCGCCTCGCCATGCAAGGCGGCGGCTCGCGGCTCGCGCTCGTGCGCATCGACCCCGTCGACGCGCGCGGGCCCTGCTGGGCGCGCGCCATCGGCATGGGACTCTACGACGGGGAGGACTGGTTCTTCCAGATCGATTCGCACATGGACTTCGACGAAGGCTGGGACGCCTTGCTCATCGCGCAGGCGCGTGAATTACTTCCGCACCGCCGGGGTGTCGTGATCTCGGCCTACCCGCATCCTTTCGTGTTCGAAGACGGCAAGCCCGTGCACAAGGCGATCACGCGCGGCGTGCTCGCGCACGTCGTGCGCGGCGATTCGTCGTTCCAGGAGGGCCACCCGGTGCTCGCCTTCACGGCGTACCCGGTCGAAGGCACGGTGCCGCTCGCCGGATTTCACCTTGGCGCGGGGTGCCTCTTCGCGCCGGGGCAGTTCGTGCAGGAGTTCCCGTACGACCCTTTCCTCTACTTCCACGGCGAGGAACAGGCGCTCGCGCTGCGCATCTTCACGCACGGCTGGGACATCTTCCACATGGCCCGGCTGCCGGTCTACCACCTCTACAACATGAGCGACGGTGCGCCCGAGCACGAGAAGCGCCCGCTGCACTGGGACGAAGGCGAGGACGCGCGCCGCGGCGTGAAGTGGTGGACGCTCGAGCAGCGCTCGCGCGCCCGGCTGCAGGCGCTCGTGAACGGCGAGCCGCTGGGCGCCTACGGCCTGGGCAGCGTGCGCAGCCTTGCCGACTACGCCGCCTTCAGCGGCATCGACTACGCCGCGCGCACGATCGCGGACAAGGCTCGGCTGCCGCTCGCCGCGGATGGCGCCGTGTGAGCGTTCAGCCCTGAAGGACGCTGCGAGCCAGGCACAGGTCGGCCCACGCCTTGGCCTTGTCGGGGAGATTGCGCAGCAGATAGGCCGGGTGGTAAGTCACGACCAGCGGCACGCCGTTGTACTGGTGCAGCCGCCCGCGCAGCCGCCCGATCGGGTCGGACGATTGCAGCAGCGACTGCACCGCGAAGCGTCCCATGGCGAGGATGATGCGCGGCTGGATCAGCGCCACTTGGCGGCGCAGGAACGGCTCGCACTGCGCCACCTCGTCGGGCTCCGGGTTGCGGTTGCCCGGCGGGCGGCACTTCAGCACGTTCGCGATGTAGACGCCGCGTCCGCGCGCGACGCCGAGCGAGCGCAGCATGTTGTCCAGGAGTTTTCCGGCCTGCCCGACGAAGGGCTCGCCCTGCAGGTCCTCGTTCTCGCCGGGCGCCTCGCCGACCACGAGCCAGTCGGCCTGCCGGTCGCCGACGCCGAAGACGGTCTGCGTGCGGCCGCGGCACAGCTTGCAGGCCGTGCATGCCGACACCGTCCGTTCGAGCGCGTCCCAGTCCATGCCGTCGACGCCCGTCGCACGCGCCGCGATGGGAATGACGGCGGCAGGCAGCGGCGCAACCGGCCTTTCGGCACGCACGGGCGCGGGGACGGCTTGCTCGATCTGCGCTTCGGGCGCTTCGGGAGCTTCAACCGGTTCGGGCGCGGCGGGCGCTTCGGGCAGGAACACGCGCACGCCCATCTCGTCGAGCATCGCGCGCCGCCGCTCGGTGAGCACGAGCGTCACAGGCGCAGACTCATGACGATCGCGTCTTCGCGCTCACCGCCACGCGCCGGGTAGTAGAGCTTGCGCTCGCCGACGCGCCGCAATCCGTAGCGTTCGTAGACTTGCTGCGCCCGGCGGTTGCCCACGCGCACCTCGAGCCACAGCCATTGAGCGCCCTGTCCGCGCGACCAGACCACCAGGGCGTCGAGCATCGCGCGGCCCCAGCCCTGCCGCTGGCAAGCCGGCGCGACGGTGAGGTTGAGCAGGTGCACTTCGTCCACGCCCTTCATCGCGACGAAGTAGCCGAGCACGGTGTCGCCGGCCACCAGCAGCTGCGCCTGATAGCCCGAACGAATCGAGTCGCTGAAGTTGCCGCGCGTCCACGGGTGCTCGTAGGCGAGCCGCTCGATCGCGAGCACCGCGTCGAGGCGGGATTCGCTCATCGGCTCGAAGCCGGCTTCCAGGGACCTGAATACTGCGCTCATGGGCGTCGTCGGGAGTTCGTGAGGCGTTCGTGAGGCGTTCGTCGGCGCGGGTCCCGTGTGCGCCGTCAGCGGCGCAGCGAGGCACGCTCCTGCATCGTTTGCGCCACTTTATCGCGGATGTAGAGCGGCAGCGCATCGGCCGCCCGCAAACCCTTGCCCTCGGCCAGCATTCCGGGGGCAAGCCGCAACAGGGCGGCTGCCGTCGGCAGCGCGGCGATGTGCTCGCCGACGCGGCCGAATCGCGCGCCATAGGCGGGGCCCGCGTTGCCCGCGATCGTCCAGCCCTCGGGCGGACGCACGTCCTCCGGGCGGCCGAGGCGCGGCGGCTCGTCCACGCGCCAGTGTCCCGCCGCATGAACGTACCGACCGAAGTACACCTCGTCCATCCGCGCATCGAGCACGGCCACCACCCGCGTCGCGCCCGCCACGCCGCGCGCCTGTTCGGCGACCGCGAGGAGCGTGTCGACCGGCAGCAGCGCGACGTTCGCGCCGAAACCGAGCCCCTGCGCCACCGAGCAGGCGGTGCGCAGGCCGGTGAAGGAGCCCGGACCGCGGCCGAAGACGATGGCGTCGAGCTCGCCGAGCGTGACGCCCGCATGCGCGAGCAGGGACTGGATCGTGGGGACGAGCGTCTCCGATGCATGCGCGCCGCCGGGGCCGCGGTGTTCCAGCAGCGGCTGCCCGGCACAGGCCACGGCCACCGACAGCGTTTCGGTACTGGTGTCGAAGGCGAGCAGCTTCACGAATGATCCATGGTCGAGACGGGATTATCCCGCCGCCGCCCGCACCGGGTCTCGCGCCGATAATGCCGGCATGCTGCGACGGTTGCTCCTCGCGTTGGCCTGCTGCGGCTGCTGGGCCGCGGTGCGCGCACAGGCGCTGCCGCCCGAGGTGGAGGCGGCGCTCGCCCGCGCGAAGGTGCCCGCAGGCGCGGTGGCGATGTACGTTGCGCCAGCCGATGGAAGCGCCCCTCCCCGCCTCGCGCACCGCATCGACACCGCGATGACGCCCGCCTCGGTCGCGAAGCTGGTGACCACCTTCGCGGGACTGGACCTGCTGGGTCCCGCATTCATATGGCACACCCCCGTGTACTTCGGCGGGCCGATCCAGGACGGCACGCTCGCCGGCAACCTGTACATCCAGGGGCAGGGCGATCCGCGGCTCGTCGTGGAGCGGCTCTGGCTGCTGCTCGAGCGCGTGCGGGGGCTCGGCGTGAAGCGCATCGCGGGCGACATCGTGCTGGACCGCAGCGCGTTCGACGTGCCGCTCGACGACCCGGGCGCTTTCGACAACGAGCCCTACCGGCCGTACAACGCGGCGCCCGATGCGCTGCTCGTGAATTTCCGC
This sequence comes from Ramlibacter sp., assembly GCF_035548915.1. Taxonomy (GTDB): domain Bacteria; phylum Pseudomonadota; class Gammaproteobacteria; order Burkholderiales; family Burkholderiaceae_C; genus Ramlibacter. Next base: position 238,607 of record NZ_DASZSE010000054.1, on the reverse strand, counting down.
TCGGTGCTGCTTGCCTTCACGCCGCAAGGCGCGTTCGCGCGCGTGCAATCCGACGTGCCGCTGGCCGGGGTGAGCTGGCCCGCCACGGTGCCGCTTTCGAACGAGCCGTGCGGCGACTGGCGCGCCGCGCTGAAGCCCGACTTCAGCGATGCATCGCATCCGCGCTTCAACGGCGCCTACCCGATGGCCTGCGGCGATCGCGACTGGCCGCTCGCCTACGCCGACCCCGCGTCCTATGCCGCGCGCGCCGTCGCGGGTCTCTGGCAGGCCGAGGGCGGCGAGCTCACGGGCGCCGTGCGCGAGGGGCGCGTGCCCGCGCAGCTGAAACCCGCGTTCTCGTTCGCCTCGCCTCCACTCGCGGAAGTGGTGCGCGACATCAACAAGTTCAGCAACAACGTGATGGCGCAGCAGCTCTTCCTCACGCTCGGTCTGCAGCTGAAGGGCGCGGGCACGCGCGAGGCCGCGCGCGAGGCGATCCGCGACTGGTGGAAGAGCCGCTTCGCAAGCGCTGCGCCCGTGCTGGAGAACGGCTCGGGCCTCGCGCGCGGCGACAGCATCTCCGCGCGCCAGCTCGCGCAGCTCCTGCACGCGGCCTGGGCTTCGCCTCTCATGCCCGAGCTCGCCTCGTCGCTGCCGGTGCCCGGGCTCGACGGCACGCTCCAGCGCGGACGGCGCAACGTCGGGCAGGCGCACCTGAAGACCGGCAGCCTGCGCGACGTGGCCGCGGTCGCGGGTTACGTGCTGGGCAAGGGCGGCAGGCGCTGGGTCGTGGTCGCGATCGCCAATCATCCGAACGCGTATGCGGCGCGGCCCGCCTTCGACGCGCTCGTCGAGTGGGCCGCGCGCGAGTGACAGGGGCGTGCGGGTTCACCCGATGGGCCGAGCTTTCGGGCGCCGCTACGATGCAGCACCCAAATCGAACGACCGTTCGCTTTCTCAAGGAGCCTGTGGAGATGATTCGAAAGAACTGGAAACTCGCCGCGGCCGGCGCGGCGCTGCTGCTCGCGTCGTGCGGCGGAGGCGGCCCGGCCTTCACCAGCATGGTCAACTTCGGCGACAGCCTCTCCGACGTCGGCACCTATCGTGTCGGTACCGTGGCGGCCGTGGGCGGAGGAGAGTTCACGGTGAACGGCGCCGCGCCTCGCAACTGGACGGAAGACCTCGCGGTGTCGACGCACGTCGCGGCGCCGTGCGCGGCGCAGACAGGTCTCCTGCCGAACATCCCGGGGTTCACCGGCGCGGCGGTCGTCAATCACCCCGAATGCAACAACTACGCGCAGGGAAGCGCCCGCGTGACGCTGCCGCTCGGGCCGAACGCGGCCGGGCTGCAGGCCGCGCCCTTCAACCAGTTCAACATCGGTCTCATGGCCGTGCCGGTGGCCACGCAAGTGGCGAGCTACCTGTCCAAGTCGGGCGGCAGTTTCTCCGGCCATGAGCTGGTGACGGTCTGGGCGGGCGGCAACGACATCTTCATGAACTTCGCCGGCATCGGCGCGGCGCAGGCGGGCGGCGCGGGCGCGGTCGGCGCGGCGATGGCGGCCGGCTGGTCCTCGGACGTTCAGAATGCGGTCTTCGCGGGCGGCACCAACGCCGTGAACGCGGCGGTCTCGGCCGCGGTGGCCGCGATGGGGCAGGCCGGGACGGAGCTTGCGACCCTCGTTCGAACGCAGCTCCTCGCCAAGGGCGCGGGCTATGTGGCCGTGCTCAACCTGCCGGACGTGTCGATCACGCCGTTCGGCCTGAGCCTCACGGCGCAGCAGCGCGGACTGCTGCAGCAGATGGTGAGCGCCTACAACACGCAACTCTCGAACGGCCTCGCGGGCAGTCGCGCGCTGCTCGTCAACGTGTTCCAGGTCGGGCAGCAGGAAGCCGCGACGCCCTCGGCCTTCGGGCTCACCAACGTCACGAGCCCCGCGTGCGATCCGGCCTCACCGCTGAACCCGCTGCAGGGCTCCTCGCTCGGCTGCACCGACGCGAGCACGTTCGCGAACAGCACGCACTACCAGTACGCGGACTCGGTGCACCCCACGCCCTACGCGCACCAGCTCATCTCGAACCTCGTGTTCGACCAGATGCACGCGGCGGGGTGGATCTGAGCGCTGTCCCGGCATTCCGGTCCGAGCGGGGGGGCCGCTTCGCGTTCGGCCCCGGCACCAGACATCTCGGCTCGCCGGGCTTGTCGATCGGGTCCAGTTCGTGAAACCTCATCAGGGACTCGACCATCAAGCGCGTGGATCCCTCGCCGGCGCCCGCGACGATTGTCGTCTCCAGGTCGATGTTGCCGACGTCACAATGGTAGGCGAGCAGCACTTGCACGAGCTCGTGGCTCACGAGAGCATGCCGGTCCCTGTCGGTGTGGACGAACACCGATCCATTCTGGAAGTCGAGGCGATTGGCGCGCTTGTCGTAGCCGAGGTCTGACCTGAACTGCTTCTTGCTCACGGCCTCCATCAGATAGAAGTTCACCAGGGCGAACTCGTTGTCCTGGAAGCAGGCCGAGACCAGGGTTTCGTAGGTCAAGCCGGTCGGCGGCTCGCAATCCGGCCGCAACCGGTCGAACAGCTCGTGAGCACGCCCTGGCGTCTCGCTCATCTTCCAGGCGAAGAGGACGATGTTGAGGCTACGAACGGGGCCAAGGACGCGGTGTCGGGCGATCATCTCGATGAGGTAAAACTCCGCGCGTTCGGCCAGGCCCTCGTCCTTGCATGTGAAGATCGCATGCTGATACGACCGAATCGACGGTGTCCAGCCGAAGACCACCCTCATTTCATCGAAGGTCGCCAGTGAGGCGCCTGCCTGACCGCGGATCGCCAACTGTGCCGCAAGAGTTTCGTGGGTCACGCGGTCGGCGGCTCGTCGTGCTTCAGCCTCCGCCAGATCGTACGCTTCGCATCTGCACAGTGCCGTGATGAGGGCGGTCGCGAGGCGATTGCCCAGGTCGATCGCGCGCTTCGATAGCGCTTGCCGGCACCGTTCGATCTCCGGAAGGTTGAATTGCGGCATGCATGCGATGCTGACGCTTCGGACATCGTCGACCGTGGCCTTGCCCGCGTCGAACCTGGCACACACCAGCTCATGCGCCAGCATCGCATCCGGTCCGACGGACCAGGCACCGATCAGGGCCTTCTGAACCTCGTCGACCTTCTTCAATTCGTCGGAGGTGAGCGCCAGCACTTCCGCGACCATGGCGGGCTGCACTTCTTTCTTGCATTTCTTCAGCAGCGCGGTGATCAGATAGGCGTCCGGCGGTGCGCCGGCCTCGATCGTTCTGCGAACCAGTCCCAGGGCCGCGTGCAGATCGACGTCCTTCAGAATCAGGCTCGTGTAGATGCGCAGTTCGGCTTCCAATGCGCCCTTCAGCCTGAACCAGTGACACATGAGCGCGTGCGCTTTCTTCGGGTTGCGTGTTCGAAGGAAGGTGAACGTCGACCGCAGGGCCGTCCTCACGCTGGCGTGGGTCGTGGGCACGCGGTCCTCGACGATCAGTGCCAGGACGATGCGAAGGGTGTCGAAGTCCTGCGCGTCCCGGCACTTCGTGACGATGGCGCTGGTGACCGACGAATCCATCGGCACTCCGGCGGTTCGCATGTCGCGGACGCACTCCAGGGCCTCGCGAGCGCTCCGGTCCGGGTCCTGCACGCGACGGATGGTGGATTGCCGAAGTTCGTCGGACGTGTTCGCGCTGCGCCCATGATCCGAAGACCGCTCGCTTTGCGAGTGGCGTGCGCCGAAGCGCTCGGGACCCTTTGTTTCGCGGGCGGTGGCGCGCGACCCTTCGGATGCCTGGGAGGCGACCCTTGCTCTTTGCGAGAGCGGCCCGCGCGAAACATCATGGGGCGCAGAAGACCGCTCCCTGCGCTTGAGAGCCGGAGATGGCTTCGAGCCGGCGGTGCGGCCGTCCGTGATCCGGACGGCCGCATCGAGACTCTGCCAGTCCCGGAGGTGTGTGAGATTCATCACCCCTCAGTAACGCTTCGTCTCGCGCGGTTCCACCGCGCGAGCGCCTCGGGGCGCCGCTAGAACCGAGCGTGTATTCGATCCCACGCCACGTCGCCGAACAGGCGATTGGCAGCGGGGGTGAAGTACACGCCGTCGGCGAACGCGTAGGCGTCGTAACTCACGGACGTGCGTATCGTGGCGGCCGTGCAAAGCGCCGAATTCAGCTGGCCCGCGCCGAAACCGATGCCGGGGCCGGGATCGACGGTCGTGCACACGGCGGTCGTCGCGTCCGTCAGGCCGTACGCGGAGGGCACCGACGTGAGCAGGTTGAAGTAGAAAGCCGCATCGACGTACAGGACGTTGGCGCCGAGATCGACGATCGAGACGAGCAACTGCTCGTTGAAGCGCGAGCTGGCTTCGGAAGCGGGAGCGGTCTTGCCGGTGGCGATCGCGATCGGCGATTTCGAGAGATCGTAGGGCCCGACCACCACCACCTGCTTGGCGCCCGCGTTCACGAGCCGCCGAATCTGCGCGCCGAGGTCGCGCCCCGCCTGGCCGATGTCGGCCATCATCTGGTCGTGCGTTTCGGCGCCGGTCACGTACTGCCACACTTCGGAGATCACGTCTCCCGTGCCGGCGCTCACGAGCACGAGGTCGTTCGACGAGAAGCTGTTGCCCGCGAGGAACGTGTCGATCTGCTCGGCCACGGTGGGCGTCGCGGCATTGCCCGCGGCGTCGGGGTGCGTCGCGACGCGCGCATTGCCGGTGGCATACGACGTGCCGCCGAGCGCGGCGGTGGTGAGGTTGATGCCGAAGCGCGCCGCGACTTCCTGCGTCCAGGTGCCGATGGTGCCGTCGTTCACGGTGTAGCGCGCGTTGGCGACGCTCGCATTGCTGGTCTGCCCGAGGTCGGCGACGCTGTCGCCGAAGACGACGACCCGGGCCGGGACCAGCTGCGATTCGATGGTGCTGGAGCCGCAGGCCGCCAGCAGCAGCGCCGAAGCCGCGGCAACCCAGGCCAGGGCACGGCGCAGCGGAAATCTTGTCATCTGGAAAATCTCCACGTACGGAACCGGCTAGTGTACCGAGGCGCGCACCGCACCTCGTTAACGGATGGTCAAGACGCCGCCGCGCGGCGCAGGCGGTCCCGCACGCCGTCCCATTCGCTCGCCTCGGGCGGCGGCTCCACCCAGATGAGTTGCACGCCCTGCGCATCGAATTCGCGCAGCACCGCAAAGAGCTGGCGCGCGGTCTCGGCGGCGGAATCGGGCATGCGCCGCAGGCGGATGCGGTGCGAACGCGGCCTGAGCGGCGCGCGCGCGTACACGGCGATGTTCGGCGCGTCCTCGCCGAGGAGATCGAGCGCCGTCTGCAGCATCTTCGCGTCCATGAGGCGCAGCTTGGCCCGCGGGGCATAGTGCGCTTCGAGCGTGCCGGCAGCCGCGGTCCTGGGCCCCGCGACCTCGTGCGGCAGCAGCAGCCGCTCGCCGCAGGCCGCCTCCAGCTCGTCGAGCGGGAGCATCCCCGGCCGCAGCAGCACGGGCGCCCCGCGGCTCACGTCGACGATGGTGGATTCGATCCCGACCCGGCACGGTCCGCCGTCCAGCACCAGCAGGCCGCTGCCGAATTCTTCCTCGACATGCAGCGCCGTCGTGGGGCTCACGCGGCCGAACCGGTTGGCGCTCGGCCCGGCAAGCCCCGGCACGGGCGGGTCGAGCGCGGCGCACGCGACGAGCAATGCATGCGCGACCGGATGAGCCGGGCAGCGCACGCCAACGGTCGGGTGGCCGCCGGCGGCGCCTTCCGCGACGCCGGCGCGCCGTGGAAGGATGAGCGTGAGCGGCCCCGGCCAGAACGCATCCATCAGACGCTTCGCGACCGCGGGCACGTCGGATGCGAACTGGGCCACGATCGGCGCGTCGCAAACGTGCACGATGAGCGGATGATCTCTCGGGCGGCCCTTCGCGTCGAAGATGCGCGCCACGGCTTCGTCGCGCGAAGCATCCGCGCCGAGCCCATACACCGTCTCGGTGGGGAATGCGACCAGCTCTCCGCGGGCGAGCGCCTGTGCCGCGCGCGCGATGGCTTCGGAAGACGCGCCGTCGAGGATCACTGCCCGGCTTTCGGTTCAGAACGGCGCGATGCCGAGCAGTTGCGCCGCTTCGCGCGCAACCCGCCGCGCCCCGCTCGCATCCGGCGCGGTCACCGTGAGATGGCCCATCTTGCGTCCCGGCCGCGCGGTTTCCTTCCCATAGAGGTGCAGGTGAACGCCCGGCAGCGCCAGCACGGGCGCCCAGGGCGGCGGGGCTTCACGGCCGCTCAGAAACCACAGGTCGCCCAGCAGGTTGAGCATCACGGCCGCGCTGTGTTGCCGTGGCTTGGCCAAGGGCAGGCCCGCGAGCGTGCGAACCTGCAGCTCGAACTGCGACACGTCGCTTCCGTCCAGGCTCCAGTGACCGCTGTTGTGCGGCCTCGGCGCCATTTCGTTGACCACGAGCGAGCCGTCGGCGAGACCGAAGAATTCGACACACAGCACGCCGACGTAGCCAAGGCCCTGCGCGATCGCGCACGTGGCCTCGATCGCCGCGCGTCCGGGCGCTTCGGGCACGTTGCCCTCGAACACCTCGCTCACCGCGAGGATGCCGTCGCGGTGCAGGTTGCGCGCGACCGGCAGATGGACCATGCCGCCGTCCGCGCCGCGCGCCACGACGACCGAGCACTCGAAGTCGAGCGGCAGCAGTTTTTCGAGAACGCATGGGACGCGCTTGAACGCATCCCACGCGCGCGCGAGTTCTTCGTGCGTGGCGACGCGCTGCTGTCCCTTGCCGTCATAGCCGAGGCGGGCGGTTTTCAGGATGCCGGGCAGCAGTTCGGGGCGGACGGCGTCGAGATGCTCGGACGATTCGATCAGCAGGTGCGGCGCGCAAGGCACGCCGCATTTCTCGAAGTGGGCCTTCTCGCGCGCGCGATCCTGCGCGATCGCGACGGCGCCCGCATGCGGCGCGACGAAGCGTTGCGAGGCGAGCCTTTCGAGCGCCGGGGCCGGCACGTTCTCGAACTCCGTGGTGATCGCCTGGCTCAGGTCGGCAAGGCGCGCGAGGCCCTGCGGATCGAGATAGTCGGCATGGACGTGATGATGCGCGACCTGCCCGGCCGGACTCGAAGGATCGGGGTCGAGCACGGCGGTGACGTAGCCGAGCTGCTGCGCGGCGTGCACGAACATGCGGCCGAGCTGGCCGCCGCCCATCACGCCCAGCGTGGCGCCCGGCAGGAGCGGCGTCATGGCGCGGGCGGCACGGTCATGCCGCGCGCCGCCTCGGTCTGGCGGCTTCGGAAGGCATCGAGCTTCGCCCGCAGCGCGGGGTCGTCGACCGCCAGCATGGCCACGGCGAAGAGCGCGGCGTTGGCCGCGCCCGCCTCGCCGATGGCGAATGTGGCGACCGGGATGCCCCGGGGCATCTGAACGATGCTGTGCAGCGAATCCACGCCCTGCAGATGACGGCTGGGCACGGGCACGCCCAGCACGGGCACGGTCGTCTTGGCCGCGAGCATGCCCGGCAGGTGCGCGGCGCCGCCCGCCCCGGCGATGATCGCTTTCAGGCCGCGGCCCGCTGCGTCCTGCGCGTACGCGAACATGTCGTCGGGCATTCTGTGGGCGGAGAGGACCCTCGCCTCGTGGGCGATGCCGAATTCCTGGAGAATCTGAACTGCGTGGCGCAGGATGTCCCAGTCGCTGCTGGAACCCATCACCACGCCGACCTGGACCGGGCTCATGGAAGGAAAGCGCTCGTCGTCGAAAGGTTGAATTTTACGGTTCCAACCTGAACTCACCGGCAATGATCGACGTCACCCTCGAAAACTTTGAAAGCGAGGTCATCGCGGCCTCCATGGACCAGCCCGTGCTGGTGGACTTCTGGGCGCCCTGGTGCGGCCCGTGCAAGACGATCGGGCCGATCCTCGAAAAGCTCGAAGGCGAGTACGGCGGCGGCTTCAAGCTCGCGAAGATCAACTCCGACGAGGAGCAGCAGCTCGCCTCCGCGTTCGGGGTGCGCAGCATCCCGACCGTCGTCCTCATGATGAACGGCCAGCCGGTGGACGGCTTCATGGGCGCCGTGCCGGAAAGCAAGGTGCGCGAGTTCCTCGACAAGCACGTGACGGCGGTCGTGGCCGAAGAGGAAGCCGCCGCCGAGGCGCCGGCCCCCGAGCTCGATGCCGAAGGGCAGCTCGAGCGGCTGCAGCATGCCGTCGCCACCGACCCTGCCAACGACGACGCGCGCTTCGACTATGTGAAGGCGCTGCTCATGGCCGGCCGCCTCGCGGATGCGAAGCGCGCGTTCGAGCCGGTGGCGGCGAAGGCGCCGGCGCTGCGCCGGCTCGATGCGCTCAGGCGGTGGATCGAAGCGGTCGAAGCCGAGGGCGCTCACGATGCCGCCGCGCTCGACGCGCGGATCGCTGCCAACCGGCGCGACTTCGACGCGCGCTACGCGAAGGCGCAATCGCTCTTCGCAAAGCAGCAATGGACCGCGGCGATGGACGAGCTGCTGGAAATCCTGATGCGCGACAAGTCCTGGAACGAGGAAGCCGCGCGCAAGCTCTACATCGCGATCCTGGAAATCATCGAGCCGCCGAAGCAGAAGACGGCCGAAGGGCAGATTCCGTCGGACGACCCGACCGTCGCCTCCTACCGCAGGCGGCTGTCGAGCGTCGTGCTGAGTTAGTCAGCGGTGCGGGCGATAGAGCCGAGTGTCGTCATCCCCGCGAAAGCGGGGATGTAAGGCGGGGATGTAAGGCGGGATGCAAGGCGGGTTGGGCCGGCGCCGCGCCTGCCGCTTCGGGTGGCTCGGCACTACGCCGTAAGCCGCTCGAGCGCCTCACGGTATTTCGCGGCGGTCTGATCGATCACCTCCGCGGGCAGCTCGGGCGCAGGCGGCTGCTTGTTCCACGGCTTACCGTCGATGCGCACCGCCTCCAGCCAGTCGCGCACGAACTGCTTGTCGAAGCTCGGCGGATTCTCGCCGCTGGCGAACGCCGCCTCGTAGCCTTCCACCGGCCAGTAGCGCGACGAATCGGGGGTGAGGACTTCATCCATCAGGACCACGTTGTCCTCGTCGTCGAACCCGAATTCGAACTTCGTGTCGGCGATGATCATCCCCTTCGACGACGCGAACGCCGCCGCTTCGCGATAGATCGCGATCGAGAGGTCGCGGACCTTCGCGGCCACGCCGGCACCCGTGATCTTCACGACCTCCTCGAACGAAATGTTCTCGTCGTGCTCGCCCATCTCGGCCTTGGCCGCGGGCGTGAAGATCGGCTCGGGCAGTCTCGACGCGTTCTTCAGGCCCGGCGGCAAGCGCACGCCGCACACCGATTGCGACGCCTGGTACTCCTTCCAGCCGCTGCCCGCGAGGTAGCCGCGCACGACCGCTTCGACGGGGATCGGCCGCAGGCGCTTCACGAGCATCGAGCGGCCCTTCACCTGCGCCACTTCGTCGGGCCGCACCGCGCTTTCAGGCGCCTCACCGGTGAGGTGGTTCGGGCAGATGTGGCCGAGCCGCGCGAACCAGAAGAGGGCCATCCGGGTGAGGATTTCTCCCTTGCCCGGAATGGGTTCGCCCATGATCACGTCGAAGGCCGAGAGGCGATCGCTCGCGACCATGAGGATGCGGTCGGCGCCGACGGCATAGTTGTCTCGGACCTTGCCGCGGGCCAGCAGCGGCAGCGATGCGACGTGCGAAGTGTGGAGTGCGGCGGACATCGGGCGATTTTCGCCGATCGCCGCTCGCGCGAATCGGAAGTGTCCGCAATCGTCGCGTCGCGTCCGAGGCCGCGCCTTCAGTTCACGACCTGCGCGAGCTCACCCTTGCCATACTGCTCCGCGACCACCTGCAGCGGCTGCGGCCGGATCTTCCCGGCTTGCCCTTCGCAGCCGAACTCCACGTAGCGCTGCTTGCAAATCTGCCTGGCCGCTTCGCGCGCCGGCTTGAGCCATTCACGCGCGTCGAATTTCTCGGGGTTCTCCGCGAGGAATTTGCGCACCGCGCCGGTCATCGCCAAGCGGATGTCGGTGTCGATGTTGATCTTGCGCACGCCGTGCTTGATCGCTTCCTGGATTTCCTCCACGGGCACGCCGTAGGTCTCCTTCATCTTGCCGCCGTACTGGCGAATGATCTCCAGCAGTTCCTGCGGCACCGAAGAAGAGCCGTGCATCACGAGGTGCGTGTTGGGGATGCGGCGGTGGATTTCCTTGATGCGCTCGATGGCGAGGATGTCGCCCGTCGGCTTGCGCGTGAACTTGTAGGCGCCGTGCGAGGTGCCGATCGCGATCGCAAGCGCGTCGAGCTGCGTCTTCTTCACGAAGTCCGCCGCCTGCTCGGGGTCGGTGAGGAGCTGCTCGCGCGTCATCGTCGCTTCGGTGCCGTGGCCGTCTTCCTTGTCGCCGCGCATCGTCTCCAGCGAACCGAGGCAGCCGAGCTCGCCTTCCACGGTGACGCCGACCCGGTGCGCCATGCCGACCACCTTGCGCGTCACATCCACGTTGTAGTCGTAGCTCGCGATCGACTTGCCGTCGGACTCGAGCGAGCCGTCCATCATCACGGAGGTGAAGCCGAGCCCGATCGCGCTCGCGCACACATCCGGGCTCTGCCCGTGGTCCTGGTGCATCACGAGCGGGATCGACGGATACATTTCCACCGCGGCCTGGATGAGGTGCTTGATGAACGGTTCGCCCGCGTACTTGCGAGCGCCCGCGCTCGCCTGCAGGATCACCGGCGAGCCGGTCTCCTTCGCCGCTTCCATCACGGCTTGCACCTGTTCGAGGTTGTTGACGTTGAAAGCCGGAATGCCGTAGCCGTTGGCGGCGGCATGGTCCAGCAGTTGGCGCATGGAGACGAGGGGCATGTGGATTCCTGAGCTGACAATGGAGGCGCTACGCGGCGCACGGACAGCCGCTTCGCGAATCCGCTCGATTTTATCCCCGCCGCCCCTGCGCTAAGCGGGCCGCCCCGGCTCGAAAAGTGTCGTCAGCTCATCCTGCGACAGCCAGGTGAAGCATCCCGGCGCGAGCCGCAGAAGGGCAGCCGCCGTTTCCGGGTTGAGCCGGCCCGTGTGCCTCAGGCCCTCGCGCCGCTGAAATTCCCCGAGCGCCTCGCAGGTCGCGCGGTCCCAGAGGCCGCTTACCATGTCCTCGCGCGGCCAGCCCAGGTCGGCGAGCGCGCCTTGCACCGCCGCGAAGAAGCGCGCTCGGCGGTCCTTCCATCGCAGATCGATCACATGCTCCTCGACGTCTCCCTCGATGCTTGGGCTCCTGGGCGCCGGCAGCACGAGCGTGCCGGCCCGCTCGCGCGGCAACCGCAGGATCATGGAGTCGTAGCCCTGCGCCCGCGCCGCTCGCATGGCCGATTCGAGCAGTTCCCCGCCGCCGCCGCCGCGCAGAAGTTCTCCGGTCAAGGCCAGGTCGAGTTCGCAGGCCGACTCGTCGGTTTCGCTCATCCCGAATCCGAAGTAGGCGTGGATGCGCCGCCCCGCGTCCGTCGCGACGAAGACCTGCCAGAGGAAAGGCTGCAGCAGGTCATCGCCTTGCAGCAGGCGAGCGCGGGCGAGCCGCTCGGCCGTATGACTCACGCTGCACAGGCCGGCGCGGTCGCCTTGTCCGACTTCGCCCAGGAAGGCTTCGAGGGCCTGCGATCCGGCGTCGTGCGGCCAGGCGCTCAACTCGAGCCGCGTGCCGTCTTGCAGGCTGAACGGCAACGGCGTCTCGAACCTGGAAAGCACCGGATCGAGCTCCCGGGCCAGGGCATCGAAGAACGCATTGCGCGCATCGCGCGCGGCGCGCGAGTGCGAAAGCCCATGGGTGCCACGCGCGTTGAACCGGTCGATGAAACTCTGGTCGCGCTCGTTCGCCGTCTCGCCCTGCCTGTGCGCCATGTACAGGTGGAACATGGCCTCGAGCTCGCTCGCCGAAACGTCGTAGCTCGATCTGTCGCGCCGGCACGCCATGGCCATGAGGCATTGATGGCGCCGCATCGCGCAGTTCATCTCGGCGCGGAAGCCGCGATGCGGGGTGAGACGCGGCCGGCCGCTCTCGGCCGTGTGGATCGAGGCCGCCGACAGGCGACGAAAGGACGCGGGCAGGACCGCGCCTGCGAGTCGTTGAGAGGATGCGGCGGCGCGCATGGTGGATGCCCCTTCCGTCGGAACGTGGTCGCGACACTCTAATGCACGTCGACGGGAGACTTCCGGTTGGGTGCGCCCTGCAGCGCCCCGCGGCGCCCTCAGCTCGCGCGGCAGATCTTCAACATGTTCGTGCCGCCGGGCGCGCCCATCGGCTCGCCGCACGTGATGGCGTAGATGTCGCCGCTTTGCACGATGCCCCGGCTCTTCAGGTGCGCTTCCGCCTCGGCAAGGGCCATGTCCCGCTCGGCACTCTGGTCCATGAGGAGCGGCCGGACGTTGCGGTAGAGCGCCATCTTCCTTTGCGTCGCGAGCTTGGGCGTGAGCGCATAGATCGGGATGTGGACGCGATGCCGGCTCATCCAGAGCGCGGTGGAGCCGGAGTCGGTGAGCGCGACGATCGCCTTGCAGCCGAGGTGATACGCGGTGAAGAGCGCGCCCATCGCGATCGAATGGTCGATGCGCGAGAACGTCATGCCGGTGAAGTCGGCGTCGAGCTTCACGTCCTCGGCCATCTCGGCCTCGGCGCAGATGTTCGCCATCTCGCGCACGACTTCCACCGGATATTTGCCGGTCGCGGTCTCCGCGCTCGTCATCACGGCGTCGGTGCCGTCGAGCACGGCATTGGCGACGTCGCTCACTTCCGCGCGCGTGGGCACGGGGTTCGCGATCATCGATTCCATCATCTGGGTGGCCGTGATCACCACCTTGTCGAGCTGGCGCGCGAGCCGGATCATGCGTTTTTGCAGCGCCGGCACGGCGGCGTTGCCCACCTCCACGGCGAGGTCGCCGCGCGCGACCATGATGCCGTCGCTCGCCTTCAGGATCGATTCGAGGTTGGGGATCGCCTCCGCGCGCTCGATCTTCGCGATGAGGCCGGGCTTGTGGCGATAGTCCGCGGCCGCCACGTTGCACAGCTGCCGCGCCATCTCCATGTCGGTCGCGTTCTTCGGAAAACTCACCGCCACGTAGTCGGCCTGGAACGCCATCGCCGTGCGGATGTCTTCCATGTCCTTGGCCGTGAGCGCGGGCGCGGTGAGGCCGCCGCCTTGCCTGTTGATGCCCTTGTTGTTGGACAGCACGCCGCCCAGCTTCACGGTCGTGCGCACCTGGTCGCCCTTTACCTGATCGACCGTGAGCACGATGAGGCCGTCGTTCAGCAGCAGCGTGTCGCCGCTCTTCACGTCGCGCGGCAGTTCCTTGTAGTCGAGGCCCACGCCGTGGAGGTCGCCGGGCTCGTTGCGCGACGCATCCAGCACGAACTTCATGCCGGGCTCCAGCTGGATGCGGCCGTCGGCGAACTTGCCGACCCGGATCTTCGGTCCCTGCAGGTCGGCCATGATGGCGACCTCGCGCCCGGCCCGGTGCGCGACTTCGCGCACGCGCATCGCGAGATCGATGTGGTCCTGCGCCTTGCCGTGGCTGAAGTTGAGGCGGATCACGTTGACGCCCGCCGCGATCATGCGGCCGAGCACTTCCGGATCGCTCGACGCGGGGCCGAGCGTGGCGACGATCTTGGTAGCGCGACGAGCCATGCGGCCGATCTCCTCGAAACTCGGTTTCGTGGATTCTCACACGGGATGCCCGGGGCGGGTTACGGACGGGTTACGGGCGCGTCACGGGCGAGTCACCGGCGAATTAGGGGGTGAGTCAGGGCGCCGCAGGGATGTCGGCGGCGCGTCTTTCCAGTATTTCGAAGGCCGGCAGCTGCTTGCCTTCCAGCACTTCGAGAAAGGCTCCGCCACCGGTCGAGATGTAGCCGATGTCGCCTTCGATGCCGTATTTGGCGATGGCCGCGAGCGTGTCCCCGCCGCCGGCGATGCTGAACGCGTCGGACTGCGCGATCGCACGCGCGACGGTTTCCGTTCCCTTCGCGAAAGCATCGAACTCGAACACACCGACGGGCCCGTTCCACACGATCGTGCCCGCCGCCTTCAACTGCCGCGCGAGCATCGCCGCGGTCTCGGGGCCGATGTCGAGGATCATCTCGTCCGCGGCGACGTCCCGCGCTGGCTTCGTGGTGGCGGGCGCATCCGCGGCGAAGCTCTTCGCGACGACCACGTCGAGCGGAATCGGCACGTCAGCGCCGCGCGAGCGCATCGCCTCGATCACGGCGTTCGCCTCGCCCACCAGTTCGGCTTCGGCGAGCGACTTGCCGATCGGCAGTCCCGCGGCGAGCATGAACGTGTTGGCAATGCCGCCGCCCACGATGAGCTGGTCCACCTTCCGCGCGAGCGACGTGAGGATCGTGAGCTTGGTGGACACCTTGGAACCCGCGACGATCGCCACCAGCGGCCGCTTCGGTTGCGCGAGCGCCTGAGTGAGCGCGTCGATCTCCGCTGCGAGCAGCGGCCCGGCGCAAGCGACTTTCGCGTACTGCGCGATGCCGTAGGTGGACGCCTCGGCCCGGTGGGCCGTGCCGAACGCATCGTGCACGAAGATGTCGCACAGCGCTGCCATCTTCTTCGCGAGCGCCGGGTCGTTCTTCTTCTCGCCCTTGTTGAGGCGGCAGTTTTCGAGCAGCACCGCCTCGCCGGCTTTCACCTCGACGCCGTCGACCCAGTTCGACTTCAGCGGCACGTCGCGGCCGAGCAGTTCGCCCAGGCGAGCGGCCACCGGGGCGAGCGAATCTTCGGGCTTGAACTGGCCTTCGGTCGGGCGGCCGAGGTGCGAGGTCACCATCACCGCGGAGGCGCCCGCGTCGAGTGCCATGCGGATGCACGGCACCGAAGCGCGGATGCGCGTGTCCTCGGCGATGCGGCCCGCGTCGTCCAGCGGCACGTTGAGGTCGGCACGGATGAAAACGCGCTGCCCGCGAACGCGGCCGGCGGCACAGAGGTCGGAGAATCGCAGGATGTTCATGATCCCGCGATTGTAGGAAGCGCTACCAGCGCAGCGCGATATGCAGCGGCAGGTAGGCCAGCATGCCCGCCGCGAGGGTGAGAAGGACGCTGCGGCGCCAGAAGTAGACGGCCGTCCCGAGCGCCGCGCCGAAAAGCCGCGCATCGTGCCAGGTGCCGATCAGCCTGCCGTCGGCGGTGAGGATTTCGGGCGCCACGACGGCGGCGAGCGCCGCGACCGGCGCATAGTGCAGCGCGCGCTCGGCCCACGCGGGCAGCATCCACTGGCGATCGAGGATGAAGAAGAAGCAGCGCGAGATGAGCGTCACTACCGCCATCGCGACGATCACCCCGACGGTCCAGCCATCCGTCATGGGGCTTCCTTGGGGCGCGGCCAACCCGCTTCCAGCCGGAAGCACAGCAACACCGCGGCCCCGATCGCGAGCACGACGTTCAGCTTGAGCGGCAGTGAATAAGCCGCGATGGCCACCGCGCCGGCGATGAGCGCGGCCAGCACGCGCAGCGGCGTCGTGGTGAGCGAGCACAGGATGGCGAGCAGGCACAGGATGCCCGCGAATCCCAGCCCCCAGCCGGTGGGAACGAGGTT
Organism: Ramlibacter sp.; assembly: GCF_035548915.1. GTDB lineage: Bacteria > Pseudomonadota > Gammaproteobacteria > Burkholderiales > Burkholderiaceae_C > Ramlibacter. Next base: position 223,052 of record NZ_DASZSE010000054.1, on the reverse strand, counting down.
GCCGAGGAAAACGCCCGCGAGGCTCGCGCCGACCCAGGTCACCCACGTGAGGAAGTAGTTGCCCGCGAGGAACGCCTCCTGCGCGAGCCGCCCTTCGGCGTCCTGGGCCGGCTGCGTGAAGCGGCTCGTGAAGATCGCATACGTGAGGTCGGCGGTGAGAAAGCCGTTCACGAGACGCCGCCAGCGGGGCATGTGCATGAGATAGGGCCGCATGTGCAGGCTGAAGACGACGAAGCGCAGGTTCACGCAGAACGCGGTGGCGAGAATCACCCAGGCCGGCGCGCTCGCGACGATGAGCGGGATCGCCGCGAGCTGCGAGCTGCCCGCGTAGACGAGGACCGTCATGAGGCCGGCTTCGAGCGCGCTCATCCCCGACTTCACCATCGCGACGCCCATCATCAGCCCCCACGCGCTCGTCCCCGGCGTGACGGGCGCGGTGGCGAGGATGCCCTGCCTGAATTCGGGATGGCGGTAGATGCGCCGCTCGAAGAACATCAGCCGAATCGCTCCCCGGCCTGGATGGGAAAGCCGCGCAGGAACTCGGAGTGCGCGAGGCGCTTGCCGCCCGCACGCTGCAACTCGGTGATTTCGAGGCGGCCTTCACCGCACGCCACGCCGATCCCGTGCTCGTCCACCGCCACGACGGTGCCCGGCGGCACGCTGCCGCGGCCGCGCATCGAGGCGGTGGCGCGCCAGAGCTTCAGCGTCTCTCCGCGCAGCGTCGCGCTCGCGCCGGGAAAGGGATCGAAGGCGCGGATGCGTCGTTCGATCGCCTCGGCCGGCAGCCACCAGTCGATCCGCGCTTCGGCCTTCTCGATCTTGCTCGCATACGTCACGCCCTCGGCGGGTTGCGGACGCGGCGCAAAGCCGCCGCGCGCCGCCAGCTCGAGCGCTTCGACGATCAACCGTGCGCCGAGCGCGGCCAGCTTGTCGTGCAGCGTGCCGGTGGTGTCGCCGGGCTCGATGGGAATCGCTTCCTCCAGCAGGATGTCGCCCGTATCGAGCCCTTCGTCCATCTGCATGATGGCGACGCCGGTCTGCGCATCGCCGGCTTCGATCGCGCGGTGGATCGGTGCCGCGCCACGCCAGCGCGGCAGCAGCGACGCGTGGATGTTGAGGCAGCCGAGCCGCGGCGCCTCGAGCACCCACTTCGGCAGGATGAGGCCGTAGGCCGCGACGACCATCACGTCCGCGCGCGCGGCGTCGATCGCCTCGCGCGCGGCCTCGGCGTCGGCCGGATACTTGCCGTGAAGCCGCAGGCTGCGCGGTTGCGCGAGCGCGAATCCGTGCTCGAGCGCGAACTGCTTCACCGGCGAAGGCTGCGGCTTCATGCCGCGGCCGGAGGGCCGGTCCGGCTGCGTGAGGACGAGGACGATGTCGCAATGCGTCGCATGCAGCCGCTCGAGCGCGGTGCGCGCGAATTCCGGTGTGCCGGCGAAGATGACTCGCATCGAGGCGATGGCGCGTCCTTCAGTTCCGGTCGTTGGGCGCGTTGATGAATTCCATGCCGGGATGCGCGCGCTGCACGACGCCCCTCGGGTCCACGTAGACCCAGTAGAACATCGGCTCGTTGCCTTCCTTCCAGCGGTAGGTCCACACCTCGCCCTCGAAGCTGCGCACGCCGTCCACCCACGCAGGCGGGCCGAACTCGCGCAGCACGTCCTCGCGCGTCCATTGTCCGGGCACGATGCGCTGGAACTCGGCGGCCGTCATGACCTGGCGCGAACGCACCACCTTGCCGGCGGCGTCGAGGTCGACGTCGAACACGTAGTGGCCAAGCGGCTGCATCGAATACTGCAGGCGCTGGCCGCCATCGGGCAGCGGCACGACGCGCGACGGCCGCCCCGCGCGGGCGAGCACCTCGTCTCGCGTGGCGCCCGGCGCGATGTTCCAGGCACGCATCGGACCGGCACAGCCCGCGAGGAGCGCAAGTAGCGCGAGCGACAACGCAAGCGACGGGAATCTGCGCATGGCGGCTTTCCCCGGCATTCGAGCTCAGACCCGTTCGGCGTCGCGCCGGGCCTTGAGCATCTTGGTCCTGATCCGGTTGCGCTTGAGCGGCGACAGGTATTCCACGAACACCTTGCCAAGCAGGTGATCCATCTCGTGCTGGATACAGACGGCGAGCAGACCCTCGGCTTCGATCACCCGGGCGTTGCCCTCACCATCCAGCGCGCGGACCTTGACCGCTCTCGAGCGCTCCACGCCGTCGTAGATGCCCGGCACCGAAAGACAGCCTTCGTCGTTCACCTGCTTCTCGTCGCTCGCCCAGACGATCTCGGGATTGACGAACACCTGCGGCTGGTCGCGTTCCTCGGACACGTCGATCACGATCAGCCGCTCGTGCACGTCGACCTGCGTCGCGGCAAGCCCGATGCCGTTGGCCTCGTACATGGTCTCCAGCATGTCCGCGATCAGGGTCTTCACGCGCGCGTCGACCGCCTCCACCGGCTTGGCCACGGTGTGCAGTCGCGGATCGGGGTAGCAGAGGATGGGCAGGCGTGACATGGAAGAAGGCGTCTCGGAAATCCACACGGCAAAGATGGGGGCGGTGTCGCTATTTTCGCTACTTTTGCCGCGGCTGACCGGTCAAAAGGCCAATATTCGTTGCCCGATCAAGGGCTTGAGCGCAGAATCGCCAGTAACTTGTCAAGTCCTGCGCTTGGGGGCGAGGGGCAAAAGGAACAACGACCATGGCGCACAGTCCGGCAACCGGCTCGAAACTCCTGGCGAATGCGCTCGCATGCGCTGTCGCGCTGGCGCTCGGCGCCCTCGCGGGCGGCCCGGCCTTCGCGCAGAACTATCCCATCACGCCCGAGCAGCGCGCAACGGCCCAGCAGGTCGCCCAGGCGGGCGTGCCGCTTTCCGAGCTGGCTCCCAACGCGCCCGACAGCTATACCGTCAAGCGCGGCGACACCCTGTGGGGCATCTCGGGCGTGTTCCTGAAGAGTCCGTGGCGCTGGCCGGAGCTCTGGGGCATGAACATGGAAGAGGTGCACAACCCGCACCTCATCTATCCCGGCCAGCAGCTCTACCTCGAAAAAATCGGAGACCGGGCGCGGCTGCGGATGGGCACCGCGGCCGCGGGCGTGGTGGAGGCGCCCGCCCCTGCCGGCGAGACGATCCGCGTGTCCCCGCGCGTGCGCTACGAGGCGCTCGCCGATACCTCCATCCCGACGCTCGCACCCCACCTGATCGAGCCGTTCCTGTCGGAGCCGCTGGTCGTGGGCGAAGGCGATCTCGATCAGGCCCCCCGCCTCGTCGCGACGCAGGACACGCGCGTGCTCATCACCCGCGGCGACCGTGCCTACGCACGCGGGGTCACGGGCAAGCCGCTGAAAGAGTCCGATCCGCGCCGCATCGACTCGTTCCGGGTCTTTCGCAATGCGGTTGCGCTGCGCGACCCGGTCACCCAGCGGGTGCTCGGCTACGAGGCCAAGTACCTCGGCGAGGCCGAGCTCGTGCGCGGCGAAAGCGTGGAGCCGGTGCAGACTTCGGGCGGCGGCACCCAGCAGATGGTGGTGCCCGCGACGATCGACATCACGGCCGCGCGCGAGGAAATGCGCGTCGGCGACCGGCTTCTGCCCGAGCCGCCGCGCCAGCTCACGCGGTACGTGCCGCATGCGCCCGCGCAGCGGCTGCAAGGCAGCATCGTCTCGGTGTATGGCGACGCGGTCGCGGTGGCGGGACAGAACCAGGTGGTCGCGATCAACAAGGGGCTGGCCGACGGCATCGAAGTGGGCCACGTCCTCGCCATCCTGAAGGACGGCGCCGTGATCGAGGACCGCTCCCAGGACGGCCAGCACGCGACGATCAAGATTCCCGACGAGCGCAACGGCCTGCTCATGGTGTTCCGCCCGTTCGAACACGTGTCCTACGCGCTCATCCTCGAAATCGGCGATACGGTGAAAGTCGGCGACCGCGTGGTCAACCCGCGCTGACGCGCCGCGTTCCATGATGGCATGGAACGCGACGAACTCTCGGCCTGGCTTCGGCTCACCCTCACCCCCGGCGTCGGCAACCTCGCGTCGCGGCATCTGCTTGCGGCGTTCGGGCTGCCCCACCGCATCTTCGAACAGGACCGCGAAGCGCTCGAACGAGTCGTCGGTGCCTCTCAGGCCGCGAGCCTGCGGCGCGAGCCCGAGGGTCTGCAACGCCAGCTCGACGCGACGCTGGAATGGCTCCAGGGCGCCGCTGCCGGCGCCGTGCGGCGCGTCCTCACGCTCGCCGACACCGGCTATCCAGCCGCGCTGTTGCAGACGGAAGACCCGCCGCCGCTGCTCTACGTCATGGGGCGAGCGTCCGCGCAGTGGCCGCCCGCCGTATCGATCGTCGGCAGCCGCAATCCCACCGCGCAGGGCGCGGACAACGCGCGCGCGTTCGCCAAGGCGTTGGCCGAGGCAAGGCTTGCCGTCGTCTCCGGTCTCGCGCTGGGCATCGACACCGCGGCGCACGAAGGCGCGCTGCAAGGCGCCGCCGCCGATGCGCTCGCGACGATCGCCGTGGTCGGCACCGGCCTGGATCGCGTCTATCCCAAGCGCAACCTCGCGCTCGCGCACCGGATCGCCGAGCACGGACTGATCGTGAGCGAGTTCGCATTGGGCGTGCCACCGCTCGATGCCAACTTCCCCCGGCGCAATCGCATCATCGCGGCGCTCGGATTGGGCACGCTGGTGGTGGAGGCGGCGCTGAAGTCCGGCTCGCTCATCACGGCGCGCCTGGCGAGCGAGCAGGGCAAGGACGTCTTCGCGGTGCCCGGCTCCATCCACTCCCCGCAGTCGCGCGGCTGCCATGCGCTCATCCGCCAGGGCGCCAAGCTCGTGGAGACGGCCGAAGACGTGCTGGAGGAGCTGCGGCTCATCCAGGCTCGGCCGGTGGCCCGGGCCGAGGCCCCGGAGCGCGAAACCGAGGAGGCCGAGAACGACAGCACGCTGCTCGGCGCCTTGGGGTTCGACCCGGTCGGGCTGGACGCGCTCATCGCGCGCACCGGCGTCCCGGCTGCGAAGCTGCAGGCCGAACTTCTGGAGCTCGAACTGGCCGGACAGGTCGCCCGCCTGCCCGGAGGCCTCTACCAGCGAATCGCAAACGGCTGAAGTCCGCGGGGAGAACATGCTGTATCAGGCTGGATAAGGGGATCGGTTCTCGGCTATATTGCGCTCATGTTCGAAGTGCTGGTGTTCGTCTACGAAACCTACTGGCGCGGCGATGCCGTCCCCGAACTGCCCCAGCTGGAGCGCAAGCTGAACGCCCACGGCTTCGAGCCCGATGAAATCCACGACGCGCTCGTGTGGCTCGATGGGCTGAACGTCGCGGCGGAAAACACCGAGGTCCCGCAAGACGCGGGCGAGGTCGTCGCCCCTTCGCTGCAGTCGCTGCGGGTGTATTCGAAGGCCGAGCAGGACCACCTGGGCGCCGAATGCCTCGGGTTCATCGCCTTCCTCGAATCCTCGGGCGTGCTGCCTGCGCCCATGCGCGAAATCGTGCTTGACCGCGCGATGGCCGTGGAAGAAGGCCCCGTCACGCTGGACGACCTGAAAATCATCGTGCTCATGGTTTACTGGCGATTCGGCCAGGAGCCGGATGCGCTGGTGCTCGACGAGCTCTGCGACGACGCGGCCGACCGGCTCGCGCACTGAGCGCCAGGCTCTTTACTGCAGCAGCCGCTCGGGGTTCGCGTCGAGCTTGGCGAGCGCATCGCGCGTGGCCCGCACGGTGAGCGCTTCTTCCTCGGTCGGCACCAGCAGCCCCGCTTGCAGGTAGGCGGCCAGGCGCTTCAGCTGAATGAGGTAGCTGCGCCCGTCGCGCGAGGCGAAGAGGTGCAGCTGCTTGCGGTCGCTGCGCCACACGTACTGCACCTGCGCCGGCTGCCCGTTGTGGTCGAGCGTGAACCAGTTGCCCTGCTGCAGCTCCTGCGCCCATGCGAGCATCGCCGCGTTCGGCATCGAGCCGCCGTCGGCGATCACTTCGATCATCGAAGCATCGATGCCCAGCATCATCTCGATGCTCTCCTGGTCGAGCGGCAGGTCTTCGCCCGGATCGTCGCTCACGTAGTCTTCGAGATTCGCGAGGCGCTTGCCCAGTTCCTCGATCTGCGCCTGCGGAATGGATTCCGTCTTGGAGAGAAAGGCATCGGCCATCGTGTCGCCGATGCGCTTGATGTGCTCTTCCTGATCGGCCGCCTGCAGCCCGAGCAGGCCCATGCCCTCGCGCAGCTTCTGCAGGAGCTTGGGCAGCTCCTGGATCACGCGGCCGCGCTCGGCGCGATTGGGCTTGGCGCTCGCGGCCCACACCAGGTCGGGCGCGCACTTCTTGAGACTGGCGGTCTGCTCGTGCTGCGGGCCGTACTTCACGGCCGAAACGGCGAGCACCTCGGCCCAGACCTTGAAGAGGAATTCGCGGATTTCTTCTCGCACCGGCACGTTCGTGAGGAGCTTGCGCATCTCGATCGTGTACTGGATCGCGAGCGTTTCCTTCTGCTCCACCTGCTGCGCGACGCTCACGAGCTTTTGCGTCGGGCCCTTTTCGGTGAGGAAGCGGGAGAGAAACTTCTGGAATTCGTCGTAGACGAGCTGAAACACGCGGCGGCCCGTCTCCGGATACTGCTCGATCACCTGCACGACGCGCTTGATCTCGATTTCGAGTGCGCTGCCCGAAATGGCGGCCGTGTCGAAACCGAGCACGCACGAGCCCATGCGGTCGATCAGCTGGCGCGCCGGATGTTCGAGCGAGCCGAAGAATTCGGGCTCGGCGATCGCCACGCGCAACACGGGCATCTGCAATCGCGCGAACCAGACGCGCACCGCCGCCGGGATGCGCTCCTCCGACAGGATGCTCTGGAACATGAGCGCCACGATCTCGATGATCGCCTTTTCGGACTGCGTGGAGGCCTTGCGCTTCAGCTCGGTCGTGCGGTGCCGCAGATCGAGCGCGATTTCCTCGACGTCCGCATCGTCGTAGACCACGATGTCGCCGGCCGCCTGCGTGCGCGTATGCACCTGCGTCTGCACCTGAGTCTGAACGTGCGCCTGATGCTGCGTGATCGCCTGCGCGAGGCCCGGCGAGGCCGCGGAGCCCTGCTGCGCATCGAAGCCGGCCTTGTCGGTGAGAAGGCGCTTCAGCTGCCCGAGCACGCCGCTCGCCCGCGCGCGTGCCCGCGCGAGCGGCGTGGTGGCCGTCTGCATCCGCGTCTCGTCGTGGACTCCCCCGGGGCCCGCATAGCCACTGGAGCCGGCATATCCGCTGCTGCCCGGCCCCGAAGGACCGGCGCCGGCGCCGATGCGCGGCCCGCCCTCCGCGCCGGAGTAGTTGCCTGCGCCATGACCGCCCGCACCGCCCGCGCCGCCGCCCGAGCCGCCCGGCGCGCCGCCATAGCCACCCGCGTGTCCGGACCCTTGACCGGCCGCATGACCTGACCCTTGACCGCCCGCGTACCCGCCCGCACCTGAGCTCCCGTATGCTGCGCCGCCCGGGCTCGCCTGCGCGTGTCCGCCGTACGCGCCAGCCGGGCCGGGGCCGCCACCCGCATAGCCTCCACCGGCGTAGGCACCGGCTGGGCCGCCGCCGTGTCCACCCCCGTATCCGCCACCTGAACCGGGCCCGCCGCTGCCGGGCGCGCCGTGGCCTCCCATCCCGCCCAGCGTGGGCCCGTCGCCGCTCAGCGCGCCGGGCTGGCTTGCGCCGAAACCGCCCTGCGTTGCGTCGCCCCCGCGGCGCCCACCGGGCCCGGCAGGGGGCCTCTTCACTCGCGCGCTCAGTTCGATATCGCGCAGCACGCCCTGGCTCACGAGGAAAGCGTTGGCGGCCTGGTAGCCCTTCACCATGGCCTGGATCACGTGCTCGTGGATCAGGTCCTTCACGAGCGTCCAGGTCTCGCGCTTCAGCCCGCTCGCCGTCCACTGCTCGACCATGTTCTGCGCCGCCGCCTCGGGCCGCAGCACGTCTTCCGTGGCGAGGTCGTCGCCGCCTTCGAGATGCTGGATGCGCAGCTTGAGCTCGTTCAGGTCCCACACCGCCTTCTCGCCCACCGACAGCGCCAGACGCGACGCGAGAATCTTGTTTTCCACGACGTCATCGCCGATCAGCTCGAGATTCATCATCTCGAGGCGCACACGGGCCGTCGCGGTGGGCGGCACCAGGGCCCGGCGCCAGGCCTCGAGCGTGCCTTGCACCCACTTCACGCGCGCCCGATCGAATTCGAGCATGCCGTCGCGGCGCTCCTGCATCTCGCGCATGTTGGTGGCCGCATCGGTGAGTTCGATGAGCCGCGAGCGGATCGCATCCGCCAGCCCCGGCAGCATGGTCGCGAGATGCCCCACGAACTGTTCACGCGCGGCACGCGCCAGAGGCGCGGTCGTGGGCGTGAGGGGCGAAACCATGGGCTGGCAGCGAAGCTACACCACGGCGCCGGCGTTGGGATCGGCGGGATCGTTCTCGCCCCGCTTGCGTTCGCCCTTCACGAGGTCCTCGCGCTTGATGCCCAGCCACATCGCGATCGCGGCGGCCACGAAAACCGACGAATAGATGCCAAAGAGGATGCCGATCGTGAGCGCGAGCGCGAAGTAGTGCAGCGTGGCGCCGCCGAACAGGAGCATCGACAGCACCATCGCCTGCGTGCAGCCGTGCGTGATGATCGTGCGGCTGATGGTCGACGTGATCGCGTTGTCGATGATCTGCATCGTGGTCATCTTGCGGTAGCGCCGGAAGTTCTCGCGAATGCGGTCGAAGATCACGACCGACTCGTTCACCGAGTAGCCGAGCACCGCGAGCACCGCGGCCAGCACCGACAGCGAGAACTCCCACTGGAAGAACGCGAAGAAGCCGAGGATGATCACCACGTCGTGCAGGTTGGCGATGATGGCCGCGACCGCGAATTTCCATTCGAACCGCACGGCGAGATACAGCATGATGCCGACCACCACCATGGCAAGCGCCTTCAGGCCGTCGGTCGCGAGTTCCTCTCCCACCTGGGGGCCGACGAATTCGGTGCGCTTGAGCGACACGGCGGGGTCGCCCGCGCGCAGCGCCGCGAGCACCTTCTCGCTTTGCTGCGCGGAGCTCACACCCTTTTGCGCGGGCAGCCGGATGATGATGTCGCGCGCGGTGCCGAAGTTCTGCACCTGCACGTCCGAAAAGCCGAGGGCCGCCACGGTGCCGCGCACCTGCTCCACCTGAGCGGGCTGCGGATAGGTCACCTCCATCACTGTCCCGCCGGTGAACTCCACCGACAGGTGCAGGCCTTGCGTGCCCAGGAAATACACCGCCGCGAGGAACGTCACCAGCGAGATGATGTTGAACACCAGCGCATGCCGCATGAACGGGATGTCGCGCCGGATCTTGAAGAACTCCACCAGTTGCTCCTTGTAACGTCCTGCGCCAGGACGATCGTCATTGCGCCTTCGTTATAGCGCCTTCGGCGGTGTGCCGCCAGACGGTGCCGATCGAGACGGACTTCAGCTTCTTTTGCCGGCCGTACCACCAGTTCACGAGGCCGCGCGAGAAGAACACCGCCGAGAACATCGAAGTGAGAATGCCGATGCAGTGCACCACCGCGAAGCCGCGCACGGGGCCCGAGCCGAAGATGAGAAGCGCGAGACCGGCGATCAGCGTCGTCACGTTCGAGTCGAGGATCGTCGCCCAGGCACGGTCGTAGCCCGCGTGGATCGCGGCCTGCGGCGACACGCCGCCGCGCAGTTCCTCGCGCACGCGTTCGTTGATCAGCACGTTCGAGTCGATCGCCATGCCGAGCGCAAGCGCCATGGCCGCCATGCCGGGCAGCGTGAGCGTGGCCTGAAGCATGGAGAGCACCGCCACCAGCAGCAGCAGGTTCACTCCGAGCGCGATCGCCGAGAACAAGCCGAAGAGGTGGTAGTAGAGCACCATGAACACGCAGATGCCGGCGAAGCCCCAGGCGACGCTGTGAAAGCCCTTGGCGATGTTCTCGGCGCCGAGCGTCGGGCCGATCGTCATCTCCTCGATGATCTCCATCGGCGCGGCCAGCGAGCCGGCGCGCAGGAGCAGCGCCACGTCGTTGGCCTCCACGGTCGTCATGCGGCCCGAGATCTGCACGCGGCCGCCGCCGATTTCGCTGCGGATCACGGGCGCCGTCACGACTTCGCCCTTGCCCTTTTCGAACAGGAGGATCGCCATGCGCTTGCCGACGTTTTCGCGCGTCGTGTCGCGAAAGATGCGCGCTCCCTTGGAGTCGAGCGTGAGGTGCACCGCCGGCTCCTGCGTCTGGCTGTCGAAGCCCGGCTGCGCGTCCGAGAGGTTCTCGCCCGTGAGGATCACCTGCTTCTTCACGATCACGGCGTGGCCTTCCCGGTCGGCATAGCGCTCGTCGCCGAACGGCACGGGGCCCGTGCCCAGTTCGGCCGCGCGGCCTTCGGCGCTCTCGTCGACCATGCGCACTTCCAGCGTCGCGGTGCGCCCCAGGATTTCCTTCGCGCGGGCCGTGTCCTGCACGCCCGGCAGCTGCACCACGATGCGGTCCAGCCCCTGCTGCTGGATCACCGGCTCGGCGACGCCCAGCTCGTTGATCCGGTTGTGCAGCGTGACCATGTTCTGCTTGAGCGCCTGCTCCTGCACCTTGCGCGCCGCCTCGGGCCTGATCGTCGCCGTGAGCTTGTATCCCGTGCCCTCGGGCTGGTCGGCCACGAGCAGGTCGGGGAAGGATTCGGCGATCACGGCCTTCGCCTGCCCCAGCGTGGCGCTGTCGCGAAAGAGGACCTCGATCGTCTGCGCATTGCGCGTGATGCCGGAATGGCGGATGTTCTTCTCGCGAAACGTCGTGCGCAGGTCGCCCGAGAACGCCTCGGCCTTCTTGGTGAGCGCCGCCTGCATGTCCACCTGCAGCATGAAGTGCACGCCCCCGCGCAGGTCGAGGCCGAGGTACATGGGCGCGGCGCGCAAGGCTGTCAGCCACGACGGCGAGCGCGACAGCAGGTTGAGCGCCACCACGTAGCCCGCGTCGTTGGGGTCGGGCACGAGCGCGTGCTGGATCACGTCCTTGGCCTTCAGCTGCGTGTCGGTCGTCTCGAAGCGCACCTTCACGGAGTTCGCATCGCGCGCCACGACGTCGGGCTTGATGCCCGCCGAGGCGAGCGCCTGCACGATGCGCGTCTCGGTGGTCGCGTCGATCTTCACGCTCGACTTGGCCGACGACACCTGCACGGCGGGCGCCTCGCCGAAGAAGTTCGGCAGGGCATAGACGAGCCCCACCAGCAGTGCGATCACGATGATCGCGTATTTCCAGACGGGATACCGGTTCATAGACTTCCGACAGGACTGAAGCGACGCGCACCGCGAAGCGGCCGCGTTCTCACCTCATTTCATCGTACCGCGCGGCAGCACCTGCACGACCGCGCTGCGCTGCAATTGCACTTCCACGCCGCTCGCGATCTCCACGCCCAGGTAGGTGTCGCCGAGCCTGGTCACCTTGCCGATCAGGCCGCCCGCCGTGGCCACCTCGTCGCCCTTCGCAAGCGCATCGACCATGGTCTTGTGCTCCTTTTGCCGCTTCATCTGCGGCCGGATCATCACGAAATACATGACCACGAGCAGCAGGATCGGGAAGGCGAGCGTGTCCATGCCGAACATGCTGCCGCCCGCCGCGGGCGCGGTCTGGGCATAGGCTGAGGAAATCAAGAACACGAAAGTGGCTCCAGTGGATGTTCGAGGCTCGTGACCCGCCCGCAGGCGATCACGGCACCCCCGGGGTGCCGTGCGAGCGGAAAGCATTCGATTGTATGCCGCGGCCCGCGGGCCCGCCGGTTCAGGCGGCCACGCGAGCGTCCGCCGGGGTCTCGGCGAACTGCCGCACGAGCCGCTCCCACTGCGGGCGCACCGCCGCCAGATGGCGCGCCTTCACGTGGCCGAAGCCGCGAATCTGCTCGGGCAGCCGGGCGATCTCGAGCGCCAGCGCGTGATTGGCGGGGTTGAGCTTCGCAAGAATCGCCTCGACGGTGGCGCGGTACTCGACGATCAGCGCGCGTTCGGTGCGGCGCTCTTCCGTGCGGCCGAACACGTCGAACACCGTGCCGCGCAGGCCCTTCAGCTTGGCCAGCAGGCGCAAAGCGAGCACCGTGGAGGGGCCGAACCTGCGCTTCACGAGCTCGCCCTTCTCGTTGTGCTTCGCGATGAGCGGCGGCGCGAGATGGTAGTGAATCCTGAAGTCGCCTTCGAACTGCCCGGCGATCCGTTCGCGAAAACCCGTTGCGGTATGCAGCCGCGCGACCTCGTACTCGTCCTTGTACGCCATCAGCTTGAAAAGGGATTTCGCGACCGACTCGGCGAGAGACGACTTGCCAAGCGGCGCTTCGGCGGCGCGTACCTTCGCCACGAAATCGCGATACGCCTGCGCATACGCGGCGTCCTGGTAGTCCGCGAGGAATTCGGCGCGGCGCGCCACGATGGTGTCGAGCGTCTCGCGCTTCTTCAGCTCGATCACCTGCGCGGGCGCGAGCACCTTCTCGACCGCGGCCCAGTCGTGCGCCGCGCGGCGGCCCCATTCGAACGCGGCCTTGTTCTTCTCGACCGTGACGCCGTTCAGCTCGATCGCGCGCAGGAGCGACTCGCGCGCAAGGGGAATCCAGCCTTTTTGCCAGGCGAAGCCGAGCATCATCGGGTTGGTGTAGATGCTGTCGCCGAGCAGCTTCGACGAAGCCGCTTCCGCGTTGAAGGCCGCGAGCGCTTCGGCGCCGACCGTCTTGCCGATCTCGAGCGCGCAGGCATCCGACGGATCGGTCCAGTTCGCGTTCTTCACGAAAGCCGCCGTGGGCGCGCTGTGGCCGTTGAGCGCGACCTTCGTGCGGCCCGGCCGCATGCGCATCACGGTTTCCTTGCCGCCGGTCACGATCGGGTCGCAGCCGATCACGACGTCCGCGCCGGCCATGCCCACGCGCGTCGTGCGGATCTCGTCCTGCGACGGCGCGACGAGCACGTGGCTCCACGTCGCGCCGCCTTTTTGCGCGAGACCGGCCGCGTCCTGCGTGACGATGCCCTTGCCTTCCATGTGCGCGGCCATGCCCAGCAACTGCCCGATGGTGATCACGCCGGTGCCGCCGACACCCGCCACCACGATGCCGTAGGCGCCTTGCAGCACGGGCAACGCGGGTTCGGGCAACTCGCCGAGATCGAAGGGAGAAGGCATCTGCCGGCTTGCCTTCTTCTTCAGGGCCCCGCCTTCCACCGTCACGAAGCTCGGGCAGAAACCCTTCAGGCAGCTCGTGTCCTTGTTGCAGGTGCTCTGGTTGATCGTGCGCTTGCGCCCGAACTCGGTTTCGAGCGGCTCGACGGACAGGCAGTTGGACTTCACGCCGCAGTCGCCGCAGCCTTCGCACACGAGCTCGTTGATCATCACGCGCACGGCCGGATCGGCCATCGTGCCGCGCTTCCTGCGGCGGCGCTTCTCGGTGGCGCAGGTCTGGTCGTAGATGATGGCCGTGCAGCCGGCAATCTCGCGCAGTTCGCGCTGGATGCGATCGAGCTCGTCGCGATGATGCACTTCGACTCCGGGCGGCAGCTTCGCCACCGTGTACTTCTCCGGCTGGTCCGTGACGACCACCTGCTTCGCCACGCCCTCGGCCGCGAGGCTGTGCGAGATCTGGATCACCGAGTGGCCCTCGGGCCGCTCGCCCACCTGCTGGCCGCCGGTCATCGCGACGGCATCGTTGTAGAGGATCTTGTAGGTGATGTTCACGCCCGCGGCGATCGACTGGCGGATCGCGAGCGAGCCGCTGTGGAAGTACGTGCCGTCGCCCAGGTTGGCGAAGATGTGCCTGTCGTTCGAAAACGGCTGCATGCCCACCCACGGCACGCCCTCGCCGCCCATCTGGGTGAAGCCGATGGTCGCGCGGTCCATCCACGTCGCCATGAAGTGGCAGCCGATGCCCGCCATCGCGCGCGAGCCTTCGGGCACGACGGTGGACGTGTTGTGCGGGCAGCCCGAGCAGAACCACGGCTGCCGGTCGCCCTTCACTTCCACGACCTGCATCGCGGCTTCCTTCGCTTGCAGGATCGCAAGCTGCGAGTCGATGCGGGCGGCCGTGTCGGAATCGATCCCCATCTTCTCGAGGCGCCTTGCGATGGCGCGCGCGATGATGGCGGGCGACAGGTCCGCATTGGCACGCAGCAGCGCATTGGCCGTGGGATTGGGCATCGACCATTCGCCGCCGGAGAAGTCGCCCTCCACTTCGTCGAACTTGCCGAGCACGTGCGGGCGCACGTCGGCTCGCCAGTTGTAGAGCTCTTCCTTCAGCTGGTATTCGATCACCTGGCGCTTTTCTTCCACCACCAGGATCTCGCGCAGGCCGGTTGCGAATTCGCGCGTGATCTGCGCCTCCAGCGGCCACACCACGGCGACTTTGTGCACGCGGATGCCGAGGCGGCGGCAGGTCTCGTCGTCCAGCCCGAGATCGAGCAGCGCCTGGCGCGTGTCGTTGTACGCCTTGCCGCTCGCGATGATGCCGAAGCGGTCGTGCGGCCCTTCGATCACGTTGTGGTTCAGCCGGTTCGCGCGGATGTACGCGAGCGCGGCATACCACTTGTAGTCGAAGAGGCGCGCCTCCTGTTCGAGCGCGTGATCGGGCCAGCGGATGTGCACGCCGCCCGGAGGCATCTGGAAATCGGTGGGCACGTGAATCGGCACGCGCTGCGGATCGATCATCGCCGTCGCGCTCGACTCGACGATCTCCTGGATCGTCTTCATGGCGGTCCACACGCCCGCATAGCGGCTCATCGCGAACGCGTGCAGGCCGAGGTCGAGGATCTCCTGCACGTTCGCCGGAAAGAATACCGGCAGCCCGCAGGCCTTGAAGATGTGGTCGCTCTGGTGCGCGGCCGTGGAGCTCTTCGAGACGTGGTCGTCGCCCGCGACCGCGATCACGCCGCCGAAGGGCGTGGTGCCCGCCATGTTGGCGTGCTTGAAGACGTCGGAGCAGCGGTCCACGCCCGGCCCCTTGCCGTACCAGATGCCGAACACGCCGTCGAACCGGTTGCTGCCCGCCGGGGCGAAGCCGAGCTGCTGCGTGCCCCAGATCGCGGTGGCCGCGAGCTCCTCGTTCACGCCGGGCTGAAAGACGATGTTCTGCGCCTGCAGGAACTTCTTCGCCTTCCAGAGCGCCTGGTCGTAGCCGCCGAGCGGCGAGCCGCGGTAGCCGCTCACGAAGCCCGCGGTGTTCTTCCCGGCGAGCGCGTCGCGCTGGCGCTGCAGCATCGGCAGCTTCACGAGCGCCTGCACGCCGCTCATGAAGGCGCGGCCGTAATCGAGGGAGTACTTGTCGTCGAGCGTGACGGTCTCGAGCGCCTTGCGGATGTGCTCGGGCAGTGGTGCGTTCATGGCGGGGACATCTCCAGGAGGTCGCGAAAGTGTAGAACCGCGGGACGGATATGTCTTTGCTTTCTTTGCCTGAATCGAGGCGGAACGAGAAAGAATCTTTCGCCAACCTGGGGTTTCGGCGATGAACCGGCCGGCGAGACCCGCGACGGCGTACCGATCCTGCGCAGGCGCGCGCTTGACTCACAATGCCGCGATGCGCGCGTCCCATGCCGGCTCGCGCGCTGCAACCGAAGGCCCATTCCATGTCATCCCCGCCGGACACCCTCGACAAGTTCGACGTCGCCATCCTGCAGGAATTGCAAGCGGACGGCCGCCTCACGAATGCCGAGCTCGCCCAGCGTGTCGGCCTCTCGGCCGCGCCCTGCTGGCGGCGCGTGCGCGCGCTGGAAGAAGCCGGCTACATCAAGGGTTATCGCGCCGAAATCGACCGTCACCGCATCGGCCTGGGCGTGCTCGCCTTCGTGCGGCTCGATGCCGACCGCAACACCGGCGAGCGCACGAAGGAGATGGAAGACGCGATCCGCAAGATCCCAGAGATCGTCTCGTGCCACTACATCAGCGGCGCGGGAACGTTCGAGCTGCAGGTGGTCTCGCGCGACCTCGACTCGTTCGCGCAGTTCGCGCGCAAGGTGCTCATCAACCTGCCGAACGTGAAGGACATCCACACGAGTTTTTCCCTGGGAGAGGTGAAGTCGTCGAGCGCGCTGCCGCTTGCGCATCTCACCAGGAAGACGAAGTAGGCAGGTGCTCTCGGCCCTCACCACCGCGGCCAGAGCACCCACAGCCTGAGCGGCTGCTTCAGCCGCCCGGCGATCTCGCCCGCGTCCGGACCCGAACCCACGAAGTAGTCCGCGCGCACCGCGCCCGTGATGGCACTGCCGGTGTCCTGCGCGAAAACGAGACGCTGCAGGGTCATGAGCGGCCCGGGCGATGCGAGCCACACCGGCGTGCCGTAAGGAATCGCATTCGAATCCACCGCGATCGATCGCCCCGGCGTGAGCGCGACGCCCTGCGCGCCACGCGGCCCGGCCGACGCGTCCGGATCGGCGAGCGCCTCCTCGCGGAAGAACACGTAGCGCGGATTGCTCCAGAGCATCTCCTGCACGCGCCCCGGGTTCTGCGCGGCCCACGCCTTGATGCCGGGCCACGATGCGTCGCGCAGCGCGCCTTGCTGCAGCAGCCAGTTGCCCACGCTGCGATAGGGCTCGCCGTTGCTCCCCGCGAACGCAAGGCGCACGAGCCGCACGCGGCCGTCGGGCTCGGTGATGCGAAGGCGCCCCGAGCCCTGCACCTGCAGCGAGAGCGCATCCAGCGGATCGGCCACGAACGCGATCTCCCGTCCGCGCAACGCGTCTCGCGCCTCGGGCAGCGTATCGATCTCCCGGCGCGTGTACCAGCCCCTTGCCTGCGCGAGATTCTCCGGCGGGCGGTACAAGGGCACCGCATTCGCCGTCGTGGGCAGCCGCGTCGCGTCGATCACCGGCTCGAAGTAGCCGGTGAGAAGGCCCTCGCTCGCGCCCTGCGGCGATTCGACGCGATACGGCTGCAGACGTTGCATGAGCCAGTCGCGCTGCTCCTCGGGGCTTGCGAGGACGAGCCTGCGCACTTCGGGACACAGCGCGCCCGTCACGGGCTGGGGCCGCTCGCAGTTGCGCAGCCATGCGTTCCACGCCTCGTTGAGCGCGTCGTCGGCAACACCGGGAAGCTCGGACCAGCGCACCGGCTGCCAGCGCGCGTTGCCGCGCACCAGGGCGGGCCCAAGCGGTACCTCATCGGCCGGCAGCCGCGCCGCCGGTGATGGCGCCGGCGCGGGCGCGCGGGCGGGCGGCGGCTCATCGCTTGGCAGCGGAAGGCTCGCGCAGCCCGCGAAGAAGAGCGCCGCCATGCATGCGATGATGCGTTCCATGTGGATCATTGTCCTGGAAGCCCTGCTCGCAATGGTGCTGCTGATCGGCATCGTGTGGTGGACGATGTTTTCGGGGCGGCCGCGCGGCGAGCCGCCTTCCGAACGCGAAGACTGATCAGGGCGTGCGCAGCAGGTTCGCGAGTTCCACCGCCGACTTCACTTCCATCTTGTCGAAGACGCGCGCGCGGTGCACCTCCACCGTGCGCACGCTGATGGAGAGCCGGTCGGCGATCAGCTTGTTGGGCACGCCCTTGGCAACGAGGCGCATCACGTCGCGTTCGCGTTCGGTGAGCTCCGCGAGGTGTTCCCGCACGCGATCGTGCTCGCGCCGCGCCGCCAGCACCTGCCCGGAACGCTCGAGCGCCTGCACGATCCGGTCGACCAGGGCGTTGTCGGAAAAAGGCTTCTCGCAGAAATCGAACGCGCCGCGCTTCACCATGTCCACCGCCGTCGGCACGTCGGCATGGCCGGTGAGGAAGATCACCGGCATCGCCTCGATCAGGCCGCGCTCAGCGAGCTTGTCGAAAAGCGCGAGGCCGCTCGTCCCGGGCATGCGCACATCGAGCAGCAGGCAGCACGGATGCGCGGGCTCGAAGCCCTGCGCGAGCATGGACTCGAACTCGTCGGCGCTCGCGAAACTCTCGGACAGCAAGTGGCGCGATCGCAGCAGCCACGCAAGCGCCTCGCGCACGCTCGCGTCGTCGTCGACGATGAACACGGTGGCATTGGCGGCAGGCTGCATGGACGAAAGGGAATGTGCGAATCTCGGGCGCGGAACATGTCGAGCCGGTCAGGCGATCAGGCGAATCAACCCCCAGGGCCGGGCGCCGCCGGCAGGGTGAACCGGAAAATCGTACCCTGCGGCCGCTGGGGCTCGAACCCGAGGAATCCCCCATGCTGTTCCACCACCGTGCGGCACAGCGACAGGCCAAGCCCCATGCCTTCGGCCTTGGTCGTGAAAAACGGCGTGAACAGCTGCTGCTTCACGTCCTCGGGAATGCCCGGCCCGCAGTCCGCGACCGAGAATTCGAGCCACGCCTTGCCACCGGCCGATTCCGCTGGCGCGACGCGGCGCACCTGGATGCGCAGCCACGGGTCGGCGACCTTCGCCCCGTCCATCGCCTGCATCGCATTGCGCGCGAGATTGAGCAGCACCTGCTCCACCATCGTGCGGTCGCATTGCACGCCCGGCAGGTCGTCGGACACGCGCGTGTCCACGCGCACGCCGAGCTTGCGCGCCTGCAGGTTCACGAGCGGCAGGACCGCGTCGATCAGCACGCGCGGCAGGACGTGCTCGCGTTCCTTGTCGCGGCGGCGCACGAAATCGTGCACGCTCTTGATCACGCGTCCCGCGCGGTCGGCCTGCTCGGCGATGCGATTCATCGCCAGTTCGAGCGAATCGGCGAGTTCGGTGTCGAGCCCCGCATGCACCGTCGCGGCTTCCCCTTCGCGCCGCGCGGCGAAATTGGAATCTGACCCCGATTTGTCCGGGTGATGCAGCAGATTGAGCGAGCCCGTCGCGTAGCTCGCGATCGCCGCGAGCGGCTGGTTCAGCTCGTGGCTCAGGAGGGAGGCCATTTCGCCCACGGTCGCGAGCCGCGCGGTCGCCTGCAGGCGGTCCTGGCTCGCGCGCGAGAGTTCCTCCACCCGCCGCTGCTCGCTGATGTCGAGCACCGCGCTCATCCAGCCGGTCTGCACGCCGTGCACGTTGATGAGAGGCGCTTCGATGATGAGCACCGGAAAGCGCGTGCCGTCCTTGCGCATGAAGACCGACTCGTAGCCCTCGCGCGGCGGCACGCCGTCGCTCGCGAGCCGGATCGCCTGGCGCTTGCGGTAGTCCTCGGCCGATTCGGGCGGCCAGTAAGGAGGCGGATGCGTGCGCAGGATCTCCTCGGGCGTGAAGCCGACCATGTTGCTGAAGGCCGGATTCACGTAGGTCGTGCGCCCCTGCAGGTCGCGCGCGCGCAGGCCCGTCACGAGCGAATCCTCCATCGCCTTGCGAAAGGCGAGTGCGTCGGCGAGATCCAGCTCCGCGCGCATGCGCCGGCGCATGTCGTGGCCCAGCATGAAGAGCACGACGATGAGCGCGATCGACATCGCCGTCACGAGCGCGGTGAGCACATTGGGAAACACGTCGGGCGCGGCACGCCACGCATCCACGCGCAGCACCATCGTCGCGCCCGGCAGGTCCACGAGCTGCTGCGAGGTGAAGACGCGCGAGCCGCGCCGAGCGACGCCATGCACCGCAAGCCGCGTGCCGTCCGCCTCCGTGAACGAGACTTCGTGGCTGCGCAGCACCTCGGGCCCGATCATGCTCGCGAGCATCTCCGGCAGCGCGTAGGTCGCCACGACGTAGCCGGTGAGCCGGCCCCCGCTCACCTGGCCGACGCACAGCTCCAGCACTTCGAGGCCGAGCCCGTCGACCTGCGGCACGAAATAGCTGCGCTCGTAGGAGGCCGAATTGATGCGGCGCGCATTGAGGCACGCCTGCTGCACGTCGGGCTGCGAATTCGCGCGTCCGAGCTTCTCGAAGACGGGCGAGCGATACGGCGAATCGACCGCGGCGATCGTGCCCAGCTGCGGGTCCCGCCATTCGAGGCGCACCAGCTCGCGATGGTCGTGCAGCATCGCCGCGGCCGAGTGCATCCATGCCTCGCGCGTCGGCTCTCCCGCCTGCAGGGCCTGCAGCGACTGCAGGTTGCGCGTGAGGGCCGAGCGCAAGTCGCCGAGCGCGTCGGCCGCATCGCGCTCGACCGACGCCTGCGCCCGGCTGGTCTCGTAGCGCCCCGCGAGCCACACCACCGTGCCGACCAGCGCGATGAGAAGGAAGGCGAGCACGCCCCAGAGCAGCCAGCGCAGCGATGCCGACAGCCACTTCGGCTGCGATGCCTCGTCCGCGTCTTCCTTCACGCTGTCCTCACGCCACGCCGCCGAAGCGCGGCCCCGTCCGCCGGCTCATAACACGCGATGCTCCAGCGCCGGCAGCTGCGAGCGCACCTGCGCGAGCCGCTCGCGGTCGAGCGAGGCCATCACCACGCCCGCGCCGGGCTCGTCGCGCCGCGCGAGCACCACGCCCCACGGGTCCACGATCATCGAATGGCCCCAGGTGCGGCGCCCGTTCTCGTGCTCGCCGCCCTGCGCGGGCGCGATCACGTACGCAAGGTTCTCCACCGCACGCGAGCGCAAGAGCAGCTCCCAGTGCGCCTCGCCCGTCACGTAGGTGAAGGCGCTCGGCACGAGCAGCACGTCGGCGGCCAGCGCACGATAGAGCTCGGGAAAGCGCAGGTCGTAGCAGACCGACATGCCGATGCGCCACGTCTCGGGATCGGCCCCGCCTTCGCCTTCGCCCCCGCGTGCCTTCAGCTCGAACGCGCGGGGCACCGCGCCGCTCTCGATCACGCGCGCTTCGTCGTAGCGCTCGCGCCCGTTGTCGAACTTGAACAGATGCATCTTGTCGTAGCGCGCCACGCGCTCGCCGAGCGGCGAATAGGCCATGCTCGTGTTGCGCACGCGATCGGCATCCCGCGCTTCGAGCGGCAGCGTCCCGCCCACGATCCAGAGCCGCAGATCGCGCGCGGCGCGGGCGAGGAAATCCTGCACGCGTCCCGCGCCTTCGGCTTCGCGCACGGCAAGCTTGTCACTGTCTTTGCGGCCCATGAGGCAGAAATATTCCGGCAGCACGGCAAGTTCGGCCCCGCCGCGGGCCGCCTCTTCGAGCAGCGCGCGCGCCGCCTCGAGGTTGGCCTCCACCGAAGTCCCGGACACCATCTGGATCGCTGCTGCCTGCATCGTCATCGCGCGGCCTCCTGCCTGCCTTCGGGTGCCGCCGCCTGCCCGGTCGCGGTGGCGGACGCCTTGTTCACCTTGGTGACGCGCGGATCGGCCCAGGTGCCGTCCACGTGGAACTCCTGGGTCGTCGCGCGGATGAGGGGCTGGCGCAGGAACACCTGCGCGAGAAACGAGCCGAGCCCGAGCGCCGGGTTGATCACCGTCGCCACGAGCGACGCCGTGCCCGCGTTGATCTCCGGCACCACCACCACCTTCAGGTCCTGCGTCTCGTGCAGCATGTCGGCCTTGCCCTCCATCAGCACCGCCGCGTTCACGCCTTTCATCTGCAGGTTGTTGGTCGCGGCGATGCCCTGCTGGATCGTCACGTCGCCGCGCACGAAGTCGAACACGAAGCCTTCGCTGAACACGTCGCGGAAGTCGAGCGCGAGACGCCGCGGCAGCGACTGCAGGCTGAGCACGCCCATCAGCTTCGCGATGCCGGGATCGGCCTTCAGGAACTGGCCGCTCTCGACGTTCACGTTGAAGTTGCCGCTGAGGCTCGGATAGTCGATCGAAAGCGGCGAACCCAGCCAGGCCATCTGGCCTTCCATCTTGCCGCGGCCGCGCCGCACCACGTCCTTCATCCCGAAACGCGCGAGGGTGCCGCCCGCATCCGCGAGGTCGAGCTTGAAGTTCATCACCGTGCGGCGGCGCTCGGGCCCGCGCGGCGCGGAAGGCGCCTGCGCGCCCAGGGCGGCCCAGTTGCCGCTCGCGTTGAAGATCGCCTCCGGCGTGGCAAGCACGAGCCGGTTCAGCCGCCACTCGCGCACGCCGCCTTCGCGCGCCGCCGCGAACGCACCGCGATTCACCGCGTCGATCTCGAGGCGTCCGAGCTTCCTGCCGCGCAACTCGAAGTCGTCCACCACCACGTCGAGCGCGGGAATGTTGGCGGGCTGCTGCTCGAGCAGGTTTTCCACATCGCGTTCGTTGGAGGCGCCGATCGCGAGCCGCGCGAGCCGGGCATAGACCCGGCCCGAGCCGCTGCCCGAGGGCTGGCGGTATTCGATGTAGCCGTCGAGCTCGCCCGCATCGACGTTGGCGCGCCACGTGCGGCCGTCGCGCGAGCCGCCCACGACCACGTCGCGCAGCGTGCGGCCCTCGAGCTTCAGCTCCTTCGCGCGCACGGCCAGCGTCGTCGGCAGATAGGTCGACGCCGCGCTGTCGGAATTGCCGAGCAGCGTCCCACCGGGTGCCCCAGCTTGTGCGCCACCTGGTGCGCCACCTGGTGCGCCACCCGGTGCCGCGGCCGCCGGCGCCATCCGTTCGAGCACTTCCTGCCAAGCATCCATGTCGGCCGTGCCGAGCTGGATGTTCGCGCTCACGCCCTGCTCCGGCAACGCGGCCTCACCCCCGCCGACCGACACCGCGCCGCGCACCGCGCGAGGCTCGGGAGTCGACACATCGCGCACGTAGACAACCGACAGCACCTTGCCGAGGTCCACCGTCATGCGGTCCTGCAGGCGAAGCGGCGCGCCCGGCGCGGCCGCGGCGCCCGCGAGCGATTCGCGCGTGAGCGCCGTCTCGTAGCGCAGCGGCAAGGCGGTGTCGGCGCTCTTGGCGAGCGGCGCGGGCAATTGCAGCGCCATGCCCTGCAGCGAGCTCGCGACGAGCACCTCGGGCTGTCCCTGGCGAATCCCGATCACCGCGCTGTACGGCGCCGCGCCGCTCATGTCGCGCGCGAGCCGCGCGACAAAGCCGAGCTCGCCCGCCTGCCTGAGCCCTTCGGCCGTCGCCGTCCCCTGTGCGCGCAGCACCACCGGCGCATCGGAGCCGAGCTGCACGGAATTCGGCAGCATGGCGCGCGAGCCGCCTTCGAGCTTCACGTCGCCGCCGAGCGCGCGCGCCTGCACGCCCACGAGCTGGAAGCCGCGCTCGCTGAAAGCGATCATGCCCCGCGCCTTGGTGAGCCACGGGCTGTCGGGCGTCACCTGCACGTCGTTGTTGCCGGCAAGCGTGACGGTGCCGAGCACCTTCGAGCTGTCGATGTGCGCGATCGGCAGCGCGAGCTGCAGCTTCACGTCCGCCGTGCCGTTGGCGCGCGCCTTGCCGAGCGCGCCGCCGAGCATCGCCGAGACCGGCGAGCCGCCCACGACCGCGATGGATTCCGCGAGGGGGCCGCCCACCTGCCCGGCCACACTCACGACCGTGGCGCGGAAGTCGGGAATCTGCGCATCGGCCTTCACCGAAAGCCCGGGCATGCCGGCAAAGCCTCCGCGCGCATCCTTCACGGCCATGCCGTTGCCCTGGAACACGAGATCGCCCGAGAGTTGCGCAAGCGCGGGCCACGCACCGGGCCCCTTGTTGATGCGGTGCGGCACATAAGCGAAGAGTGCGTCGCGCACCTTGCCCGTGATCAGGAACTCGCCGTCCTTCGCATCCTTGCCGTCCCACGGAAAGTGCTTCAGGTCGCCGCGCACGCGAAACTGCGCCTGCGTCACTTCGCCTTGCTGCACGGCGTCGCGCACGTAGTCGCGCGCGGTCTTGATCACGGTGAGCGGCAGATAGCGCCACACGCGCGAGCCGTCCGCGCGAGCGAGGCTGCCCTGCAGATCGAGGACGCCGGGGAATCGCGGTTCGGCCTTTCCGTCGCCGGTGCGCCAGCTCACCTGCGCCTGCCCCAACGCATCCGCGTTGGCGAACTCGAGGTTGCCGATGCCCAGCGAAATCTGATCGTCCTTCAGCTTCCACTGGACGTCCGCCGTGAGCGAGTCGAGCGGCAGCACCGGCTCCTCGAAAACACCCGGCAGATCGAGCGCGCCTTCATGCACCGCGAGCTTCGCCTGGCCGCCCGCCTGCGTGAGGTCGAATTCGACGTCGGCGCCGCGCAGCCCCGGCGTGCCCGCGTGAGGATGCGCGTCGCTCGAGCCGTGCTGCGGGCGCGAGGCGACCTCGAGCCCCGAGGCCCGACCGCGCGCCTCGTACTTGCGCAGCGCGCCGAGCGGGCCTTCCCACTTCGCGTCGAGCTTGTCGATGAGGCCCTTGGGCTGATACGCCGTGAGCGCCGCGTGCGTGGCGGTGCCGAGCGGCAGATGCGACGCGACCTGCGAGAGCGCCGCGAGGTCGAGCTGGTCCGCGCGCAGCTCGCCGCGCGCGGGCGCCTTGCCCTCGCCCGCGAGCCACATCACGTACACGTTGCCGCCCGGCCAGCGCTGGCCCTCGACGGTCTGGAACCGCAAGTCCTGCGTGTGGAATTCGAAGCCGCCCTTCAGGCGCTTGCCGCCGAGCCGCCCCGACACCGCCTGCAGCGCGAGCGGCGCGAGCTTCGGGCCGAGCGTGGCGTCGACGGCGTTGAGCGCCACGTCGGCCGTGCCGCCCACCACCTGCCCGCGCTCGATGTCGGCCCATGCGCGCAGTGCGCCGCGGCCCTGGCCGATGCGCACGCCGATGTCCGCGTAGCGGCGCAGCTGCGACAGGTCCACGCGCGCGAACTCCGCGTAGAGCTGGCCGGCCCATTGCTGCCAATGACTTCCGTGCGGCGACAGCAGCGGCTCGCGGAACTGGCCCTCGATCGTGAAGCGCGCGCCCCATTCGGCGGGCGGGGTCGCGTCAAGGCGGATCGAATGGCGCCTCGAGCGGTTGCGCACGACGAAGTCCACGTCCGCGAGCGCGAGCGGCGGCGCACCGTGCATCTCGTCGGTCCAGCGCAGCATGCCGCCGCGAATCGCGAACTCGCCCTGCTCGAAGAACCAGTCGGCCGCGCGGGCGTCGTTGCTCCCGGGCCGGGAGAAGTCGAGCCCCGCCACGAAGATGTGGCCGTCGGCCGAACGCCGGATGTCCAGTTGCGGCGCGTCGATATAGAGCTGCTCGAAGCCGAACTTCAAAAGCGAATGCGGCGACAGCGCCACGAGCACGCGCGGAAGGCGCAGCGCCTCGCGGCCCTGCGGGTCGAGCAGCACCACGTCGCGCAGCTCGAACGAAGGGATGAGCCCCTCGCTGCGCGCACCGATGCTGCCGATGCGAACGGGCACCCCCAGGGCGCGCCCGGCTTCCATTTCCAGCGCGCCGCGCCATTCGCCGATTCGCGGCACAATCCACGCATGCAGCGCCCCCCAGGCCAGCGCGAACGCCAGCCAGGCGGCCATCAGCAGCCACAACGAGGCCTTGGCGGCGACCGCGAAGACTTTCAGCGGCCGTGAGGGTGCGGGCGGCGACTCGTTCATGAAACCTTCGAATCAGCAGGCATTATGACCCTCGGGCCCGGGTTCGATTCCTCGGCGCGGGGCACGGCGGTTTTCGCCGGCAACGGCGCAGCCGGCCCTTCGGACGACCCGTCCTTGCGCCTCGTTACCTTGTCGGCCCATTCGCGCCTCGCGCAGCGCCTGAGGCGCCGCTACGCGGCCGAACTGCGCCTCCTCGCACCGGGGGTGCCCGTGCTCGCCACGATCACCGAGGCTTACCGCCTGCTGCGCGATCAAGGCCATGCGACGGGCACGGCGCTCAGAATCGTGCGGCAGCTCGTGATCGAGCGGCTGATCGCGCTCGACTGCGACGAGCGCTGCCCGCTCGCGGCCGTCACGACCGCGGTCACGCAGCTCGCGGAATTCGCGCTCGACACGGCCTTGGCCGAGGCGATGCGCGAGCTGGATGCGCGCCATGGCGCGCCGCTCACGCCCGCCGGCGCGCGCGCCGAGCTCTGGGTGGTGGGCATGGGCAAGCTCGGCGCGCGCGAACTGAACGTTTCGAGCGACATCGACCTCGTCTATCTGTACGACCAGGACGGCGAGACGGCGGGCGATGCCGAAGGACGCAACCGCATCACGGCGCACGAGTATTTCGAGCGGGCCGTGAAAAGCGTGTACGCCCTGATCGGCGACGTGACCGAGCACGGGTTCGTGTTCCGAGTCGACCTCGCGCTGCGTCCCAACGGCAACTCGGGACCGCCCGCCGTATCCCTTGGCGCGCTGGAAGAGTATTTTCTGGTGCAGGGTCGCGAGTGGGAACGCTTCGCGTGGCTCAAGAGCCGCGTGGTGGCGCCTCGCGAGGCGGTGCTGCGCGGCTCGGCCCAGCAGCTGCGCGGCGTGGTGCTGCCCTTCGTGTTCCGGCGCTATCTCGACTACGGCGTGTTCGATGCGCTGCGCGTGCTGCACCGGCAGATTCGCGAGCATGCGGCCCGGCGCGCGGCGGGGCGGCCCGAGCGTGCGAACGACGTGAAGCTCTCGCGCGGGGGCATCCGCGAAATCGAATTCATCGTGCAGCTGCTGCAAGTCGTGCGCGGCGGCCAGTTTCCGGAGCTGCGCACGCGCCCCACGCTGCAGGCGCTCGAGAGGCTGCAGCGCGCGGGGCTGATGCCGCCCGCCACGGCTGCGTCGCTTGCGAACGCCTACGAATTCCTGCGCCGCACCGAGCACCGCATCCAGTATCTCGACGACCAGCAGACGCACGTGCTGCCGTGCGGCTGCTCGGAAGACGGGCGTGAGAGCGAGCGCAGCGACGGCGACTTGAACTGGATCGCGCGGACGATGGGCTTCGCCGACTGCTGCGCGTTCCTGCACGAGCTCGATTCGCACCGCGAGTTCGTGGCGCAGGAATTCGATCGCCTCCTCGGCGGCGCGACTGAATGCAAGGGCTGCGGCGGCCCGAAGAACGGGCGCGGCCGGCCGCCGGAGCTCGAGCAGCTCATCGAGCAGCTTCCGGCGCAATTGCGCGAACGCATCGAGCCCTGGGCGCAGCATGCGCGCGTGCAGTCGCTTCGGGACGAGGCGCGGCAGCGGCTCGCGCGGCTCGTGCAGCGCACGGCGCAATGGGTGGAGCAAAAGCGCGTGAGCGAGACCGCGGCGCTGCGGATGATCGACTGGGTCGAGCCGCTCCTGCGCCGCGAGAGCTATCTTGCGCTGCTCGCCGAGCGGCCGGGCGTGCACGAGCGGCTGCTGAGGCTCCTCGGCGCGGCGCGCTGGCCCGCGCGCTACCTCATGCAGCATCCCGGCGTGATCGACGAGCTGGCGAGCGAGGCGCTGCTTGCCGAACGCTTCGACGCCGAGGAGTTCGAGCGCGAGCTCGACCACCGCAGGCAGGCGCTCGCGATCACCGGCGAAGCCGACGACGAGGCGCTGCTCGATCTGCTGCGCCGCGCGCATCACGCGGAGGTGTTTCGCACGCTCGCGCGCGACGTGGAGGGGTGCCTCTCGGTGGAGCAGGTGGCCGACGAGCTGAGCGCGCTGGCCGACGCGGTGCTGCGCATCACGGCGCGCTGGTGCTGGCAGCGGCTGAAGAGCCGGCATCGCGAGGAGCCGCTTTTCGCGATCATCGGCTACGGGAAGCTGGGCGGCAAGGAGCTCGGCTACGGCAGCGACCTCGACATCGTCTTCGTCTACGAGGACGAGGACGAGGACGAACGCGCGCAGGAAGTCTATGCGGCTTTCGTGCGCAAGCTGATCAACTGGCTCACGACGAAGACGGCCGAGGGCGACCTCTACGAGATCGACACGGCGCTCAGGCCCAACGGCAGTTCGGGGCTGCTCGTCACGACGTTCCGCGCGTATGCCGACTACCAGCAAAAGCGCGGCAGCAATACGGCATGGACCTGGGAGCACCAGGCGATGACGCGCGCGCGGTTCGTGCTCGGTACCGAGTCGCTGAAGTCGCGCTTCGACCTCGTGCGAGAGGCGGTCATCACGGCGCCGCGCGACGTGGATTCGCTCAAGCTCGAGATCGAGCACATGCGCGAGAAGGTGAGTGCGGCGCATCCCGTGAAGGCGGGCCGATTCGATGTGAAGCACAGCCCCGGGGGCATGGTCGATGCCGAATTCGCCGTGCAGTTTCTCGTGCTGTCGCGCTCGGCCGAGCATCGCGAGCTGATCGCCAACGTCGGCAACATTGCGCTGCTGCAGCGTGCCGAAGCCGCCGGGCTGTTGCCGCGAGGCGTCGGCCTGGCGGCGGCCAACGCCTATCGCGAACTCAGACGCGTGCAGCACCGGGCGCGGCTGGATGAGGAGCCGACGCAGGTCGACCCCGCGACGCGAGAAGCCGAGCGCAATGCGGTGGCGACGCTCTGGCGGGTCGTGTTTTCGTAGGAGGGTGATACCCTTCGCGCGATGAAAAACTCGCGCCAGTTCGCGGCCGCCGCGGCTGCGCTCGCGCTCGCCGCGTGCGCGGTGCGGACTCCGCCCGGCTCGGTCGAAACGCCCGCGCCGCCGCAGTGGTACGCCCCGCTGCCGCACGGGGGCTCGCTCGCCGATCTCACGCGCTGGTGGCAGCAGTTCGACGACCCGCTCCTCATCGAGCTCATCACCGCCGCGCAGGACGCGAGCCCGACGGTCGCCGCCGCGGCATCGCGTATCGAACAGGCGCGCGCAACTCGCGTCGCCGCGCATGCCGCGCTGCTGCCGAGCGTCGACGCGAACGCGCAAGCCGTGCGCGCCAACCAGCCGCCGCTGCCGCTGTCGACCACGGTGCAAGTGGGCGCGCAGACCGCCTGGGAAATCGACCTCTTCGGTGGCAGGCGCGCCGCCGAACGCGCCGCCGCCGAACGCCTGCGCGGCAGCCAGGCCGGCTGGCACGAAGCGCGCGTCTCGGTCGCGGCCGAAACCGCCAATGCCTACTTCGACCTGCGCTCCTGCGAGCGCCAGGCGGTGGTCGCGAGCAACGACGCCCGCTCGCGCGCCGAAACCGCGCGCCTCACCGACTTGAGCGCGAAGGCCGGCTTCACCGCACCCGCGGTGGCCGCGCTCGCCCGCGCAAGTGCCGCGGAGGCCGCGGCACGCGCGACACAGCAGCGCGCCCAGTGCGACCTCGACGTGAAGGCCCTCGTCGCACTGTCCGGCATCGCCGAGCCCGCTCTGCGCGCGAAGCTCGCGGCCCCCTGGCAGGAGCCCGAGTCGTTCGCCCAAGCCGCGGTCGATGCCGTGCCCGCGCGCGCGATCGCCCAGCGGCCCGATGTCTACCGCGCCGAGCGGGAGGTGGCGGCGGCCAGCGCCGATGTCGGCAGCGCCCGCGCCGACCAGTTGCCGCGTCTGTCGCTCTCGGGCTCGATCGCCGTGGGCCACGCGTGGCTCGCGGGCACGAGCGTGGCCGCCGACACATGGTCGATCGGCCCGCTCGCGCTCACGCTGCCGGTCTTCGACGCAGGACGCCGCGCGGCCGCCACGGATGCGGCGCGCGCGCGTTACGACGAAGCCGTGGTGCAATACCGCTCGAGCGTGCGCCAGGCCGTGCGCGAAGTGGAAGAGGCCCTCGTCCATCTCGAAAGCGCGCGCGAGCGCGGGGCCGATGCGTTCACCGCGGTCGAGGGCTATCGCGCATCGTTCACCGCCACCGAGGCACGCTACCGGAGCGGCCTCGCAAGCCTGATCGAGCTGGAAGACCAGCGGCGCTCGGCGCTTGCCGCGGAAGAGGCGCTGGTGCAGTTGCAGCGCGAACGCGTGGGCGCCTGGGTGGCGCTCTATCGCGCGGTGGGCGGCGGCTGGTCGCGGCCGTGAGCCGGGGCCGGCAACGAGAACAACGAAAGCGAAGATGCAAACGCACATCGACCGTCGAAGCGCAGCGATCGCGACCTTCTGCGCT
Source organism: Ramlibacter sp. (assembly GCF_035548915.1). Classification (GTDB taxonomy): domain Bacteria; phylum Pseudomonadota; class Gammaproteobacteria; order Burkholderiales; family Burkholderiaceae_C; genus Ramlibacter. The sequence goes on along the minus strand of NZ_DASZSE010000054.1, from coordinate 193,485 downwards.
GCCGCGGCCCTGCTCCTCGCGGGCTGCGGCGACAAGGCGAACGACAAGGATGCGAAGGTCACCCCCAAGCCCGCCCTCACGGTCACGACGACCACGCCCGAACACACGATGCTGTCCGTCACGCTCGAAGCCAACGGCAACCTCGCGGCGTGGCAGGAAGCCAGCGTCGGCGCCGACACCAACGGCCTGCGCATCGCCGAAGTGCGCGTGAACGTCGGCGACCGCGTGCATCGCGGCCAGGTGCTCGCGACCTTCTCGGCCGACACCGTGCGGGCGGAGTTGTCGCAGGCGCGTGCCTCGCTCGTGGAAGCCGAAGCCAACGCCGCGGACGCGGCCGGCAACGCGCAGCGCGCGCGCAGTCTGCAGACCACCGGCGCATTGAGCCAGTCGCAGATCAACCAGTACCTCACTGCGGAGAAGACGGCGCAGGCGCGCGTGCAGGCGGCGCGCGCGGCTTTCGAGGCGCAGCAGGTGCGCCTCGCGCAGGCGACCGTGCGTTCGCCGGACGACGGCATCATCTCGTCGCGCACGGCGACCGTCGGCTCGGTCGTGAACAGCGGCACGGAACTCTTCCGCCTGATCCGCAAGGGCCGGCTCGAATGGCGCGCCGAAGTGACGTCCGCCGAACTCGGCAAGCTCACGACGGGCACGCGCGCGATCGTGACGGCGGCAAGCGGCGCGCGGCTGGAGGGGCGCGTACGAACCATCGGCCCCACGGTGGATCCGGCCAATCGCATCGCGCTCGTCTACGTCGACGTGCTGCCCTTGCCGGGCCCCGCGGCCGGCAGCGCGCGGGCGGGCATGTTCGCGCACGGCGAGTTCGATCTCGGCTCGGTGCCCGCACTCACGGTGCCGCAGCAATCGGTGGCGGTGCGCGAAGGCTTCAGCTACGTGTTCCGCGTGAATCCGGACCATCGCGTGACGCAGGTGAAAGTGCAGATCGGACGCATCGCGGGCGACCGCCTCGAAGTCACTTCGGGCCTCGCGGCGGATGCGCGCATCGCCGCGACCGGCGCGGGCTTCCTGAACGACGGCGACGTCGTTCGCATCGCGGGCGACACGGCTGCAGCGGCGGGGGCATCCGCGGCGGCGTCCGCGGCGTCGTCGCCGGGCAGGTGAAGCCATGATGAACGTCTCGTCCTGGTCGATCAGGAATCCCGTTCCCGCGGTGATGCTCTTCGTGCTGCTCACCTTCGGCGGGCTCATCTCCTTTCAGGCGATGAAGGTGCAGAACTTCCCCGACATCGACCTGCCCACCATCAACGTGACGGCGCTCTTGCCCGGCGCGTCGCCCGCGCAGATGGAAACCGACGTGGCGCGCAAGATCGAGAATTCGATCGCCACGCTGCAAGGCCTGAAGCACATCTACACGACGGTGCAGGACGGCGTGGCGAACGTCACCGCGGAGTTCCGGCTCGAAAAGCCGGTGCAGGAAGCACTCGACGACGTGCGCTCGGCCGTGTCGCGCGTCCGCTCCGACCTGCCGGCCGACCTGCGCGACCCGATCGTCACCAAGCTCGAACTGGCCGCGCAACCGGTGCTCGCGTTCACCATCACGTCGGGCCACATGGACGAGGAGGCGCTCTCCTGGTTCGTGGACAACGACGTGTCGCGCAAGCTCCTCACTGTGCGCGGCGTGGGCGCAGTCACGCGCGTGGGCGGCGTCTCGCGCGAAATCCGGGTCGCGCTCGATCCCGCCCGGCTGCAGGCGCTGGGCGTGACGGCCGCCGACATCTCGCACCAGTTGCGCCAGACGCAGCTCGAAAGCGCGGGTGGCCGCACCGACATCGGCAGCGGCGAACAGCCGGTGCGCACGCTCGCCACCGTTCGCAGTGCGCGCGAGATCGGGCAGATCCAGATTCCGATTCCGGGGCTGGGCGGCGGCGCCAATGCGGCCGGACGCAGCGTGAAGCTGGAGGACGTCGCGACCGTGAGCGACACGATCGCCGAGCGTCGCGAGGCGGCGCTCCTGAACGGCAAGCCCGTGGTCGGATTCGAGGTCTCCCGCAGCCGCGGCGAAAGCGAAGTGGACGTCGGCGCGGGCGTGCAGAAGGCGCTCGCGGAACTGAAGGCGCAGCACCCCGACATCCAGCTCACGCAGGCGTTCGACTTCGTGACACCCGTCGAGGAGGAATACGAGGGGTCGCTCCACCTGCTCTACGAGGGCGCGGCCCTGGCGGTGCTCGTGGTGTGGCTGTTCCTGCGCGATCCGCGCGCGACCTTCGTGTCCGCCGTTGCCTTGCCGATGTCGGTGATCCCGGCCTTCGTGGGCATGCACTGGCTCGGGTTCTCGATCAATGTCGTCACGCTGCTCGCGCTGTCGCTGGTGGTCGGCATCCTGGTCGACGACGCGATCGTCGAAGTGGAAAACATCGTGCGGCACCTGCGCATGGGCAAGACGCCCTACCAGGCCGCGATGGAAGCGGCCGACGAGATCGGGCTCGCGGTGATCGCGACCACCTTCACGTTGATCGCGGTGTTCCTGCCCACCGCGTTCATGAGCGGCATCGCCGGCAAGTTCTTCAAGCAGTTCGGCTGGACGGCCTCGCTCGCGGTGTTCGCGTCGCTGGTCGTCGCGCGCATGCTCACGCCGATGATGGCCGCTTACCTCCTGAAGCCCGCCTCCGGAGAATACGTCGAGCCGCGCTGGCACAAGGTGTATCTGAGGTGGGTGCGCTGGAGCATGACGCACCGGCTGGCGACCTTCGTGCTGTCGGGCCTCTTCTTCGTCGGCTCGGTGATGCTGATCCCGCTGCTGCCCACCGGGTTCGTGCCGCCCGACGACAATTCGCAGACACAGGTCTATCTCGAGCTCGCGCCCGGCTCGACGCTCGCGCAGACCCAGGCCGCGGCCGAGGAGGCGCGCGCCGCGGTCATGAAGGTGAAGTACGTGCAAAGCGTCTACACCACCATCGGCGGCGGCAGCGCGGGCACCGATCCGTTCGCGCCGTCGGCAAGCGCCGAGCCGCGCAAGGCAACGCTCACGATCCTGCTTGCCGAGCGCGGCGAGCGGCCCGTGAAGCAGCGCATCGAAAACGACATCCGCGCAGCACTCGAGCCGATCCCCGGCATCCGCAGCAAGGTGGGCCTGGGCGGCTCGGGCGAAAAGTACATCCTCGTGCTTTCGGGCGACGACGACGAGGCGCTGCGCACCGCGTCGCTCGCGGTCGAGAAGGACCTGCGCACGATCCCCGGGCTCGGCCAGATCGCCTCCACCGCGAGCCTGATCCGACCGGAGATCGCCGTGCGGCCGAACTTCGCGAAGGCCGCCGACCTCGGCGTGAGCAGCTCGGCCATCGCAGACACGCTGCGCATCGCGACCACCGGCGACTACGACGTGGCGCTGCCGAAGCTGAATCTCTCGCAGCGGCAGGTGCCGATCGTCGTGAAGCTGCGCGAGGACGCGCGCCGCGACCTGGGCGTGCTCGAACGCCTCACGGTGCCGGGGGCGCGCGGGCCGGTGATGCTCGGTGAAGTCGCCACGCTGGAGCTCACCGGCGGGCCGGCCGTGATCGCGCGCTACGACCGTTCGCGCAACATCAATTTCGAGATCGAGCTCTCGGGCCAGCCGCTCGGCGAGGTGAAGGCGAAGGTGGACGACCTGCCCTCGATCCGCCACCTGCCGCCCGGCGTGCACGTGCGCGAAGTGGGCGACGCCGAAGTGATGGGCGAGCTCTTCACGAGCTTCGCGCTCGCGATGCTCACGGGCGTGCTGTGCATCTACATCGTGCTCGTGCTCCTCTTCCACGACTTCCTGCACCCGGTCACGATCCTCTCGGCGCTGCCGCTGTCCCTGGGCGGCGCGTTCGTCGGATTGCTCATTGCGCAGAAGAGCTTCTCGATGCCGTCGCTGATCGGGCTCATCATGCTGATGGGCATCGCCACCAAGAACTCGATCCTGCTCGTGGAGTACGCGATCGTCGCGCGCGAGGAGCATGGCTTGAGCCGGTTCGATGCGCTCATGGATGCCTGCAGCAAGCGCGCGCGGCCGATCATCATGACGAGCATCGCGATGGCCGCGGGCATGCTGCCGATCGCGATCGGCATCGGCGCGGCCGACCCGAGCTTTCGCTCGCCGATGGCGGTCGCCGTGATCGGCGGGCTCGCGACTTCCACGGTGCTCAGCCTGCTCGTGGTGCCGGCCGTGTTCACGTACATGGACGATCTCGAACACTGGGTTCGCCGCCGCGGCGCGGGCTTGCGCGCGCGCCTTGCGAATCTTCGATTCAGGCCGCGGCCGAAGCCTTCCGCGTGATGGAACTGAAATTCGTCGACCTCGACCTCTTCGATGCGCTCGCCGAGCGGCGCGTGCGCGTCGCCGAGGAACGCTTCATCGTGAAGTCGGAAATGCTCGGCAAGATCGCCATCGCGCCCGGGGTCTCGCTGCACGAAGACTTGACCGTGCTCGGCACCGACTGGATTCCCGCGCGCGGCGACGGCATCGCGACACTGCAGCAGATGACGCACACGCCGCAGACCTTCCTTCCCAAGGCGCGCAACATCGCGCAGCGCGAGGGCCGGTGGTTCACGGCATGCGCGACGCAGCGCGCGATCGAGGAGCCCGTGGTGCTCGCGGGCGGCAACATCAACTACTACCACTGGTGGATCGACAACGTGCCGCGCCTTCTGATGGCGCGCAAGTACGGCCAGCTCGAGGGCCGGAAGGTGCTGGTCAACCACGACCTCACGTCCTTCGCGGCGGGCACGTTGCGGCGGCTCGGGATCGGCGAGGAGCGCCTCGTGCGGGTGAGCGCCGACGAGGCCTTGCTGTGCGGCGACGTCTGCGTGCCTGCCATGCTGGCTTCGGCGACGGCGGTGCATCCGGCGGTGCCCCCGCTCGTGCGCGACGCGCTGGGCGTGCGCGGCCACGCCGGGGGCAAGCGCCGCATCTATCTCTCGCGGCAGGACGCCGGCTCGCGGCGGCTCGTGAACGAGGAAGCCTTCACCGAAGTCCTGGCACGGTGGGGGTTCGAGCGCATGCTGCCTTCGCGGATGAGCGTGGACGAGCAGATCGAGTGCTGCTCGGAGGCCGAGGCGATCGTCGCGGTGCACGGCGCGGCGCTTGCCAACATGCTGTTCGCGCCTGCCGGCGCTGCCGTCATCGAGATCTTCACACCGGCCTACCCGGCCAGCTTCTACGTGCTCCTCGCGCATGCATGCGGCGTGCGACACGTGTTCAGTCCGGCGCCGCTCGTGGAGGCACAGGCGGGCGTGAGTCCGCTCTACCATCCGCTATGGGAAGCGGACCTCGAAGCGCTGGAACGCACGTTGCGGGAAACTCTGGGGTGAGTGGTGTGGAGAGCGGCGTGGAACTGAAATTCGTCGGCATCGAGGCTTGGGAAGCAGCGTCGAACGAACGCATCGACGTGCCGGAAGACCGCTACACGCTCACCGACGGATCGGGTGCGAAGTTCTCGATCCTGCCCGGCCTCACGCTGCATCGCGATCTCACGATTCTCGGGACGGACTGGATTCCGGTGCGGCGGGACGGAACGTCGGCGCTGGACCAGATGACGCATCGCCCCGAGTCGTTCATCGGGAAGGCTCGCAACTTCGAACAGCGCGACGGGCGCTTTTTCGTCACCGCGGCCCGGCGACGACGGCTCGACGGCAGTGCATTGCTCGTGGGCGGCCATGCCAACTACTACCACTGGCTCATCGACTACGTTCCGCGCCTTCTGTATGCGGAGCGGCACGGCGAATTCCTGGATTCGCGCCGGCTGCTCACGAATGCGCAGCGCACGCCCGCGCAGCGCGAAGTGCTGGACCTGCTCGGCATCTGCGCGGACCGCCTGATCGAAGTCGAGCCCGACGAGGCGGTGACGATCGCCGAAGTGTGCGTGCCCAACATGCTGGCGGCCTCGTCCGTCGTTCATCCGCTCGTGCCCGAACTGCTGCGCGAGGCGCTGCCGCCGCGCGACTCGCGGCCCGGACGGCGCATCTACCTCTCACGGCAGGATGCGCCCACGCGGCAGCTCGTGAACGAAGAGGCGCTCACGCAGTTGCTCGACCGGTACGGCTTCGAGCGACTGGTGCCGGGCCGCATGCGCGTGCAGGACCAGATCGACGCGTGCGCTTCGGCCGAAGCGATGGTGGCGGTGCACGGAGCGGCGATGGCGAACCTCGTCTTCTGCCCGCCGCATGCGCGGGTGATCGAGATCTTCACGCCGGGACACGCGGCGAGCTACTTCCTGATCCTGGCTCACGTTTGCGGCCTCGCTCACCAGTTCAGCCCCGCGTCGGTCGTGGACCGGCAAGCGGGCAGGACCGACCTGCATCATCACTGGGAAGTGGACCTCGCAGCACTCGAAAGCATCCTGCGCACGATCGGGTCAGGCTATGTTGCGGCGAGGTAGGAGTGGATCAATCTGAGCAGTTCCCGCTCGATCCTCTTGTCCTCCAGCCCGAGCGGGCCCGGGTCGTTGAGCACGGCGTGCACCAGCACGCCCGCCAGCGCGTGATAGGCAAAGAGAATGCGCAACTCCCGCTGCGCGGGCGGAACCCCGACCAGATAGGGGCTCAACAGGCGGACCAGCATCACACGGTAGCGGTCGCCGGACTCCTTGATGACCTTCCACATGCCCTCTCTGCTGTGCTGGAGTGATGCGCGCATCACGCCCAGGTTGGTGCGGAAGTTCTCGACCGTCTCCCGCACGATGTCGGCGCAGAGTTTTTCCAGGGACGATTCGCCCGGAGGATGCCGGGCGATGAACGCCTTGATCGCCTGCTCCGTGCGAATGGTCTGCACGCGTTGCATGGTGACGAAGAAGTCGCCCTTGCTTCCAAACCGGCCGTAGAAGGCGCCAACCGTCGTTCCCGCCGCCTCGCAAAGGCCGTCGATCGACAGATCCTCCAGCGACATCTCCCTGAGCAGCCGCCGCCCTGCATCGATCAGGGCAGCCGCGGTCTTGATGCTGCGGGATTGTCTGGCGGGCAGCATCTCCGGCAGGCGTCCTTCCGCCGCCCACGTCCCGATGTTCTCGGGTGAGCCGAGGTCGTCGGCTTTCATGCGCGCGCGCTCACCACCCATTGACAGAGGAATGAAAGAGAATAAGAATCACGATTCTATTTTGACCTGGCGAGGCTTCGCGTTGCGATCCGTCGCAAGCCCATCTGGAGGTTCATATGCTGGGACGACGAAGTTTTCTTCTCCTCGCCGCGGGTGCTGGTGCATTCAGTCTCGCCCGAGCGGATGGCTGGCCGTCTCGGCCGATTCGTATAGTACTCAACTTCCCGCCGGGCGGACCGGCCGACGCCGTGCTGCGCTATCTCGCGCGGCAGCTGAGCACCTCCCTGGGTCAGCAAGTCGTCGTGGAGAATCGAAGCGGCGGGGCCGGCGCCGTGGGCATCCTCGCGGCCTCCAGTTCGGCGCCCGACGGATACACGTTTCTCTTCACGACGACGACGGGCCTCGTGCAGGTCCCGCAGATCACGAAGGATGCGAACTTCGATCCGGCGCGGTCCGTGACCCCGGTTGCGGGGGTGGGCAACACGCCGATCGCGCTGCTTGCGCACCACAGCGTGCCGGCGACCGATTTTCCGAGCTTCCTGCAATGGGCCCGCAAACGGGAGACCGGTGTCTTCATCGGCGGGGGCGGTCCCATCCTCGAGATCGCCACGGCCGTCCTGTCCCGCGAAGCGGGTGTGAAGCTGGTCTACGTTCCCTACCGCGGCACCGCACCGGTGCTGCAAGCCGCGCTGGCCGGCGAAGTGCAGGTCTTCTTCAGCACGCCGTCGGGCGCCATCAACGAGTATGTGAAGACAGGCAAGCTGAAGGTCCTCGGCGTCACGGCGGCCGAGCCGTCGACGCTGGTGCCGGGCGCGGAGCCGATCGCCAAGTACGTCCCGGGATATGTGCAAGACATCAACTTCGCCTTGTTCGCACCGCATGGCACACCGGCGGAGGCGACCGGCAAGCTCTACCAGGCCGTGGAAAAAGTCCTCGCCGCGCCCGGTGCTGCGGGGCAGATCCTCGACTTCGGGATGAACGCCCGTCTCGTGAGCGCTCCGGAGCTCGCGAAGATCGTGGCACGGGATGCGGAATCCATCCGCAAGACGCTGGAAACCACACCGATCAAATTCGGGCAGTGACCGCTTTGACCGGAATCGACACTTCCCTTCGAATCGTGCATTGCTGCGGGCAGATGGCCTGCGACGTCGCAGCGGCGCGTCGAGCATGAAGAAGCAGCATTTCATTGCCAACGCGTGGTCTGCCGCGAGCGAGGGCGAATCCATTCCCGTCATCGATCCGAGCAATGGCTGCAGCCTGGGGGAAATCGCGCGCGGCAGCCGGCGCGATGTCGATGCGGCAGTGGCCGCGGCCCGTGCGGCGATCGGCGAAACGTTCGACGGCCCCTGGGGGCGTCTCAGCGCTTGCCAGCGCGGGCGCGTCATGTACCGCTTCGCGCAATCCATCATCGCGCATGCGGCCGAACTCGCCGAGCTGGAAGCCTGCGACACAGGCAAGTCGACGAAGACCGCGCGGGCCGATGCGGCGGCACTGGCCCGGTACTTCGAGTACTACGCTGGGGCCTGCGACAAGCTGCATGGCGAGACCCTCCCGTACGAAGCTGGCTACATGGTGATGACGGTGCGCGAGCCGCACGGCGTGACGGCGCATATCGTGCCGTGGAACTATCCCATGCAGATTTTCGGCCGCACGGTCGCCGCGTCGCTGGCCGCCGGCAACGCCTGCGTGGTGAAGCCCGCGGAGGATGCGAGCCTTTCCCTGTTGCGGCTGGCCGAACTGGCCGCCGAAGCGGGCTTCGCGCCCGGCGCGCTCAACGTCGTCACCGGCTACGGCCACGAGGCGGGCGCCTGGCTCACCGCGCATGCGGGCATCGACCACATTTCGTTCACGGGGTCCACTGTCACGGGACGGCTGGTGGCCGAAGCGGCAGCCAGGCGGCACTGTCCCGTCACGCTCGAACTCGGTGGGAAGTCTCCGCAGATCGTGTTCGACGACGCGGACCTCGACGCGGCATTGCCCGCGATCGTGAATGCGATCGTCCAGAACGCCGGCCAGACGTGTTCCGCCGGGAGTCGCCTGCTCGTGCAGCGCAGCGTGTACGAGAAGCTGCTGGACGCCCTGGCCGACCGCTTCCGTACCCTGCAATCGGGACCGCCCGCGCTCGACCTGGACATGGGCCCGCTCGTGAACCGCAGGCAATACGAGCAGGTGAAGGCCATTCTGGCGCGCGCCGAGGCGGACGGCATCCGCGTGATGATGCGAGGCCGGATTCATCCGCAAGCCACCTCGAGTGGGTTCTATCAAGAGGCCGTGCTCCTGCGGGATGTGCCCCACGAGCACAGCATCGCGCAGGAAGAAATCTTCGGGCCCGTGCTCGCCGCGATGCCTTTCGACGACGAAGAAGAGGCGGTTCGGCTTGCCAACGGCACCGACTATGGGCTTGTCGCCGGCGTCTGGACGCGTGACGGCGCGCGCCAGCTGCGCGTGGCGCGCAAGTTGCGCTGCGGCCAGGTCTTCGTCAACAACTATGGCGCAGCCGGCGGAGTCGAGCTTCCCTTCGGCGGCGTCAAGTCCAGCGGCCACGGCCGGGAAAAGGGCTTCGAAGCGTTGCTGGGCTTCACCGTGCTGAAGACCATCGCGGTGAGGCATGGCTGACACGAGTGGCCGCGGCCCCGCCGTCACCGGCATTGGCCCTGCGCCCAAAGGAAAAGAAGTGAATCCACGCGACAAGTGGCCACGACGGCCGAAAGCCGAGGGCTCGGCGAATGTGCTTCTGTTCCTGACCGACGACGTCGGCTTCGGCGCATGCAGCACTTTCGGCGGACCGATACAGACCCCCAACCTCGACGCGCTGGCCGCACGCGGAGTTCGCTTCACCCAGTTCCACACGACGGCCATGTGTTCGCCGACGCGCGCCGCCTTGCTGACGGGCCGCAACTCGCATCGCGTCGGCATGGGCCGCGTGACGGCGCGGCCGGCCTGCTACGACGGCTACACCAGCGTGATTCCCAAGAGCGCCGGAACCATCGCCGCCATCCTGCGGGCAAGCGGCTATCACACCGCCATGTTCGGCAAGGGGCACATCACGCCCGAGTGGGAGATGAGCGCGCTCGGCCCTTTCGATCGATGGCCGACGGGCCTGGGGTTCGACTACTTCTACGGATTTCTCGGTTTCGATACGAACATGTGGGCGCCGGATCTCGTGGAGAACACGACTTGCGTGGACGACAAGCACCCCGGCAGACATTTCGACGAGACGCTCGCGGACCGCGCCATTCAATGGATATCCGACCAGAAGGCCATCGCGCCGGACGAGCCCTTCTTCATCTACTACGCGAGCGGAACGGCGCATTCTCCCCATCATGCGCCCGCGGCCTGGCTGAACAAGTACCGCGGCCGGTTCGACCGGGGCTGGGATGAACTGCGTGAAGAGACTTTCGAGCGGCAAAAGCGCTTGAATCTGATTCCACCCGGCACTCTCCTCACGCAGCGCCCCGACAACCTTCCTGCATGGTCGGACTTGTCGGAGTCCCAAAGGCTTCTGGCTTCACGACTGATGGAAGCGTATGCGGCCGCACTCGACCATTTCGATCATCACGTGGGGCGAATTCTCTCGTCCTTGAAGGAGCTCGGCGAACTCGACAATACCTTCGTGCTGTTCATTCAGGGCGACAACGGCGGCAGCGCCGAAGGCGGATTCAACGGCCTGCTGTTCGAACAGTCGTGGGCCAACGGTTTCGACGAGGCCCTCGAGGACCAGCTGAAGCTGATCGACGACATCGGCGGCCCGAAGGCCTACAACCACTTTCCAGCTGCATGGGGCTGGGCCATCAACGCGCCCTTCAAGTACTACAAGCAGGTGGCCTCCCATTTCGGCGGAACGCGCAACGGCCTCGTGATGACGTGGCCGGGAGTCATCACCGACCACGGATCGGTGCGCAGCCAGTTTCACCACGTCGTGGACATTCTTCCCACCATTCTCGAGGCCGCGGGCGTGAAAGCCCCCGACAGCCTCGACGGACTTGCGCAGGATTCGATCGACGGCGTCAGCATGCTCTATGCCGCCAGAAGCGCCGAAGCGCCGGCCGCGCGCACCACGCAAGTGTTCGAATCCATGCAGAACGTGGGCGTGTATCACGACGGCTGGATGGCTTGCTCGACCCCTGAAAACGACCCCTGGGAGGGATTTGCGAGCAGAAAGACGCGCGCGCTGGAAGACAAGACGTGGGAGCTCTATCACCTTCCTTCCGATTTCAGCCAGGCATGCGACCTCGCATCGCGCGAGCCCGGGAAGCTGGAGCGCATGAAGAGCCTCTTCGCCTCTCTCGCGGCGGAAAACGGCATCTTGCCGATCCATGCGCCCGGATCGGGCGCGCAAGGCAAGCCCAGCTTCGGCTCGCAGCGACGGTCGTTCACGTTTCGACGCCGAATCCGGCGGCTTCACAACGATGCCGCACCGCATACCGTGGGCCGCTCCTTCACGGTGGGGTGCAGGATCGTCGTGGGTGCAAACGGGGGAAACGGAGTGATCGTCTGCCACGGCAGCTCCGTTTGCGGCTACAGCCTCTATCTGAAGGAAGGTCTGCCGGTCTTCTACTACAACGCGATTGCTCCTTACACCTGCCGCGTGGCGGCCACCCGGAAGCTGAGTGCCGGCGAATACACGATCACCGCACGATTGACCATGGAGCAAGGCGATCCCGGGGCGGCGGCGCGGATCGCCATCGAGGTGAACGGCGAAGTCGTCGCGCAGGGCCGCGCAGTTCGGACTCTGCGGACCTTCCTGAATCAGAACAGCTTCAATGTGGGCGGCGACAGCGTGAGCGCGACCTCGCCCGAATACCGGCTGGAGGAAAGCGAATTCGACGGCGAACTGGGCGCCCTCGCATTCGATCTCGCGTGATCCGTCCGCCGATCGGGAGCTTGCATGCCCGTGTCGATCGAAGCAGTTTCACGGGTGAACGTCGTCTCATTTTCGAAAGCACGAACATGACCTTTGCAATCGTTGCCCGCGACAAGGCGACCGGCCAGATCGGTGTCGCCAAGACCACCCGCACCCTTGCCGCGGGAGGGCTCGATCTTTATCGTCACGTTCCGAGGATGGGACTGTGCCTGGGCATCAGCACGGTCGGCCGCTGTCACAAGGTGGGCGCGGTCATGATTTCCAACGGACTTGGCGCGGAGTTCGCGATGGCGACGATGGTGCGTTCCGACGAACACATCGCCTATCGTCAGCTTGCGGCGATCGACGCCGAAGGACGCGCCACCGCCTATACCGGTGCAAGCTGCTTTCCGTACGCCGGTCACATCGTGGGCGATGAGTTCGCGGTGCTTGGCAATGTCCTGGTCGGGCCTGAAACGGTCCAGGGGATGGAGCAGGCGTATCTGAAGAGCGAAGGACAGCCTTTCGCGCGCCGGCTCCTCGCGTGCCTCGAAGGCGGACGCGACGCGGGCGGTCAGCACGGGGGCCAGCGGTCGGCCGACATCGCCGTCTTCGGAGACCGCGAGGGAGCGCTGCTGGACCTGCGCATCGACATCAGCCCCGAACCGGTGGGCGCGCTCCTGGCCCTGTACGAACAGTTCGCGCCGCTGGTGCCCTACTACGAGCTGCACCGGCTCGCACCGAACGGGCTTCCCCGCGCGGATGACTGGCTCAGGCAACAAGGTCTCGCGAATCCCCAGTGATCGGCACGAGCACGCATACGCCGCGGCTCGCGCTCGATCAGGAGGCCGCCCGGATGCGCGTCACGAGCGCCGTCGTGGAATACCCGTCGACGAACGGAATGGCCAGCGCGCTGCCGCCCCACTCCTGCACGAGCTTCGTCTCGGCCAGGGTCGCCATGTCGTAGTCGCCGCCCTTCACATACACCTGCGGCTTCAGTTCGGCGAGCAACGCCACCGGCGTGTCGTCGTCGAAGAAAGTGACCAGGCTCACGGATTCCAGCGCGGCGACGACCGCGGCGCGATCGGCCTCGGCGTTGAGGGGCCGGTCCGCGCCCTTGCCGAGACGACGCGCCGACGCATCGGTGTTCAAGGCGACGACCAGCGAGCCGCCGAGCGAGCGAGCCTGCGCGAGATAGCTCACGTGGCCGCGATGCAGCACGTCGAACACGCCGTTCGTGAATACCACGGGCCGCAGCAACGCGGCCACGCGCGCGGGCGCCTTGTCGCGCGCCACGATCTTGTCGAGGAAGGACGGCGGTTCAGGCCGCATTCGGCAGCGCTCCGCCGCCACCCACACCGAGACTCGCCTGCAGGTCTTTGCGGTAGCGATTGAGTTCCTGCACGGTCTTGAAGCTCTGGTCCATGAGCAGGCTCATGTTGTGCAGGATGCGATCCACGACCTTGCGTTCCCAGATGGCATCGAAGCGGATCTGCCGGTCGAGCCACTGTTCCAGCCACTCGGGATTGGGCAGGCGCGACTGGATCGTGTCGCGGGGATAAAGCGTCCTGTTGACGTGCAGGTTGGTCGGATGCAGCGCCTGCGCCGTGCGCCGGGCGCTCGCCATGAGCACGCCCACCTTCGCGAACGCCGCTTTCGCCTCGACTCCGAACTTGCCGATCGCGCGCTTCATGTAGCGCAGGTAGGCGCCGCCGTGGCGCGCCTCGTCCTGCGAGAGCGTCGTGTAGATGTGCCGGATGACCGGCTCGGTGTGCCACTCGGCGGCGCGGCGGTACCAGTGGTTCAGCCGAATCTCGCCGCAGAAATGCAGCATGAGCGTCTCGAGCGCGGGCGCCGGGTCGAATTCGAAGCGCACGTCGTGCAGCTCCGCTTCGGTCGGAACGAGCTCCGGGCGGAAGCGGCGCAGGTATTCCATGAGGACCAGCGAGTGCTTCTGCTCCTCGAAGAACCAGATCGACATGAAGGCCGAGAAATCGCTGTCGTCGCGGTTGTCGCGCAGGAACATCTCGGTGGCCGGCAGCGCCGCCCACTCGGTGATGGCGTTCATCTTGATGGTCTGCGCCTGCTCGTCGGAGAGCCGCGAGGCATCGAACCGCTCCCAGGGAATGTCGCGGTCCATGTCCCAGCGGACGGATTCGAGCTGCTTGAAGAGTTCGGGATAGAGCATCGTCGGGCAGGGAATGACTGTCGAGATTCTAGGCGGGACGTGATGAAAAAGGTCTTACAGCCGCACGACGCGCGCATGACCGCGCGAGGACGCGGATGCACAATGGCCGCTTGCCGTCGCCCGAAAGGGGCAAGAACATGCTGCGCTCGATCGCCCTTCTCCTGGCTCTCGCCTTCTGTGGCGCCGCGGCCCATGCGGCCGACACCTGTCCGGCGAGCCTGCGCTTCACCTTCCCGCGCCTGCAGGACGAGGCGCCTCAGGCCCTGTGCCAGTACCGGGGCAAGGTCGTGCTGGTGGTGAACACCGCGAGCTATTGCGGCTACACGCCGCAGTACAAGGGCCTCGAGGGGCTCTATGCGAAGTACCGGGACCGCGGGCTCGTCGTGCTCGGCTTCCCGTCCAACGACTTCGAGCAGGAAAAGGGCAGCAACAAGGAGATCGCCGAATTCTGCGAAAACACCTTCGGCGTGAAGTTCCCGATGTTCGGCGCCTCGCACGTGCGCGGCGCGGCGGCCAACGCGATGTTCCGGCAGTTCGCGGCCCAGGGCGCCGGCGAGCCGCAATGGAATTTCTACAAATACATGCTCGGGCGCGACGGCCGCCTGGTCGGGCACTGGCCGAGCGAGACCACGCCGCAGGAGCTCGCGCCGCTCATCGAAAAGCAGCTTGCCCGATGAAAAAGGCGCGGCCGTGCGCCGCGCCTTTTCGTTCGAATAAAAACGCTGCGAAGCGCCCCGGAACGAAGGAGGGAGGGAGGGAGGAGGAGAAGAGGCGCCCCAGGATTGCAGCCGAAAACGCTCGGGTCTTCGGCAGGCTTCGCAGCAATAACCGGGTACTTGATCCGTCCCTGCCTCTGTGCCGATGGACTCGACCGCGGGGCGCGAGGTTCCGCGGCGCGAGCGGAATCGCAGGTAAATCTTTGTGAACGGACGAGCGCTTCAGGCGGGCCGGGAGTCGGCGAAGCTTGGCCGCTGCGCGAGCTTCTCGTGCAGCTTGGCGAGATTCGGGTAAGGGGCGCGCCAGTCGATCTCGGGGAAGCGAAAGTCGAGATAACCCAGCGCGCAGCCGACGGCGATGTCGGCCAGGCTCAGATAGATGCCCGCGCAAAACGGCTTGTCGCCCAGGCCCTGGCTCATCGCTTTCAGGCTGGCGTGGGCCTTTCCCATCTGGCGGTCGATCCAGGCCTGGGAGCGCTGCGCCTTCGGGCGCCCGCTCCACGTGTTTTCCAGGCGCGCGAGGATCAGGGCATCGAGCACACCATCGGCGAGGGCCTCCCACGTCTTCACTTCGGCCCGCTCGCGGCCGACGGCCGGGATCAGCTTGCCGACCGGAGAGAGCGTGTCGAGGTATTCGACGATCACGCGCGAATCGAAAAGGGCTTCGCCGCCTTCCATCACCAGGCACGGAACCTTTCCGAGCGGGTTGGACTGCATGATGCTGGAGTCGGCCGACCACACGTCGTCCTCGACGAACTGGTAGTCCAGCTTCTTCTCGGCCATCACCACGCGCACCTTGCGCACGTAGGGGCTGGTCGTCGATCCGATCAACTTCATGAAGGCACTCGTTGCGATGATGTCGTTCCTTGGGGCGGGTTCATTCTAGGGGAAGCGGTCCACCCCCTTGTCGCACCGCTGCGACAGGCCCTTGACACGGCTCGGGCAGGGTGCGCCGCCTACAATCCGGAGCATGATGCCTTCGACGATTTCGGCGCTGTCGCCCCTGGACGGCCGCTACGCCAACCGCCTCGCTGCGCTGCGGCCCCTCATGAGCGAGCAAGGCTACATGCACCGGCGCGTTCAGGTCGAGATCTGCTGGTTCATCGCACTGTCGGACGCGGGCTTCGCCGAATTCAAACCCTTGACCCCGGGAGCACGCACTTACTTGCTGGGCCTCGTGAAGAACTTCTCGGAGGCCGACGCCGTCGCCATCAAGGAGATCGAGAAAACCACCAACCACGATGTCAAGGCGGTGGAGTACTGGATCAAGTCGAAGTTCGAGGCTCGGCCCGAGCTGCGAGCGGCGAGCGAGTTCGTCCACTTCGCCTGCACCAGCGAGGACATCAACAACACGAGTCACGCACTGCAGCTGAAGGCGGCGCGCGAGCAGGTGCTGCTGCCCGCGCTCGACAAGGTGATCGCGAGCCTGCGCGAGATGGCCCACAAGTATGCGGCGGTGCCGATGCTGAGCCGCACGCATGGCCAGACCGCGAGCCCGACCACCGTCGGCAAGGAAATCGCCAACGTGGCCGTGCGCCTCGCGGCCGCGCGCGAGCGCATCGCTTCGGTGCGTCTCATGGGCAAGATGAACGGCGCCGTCGGCAACTACAACGCCCACCTGGCCGCCTGGCCCGCCTTCGACTGGGAAGCGTTCAGCCGCAAGGTGGTCGAGTCGCCGGAGCCTGCGGGACTGGAGCTCACGTTCCAGCCGTACAGCATCCAGATCGAGCCGCACGACTACATGGCGGAGCTCTTCGATGCGGTGGCGCGCGCCGACACGATTCTCATCGACTGGTGCCGCGACGTGTGGGGGTACGTGAGCCTCGGGTACTTCAAGCAGAAGCTGCGCGAAGGCGAGATCGGCTCCTCCACCATGCCGCACAAGGTGAATCCGATCGACTTCGAGAATGCCGAGGGCAACCTCGGGCTTGCGAACGCGCTGCTCAAGCATCTGTCGGAAAAGCTCCCCATCTCGCGCTGGCAGCGCGATCTCACGGATTCCACCGTGCTGCGCAACATGGGCGTGGCGCTCGGCTATGCGGTGCTCGCCTACCACTCCCTCGCCGCAGGCCTCGCCAAGCTGGAGCTGAACGAGGAAGCGCTGCGCGAGGACCTGGATCGCGCCTGGGAAGTGCTGGCCGAGCCGATCCAGACCGTGATGCGGCGCTACGGCGTGAAGGGCGCGTACGAGCAGCTGAAGGAAGTGACGCGCGGCAAGAGCGTGCGGCCGGAAGACCTTCATGCGCTCATCCGCTCGCTCGACATCCCGCAAGCCGAGCGGGATCGGCTGCTCGGGCTCACGCCCGCTTCGTACATCGGCAAGGCCGCCGAACTCGCCAGGCGCGCCTAGCGTGGCTCGCGCTTTGCATCGCGCCGGTCATGCACCGGTCCCCGCACGACGCCCCCATCGAGGAAGCCTTCCTTTCATTGTGTCCGCGTGGACCTGCGAACGAACTCGATCCCCAAGGTCACGATGACGATCACCCCTGCGAGACACAACATGCCGCAGCCAGCCTGCATGCAAGTCCGCCAGGCCTCGCTCCTGCGCTGGGCGGCCGGTGCGGAGCGCACGCCGCGCGCCGCCAGGCTGCCAAGCGCATGGCCCGCTGGAGTCTCGCCCTCGGCCCGCCCGGCGACGTCCTGCGGCGCGGCAACGGTGTGATAGTGATATCCGTCGAAAGTAAGAAGAGGAGCCATGTCCATGGGCAAGCGCGAAGTTCGCAAGTCGCGCAGACTATGCGCGACTTGCGGTGCCATCAACATACGGACGTCTCACACCGGGAGCCTGTCGCCTCATGGCGCTCAAATCCACCATCTTCAAGGCGACGCTTTGCGTTGCCGACATCGATCACGGCTACTACGCCGACCACGCGCTCACCATCGCACGTCATCCGAGCGAGAACGACGAACGCATGATGATGCGGCTCGCGGCCTTCGCGCTGCATGCCCATCAGATTCAGTCGCTCGGCAACGGCGACGCGACCCTCTCGTTCGGCGCCGGCGTCTCCACGCCGGATGAGGCCGATCTCTGGCTGCGCGATTTCACGGGGGCCATCCGCGCCTGGATCGACGTCGGCCAGCCCGACGACAGCGCACTCGCCAAGGCCTCCAGGCAGGCCGACGAAGTGACGGTCTACGCCTTCCACCACGCCGCCGACGTCTGGTGGCGCGGCATCGAAAACAAAGTCGCCCGGCTCGCGAACCTCTCCGTCTGGCGCGTTGCGGCCGCCGAGTCGCAGGCGCTTGCCGAGCTTGCGCAGCGCACGATGCACCTGCAAGCGACGGTGCAGGAAGGCACGCTGCTCGTGGGCGACGCAGCCCGGCACGTGAGCCTGGAGCGCGTACGGCTGAAGTGAGGCGAGTCGCCCTTCGGTGACGGCGCACCTCCCGCCCTCTTTACGTACTTCCTCTCACCGACGCGGTCAGTCTGCGGTCAGTGCGGCCAACCGATCATCCGGCGGTCCCTTCCTCCACGAGCCTCCCCCAATGAATGACCGCACCCTCGTGAGGGGCCTGTTCCTCATGGCGATCGCCCTCGCCTTCGGGCTCACGTCCTTCAAGTACCCCATCGGCGAGTTCGGCCGCGCCGGCCCGGGGCTCTTCCCGCTCATCGTGAGCGGCCTGCTGCTCCTCGTGGGCATCGCCACGGTGATCCGCTCCCGGTTCAGCGAGGCGAAGACGATCGACTTCCGCATCAAGAACATCGCCGTGATCATGGGCAGCCTCGCGGGCTTCGCCCTTCTTTCGGAGTTCGTGAACATGATCGTCGGCATCGTGTTCCTCGTGTTCTGCGCTTCGCTGGCCGCCACGTCGTATTCGACGATGCGCAACGTGAAGATCGCGGCGGTGCTCGTCGCCATCGCATTCGCCTTCTACAAATTCCTGGGCGTGAACCTGCCGCTTTATTGATGGAAATCCTGCACAACCTCGCGTTCGGCTTCGAGCACGCGCTCACCTGGCAGAACCTCCTCTTCTGCGCCATCGGCTGCACGGTGGGCACGCTGGTCGGGCTCCTGCCCGGTCTCGGGCCGCTCGCCACCATCAGCCTGCTGCTGCCGCTCACGTACTCCATCCCCACCGGCGGGGCGCTCATCATGCTGGCCGGCATCTATTACGGCGCGCAGTACGGCGACAGCGTCTCGGCGATCACGATGAAGATGCCGCACGCGAGCTCGATCGTCGCGTGCATCGACGGCTACCAGATGACGCTCAAGGGCCAGACGGGCCTCGCCCTCTTCACCGCGGGTGTCTCGAGCTTCATCGGCGGCACCGTGGCGATCGTCGTGCTGGCGTCGCTCGCGCCCGCGCTCGGCGAAGTCGCCTTCCTGTTCGGACCCGCGGACTACACGGCGCTCATGCTGTTCGGCTTCTTCTGCGTGAGCTTCGTCACGACGGGCAGCCTGCTCAACGGTCTCGCGATGTGCCTGATCGGCGTGCTGCTCGGCCAGATCGGCACCGACGTGAACAGCGGCATGCAGCGCTTCACCATGGACTTGCCGTTCCTCGCCGACGGCATCGGCGTCGTCTCCATCGCGCTCGGCTGCTTCGGCATCGCGGAGATCACGAAGAACCTCGACAGCAAGGAAGAGCGATCGCCCTTCCAGGGCAAGATCAAGCTGATCCCGACCTGGCCGGAGTTCAAGCGCATCATCCCAAGTTCCCTGCGCGGCAGCGTGGTCGGCTCCTTCCTGGGCATCCTGCCCGGCGGCGGCCCGGTGATCGCCCAGTTCGCGGCTTACGCCGTCGACAAGAAGCTTTCCAAGTACCGCGACGAGATCGGCCACGGCGCGATCGAAGGCGTGGCTGGACAGGCCGCGGCCGACGAGGCCGCCGCGCGCACGAGCTTCATCCCGCTCATGTCGATCGGCATCCCGGAAAACGCCGTGATGGCCCTCATGATGGCCGCCTTCATCATCAAGGGCATCCAGCCGGGGCCCAACATGATCGCGGGCCACCCGGACCTCTTCTGGGGGCTGGTCGCCTCCATGTGGGTCGGCAACGTCTTCCTCATCACGCTGAACGTGCCGCTCGTGCGCTACTGGCTGTCGGTCTTCAAGATTCCGTACAACGTGCTGTTCCCGGCGATTCTCTTTTTCTGCTGCATCGGCACCTACAGCGTCAACAACAACCTGGACGACATCTTCATCACCGCGCTCTTCGGTCTTATGGGCTACCTGATGATGCGGCTCGAGCTCGACCCGGCGCCGCTCATGCTCGGCTTCATCCTCGGGCCGATGCTCGAGGAGAACTTCCGCCGCGCCCTCCTGCTGTCGCGCGGAAGCTTCTCGATCTTCGTGACCCGCCCCATCAGCGGGACGCTGATGGGCCTGATTGCGCTGCTCGTGGTATGGCAGCTCGTCACGTTCTTCCGCAAGAAGCCGGCCAAGCCGCCGGTCGCACCGGAGGTGCTGCAGGAAGCATGAGGCGGCGGCCCTCCGACGGTTCATGAAGGGCGCCCCTTGTGGGCGCCTTGCCGTTTTCAGGCGGGCATGAACCGTCCGCAGCGCCAGCACGACTCGAAGCCGCCTTCCACCCGCTCGCCGCAGGCGCAGACCCACCGGCGCTGCGGAATGTGCTGCAGGTCCTTCAGCACCGCCCGCGCCCGCGGCTCCTGCTCGTCGTCGATCAGCCAGATTTCGGGCAGGCACTGATCGGGCGGGATTTCGCCGGCCACGCCCGAGAGGAAGTACCGCTGCATGGACGCATCGATGCCCGCCTGGCGCAGCATGTCGACCCAGAGCGCGGCGATCGCGATGTTCGGGGCGCGGGTGAGGCGCAGCATGCGGACTATTGTGCGCCCGGCGCCGCGCGCTCGGCGTAGCGGTTGAAGCGCCACGCGCTGTCGGCGAGCGTGATGCGCCGCCACACCACGCGCTTCTCGGCAGGGGTCATCTGCGTCCAGTGCTGTACTTCCTCGAAGGTGCGCCCGCACCCCTTGCACTCGGCATCGCCCTGGCTCGTGGAGCAGATCGCGATGCACGGCGTGTCGGGCTGGGTGTCGTACCACGCTCTCCAGGCGGCATACGCCGCGGCGGGAAAACCGCGTTCGTCGGCTTCGTCCTCATGATGGAAGACGAGCAGCGCATACACCTCGGCCAGCGCCCGGAGCTCCGGGGCGAGGGTGACGCCGTCGGGCGAGGGCTTGCGCGCGCGCCAGAAATTGATCGCGGCTTCGATGTCGGTGATGTGAATCGCGGCCATGGGAAAGGAACGGGGAGGAAAGGATACGCGTTTCCGCGCACCGGCAGCGAGCCGGCGGATGTGCTCTAATCCCGCTTGCGAAGGGGAGTAGCTCTTTTGCGGTGTCGCCGTCAGTACGGAACCTTCAGTTTCCGGCGCACCGGGCAGGCGAGTCGAGCCTGCTGAGCAAGACCTTCGATCGCGGCCGTGCCCGGCTGCGTCGAAGCGCGCTTCCCCGCTCCTCGTGCACAGGGCCCGGCATCCGTTCGATGCAACCTGGAGCCTGTCCGCATGGAATTCCTCTCCGCCCCCTGGTGGTCCGCCCTCGCGGCCATCGTCCTGATCGACCTCGTCCTCGCCGGCGACAACGCGATCGTGATCGCGCTCGCCGCGCGCAACCTGCCGGCACAGGTACGGCGCCGGGCCATCGTCTGGGGCACCGTCGGTGCGGTGGTCACGCGTTGCGCCATGACGATGGGCGTGGTCTGGCTTTTGAAGATCCCCGGGCTGATGCTGGCCGGCGGCCTCGCGCTCCTTTGGATCGCGTGGCAACTCCTTGCGCAGCGCGACGCGCAGACCGATCACGGCCCGGCCGCGGCGACCTTCTGGAGCGCGATGCGCACGATCGTCGTCGCCGACGCGCTCATGGGCATCGACAACGTGCTGGGCGTCGCGGGCGCGGCGCACGGCAGCATGGCGCTCGTGGTGATCGGGCTGGTGGTGAGCGTCCCCATCGTCGTCTTCGGCAGCTCGCTCGTGCTGAAGCTCGTGGAACGCTTCCCGCTCGTGATCGAAGCCGGCGCGGCCGTGCTCGCCTTCACCGCCGCGCGCATGATCGTCGAGGAGCCGCTGCTGGACGCGGTCTTCGACCCGCATGCCGTGGCGCGATGGGGCCTGTATGCGGGTGCGATCTGCGCCGTGCTCTGGGCGGGGCGGCGGACCCGGTCGCAGCCCGCCTGAAATCCGGCCGAAGCGCGTGTATGCTGCCGCTCCATGGTCAAGCTCATCACCAAATGGCTGCTGCTGGCCTCGGCGCTGCTCTTCACGGCCTACATCTACGAAGGCGTGGAAGTGCGCAGCTACGGCGCGGCCCTGATCGCGGCCTTCGTGATCGGCCTGCTCAACACCGTGGTGCGGCCGGTGCTCGTCGTGCTCACGCTGCCCGTCACGGTGGTCACGCTCGGGCTCTTTCTCTTCGTCATCAACGCGCTCATGTTCTGGGCGGCCGCGGCTTTGCTGGAAGGCTTCCACGTGCGCGACTTCCTCGCCGCGCTCGTGGGCTCGCTCATCTACTCCTTCATCGGCATGATCATCGAGTCAGCGCTCGAGAGCCTGTTCTCGAAGAAGTGACTGGACCTGCCGCGCGCGGGTGTCGATGATCGACGCTTCGATGTGGTCGCTGCTCGACGTGCTGCGGCGCGCGAAGTCCTGCGCCGCCTTGAAGCGGTCCAGCGCCGCGGCGTAGTCCATCAGCGCCACCTGCGACTCCGCCTCGGAGTGGATCGAGCGCAGCGAGTCGCCCTGCATCGCGTAGGCGCGCGCGAGCAATTGCCACGCCGTCGCGTCGCGCGGATGGGTCGCGACCCAGGTCTGCAGACGTTGCGATACATCGCGGCCCCGGCCCTGCAGCAGCAGCGCCTGTTCGGCAAGCAGGAGGTCGGGCCGGTGCGGCGAAGCCGGGTCGACGTCGGCCAGCGTGTGCTGCGCATCGCCCGAGGCAAGCGCCACCTCCGCGTCGAGCAGCTTCGCGAGCCGCGCGGACGGCGCGTCGCTCGCGACCAGCGCCGCAAGGCGCGGCACGAGGCGCATGGCCGGCCGGTAGTCGCGCAGCCGCACATCCGCGAGGATCGCCGCATAGAGCGTGGCCGCCTGCTTCGCGACCGTCTGCTGCGCAAGGTCGGCCGTCTCGGCCTCGGTCACGAACCCGCGCAGACCGTCGACACCGGGGTTGGACAGGACGCGGGAACGCGCGGTGATCATGGCGTGCTCCACGGATGGGGCAGCGTGAGCCGGGCGGACCACCAGCTGCTGGCGCGTCTGCATGTCGGCCACGCGTTCGGTCGTGAGCGGGTGCGTGCGCAGGTAGGGATAGCTGCCGTTGTCGGTGAGGCGGGAGGCCTGCTGCAGCTTCTCGAACATGCCGACGAAGCCGTGCGGATCGAAGCCCGCCTGCGTGAGGACCCCGAAGCCGATGCGATCGGCCTCGCGTTCCATGTCGCGCGAATAGCTGAGCTGCTGCGACATGGCGAGCGCCTGCGTTCCCGCGAGCACGGCGTTGGCGGCTTCGGGATTGTGGCTTGCGGCGATGGCGCCGAGGATCATGCCCGCGAGCAGCCAGGGCGTGCGCATCTTCTCCTGCGCCATCATGCGCGAGATGTGCCGCTGCGTGACGTGGCTGAGTTCGTGCGCGAGCACCGACGCGAGCTCGTCGCGCGTGGCGGTGATGTTGATGAGGCCCAGCTGCAGGCCGAGCCAGCCGCCCGGCACGGCGAACGCGTTCACGATGCGGTCGCGCCCGAGCAGCACCTGCCAGGCGAAGCGTTCGTCGATCTCGTTCGTGAGGTCGCCGCGCGCGCGCGCCGCGGCGAGCAGCGGCCGCCAGATGCCTTCGACATATTCGATCAGCACCGGATCGTCGATGTAGTCCGGGTCGCGGTAGAGCTCGCGCGCGACGCGTTCGCCGAGCTTGCGTTCCGACACGCTCGACATGTCGCCGCTGTCCCCGAGCGTGGGCAGCTGCGCGCGGACCGGCGCGAACGCGAGCGCCGCGACCACCGCGAGGAGGACCGCGCGGGAGAGCATCTTGCGCGTCGTGGACATTTCAGAACGAGTCGAGGGGCATGAAAGCAACGGGTTCGGCCGTGGCGGGATCGATGAACACCGTCCAGAATGTCTTGCGGCCCGCGAGCGGCAGCCACACGGTTGGCTTGCCGCCGCGGCCCGCCGAGGCGAGCAGGGCATCGATCTGCGCCGAGCGCTGCGGAAAGCGCTTCGTAAGCGCCTCCAGCGGCCGCGCGGCCGTCTTCACTCGATCCCTGGCGTTGTCATAAGGTTCCCACAAGGCCGGTTGCGCCGACAGGCTGATGCCCCGCACGGCGATGAACGTGAAGTCGCTGCGCTCGACGGAATCGCGGAAGGGCCGCACGGCGAGCAGCGTCGGGCCGAAAAGCGGCAACGCGTCGACGCCGGGCGGAGTCTTCGAAAGCGCATCCTCGGGGATATCGGCGGCCGCCACCACGCGGAACCGGTCGATCTCGAACACGAGGTGGACGGGCCGGGCGAGGTACACCGTATGAAGACCGTAGATCAGCGCCGAGAGCTGCAGCACGCCGACGATGGCGAGGTCGCGCTTCAGTTCGCGCCAGGGCTTCGCGCGGTTGAAGATGGCGAACGTGATGAGCGGGCCGATCACGACGTCCACCGAGGTGAGGAGGATGAAGAGTTCCCGCCCGCCGGAGATCTCGCGGTACGGATACGGGTACCATTCGATGAAGACGAGCAGGGCCGCGAGCAGGGCGACGCCGATGCTCAGGCCCAGGTGGATGGTGGCCGCCCTCAGGCGCTCCTGCCAGTTCCAGGCGTGCTTCATGCGGGCGATGGTAGCGGATGCGATGAGTCCAAGCGATGGGCGCAAGCGATGAGCGAACTCACACACTTCGACGGCGAAGGCCGTGCGCACATGGTCGACGTCAGTGGCAAGTCAGCGACCCGGCGCGTTGCCGTGGCCGAGGGCCGCATCGTGATGCGGCCCGAGACGCTGGCCGTCATTGAATCCGGTGGGGCGAAGAAAGGCGACGTGCTGGGCGTGGCGCGCATCGCTGCCATTCAGGGCGCGAAGCGCACGAGCGAACTGATCCCGCTATGCCATCCGATCGCGCTCACGCGCGTGGCGGTGGAATTCGAGATCGAGCGCGATGCGAATGCGGTGCGGTGCGTGGCGACCGCGGAGACCGTGGGGCCGACGGGGGTGGAGATGGAGGCGCTGACGGCGGTGCAGGTGGGACTGCTCACGGTTTACGACATGTGCAAGGCGGTGGATCGCGGGATGGTGATCGAGGGCGTGATGCTGCTCGAGAAGCACGGGGGCAAGTCGGGTGGGTTCATGCGTGGCGCAAAGAAGTGATGCGTGCTCCGCTCGCCTTAGAGACGCCCCTGTCTCTTTGCTTCCAAGTGGGACGTATAGCTCATTTGCCTGAATTCGACAGAGAAGGCGGACTTGCTGCGGGCGCCTTGCCATAGCTGAACGTGCTCGTTCTGCCCGGCCAAGATCAAAGCGACGATCTCAATCGTCGTGAATGAGGCCTGAGAGCCAAAATAAACACCAGTCAACGCTTCAGCCGCGTAGGTGAACGCCGTTCCCCCCTCCTTGTGGATGCATCGCCACTCTCGCTCGTAACTCCAGTCCCAGCCCTTGGTGCAGTACAGGCTTTCGATGTGGTCGAAGTCTCTGTCATACAGCATCTTTGCCAAGTCGTATTCAGGCATGGTCTTGGAGTACGTGACCGGGCGAATCCTTTGGAATGGCTCGGCATCGGTTCGGAATTCCAAGCAGAATCCGCGATGATGGCTCGCATAGTGCGACCACATCAGCAGGTTGTCTGGCACTTCGGAAAAGCATGACACCCCGCGCTGCGAAACGAACTGCCGGACCTGCTTCTCAAGTACGTCTTGCCCGGTTTTCAGGAGCATCGCCCGCAGAGCAGGGACCGTCATGGTTTCAAATTCGAAGCGCGGCCTGTCCGATATGTCCGGTCGGGAGAGGTAGTGCGAACGAATCTTCTCCACGTCCTCGTCACTCAGGTCCTTGATGCTCGGGGACAGGGCGCAGTCGTAGGGGTCGTTGAACTGGAGGGGGGAATTGAAATAGATGACCTGATTCTTCAGATTCTCTAGCGCCTGCGGGGAAAACGCCTCGTACTTGTAAAGCCGTGCGGGCTTTTCCATAGTCAGGATTCCGCCCGCTTCGTAGCTGCTTGTTGGGAGCCTTCTGTAGGCTTCACCGATGCCGCACCCTCCGGCAATGGGTTTAGGTTCGCCACGAATGTTGGCAACAGGCGTTTGCCCTCCAGCAGTTCTAGGGTCAGCGTGCGAAGACGTTCCTGTTCACTTTCAAGGCGGCCATGGGCCGTTGGGGAGTAGGTTCCGTTCTTGATCTGCGTCTTGTTGAAGTCGTATCCAACTGCTTTCCCCATTGCGTGGAGAAGTTCTACTAGCAGGTCCACTCTGCGTATGTTCCACGCCTGAGCTTCCATTTTTGTCTGGCCCAAGTGATCTAGGTACTGTTGCCAGACATCGAGGACGGCCTTCTCGGCAGGTCGCTTGGGGGAAAACTCCAAGTCGATTCTGTTGAGTGCTTCGACGTGCTGGGGCGATACGCTGTACGCACGGGTAGCCATCAGAATCTTGAAGACTTGCAGCTTGCGCCCTCGCTCTTCGTTCAGATCGTCCAGCCAACGGGTGACTTGAACAGCGATCAGCGGGCTCAACGCTGTGGAAAGGACCATGAGCACGTCTGTGAGAGTCATGGCTCATCAGTTTAGAGCGGACCTGAACAACTGGCTTGCAAGTTTGTTCAGTTAGCGCAATACCGCTTGACGGTCGCAACGCTAGACCAAACCGACCTCGCGGTCTGGGCGATGCTGGCCGAGTGGCTCATTCTCCACGCCTTCACAAGTTCGGGGTGGCAGCGCGTGACCTTCCAAGGCTCTCCTTGCCCCTGTGGGTCTTGCCGGTGGCCAGCGAGTGCTTCCCGTGCCGTATGCCTGCCCTGCGCCGTGCGTTCGTTGATGCGCTGACGTTCCATGTCCGCGACTTGTGCGAGGACGGCTAGGATTAGCTCGCCTGCACCTTCAGCGATCACGCCGAGCCCCCGAACATCCACCGACACCTTCCGCTTCAGCGGAGCCCGGACAGTGGCCTGAACGTCGAGGGCATCCCGCCTCAACCGATCAACCGCGTAAACGTGGATGGTGTCGTCTTCACGAGCGCACTGGAGCAGTGCAGCGAAGCCGGGACGCTGGGCAGCAGGGATGGCCCCGCTGATACCTTCGTCGGTGAACTCCTTGTCGAAGGCTCCACCCAACGCTGCCCGCTGGCTTTCGATGTTCTGGTCCGTGGTGCTGACCCGGTAGTAGGCGAGGCGGCTCATGTGCTGGCTCGATCATCAAGCGAGATGTTTACAGCGGCAAGCCTAGTCAGCGGAATTTCCATCGGGGCATGGGCTAAATGTCCCTCGCTGCCCGTCGGGACCGCTCATCCGCATGCGAAACACAGTGCTATGCGTCCTACCGAACTCGTCGCCGTAGGTCACGAGGCCCCATACGTACACGATGGCATCGCCGTTGTTCACTTCCATCCGCATTCGCTGCGTCACGTTCTGACCCGTGGTGGCATGCAGGGTATAGGTGTTTCTCGGCCCCATAACTCCCATGCCACCCCCTTCAAGATGTTCGAGGTCGAACTGCAATACTGTGTCTGCATAGACAGTCTGGATGTTGGCTGTGATTCTTACGTCGTGTGCAGGGGTTTGCCCAAAGTTCTCAATTAAGACTGTTGCGGTGAGTGGACCCTCGCCCTGCTCGTACTTGGCGGTGATTTGGCGCACATTGAGATATGCGCGGAGTTGCTTTTCCGCCTTGTCTTGCGAGTCCTTCACAAGTTCTGCTGTGGCACCCCAAAGCTTCTTTGTGAAGTGCACAAGACGGTAGGTGACCCCGACAAGCAAAGCTGTCAGTACCACCAGCCAGAATTCCATGGACTCGTAGAACGGCTCACGTTCCATGGGGCCATGAGAAGACTGCGTTACGTGGGTTTGCTGTGCGGCCATCGCATGATGTTGTCGCCAACCCCTTCAATCTGCCCGCCGATCCGAACTACAGCTGCCACAGTGTAGATTGGAGCCTCTTGGAAAGGAGAGCGCGTGACAAAGTCATTTTGGATTCCACTAGTCCTTGGGCTCTCAGTGCTGGCGCTTGGTTGGGGCTACCCCTCCGCTGAGTCGCTGGGCCTATCCAAGACAAGCGCTACGGTCTTCGGCGCCCTCCTGCTCGCTCTGGCAGGGGGCTTGGCATGGGTTTTCCGTGAAGACGACAAGACGCGGTCTGGAGGACGTGGTGGGGATGCACGTGCTTCCAATGGCGCAACAGCTATTGGAGGCGACGGGGGCCGCTCAGGTGTTGCCAGCGGAGGCGATGGAGGTTCTGCGCGGGCAAGTGGGACAGGGTCACGTGCGAAGGGTGGACGGGGAGGAGACGGATAGAACAGGCCATAGGCCAACTCGGTCACTCTGCCGCGCTCTTCTTGTTTTCGGGGGTCGGAGCGGCGTATGAATGCAATAGCTGCCTCGCCAATTCAATCGCCATTTCTGCTGACATGGTCACAGCATGCGTGTACACCGGCTGGCGTTTGTTTTCATCGACGTATGGTCCCCGGTTCCCAAAGGCAATGCGGACGAAGTCGCCATCCCGGGAAAACATAAAAATTGGTCCCGCAAATTCTTGGATGCCGGCACGAAAGCCAGCCTGCCAGTCATCCGCATCGAGCCCATGAAACTTCTTCGTGTCTGTCATAGGTGGAGGTTCAGTTTGAAGGCTTTGCTACAGGATAAGCCCACGCCGAGCAAAGCGGTATCGGGAGGCGACGCAATGGTCGAAGGCAACGCGAGCACGGCGATGGGGGGCGATGCGGGAGACACCGTAATTGGCCCCGGCGGGTCGGGCGGGTTGGCTCGCGTGGTCGGTGACCGCAGCCATGCATTCGGTGGACGCGGCGGGCGAGGAGGCGTCGGCTCCGGCGGTCCCGGTGGCGATGCTGAGGTGCTGGGCGACGATTCCTCTTGCTATGGAGGAAACGGTGGTGAAGCAAATCAGCGCGACGGCAGAGGCGGACGAGGAGGGACGCCGCACAAGGCCGTGTTCGACATGATGGGGCTCCCATACCGGGACATGAAGCTGCCGTACTGGGCGCCCAACCTGATTCCGGGACGTGGAGGTGACGCAGGCGATTCACCGCAGCACATTGCCCGGCGTCTGATCGTGGAAGAGCTTAAGCTTCGGTACTTCGCCGCAAGCGGTGTTACATACGACCGCATGGATGTGTGGTTTGACCGTGAGATCGTGCCGCTTGCATGGCTGAATGCTCAACTCCGCGCCGACGGCCATGAGTGGTCAGCCGCGATAGTCGATCAGGAGTACGAATGCTCGGACATGGTGCGCTAGGCCAGAGTCGGACCGGGTGATGGCATGCGCTATTCTTTCGGGACTTGGCCGGAATTCGCCGTCCAAGTTTTGTCCAAGCTGCGTTGGTACAGGATGAAGTTTTCAGGCGTCGAGATGGAGGCCCTCACCGCCGTGCAGGTCGGCCTGCTCACCATCTACGACATGTGCAAGGCCATCGACCGCGCAATGACGATGACCGACGTGCGCCGTGCTTCAGAAGCACGGCGGCAAGTCGGGCAGCTGGGTGCTTTCGCCTACTCCCGCGCCTTGACCGAAAACCCCGACAGCGGCGCATGCGCCCCGGGGTCGACCGGCACGTCCGATCGCCGTGAGCTCACCATCACGCACATGCCACCGGGAACCGGCCGCTGCTCGAGCACCCGGAAATCCCGCTCGAGCCGCGCGATCCACCATGCCGGGCCCTGCTGCGTGAGGTGCGCATTGCGGCCGTCGGAAAGCACCTTGGCCGCGGGGCCGGAGTGGGTCGTGAAGAAGCCGTACGGATCGCACAGCGTCGCGAGGTGATCGAGCACGTTGTCCAGCAGGTCCGGCTCGATGTGCTCCAGCACGTCGATGCAGCACACGAGCTCCGCCGGCACGGGCGGCGCGGCGTATTGGGCAACAGCGGGATCGTAGCCCTCGTACACGACCCCCGCGGGCAGTTGCAGCGTTCGCAGAAGCGACCGCTGGCTGCCGCAGCCGTAGTCCAGCAGCGACGTCGCTCCCGTGCTGCGCACGAGCGCCGTGACCAGCGGCCCGTAGACCGCGCCCACGGTGCCGTAGTCGCCCTTCGCGTGCAGTTCGGCCTGCATACGGCGGTAGTCGTCGGTGATGAGGGCGTTCGGTGGAGGCATGGCGCTGTTACTATGCCGCAAATCGGGCCCGTCGATGAAACCGTTCACCCTCTCGTACCGCAACCTGTCCGAAGCGCTCTGGACGCGCGTGCTGGAAAACTCGGCCCCGATGCTGCGCGCGCACGGCGCCGAGTTCTTCGCGCAGATGGGAAGCCTCGAGGAACTGCGCCGCAAGGCGCAGAACAACACCGGCTCGATTCCGGTGGCCACGCAGTGGATGCTGTTCGCGCTGGCCTACTTCGTGGCGCCGGAAATCGTCGCCGAGGTCGGCACCTTCATCGGCAAGTCGGCGATCGCGATCGCCAAAGGCATGGACGCGGCGGGCGTGAACGGCGAAGTGCACAGCTGCGACGTGAGCAATCATTTCGATCTGCCGAAACTCGCGAAGACGCCCGTCACGACCTACCCCGGCTCGGGCTCGACGCAGATGTTCGGCGAGATGGTGGAAGACGGCTATGCCGGCCGTGTGGACGTGCTGCACCTCGATGGCCGGCTCATGAAGGAAGACCTGGCGCTCTTGCCGCAGCTTGCCGCGCCGCGCGCCGTGATCGTGCTGGACGACTTCGAAGGCGTGGAAAAGGGCGTGATGAACCTCATGGCGCTGCGCAACACCGAACGCTTCGGCCGCCATCTGCTCGTGTATCCGCCCGAGCGGCTGCTGCTGGAGCGCTTCGGTTTGCCCGACGTGAGCACGACCGCCTTGCTCGTGCCCGGCGAATCACTCGCGTTTGCGCCTCAGTGAGGCGTTGTCCGCGAGCCATTCCTCGTAGTCCTTCGGAAAGGCCGCCTTGTAGCGCGCCATGTGCCAGAGCGCGGTGGGCTCGTCGTGCAGCACCATCGCGCTGTCGATGGTCGCCTCGATCACTTTCGGCTCGGGCGAGAAATGCAGCATGTCGAGCGCGAGCGCGTGGATGTCGCGCGCGTTGTTGCGAGTAAGCGGCGTGATGCTCAGTTCCGCGAACTTCACCTGCCGCGCGAAGATCCAGCTCGCCCGCGCCTTCGCAAGCGTCTGCTCCCGGTAGGCTGGCGAACGCTCCTGCGGCTGCAGATAGAGCTGGCTGATGCGGTGATAGTCCCACCCCGCGTAGCCGAGCCCGAGCGGCAGGACGCCGAGCGCGACCACGCGCAGGGTGTTGCGCCACATCGGCGCGAGCGCCGCGCGGCCGCGCCCATGCAGCAGCAGCACCGACAGCAGCGTCGCGAGCTGGAACGGGCCATACCAGAGCGGGTATTCGAGCAGGCTGTGCAGGCCGACCACCATGAGCACGCCCCAGGCGAGCTGGCGCACCGGGTCGGTCTCGCGCCAGGGACGATGCCTCCAGATCCACCATGCGAGGCCGCCCACGAACAGCAACGCGATGGGCACGCCGAGCTCCACGGCCACGTGCAGCGGCAGGTTGTGCGCGTTGTCGAGGATGTCGCAAAAGCGCGCGCCGCCATAGAGATGCGCGTAGTGCGCGTAGTCGAGCTCGGCGATGCCCCAGCCGAACAACGGCCGCTCCCCGATCAGCTCCAGCACGTTCGACCACAGCACCATGCGGCTCGAACAGCCCGGCGACGACGACACGCGGTCGAAGAGGCCGGGCGCTTCATACTCCGTGAAAGTCTGGAGCGCGAGCGGCAGCAGAAACGCCGCCAGCACGTAGACCGCGAGTGCGGTGAGACTCAGGCGCGTCGTGCGCGGCCCGCCGCGGTCTTCCCACAGCAGCGTGACGAGCGCGATCAGCAGCAGTTCCACGAGCCCCGTGCGCGAGGTGGACGCGGCGTTGGCCACCGCGAGCAGCGCGATGGCGAGCGCGGCCCAGCGCCGGTCGAGCCCCTGCTTGGCGAGGTAGAGCGCGGCGAGCGTGCCGATGGAGAGCTGGCTTGCGAACTGGTTGCGCTGGCGCAGGTTGCCGTAGGCCGTGCCGGGGTCGGTGTAGTTGGCGAGCCCGAAAGCGATCTCGGTCGCGCCGAAGTACTGCAGCAGGCCGAACAGCGCGGCGACGAGCGCGGCGACGAGCCAGGCCCAGGCGACCAGTTGCGGCTCCCGCCAGGAGGCCAGGCCCAGCACGATCGAGGAGCAGAACCACGCGAACATCAGCGGCACGGCGGCGGCCGACGGGCCGGGCGCGAAGGGCTCGAGCCACGGCAGCACCATGAGGACGAAGGCCACCGCCGCGAGCCACAGCGGCATCGTGGGAGTCACCGGTGCGGCGGTCCACGAGGGCGGCGCGTCGGGTGAAAGGGCCTGCGAACGGGATGGATCGTCGACCGGGGGAATCATCGGCGCGGAAATCGGTGACTGGCTCGGTGGGATCGGGTGGCTCGGTGGATCGACGGATTGCCCCTGGGCACGAAGACGGGCATTATCGTTGCTTCATCGAGGCCGAAGACCTCGAATCCGTCAAGACTGTCACATCCGCCCGCATTTCCGTCTCCCATGGCGACCATCGACGAACGGCTGCTGAACGTGGACCGCCACGGCGCGCTCGCCGTCCCCGCGACCCTCTGGCTCGTGATGGGATGGCTCGCGCGCTACTGGTTCGTGGTGGTGTTCATCCTCGTCTCCTCCCGCCGCGCGCCGGAGACGGTGCGCGTGCTGGGCGGCGACTTCTCCTGGTACATGCTCGCGCTGGAACTCCCCGCGATCCTCATGATCATGACGGCGGGCCACCGAAGCCCCACGGCCAGCCGGCTCTGGCGCGTGCTCTGGGCGCGCGGCCGCGCAATCCTCATCGCGACCGCCGCGATCCACATCGCCGCGACCGCGGCGGCGCTCGCGGCCAGCAGCGTGTGGCGGCGCTGGCCCGAACTCTTCCTCGCGAGCTGTTCGGTGCTGGACATCGCCGTCATCTACGCGCTTGCGACCGACGGATTCTTCCGCCAGCTCTTTTCCGATTTTCCCGCGCCGCCTTCCTCCTAGGGGAGCCTTCGACATGATCCGGATCTTCATCGGCTACGACGCGCGCGAGACCGCCGCGTGGCACGTTCTCACCCACAGCATCCTCGCGCGGTCCTCGCAGCCGGTCGCCTTCACGCCGCTCGCGCTTAACAACCTGAAGGATGTGTTCACGCGCGAACGCAGTCCGCTGCAGTCCACCGACTTCGCGTTCAGCCGCTTTCTCACGCCCTGGCTGAGCGGCTACCAAGGCTGGTCGATCTTCATGGACAACGACATGCTGGTGCGCGACGACATCGCGAAGCTCTGGGCGCTGCGCGACGACCGCTACGCCGTCATGTGCGTGAAGCACGATCACCAGCCGAAGGAGACCGTGAAGTTCCTCGACTACAAGCAGACCGCCTACGAAAAGAAGAACTGGTCCAGCGTCATGCTGTTCAACAACGCGCGCTGCAAGGCGCTCACGCCCGAATACGTCAACACCGCGAGCGGCCTCGAGCTGCACCAGTTCAAATGGCTCGGCGACGACGGCCTGATCGGCGAGCTGCCGCGGCGCTGGAACCACTTGGTCGGCCACGACGAGGCGGACGCCCTCGCCGGCAACGTCCACTTCACGGTGGGCGGGCCGTACTTCGCCGAGACGGCGGATTGCGACTACGGCGACGAGTGGCGCGCCGAGAAAGAAGCGATGTTGCGCGTGGACCAGCGCTCGAAATAAAGCCGCGGCTGTCCGCGCGCGGCGCTCTCAGTGCGTCGTCTTGTTCAGCAGGCGGATGTTGTTGATCAGAAGCGGCCGGTTGACCCCTTCGCGTTCGATCCGCTCCACGCCATGGAACGAACGCTCCGTCTTCGGAAACGCGACGAGGCGATTCGGCAGGAAGTCGATCGTCTTCACCCGCACGAAGTCGTCGAAGGGATGGTGCGGCCCGCCCCAGCACACGAAATTCGGGTCCTTGTGGCGGTAGAGGGACGTGCCGAGGTCGCGCATCGCATCGTCCGCGGGCAGATAGAAGAGGAAGCTCACGAGCCGGTGCGGCGCATCGGTGTGCGGGCCGATGGCGTAGCGCGTCTGGTCGTTCACGAGGAGGGCGTCGCCGCGAATCTGCAGCGCGTTGTCCACGGCGAGGATGTTGGCCAGGCGCGGCTCGAGCGCGTCGCCGAACTTCGCGACGAATGCGGCGGTGAACTGGTCGGTGTACATCCAGGCCGCGAAGTCGCGCCAGAACGCCTGCTGCGCGGGCGTCATGCGCGCGAACTCGTCGTCGGTGAAAAGCACCGTGAGCCGCTCTTCGTAGAGTCCCTGGCTCACGCGGCCGGTCTCGGAGATCGGACGCAGGCTCTCGTGCGTGGGGAAATGCTCCAGCATCTGCCGGTAGTAGTCGGACGGGAACACGTCGTCCACCACCAGATACGGAAACGGATCGTTCACGACCGGTGTCTTCGCCACGCGGTTCAGGAGGTGCGACAGCACGTGCCGCCCGCTCGCGCGGCGCGGCAGCGTGAAGCGGTAGGTCTGGTCGAAGTTGACGTCCGCGGGTGTCTTCGCATCGCGCGTGAAGATGAATTCGCCCACGCCTTCGAACGCACCGTCCTTGCGCAACGCGCCTTTGGCCTGGACTTCGTCGTAGCGAAAGCCGAGCGCGCGCAGCTGCTCGATCGCGCCCGCGTGTTCCTTCAGGTGCGTGTTGAGCTCCACGATGATGCTGCGCACCCGCGGATTCGCGAGCGTGCGCGCCGCGCCCTGCAGCACCTTGTGCTCGAAGCCGTCCACGTCGAGCTTGATGTATTCGGGCACGGGCAGCGCGCCGCTTTCGACGAGATGGTCGATGGTCATGCTCACGCTGCCTTGTTCGAAGGCGGCGGGCCGCGGCTTGAGGTCGAAGCCCACTTCGGCGCCGAACGAGTGGCACGAGCCGCCGGGCGTCAGGTCCGACAGGTACAGCTTGTCGAGCTTGAGTTGATCCGACAGCGCCACCGGAAAGGCGAGCACGCGCGACGAGAGCGCGTTCTCCGCGATGTTGGCGTTCAGGATCGCGTAGTTCTGCGCCTCCGGCTCGAACGCGTAGACCTTCGCTTCGCGCACCTTGGCCGCGAAGATGCTGTACATGCCCACGTTCGCGCCCACGTCGAGCAACACCGCGCCCTTGGGCATCGATTCGAGCCAGCGGATCGTGTCGGGCTCCTTTTGCGCAAGCGTGCGCACGCGCCACACGGTGATCTCGTTGGGCGTGTGGAAGATCATCTCCACGCCGCGGTATTGGATGCGCGCGGCCATCGAGGGCCGGTCTGCGGACGCGGGCGCCGCTGCTGTTTCGGCCGGTGCGGCCGGTGCGGCCGGTGCGGCGCGTGCGGCGGGCGGCGGCGAAACAGAGGCCGAGTCGTTCGCCGCGGGCAGCGTCGATGCCGATCCCGAGACCGCCGCGGCGGCGGCCGCGTCGCGCGGCTTCTCGTGCTTTCTCACCACATCGGAGTCGGGCGCCGCGAGCATTTCCATCACGCCCACCACGCCGGCGGGCGTTGCGACGTCGGAATCGTGCAGCTTCACGAGCACCGCGAAGCCCATGGGAACCCCCGCTCGCGCCACAACCTTGAAATGCCGCTGCAGGCGCGGCAGCCACCATTTCGGGCCCTGCTGGATCAGGTGCGCATTGCGTCCGTCGGACAGCGTCTTGCCCGCCGGCGTCGACTGGATGCTGAAGAAGCCCCAGGGGTCGCAGAGCGACGCGAGGTGGTCGATGACGTTGTCGATCAGGTCCGGCTCGATGTGCTCCAGCACGTCGATGCAGCACACGAGTTCCGCGGGAATCGGCTCCTCGGCGAATTCGGGCACGGCCGGGTCGTAGCCCTCGTACACGGCGCCCGGGGGGAGCTTCAGCGTCGTGCGCAGGCTCTGCTTGCTGCCGCACCCGTAATCGAGCACCGACGACACATCGAGCACGCGCACGAGCTCCGTCACGGCGCGGCCGTAGTAGGAGCCGGCGGTGCCGTAGTTGCCCTTGGAATGCAGTGCCGCCTGCTCGCGGCGGTAATCTTCGGAGATCAGTTCATTCATGGCATCGGCAGGCTGGGCGCCCGTTGCCTGGGGTGGGGAAGACGGGCATGATTTTCGCGGTGGACAGGACAGGATTGTCAGAAATCGACACGGCGCGCTTCGGCGTGCGGATCGCGCGATCCGCACCGGACAGCCTATCCGATCTGGCCGAGGCATGCCAGTACGGCCGCCGCGAAAAAATCCGCATGCTCGTGCTGCGCGTGGCCGCTTCCAACCAGGCGGTGCTCACCGCGGCCGAGGAAGCGGGTGCGCGGTTGATGGACACGGTGGTGACGTGGCGGGGCGCGGCGGTAGCCGGCCACGACTTGCAAGACGGCGTGCGCACCGGCTCGGCGGCCGACGCCGCTGCCGTCGACGCGCTGGCGCGCACGATCTTCGCGGGCTACGCGAACCACTACCGCAACGACCCTGCGCTGGCGCGGGCCGCGGTCGACGAGATCCATCCCTCCTGGGCGGTGCGCGCCTGCCGTGCGGCAAGCGACCGCAACGCCTTTTTGCTCGCGTGCGACGGCGTCGTGCCGGTCGGATTCGCCGCGCTCGACGTCGAACCCGAGGCTGGACTCGCCGACGTCGCGCTCTTTGGCATCGCACCCCATGCCGCGGGCCGCGGCCGCGGCCGGCAACTGCTGCGTCAGGCCGCTTCCTTCGCGGCCGACCGGGGCGCGCGCACGCTCACCTACACCACGCACTTGACGAACCTCCCGGCCCAAAGGATGCTCTGCGCGGCCGGCTTCGTGCCGCACGAGAGCCGCCACACCTTCCACCTCTGGTTCCCCGCGTGAAACCCGCCATCCCCTTCAACAAGCCCTTCATGACGGGGCGCGAGCTGTACAACATCGCGCAGGCCCACTTCTCGGGCCGGCTCGCGGGCGACGGCCAGTACACGCAACGCTGCCACGCCGAACTGCAACGGCTCACGGGCACGCGCAAGGCGCTCCTCACGCAATCCTGCACCGCCGCGCTTGAGATGAGCGCGATCCTCGCGGGCATCGCGCCGGGCGACGAAGTGATCATGCCGTCGTTCACCTTCGTCTCCACCGCCAACGCGTTCGTGCTGCGCGGCGGCGTCCCGGTCTTCGCGGACGTGCGGCCCGACACGCTCAACATCGACGAAACGAAGATCGAAGCGCTCCTCACGCCGCGCACGCGGGCCATCGTCGTCGTGCACTACGCGGGCGTGGTGTGCGAGATGCAGCCGATCCTCGACATCGCGGCGCGCCGGGGCCTCACGGTGATCGAGGATGCCGCGCAGGCGATCCTCTCCACCTGGCATGGGCAGCACGCCGGCACCTTCGGGCGCTTCGGCACGCTCTCGTTTCACGAAACGAAGAACGTGATCTCCGGCGAGGGCGGAGCGCTCCTCGTCAACACCGCCGAGGACGCCGAACGCGCGGAGATCGTGCGCGAGAAGGGCACCAACCGCGCCCAGTTCTTTCGCGGGCAGACCGACAAGTACACGTGGTGCGACATCGGCTCGTCGTTTCTTCCCGGCGAGTTGACCGCCGCATTCCTCGCCGCGCAGCTCGACGAAGCGCGAACCATCACGGATCGGCGGCTACAGCTGTGGGCGCGCTACCACGAGGCTTTCGCGGATCTCGAATCGCGCGGGCTCCTGCGCCGGCCCGTCGTGCCCGCGCATTGCGCGCACAACGCCCACATGTACTACGTGCTGCTGGAAGACCTCGCGGCGCGCACGCGCCTCATCGAGTGGCTGAAGGCCGACGGCATCCTCGCCGTCTTCCACTACGTGCCGCTCGACACGTCGCCCTTCGGACAGCGGTTCGAGCGCGCCGCAAGCGCCTGCCCGGTGACGGCGGACGCGTCGGACCGGCTGCTGCGGCTGCCGCTGTGGCTCGGGCTCGAAGCCGAGCAGCCGCGCGTGATCGAGCGCGTGCGCGCTTTCTTCGGCTGATGTCATCCGTCTTCCGGCTGCTGGCGCGCTTCTTCGGCGCGCGCTCCACCGTCTCGCGGCCCACGCGCGAGCGGATGCGCCGCTGGTGCGGCGAGGTGCAGCGTCTTTGCGCGCAAGGCTCGCTCGCGGCGGCGCAGAAAGCGCTGGATCGCTGCCCGCTCATCGAAGCGCCGCAGCAGGCATTGCAGGCGATCGAGCAGGCCGTGGTGCCGATCCTGCGCCTGTGCGAACGCCAGCGCGACGCCGAGACCGCGCTCGCCACCGAGCGCTGGGCCTACAACCTCGTGAAGCTGTACGAGCGCGCGTCGCATTACGACGCGTGCCTGCGCGCCATGGATGCGCCGCTGCATGCGCTGGGCATGCAGGCCGCGGCCGGCCGCGCGCAGGCTTCGCGCGCAAGTCGCCAACGGGTGCTGTTCTACGTGCACAGCCTTGGCGCCGAGATGGCGCACATGCAGCTGCTGGCCGAACTCATCGAGGCTCATGTGCAGTCCGAGCCGCAGTCCGCGAGCGACATCGGCATCATCGGCCGCGAAGGTCCGCAGGGCCGCTGCGCATCGATCAGGCGCATGGCGAGCCTGGGCGTGAGCATCCGCGAAGTCGGCTTGCGCGAGCCGCTGGCCGCGATGTTCGAAGCCGCGGACGACGAGATGAACCGCCAGCGCTTCGGCCAGCTGATCTTCGTTTCCATCCCCGTGGGCCTGAGCTACGCCTGCGCACGCCTGGGACCGGATCGCGTGGGATGGCTTTCGATGAAGTTCGAGATCGGGGCGATCGAGGCGCTGCGCTGGCGCTACTCGTTCAGCTGCGGACTCAGGCAAGAACGCGAAGCGGGCGGCAAGGCGTGGCTTGCGGCCGCGCCGCTCATGAACCGCCCCCCGCCGCTCGAGACTTCCACGGGCGGGCCGCCGCGCGCCGTCGCTTCGGCGCGGCGTTTGGGCACCGTGCTCTACACCGTAAATCGCGAAGAAAAGATTCGCGATCCGGCGTATCTCGATGCCGTGTGCGACGTGCTGCAGCGCTGCTCCGGCACGGCCTTCGTGTGGACCGGCCACAACGCGCTGCCCGCGATCACCAACGTCTTCGAGCGCCGAGGCCTTGCCGACAGACAGTTCTTCGCGGGCTGGGTCAGTCCCGACGACCTGCTCGGCGCGTGCGACATCTTCCTCGACACGCCCCATCTCTCCGGCACGGTGGCGGCGCGCGCGATGCTGCTCGGCAAGCCCGTCGTGACGTGGGCGGGTTCGCAGGCCTGGATCAACTTCTTCGCGGAAGCGATCGAGCGCGATGCCACGCGCAGCACGTATCCCGAGATCGCGCAAGGGCTGCGCTCACTGCGGGGAAGGGGCATCACGCTCGCGTGCGCGGACGTCAAGGCCTTCGGCGCTCAGGCGGCGCGCCTGGTGAACGATCCTGCGCTGCGTTCGGAGTACGGGGCGCTGCTGCAGCGCATTGCCGAGCGCTACTTCCTGGACTCCGCGCGCGCGGCACGCGACCACTTCGCGAATTTCAAAGGCCTGCCGCTGCCGCCGTGACCCCGTCGATGCTTTCCACCCACTGGCCGAGCGCGATCCAGGCCCAGTAGCTGTTCATGTTGTCGCGGGCGGCCTGGCGCAGGACTGCGAATGCTTCGCCACGTTCCTCGAGCGGTGCCCATGCGGCCAACGCCTCGTCGGCGCGTTCGGCGAGCCGGGAGAATGCCGCGGCCTGCGTCCTGAAGAAGGATGCCGGCATGCCGAAGCCCTGCTTGGCCGGGCGGACCAGATGATCCGGCAGATACCGCGCGAGCACCTTGCGCAGCGCAAGCTTCTGCAGCCCGCCGCCCGTGGCGAGCGGCCGCGGCAGGAATGCCGAGAGTTCCAGCATGCCCGGGCTGAAGAAGGGCGTGCGCACTTCGAGCGAATGGCGCAT
Organism: Ramlibacter sp.; assembly: GCF_035548915.1. Lineage (GTDB taxonomy): Bacteria > Pseudomonadota > Gammaproteobacteria > Burkholderiales > Burkholderiaceae_C > Ramlibacter. Next base: position 153,723 of record NZ_DASZSE010000054.1, on the reverse strand, counting down.
CGCCATGCGGTCGACCTTCGCGAGCACGCTGCCGGGCAGGTAGCTGTGGAAGTCCACGAGTCGCAGCGTCTCCACCGCATCGAGCTCCTTGCGTGCGAAGGCACCCACGAAGCGCGAGCCGATCCGCGCATCGAAGCGTTGCGCAAAGTCCGGAAAGGCGTGGGCCAGGCTCGGCCAGCTGAACATCGGCAAGCCGCCCTGGAAGTAGCTGCGGGCACATTGCAATTCCTCTCCGACCCGCCGGTCCCACGCGTAGCGGCCCAGGTAGCGCGTGTAGCCGCCGAACAGTTCGTCGCCGCCGTCGCCCGAGATCGCCACGGTCACGTGCCTGCGCACGAGCCCCGAGAGGAAATAGGTGGGCACGCAACTGCGGTCGCCGTTCGGCTCGTCGAGCCGCGCGCCGAACGCCGACGCAGCGCCCAGCAAGTCCTCTTCGGACACGATGTACTGCTCGAAGGGCAAGCCGAGGTGGCGCGCGATCTCGCGCGCGGTGTCGGTTTCGTTGTCTTCGTCGCTGCCCGCGAAGCCCGCGCCGAACGAGCGGATGTCGCTGCCGAGGTCCTTCGCGGCGATCGAGCAGACGAGGCTCGAATCGACCCCGCTCGAGAGAAACGCGCCCACCGGCACGTCGGCCAGCATGCGCGTGCGCACGGCCTGCTTCAGTTCCGCGTGGAGCCCCTCCAGGTAGCGCGCTTCGTTGAACGGCTCACCCGGCCCGGCCAGATCGAATGCGAAGTAGCTGCGCTCGCTGAAACGGCCATCCGCCGCGAAGTGCTGCCAGGTGCCGGGCTGCAACTGCGTGATGCCCGAAAAGATCGTGCGCGGCGCATGCACATAGCGCAGGCTGAAGTAATCGGCAAGCGCGTCGTCCGAGACGTCGCGCGAGAGGCCGGGCAGCGCGAGCAGCGGCTTCAGTTCGGAGCAGAACGCGATAACGTCGCCGCTTCTGGCCACATAGAGCGGCTTCTCGCCCGTGCGGTCGCGCGCGAGCACGAGCTCGCCGCTTTCGCGGTCGTACATCGCGAGCGCGAACATGCCGTCGAATCGTTCGAAGCAGGCGTGGCCCCAGCGCGCCCACGCCTGCAGCAGCACTTCGGTGTCCGATGTCGTATGAAAGACGACGCCTTCGGCTTCGAGCTCGGCCCGCAGCTCGAGGTAGTTGTACAGCTCGCCGTTGTACGCGACGACGTAGCGACCCGCCGGGTCGTGCATCGGCTGGTGGCTGCGCGCATCGAGGTCGATGATGGAAAGCCGCAGGTGCCCAAGCGTGAGGCGTCCTTCGGGCGAAGTCCAGTGGCCCTCCGCGTCGGGTCCGCGATGCCGCATGCGGCGGCACATCTCGCGCACGACTTCGGCTTTCGCGCCGGCCGGCCAGCGCGCGAACCGGTCGAGGATGCCCGCTATGCCGCACATGCTTCGCGACTCCGCGCGGCCGCGTACGCGAGCCACGCATCAAGCGATGTCTTGCGTCCACCCTTCAGATGGACGACGGCGCGCGCATCGAGTTCGCGCGGATCGAGCTTTTCGCCGTATTCGTACGAGTAGTTGAAACTCTCCGTCGGCAACGCCTTCAGCACGGCGCCGCTCAAGTCGAGTTCGCGAAACGCGCTGTAGGGATAGCCGCCGCGCGTGACGGCGTTCAGGCTCAGCTGGCCGCCGCGCCAGCGGCGCACGTCGCCGTAGAACGCCTGCACGCGCTCGTCGTCCACCAGCTGATCGTAGGTGGCGAGGTAGCGGCGAAAGAAGGCTCGCACGGCATCGGGCCGCGCAATCTTGGCCGCCATCACGCCTTCGTTCACCGGCATCATCCACAGCCGGTTGCGATAGGTGACGGCGATGTCGAATTCGCCGCAGAGCCACGGCGCTGTGGGCCCGTTCAGGAAAGCATCGCTGTCCAGGAACAGCGTGTCGGCGGTGAATGACGGCGAGTGCACGTAGGCGCACATCGCGCGAACGCGCTCGTACATCGTGCGGCCCGGCAGGGCGTCGAGTTCGACCACCTGCACGCGCTCCGCGGCGAGCGTGGTGAACGGCGATCCTGGATTCGTGACGAGCCACACGTTCGCGTGCGCGTGCCAGCGTCGCACGCTGTCGAGGAAGGCGCGCAGTACGGCGTGGTAGTCGAAGACCGACGTATCGATCGAGATGTCGCGGTACTTCGCGGTGACGCCGCCCACGTCCACGTGATAGACGAACACGTGCAGGTCCGAAGGTGCCGCAGGCGGAAGGAAGCGTGCGGCACTCGCCTCCACGATCTGGCGCGTGGCCGGCTGCAGTTCGTACCGCATCCGCGAGAAGCAGTGGTCCAGGAGCGCGCGCAGTTCGGCTTCCTTCTGCAAGTCTCCCGGTGGGGGACGGAACTGCCAGTCCGCGGACTGCGACAGCGCCTGTTCGCCTCGCGCTGCGGCAGGATCGGGTATCTGCGGTTGCTGGGCTGGAGGTGCGGCAGACGGCGCGATCGGCCGTGGCGTTCTCGGCTTGGCGACCGGAGCGACCCCCGATCGCCCCCGCTTGGTGAAGGCGAGCTTCAGCAGCCTGAAGAGCATGGGAAGAACCGCCGAGACCGTGAGGGCCGGCCGGGATGCCTCAATGCTCGCCCGACGCGGGCGCCGCGGGTGCCGACGCCTTGCGCGAAAGGTGGACGACGACGGCTTCGGTCGCGAAGTCCACGAACTCGGTGCTGTATCCGAGCTCGGTCAGCTCCCATTTGAACGCGTTGCCCAGGCGCGCCCGGCCGAACCATCCGAGCTTGTGCTGGTCGCGGAATTCGACGGCGGCCGAACACGTGTCTTCCATGATCCGCGTGAGGCGGTTCACGGAGGGCCGCTTGCCGGCCTGTTTATCCAGTTCGGGCGGATAGCGCTTGGCCACGCGGCCCGCGAGTTCGCGCGCGAATGCCTGGACGTCGGTCTTGCTGGAAAAGAGGCCCATGGTGAGCGGGAGTATGGCAGTAAAACGAAGGGGCTCCGCAGAGCCCCCTCGGAATCATCGGATGGAAGCGATCAGCCGCGGCAGGAAGCCGGGGCGAACTTGGCGATGGACGTGTTGCAGGTCCACACCGCCGTCTGGCCCGTCCAGCTCGGGGTGAGCGAGATCGTGAAGGCATTGGTACCCAGGGCAGCCTTCGCGCTCACTTCGATCTTGCCGCTCGTGGACACGCTGCCCGCGTCGACATACTGCGACGAGTTGATCACGACACCCGTGATGCTCGAGCAGCTGTTGTTCTGCTGGCATTGCTCGGTGACGGAGGTGCGGGCCGAGGAAGCGGCCAGCATCATTTCCGACACGCGCGCGCGGATGGTGTAGTCCTGATAAGCCGGCAGAGCGACGGCCGCCAGGATACCGATGATCGCCACCACGATCATCAGTTCGATGAGGGTAAAGCCCCTCTGAAGCTTCTTCATGCACTCTCCTCCTGGGATACGGCCGATCGCCGCCGGGCCGAATCGCAAGTTCCGTACCACGCGAAAAAGGGGCGCTGCGCGCCCCCGGACAGACAATTCTTGACAGCCCCGCCGGCACAATTTGTCAAGTCGACCGGCGGGCGGCGCAAATTGCGCTTAACCGCGGCAGGAAGCCGGGGCGAACTTGGCGATGGACGAGTTGCAGGTCCACACCGCCGTCTGTCCCGTCCAGCTCGGGGTGAGCGAGATCGTGAAGGCGTTGGTGCCCAGGGCGGCCTTCGCGCTCACCTCGATCTTGCCGTTGGTGGACACGCTTCCCGCGTCCACGTATTGCGACGAGTTGATCACGACGCCCGAGATGCTCGAACAACTGTTGTTGTTCTGGCACTGCTCGGTGACGGCGGTGCGAGCCGAGGAGGCGGCCAGCATCATTTCCGACACGCGTGCGCGGATGGTGTAGTCCTGGTACGCAGGCAGCGCGACGGCCGCCAGGATACCGATGATCGCCACCCCGATCATCAGTTCGATGAGGGTAAAACCCTGCTGCAGCTTTCTCATGCTCTCTCACCTCTCGATTGGGAACGGCCTTATGGCCGCAACCCCCAAGGGGCAAATTCCGTACCACCCGTAAAAAGCGTGCTTATTTCACGACTGGAAGGTTCCATGAGCAGGAACCGGCAGGAAACCGGACCGATCCTGTCAACCGGCCCGGGCCTGCGGCCCATCCGTGTCAACCGCGGCAGGAGGCCGGGGCGAACTTGGCGATGGACGTGTTGCACGTCCACACCGCCGTCTGGCCCGTCCAGCTCGGGGTGAGCGAGATCGTGAAGGCGTTGGTGCCCAGGGCGGCCTTCGCACTCACTTCGATCTGTCCGTTGGTGGACACACTGCCCGCGTCGACATACTGCGACGAGTTGATCACGATACCCGTGATGCTCGAGCAGCTGTTGTTCTGCTGGCATTGCTCGGTGACGGAGGTGCGAGCCGAGGAAGCGGCCAGCATCATTTCCGACACGCGAGCGCGGATGGTGTAGTCCTGGTAAGCCGGCAGCGCGACGGCCGCCAGGATACCGATGATCGCCACCACGATCATCAGTTCGATAAGGGTGAAGCCCCTCTGAAGTTGTTTCATTTCGTGTGCTCCTGATGTGGACACGGCCTCGATGGCCGCAGGTCCATACGCCGCAAATTCCGTACCACGCAGCGCACCGACGAGCGGATCGACGAGCGGATCGATTTGTGCGAAAGCTTCGGTCAGCGCCTTGTCAGTGGCGTTCACCGAGCCAGGCGGCAAGCTCGCGCGCGGCACGTGCGACCGGTTCGCTCCAGTCGCCGTGCACGCGTTGCCGCAGCACGGTGACGTCCGCATACCAAGGCATCCGCTCGAATCGAAGTCCGTAGCGCCATTCGGGGATGTCGGGGGCGATGACCCAGACCTTGCGTCCGATCGCGCCCGCGTAGTGAACGGTCGTATTGCACACGGTGACCACGGCATCGAGTGCCGTGATGAGCGCGGCGAATTCGTCGAGGTCCTTGATCGCCTCGGGCCAGTGATGGATTTCCATGCCGGCCGCGCGCGCCGTCTCGAGATCGGCCGCGACGTCGCCGTACTGCAGGTTGATCCACGTCGCGGGGATGTCCTGCACGAGCGGGTAGAGCGTATCGGGCGCGAAGCTGCGCAGCACCTTGCGCGTGAGCTCCACGCCGCCTCGCCACGACAGGCCGATGTACGGTGCCGGCCCGCGCTTCGCGAGTTCGGATTTCCAGTAGTCCACACGCGCGGGATCGGCTTTCAGAAACGGAAGCTGCGGGAACGCCTCGCGGCTGCGGCGAAAGCGCGCGGGCAGGTCCGCGAGCGGCACGTAGCAGTCGGCGCCCCAGGCGTCCTTCACCCATTCGAGATTGCGGTTCTGGTTGCTTGGAATGACATGGCACTGCGCAAACGAGCGCGCGAGCGTGGGCGCGACGCGCGTGATCGCCTCGACGTGCACCTTCTTCGGATTCAGCGCGAGCAGGTCGGGCAGGCACGAGGCGAACATCACCTGGTCGCCGAGGCCTTGCTCCGCGAGCACGACGATCGTGCGGCCTTCGAGCGGCTCGCCTTCCCACATCGGAAACGGCAGCACGCGGAAGAACTTGGTGTGCGCGAGTCCCCGGTACAGGTAGTCGTCCCATCCTTCGGCGTAGCGTTCGTGCAGCAGGCGCAATTGCGCGCGCTGGATGCGCAGGCCCGGCTCGTTGGGGTTGAATGCGAGCAGCTCGTTCAGGATCGCTTCCGACTCCTCGAAGCGTCCCTTGTACGCGAGCGCGAGCGAGTAGCCGCCGAGCGCCGGGTTGCCCTTCATCGGCTTCAGCGCGAAGAGTTCGTCGTAGGTCGCGAGCCCCTCGTCGTAGCGGCACGCCATCACCTGCGACGCCGCGAGCTGCGCGATGAGCCGCGGCCTGCGCGTCGGCGCGAGGTCCACCGCGCGCTGCGCCTCTTCGCTCGCCTCCGCGTAGCGCATGCTCAGGTGCAGCATCTCTCCGAGCGCGCCGTGCGCATCCCAGTCGTCGGGAGCGAGTCGAACCGCCTTGCGCAGGCACGGCTCGGCGGGCTTGAAATCGGTGACCGACGTGTACGTTCGTCCCAATGCGACGAGGGCGAGCGGCTCGTCGGGATGCTGCTTCAGGAACGCGAGCAGCGAGTCGATGCCGCCTTGCACGTCACCTTGCGCCGTGTAGAGTTTCGCGAGCTCCACCGCGAGGCGCGGGTCGTCGGCGTGGCGGCCCGCGAGGTCTTCGGCGGCGTTCATCGCCTCGTCGAAGCGTTCCTGCCGATGCAAGCCGATGATGTCGTGCCAGGCGGCGTCCCACTCGGGCTTTTCCTGCATCCGCTCGGCCCAGGCCGGCTTCTCGGCCTCGCGCTGGTCCACCGCGGGATTGACTGCCGCGAGCTCTTCCGGGGCGCGTGGCGATTCGATCGCGTGCGCCGCGGCCGGAGCCTGCGCCTGCTGCTCCTCGAGCAGCACGAGGTTCTCGCGCGCATTGCGGAATTGCGGGTCCAGCGCCACCGCCTTGTTGAAGCATTGGCGCGCGTACGCGACGTTCCCCTTGGCGGCCTGCACGATGCCCATGTTGTTCCAGCAGGTCTTGTCTTCCGGAAGGGCCCTGAGCGCCGAGCGCAGCAAGCCTTCGGCCACCGGATAGTTGCCGAGATTCACATGGCACAGTCCCAGCTGCGCGAGGAAACGCCCCTCCTGGGGATTCGCGCTGCAGGCGAACTGCGCGTGGCGCAGAGCCGATTCGCCCTCGTTCTTTTCGAAGAGAAGCAGCGACAGCCCGTAGTGCGCATCGGGCTGGCTCGGGTCTTCCTGCAGCACGGCGCGAAAGCGCCGTTCGGCCTCGGCGTCGCGGCCCTGGCGAAACGCGATCTCCGCTTCCAGGCACATCTGCACGCGCTCGCGCGCCGGTGTGTCCGGGTGCAGGTGGCTCACCGCCGCGGCCGCGTCGTCGAGGCGGCCGCGCACGATGAGCGCGCGCACCTCGTCGGGCGTGGAGACGGAGCGCGAGCGCCCGATCGCGTTGCGAAGGATGTTGCGAAGCACGCTACTTGATGCAGACGGACCGCACCTGCTTCAGGTCGGTGATGCCCATCATGATCTTCTCCATGCCGTCCATCTTCAGGGTGCGCATGCCGCTCGCGACCGCTTCGACGAAGATGTCGGCCACGCGCGCGCGCTCCTGGATCAGCTTCTTCACTTCGTCGGTGGCCACGAGCAGCTCGTGCAGGCCGAGCCGGCCCTTGTAGCCGGTCTTGTTGCACTTGTCGCAGCCCACGGCCCGATAGAACTTCAGGCGGCCGCCTTCGCCGTAGTTGTTCACCCAGGTTTCGTAGAGCTTCTTCGCCTCGCCCGCGTAGTCGGCCTTCCAGGCGGTGGTGTGCCGCAGGTCTTCGACGTACTCCGCGATGAAGGTCTTGATCTCCTCCTGCTCGGGGAAATAGCTCTCCTTGCATTCGCACAGGCGCTTCGCAAGCCGCTGCGCGAGGATGCCGAGGAGGGCGTCCGCGAAGTTGAACGGGTCCATGCCCATGTCCAGCAGGCGGATGATGGATTCCGGCGCCGAGTTCGTGTGCAGCGTGGAGAACACGAGGTGGCCCGTGAGCGAGGCTTCGATGCCCATCGACACCGTTTCCTTGTCGCGCGACTCGCCCACCATGATGATGTCCGGGTCGGCGCGCAGGAAGGCGCGCATGACGAGCGCGAAGTCGATGCCCGCCTTCTTGTTGATCTGCACCTGGCGCAGGCCCTTCTGCGTGATTTCCACGGGGTCCTCGGCGGTCCAGATCTTCGTGTCGGGAGTGTTCAGGAACTTCAGGATCGAGTGCAGCGTCGTCGTCTTGCCGGAGCCCGTCGGGCCGCAGACGTAGAAGAGCCCGTAGGGCTTGCTCACGGTCTTCTCGAGGGCTTCCTTGTTGTGCGGCGTGAGGCCGAGCTTTTCCATCGGGATCGGCTCGCCCGCCGCGAGGATACGCATCACGACGTCCTCCACGCCGCCCGCCGAGGGAATCGTCGCCACGCGCAACTCGATGTCGAGCGGGCCCCACTTCTTGAACTTGATCTTGCCGTCCTGGGGCTTTCTCTTCTCGGAGATATCGAGGTCGCACATGATCTTCAGCCGCGTGGTGAGCGCCTGCCGGAAATGCGAGGGCACCTCGATGAAGTTCTGCAGCGACCCGTCGATGCGCAGGCGGATGCCGGTCTTCAGCTTGCCGGGCATCGGCTCGATGTGGATGTCCGAGGCGCGCATGTTGTACGCGTCCACGATCACCTTGTTCACGAACTTCACGAGTTCGTTGTCGGCCGCCGCCGAAGCGGCGTCGCCGCCCTCGTCGGAGCCTTCGTCGTCCACCGGCGCGTTGAGGTCCGCGAGCAGTTCGTCGATCGAGGCGCCGCCGTCGGCTTCGGTCGCGCCGTAGAGCTGCGCGATGGTCTCCTCGAACTCGGTCGCGGTCGTCACGCGGTAGCTGAACTTGTTGTAGCGCTGAAAGACCTGCGGGACCATCTTGGAGCCGCGCACGGCCTCCGGGTCCATGCACATGATGATGAGGCCGTCCGGGGACTCTTCCAGCGGCACCCAGCCTTGCTCCATCAGGAACTCGCGCTTCAGGTTGCCGTGCAGCGATTCGATCTTGATGCGGGTGCCGCTGAACGGCTCGTAGGGCACGCCGAAGAACTTCGCGAGCGACGGGCCGATCTGCGCCGGGCGGATGTGGTAGTCCGCCATCAGGATGTGCTCCACCGGCTTCACTTCCTCGCGCGCCTTCCGGATCGCCTCGGAGAGCTCGTCGGCCGTGATCACGCCTTCCTTCAGGAGGCCGTCGTACTTGGTGGACTTGCGGCGGTTTTGCTCCTCCGCCTTCTGCATGCGCTGGCGGATGGCGGTGGCAAGCGTCGCGCAGAGCTGGTTCGCGCCTTCGATCTCGAGGTCGCCGAAGGGCTGGTCGCTCTTGTTGTTGATCACCTGCACCACGCCGTGCAGGACGTCGCCGTCCAGGATCGGCATGAGCAGCATCTGCTTCGTGCGGTAGCCCGAGCGGCGATCCACCTCCTTGGCGGTGGCGAAGGACAGCCGCGGGTCGATGCGCTTCAGCGCGTCTTCGTCGTAGGCGTCCGAGATGTTGAGCATCTGCTTGGACATCGCGCAGAAGCCCGCGAGGCTTTGCGGGCTGATCGGCAGCTTCAGGTCCTTGTTGGTGTTCAGACCCGTCTTGATCTTCGAGACGATCGCGTTGCGTTCCTCGTTGATCGCGTAGAGCGTGAGCCGGTCGGCGTTGAACAGCTTGCAGATGTCCTGGCTCGCCTCGAGCATGATCTGGTCGATGTTCTCGGTGGCGTGAATCTTGGTGGTGACGGTCTGCAGCTGCTTGTAGAAAAGCGCCTCGAACGTGACGCCCCGCTTCTCCGGCGGGAGCATCTGGGACTCGAAGAACGCCTGCGAATCGCGTTCCAGGTGGGGCTTGAGCACTGCGTTCATAGGTCAAACTCCTGGCCAGCCCGCAGCCACCGGATGTCGTGAACGACGTTCGGACCGAACGGCTGCGTCTGGTCGAACTTCTGGATCTCGGTCATGATCAGCTCGGTCTCGGCCGGCTTGGTGTGCGTGATGAAGATCGGAAAGCGCTTGGACTTGTCGATGTGATCGAGCTCCTCCGCGAGCGCGCTCGGCGACAGGTGCAGGCTGCGCTTGGCAAGCGCCTTCTCGCGGTTGGAAAACGCCGTCTCGATGATGAGCGCGGCCACTTCCATCTGGTTGATGCGGCGCCAGAACGCGGGGTTGCGCTCGGTGTCTCCGGTGAACACCCAGCAGCCCTTGCCCGCCGTGATCGCGTAGCCGCAGGCCGGCACCGTGTGGACCGCGGGGAGCACCTCGATGTACTTTCCGTTGATCTCGAGCGTCTGGCCGACGTGAAGCTCGTGGAAGCTGATGAAGGGCTGCTCGGGCGTCGGAATGCGGCTGAAGTCCGGCCAGATCACGTTGTTCAGAACGTGGCTCTTGATCGCCGCGATCGTGCCCGGCAGCGCATGCACCTGGATCGGCTCGGCGAGCGAGGAGGCGATCGCATCCGTCATGAGCGGCAGCGCGGCGATGTGATCCAGGTGCGAGTGCGTGAGCATCACGTGCTTCACGGCCTTCATCTCGTCCAGGGTCAGGTCGCCCACGCCCGTGCCGGCGTCGACCAGCACGTCGTTGTCGATCAGGAAGGACGTGGTCCGGCAGTCCTTCGAGATCGCGCCGGAGCAGCCCAGAACCCTGACCTTCATTGGTAGCCCTTACTTGGTCTCGAAATTGGTCGCCCCGTCCCACGAGGGATCGAAAGGGAGCAATCTCATCGAGGCTACACGTTCGGAGTACAGCTCGTAAAGGTATTTTTTTGCATTCATCCGCTGCAGATTCAGCAGCAGGACATCGCACTGGTCCCACTCCTGGGCGCGGTAGGCCTTCAGGAACGCGGCCCACGTCTTCAGTTCGTCGGCGACGCTCTTGTCCACGCGGTCGGCAGGGGCAACCGGCCAGAAGATGGCCACCGCCTGCTCCTTGCCCTTGACCCGGACCCGATCGAGCTCCTGCCAGGCGAATTCCGGCGCCAGCCTGCGGGTGGTCTCGCTCACCACGATGTCCACCCCGTAGACCTTGGAAAGGCCCTCCAGCCGGGACCCCAGGTTCACGGCGTCGCCGATCACCGTATAGGCCTGCCGGATTTCCGAGCCCATGTTGCCGACGCACATCGTTCCGGTATTCAGCCCGATGCCGACGCCGATCTCGGGAATACCCTTAGCCCGGTGCTCCTCGTTGATCTTGCGCACCGCGTTGGCCATTTCCATCGAGGTCTTCACCGCGAGCTGCGCGTGGTTCGGGATGTCCACCGGAGCGCCCCAGAAGGCCATCACGCAGTCGCCCATGTACTTGTCGATCGTGCCGCGATTGCCGCGGATCACGTCGGTGAGGCGGTTGAAGAGGACGTTCAGCAGTGCCTGCAGCTGCGTCGGCTCCATCTTCTCGGAGAGCTTCGTGAAGCCGCGCATGTCGCAGAACATCACCGTCAGCTCCTTGTTGGTCGCCTCCATGCTGAAGTTCTCGGCGCCTTGCTTCACCATCTCGTCCACGAGTTCCGGCGGCACGTAGGTGCCGAACATGTGGGCCAGCTCGCGCTTGCTGCGGCTTTCGACAAAGTAGCCGTAGCTCATGTTGAGCGCGAACGCCGTGAGGCACATCACGAGCGCCGCCGCGAGCGGCAGCACCAGGCTGTACGAGAGATAGAACCACGTGTTGATCGCGGTCACGGCGGCGATCACCACCACGCTCAGCATGACGGCGCGCGGCGCCGACAGCAGCGGCAGCCCGAACGCGAGCGTGAGGCCCGCGATCACGAGGATCACGAGGTCGTAGCCGAGCGCGTAGTCGGGCTTCACCGGAATCTTGTTGTCCAGGAGGCCCGAGATCAGGTTGGCGTGCGTTTCGACTCCGGCGTAGGCTTCCCCCACGGGCGTCACCCGCAAGTCCAGCAGCCCCGGCGCCGTGGTGCCCACGAGAACGATCTTGCCCTTGAGCGATTCGGGCGGAATGCGCCCGGCGAGCAGGTCGGCCGCCGACATGTACTTGTAAGAGCCGCCGTGAATGCCGCCGCGGCCGCGGTACGGCACGAGCGTGAGCACGCTCTCGGCCACCGGAATGTCGAACGTGCGCTGCCCGAGGCGCAGCCGGATGCTGTCGAGGCCCTGGTACTGCTTGGGCAGATAGCGCTCGGGCGGAAAGCCGGGCTCGACTTTGGGCATGCCCGAGAGCATGCGAAACATCGCGAGCGCGAGAGACTCGTAGAACTGGTCCTTGTACTCCGCGACGAGCGGCACCGAGCGGATCACGCCATCGGCATCGGGAATCGGATTGAAGAAGCCGGCCTGCGGCGCCGCCTTCGCGAGCTGTTCGATGTTCGAGCCGTAGCCCGTGTAGTGGACGAACTTGATGGGCCGCCCGTTCAGCGCTTCGCGCGTCATCACGGGCGCGGGCAGCAGGCCCGCCTCGCGCGCTTCGCGATCCTCGCTCGTGAAGTAGTAGCCAAGCACCACCGGCCGGTCCTTCAGTGACTTCGCAAAGAGCGCGTCGTAGTCGAGCGAGCCCTGCAGCTGGCTCAGGCGATCGGAAAATCCCGGTGTGTCCTTGAGTTCTCCGGTGGCGAGCTGGCGCAGGCGCTTCAGGCCCGACGTGTCGTCCGGCTCCGGGAACACCACGTCGAAGCCCGCGAGCGCCGCTTTCTGCCGGTCGAACAGTTCGTCGACGAGGTCGGCGAGCCGGTTCCGGCTCCACGGCCAGTGCCCGATCTCCGCGAGGCTCTTCTCGTCGATGTCGACGATGACGATGCGCTCGTCGAGCGTCCCCGGCATGGTGGCGCGCAGGCGCGCGTCGTAGATGATGTCGTCGAGGCGCCCGAGCACGCCGATCGGCAGGATGCCGATCGCATGCAGCAGCGCGAAGACGAGGGGAATCAGCGTGACCGCGATGCGCGAGCCGTGCTTGGCGATCAGGTCCATGATGCCTTCCCGCCCCGAATCCGGCGGGTCAAGCCGCCTGGACGAATTGCATCTGCGTGCCGGCCAGCTCCAGCAAGTCGCCGTTCTTCAGCGTCACCGGCTCCGCGCCGATGGCCGCGCCATTGAGCGTGGGCTTGTTGGAGCCCTCGACGTGCGCGACGACGAAGCCGTGCGGGCGCTTGGTGATCGCGGCCACCGCCACGCCGGGCTTGCCGATGGTCGTCACCACCTTCACGAGGGCGACTTCCCGCCCCGCGGCCGCGCCGGAGAGGACCTTGATGCTCGCACTGATGGAAGACAGGTCCTCCGCCACGGCCGTGGCGGCGCCGGCCGTGGCCCCGGCCGCCGGCTGCGCCCCGGCCGCGGGCTTGGCCACCGGAGGCGGGATCACCCCCGGCTTCATGATCATGGTGCGCTCGAACGTGGGACCGGCCGCTTCGCCGACGAACTTGATCTTGTACTTGCCGATCTCGATCGTGTCGTTATTCTGCAACAGCTGCTTCTTCACGGCCTTGCCGTTCACGTACGTGCCGTTGGTGGAATTCAGGTCTTCGAGGTAAACCTCGTTGCCGCTCATCTGAAGCACCGCGTGTTCGCCGCTCACCGCGAGGTTGTCGATCACGATGTCGTTGTAGGGCCGCCTCCCGAGGGTGGTGCGGTCCTTCGTCAGCTGCACTTCCTTGATGACGACACCGTCGATCGAAACGATCATTTTCGGCATGGTCGACTCCTATCGTTCAAATCCGTTCCTCGACACGCTAATACCAAAAGGCTCGTCGCTATTGTCCCAACAAACGCGAGATCAAGCCTCTTTTTTTGGAGCCGCTGTTGGCCTGGGCCAGCAGAACCGAGATGTTGTCCCGTCCTCCATTCGCGTTTGCCGCATCCACGAGCTGGGCCACCTTCTGCTCCAGCCCACCTTCGCTCGCGAGGATCTTCTGAATGCCCGGGTCGTCGAGCATATCGGACAGACCGTCCGAGCACATCATGTAGATGTCGCCGGGCTCCACTCTGTGTTCGTTCACCTCGAGCAGGACCGCGTCTTCCACGCCGAGCGCGCGCGTCACCAGGTTCTTGTTGGTGGAGGTGGCGGCTTGCTCCGGCGTGATCAGGCCCGCATCCATCTGCTCTTGCAGCAGTGAATGGTCCTTCGTGATCTGCGCGAGATCCGTGCCGCGCAGGCGATAGCAGCGCGAGTCGCCAATGTGCCCGAGCATCAGCTTGCCGTCCTGAAACACCCCGATCACGAGCGTCGTGCCCATGCCGCTGTACTGCGGATTGGAGTTGGCGGCGTTGAAGATGGAGCGGTTGGCGTTGTCGACGCAGATTTCCATCGCGCGGCGCACCTCGCGCGGGTTGGCGTTGCGCCCCGCCTGAGCGAGCCACCGCCCGAGCTCCGACTTGATGAACGTGGTGGCCATGCCGCTTGCGATCTCGCCCGCGTTGTAGCCTCCCATGCCGTCGGCGAGGATGCCCAGTCGCACGCCCTCGTCGAACGTGACGGAATCTTCGTTGTTGTCTCGCGCGAGACCAGGGTCGGTGCGAATGCAAAACTCGTAGTTCATACGGGTCGGACGATCAGGCCTGCGGGTCCTTGCCGCCCTGCCCCGACAAATCGGGCCTGACGAACACGTCCGTCTTTGCGAAGTCGGGTGCGGGGTCGGCTCGATGGGACGCATCATAGCCGGGCGCTCGCGCCGCAGGAACAGCGCTCTGGATCACTGTGCGTTCGTAGCCACTATCCGGCGCCTGCGGCTCGGCGCCCGGCGGCGGCCCCATGATCACGGTGCGGTCGGAATCGGCGGCTTCGTGGGCGGGCTCGCTCGACGCCACGGCCGCGAGCGCCGCCTCGCCGCGCGCCTTGGCGTTGGCGGCGGCCGCCGATGCCACCGGGCCCCCGGCCATCTCCGCCATCACAGCGCGCAAGTCCCCGGCGAATGCGTCGCCGTCCTGGTAGCGCGTCTCCGGGCGCTTGGACAGCGCCACGGCCACGACGTTGGCCAGCCGCTCGGAGAGGTCCCGGCGGATGATTCGGATGTCCGGCGCCTCCTCGTTGGCGATCTTGTACATGAGCTCCGCCATCGAGTCGCCGCGGAACGGCAGCACGCCGGTGAGCATCTGGAACAGCATCACCCCGAGCGAGTAGAGGTCCGAGCGGCCGTCCACCTTCTTGCCCGCGATCTGCTCGGGCGACATGAAGCTCGGCGTGCCGAGCACGAGCCCCGTCTTCGTCTTGCTCGAGTCGGTGATGCGGGCGATGCCGAAGTCGGTCACCTTCACCGTATCGGCATCCGCCTCGTACATGATGTTGGCCGGCTTGATGTCGCGGTGCACGACGTTCTGGCGGTGCGCATAGGCAAGCGCCTCGGCCACCCGCGCCACGATCGACAGCACCCTCGGCACGGGCAGCAGCGCCCCGTCCTTGCAGTAGTCCACCAGGTCGCGGCCCTTCAGGAATTCCATCGCGATGTAGGCGAGGTCGTGTTCCTCGCCCGCGTCGAAGATGGTCACGATGTTCTGGTGCTGCAGGCGCCCGGCCGTCTCGGCCTCGCGGAAGAAGCGCTCGCGCGCGTCGTTCAGCTCCTCGCCCTCGAACTCCTGCGAGAGGGCCATCGTCTTGATCGCCACCACGCGGCCGATCTTCGGGTCCTTGCCCAGGTAGACGACGCCCATCGCGCCCTTGCCGAGTTCCTTTTCCACCTGGTAGCGACCGAGCATCGGCTTTTCGACGCCGCCGCCATCCAGCAGCATCGTGCCACCGGGGTGAGCGGTGCCGCCGCCCAACATCACGGTCTCTGACAGGTTCTTCGCGCGATTGAGCTTGGACTCGAGGTCCTTGTATTTCTTGTTGTGGGTGGCCATGTGCTCGTACACGGCCTGCGCCTTGTTGAACTGGCGCTTGCGCTCGAAGTCGAGCGCCAGATTGTTCAGGTTGTCCATCAGCGGGTCGCTGAAGGGCACGCGCCGGAAGCGATCGAACGCCATGTCGAGCTGGCCCTGGCCCTGCAGCGCGAGGCCCATCATGCGATTCGTCTCGGCCGATTCCTCGTCCGACTTCACCTTGCCCGCCTCGGTCACGAGGAAGCGCTTGGTCGTGAGGGCGAGGTGGCCGATCACGAGCAGCGTCGCGGGCACCATGAGTGCGATCCAGAGCGAGCCCGCCGAGAGCAGGAAATACTCCGACGCCAGCAGCAGCACGAAGAGGCCGCCCGTCACGCCCGCGGCCATGCCGGCCGTGAGGCGCGGCAGCGCCACGACCAGGTAGCCCGCGATCAGGAGGAAGACGCCCAGGCTCGCGAACGTCGACCACCCCGGCTGCACGATGAAGTGCTCGGAGAGGATGCTGGAAGTGACGTGGGCCATCATCTCGGCCGACGAAAGCCCCGCGTAGCCCGGTGTCGGAAAGAGGTTGCCCACGCCGTCGGCCGTGGGGCCGATCAGCACGATCTTGTCGGCGTATTTGGTGGCCGGAATCTTGCCGGAGAGGACGTCGTAGAACGAGTCCATCTGGAAGGCGGGCTTGCCGTCGCGGCCCTTGTAGAACTGCGGGAACATGTGCGCCGACTCGTCGGTGCGGATGCGCAGCTTGCCGATCTGGACCGAGTCGCCGGCATTGAGCTTGATGTCCGCGGGCGTGAGGTTCAGGCTCCTCATCGCCGTGAGCAGCGCCATGGAGGGCACCGCGTTGCCGTCGTAGTTCACGAGCAGCGGCTCCTGCCGCACCGAGCCGTCGACGTCGTTCCACTGATTCAGGTGGCCCACGCCGGCGGCGGCATTGCCGATGATGTCGATCGGCTCCTGAGCCCGCATCGCGGGATGGGAAAAGCCGGCCGTCTCCTTGATCGCGCTTTTCAGCGCGAACGCGGGCAGCGGCTTGTCCACGCGGCCCTGGGGCTCGCCCAGCTGGAAGACCGACGGCACGAGAACGTTGCCGGCCTTTTGCATGCTCGCCGCCAGCTTGGCGTCCGTGTCGAGCGCCCGCTCGGCTTCGCCGATCACCTTGTCCAGCTGTTCGGCGACCCCGCCGGCGGAAGCGGCGCCGGGTCCGAGGACTTCCTTCAGCTTGCGGATGAACAGGAGCCCCTTGTCGGTCTGCGGCTCGAAGAAAAAGACGTTGTCGACGATCACCTTGGCCTTCGCGCCGGCCAGCTTGTCGATCATCTCGGCATGCACGTCGCGCGGCCAGGGCCAGCGGCCGATGTTGGCGATGCTCTGGTTGTCTATCGCGATGATCGCGACGCGGTCCGACGGCTGCCGGCCGCTCGACGTGCTCGCGAAATCGTAGAAACGGCGGTCGAGCGTGCCGATCGCATCCGTGGTGGCGTTCAGCAGCAACACCGCCAGCACCACGAGGACGCCGACGAACCAGTCAGCGCGCCAGAACTGGCCGCGCTTGGCAGATGACGATTTGCTCACTTCCCCGCCCCTTAGACGAACTGCTCGAGTGGCCTGTGTTCGCACACAGGTATGCGCTTCCACGACGCCACCGCCGGGGGCGCAAGGACTCCTGCCGGGGACGTTAACAGACGGCAGGAAGAGCCACAAGGGACTTTGTCACGAGCCCACTACAGTTTGTTGCAAAACTGCGAGTGCCTCGATCCGTCAAGCCGATTCGGCCTCGACGCGCCTCTGGAGAACCTTGCCCAGCAAGACCACGAACGCGGCGCCCGCGCCAGCGGCGGCATAGTGCAGCCACGGATTCGCGTGGGCGAAATCCTGCAGCACGACATCGCTGGCGATCGTCTCGCCGCCGACCCACCCGATCAGGGCGGCGCCGAGCGACACGATGATCGGAAAGCGTTCCATGAGCGTCACGAGCAGCGTCGCTCCGAAGATCACGAGCGGGATGCTGATGGCCAGCCCGAGGATGAGAAGCACGTAGCTGCCCTGGGCGGCGGCCGCGACGGCGATCACGTTGTCGAGCGACATCACGAGGTCCGCGATGAGGATCGTGCGCACCGCGGCCATGAGCGAGCCGCGGCGCCTCACCTCGCCGCCCGCGTCATCCTCTTCCTCCGACAGGAGCTGCACGCCGATCCACAGGAGCAGCAGGCCGCCCACGATCTGCAGATAGGACAGCCCGAGCAGATACGCCGCGACCACGGTGAGGATCACGCGCAGCACGACCGCGGCCCCCGAGCCCCAGAACACGGCGAGCTTTTGCTGGTTTGCCGGCAGCGTGCGCGCGGCCATCGCGATCACGACGGCGTTGTCGCCCGACAGGATGATGTTGATCCAGACGATCTTCACCAGCCCGATCCAGAAGTCGGCACTCTGCAGGAATTCCATGACTTCTCGTCTCCAGGGGCCGCACAACGAAAACGCCCGGGCTTGGGGCGTGCGGGCGTTTTTCCTCTTGCGTGCGAGTTTAGCGGGCGCATCGCCCCGCGCGGCTTCGTAGTTCTGCTTACGGCCGCGGCGAAGTCACAGGAGGGACTTGAGCAGCTTGCCCATCTCCGAGGGATTGCGCGTCACCTTGAAGCCGCACTCTTCCATGATCGCGAGCTTGGCATCGGCCGTGTCGGCCCCGCCGGAGATCAGCGCGCCGGCATGGCCCATGCGCTTGCCGGGAGGCGCGGTCACGCCCGCGATGAAGCCGACCACGGGCTTTGTCATGTGGTCCTTGCACCAGCGGGCTGCGTCGGCCTCGTCGGGTCCGCCGATCTCGCCGATCATGATCACGGCATCGGTGTCGGGGTCGTCGTTGAAGGCCTTCATCACGTCGATGTGCTTCAGGCCGTTGATCGGATCGCCGCCGATCCCGACGGCACTCGACTGGCCGAGGCCGATCTCGGTGAGCTGGGCCACGGCCTCGTACGTGAGCGTGCCGGAACGCGACACGACACCGATGCGCCCCTTGCGGTGGATGTGCCCGGGCATGATGCCGATCTTGATTTCCTCGGGCGTGATGAGCCCGGGGCAGTTGGGGCCGAGCAGCAGCGTCTTCTTGCCGCCCGCGGCTTCCTTCGCCTTCATCCGGTTGCGCACGAGCAGCATGTCCTTCACCGGAATGCCCTCGGTGATGCAGATGACGAGATCGAGGTCGGCGTCCACCGCTTCCCAGATCGCATCGGCCGCGCCGCTCGGGGGCACGTAGATGACCGAGACGGTGGCGCCGGTTTCCTTCCTGGCATCCTTCACCGAGGCGAAGATCGGGATGTCGAAGATCTTCTCGCCCGCCTTCTTCGGGTTCACGCCCGCGACGAAGCAGTTCTTTCCGTTGGCGTATTCCTGGCACTTCTCGGTGTGGAACTGGCCGGTCTTGCCCGTGATGCCCTGGGTGATCACCCGGGTGTCCTTGTTGATGTAGATCGACATGAGCGTATCCTGGGTCGGTATCACTTCGCCACGGCGGCGACGACTTTCTGGGCGGCTTGCGCCATGGTGTCCGCGCTGATGATCGGCAGGCCCGATTCGGCGAGCATCTTCTTGCCCAGTTCCTCGTTGGTGCCCTTCATGCGCACGACGAGCGGGACGTTCAGGTTCACGGCCTTGCAGGCGGTGATCACGCCGGTGGCGATGGTGTCGCAGCGCATAATGCCGCCGAAGATGTTGACGAGAATCGCCTTCACCTTCGGGTTCTTCAGCATGATCTTGAACGCCTCGGTGACCTTCTCCGGCGTGGCGCCGCCGCCCACGTCGAGGAAGTTGGCGGGCTCGGCGCCGAAGAGCTTGATCGTGTCCATCGTGGCCATGGCCAGGCCCGCGCCGTTCACGAGGCAGCCGATGTCGCCATCGAGGCTGATGTAGGCGAGGTCGAACTTCGAGGCTTCGACCTCGGCCGGGTCTTCCTCGTCGAGGTCGCGCAGCGCGACGATTTCGGGGTGGCGAAAAAGCGCGTTGGCGTCGAAGTTGAACTTCGCATCCAGCGCGATGATGTTGCCCTTGCTGTCGCGATTGAGCGGGTTGATCTCCACGAGCGACGCGTCGGTGTCCATGTAGCACTTGTAGAGCTTGCCGAACACCTCGCCCGCCTGCTTCGCCGACGCGCCCTCGAGACCGATACCCTGCGCGATCTCCACAGCCTGCGCGTCCGTGAGGCCCACGAGCGGATCGACGAACACCTTCCTGATCTTGTCGGGCGTGTTGTGCGCGACCTCCTCGATGTCCATGCCGCCTTCGCTGGAGGCGATGAAAGCGACCTTCTGTGTCGCGCGGTCGGTCACGACGGACACGTAGTATTCCTTCTGGATGTCCGCGCCGTCCTCGATGTAGAGGCGCCGCACCTTCTGGCCCTCGGGGCCGGTCTGATGCGTCTTCAGTTGCATACCGAGCATCTGGCCGGCGAGTTCCTTCACCTGCTCGACGCTCTTGGCCACCTTCACGCCGCCGCCTTTGCCACGGCCGCCGGCGTGGATCTGCGCCTTCACGACCCAGACCGGGCCGGGGAGTTTCTGGGCCGCTTCCACGGCCTCCTGCACGGTGAAGGCGGGGATGCCGCGCGGGACGGGCACGCCGAACTGACGCAAGATGTCCTTGCCTTGGTACTCGTGAATCTTCATGAGGTCGCTCTCGAGGGGAATGGAATCCGGGGTGCTGGCGCTTCGCTGTCCGTCCGGTGGGGTGCCGGGCGCGTGCCTGCAGGTCGCAGCGATGAACTGTATCATCGTGCGTCGCACCCATCACAAGCATCTGGTTGGGTCTTCCATAAGCACTTCATACGGATTCAGCCCGCATGGCCAAGGTGTTCATCGACGGTGAGGCCGGTACCACCGGCCTGCAGATCCGCGAGCGCCTCGCGAAAATGGCGAGTGTCGAACTCGTGAGCATCGCGCCGGAGCGCCGCAAGGACGCGCAAGCCAAGCGGGAACTGATGGCGGACGTGGACCTCGTCATCTTCTGCCTGCATGACGACGCCGCGCGCGAGTCGGCGGCCATGGTGGAGGACATCCGGCGGGAGCAAGGTCGCGCACCGCGCGTGATCGATGCGTCGACCGCGCATCGCACGGCCGAGGGCTGGGTGTTCGGATTCCCCGAGCTGGAGCCGGGCCAGGCCGAGGCGATCGCGAAGGCGCCGCGCGTGAGCAATCCGGGCTGCTATTCGACCGGTGCGATCGCCTTGATCCGCCCGCTGGTCGATGCCGGGGCGATTGCCCGCGACTATCCGCTCGCTCTGCCCTGCGTGAGCGGTTATTCGGGCGGCGGCCGTTCGATGATCGAGGCTTACGAATCGGGCACGGCACCGCCCTTCGAGCTATATGCGCTCGGTCTGAAGCACAAGCACGTGCCGGAGATCATGAAATACACCGGCCTCACGCGGCGGCCGATCTTCGTGCCGTCGGTGGGCAACTTCCGCCAGGGGATGCTGGTGCAGCTGCCGCTGCATCTGGACACGCTTGCGGGCTCGCCCACGCCGATGGATCTGCACGACATCCTGGCGGCGCACTATCGCAACAGCGAATGGGTGACGGTGCAGCCGCCCACGGCGGACGGCAAGCTCGATGCGGTTGCGCTGAACGACACCAACAGGATGGAGCTGCGTGTGTTCAGCAACATGGACTATCGCCATGCGGTGCTGGTCGCGCGGCTGGACAACCTTGGCAAGGGCGCGAGCGGGGCGGCGGTGCAGAACCTGCGGTTGATGCTGGGGCTATGGGGCTGAAAGCCGCTGGATCCCCGCGTTCGCGGGGATGACGTTTCGGTCGGTCGAATTCGGCTGGGCGCTGCACTCGTCGCGGCGCAAGCCTCGTCATCCCCGCAGCGGCCTTGTCTCCTCTGCACACCGGCCTCGCCATCCCCGCAGCGGCCTGTCATCCCCGCAGCGGCCTCGTCGTCCCCGCACTGCCCGCGTCATCCCCGCGAACGCGGGGATCCAGTGTCTTGTCCGAGGATTTCCGGCCACAGATCGAGCCAGTACGGATTGCGCTCCTCGATGAGTTGAAGCTTCCAGGCGCGCTGCCACTTCTTCAATCGCTTCTCCCGCACGATCGCATGCTCCATGTCGCCGTGGCGCTCGTACCAGACCAGCCGCTGAACACCGTAGCGCTTCGTGAATCCGTCCATCTCGCGATTGCGGTGCTGCCAGGCACGCTTCACCAGATTGCTCGAGACGCCGATGTAGAGCGTGCCATTGCGGCTGCTTGCGAGGATGTAGACAGCTGGGTGCATGAAAGACTCTGGATTCCCGCCTTCGCGGGAATGACGGGGTGTGCGTCTTCGCGGCAATGACGGGGTGTGCGCCCTCGCAGCGATGACGGGGTGTGCGCCCTCGCAGCAATGACGGGGTGTGCGCCCTCGCAGTAATGACGGGGTGTGCGCCCTCACGGGAATGGCGGGGTGTGCGCCCTCGCGGGAATGACGGCGTGAGCGCCTTCGCGGGAATGACGCGGATTCCACCTATCGCGGAAATAAACGGGGGTCCATGCATTCGCAGACCGACCGCGTCACGCCTCGGTCCATCGCCGCAAATCAGTCCTCGGACGCCCGCAGCACCCGTGCGATCGTCTCACCTGAAAATCCCCGCGCCGCGAGGAACCGCGCCTGCCTGCCGCGCTCCACGGCGTCCCGCGGCGGCTCGCCGAATTTCCTGCGCCACACCTCCCGCGCACGTTCGACCTCGCTCGTGCGAAGCAGGGCGAGCGCCTGCGCCGCGCGCGCCGGGTCCACGCGCTTGGCCAGCAGCTCCTCTTTCACGCGCGCCGCACCGAACCGCGCGGCCTTGCGATGCACGATCGAATCCACAACGCGCTGCTCGTCGAGGAAGCCGCGCGCCTGAAGTTCGTCCAGCGCCCGCGCGAGCTGGCCGGGCTCTTCCTCATGCCCGGCCAGCTTGCGTTCGAGCTCCGCGCGCGAATGCTCGCGGCGTGACAGCAATGCGAGCGCGCGGCCCTTCAGCGAAGGCTTCTTCGCCAAGGGCATCGCGGCTTACTCCTCCTGGCTCGCGTTCGCGTCGGCGGGCAGCAGCGCGATGCCGAGGCTGTCGCGAACCTTGTTCTCGATCTCCCGGGCAAGCTCGGGGTTCTCGCGCAGGAACTCGCGCGCGTTGTCGCGGCCCTGGCCGATCTTCTCGCCGTTGTAGGCGTACCAGGCGCCCGACTTCTCCAGCACCTGGTGCTGTACGCCCATGTCCACGATCTCGCCTTCGCGGCTGATGCCCTCGCCGAAGAGGATGTCGAATTCGGCCTGCTTGAACGGCGGCGCGACCTTGTTCTTCACCACCTTCACCTTGGTCTCGTTGCCGATCGCCTCCTCGCCCTTCTTGATGGTGCCGGTGCGGCGGATGTCCAGCCGCACCGAGGCGTAGAACTTGAGCGCGTTGCCGCCGGTCGTGGTCTCGGGCGAGCCGAACATCACGCCGATCTTCATGCGAATCTGGTTGATGAAGATGACCATGCAGTTGGTCTTCTTGATCGTGGCCGTGAGCTTGCGCAGCGCCTGCGACATGAGCCGCGCCTGCAAGCCGGGCAGGGAGTCGCCCATTTCGCCTTCGATTTCCGCCTTGGGCACGAGCGCCGCGACCGAGTCGACCACGATCAGGTCGACCGCGCCGGAGCGCACCAGCGAATCGACGATCTCGAGCGCCTGCTCCCCGGTGTCGGGCTGCGAGATGAGCAGGTCGGAGACGTGCACGCCGAGCTTCTGCGCGTACTGGACGTCCAGCGCGTGCTCCGCATCGACGAACGCGCAGGTGCCGTTTTGCTGCTGCATCTCGGCGATCACCTGCAGCGTGAGCGTGGTCTTGCCGGACGATTCCGGCCCGTAGATCTCGATCACGCGGCCGCGCGGCAGGCCGCCCACGCCGAGCGCGATGTCGAGACCGAGCGAACCGGTCGAGATGACCTGGATGTCCTCGATCTTCTCGCCCTCGCCCAGGCGCATGATCGTGCCCTTGCCGAACTGCTTCTCGATCTGGGCGAGCGCGGCCTGCAGGGCCTTCGCCTTCTCGTTGTCCGCCGGGCTGATCTTCGTGCCTTTCACTTGCGCATCCATCGGAAGTTTCTCCTTGAGTTTCGTCGGGTTTTTCATTCGGCCTCATCCAGTGGCTTCACGCGCAGGACTGGATGCATCGCCAGTAATGTAACGAGCAGGATGGCGAGAAGTAAACATGATATTTGGTCAGTTTGCCTTATCATCTGGCGATGGCCCGCCCGACCCATCCCGAAGAGCGCTGGCGTGCCACTCATCTCGGCCGCCTGCTCGGCCATGCGGCGCGGCGTTTCGACGAGCGGGTGCTTCACCTGATGGCGCACGACGTCGAAGTGCCGCTCGCTCTCGCGAACCTCGCCGCGCGCGCGCAGGTGAGCGCGGCGCACATCCACATCACGCGGCACGTGGCCCTCGAAGGCTCGCGCCTCACCGAGCTTGCCGAACGCGCCGGGATGACCAAGCAGGCGATGGGCGACCTTGTGGACCAGTGCGAAGCGTGGGGACTCGTCACGCGCGAGCCCGATCCGCGGGATGGGCGGGCGCGCGTCGTCAGGTTCACGCCGACGGGCCTCGCCTGGCTGCAGGCGTTTCAGCGTGCGGTGCAGCAGGCCGAAAGCGAGTTCCGGCGCGAAGTCGGCAGCGACGTCGCGACGGTGGTTGCGATCGGCCTGGAAGCCTACGCCGGGGCGTACGCGGCCCGTTGACCTGATCTCGCGCAACCGCGGCGCGCGGCCCCCTTGCCTAAAATGGCCGCACAAGAGGAGACATCGTCATGCGGATTCTGATCGCCGAAGACGACCAGGTGCTGGCCGACGGCCTGCTGCGCAGCCTGCGCGCTTCCGGCGCGGCGGTGGACCAGGTCTCGAGCGGCACGGAAGCCGATGCCGCCCTCATGACGAACAACGAGTTCGATCTCCTGATCCTCGACCTCGGCCTGCCGAAGATGCACGGGCTGGAGGTGCTGCGCAAGCTGCGCGGCCGCGGCTCGACGCTGCCGGTGCTGATCCTCACCGCCGCCGATGCCGTGGAAGAACGCGTGCGGGGCCTGGACCTCGGCGCGGACGACTACATGGCCAAGCCCTTCGCGCTCTCGGAGCTGGAAGCGCGCGTGCGCGCCCTCACGCGCCGCGGCATGGGCTCCACGAGCCATCTCATCAAGCACGGGCCGCTCGTCTACGACCAGGCCGGACGCGTCGCCACGATCGACGGCAAGATGGTGGAGCTCTCCGCGCGCGAGCTCGGTCTGCTCGAAGTGCTGCTTCAGCGCACCGGCCGGCTCGTGAGCAAGGACCAGCTCGTGGAGCGCCTCTGCGAATGGGGCGAGGAGGTGAGCAACAACGCCATCGAGGTCTACATCCACCGCCTGCGCAAGAAGATCGAGAAGGGGCCGATCCGAATTGCGACGGTGCGCGGGCTTGGGTACTGTCTCGAAAAGATTTCGTGACGCCCCGTCGGGATGCCGGGGCCCCGGCAGTCCCACTTACCCGGGAATGACGCGAATGACGGGAATGACGGCATAGGCCCATGAAGATCTTCCAGCGTGAGCAGCGCTCCCTCTTCGGCGAGATTCTCGACTGGATGCTCACGCCGCTGCTGCTGCTGTGGCCGATCAGCCTCGCGCTCACCTGGCTCGTCGCCCAGAGCATCGCCGCCAAACCGTTCGACCGCGCGCTCGAATACAACGCCCAGGCGCTCGCCCAGCTCGTCACGGTGCAAAGCCAGAAGGTGAACTTCAACCTGCCGCAGCCCGCGCGCGAAATCCTGCGCGCCGACGACTCCGACATGATCTACTACCAGGTGCTCGGCCCGCATGGCGAGTATCTCGGCGGAGAACGCGATTTCCCGCACCCGCGCGAGGACGAATCGGCCGGCACCGGCGAAGTGCGCCTGCGCGACGAGGAGATGCGCGGCCTCGACCTGCGCGTGGCCTACACCTGGGTCAAGGTCGACATCGCCGGGGCGCCCCCCGCGCTCGTGCAGGTCGCCGAAACGCGCGAGAAGCGCTCGGTGCTCGCCACCGAGATCATCAAGGGCGTGATGCTGCCGCAGCTCGTGATCCTGCCGATCGCCGTGCTGCTCGTGTGGATGGCGCTCGTGCGCGGCATCAAGCCGCTCTCGGAGCTCGAAGAGCGCATCCGCCAGCGCAAGCCCGACGACCTGAGCCCGCTCGACGACCGGGCGGTGCCGCTCGAAGTCGCGCCGCTCGTGTCCTCGATCAACGATCTCCTCACCCGGCTGAAGAACTCGATCGCCACGCAGAAGCGCTTCCTCGCCGACGCCGCCCACCAGCTGAAGACACCGCTTGCGGGCTTGCGCATGCAGGCCGACCTCGCCCAGCGCGAGCAGTTCAACGCCGAAGAGCTGAAGCAGTCGCTGAAGCAGATCGGCCGCTCGAGCATGCGCGCCACGCACACGGTGAACCAGCTCCTCGCGCTTGCCCGCGCCGAGGCGAGCGGCAAGACCATCGTGCGCCAGCCGTGCGACCTCGTCGCGATCACCACCGAGGCCATGCGCGACTCGCTGCCACGAGCCATGGACAAGCACATCGACCTCGGCTACGACGGCCCGGAGGCGGGCGCGCCGGGCGTGAAGCTGCAGGGCAATCCGACCCTCATCAAGGAGCTCGTGCGCAACCTCCTGGACAACGCCGTCAACTACACGCCCTCGAGCACCGAGCATCCCGGCGTGGTCACGGTGCGCGTGCTGCCCGATCCGTTCGGCCGCGTGGTCGTGCTGCAGGTGGAAGACTCGGGCCCGGGCATCCCCGAAGCGGAACGCGAGCTCGTGTTCCAGCCGTTCTACCGCGCGCTCGGCACCAACGTCGACGGCTCGGGTCTCGGCCTGCCCATCGTGCAGGAGATCGCGCGCCAGCACCACGCCGAAATCACGATCGAGGATGCACGGCCCGGCCAGGTGCCGCCCGGCGCGAAGGTCGGGGTGCGCTTCCGCCTGGGCGCCGAGGCCGAGGCGGAAACGGCGGGGACGAAAAATCAGCTCGCCTGGTAGAGATTGAGCTGAAGCCGTTCGCGCTCGATCGCGCGAGCCACCGGCGGCAGCGCCGCCACCTTCTGCACGTGGGCCCAGAGCGTGGCAAACCCGGTGGGGTCGATGCCCGCGAAGCCGCCCCAGCGCAGCAGCGTGAGCGCGTAGGCGTCCATCGGGCCGAAGCGTTCGCCCCCGAGAAACGCCTGCGAAGCGCCCACGGTGCGCGCGGCCATCGCTTCGATCTCGCCCAGCATGCCGCGATAGAGCCGCGCATTGAACGCCTTCACCTCGGCCTGCGCTTCGGGCGTGCCCGCGAATTTGTGCGGCATGAAGACGTGGGTGAAGGTCGGGTGGACGGTGTTGTTCATCCACGCGAGCGTTTCGAGGACACGCGTGCGCGCCACGGGTTGCGAAGGCAGAAAGCCCATCCGCGGGAATTTCGCGTCGAGCCACAACACGATCGCGAGGATCTGCGTGATCGTCTCGCTGCCGTCCACGAGAACCGGCACCTGCGCGCGCGGGTTGATGGCGCGGTATTCGGCACTCTCGTTTTCCTTCTTGTGGATCTTCACCCACACCGGCTCGAAGGGCGCCTCGGCCGCTTCCAGCATCGTGTGCGGCACGAACGAACAGGCACCGGGCGCGTAGTAGAGTTTCATCGACATGGCTGTGTCCTTTTCCAGTCAGCGGCAGGCCTTCAGCGCGCTCTTCGCACCGAGGGCCGGCTTCAATTCATCGAGACGCGACCGCAGCGCGTCGTCGAGCGCGGCGAGCGTGAGCTTTTGCCCCTTCACCTCGGGATGCTCCTGCACCACCTTGGCGGTGCGCACGCCGCGCTGAGCGAGCGTGTCGAGCTGCTTCTTCGCTTCGGCTTCGCTCGCGTAGCCGCCCAGCGAGAGGCCGGGCTCCAGCGCGGGATTCGCGATCGCCTCGAACGTGATGCCCAGCTGGCGCAGCTCCGCCTTCTTGTGGGCGACGAGGTCTGCCGACGCGTACTTGCCCATGTAGACGATCCAGCGCGCGGGCTCCACCATCGGGTCGATCGAGTAGCTGCCCGCGGGCCAGCTGTCGAGCGCGGACCTGAGCGCCGCGACCTGCGAATCGTCGAGCGGCCCGGCCTGCATGCAGTCCGGCGGCCGCGCCGCCTGCACCGCCGCGTCCACGCGCTTCGCCTCGTCGGGCTTCAGGATGCGGATCGACTCGGGCTGGATCTGCTGCGCGATGCGCTGCGGCTCCGACTGCTGCGCCGGGCCGAACCCCCATGCGAGCAGCATCCCCTGCGACCACGCGAAGAACGCGGCGTTGGCCAGCAGCAGCACGAGCACGATGAGTCGCCGCATCGCCTCAGGCTCCCGGCCGCACGCTGACTTCGGAGCTGGTCACGACTCGCATGCCTTCGGCCGTGTGCACGAGCAAGCCACCCGACTCGCCCACGCCGTGGGCCGTGCCCGTCGTGCCGTCGGAGAGCACGACCGGCCGGTCGCGCAGCGCATCGCGCGCGTTGAAGCGCGACTGGAACGGCGCGAAGCCGTAGGTTTCGAATGCCTTCACCGCCTCCACGAGCGGCAAGGCGATGCGCTTCAAGGCCTCGGCGGCCGTGATGCCGGGGATCGGCTCCTGCAGCGCCGCAGGCGGCGTCGCGAGGCCCGCCTCGGGGCGCGGCAGGATGTTGATGCCCACGCCGATCACGGCGTAGCGCGGGGCGGGCGAGGACGCATCGCCCGGTGCGGCGGTTTCCACGAGGATGCCGGCGAGCTTTCGGCCGTCGAACCACAGATCGTTCGGCCACTTCAGCTGGATCGCCGGATGCAGGCTTTCGGCAATGGCCGCGCCGACGGCCAGCGAGAGCCCGGACCAGTCGGCGGGCGCGAGCGGCACGCCGAGCGAAAACGTGAGCGACTCCCCCTCGCGGCTCACCCAGCCCCGCCCGAGCCGGCCGCGCCCCGCGCGCTGGTGCTCGGCCACGAACAGCAGCGGCTCGGCCGCGACGGCGCGCGCGCGCCGCATGAGCTCGCTGTTGGTCGAATCGACCTCCGGCACGACCTCGACCCTGAACCCGGGGATGAGCGGCGCCACCGCTTGGCGCAACGCTTCGGCTGTCGAGGTGTCTGCCATTCATTTCTCCTTCAGCGGCGCCGCTTCGGCGCGAGCAAGGTGCCGCGGCAAGACTTGCTGCCGCACCAGCACGGGTACTCGGCCTTCAGCTTCTTCGTGTACGGCTCATCGATGATGAGGCCGTAGTCGTAGTTGAGCTCCTCCCCGGGGCGGATGTTGCGCAGCGCCTTGATGAAGACGCGGCCGTCTTCCTCGTCCGCCTCGCAGTTGGGCTCGCACGAATGGTTGATCCAGCGCGAGGCGTTGCCGCCCACGGCCGCGTCGATCACGCGCTTGTCGTCGACGTGGAAGTAGAAAGTGTGATTCGGGTCGTCGGGGTTCCACGGGTGGCGCTTCTGCGCCTCCTTCCAGCTGATGACCTCGCCGACGTACTCGATGATGGTCTCGCCCTCGGCGATGGGCTTCAGTGCGAAGACGCCCTTGCCGTGCACGCCGGACTTGCGGACCTGGATGCGGCGGGCGGGTTCCTTGTGGGGGGTGGCGGACATCTTGGAAAAAAGTCTGTTAATTTGAATTCGTACGCACGCGCGCGTGCGCGTACGCGCGCGAGGGAAAGGCGAGATTGTAGAGATGTCGACGAAGACACTAGTGATTGCGGAAAAACCGTCGGTGGCGCAGGACATCGTCCGTGCGCTCACGCCCGTGGCCGGGAAGTTCGAAAAGCACGACGAATACTTCGAGAGCGGCGAATACATCGTGACGAGCGCGGTGGGGCATCTGGTGGAGATACACGCCCCGGAAGAGTTCGACGTGAAGCGCGGCAAGTGGAGTTTCGCCCACCTGCCCGTGATCCCGCCGTACTTCGAGCTGAAGCCGGTGGAGAAGACCAAGTCGCGCCTGAACGCGGTGGTGAAGCTCGCCAAGCGCAAGGACGTGACGCAGCTCGTGAACGCCTGCGACGCGGGGCGCGAGGGCGAACTCATCTTTCGCCTCATCGAGCAGTTCGCAGGCGGCGCGAAAGGCTCGCTCGGCAAGCCGGTGCGGCGGCTGTGGCTGCAGTCGATGACGCCACAGGCGATCCGCGACGGCTTCGAGCAGCTTCGCACCGACCGGCAGATGGAAGGCCTCGCGCACGCGGCGCGCTCGCGCTCGGAGGCCGACTGGCTCGTGGGCATCAACGGCACGCGCGCGATGACGGCCTTCAATTCGCGCGACGGCGGCTTCTTCCTCACGACCGTCGGGCGCGTGCAGACGCCCACGCTCGCGATCGTGGTGGAGCGCGAGGAGCAGATTCGCAAGTTCGTGAGCCGCGACTACTGGGAGATTCACGCGAGCTTCCTCGCCGAGGCGGGCAGCTACCCCGGCAAGTGGTTCGATCCGAAGTGGAAGAAGGACGTCGCCACCGGGGAGGGCCCCGGTGCCTCCGAGCCCGATGCCGAAAAGCGCGCGGACCGGCTCTGGTCGGCCGAGCAGGCGCAGGCGATCGCCGATGCGGTGCGCGGCAAGCCCGCCACCGTCACCGAAGAGTCGAAGCCGACCACACAGGCTTCGCCTCTCCTCTTCGACCTCACGTCCCTGCAGCGCGAGGCCAACGGCCGCTTCGGCTATTCGGCCAAGACCACGCTTTCGCTCGCGCAGTCGCTCTACGAGCGGCACAAGGCGCTCACGTATCCCCGGACCGACTCGCGCCACCTGCCGAAGGACTACGTGAAGGTCGTGAAGGACACGATGGCGGTGCTCGCGAAGACCGGCCCCGCGCATCTCGCGCCCTTCGCGAAGGAAGCCGTGGCGAAGGACTACGTGCGGATGACGCCGCGCGTGTTCGACGACGCGAAGGTGTCGGACCACTTCGCGATCATCCCGACGCTGCAGGCGCCGCACGGTCTCTCGGAGGCCGAGCAGAAGATCTACGACCTCGTCGTGCGGCGCTTCATGGCGATCTTCTTTCCGAGCGCCGAATACCTCGTGACCACGCGCATCAGCGTGGCGGCGGGCCACAGCTTCAAGACGGAAGGCAAGGTGCTCGTGAAGCCCGGGTGGCTCGCGATCTACGGCAAGGAAGCGGCCGACGAGGTGAGCGACGCGAAGGAAGGCGACAAGGGCCAGCCGCTCGTGCCGGTGAAGCCCGGCGAGAAGGTGCTCACCGAAAGCGCCGAGCCGCGCGGCCTGAAGACGCGGCCGCCGCCGCGCTACAGCGAAGCGACGCTGCTGGGCGCGATGGAAGGCGCGGGCAAGTGGATCGAGGACGAGGAACTGCGCGAGGCGATGCACGAGAAGGGCCTGGGCACGCCCGCGACGCGCGCGGCGATCATCGAAGGCTTGATCCTCGAGCGGTATCTGCTGCGCGAGGGACGCGAGCTCATTCCCACCGCCAAGGCGTTCCAGCTCATGACGCTGCTGCGCGGCCTCGGCGTGGAAGAGCTCACCAAGCCGGAGCTCACGGGGGCCTGGGAATACAAGCTCGCTCAGATGGAGCACGGCAAGCTCTCGCGCGACGCGTTCATGCGCGAGATCGCCGAGATGACGAAGCACATCGTGAGGAAGGCGAAGGAATACGACCGCGACACGGTGCCCGGCGACTACGCGACGCTCGAGACGCCCTGCCCGAACTGCGGCGGTGTCGTGCAGGAAACGTATCGCCGCTTCAACTGCATCGGCCGCGCGCCCAAGCAGCCGCCGTGCGGTTTCTCGTTCACCAAGCTGCCGGGCGGGCGCGCGTTCGAGCTGCAGGAAGTGGAGCAGTTCCTGCGCGACAAGCGCATCGGCCCGCTGCAGGGCTTCCGCTCGAAGGCGGGCTGGCCTTTCACGGCCGAGCTCGTGCTGAAGTTCGACGAGGAAGAAAAGAACTGGAAGCTCGAATTCGACTTCGGCAACGAAGCCGACCCCGCGGAAACGGGCGAGCTGGTGGACTTCGGCGACCAGCAGCCGCTCGGCAAATGCCCGAAGTGCGGCGGCCGCGTGTTCGAGTGGGGCGCGAACTACCTGTGCGAGCGCTCGGTGCCGACGGCGCAGCATCCCGCGCCGACATGCGACTTCCGAAGCGGCAAGGTGATCCTGCAGCAGCCGGTGGAACGCGCGCAGATGGAGAAGCTTCTCGCCACCGGCAAGACCGACCTGCTCGACAAGTTCATCTCGATGCGCACGCGCCGGCCGTTCAAGGCCTATCTCGCCTGGGATGCGCAGGCCGGCAAGGTGAATTTCGAATTCGAGCCGCGTGCGTCGAAGTTCCCGCCGCGCAAGACCGCATCGGGCACCGCCGCCAAGGCGGCAGCGAAGAAATCCCCCGCCACGAAGAAAACCGCCACAGCCAAGAAATCTCCCGCACAGAAATCCGCGTCCGGCCTCAAACCCAGCCCCGAGCTGGCCGCCATCGTCGGCCCCGAGCCCATCGCCCGCACCGAAGTCATCAAGCGCCTGTGGGACTACATCAAGGAACACAAGCTGCAGGACCCGAAGGACAAGCGCACGATCAAGGGCGACGCCAAGCTGAAGAAGGTGTTCGGCAAGCCTTCGGTGACCATGTTCGAGCTGGCCGCGGTGGTGGGGCCTCACCTCAGCAAGGAGGAGTGAAGCGGGCTGCACCCCGAGCCCGTTTTGGCCGCATCATTCGGCTGCTTTCCCACCCAAGGAGAACGTCATGACATTCCGACTCGAAAGCCCCGACATCGCACCCGATTCGATGATCGACAAGCGGTTCGAATACAACGGCTTCGGCTGCAACGGCGAGAACAAGTCGCCCGTGCTGCGCTTCAGCGGCGCGCCCGCGGGCACGAAGAGTTTCGCGGTCACCTGCTACGACCCCGATGCACCCACGGGCTCGGGCTGGTGGCACTGGATGCTCGTGAACATCCCCGCCGACGTGGCCGAACTGAAGGCCGATGCCGGCAATGCGAGCGGCGCGAACCTGCCGAAAGGCGCGCAGCAGATCCGCAACGACTACGGCGAGAAGGCCTGGGGCGGCATGGCGCCGCCGCCGGGCGATCCGCCGCATCGCTACGTCTTCACTGTCTTCGCCCTCGGCACCGACCGTCTCGAGCTGCCGCCCGATGCGAGCTGCGCGCTCGCGGGGTTCATGGTGAACGCCAACTGCATCGCCAAGGCGAGCTTTACCGCGAAGTACGGCCGCCCCAAAATGTGAGGTCTCATTCAAGAGGAGACCCCGATGACGAAGAAACCGATTGCCTGCGCCGCGCTCCTGCTCGGCGCGTCGCTCACGGCCCACGCCGCCTTCAAGCTCGAAAGCCCCGACATCAAGGCGAACTCGACGATCGACCGGAAGTTCGAGTCGAACGTGTTCGGCTGCTCGGGCGAGAACAAGTCGCCCGCGCTCAAGTGGAGCGGCGCGCCGAAGGATACGAAGAGCTTCGTCGTCACCGTGTACGACCCCGATGCGCCGACGGGCTCCGGATTCTGGCACTGGTTCGTCTACAACATCCCGGCCAGCGTGATGGAACTCAAGCCCGACGCGGGCAACCAGAGCGGGGCCAACCTGCCGGCCGGCGCGAAGCAAAACCGCATCGACTACGGCTTCGCGGCCTGGGGCGGCCCCTGCCCGCCGGAGGGCGACAAGCCGCACCGCTACGTGTTCACCGTGTATGCGCTGAAGACCGACAAGCTCGACCTGCCAGCGGATGCCACCGCCGCGGTCGCGGGTTTCATGACGAACGCCAACGCCGTCGGAAAGGCCAGCTTCACTGCGAAGTACGGCCGGCCGAAGGCGAAGAAGTAGCGCCCTACGCCTTCAGCGCCCCCGCGCGGGCCAGATGCACCTGGTGCAGCGTGATCTTGCGCACCTCGGCCTGGCTCGTCTCGATGTGCGCGCGCAGCAGCATCGCGGCCTGGTCGCCGCGCTTGCGCTGAATGGCCTTCAGGATCTTCGCGTGCTCTTCGTACGTGGTGTCGATGCGCGCCTGCTGCGTGAAGTCGAGCCGCCGCAGGATGCGGATGCGCTCCGTCACGTCGCGATGCACGCGCGCCATCTCGGCGTTGCCCGCGGCCGCGACCAGCGAGCAGTGGAAGTCCTCGTCCCACTTCGCGACGCGCGCGGCGTCCCTGCTGCGCTCGGCCGTAGGCACGAGCCAGATCGCGATCAGCTGCTCCAGGAGCGCGCGGTCCACGCCCCGCCCGTCGGCGCAGATGCGCTGCGCGGCCGTGGTCTCGAGCACCATGCGAAGGTCGTAGAGCTGCTCGAACCGCTCGAAGTCGAAGGGCAGCACGCGCCAGCCGCTGCGAAAGAGCACCTCGACGAGGCCTTCCTGCTGCAGCCGGAAAAGTGCCTGGCGCACCGGCGTGCGCGAAACGCCCAGCCGCTCGCAGAGCTCGCTTTCGGTGAAGCGGTCGCCCGGCACCAGGCTGAACTCGGCCACGTCGCGCTTCAGCTGCTCGTACACCTCGTCCGCGCGCGAGCGGTGCACGTGCGGTTTGCGATTGCGCAGGGCGGGACGGGGCGCGGGCAGGGGCACGGTGCCGACTCTATCAGCGCGACGCAGCCATGGCGCCGAGCAGCTGCGCGCTGGGAGCGGTCCAGCCGACGATCGCACCCTGCGCGCGAATCATCTCGATCGCCGCGGACTTGAACTCGGGAAAGTAGCTCTCCGTGCAATCCTCCAGCAGCAGGCAGTCGTAGCCGCGGTCGTTCGCCTCGCGCATGGAAGTCTGCACGCAGACCTCGGTCGTGACGCCCATGAAGACCAGGTGCGTGATGCCGGCCTTGCGCAGCACGTCGTCCAGCGGCGTGGCGTAGAAGGCGCCCTTGCCCGGCTTGTCGATCACGAGCTCGCCCAGCTCGGGCGCGAGCGCGTCGATGATCTGGTTGCCCGGCTCGCCGGCGACGAGGATGCGGCCCATCGGTCCGGTGTCGCCGATGCGCACCTTCGGATTGCCCCGGTCGCGCTTGGCGGGCGGGCAGTCGGAGAGGTCGGGCCGGTGCGCCTCGCGCGTGTGCACGACGAGGCCGCCGCGCTCGCGCCAGGCGGCCAGCACGCGGCGGCAGGCCGGCACGATGGCGCCGAGCCGCGAGACGTCGTTGCCCAGGCTTTCGCCGAACCCGCCGGGCTCCACGAAGTCGCGCTGCATGTCGATGATCACGAGCGCGGTGCTCGCGGGCTCGAACGCGTAGGCAAACGGGGTCGCGGCCACCTCGATCATGCGTGCGCCTCCACGTGATGGCCGCCGCCCATGTGCGCGCCCAGCACGTGGCGTTCGGCTTGCGCGGCCGTCGTCTCGTGCACGATGCGTCCTTCGCTCATCACGACGATGCGGTCGGCCAGCGCGAGCAGCTCGTCGAGGTCTTCGCTGATGAGGAGCACGGCGCCGCCCGCATCGCGCACGCCGCGCAGGCGCGCGTGAATCTCCTCGACCGCGGCGAAGTCGAGGCCGAACACGGGGTTGGCCGCGATGAGCACGTTGATCTCGCCGGCCAGCTCGCGCGCGAGCACGGCGCGCTGCACGTTGCCGCCCGAAAGGCTCGCGATCGGCGCGGACTCGCCGCGCGTCTTGATGCCGTAGCTCTCGATCCATTCGCGCGCGCGCGAGCGCCACACGCCGAAGCGAAGCCGTCCGCCCCGCGCGAGCGGCGGCCGGTCGAAATCGCGCAGCGCCATGTTCTCCGCGACGCTCAGCACGCCGACGCACGCGTTGCGCAGCGGCTCCTCGGGCAGGCTCCTCACCTTGAGCCGGTGGTTCTCCTCGCGTGACGCGCGATAGGGCTCGCCCATCACCTGCACGACGCCCGCCGCGCGCTCGCGCTGGCCCACGAGCGCCTCGACCAGCTCGCGCTGGCCGTTGCCCGAGACGCCGGCCACGCCGAGGATCTCTCCGGGATGCACGACGAGACCGAGCCCGCGCACGGAGAGCGCGCCGCGGTCGCCGATCACCTGGAGACCTTCCACGGAAAGCGACGCGGACTGCGCGCGCGCGGACGGGCCGACGCGGCCCGGCGCATCCGGCACCGGCTGGCGCACGGCATGCACCTGCGAGAGGTTCTCCTCGGTGATCGCCTCTTCGGCGGCTTCGCCCACCATGTGCCGCGCAAGGAGCGCGGGGCCCGTGTAGCGCACGCTCGTGCCGTGCACGGCCTTGCCCCGGCGCAGCACCGTCACGTCGTCCGCGTACGCCATCACCTCGCGAAACTTGTGCGTGATGATGAGCACCGTGCAGAGCCCGGCGCGCGCGAATTCGCGCACGTGCGCGAGCACCTCGTCGGCTTCCTGCGGCGTGAGCACCGACGTGGGCTCGTCCAGGATCAGAAGGCGCGGCTTCAGATAGAGCTGCTTCAGCAGCTCGAGCTTTTGCTTCTCCCCGGCCGCGAGCTCCGCCGGCCTCGCATCGAGGTCGAGCCGGAACGGCGTGCCTTCCAGGAAGGCCTTCAGCTGCGCGCGCTTCGCCTTCCAGTCGATGAAGGCCGGCGCGTCGCCGCCCGCGAGCAGCAGGTTCTCCGCGACCGTCATGCCCGGCGCGAGCGTGAAGTGCTGGTACACCATGCCGATGCCCAGCGCGCGCGCGACGACTGGATTGACGATCTCGCGCTCGCGGCCGTCGGTCATGATGCCGCCGCCGTCGGGCCGATGAAAGCCCGCGATGCACTTCACGAGCGTGCTCTTGCCCGCGCCGTTCTCGCCCAGCAGCGCGTGGACCGTGCCGGGCGCGACCTTCATCGTCACGCGGTCGAGCGCGGTGAACGCGCCGAAGCGCTTCGTGAGTTCGTAGGTTTCGAGCGCCATGGCCCCGGTCGCCGCCGGCGCGAGCGCTTCGACGGGCGGCATGCTGGTCACAGCGCCTCCATCAGCGCCTGCGACGTGGCGTGCGCGCCGAACACGCCGTGCTGCATCGTGATCATCTTCAAGGCGGCCTCGTGATTGCCGCGGTCGGTCGCCGCCGTGCAGTCCGAGAGCATCAGGCACTCGAAGCCGCGGTCGTTGGCTTCGCGCATCGTCGTGTGCACGCACACGTCGGTCGTGATGCCCGCGAGCACGAGATTGACGATGCCCCGCGTGCGCAGGATCAGCTCGAGATCCGTCGCGCAAAAGGACCCCTTGCCCGGCTTGTCGATGACGACTTCGCCCGCGAGGGGCGCGAGCTCGGGGATGATTTCCCAGCCCGGCTCGCCGCGCACGAGGATGCGCCCGCACGGGCCGGCGTCTCCGATGCCGATGCCGCCCGTGCCGATCTGCCGCGACCGCCAGCGCTTGTTGGCGGGCAGGTCCGAGAGATCCGGGCGATGGCCTTCTCGCGTATGCATCACGAAGTAGCCCGCCTTGCGCATCGCGGCCATCGTCTTTCGGAGCGGCTCGATCGGCGCTCGCGTGAGCGAGATGTCGTAGCCCATCGCATCCACGTAGCCGCCGTGTCCGCAGAAGTCGGTCTGCATGTCGATCACGACGAGCGCCGTGTTGTCGGGCTGCATGTCGCCGTTGTACGGCCACGCGTACGGATGGGCGTCGACGAATCGTTCCATTGGTCACCTCGAGGAAAGTTCGCCCGGGCTGCCCGCCGCGAGCCGGCCCGGCTTGCAGCTCGCGACGAGAATCGCGAGCGTGAGCACGTAGGGCACGATGTTGAAGAGGTGGTAGCCCCAGGAGATGCCCACCGACTGCAGCGCGGGGCCGATCGCGCCCGCGCCGCCGAAAAGGAGAGCCGCCGTCACGCAGCGCAGCGGACTCCAGCGCGCGAAGATCACGAGCGCCACCGCGATCAGGCCCTGCCCGCTGGAGATGCCTTCGCTCCAGCTGCCGGGATAAAAGAGGGTGAGACAGGCTCCTCCCAGCCCCGCGATCATTCCGCCCGCGCTCGTGGCGGCAATGCGGATGCCCGAGACCGAGTAGCCGAGCGCGCGCGTCGCATCCGCCGAGTCCCCCGCCATGCGCACGAGCAGGCCCGCGCGCGTGTTCGCGAAGGCCCACCACAGCGCCACCGCGAGCAGCACGCCGAGCGGCACGAGCGGGTTGATCTGCAGCGCGGCCCTGATGGCGGGCGAGCTGCTCCAGAATCCGAAGTCCAGAGGCGCCAGTTGCGGCGCCTGCGGCTGGATCAGCGGCTTGCCGAGATAGAACGCGAGCCCCGTGCCGAGCAGCATGAGCGCGATGCCCGTGGCGATGTCGTTCACGCGCGGCAGCGAGCAGATGATTCCGTGCAGGGCGGCGAGTAATGCCCCCGCGGCCATCCCCGCGAGCACGCCGGCCCACACCGAGCCGCTCCAGTACGCGCCGCCGAAAGCCGACATCGCCGAGAGCACGAGCACGCCCTCGAGTCCGAGGTTGATGCGGCCCGCCTTTTCCGTGACGCATTCGCCGAGGGAAACGAAAAGGAAGGGCGCACCCACCCGCAACGCGCCGCCCACGATGCCGAAGAGCACGGCCACGATCTGATCGCCGCTCACGCCTGGGCCTCCTTGCGGTTGCCCTGCGGCCGGATCGCGGGCAGCGGGCTCTTCAGCTTCGCCCACACCACGCTCCAGTCGACGTCGCGCAGCGCCTCGCTCGCGAGGATCAGCACGAACGAGATGCCTTGCAGCACGAGCACCGACGCATCGGGCAAGCCGAGCCTGCGCTGCAGGAGGCTGCCGGCCGCGCCGAAGCCGCCGAAGAGGATCGCCACCGGGACGATCGCAAGCGGTTGCTGCCGCGCCATGAACGCCACGAGGATGCCCGCGTAGCCGTAGCCCGCGATGAGGGATGCATTCGCATTGGTGTGGACCGCCGCGACTTCGATCGCGCCGGCGAGTCCCGCGGCCGCGCCGCCGAGCGCGCAGGCGGCGAGGATCAGCCGCCCGGCCGGCAAGCCGACCAGCTGCGCCGCGCGCAGGTTGCCGCCCACCACGCGCACCGCGAACCCCGAAGGCGTCCAGCGCAGCCAGAGCGCCGAGGCGATGCACGCCGCGACGCCGCACACGAAGCCCCAGTGCACGTCCGAGCCGAGGATGCCGCCGATGCGCATGCTCTCGGCGAGCGCGTGCGTCGAGGGCTTGTTGAGCGACGACGGATCGCGCAGCGGGCCTTCCACCAGATGCTTGAAAAGGCCGATGGCCACGTAGGCGAGCAGCAGGCTCGCGATCGTCTCGTTCACGCCGCGCCGCTGCCGCAGCCACCCGGCGAGCATGATCCACGCGCCGCCGACGAGAGCGCCCGCGAGGCAGACGATCGCGGTGCCCGCGAGGCCCGCGCCCGCGGGCAGCAATTGCGCGGCGGCGGCGCAGGCGAGCCCGCCCAGCACGAGCGCGCCTTCGCCGCCGATGATGACGAGACCCGAGCGCGCGGGAATCGCCACGCACAGCGCCGTGAGCATGAGAGGCGCCGCACGCTGCAGCGTGTTCTGCCACGAGAACCAGTCGCCGAACGCGCCCTTGAAAAGAATCAGCCACGCCTCGAGCGGGCTCGCGCCCGCGAGCGCGACGAACCCGCCGAAGAGGATCAGCGCGACCACGATGGCGGCCGAGGAGAGAGCGAAGCTGCGCATGCGGCTTGTGCGTCATCCCCGCGGGGACGACTTCTCGTTGTCTTCAGGCAGCGCTGCCGATCACGCCTTCGACCAGGTAATTCATCTTCTCCAGCTCGAGGTCGGTTTGCTTGTGCGTGGTGCCGGCGGGGATCACCGTCGCGCCCTTGTTGTCCTTCAGCGGGCCCTTGAAGATGTCGAACTTGCCCGCGAGCATCGCGGCCTTCACGCCGTCGGTCGTCTTCTTCGCCGCGTCGCTCACGGCGGGGCCGTAGGGAGATGGCTTGACGAATCCCTCCTTCAGCCCGCCGCGCACGAAATTGGGATGCGGCTTGCCGTTGCGCGCCGCGTCGATGAACGTGTTGTACGCGGTGAGCCAGTTCCATTCGGCGCCGGTGAGATAGGCCTGCGGCGCGAGCTTGGCCTGGCTCGCGTGGTAGCCGCACACCATCTTGCCGCGCCTGGCGGCGGTCTCCACGATCACCTTGGGTCCGTCCACGTGCATCGTGAACACGTCCACGCCCTGGTCGGCGAGGCTGTTCGTCGCTTCGGCTTCCTTCACGGGCAGCGACCAGTCGCCCGTGAAGATCACCTGCGTCGTCGCCTTCGGGTTCACCGAGCGCGCGCCCATCGTGAAGGCGTTGATGTTGCGCAGCACCTGCGGGATCGGCTTGGCGGCGATGAAGCCGAGCTTGCCGCTTTTCGTCATGTGCCCCGCGACGACGCCGTTCAGGTACTGGCACTCGTCGATGTAGCCGAAGTAGCTCGCCGCGTTCTTCGGATGCTTGCCCTCGGTCCAGAGGCCGCCGCAATGCGCGAAGCGCACGTCCGGATACTTGGCCGCCATCGCGAGTACGTGCGGATCGAAGTAGCCGAAGGACGTCGGAAAGAGCAGCGTCGCGCCGTCTTGCCGGATCATGCCTTCCATCGTCTTTTGCACGGCGGCGGTCTCGGGCACGTTCTCTTCCTCGACGACCTTGATGCCCGCCACCTTCTTCAGCTGCGCGGCGGCCTCGGCCTGCGCCTGGTTGTAGCCGTAGTCGTCGCGCGGGCCGACGTAGATCACGCCGATCGTGATGGGCTTGGCTTGCGCGAACGCGAACGGCGCGCTCGATGCGGCCCCGAGAGCGGCAAGCGTCTTCAGGGTGTCGCGGCGGTTGAACTGCAGGCTCATGGTTTTCTCCTCAGAGCGGTTGGCGAAACGAAAGCAGGATTCATGCAAGAAGCGATACGTGTGCGGCGACGACGCGCCATCCGTCGGACGTGCGCAGCCAGGTCTGGCTCTGGCGACCCGTGCGGCCGCCGCGCCGGAATTCGACGTTGGCCGTGGCGAAGTCGCGGCCGTAGGTCGTGATGACCTTCTTCACGATCTCGCGCGCGAGCCCCGTCGCGGGGCGCGCCGCGCGGAACGCGGCGATGGCGTCGTAGCCGTACAGGTTCTCCGTCGCGCCGTAGCGCAGCGTGTGCGGGCTCGCCCAGAACAGCTCGTCGAGCGCGGCGACGTCGTTGGTGACGAGCGCGTGTTCGTAGCGGTCGAACACGCTGCTCACTTCCTCGAGCACGTCCGGCCGGTTGATTTCCATATGGTTCACAGGTGCGCCGCTCCCGACTGTTCCAGCA
Organism: Ramlibacter sp.; assembly: GCF_035548915.1. Taxonomy (GTDB): domain Bacteria; phylum Pseudomonadota; class Gammaproteobacteria; order Burkholderiales; family Burkholderiaceae_C; genus Ramlibacter. The sequence continues at coordinate 113,294 of NZ_DASZSE010000054.1, read as the reverse complement.
CGCGCGCCGCGCGCAGCGCGATGTCTTCGCGCCAGGCAGCGGCAATGAGCTGCACGCCGATGGGCAGGCCGCCCGTGCTCTGCGGCCACATCGGCGCGGCGACCACGGGGCAACCCGCGAACGAGATGGGCTGCGTGAGCAGGCCCATCGCGGGGCGGCAGGGCTGCCGCGAGCCGTTGATGTCGAGCCACTCCGTGCCGAGGGTCGGCGCGTGCACGGGCGTCGCAGGCGCGATCAGAAGATCCCACTTCGAGAAGAGCGCATGGATCTTCTCGCGATGGACGCGCCGGAAGCACTGCGCGTTCAGGTACCACGAGGCGGGTTCCAGCGCGCCCGCGATGAAGCGATCCACCGAGAGCGGCTCGAAATCGCCGGCCCGCGTGCGCAGGTCCTGCAGGTGCAGACTGCCGCCTTCCGCGGCTGTCACGATGAATGCCGCGGCACGACCGAGCGCGGCGTCGGGCCAGGCCACCTCTTCGCTCGCCCCGAGGGTCGACGCCGCCGCCGCCACGGCCGCGCGCGCGGGTGCCGTCGCGTTGTCCTGGAAATACCCGCCCAGGATGCCGATGCGCAAGCCCGCGATGCCGCGTTCGAGCAGATGATGCACCGGCTGCGAGCGCAGCGCATGGCACCCGGGGTCGAGCGGGTCGGGCCCCTGCAGCGCGTCGTAGGAAAGCGCGAGCAGCCGCACGCTCGCGGCAAGCGGTCCCAGGTGGTCGAGGCTGTGCACGAACGGATAGCTGCCGCGCCGCGAAAGGCGCCCGAAGGTGGGCTTCAGGCCCCACACACCGCAAAGCGAAGCGGGGACGCGAATCGAGCCGTTCGTGTCGGAGCCGAGCGTGAGCGGGACCTCGCCCGCCGCGACCGCGGCGCCGCTGCCGCCGGAAGAGCCGCCCGCGGTGCGCGACGTATCGTGCGGATTGCGGGTCGGCCCGTAGTGTGTGTTCTCCGTGGTGAAGCCGTAGGCGTACTCGTCCATGTTGAGCGCGCCCACGAGCACCGCGCCCGCAGCCTTCATCCGCTGCACGAGAACGGCGTCTTCGCGCGCGGGCGAGTGGCCCCGGTTGATCTTCGAGCCGGCAAGCGTCGTCACGCCTTCGATGTCGAAGAGGTTCTTCACCGCGTAGGGCACTCCCGCGAGCGGGCCGAGGCGTTCGCCCGCCGCGCGCCGCGCATCGACCGCATCGGCTTCGCGCCGCGCGCGCGCGAACGTGTGCTCGGTGAACGCGTTGATGCGCGCATCCGTCGACTCGACGCGCGCGATGGCGGCTTCGCAGACCTCGCGCGCGCTCGCCTCGCCGCCAGCGACGGCGTCGATCAGGCGCTCGGCCGCCGTCACGGCGCGTCCTCCGTCGGGAAGGGCGCCGGGCAATAGATTTCGGCGGGCTCGTTCGAGGAATGGGACGAGGACGATTCGAGCAGCCGCGCCATCGCCGCCGTGCGCGAGAGGTGCAACGCGACCTCCCGGACATGCGTGTCGTCGAGCGCGATGCCGGCGAGCGTCGCAGCCGCGCGCACGTACTCGATGAGCGAGCGCTCTTCCATGCGTCAGCGCCTCACTTCGCGCTGGAAGACTTCCAGGCTGCGCTTCTTGGTGGCGACGAAGCCCGCATCGGAGAGCGTCTCAACGGTGCGCGGGCGCGCTTCGCCGTAAGCGAGGATTTCGGCGATCTTCGTCGGCCGCTTCGTAAGCAGCAGCACCTGATCGGCGAGATACACCGCCTCCTCGAGGTCGTGCGACACGAGCAGCATGGTCGTGCCGGTGTGCATGAACACTTCCTGCAGCTTCTCGCGGATGAAAAGCGTCATCTCGAAATCGAGCGCGGAAAACGGCTCGTCCAGGAACAGCACCTCGGGGCCGTTCGCGAGCGCGCGCATGATCGAGGCGGTCTGCTGCTGGCCGCCCGACAGCTCGTAGGGGAACCGGTTGAGATCGAACTTCACGTCGAACGACGCGACGAGTTCCTGCATGCGCCGGTCGACTTCGGCCTTCGAGCGTCCCTCCAGCCGCAGCGGATACGCGATGTTGTCGATCGTGCGCATCCACGGAAAGAGCGCCTCGCGGTAGTTCTGGAAGACGTAGCCGATCTTCGTCTCCTTCAGCGACTTGCCGTCGAAGAGGATCTCGCCCGAGTCGATCGGGATCAGCCCCGCGATCATGTTGATGAGCGTGGACTTGCCGCATCCGTTCGGGCCGAACACCGACACGATGCGGTTCTTCGGGATGTCGAGGTCGAAGTTCTCGTAAAGCGGCCAGCCCGCGAAGTGCTTCGTGAGGCCGCGGATGGTGATCTCGGTGCCCGGCGGGCCCGGCTCGAACGCGCGCTTCGGCACGTCGGGGTAGGGCTCGATGGGAACGTTCAGGACGGCGTTCATCTTCCGCTCCAGTGCACGATGCGCCGCTCGGCGACGAGGAAGAGCACATTGAGCGCATAGCCGAGCGCGCCCGCCGCGAGGATCGCCGCGTACATGCTCCTCACGTTCAACACCTGCTGCGCGTCGATGATCCGGTGGCCCAGGCCGTTCTCGGAGCCGATGAACATCTCGGCCACGATCACGATCACGAGCGCCATCGACACGGCCGAGCGCAGGCCCACGAAGGAGGGCTGCAGGCTTTCCCAGAACAGCACGTCGCGAAACGTCTGCCAGCGCGTCGCGCCCATCACCTTCGCGGCCATCACGCGCTGCTTGCGCGCGTTCATCACGCCGTAGGCGCTGTTGAAGACGACGATCAGAAACGCGCCGAACGCGGCGATGGCCACCTTGTTGATGTCAGACACGCCGAAGATGAGGAGAAAGAGGGGGATCAGCGCGGAAGAGGGCGTGGAGCGGAAGAAGTCGATCAGGAACTCGAGACTGCGGTAGGCGCGTTCGGTGCTGCCGAGCGCGATGCCGAGCGGCATGCCCGCGGCCGCCGCGATCGCGAAAGCTTCCAGCGTGCGCTTGACCGTCACGGCGAAGTCACCGAGGAGGGCGCCGCCCAGGAGGCCGCTCACGAGCGTTTCGACCGTGGCCGCGGGCGGCGGCAAAAGGATCGGCTTGATGAGCCCGAAGCGCACCACCAGGTCCCACACGACGAAAAGCAGGAGCGGTCCGAGCGCGGGCAGCGCGCGCGAGAGGTGTTTCGCGTTCATGCTTTGTAGAGCAGGTCGGCGACGGGCACCTTGCGGCTGAAGATGCCCTTTTCCGTGAAGAGATCGAAGAAGCGCTGGAAGTAGGCGATGTCGCTCGGCCTGAAGTCGCTCGAGAAGAGGTAGTCCGACATCGGCACTTCCGCCGTGAGCGGGCCTTCGATGGCGGTGTAGCCCTTCAGGTGCGGACGCGCCTCGTCCGGCTTCGCGCGCACCAGATCGACGCCGCGCTTGTAGGCGGCGATGAACTTCTTCGCGACGTCGGGATGCTTCGCGATGAAGTCGCTCGTGAGGGTCGCCGAGCCGCCGTGCCACGGCGCCATCGGGTCGCCCAGCACGTACTTCGCGATCACGCCGACTTCGAGCGTGCGGGTGGTCCCGTTGAGCCGCCCGACCGTGCCGGTGGGCTCGAGCGTGTAGGCGGCGTCGACCTGTCCGGCGGCCACGGCCGCGACATGCTGGCCGATCGGCAGTTCGGTGACGCTGATGGCGCCGGCGCCGCCGCGCTCGAGCACCGTCTTCGCGAGCACGACGTTCTGCACGCCCGGGCCCGACGCGACGCGCTTGCCCTTCAGGTCCGCCATCGACTTGATCGGGCTCTCCTTCGCGACGATGAATTCGTCCAGCACGTATTTCGCGTTGGTCGGATTGGTGCAGAAGATCTTGAAGAGGCCCGGCTGCGCGATCTCGCCGATGGCGAGCACCGCGGATGCGGTGCCGTTCGAGCTGCCCTCGGCACGGCCGGAGAGCATCGCCTCCATCACCTGCTGCGCGCTCGCGAACTTGAGCGCCTCGACATCGAGGCCCGCTTCCTTGAAGTAGCCCTTGTCGACGGCGGCGAAGAAGGGCAGGCCCGACGCGACAGGCCAGAAGCCGATGCGGATCTTCGGCGTGGCCTGCGCTCGCGCGCGCGGCAGCGCGGCGAGTCCGAGCACGGTGGCCGCCATGGCGCCTTGCAGGAGTCTGCGGCGGCCGGGGACGCGAGCGGTCGGGATGTTCATGGCGAGTTCCTTTCGAGGTTCATGGCTGCAAGCGATGCGATGTGGTTGCGCCAGCCGCCGCTCGCGGAGATGTCCTGCGCGCCGTCGGTGGCGAGTTGTTCGCACAGGAAGCCCTGCACGCCGCTGCCGTCGGCGAGCTTCAGGGTGCCGATGGCGAGTGGCGAGGGCACCATCGCGACGAACGATCCGTACTGCGCGAGCGGCACGCGCCACACTTCGATCGCGATCGCGTGGCCGCGGCCGGGCGCCACGCGCACGAGTCCGGGCTTGGGCGGCACCGTGCCCGGCAGCGCGTAGAGGCGGTAGTCGGGCGCGGTGCGGTCTTCGCGCACGAAAGTGGCGCCACGCCCGGTGAGCTGGGCGTTGAGCGGCATGCCGCGCAGATGGGCGCCGACGACGGCCAGGTCCACCGAATCCCGCGCGCTCGAGAGCCCGGGGATCGGCTGCATCGGCGGCAGCGGTTTGCCTGTCGCGCCCTGCATGAGCGCGGTGGCGTGGTGGTAGCGTTGCCCGAGCTCGGCGAGCTGCCAGTCGCTGCCGCACGGCGCGACGAGCGTGATGCCGAACGGCAGGCCGTCGGGGCGCATGCTGCTCGGCACGGAGAGCGCGGCGCAATCGAGCAGGTTCACGAAGTTGGTGTGCGCGCCGAGGTTGCGATTCAACGCGACCGGGTCGGCCTGCATCTGCGCGATGGTGTAGTGCGTGGGCGCGGTCGGCAGCACCAGCACGTCGATCGCCTCCCACATCGGCGCCGCGCGCTGCGCGATCGCGTGCAGCCGCACCTGCGCGTCGCACCAGTCGGCCGCGCTGTAACGCCGCCCGCTTGCGATGATGCTTCGCACCGGCTCGATCACTTCCGCTTCGTGCGCGTCGAAGAATTCGCGCACCGCGGCGTAGCGTTCGGCCACCAGCGCGCTTCCGTACAGCATGGAAGCGGCCTCGGCGAGCGGCTCGTAGTCGATCGTGACCGGCGTGCCGCCCAGGCCGCGCAGACGCTCGACGGCCAGCGCGAACGCCGCTTTCTGCACCTCGTCGCCCTGGAAGTCGAGCGCATCGGGCACGCCGAAGCGAAAGCTCGCCGCCCACGGCGACGCGGCCAGAGCGATGCGGCGCGAATAGGGGTCCTGCGCGTCGGGGCCCGCTACCACCTGCAGCACCTGCGAAGCGAGGCCGACCGTGCGCGCGAAGATCGCGACGCAGTCCACGCTCTGCGCGGCGGGCACGACGCCATGCGCGCTCACGAGTCCGCGCGAGGGCTTCAGGCCGACGATGTTGTTCAGCCCCGCGGGCACGCGGCCGGAGCCCGCGGTGTCGGTACCGAGCGCGAAATCGACCTCGCCGCTCGCGACGACGAAGGCCGAGCCGGAGCTCGAGCCGCCGCCGATGAAGGCCGCATCGAACGCATTGGGCACCGCGCCGTAGGGCGAACGCGTTCCGTTCAGGCCGCAGGCGAACTGATCGAGATTGGTCTTGCCCGCAAATCGCGCACCAGCTTCGAGCAGCTTGCGCACTACGGTAGCGTGGGCCGTCGCACGCCGCGCGAACGCGGGGCAACCCGCCGTGGTCTCGAAGCCGGCAACGTCGATGTTGTCTTTGACGGCGAACGAGAGCCCCGCGAGCGGGCCTTCACGATCCGTCGGGATCGGGCCGTCGGGCTTCGAGATCCACGCATTCGCGCTTTGCACCATCACTGAGCATCCCACCTTGAATACAAGATGTGATGCAAAGGCCGTGCCATGGCACAGCCGTGGCGCGAAGCGTCACCGTGGAGGATGGCCGGGCGCGGGTTCCTTCGCCAGCATGCTGCGGATCAGATTCATCAGCAGCAGCGGATTCAGGTGGTTGATCCGAAAGGAGTTGTCCTGGGTGAGCTGGATGCCCTCTTCCACCAGGATGCGACGCGTCGCGCGCAGGCCGTGCGTGCGGCTCAGGGCCCGGCTGGCTTCGCCGAGGGCTTTCAGGATGAAGTCGCGTGTCGCCACCGGCAGCACGACAACGTCATCGGGCCGGGAATCGGGGGTGGACATGAGGCGCTCCGTCTGCTTAACGTGTTTGAAAAGAGTCTCTGCACATCGACGGCAAACCCTTGTCGGCAAAGGGCGTGACCCACCGTCAACGGGGGCCGACCGGGCCTTTTGTAAGAACAGGACGACAAGATAAAGCGGCCTCGGCCCATAAGCTAGGTCAGCCATTGCGCGGGAGTCGGCGAAATAATCTGCCTTCACGGGATGCAAAAGCGTCCCGCACCGGAAGGCCAACGCAACATGAACGATTCCATCATCAAAGTCGGCATCGTCGACGATCACGCGATCGTCCGATCGGGACTCAGGCAGTTCTTCAACGAGCAGGTCGACCTGCGCGTCGTGGGCGAAGCGTCCACCGGGCGCGAAGCCATCGACCTCGTGCGCACGACGGAGATGGACGTGTTGCTCATGGACCTGTCGATGCCCGGCCAAAGCGGCATCGACGCGCTGGCGATGATCCGCGCGAAGGCTCCGGATGTCGGCATCCTGGTGCTCTCCGGCTATCCGGAAGAGCAGTACGCCGTGAACCTGATCCGCCAGGGCGCGAGCGGCTACCTCAACAAGGGGTGCGAGCCGATGGAGATCGTGAACGCCATCCGCACCGTCGCGCTGGGGCGGCGCTACATCTCGCCCACGGTGGCCGAACTGCTCGCGCGCCAGCTCAACCGGCCCGAGGCGGGCGCGCCGCACGAGCAGCTTTCCGAGCGGGAATTCCAGGTGTTCCTGAAGCTCGCCAAGGGCGAATCGGCGGGCGACATCGCGAAGGACCTGTCGCTTTCGGTGAAGACGGTCAGCACGTACCGCACGCGCCTGATGGAGAAGATGAATCTCTCGTCCAACAGCGACCTCACGTACTACGCGCTGAAGAACAAGCTGATCGATTGAGGGAAAAGACTCACCGGCGCATGCAAAGCGCGGCGGCCTGATTCAGGCAGTGCAGGCCGATTGAATTCCCGTCACGCCTTCCCGGGCTTTCGCAGCCGCGGCGCTTCGCGCGTTCGCAATCGAAGTCTCGACGCTTGCGGCTTGCCGGGTGTCTGGAAGCGCCCGGAGGTAGCCTTGCAGGCGCTCGTAGCAGCGCACCGTCGGGTCCTGAGCGGCCGAGGTATTGGCCGCGTAGATGGCGCAACTCGTGCGCAATTGCTCGATGGCACGTGGTCGATTGGCGGCCGCCCAGAGCACCTTCGCCTCCGTCTCCAGGACAGCCGCGTATTCAGGGGAATGGCGACTTTCTTCGGGAAAGGATGCTTGCGCCAATTCCAGCGCGGGAAGCGCCAGGCGGGCATGCTCGCCATTGGCATCGACCAGCCCGAGCAGTGCCTGAAGGTAGAGCGTCTCCTGAGCCGCTCGGCCCGAAATCCGCTGCGCCATACTGAAGGCCTCCTGCAGCACGGCTTCGCTCCTTTGCTGCGCACCTTGTGCGATGAGCGCTTCCCCCAGAAAGCGAAGCACTCTCAGGTAGCGATATTCACCGGTGTGCCTTTGCTGCGCCAGGATCTGGCGCGCATCCGAATACGAACGTTCCGCGGCCGCCCAGTTTCCCTGGTGGAAGGCGACATGCCCTTCCAGCACGACACGACGGAAGCGGCTGTTCCAGTTCTCCGCCGGCAGTCTGAAAGCCGTTTCGAATACCTGGCGCGCGGCTGAATATCGGCCTTCCCGTATCAGTTCCGCCGAGAGGTTGTATTGCGCAATCCGGGTCCGCTCGCTGCGCTCGCCGGCCAGGCAGCGCCACAGATTCTCCGCTTGCGCGGCCCGCTGCCGAGCGACGTCGAACTGCCCTATCGAGTCGTACAGGGCCACGCTGTCGTTCAACAGCTGCGCGAGGAATTCCGAGCGCCGCCTTGCCAGCACAGGCAAGGCGGCATCGAACGCTTCCTTCGACTCCCGGTTCCTGCCCTGGAACCACAGCGAGATGGCGCGAAGACCGACGTAGTGGGCGAGGACATAGTCGTCGGATCCGCTGGCTCGAGCGTTGTCCTCGTGCCGCTGAATCAGCGCGTCGGCAATGTCGTGCCTGCCGATGTTGAGCGCGAGTCCCACCGCGCTGTCGAGAGCCTTCTCGTTGCCGGGCTGCGCGTCGGCGGCACGGGAATATTCGTCCAGCGCTTCCTCGAATCGCCCCGAGAACTCGAGCATGTCCGCGGCGATGGTCCTCGCGCGCGCCGCGGATGCCTCGTGAGAGGCGGCGATCTCCCGCAACTGCCGGATGGCAACGCTCGCGTCGCCCTTTTCGAGCGATGCCTCGATGTCGTCGATCTGGCGTGCCCCGGCTTGCTGCTCGCGCAGCAGGGCCCGCATGTCTCGAAGGACCGCGTTGAAGCGCTCCTTCTGCTGGGGAAGCGAATCGCGAGCGTATTTCTCGCGGGCAGAGGGCGCCGCGCCGCCCGTCACCGTCGCGGCCTGTGCCTGCCCGACGAGCATGTCGAAGATTTCCGCCTTCTGGCGGTTGGAGTCGCTCTGCGTGAAGAGCCAGGCACCGATCCCGATCACGGCAATCCCGAACGTCAGAACGATGACGAGCGTCAATATGTAGGTGGCCTGCCTGACCGGAAACCTGGGCAGGTCCAGCTTCTGGACGATCTGCCGGATGATCAGGAGGAAGACGGTCATCCCCATGCCGGCGACGCCTGCCACCTTCCCCCAATCGCGAACGATGTCGGTGACGATCATGAGGCCGGTGCCATGCCGGCTGCGGCGGTCGCCGCCGCCTTCTTCAGTACCGCCAGCATGGCTTTGGTTTGAGCCTGCACGGTGAGCCGGCATTGCTTCGTTTCACGCACCGCGAACGTTCCATGTTCGGCCAGGCGATTGGAGGTGAATGCGCCGCCGCATACGCCGTAGTACTCGCATCCTGTCCGGCAGGCATCCACCCCCGCCGAGACCTCGTCGAAGAGATCGGCGTGGCGCGTCGCCGCGCCGCGGATGGACGCGGCGTCATCGAAGATGTCGCCCAAGGCGAAGCCGTCCGGATAGCGAGCTGCTTTCGTACCCGCGAGTTCGGGAGAGAACGTGTAGTACTGGCCGGTGCGGTCCACCGTGAGGATGCGAAACGGCGTGGACTCGTCGGCTTGTCCGCCGGGTTTCGAGAAAATATTTCTGAGCGTGTTTTCGAATTCGCGGCTGAAGGGGGCTTGCGGGCCCGCCGCCTTGACGGACTCAAAGTATGTCTCGAAGAATCGATCGACGACTGCCTCGGTTGCGTGGGCGAAGAGCGTCGACGCTGAATTGCAGCCGTCGATTTCTTCGAGATTCAGCGAAACGGAAGCGACACCGAGACTTCGGAAGTAATCGTACAGACCGCACGGATCGTCGAGCGATTCGCGCGTGAGGACCGCCAGCGCATGGGCGGCAATCCCGTGCTTCTGCAAAAGGCGCAGGCCCCGGAGGGTGGCGGAGTGCGTGCCTTTGCCGGTTCGCGTGACTCTGTGCGCATCGTGCAGCCGGGCTGGGCCGTCGATGCTGATGCCCACTTCGATTCCGTGTTTCAGAAAGAATTCGCACCATGCATCGGTGATCAGGGTCCCGTTGGTCTGGACCACGAATCGGAGTTTCGTCGCCGGAAATCGAGACTGGAAGACGGCGATGCAATGTGCGTAGCCGCTGGCCGGGTACACCAGCGGCTCGCCTGCGTGGAACAGGATCGACAGGGCGTCGCCCACCAGGCCTTCCGAATGCAGCTTCTCGGCGGTGCGGTCGAACAGGCCGAGCGGGGCGAACTCCTTGACCGATCTTTCCGGAAGGTAGCAGTAGCGGCAATCCAAGTTGCAAAAGGGCGTGCCCTGGATGATCAGCAACTTGATCGTCCCCACAATGCACCTCGGCCGAGGCTTCAGGCGGGAAGCTTGTTGTCGAACTGTTTTTCGAAGGTCTTTTCGAAGTCCGCGACCAGGGTCTCCTCACCTTGCGCACCGGCGCGAAGGACCGATGCCGCGCCACCGTCGAAACACTGGCGCACCTCCTGCAAGGTCAACGCACCTTCGCTGCCCGCCCAGGCAGCGATCGCCTCGGACGTGGCGAGCACCGACAGGCCCGCGCCGGCAATCAAGACGATTCTGGCGGCAATTTGCTTGGCTTCACGATCCATGGCCATACCTCCTGGTGAGGCGGTCAGGGTAGGGCGATCCGTCGATCCGCGCATCCCACAAACGGATGAGGCAATAAGTTCGAGAAAGCGGATCACGCAGCGCGCAGGTGCCAAGCCTTCGGCCGCGTGAACGCCTGGATGCCGTAACGCGACAGCGTGAGCCCCACCCCGCTGTCGCCCACGCCGCTCCACGGCAGCCGCGGGCTCACGCGGTCGCAGCAGTTCCAGTAGACGCTGCCCGCATGCACCTGCGACAGGATCGCGCGCGCCCGCGCTTCATCGGGTGTGTAGACGCCGGCCGTGAGGCCATAGCGCGTATCGTTCATGAGGCGGACCGCCTCGGCGTCGTCCTTCACCTTCTGCACGCCGATCACGGGGCCGAAGCTCTCCTCGCGCATGATCGCCATGCTGTGATCGACGTCGGTCATCACCGTCGGCTCGAACCATTGGCCCGGCCCCTTGCCGATGCCGCCGCCCGCGAGCAGCTTCGCGCCGCGCGATCGCGCATCGGCGACCTGATCGGCGAGCACCTGCAGCTGCGGCGCGCGCGTGATCGCGCCGATGTAGGTGTCCTCGCTCATCGGATCGCCCATGCGATACGTCTTCACCGTGTCCACCAGCGCCGACACGAAGGCGTCGTGAATCTTCTCGTGCACGTAGATGCGCTCGACCGAGCAGCAGCTCTGGCCCGTGTTGTACATCGCGCCGTCGGCGAGTGACTCCGCCGCGGTGCGCGCATCGGCGTCGTCGCACACGTAGGTCGGGTCCTTGCCGCCGAGCTCCAGCTGCAGCTTGATGAAGCGGTGGCCCACCGCTTCGGCGATGCGCCGCCCCGTCGCGACCGAGCCGGTGAAGAAGACGCCGTCGATCGGCTGCTGCAAGAGTGCGGAGCCCACCGCGCCCTCGCCGATCAGGCACACCATGATTTCGCGCGGCACGCCGGCCTCGTGCAGGAGGCGCGCGATTTCCTGGCCCGTCATCGCCGCGAACTCCGAGGGCTTGTACAGCACGGCGTTGCCCGTGACGAGCGCGGGCAGGATCACGTTGCAGCCTACGAACCACGGATAGTTCCACGCCGAGATGTTCGCGACGACGCCGAGCGGAACGTGCTCGATCTGCTCGCGCATGCTGCCTGCAACGCCGCCGCCTTCGTCGTACACCGTTTCGCGCGCGACCGCGCCCTCGGCTTCCTTCAGGAAGAAGTCGATCCGCGGCAAGAGGCCGTTCAGCTCGTTGCGCGACATGCGGATCGGCTTGCCGGTTTCGCGCGTCATCACCGTCGCGAGCACTTCCAGATCGCGCACGACCAAAGCGCGGAAACGCTCGATGCAGGCGAGCCGCTGCGAAAGCGGCAGCGCCGCCCAGGATGGCTGGGCATCGCGCGCGGCCTGCGCCTTGGCGGTAACCGATGCGGTGTCGTCCGCGGGCAAGGTGGTGATGATCTCGCCGGTAGCGGGGTTGCGGATGGTGAGCATGCTCATCGTTTCTTCGTTCGTTGCGCTCGCGCCGATCCGGCCGCCGCGAGGAAGTCGCGCAGCAGCGGCGTGTCGTCGATCACGCCGAGCTCGGGGAAGTGGAATTCGGGATGCCACTGCACGGCCGCGATCCACGCGTCGCCCGCATGGCGGATGGCTTCGATCACGCCGTCGTCGGGCGACACGGCCTCGACGGTGAAGCCCGGCGCGAGCTTCTTGATGCCCTGGTGGTGGACGCTATTGATCTTGTGCCGGCCGGCGCCGCCCAGCAGTTGGGCCAGACGCGTGTCCTCCAGAATCTCCACCGGATGGAAGTTCAGGTCGTACGCCGCCGCGTCCCGGTGCGTAAGCGCACCGTGCTTTTGCGTCGAGATGTCCTGGTAGAGCGTGCCGCCGTGCGCCACGTTGATGAGTTGCAGCCCGCGGCAGATGCCGAACACGGGCTTGCCCGCGGCGTGAAAGGCGCGCACGAGCGCGATCTCGTAGTCGTCCCGCAGCTTGTCGCCGCTCCACTCGGGTTTGAGCGGCGCTTCGCCGTAGCTCGCGGGCGAGAGGTCCGCGCCGCCATGCATCACGAGGCCGTCCAGCCAGCGGGCATAGTCGTCCACCGTCACGTCGCCGCGCGCAGTGTCGCCGAAGGGCGAGGGGATCATGACGGGCAGCGCGCCTTCGGACATGACCCAGTGCGCGGTCGATTGCTCGATCCATTGGAGCGTTTTGGACGGTGCCGACTTGCGCTCGGGGTCGGGATGAAAGAAGCAGGCGCTGATGCCGATCTTCAGACGCTCAGGCATGGTGGCGACGCCTCACTGCATGGCTTCATGAAACAGCCGCTCGAAATCCTGCGCCGTGCACGGTCTCGGATTCGTCTGGTGGCAGATGTCCGCCACGGCGATCTCGACCAGCCGAGGAATCTGCTGCGCCTTCACGCCGTGCGAAGAGAGCGTTCCCGTAATCCCGATCTCGCGCTTCAGCTGCTCCAGCCATGCGATGAAGTTCGCCCCGCCGCCGGGCACCTGGCACACGTGGGCGAGCTCGTCGAACTTCTGCGGCACCGCTTGCTGGTTCCACGCGAGCACCGTATCGATCATCAGCGCGTTCGCGAGACCATGATGCATGTCGCATACGGCGCCCAGCGCGTGCGCGCACGAATGCACCGCGCCCAGGTCTTTCTGGAATGCGATGGCGCCCATCATGGAGGCCATGAGCATGTCGCCTCGCGCGGCCAGATTCGCCGGCTCCCGCACGGCCGTGGGCAGTGCCCGCGCCGCGATGCGCGTGCCTTCCAGCGCGATGCCGTCGCACAGCGGATGGTAGGCCGGCGAGAGGTAGCTTTCGATGTTGTGCGTGAGCGCATCCATGCCGGTCGCCGCGGTGATCGCCGAAGGCAGGCCCGTCGTGAGTTCCGGATCGGCGAACACCCGCTTCGCGAGAAGCTTCGCGCTGAAAACGATGCGCTTCAGGTGCGTGTCGTTTTCGCTCACGACAGCCGAGCGCCCCACCTCGGACCCCGTGCCGGCGGTGGTCGGCAACGCGACGAAATACGGCAGCTCGTGCGTGATGGGCCGCACCTTCGGGTGATCCCACGCGTATTCGAGGATGTCGCCTTCGTGCGTGGCGGCGACACCGACGACTTTCGCCACGTCGAGCGCCGCACCGCCGCCGAAACCGATCACCGCGTCCGCGCCATGCGCCCGGAAGGCCGCCGCGCCCTCCATCACCTGGCTTGCCGTGGGATTGCCGAATACGCCGCCGTACACGGCGGCGTCGAGGCCGGCGAGGTGCGACCTGAACTCGGCGAGCACCGGCAGCGCCGCGAGCGCCTTGTCGGTGACGATGAGCGGGCGCTTCACGCCTTGTTCGCGCAGATGCGCGGCGACTTCCTTGCGAGCGCCCGCGCCGAAGAGGATCGCCGTCGGAAACGAAAAGCTGCTGAGGCTCATGGGTTCAGATGATTTCGAAGTAGCGCTTCATTTCCCAGTCGGTCACCGCGTCTTGCCACTGGCGCCACTCCCACTCGCGGGTGGCGGCGAAATGGTCGACGAAGGTGTCGCCCAGGAAATCCCGTGCGATCTTCGACTCGCGAAAGACGCGCGTGGTTTCGATGAGCGTGCGCGGCGCGCGCGCAATGTTCTCGCCGCCCTGGTTGGTGCCGGTGATCGGCGGCGCCGTGAGCTTCAGGCCCTTTTCGACGCCGTAGAGGCCCGCCGCGACGACCGCGGCCATCGCGAGATAGGGATTCACGTCCGCGCCGGGGCAGCGCGTTTCCAGCCGGGTTGCCTTGGGCGAGCCCGCGATCACGCGGAACGATGCCGTGCGATTGTCCAGGCCCCAGGTCGGCTTCACGGGCGCCCAGAAGCCGTCCACGAGGCGCTTGTAGCTGTTGATCGTGGGCCAGATCATCGGCGCGAATTCCATCATGCAGGCGAGCTGCCCCGCAAGGTAGCTCTCGAAGAGCTTGCTCATGCCGCGCGGATTCTTCGCATCGGCAAAGAGGTTCGACTTGCCGTCGGAGAGGCTCTGGTGAATGTGGCCGCTGCAGCCGGGATAGTTTTGCGACCACTTCGCCATGAAGCTCGGCATGATGCCGTAGCGCTTGCCGATCTCCTTGGCTCCGGTCTTGAACAGGATCGCGCGGTCGGCCTGCTCGAGCGCCGGAGAGAACGCGATCGCCGCTTCGTACACGCCCGGGCCGGTTTCCGTGTGCAGGCCCTCGATGGGCACGCCGAAGGCACCCATGTCGTCCATGAGCGCGTTGAAGAACTCGCGGCTGTCGCCCATGCGCAGCAGCGAATAGCCGAACATGCCGGGCGTGATCGTCTCGGGTGCCACGCCCTTTTTCGCTGCCCACGATTGCGGCGTCTCGCGGAAGTTGAACCACTCGTATTCGAAGCCGCACATCACCTCGCAGCCGAGCTTGCGCGCACGCGCGAGCACGCGCTTCAGGGTCTGGCGCGGGCAGACGGGGTAGGGCGAGCCGTCCGCGTTCACGAAGTCGGCCAGGAAGAACGGGACGTTGCCGTCCCAGGGCACGTGGCGCGCGGTGTCGAGGTCGATCCGCGCCGTCGCGTCGGGAAAGCCGTGCTGCCATCCGGTGACCTGCGTGTTGTCGTAGGGCTGGTCGCCGGAGTCCCAGCCGAATACGACGTCGCAGAAGCCGAAGCCGCCGTCGGCTGCGCCCATGAACTTGTCGATGTGCAGGTATTTGCCGCGCAGCACGCCGTCGATGTCGCTCACGGCGACCTTCACTTTCGACGCGTTGTCTTTCTTCAGCGCGGCGAGGGCGGGGTGGTGTTTGTCGTTCTTGGCCATGGTCTTGGTTTTCTGGTTCGTATTCACCGCACAGGCGCAGAGGGCGCAGAGGGCCGCAGAGGAATTGAAGAAGAATCTCTGCGGCCCTCTGCGCCCTCTGCGCCTCTGCGGTGAACAACGCCCCACATGATCGTTCAGATCTCCGGCTCCCCGGAGGCAATCCCGAGGTCCTGCAGCGCCAGCTCGACCGCATGCACGGCCTGCTCCATCTCGGTCGTGCCGATCGCGCCGATGCAGCCGATGCGAAAGGTCTCCACCTGCGTCAGCTTGCCCGGATAGAGGATGAAGCCGCGCCGCTTCGCCGCTTCGTAGAACGCCTTGAATTCGTAGCGCGCATCGCCCGGCGCGTGGAACGTCACGATGACGGGCGCCTGCACCGACGGATCGAGGAACGTCATGAAGCCCAGCCGCGCCATGCCGTCCACGAGCGTGCGCCAGTTGCGCGTGTAGCGCGCAAGACGCGCGGGCTGGCCGCCTTCTTCCTCGAACTGCGCGATCGCCTCGGCCAGCGCCACCACCACGTGCGTGGGCGGCGTGAAGCGCCACTGGCCGGTCCGCTCCATGTAGGTGTGCTGGTCGTGCAGGTCCATCGCGAGCGACTGGCTGTTGCCCGCGCACGATTCGAGGATGTCCTTGCGCAGGAACACGAAGCCCATGCCCGGCACGCCCTCCAGGCACTTGCCGCTGGCTGCGACGAGCGCATCGAAACGCACTTCGCGCGCGTCGATCGGCAAGGCGCCGAACGAGCTCATCGCATCCACGATCAGTCCGCGGCCGCGCGCGGCACACACCTCGGCGATCCGCTCCAGCGGGTTCAGCACGCCCGCTCCCGTCTCGCAATGGACCGCGATCACATGCGTGATGCCGGCGTCGCCCGCGAGCTTCTCGTCAAGCGCCTGCGCCGACACCGGCTGCGCCTCGTCGAACGGCATTACCGTGCAGCGCCGGCCCATCATCTGCGCGAGCTTCGCGGCGCGCTTGCAGTAAGCGCCATTGTCGAGCACGAGCACGTGGCCGTCCCGCGGCACCACCGTCGCGACGGCGGCTTCGACGCTGAACGTGCCGCTGCCTTGCAAAGGCACGACCACGTGCGTCGACTCGGCGTGAAGGATCTTCAGCAGGCTCGCGCGCACGCGGGCCGTGACGGCGATGAAGTCCGCATCCCACGAGCCCCAGTCGCGCAGCATCGCGAGCTTCGTGCGCAGCGTCGTGGTGAGCGGCCCGGGAGTAAGAAGGACAGGTTCCATCGTCTTTTCTTTCCACTTTCTATCTTGACAGCGTTCTCCACGCCTGTGTGCGCTTCTCGATGCCGCGGCCCGCCGCCATGAAGAGCAGCGTGGCGATCGCCGACGCCACGGCGATCAGCACGGCCATGGCGGCGGCCGCGCCGATCTCGCCCGCCTCGTCCAGGTTCAGGATGGCGATGGAGGCGACTTTCGTCTCCGGCGCGTACAGGAACACCACCGCGGAGATCGTCGTCATCGCGTTCACGAAGAAGTAGCGCGCGATGTCCACGAGCGCCGGCATGCAGATCGGCAGCGTGACGCGGCCGAACGTGATGTAGAACGGCACCTTCAGCGACGCGCTCACCGCCTCGAACTCGCCGTCCAGCGCCTTGAGCGCCGTCACCGCCGTGAGGTGTCCGGTCGTGTAGAAGTGCACGATCGTGCACAGCGTGAGCAGCGCAAGCGTGTGGTAAAGGCCGTTCAGCGGGTTGTGCGGGTCGTTGAAGAAGAAGATGTAGCCAAGCCCCAGCACCAGGCCGGGCACGGCCATCGGCAGCATCGCGAGCAGGCGCACGATGACTCGCAGGCCCTCCATGCCTTTCGTTTTTTCCAGCAGGTAGGCCGTGCAGAAGACGAGCGCGGTGCCGAAGACCGCGGTGCCCGCCGCCATTTCGAGACTGTTCATGAAGGCGCTCGCCACTTCGGCATCGACCAGGCCCAGCCGGTAGTGGCGAAGGCTCGGCTGCAGGTTGTAGGGCCAGAAGCTCGCGAAGGACGCGAACACCGCCATGCCGAGCATCGCGAGCATGAGCAACGCGATGGCGCAGCAGTAAGCCGTCATCGCCGCGTCGCGCCGCTCGGACGGCCGCGGCCGGTAGGGAACGGCACGCGCGGTGAGCATCGCCGTCTGGCGCCGGCTCACGTAGTGGTCCACGCCGAAGGTGAGCACCGCCGGCGCGAGCAGCAAGAGGGCGACCACCGCGCCCCTCGAGAAATCCTGCTGCCCGATCACCAGCTTGAAGACGTCGGTGGCGAGCACGTTGAAGTTGCCGCCGATCACCTTGGGAATGCCGAAGTCCGTGATCACGAGCGTGAAGGTCACGAGCGCCGCCGAGATGAGGCCGTATTTCGCGCCGGGCAGCGTGATGGTGAAGAACTTGCGCGAGGCCGTGGTTCCCATCGCGTCGGCGGCTTCGTAGAGGCGCGCATCGGCGAGCGCGAGCGCCGTCACGAGGATCATGAGCGCGTGCGGGAAGACGGCGAAGCATTCGCCGAGCACGATGCCCGGCGCGCCGTAGATCGTGTCGATGCCGAGCGCCTGCATCCAGCCTTTGAGGGCGCCCTGGTTGCCGAACCAGTAGATCAGCGAGATGGCGGACAGCAGCGACGGCGCAAGCAGCGGGATCAGCGTGATGCCGCGAAGGAGTTTCTTCGCGGGCATGCAGGAACGCGTGAGCGCATACGCGAAGCCGAAGGCCAGCGGGATGTCGATGGCCGTGACCGCCATCGACACCCAGAGGCTGTGCCAGACGCTGCCGAGCAGCGCCGGCGTGCGCGCGTAGTCGAAGAAGTTGTCGAGGCCGACGAAGGCGTCCTGCCTGTCCTGCACCGAATGCAGCAGGATGGTGAGAAGCGGCAGCGCGAGAAAGGCAACGAGCGCGAGCGCCATGGCAAGGAGGAGGAGATGGGGCAGCTGGATGGAGGCCGTCCTCCCCGCCCCTCCCGTCCTCCCGGCCCTCTCCGTCATCCCCGCCCTCTCCGTCATCCCCGCTCTCTCCGTCATCCCCGCGAAAGCGGGGAACCAGCGTCTTCCCTCCGAAGCCCCTGGATTCCCTCTTTCGCGGGAATGACGGCTGGGGGACGCCGTGGAGCGACGGAGATCACTCTCCACGAACCTCTCCCGCGTCGAACACCCGGATGCGTTCCGGCAGCAGCTTCAGCTTCATCCGCGAACCCACTTCCAGCGATTGTTCGGACAGGTAGTTGAGCGAGAGAAACACCGTGAGACGGCTCGCCTCGAGCGCGGGTGCTGCGACATGCACGTGGCAATGCGAGCCGAGGAATTCGATCTTCTCGATGCACGCGTCGAATACGTGCGGGTCGCCCTCGGCGATGGGACGCGCCAGCACGTCCTCGGGCCGCAGGTAGATGCGCGCCTCGCGATCCACGCCGTCCTCGAAAGGAATGCGCAACTCGCCGAAGTGCAGCTCGCCCGCGGCCACCCGCGCGGGCAGCACGTTCACCTTGCCCACGAAATCGGCGACGAAGGGCGATGCCGGATCGCGGTACACCTGCAGCGGCGTGCCCACCTGCTCGATCGCACCATGGTTCATCACCACGATGCGGTCGGCAACCGAGAGCGCTTCTTCCTGGTCGTGCGTCACCATGATCGTCGTCACGCCGACTTGCTGCTGCAACGCGCGCAGTTCCTGCCGCAGGCGCACGCGCTCCAGCGCATCGAGTGCCGACAGCGGCTCGTCGAGCAGCAGCAAGGCGGGCGACGTCGCGAGCGCACGCGCAAGCGCGATGCGCTGCTGCTGCCCGCCCGAGAGCTGCGACGGATACTTCCTCTCGGTCCCCGGCAGCCCGACCAGCTTCAGCAGCTCGGCAACGCGCGGCGCGATCAGCGAGCGCGACTGCCGGCGATTCACGAGGCCGTAGCCGACGTTCGCGGCGACGTCGAGATTGGGAAAGAGCGCGTAGCTCTGAAAGACGATGCCGTAGTCGCGCTCGGCCGGCGGCAGGCGCGAGATGTCGCGGCCGTTTTGCCACACCTCGCCCGACGTCTGGGATTCGAGTCCCGCGACGATGCGCAGGAGCGTGGTCTTGCCGCAGCCCGAGGGGCCGAGGAAGCACACGAATTCCCCGCGGTGGATGGCGAGGCTGATATCGGCAAGCGCGGTGAACGCGCCGAACTCCTTGCGGATGCGGCGCAGTTCGAGAAAGGTGTCCACGCCGCTACCGCGACCAGGCGATCGCGCGCGCCAGGACGGGACGGGCGCGGGTGTTCATTTCTTCTCGGACTTGCCGTCGTAGCGCTTCATCCATTCGCCCAGCACGCGTTCGCGGTTGGCCGCGGTGGTCGCGAAGTCCATCTTCACGAGCCGCGCCTCGTAGTCCTTCGGCACGTTCGCAAGCGGCGCCGCGACGCCCGGCTGCGCGGTGATCGCGAAGTTCTTGCCGTAAAGCTGCATCGCGTCCTTGCTCGAAGCCCAGTCGGCGAGCTTCTTCGCGGCGTCGAGGTGCTTCGTGCCTTTCATGATGCCGAACGCTTCGAGGTCCCACCCGAGGCCCTCCTTCGGAAACACGAGGTCGATCGGAGCGCCCTTGGCCTTGTTCGTGTTGGCGCGGTATTCGAACGAGATGCCCATCACGTACTCGCCCGAGGCGGCCATGTTGCACGGCTTGGAGCCCGAGTGCGTGTACTGCGCGATGTTCTCGTGCAGCGCGTCCATGTATTTCCAGCCGCCGCCCTTGCCGTTGTCGTCGCCCCAGAGCGTGAGCCAGGCCGACACGTCGAAGAAGCCCGTGCCCGACGACGCCGGGTTGGGCATCACGATCTGGCCCTTGTAGACCGGCTTGGCGAGGTCCTTCCAGGTCTCGGGCTTCGGCAGGCCGCGCTTTTGTGCTTCCACCGTGTTGAAGCAGACGGTCGCGCCCCACACGTCCATGCCCCACCACGCGGGTGGATTCTTCCTGTCACGGTACTTCGCCATGATCGCGTCGAGATTGAGCGGGGCGTAGCCCTGCAGCATGCCCTGGTTGTCCAGCAGCGCGAGGCTCGAGGCGGCGACGCCCATCACCACGTCGGCCTGCGGATTGTTCTTCTCGGCAAGGAGCTTGGCCGTGATCACGCCGGTGGAGTCGCGTACCCACTTCAGCGCGATGTCCGGGTTGGCCTTGGAAAAGCCGTCCTCGTAGGCCTTGATCTGATCGGTCTCGAGCGCGGTGTAGACGAGCAGCGTCGTCTTCTGGGCCGAGGCGGCGCCGGCGTAAGCGATGAGGGCAAAGGCAGCGAGCGACGCGAGCGGACGGGGCGACAGGCGCATGGGAGCTCTCCTCACAGGTAGTGGATGGCGATTGGATGACTGCCATCTCATCATGTCAATTGTTTTTTGCAGATTGTTGACAGTCTGCGATCGGCGCAGTCCAATCGCGTGCGTGACCGCAGGACCGCACCCGACCATCGCCTTGCTGCAGACCAGCTCCCTCGCAAGCGTTGTGCAGCAGGAGGTGGAGCGCGCCATCCTCGAAGGCGAATACGGGCCGGGCGACAAGATCACCGAGGCGCTCGTCGCGCAGAAGCTCGGCGTGTCGCGCGGGCCCGTGCGCGAGGCCTTCCGCATGCTGGAGGAAGCGGGTCTCGTGCGCACTGAAAAGAACCGCGGCGTGTTCGTGCGCGACATCCCGCTCGAAGAGGCGCTCGAAATCTACGACCTGCGCGCGGCGATGGACGAACTCGTGGGGCGGCAGCTTGCCGAGAAGATCACGCCCGCGCAGCTGAAGGAGGTGCGCGGCCTGCTCGATGCGATGGAGAAAGCGGCCCGCGGCGAAGACGCTCGCCAGTACCACCTGCTCAATCTGCGGTTTCACGACCGGCTGGTCGAACTCGCGGGCAACGGCAAGCTCGTGGGCTTCTACCGCAAGCTGATCAAGGAGCTGTCGCTCTTTCGGCGCATCAACCTCGCGGGTTCGCCGCAGCTGGCCCAGTCGGCGAGCGAGCATCGCCAGATCGTGAAGGCGATCGCCTCGGGCGACCCCGACGCGGCGGGCCGTGCGATGTTCCAGCACGCCGTGGGCAGCAGGCAGCGCACCCTCGACCACCACGCGCGGCGCCAGTCGCGCGCGCGAGCCGAAGCGGCTTGAGGAGAAGCGTCATGTTGACGGTCAATCGACGCAGCTATCGCCCGCCCGCTGTCCCGACCGTGGTCGTGTGCGTCGATGGCTGCGAGCCCGACTATCTCTCGCAGGCGGTGTACCGCGGCCGCATGCCCTGGCTGAAGCGCACGCTCGCCGAGGGCACGGGGCTCATCGCCGAGTGCGTGGTGCCGAGTTTCACCAACCCGAACAACGTGTCCATCGTGACCGGCGCTGCGCCTTCGGTGCACGGCATCTGCGGCAACTACCTGTACGACCCCGCCAGCGGCAGCGAGGTCATGATGAACGACCCGAAGTGGCTCACCGCGCCTTCGATCCTCGCGGCCCTCGCCGACGCCGGCCACAAGATCGCGGTGGTGACGGCCAAGGACAAGCTGAGGCGGCTTCTCGGCCACGGCATGCGCGGCATCTGCTTTTCCTCGGAGAAGGCGCACGAGGCGACGCGCGAAGTGAACGGCATCGACGATGTGCTGTCGCTCGTGGGCCTGCCGCTGCCGGACGTCTACAGCGCGGCGCTCTCCGAGTTCGTGTTCGCGGCGGCCGTGCGGCTGATGCGCCGCGAGCGGCCGGACGTGATGTACCTGTCCACCACCGACTACGTGCAGCACAAGCACGCGCCGGGCACGCCCGAGGCCGATGCTTTCTGCGCGATGATGGATCGCTACCTGGGCGAGCTGGACGCGCTCGGCTGCGTGATCGCGCTCACCGCCGATCACGGCATGAATTCGAAGGTGGGGCTGGACGGTTCGCCCGACGTGATCTACCTGCAGGAGTGGTTCGACCAGCAGTTGGGCGCGGGCCGCGCGCGCGTGATCCTGCCCATCACCGATCCCTACGTCGTGCACCACGGCGCGCTCGGCTCTTTCGCGACCGTGTACCTCTCGCCCGCGACGCCGGCGGCCGAGGTGATCGGGCCCTTGCAGCGGCTCGCCGGGATGGAGACGGTGCTCGCGCGGGACGCGGCGGCCGAACGCTTCGAGCTGCCGAGCGCGCGCATCGGGGACGTCGTATGCGTGTCCGCGCGCTCCACGGTGATCGGCACGTCGCCTGCGCGGCACGATCTCTCCGGGCTGGATGCGCCACTGCGTTCGCACGGGGGCGTGAGCGAGCAGCGCGTCCCGCTGATCGTCAATCGCAGGCTGGCGGGGGTGGACTCGACGCGGCGGCTGCGCAATTTCGATGCGTTCGATCTTGCCTTGAATCGCGCGCAATAGGGATGCGAACCGCCGCGAACCGCGTAGCGCCACACGACATGACTTCCATCTCCGGCTTCATCCGCGACCGCGAGCTCGACCGAATGCGCATCGCCGGCCGGCGGGCCGACGGCGACGGGTCGTTCGACGTGTTCGACCCCTACCGCGGCGAGCGCATCGGATCGGCGCCGAAGGCCACTTTGCAGGACGTGCGCGAAGCGTTCGAGAAAGCGCACGCATTTGGCGCCGCCCTCTCGCGCGACGAACGCTCGCGCATCCTGAGCCGCGCCGCCGCGGCCGTGCGCGAACGCACCCCCGAGATCGCCGCGCTCATCTGCGCCGAGTCCGGCCTCTGCCTGAAGGATGCGACCTACGAAGCCGGCCGCGTCGCCGACGTCCTCTTCTTCGGCTCGACCGAGGCGCTGAAGGACGACGGCCAGATCTTCAGTTGCGACATCACCCCGCACGGCCGCGCGCGACGCGTGTACACGCAGCGCTCGCCGCTGCTTGGCGTGATCAGCGCGATCACGCCCTTCAACCACCCGATGAACCAGGTCGCGCACAAGGTCGTGCCCAGCGTCGCGACCAACAACCGGATGGTGCTGAAGCCTTCCGAGAAAGTGCCGTTCTCCGCGATTCTCTTCGCCGACATCCTGTACGAGGCGGGCCTGCCGCCCGAGATGCTGAGTGTCGTCACGGGCGACCCGAAGCAGCTCGCCGAGGAGCTGATCACGAACGACCGGGTCGATCTGATCACCTTCACGGGCGGCGTCGCCATCGGCAAGTACATCGCATCGAAGGCGGGCTACCGGCGCGTGGTGCTCGAGCTGGGCGGCAACGACCCCCTCATCGTGATGGAGGATGCCGACCTCGAGGAAGCGTCGTCGCTCGCGGTGCAGGGCTCGTACCGCAACTCCGGCCAGCGATGCACGGCGGTCAAGCGCATGCTGGTGCACGAGGCCGTGGCCGCGAGTTTCACCGAGCTCGTGGTGCAGAAGACGCAGCGCTTCAGCTTCGGCGATCCGTGCGATCCGGCGGTCGAGATGGGAACGGTCATCGACGAGGCGGCGGCGAAACTGTTCGAAGCGCGCGTGGACGAAGCCGTCTCGCAGGGCGCGCGCCTCCTCGCGGGCAACGAACGCCGTGGCGCGCTCTATGCGCCCACGGTGCTCGATCGCGTGACGCCCGACATGACCGTCGTGCGCCAGGAGACGTTCGGGCCGGTGTCGCCCATCCTCGTTTTCAGTGACATCGACGAGGCCATCCGCATCGCCAACGGCACCGCGTACGGCCTGTCGAGTTCGGTGTGCACCAACCGCCTCGACTACATCACCCGCTTCGTGAACGAACTGCACGTGGGCACGGTCAACGTGCGCGAAGTGCCCGGCTACCGGCTCGAGCTCACGCCTTTCGGCGGGATCAAGGATTCGGGCCTCGGCTACAAGGAAGGCGTGCAGGAAGCGATGAAGAGTTTCACCAACCTCAAGACCTATTCGCTGCCATGGCGCTGACGATGCAGGCCATCGAACGGCTCTTCGCCGAACGCGGCGGCGAGCAGTACAGCGGCGAGCCGGTGACCCAGCTCGAACATGCGCTTCAGTGCGCGGCGCTCGCGCAGGACGAAGGCGGCGACGACGAGCTGATCGCCGCCGCGCTGCTGCACGACCTCGGACACCTGCTGCACGACTTCGGCGCCACGCCGACGCTGCGCGGGCTGGACGACAGGCATCAGTACCGGGCGCTGCCGATGCTGCGCGGCGTGTTCGCAGCATCGGTGCTGGGCGCGATCGCGGGGCACGTGGATGCGAAGCGGTATCTGTGCGCCACGCGCCCCGGATACCACGATTCGCTCTCCGAGGATTCGAAGCGTTCTCTCGCGCTGCAAGGCGGCGTATTCACGCCGCTTCAGGCCGAGCGCTTCATCCGCGGGCCGCATGCGCAACGCGCCGTGCAGTTGCGGCTCTGGGACGACCGCGCGAAAGCCGAAGGACTCGCGACTGCGCCGCTCGGCCATTTTCTGCAGCGGGCGCGCCGCTCGATGCTGGTCACGGCGTGAGCCGGCGGGGCGCCGGGACGATCGTGGCCGTGCGGCGCGCGGCGCGGGAGAACGTGCGGTGACCCTCGGCGGGGGCGTGCTCGCGGCCGTGCTGTTCGGCGCGTTGCTGCACGCGGGCTGGAACGCGCTCGTGAAGTCCAGTCCCGACAAGGCGCTGGATACGACGGTGATCCATCTCGCGGGGTCGATGCTCGCCTTGCCGCTCATCGCCTTCACCGGGCTGCCGCCTTCTTCGGCCTGGCCCTACATCCTCGCATCGGTCGTGATCCACATCGCGTACTACACGGCGCTCACGGGTGCGTACCGCCACGGCGACCTGGGGTTGACCTATCCGCTCATGCGCGGAACCGGCCCGATGCTGGTGGCGCTGTCGGCGAACGCGACGGTCGGCGAATCGCTCTCGTCGATTGCGTGGGCGGGCGTCACGGGCATCTGCGGCGGTGTGCTTCTGCTCGGCCTGACCTCGCATGCGCTGGAGCGGCCCAAGGCCGTGGCTTTCGCGCTGGCGAACGCGGTGGTGATCGCCCTCTATACGACCGTTGACGCGCTGGGCGTGCGAACGACGGCGGCTGGCGGCGGCAACGCGGCGCAATACGTGATCGCGCTTTTCGTGCTCGATGGGTGGCCGTTCGGGCTGGTCGTGCTGTATCGCCGCGGGCTCGCGGTGGCGTGGCCCTATGCCAAAGCGCGCGCGCCGCTCGCCTTCGTCGGCGCGGCGGCCTCGCTCGGCTCTTACGGCATCGCGCTGTGGGCGATGACGCGCGCGCCCGTGGCGCTGGTCGCGGCGCTGCGCGAAACGTCGGTGCTGTTCGCCGTGCTCCTCGGCGTGTGGCTGCTCGGGGAACGATTCACTGCCCAGCGCGCCGCCGGCACGGCCGCCATCGTGGCGGGCGTGCTGGCGTTGCGGCTCGGCTAGCCAGGATGCGCTCTCAGCGCCGGCACGACGTTTCGTTGACCACGTTGTCGCGATTCCGGCGGTTGCGCTGGCGCTCTTCCTCCTGAAACAGCAGCCTGACGAACGTGTTCACGTTGTTGTCGTCCTCCCTTAGGACCGCGCCGATCAGGCCATCGCCGGCATCGGGCACGATCTCGCGGAATCGCTCGATGAGCGACAAAGACGGCGGCGGCGATGCTGGTGTGGGCGCGGGTGTGGGCGCTGGTGTCGGTGCAGGCGTCGGCGCGGGTGTCGGTGCAGGCGTCGGCGCGGGTGTCGGCGCGGGTGTCGGTGCAGGCGTTGGCGCAGGCGTCGGCGCGGGCGTTGGCGCAGGCGTCGGCGCGGGCGTCGGTGCAGGGGTCGGCGCGGGGGTCGGCGCGGGTGTCGGTGCGGGCGTCGGCGCGGGCGTCGGTGCAGGCGTCGGCGCAGGCGTTGGCGCAGGCGTTGGCGCAGGCGTTGGCGCGGGCGTCGGCGCGGGCGTCGGTGCAGGTGTCGGCGCAGGCGTCGGCGCAGGCGACGGGAACGGCGTGTTCGCCACCAGCACGAGCTGCGTCGCCGGCGGTGTCGCGGGCGTGGCCGTCACCGTGAAGTCCGCATTGACCGTGGGCAGGAAGGACGTGTCCACGGTGCCTGCGGAAACGATCGCGAGGCTCGATCCCTGCGGCACCGGATTCGCGGGGCTGCCGACGAACGTGACGTCGATCGCGGGCGGCGCCAGCGTCGACACCGAGAGCGAGGTCGAATTCTGGAAGCGCACGAGGCCCGTCACGCCGATCGTGTCGTAGCTGCTGTCCGACGCCACGTCGATGTCCAGCACCGAGCCGCTCTGGTCGAACAGGTCGCCGCCGATGCTCAGGTGACCGATCTGCCCCGCGCTCGCACCGGGTGCGATGTGGCCGTAGTTGTACAGCTCACCTCCGGCAAGCGAGATCGATCCCGTGCCCGAGATCGTCCCTTCGTTGGCGAGCGCCGCGATCGCCGGCGCATTCGACGGAGGCGACGCGCAGCCGAGGCAGCTGCCGTCGATGACGAGGCTGCCCATGACGTGCAGCGTGCCGGTGTTCAGCGCGAAGGCCGGCGCGACGAGCGAACCGCCGATGTCGACGAGGCCGTCGTTGGTGAGGAGGTTCACGCTCGCGGCATTGCCCACCGGCACGCTGAGTGTCCCGCTCGCCGCATTGCCGAGGCCGAGGTCCGGGTTCACGAGCGCGCCGTTGCCCACCACGAGCGACCCCGAGTTCACCATGCTGCCCGACATGCCGCCGATCGAGCCGTTCACGCTCAGCATGCCGGTGTTGGTCCACGCACCCGCGAATCCCACGGAGCTTCCCACGGGGATCGTCACGCCACCCGATGCCGTCGCGGCGATGGCGCCGGGTGCGCCGACGGTGCCGTAGGTCACGGTGTCGGATGCGAGCCCCGCGTAGCCGCCCGCGGCGCTGAAATGGTGGCCGCCGTCGAGCGTCAGCGTGCCGCTGTCCGCGCCGAGCGAGAGCGTGCCACCCGCGCCGCCCGCGGCACCGATGCTGCCGCCATCTCCGCCCGGTCCGCCGCTCGCATCGATCATGAGCGACGTCAGCACGAGATTGCCCGTGGCGCGCTCGAGCAGCACCGTGCCGCCCGCGCCACCCCCGGCCGCGCTTGCGCCATAGCCGCCTGCGGCGAAGATCGCCGATCCGAGGCCGATGCTGCCGCCCTGCGTCGCGAGCGACACCCCGCCGCCCGCGCCCGCCGTCGCGCCTTCGCCCGCCGCGCTGCCGCCGCCCACGTTGACGCCATAGGCGATGGAGCCGGTCTGCACGATGTCCTTGCCGGCATCGATGGTGACCCGGCCGCCCGCGCCGCCGCCGGCGATGGAACCGTCGCCATAGCCGCCGCTCGCATCGATGCTCTCGAACGTGACGCTCCCGCTCGCCGTGTTGGTCGCCTTCAGGGTCACGGTGCCGCCCGCGCCGCCCGGTTGACCGAAGCCGCCCTGCACGTCGAGCGAGCCGAGCTTCATGCTGCCATTGGTCACCGAAACGAGGATCGAGCCGCCCGGACCACCGGCGGCCCCGATCGACGTGGACGGGTCGAACTGGTTGCTGCCGCCGAACGCATCGAGCTGCGTGCCGGTGAGATCGAGATTGCCGCCGGTCTTCTCGATGCTGATCGTGCCGCCGCCGCCCGCGGCCGCCGATGCGCCGCTGCCCCAGCCGCCCGCCACGTTCACGCCGCCCGCGACACTGATGCTGCCCGACGCGGTGGAAAGCGACACCGTGCCGCCCGAGCCCGCCACGGCCTGCGCTCCCGCGCCGCCATAGGCGTTGATGCCGCTGCCGATGGAGGGCGTGCCGCTTTGCATGATGTCGCGGCCGGCCCGGATGCTCACGAGGCCGCCGCCGCCGCCGGCCGCGATGGTCACGGTGTTGCCGTGGCCGTCTCCGCCCGACGCATCGATGCCGTCGAACATGACCGCGCCGAGCGTCCCGTCGGTGGCCGTGAGGAACACCGAGCCCGCGTGACCCGCCGGTTGCCCGTCGCCGCCCGAAGCGTCGATCCTGCCCGTGACGATGCCGCCCCCGCTGGAGACGATCGACACGGTGCCGCCGTTGCCGCCGCCCACCGGCGTCGAGCTGTTCAGCTCCGCCTGGCCGCCCGACACGTCGATGAGCGAGCCGCCGAGGTTGACGGTGCCCGCATCGTTGCGCACGAGGATCGTGCCGCCCGCCGCCCCGCCCGCGCCGTCGCCCGGGCCCCATCCGCCCGCGGCGCTGATGCCGCCCGCGATGCTCAGGCTGCCGCCGGAAGTGGTGATGGATACGTCGCCGCCGATGCCGCCATCGGCGCTTTCGCCTTCGCCGCCCGAGGCATTGATGTTGCCCTGGGCGCCCGTGATGCCCTTGCCGGCTTGCAGCGTCACCTTGCCGCCCTTGCCGCCCTGGCCGCCGATGGTCGTATTGCCCCAGCCGCCGCTCACGTTGACGGACTCGTAGCCGATCTTGCCGTTGGCCGTTCCGAGTGCCGAGAGCAGCACCGTGCCGCCGTCGCCCGCGGGACTGCCCGATGCGCCATAGGCTTCCACTTCGCCCACGGTGATGCCGCCCGCGCCCGCGACGATCGAGATCGTCCCGCCGCCACCCCCCGCGCCCGCCGTGTTCGCATAGCCGCCGGACGCATACGTGTCGCCGTCGACGACGATGTTGCCCGACGTGGAGGCAAGCACTACGAGCCCGCCGTTGCCGCCCGCGAGGCTGTAGCCTTCGCCGCCCGATGCGTCGATGTCGTCGGTCGCATGCAGGCCCGCACCGGCCTTCACCACGATCTGCCCGCCGTTGCCGCCGGCTGCGATGCTGGCGGAGCCGTAGCCGCCTTTGGCCTCGATGCTCTCGAAGCCGATGGTGCCGACACTCGCGCTGGTCGCGGAGAGCGACACGACTCCGCCCTTGCCGCCGGGCTGTCCCCAGCCGCCGTCCGCGTTCAAGGTGCCAGCGAGGATGCCGCCTCCTGTCGCGGAGATCGAGATCGTCCCGCCATCGCCGCCGCGCACGGGCACGCTGCTGTCGTCTTGCGCATTGCCACCGCTCGCATCGATCGTGCCGGTGCCGAGGTCGATCGGGCCCGAGAGGTTCTTCACGATGATCGTGCCGCCATCGCCGCCGGCGGCTCCGTCGCCCGGCCCCCAGCCGCCGCCGGCCTGCAGCATCGCGCCGGCCAGCGCGATGCTGCCGCCCGCGGTCGTGATCGAGATGAGCCCGCCCTTGCCGCCCGTCGCGGATTCGCCTTCGCCCCCGGTCGCGATGATCGATGCGCCGCCGATGACGATCAACCCGTGCGGCGCGCTGCTGGTCTGCACGGACTGTTCGACTCCGTGCCCCGCGCCGATGACCACCGAGCCGCCGTCGCCGCCTGCGCCGCCGCCCGTGTTGCCCCAGCCGCCACGCGCGTCGATGTGGCCGATGGTGATGACGCCGTTGGTGGCGTCGTTGGCCTGCAGCCACACGGTGCCCCCGTTGCCTCCGGGCGAACCCTGGCCGCCGTAGGCCGCGAGGTGAGCGAAGGAGATGCCGCCCGTGCCGCTGCCGATGGAGATCGCGCCACCGTTGCCGCCTCCCACGCTGCCCGAGCCGCCGCCCGCATCGGCCGACGACAGATCGACGCTGCCCGCGGCGGACGCGATCGTGACGCTGCCGCCTCCGCCGCCCGGGCTGTTCGTGCCCGTGCCGCTGCCGCCATAGACGTTGATGCCACCGAGCTCGATGTCGCGGTGCGACGAGACCGAGAGCGATCCGCCCTGGCCGACCGCCGAATCGCCGTTGCCGCCGTGCGCGTCGATGCCGGTGAAGACGCTCACGAATCCCGCTGCCGCCGCGGAGCCGTTGGCCTCGAGCACCACGTGCCCGCCGTCGCCGCCGCTCTGGAAGCCGTCCTTGCCGTCGGCGAAGATGTTGTTGAGCTGGATGCTGCCGCCGGCGCTCGTGACGGTCACGTGCCCGCCGGCTGTCCCCGTGGTGCCGTCGGTCGTGCCTTCGGCGGCGATTTCGGTGCCGTTGACGTCGAGCCCGGCGAGGATGTTGACGGTGCCGCCCGCGATGCCCGAAGAGACGCCACCGACGTCGATGCGATCGAAGTTGACGGCGCCGTTGGGCGCGTTCACGACCACCGTGCCGCCACCGGCCGAATCGAGCGTCGCGAACCCCGTCACGCTGCCCGCGGATGCCGTGACCTGCAGGAGAGCGCCGCCGCCGCCCACCCAGGGGCCGCTGCCGAAGTTGCCGCTTCCCAGCACGATGTCGCCCGTATCCGAGACGAGGGAAGTTCCGTGGCCGGTAAGGAAGAGGGAGTCGCCGACGACCAGGTCGCCCTTCGCGTGAATGGCGAGCGTGGAAGATGCCATCACGTTGGAGCCGATGCCGATGCTGCCGCTCGTGGACTTGAGTCCCACGAGGCCGCCGCTCAAGCTGCCGTTCGTGCCGACGTCGAGCACGCCGCCTTGCAGCGCGAGACTGCCGGCGGTGCCGACGGCGATGCCGGTATCGATGAGAAGGCTGCCGGTGGCCGCGATCGCGACGCTCGCCGTGCCCGCGTTCATCACGCCCGTGACTTCGGCGTTGCCCGTGTGCGTCACGTTGACGATGGACGGGGTGCTGCCCGACAGGCCCGCACCGACACTGAGCGATGTCCCGTTGCCCGCGGTCTGGATCGCGCCGGCCGCGGTGCCGATGCCGAGCGAGCCCGACTGCAGCTGGATGAACGAATCGGCGGTGAGCGTGCCGCCCGTGCGCGTGATCCCGCTTGCGGCCGCGTC
The DNA here is from genome assembly GCF_035548915.1 of Ramlibacter sp. Lineage (GTDB taxonomy): Bacteria > Pseudomonadota > Gammaproteobacteria > Burkholderiales > Burkholderiaceae_C > Ramlibacter. Next base: position 82,690 of record NZ_DASZSE010000054.1, on the reverse strand, counting down.
GCCCGCGATACGGATGCCGCCGTCGTTGCCGGTCACGTTGCCGCTGAGCGTGATGCTGCCGCTCAGCTCGTGGATGTCGATGGCGCCGCTCGCCGCGGTCACGCTCACCGATCCCACCGTGAGCGCACCGCCGGCGAGGAACGTGCTGTTCGTGAAACGCACGTCCCCGCCCGCGGCGTCGGTCTGCTTCGCCTGGAAGAGGTCGACCTGGTTGGACTGCGTGAGCTGGATGTCCTTGGCCGTCACATCGAGCGTGCCCGCCTTGATGATGCCGCCGCCCGCCTGCGAGACCGTGCCGCCCACGTCGAGCAGCACCGTGCCGCCCGCGTTGATGCCGCTCGCGGAAGGATCGATCGTGAGGTCGCCGCCGCTCACGGTGACCGAGACCGAGCCGTCATAGTTGATGAGGCCGCCCACGCTGCCGTAGCTCGCCATGCCGCCGGGCAGGCTCACGCTCGCGATGTGAAGCGTTCCGTTGTTGGCAACGGCGATCCGCGAGCCCGCGCCCGCGCCGGAAGCGATCCCCGCGCCGATCGAGCCGATGCTGTTGGCGGTGTTGGCAAGCAGGATCGAGCCTTTGTCCGTCTGCGCCCACAACTGCGAGATCGTGATGCCGCCGCCCGACGTGCCCTGCGTGATGCCGCCGGTGCCGCCCTTCATGCCCAGCACGCCGAAGGGCGCGAAGATCGGCGCGTTCACGAACACGCCGTTGTTCGAATCGAGCAGGAGCGTGCTGCCCGAACCCCATGAGACGGAATCCGCGACGGTGATCGTGCCGCCGTTGGTGGCGCCGCCGCCGGTGTTGGTCTCGATCACGAGGTTGCTGCCCGACAGCAAACCCTCGATGGTGGCCGGCGTGATGGTCGAAGTGCCGCTGCCGCCGCCGAGCGTCGTCGGGTTGCCGCCGGACTGCGTGTTGCCACCGGAATCCGAGCCGTTCTGGATGACGATGTCGTTCGGATCGAGCAGTAGCGTGCCGGTCGCGCCGTTGGGCGCGCGCAGGTCCGCGCTGCCACGGAAATCGAGGTACTTCCCACCGGACACTTCGGCAACGCCGCCGCTGCCGGCTTCGGCGCCGCCGCGCGCGGACAGGTGCCCCGCAAACCGGGTGGCATCGTCGGCCCACACGACCACCTTGCCGCCGTCGCCGCTTGCCGTGGCATCGGCACGGAGCGTGGCACCGTCCTCGACCGTGGTCTGCTTCGCGTTGGCGATGCGCGCGTCCTGCCCGCGCAGTCCGCCGCCCACCAGCACTTCGCCGCCGCCCGCAGCGCCGCTCGCATCGAGCGTGGCGGTCGAACGCAGCGTGAGCTGGTCCGCCGTCACCTGGATGTCGCCGCCGGCATCGCCCTTTTGCGCGCTCACCTGGCCCGACACATCCGCGCTCTCGACGCCCTGGATGACGACCTTGCCGCCTTCGGCGCTCACCGCGCGCGCCTGGATCATGCCGCTGTGCTTCAACCGGCTCGCGAAGATCGCGACGGCATCGCCTTGCAGCGTGCCGAGATTCACCGCCCGGTCGCTGGGTGCCTGCAGCTGAAGCTGGATGCCTTCGAGGCCGCGCCCCGTGATCGCGACCTTCTGCCCGGCCGCGAGGATCGCCGCGCCGTCGGGCGCCTGGATCACCGCGCTCGACGCGGTCTGCACGTCCGGGGCGATGAGCACGACGTCGCCGTGGTGCGCGACGATCTTCCCCGCCACGTTGACCGAGCCGGTCGAAAGGCTGCCGTCGCCGAACACGAGGCGCCCGGCGGCCGCGTCCGCATCGCTCATCTTCAGCACGGAAGCGGTGAACCCGTTGGTGTCGACCACCGCACCCGAGCCGACCGTGATGCCGGCCGGGTTGACCAGCACGAGCTTGCCGTTCGAAGAAAGCGTGCCGAAGATTCGCGACGGGTCGTTGCCCAGCACGCGATTGACGGACGTGCTGGCTGCGGAAGGCTGCAGGAAATTCGTCGTCGTGCCGCCCGGCACGGAGAAACTCAGCCAGTTGAGCACCGACGTGTTCGTGCCCGCGCCGTTGAGCGTGGTGACGAGCGTGGTCGCGCCGTGCTGCGTGAGCGTTGCCGAGCCGAGCACGGGCTGCAGGCCGCTCGGCTGCGCCAGCGCGGGCGGCCCGGAGCCGAAGGCGACCGCGATGGCAACGGCAATCCCGACTGGCCGGAAGCCGGCGACGGCGGGGCTCGAAGCGGGCCGGAGCGGACCGGCCGCGCGTGCTGGAATCGTTTTCATGCTCTCATCCCCCGGCAGGCCCTCCTCGAAGGCGCCCCACGCCGCCGTGCCCACGGTGGGACCAGCGCTTGTCACCAAAGGTAGCACAGCCTCACGGCAGCGGACAATCGCAGCCGGTGCGCATACGGCAATAAGTCACATGGCCCGCGAAGCCGGGAAGACTTCGCGGTCTTGCGATGCGATGCGCCCTCGCGGGTGTGCATCGCGATGCGCCCTGGCGGGCGCGCATCGAATCCCCGGTCGAGCTCGCCCCGTTGCCGCAACCGCGCAGGGTGCCGTACGATGGGTCTTGCCTGCACTTTTGCCCACACATTTCCCGAACACACAGGAGACACGCCTTGGCAACTCACCGTGACATAGCGGCCCGCCGCACCCTGGCCCTGGTCGGTCCCAGTGCGGCGGGCAAGACGAGCCTGGTCGAGGCGCTGCTCTGGAAGGCCGGGGCGATCGGCGCGCCCGGCAGCGTCGAGCGCGGATCGACCGTGAGCGACTACGACCCGCTCGAAAAGCGCGCCTTGCGATCGCTCAGCGCCTCCGTCGTCCATTTCACCCACAAGGACATCACCACGCATCTCGTCGACACGCCCGGTGCGCCCGACTTCGTCGGCCAGTCGCTGCCCGCGCTCGAAGCGGTGGAGACCGCCGCGATCGTCATCAATGCCTCCGCCGGCATCGAGCCGATGGCCGTGCGCATGATGGAGTGGGCTCGGCAGCGCGAACGCGACCGCGTCATCATCGTGAACAAGATCGATGCGCAGGGCGTGAACCTCGCGAACCTGCTCGCGCAGATCCAGGACACCTTCGGCCGCGAATGCCTGCCCGTGAACCTGCCGTCGCAAAAGGGCGAGGCGGTGATCGACTGCTTCTACAACCTCTCGAACGACGGGCCGCCGCCCGACTTCTCGTCGGTGGACGAGGCGCACCGCAAGCTCGTGGAGCAGGTGGTGGAAGTGGACGCGGCGTTCGTGGAACGCTACCTGAACGACGGCGACGTCGATCCGCGGGAGCTGCACGCGCCGCTCGAGCAGGCGCTGCGCGAGGGCCATCTGATCCCGGTGTGCTTCGTCTCGGCGCGCACGGGCGCGGGCGTGCCCGAGCTGCTGGACGTGATCGAGAAACTCCTGCCCGATCCGACGGAAAGCAATCCGCCCGCGTTCCTGGAGGGCGAAGGCGACGCGGCCAGACCGATCCACGCCGCGGTCGATCCCGACAAGCACGTGCTCGCGCACGTCTTCAAGATCACGCAGGACCCGTACGTGGGCAAGATGGGGCTCGTGCGCGTGCACCAGGGCACGATCACCAAGGAAAGCCAGCTCTTCGTGGGCGACGGTCGCCGCGCGTTCAAGGTGGGCCACCTCTTCATGCTGCAGGGCAAGGAAGTGGTGGAAGTGCCCAGGGCCGTGCCGGGCGACCTCTGCGCGATCGCGAAGGTGGAGGAACTGCACTTCGACGCGGTGCTGCACGACGCCGCGGAGGATTCGCACATCCACCTGAAGCCGCTCGACTTCCCCTATCCGGTGCACGGCCTCGCGATCGAGCCCAAGCGGCGCGGCGACGAGCAGCGCCTGCACGACATCCTGCAAAAGCTCGTGAGCGAAGACCCGTGCCTGCGGCTGGAGCACGTCGCGAGCACGAACGAGAGCGTGATCTACGGGCTGGGCGAGCTGCACCTGAAGACGCTGCTCGATCGACTGCAGGAAACGCATCGCTGCGAGGTGAGCACGCGGCCGCCGCGCATCGCCTACCGCGAGAGCATCTCGCTTGCGGCCGAGGGCCATCATCGCCACAAGAAGCAAACGGGCGGCGCGGGCCAGTTCGGCGAGGTGTTCCTGCGCATCGAGCCGCTGCCGCGCGGCTCGGGCTTCCAGTTCTCGGATGAAGTGAAGGGCGGCGCGATCCCGAACAACTTCATGCCCGCCGTCGAGAAGGGCGTGCGGCTCGCGATGGAGCAGGGCGTGGTGGCGGGCTACCCGGTGGTCGACCTGAAATGCATCGTCTACGACGGCAAGCACCACACCGTGGACAGCAAGGAAATCGCGTTCGTGACGGCCGGCAAGAAGGCCTTGCAGGCCGCGGTGCAGGCCGCGCGGCCGGTGGTGCTGGAGCCGATCGTGTCGGTGGAGATCTCGGCGCCCGAGCACTTCATGGGCGACATCACCGGCGACCTCGCGTCACGGCGCGGGCAGGTGAGCGGCACGGAGTCGAACAGCGCGGGGTTCCTCACGGTGAAGGCGCAGGCGCCGCTGTCGGAGCTCGCTGCCTACCAGTCGCGGCTGAACTCGATCACCGGCGGCCAGGGCCGCTACACGATCGCTTTCAGCCACTACGAGGCGGTACCGCCGCAGGTGCAGCAGCAGCTCGCGAGCCAGTACAAGATCAAGGAAGAAGAGCACTGACGCGCCGGTTGCGGGCTCGCCCGGTGCGTCGCGCCGGGGCGTCTCAATCCCCGCGCCTGCGCGCCCTTTCGTCATCGTCGCGTCGCACCTCTCGCGGCTCCCGCGGCGCTTCGCGCCGCATCTCGCGGCCCGCCTCGCGCCGCTGCGTGCGTTCAGCCTGTGCTTCCTGCTCGCGCTGAGCCCGAGCCTGCTGCTGCTGAGCGACTTCGCGCTGCTGACGGGCCTGCGACTCGCGCGCGGCTCGTTCCGCCTGCATGCGCTCACGCACTTGAGGCTGCACTTGCGGTTGCACTTGCGGCTGCACTTGCGGCTGCGGTTGTGCCTGCACGAAGGGCCGTCGCACGTCGCCTTCCCGGCGCACCTCTGGCCGCACCTCCCGCCGATCTTCGCGCCGCTCGACACGCACCTCGCGCCGGTCGAACCCCGGCGTCACGAGATGCTGCGTCGCCGACGGCGGATTCGCCACCAGCCGCGGCTCTCGTGCCGCACCCACCCGCGCCGGACGCTCGGGCCGCGGCAGCGCCGTGGTCGGCGCGAGATGCGCGAGCTGGTCGGCACGCACGTGCTCGAAGCGATCGTGCACGCGCCTTCCACGGTTGAAATCGTCCACGCGCACGACCGTCACCGCATCCGGCCGATGGCGAAGGAAGAAGTGTTCGCGGTCGCGCCGCTGGAAGCGCATGTCGTGATTGACGTGCGTCACGTACACGTTCGTCGTTCGATAAGTCGGATACCACCACTCGCCGGGCGCAAGCGGATACCAGCCGATCTCGCCGCCCGCTCCCACGTTCACGCTCAGGTCCAGGCCGCTGCCGACGAAGCCGACCAGCGCCGGCGCATACCAGGGACGCGGCCCCAGCGTGCCCGGCACCCACGCCCACCGCGTGCCGATGATGGCCCAGCGGCCATAGTGGAACGGCGCGAAGCCCCAGGGTTGCGCATCGACCCACGTCCACCCCCAGGGCGCGATATAGCTCCACGATCCATCGCGGTACGGCGCCCAGTCGCTGTCGGTCACGTTCGGGTACCACACGGCCCCGTAGTCGGGTTCGTTCGACCACGTGCCGTAGTTGTCCAGCTCGTAGGAGCCCACCGTCTCCGGCGGAATGTACTGCGCGGAGATCGACTGGTCCTCACGCCGGTTCAAGTCGCTCACCCAGCGGTCGAAGTCGTCGCTGCCGTAGCGCGCCGGATTGCGCGCGAGGTCGCGGCCCTCGAAAGTGGCCTGCTCGCCCTGGCCCAGCCGCACCGATTGGCCGCTTTGCCCGAACACCTGCACCATGCCGCTGTGCACGGCCACGTGGGTCGTCTGCCGGTCCGGGTCGATGTCCACGCGGTAATCGCCGGGGCGCAGCGCACGCACCGCGACATTGGGCGTGTCGATCTCCATGTTCTCGCGCGGCGCGAGATCGCGAACGTGCACGTTCATCGTGCCCTGCGTGATGCTCAGCTGCGCCGCGCGGTCGTCGAGTTCGTAGAAGGCGAGGTGCGAGCGGCTGTCGAGGTGAAGGGTGGCCGTTCCCATGTGCAGTTCCGCGCGCGCTCCGTCGTCGGTCCACACGCGGTCGCCGCGCGTGAGCGGGCGATTGAGCGGCAAGTCGATCCACTCTTCCTCGCCGGCCGGCGCGAACACCACGGAGCCGATCTGGTGCGTGAGCGTCGCGACGCGCCCCGGCGGATCGGCATCCTGCGCCGAATCCGGCAGCGCGCCCTGCGCCATCGCCGACGATGCGAAGCAGACGAGCAGCGCCGGCAGCCACGCGCACATGCGCAGCCACCGACCGCCATGGGATGTGTTGGTGTCCATACTTCTTTGAACGCGCAGGCAGCCCGGCGGAAGTAAACGCCAGGTAAATTCCGCAACCCCGCGGTCAGTCGGCGGGCAGGCCGATGGCCTCCTGCACGGCCGCGACGTCCAGGCCATACATCTGCGCGAATTCCGTCACGCTGCGGCCGCTGCCTTCATAGGCGCGCCGGACGGCTTCGCGCTTCGCAGCGCGCTCGGCGCGCAACGCGAAAGCGTCGGCGAGCGCTCTTTGCGCGCCGGGGTCGCCGGTGCGCACCTGCTGCAAGTAGGCCTCCTTGTCCAGGCCGCTTGCGTCGATCGCGCAGATGAGCCGCTCGAGGAGCCACGGCCCCAGGTCGGTCCCGAGCCGCGCCTGTCGCCGGCGGAAGACTTCCATGATGGCGTGATGCCGGTGCTCGGGCGCGATCGGCTCGACCGGGCGGCCGTCGAGGTCATGGCGCTGTTCGCCCGCGGCGACGCTTTCCAGGTAGGGCGTGGAGCGCGCATGCTGCGCGAGCGCGGCCTTCAGGTCGGACGGCGCCAGCTCGGGGTGCCGCGCGACGAGTTCCTCGAACGTTCCGACCTTCAGCGGCATCGGGCGCGGGCCGAACACCTGCGGGTGCCAATGGGCGAGTTGCCGCAGGAGCGGGTGCAATGCGCGCCTCGGGCGCTGTGCCTTGTTGCGGTCTTTCTTCGGTGCCTGCTGCGGGAGGGAGTCGTCGGTCATCTTCGGAGGTGTGTTTTCTGCCTTGCCCTCCATTGTCGGCGGTGACGACCCCACGCACGGCCCGGGTGCCGCGCGCGGGGCACAATCGCACGCATGAAGATCGACAAGGACACCGTCGTGAGCGTCCAGTTCAAGGTGGCCGATGCCGCCACCGGACAGCTCGTCGAGCAGACGCGCGAGCCGCTTGTCTACCTGCACGGCGGATACGACAACATGCTGCCGAAGATCGAAGCGGCGCTCGACGGGCAGGAGAAGGGCTACGAAACGACGCTCACGCTGCAGCCCGCCGATGCCTTCGGGGTGCGCGACGACTCGCTCGCACGCACGATTGCGAGGAGCGAATTCCCGCCCGGCGTGAAGGTGGGCGGCCAGCTCGAGGGCCGCACCGATTCCGGCGAGCCGCACGTCTTTCACGTGGTGAAGATCAAGGGCGACAAGGTCCTGCTCGACGGCAACCATCCGCTCGCGGGCAGGACGCTGCGCTTCACGCTGAGGGTGACCGGCGTGCGCGCGGCGACCGCCGAGGAGATCACGCACAAGCATGCGCACGGGCCGGGCGGGCATCACCACCATTGATCCGCGGCGCCGCGGCCTCATCTTGATCGTTTGAAAGGCCGACCATGAGTTCTTCCGCATCCGCCATCCTGCAAGTCCAGCCCCTCGGTTTTCCCTGGCAGACCCAGGACCCCTTCCTCTTCTGCGCGTATCACGACGACGCGTACCCGCGCGGCAATGGCCGGATGGCGCCGGCCGCGTCGCTCGCGGGCCGCGACATCGGCCAGGACTTCAGCCGCAAGGACGGCTGGAGCATGTACCACGGCGACTCGGTGCCGGGCTTTCCCGCGCATCCGCATCGCGGCTTCGAGACCGTCACGCTCGTGCGCAAGGGCCTCATCGACCACTCCGACTCGCTCGGCGCCACGGCGCGCTTCGGCGGCGGCGATGTGCAATGGGTGACGGCCGGGCGCGGCATCGTGCACTCCGAGATGTTTCCGCTCGTGAAGGAAGACGAGAGCAACCCGCTCGAGCTTTTTCAGATCTGGCTGAACCTGCCCAGGCGCAGCAAGATGGCGGCGCCGCACTTCACGATGTTCTGGTCCGGCGACATTCCGCGCCTCACGGTGCGCGACGAGTCGGGACGCGAGACGCAAGTGGCTGTCGTGGCCGGTCGCTTGGGCGATGCAACGCCGCCCGCGCCGCCGCCGGATTCCTGGGCCGCTCACCCCGAAGCGGATGTCGCGATCTGGACGCTGCGCCAGGAGCCGGGTGCGAGGTTCACGCTGCCGCGCGCGGCGCACAGCGATGCGCGGCGTACCTTGTACTGCTTCAAGGGCGCTTCGGCGTCCATCGATGGGCAGCGTGTGCAGGCGCCCTGCGCCGTCGTGCTGCGCGCCGATGCCGAGGTCTCGGTCGAAGCGGGTGAGACCGTCACCGAATTCCTGCTGCTGCAGGGCCGGCCGATCGCGGAGCCGGTGGCGCAGCACGGCCCCTTCGTTATGAACACGCAGGAAGAGATCGTGCAGGCCTTCTCGGACTATCGCCGCACGCAGTTCGGCGGCTGGCCGTTCGAAGGGAGCGCGCCGGTCCATGGCCGAGACGCCAGCCGCTTCGCGAAACACCCGGACGGACGCGTCGAGGCGCCGATCTGAGCGTCATTCCCGCGGGCGCGTTCGGGCCGCGGGAACTTTCCGGGGTCGAAGGCGCAATCAGTGCTGAACAACCACAACGACGCATGCGCCTCTGGCCCCAAGCCACCGCAACCGCCACCGCCACCGATCCCGGCACGCTGGTCTCACGCATCGCGCGTGGCGACCGCGAGGCACTGGACCTGATCTATCGCGCCGAGGCGGCGCCGGTCTACCGGTTCGCGTTGGCGATGTGCGGCAATCCCGCATGGTCGGCCGACGCGACGCACGATGCCTTCATTCACCTCGCGGAACACCCGGCCGGCTACGACGCCGCCAGGGGGCCGCTGCGCGCGTGGCTCTGCGGCATCGCCCGGCACAAGCTGCTCGCACGCTGGCGCGACCCGGGGGACGCGGCGTTCGACGAGGAAAGCGACGTGGACGCGACCGACACATCGCCCGAGTCGCAGCTGGTGCGGGTGCAGGACAGCGACTCGTTGTGGAGCGCGGTGCGCGCGTTGCCGTGGCCCTTTCGCGAGGCCGTGGTGCTCGTGGACCTGCAGGAGCGGCCCTATGCCGAGGCCGCGCAGATCGCGGGCGTGGAGCTCAACACGCTGCGCACGCGCGTGCATCGCGGCCGGCAGCGCCTCGCCCGGGCGCTCGCGCCGCTTTACGGAGAGATCGATCATGACTGAATCGCACGTGACACTCGCCACGCGGCTGGCCGCCGCCGCGTACGAATTGCGCTCGCAGCCTTTGCCGCCCGGACTGCTCGCGCGCATTCACGACACGCTCGGCCGCCACGCGGCGAGCTCGGCCGCGCCGCGCCGCCTGGGCTGGTCGTGGATGTGGGCCGGCGTCGGCACGGCGTTCACGGCACTTTTCGCCTGGGCGAGCGTCATGTTCCTAGCGCCCGCGCAAGGCGACGCCGAAGCCACCTTGCTCGCGGGCGGCTTCGTGCCCGTTGCCGCGAACGAACGCTGGCAGGCTGCTTCCGTTTCGGGGGACGCCGCGTGGCTCGTCGCGACCGAGCTCGCGCCCGAACGGCTCGCGGCCCTCGGCCTGCCCTACGACCCCGGCCGCGCCGGCCAGCCGGTGCGCGCGCAACTGCTCATGCACAGCTCCGGCGACGTGCTGGCCGTGCGCGTGCTTCACGAGGATTCGCAATGACGACAAAGCCCTCTGTCACGATCCGCTGCGGCGCGCTCGCGGCCGCGCTGGCCGCGTTGGCCGCGGTGCCCTGCGCTTTTGCTCAGCCCGGTCCTCGAGCCACGACTGCGCCCGGGCCCGAACTGCACGCGCCATGGATGAGCGGCCCGCTGCGGCACGACTCGATGTTCCTCGCCGCGTCCGAGCTGGAGCGCGAACGCATCGTGAAGGACGCGCCTTATTGTGCCGACGCCGTGCACGAACATGTGCAGACGCTCGCGGACGGCAACCGCATCGTGCAGCGCGAGCAGACGCGCCTTTGCCGCGACGGCCAGGGCCGCACACGGCAGGAAATCGCATCCGGCGCGCGTCGCAAGGTCTTCCTGAACGACCCCGTGGCGCGTGAGGCGTGGCTGCTCGAGCCCGAGGCGAAGACGGCCGTGCGTCTTGACGGCATGCGTCACGCTCGCGGCCCCGACGTCGATTCGGGCGCGATCGAGCATCTGCGGGAGTGGGCGCGCGAAATGCGCGAGTGGGGCCACGCCGTGGGCGAGCGCATGCGAGCGCAATTCGGGCGGCCTCCGGATAGTCCTCTGCCCGCGGCCGCCGAGCGCACGGACGCGTCGCCGCAGCCGGTGCGCATCGTGATCGGCGGTCCCCAGTTCGCGGAATTCCTGCCGCCGCCACCGCCGATGGGTGCGATGCCGCCCATGATCGCGTTCCAGGCGCGCCTGCATGCGCCGCGCGGACCGGGCAGCGTCACCGCCTTGCCGGCCGAAACCATCGAGGGCCTGCGCGCCGAGGGCAAGCGCACGACCTGGACCGTCGAGGCCGGCCGCTTCGGCAACGAAAAGCCGCTCGTCACGGTGCGCGAGGTGTGGACTTCGCCGGAACTGCTCGTCACATTGCGGTCGCGCGAATCTGATCCACTCGCGGGCGAAGACAGCTACCGCGTGCAGAACCTGGTGCGCGGCGAACCCGACACGGCGTTGCTGCGCGTGCCCGCCGACTATGCCCGCATCGAGCCGCCTGCGCTGCCGATGGGGCCGCGCAAGCGTCCCTAGCGTTTCCTCGACTGTCCGAGGGTTCTCCAGACCTTTTCATTCCTGAAAGGTCTTTCATGCCCCGCGCCACTTCGGCGCGGGGCATTTTTTCACTTTCGTTCGAAGGGTTTGCCCCTGCGGAATAAGCGTGCGCCCGCGGCTGTTCATGTGAGAAGTCCCACCACGGAGGTTCCATGCCCTCGAAGTCTCTCCTCGCCGCGCTGCCGGCCGCGGCCGCGCTGCTGGCCGGCTGCGCATCCATGTACGGCTCCGCCGCGCCGGCCCACATGCACGAAGGCATGCTGGTCGACTCGAAGGGCATCACGCTCTACACATTCGATCGCGACATGGCCGGCAGCGGCAAGTCGGCCTGCACCGGCGACTGCGCGGTGAAGTGGCCGCCTCTTCTCGCCGGCGCGAACGATCGCGCCGTCGGCGACTGGAGCATCGTCGCGCGCGACGACGGGCGGCGTCAATGGGCCTGGCGCGGCAAGCCGCTCTACACATGGCCGGAAGACCAGGAGCCCGGCGACAAGTACGGCGACAACTACAACAAGGTCTGGCACGCCGTGCGCGAGTGATGCCATGGCGCGCTGGATGATGTTCGCGGCAGGCACCGTGCTGGCCGCACTGGCACCCTTCGCCGCATCGGCGGGAGCGCTGCAGGTGACCGTGCTCGACAAGGAAGGCAAGCCCGTTGCCGACGCCGTGGTCGTGCTGCGCCCCGTCGCGGCGGGCGCGCCGGTGAAGCCGCTGCCGGATCACGTGACGATCAACCAGGAGAAGATGCGCTTCGTGCCCGCGGTGTCGCTGGTGGCGGTGGGTGCGAAGGGCACCTTCACCAACAACGATCCGTGGGAGCACCACGTGCGCGCGTCTCCCGCGGGCGTGCTGAATTTCGATGCGGGCAGCGGCTTCGAGCTGAGGCTCGACGGCAAGCCCGAAGGCAAGGCCGCGAAGAGCGCGGAGGCGGTCTTCGACAAGGCCGGCCCGATCCTTCTCGGCTGTCACCTGCACGCCTCGATGCGCGGCCATGTCTACGTGAGCGACTCGCCCTGGGCCGCGCTCACGAATGGAGAAGGCATCGCGTCGTTCGAACGCGTTCCCGAGGGCAACGCGCAGATGCGCGTGTGGCAGGCCGACCAGCTGATCGATCTGCCGCCGGAGGAGCTGAAGCTCACGGCCGCGCCGGCCAAGGCGAGCGTGCAGCTCACGGTCGTGCCCAAACGCAGGCGGATCTAGCCCGGGGCCGGGCCGCGGCAACGCGGGGGGCTTGCGCGAAAACTACTCGAGCGCGACGGTGCCGGCCGCAGGCGCCGACGCGACTACTTCGGCCGCGTCCCGATCAGCACCGGCTGGTAGAACGCGCCGTCGAGCCGCTGCACGTCCGTGAAGCCGGCCTCGCGCATCAGCTCGCAAAGGCGGTCGGTCGACACCGCGTAGTAATGAGTCTTCATCACGCGGACACTGCTTTCGCGCGTCGCGAGGTCTTCCTGCACGATGCAAAAGCGCACCGAGCAGTAGGCGCCCTTGAACTCCAGCTGCTGGAACACGATGTAGCGCTTGGCCGCGCTCTCGTGCAACGGATAGGGCACGAGCAGGCCCTTGCCCGCCTTCATCAGCCCCTGGTAGTCGCGCACGGTGACGATGCAGCCGCCGCCGGGAAGCAGGCATTCGAACATCTGCCCGAGCGCCTGCAGGATCTCCTCGTCGGTGAGCAGATGCGGCAAGGCGTTGTCCGCGCACACGACGACGTCGAAGCCGCTGCCATGACCCTCGTGCGCGCGCCGCATGTCGCAGCGGGTGAACGCGATCATGAGGTTGCGCTTCTGCGCTTCGAGCCGCGCGCGCTTGAGCGCGACCTCGCTCATGTCGGAGGCGAACACGATGTAGTTGCGCTGGGCGAGCGCGAAGGACTGCGTGCCGATGCCGCACGCGACGTCCAGCACGCGCCGCGCGAAGGGCCAGTGTTTGTCGATCAGCGCGGCGAGCTGTTCGCCCTGCCTGCGGATGCTCCGATCCCAGTCGGTGAAGATGAGATGGTAGTAGGGCGCCAGTTCATCGTAGAACTCGGCCATGCGCCCCGCTTCCATCTCAACCCGCGATCACGCGTGCCATCTCCAGGCACTTGTTGGAGTAGCCCCACTCGTTGTCGTACCAGCTCACGAGCTTCACGAACGTGGGGTCGAGCTGGATGCCGGCGTCCGCATCGAAGATGGACGTTCGCGGGTCGCCGCGGAAGTCGGTCGCCACCACCTTGTCCTCGGTGTAGCCGAGCACGCCCTTCAGCGCGCCTTCGGACTGCGACTTCATCTCGGCGCAGATCTCGGCGTACGTGGCGGGCCTGTCGAGCTCGCAGGTGAGGTCGACCACCGAGACGTCCGAAGTCGGCACGCGAAACGACATGCCCGTGAGCTTCTTGTTCAGCTCGGGGATCACGACGCCGACCGCCTTGGCGGCTCCGGTGGAGGACGGGATGATGTTCTCCAGGATGCCGCGGCCGCCGCGCCAGTCCTTGTTGCTCGGGCCGTCCACGGTCTTTTGCGTGGCGGTCGCCGCGTGCACGGTGGTCATGAGCCCGCGCTTGATGCCCCACTTGTCGTGGACCACTTTCGCAAGCGGGGCCAGGCAGTTCGTGGTGCAGGAGGCGTTGGAAATCACCTTCTGCCCGTCGTACTTCGCATGGTTCACGCCGTACACGAACATCGGCGTGTCGTCCTTCGAGGGCGCGGAGAGGATCACCTTCTTCGCTCCGGCGTCCACGTGCTTCTGCCCGGATTCGCGGGTGAGAAAGAGGCCGGTGGATTCGATCACGACATCGGCGCCGACGTCGCCCCACTCGAGGCTCGCGGGGTCCTTCTCGGCCGTGAGGCGGATGCGCTTGCCGTTCACGATGAGCGTGGAGCCTTCCACCGCGAGCTCCCCTTTGAAGCGGCCATGCACGGAGTCGTACTGCAGCATGTAGCAGAGGTAGCCGGGCTCCAGCAGGTCGTTGATGCCGACGATTTCCACGTCGGGGAAGTTCTGCACCGCCGAGCGCAGCACGTTGCGCCCGATGCGGCCGAAGCCGTTGATGCCGATTCTGAGAGTCATGTCGATAAGCTCCAGTTCAAAGAATGCCTTGCCGCTAGCCTACGCCGAAAAACGTTGCTGCAAAACCGTCTGCACCGTATCCGCCACGTTTTGCGGCGTGAAGCCGAAATGCTTGAACACGGCCGACGCCGGCGCCGATTCGCCGAACGTGTCGATTCCCACGACGGCCGCGCAGCCGAACTTCCACCAGAAGTCCGTGACGCCGGCTTCCACCGCCACTCGCGGGATGCCCGCGGGAAGCACCTCTTCCTTGTACTCGCGGCTCTGCCGTTCGAACGCCGTCGTGCAGGGCATCGAGACGACACGCACCGCGAGCCCCCGCTGCGCGAGCAGCTCCTGCGCTTTGAGCGCGAGCTGCACTTCCGAGCCGGTGGCGATGATCACCGCGCGCGCCTTGCGCTTCACCCCCACTTCGGCCGGCTCGGCAAGCACGTAGGCGCCCTTCTCGATGGCCTCGAGGCCTTCCCTGGCCGCATAGGGCAGATTCTGCCGCGACAGCAGGAGCGCCGTGGGCCGCGTCGCGTTGCGCAGGGCGCAGGCCCATGCGACCGCCGTCTCCGCCGTGTCGCAGGGACGCCAGACTTCGAGATTGGGGATGAGGCGCAGGCTCGCCGCGTGCTCGATCGACTGGTGCGTGGGCCCGTCCTCGCCGAGGCCGATCGAATCGTGCGTGAACACGTGCACCACGCGCTGCTTCATGAGCGCCGCCATGCGGATCGCGTTGCGGCTGTAGTCGCTGAACGTGAGAAAGGTTCCGCCGTAGGGGATGTAGCCGCCGTGCAGCGCGACGCCGTTCATGATCGCGGCCATGCCGAATTCGCGCACGCCGTAGTTGATGTGGCGACCGATGCCGCCTTCGGCCGTGCGCACCACGTCGCCCGCCTGGTCGAAGCGCAGCGGCGGCGTGCTCTTCGTGTTGGTGAGGTTGGAGCCCGTGAGGTCCGCCGAGCCGCCGAGCATCTCCGGCAGCGCGGCAGTGAACGTTTCGAGCGCCATCTGCGACGCCTTGCGCGAGGCGACCGTCTCCGCCTTCGCGTGCGCCTCGAGGGCGACTTCGGCGGCCACCTGAGCGAAGTTCTTCGGCAACTCGCCCTTCATGCGGCGCAGGAACTCGGCCGCGAGTTCCGGATGGGCCGTGCGGTACGCGTCGAAGCGCTTCTGCCATTCCGACTCCAGCGTGTCGCCTCTGGCGCGCGCGTCCCATTCGTCGTAGACGCCCTGCGGCAAGTGGAAGGGTTCGTGCGCCCAGCCGATCGCGCTGCGCGTGAGCGCCACTTCCTCCGCGCCGAGCGGCTCGCCGTGCGCCTTGGCCGTGTTGGCCCGATTGGGCGAGCCCTTGCCGATCTGCGTCTTCGCGACGATCAGGGTCGGCCGGTCGGCACTGAGGCGCGCCGAGGCAATGGCCTTGTCCACCGCTTCGATGTCGTGCCCGTCCACCGGGCCGATCACGTTCCAGCCGTAGGCCTTGAAGCGCGCTGCCGTGTCGTCGACGAACCAGGGAGTCACCTGGCCGTCGATCGAGATGCCGTTGTCGTCGTAGACGGCGATGAGCTTGTTGAGCTTCCACGCTCCGGCGATCGAGCAGCATTCGTGGCTGATGCCTTCCATCAGACAACCGTCGCCCAGGTACACGTAGGTGTGATGGTCGACGATGGTGTGGCCGTCGCGATTGAATTCCGCCGCGAGCAGCTTTTCCGCGAGCGCCATGCCCACGGCGTTGCTGATGCCTTGGCCGAGCGGCCCGGTCGTGGTCTCGACGCCGGGCGTGAGGCCATGCTCCGGGTGCCCGGGCGTCTTGCTGTGAAGCTGCCGGAACCCCTTCAGCTCGCCGATCGGCAGGTCGTAACCTGTCAAGTGCAGCAGGGCGTACAGCAGCATCGAGGCATGGCCGTTGGAAAGCACGAAGCGGTCCCGGTCGGGCCAGCGCGGATTCTTCGGGTTGTGCCGCAGATGGCGGTGCCAGAGCGCCACCGAGATGTCGGCCATGCCCATCGGCGCGCCCGGATGTCCCGAATTCGCTTGCTGCACGGCATCCATGGCGAGCGCGCGAATCGCGTTCGCCATCAGTGAATCGTTGGACATCGGGGGCGGCCTTCGAAGGAGGAATATCGGGACAAACCCGGCATTTTACTTGGAGCGCACGCATGGGGCGCCCACATCCGGCGTGGCCGCGCCTGGAGCGCGCCCGATGCACTAAAGTCTCGTCATGAAAGGCCTGCACCTCACCGCCGACCTGTACGTCTGCCGCTGCGATACCGCCTGGCTGACCGACGTGGACCGGCTCGGGCCCTGGTGCGTGGAGGCGGTGAAGGCCGTGGGGCTGCAGGTGGTGAACCAATTGTTCCACGTCTTTCCCGGATCGAACGCCTCGCCCGGGGGCATCACGGCAACGGTGCTGCTTGCGGAATCGCACGTGTGCCTGCACACCTGGCCCGAGCAGAAGGCGGTGACGCTCGACGTGTACGTGTGCAACTTCAGCGGCGACCACTCGGCCAAGGCGCGCAACCTGATGGCCGCCCTCGTGAATCGCTTCGTGCCCGAGTGGACCGAGCAGCGCTCGATGGACCGCGGTGACGACGAATGAATGCCGCATTGAATGCCGCGTGAATGCCGAGTGAAATGCCGCATGCATGGCCGGTGAGCGACGCATGAGCGACCCCGGGAAGGGCGAGGCGCTGATCCTGGCCGCGGGGCGCGGCGAGCGCATGCGGCCGCTCACCGACGCCTGCCCCAAGCCGCTGCTGAAAGTCCGCGGCAAGCCGCTCATCGAGTGGCATCTCGAAGCGCTCGCGCGAGCCGGCATCGGCCGCGTCGTGATCAACACGGCATGGCTCGAGGCGCAGATCCCCGCCGCGATCGGCGACGGCTCGCGCTGGGGACTGGCCATCGACTACTCGATGGAAGGCCGCGACCACGGCGGCGCGCTCGAGACGGCCGGCGGGATTGCGAAGGCGCTGCCGCTGCTGCGGGAGACGTTCTGGCTCGTGTCGGCCGACATTCACGCGCCGGACTTCGTCTACGACCCACAGGCGGCGCAACGGTTCGCCCGGACGAATCTGCTCGCGCACCTGTGGCTCGTGCCCAATCCAGGATTCCATGCGAAAGGGGACTTCGGCATCGGCGCGGACGGCTACGGCCTGGCCGATGGCCCCGGCCCCGATGGCAGCACGTGGACCTACGCGAATCTGGCGCTCGTGCGCGCCGAGCTCTGCGCAGCGATCCCCGTCGGGCAGAAGGTGGCGCTCGGCCCGCGGCTTTATGCCGGCATGCGCGAGCACCGCATCACGGTCGAGCGGTTCGGGGGCGAATGGCACAACCTCGGCACGCCCGCGCAGCTGGCCGCGCTGCAGCAAACGGCCTGCCGCGAACTGCCGAGACACGGCGGCTCGTAAAGGCCGACAATCGGGGGCATGAACACGAACGTCCCCACCTCGCTTTATGCACAGCGGCGCGCGCGCATGGCCCGGCAGCTCGGCGGCAACGGCGTCGCGATCGTTCCGACCGCGCCGGAGCGGCCGCGCAACCGCGACTCGGACTTCCTCTACCGCCACGACAGCTACTTCTACTACCTCACCGGCTTCACCGAGCCGAATGCATGGCTCGTGGTGGCGGCAGACGGAACCAGCACGCTCTTTTGCCAGCCGAAGGACACGGAACGCGAGATCTGGGACGGCTTTCGGCTCGGCCCCGAGGCGGCGACCGCCGCGCTCGGCGTGAACGAAGCGCATCCCATCGGCGAACTGGATGCGCGCCTGCCGAAGCTGCTGGAAAACAAGGCCTCGGTGTGGTTCCCGTTCGCCACGCATGCGGGACTCGAGCAGCGCATCGCGGGCTGGCTGTCGCAAGTGCGTTCGCGCGTCCGCTACGGCGCGCTCTGCCCCGAAGAGCAGCACGACCTCTGCGCGGTGCTCGACGAGATGCGCCTCTTCAAGGACCCGCACGAGCAGGACGTGATGCGCCGCGCGGCCGCGATCAGCGCGCGTGCTCACGTGCGCGCGATGAAGGCGAGCGCGCGCATGCTGCGCGAAGGCCACGACCTGCGCGAATACCACCTGGACGCCGAGCTGCTGCACGAATTCCGCGCGGGCGGCTCGCAGTACACGGCCTACGGCTCCATCGTGGCCGCGGGCGCGAATGCCTGCGTGCTGCACTACCGCGCCGACGCCGCGCCGATTCGTCCGGGCGAGCTCGTGCTGATCGACGCGGGCTGCGAGCTCGATGGCTACGCGAGCGACATCACGCGCACCTTCCCCGCCGACGGCAAGTTCACCGGGCCGCAGCGCACGCTGTACGACCTCGTGCTCGCTTCGCAGCAGGCCGCGGTCGATGCGACCAAACCCGGCGCGCGGTTCACCGACCCGCACGATGCGGCCGTGAAGGTGCTCGCGCAGGGCATGCTCGACACGGGCCTCCTGGATCGCAACAAGGTGGGCACGCTCGACGACGTGATCGAGAAGCGCGCGTATTTCCAGTTCTACATGCACCGCACGGGCCACTGGATCGGCATGGACGTGCACGACGCCGGCAGCTATGTGGAGCCCGGCCAGACGGGGGAGGTGAGCGAGCGCAAGGACCCGCTGTCGGGCGAAGTGATCAAGAACCGCCCGAGCCGCATCCTGCGGCCCGGCATGGCCCTCACCATCGAGCCGGGCCTCTACGTGCGTCCGGGCGAAGGCGTGCCGGAAGCCTTCCACCACATCGGCATCCGCATCGAGGACGACGCGATCGTCACGCCCGAAGGCTGCGAGCTCATCACGCGCGGCGCGCCGGTGAAGGCGGACGAGATCGAAGCGCTGATGCGTGGCTGATGCGTCGTCTTCTCCCTCCCCCTCCGCGGGAGGTCTCGGGTGGGGGCAAACGGAGGGCGTGCTTCGGCTTCGCCTTCAGCGTCCCGAGCGTCTCAACGCGCTCACGCTTTCACTCGCGCGCGACCTGCTTGCCGCCATCGAGCGGGCCAATGCCGACGACAGCGTGCGTGTGGTGCTGCTTTGCGGTGAAGGCCGGGCCTTTTGCGCCGGCAAGGACCGCGACGATGCCGCCACCGGCGAGTTCGTCGATGTGCTGCAGCGCGTGGCCGCCGCATTGATGGATTCGCCGAAGCCCGTGGTGGGCGCCGCGCAAGGCTGGGCGGTCGGTGCGGGGCTGGAATTGCTGCTCAATTGCGACATCGTCGTTGCCGCGCGCAATGCGCAGTTCAAACTGCCCGAGGTCGCCTCGGGGCTGTTCGTGACGGGCGGCGCAGCCGCGCTGCTGCCGCGCGCCATCGGCCTGCCGAGGGCCAAAGGCGTGCTGATGCTGGGCGAACCCTTCACGGCGGAGCAGGCGCTGGCGTGGGGTCTGGTGTGGGAGGTGGTGGACGATGCGCGGCTGGAAGCGAGGTCGCTTGCCATCGCGACGCATCTCGCGCTCGGCGACCGAGGCATCCTCGCCGATGCGAAGCGGCTGCTCCATCGCGAATCGATCGGTGAGCTTGACGGTGTCTTGCAGCGGGAAGCCGTGGTGCATGCTGTGTTGATGCGCAAGCTCGTGCTATAGATTCACTTCAGCGCAACAGGGCCACGAACCCGGCCTGTTCGAAATGATGGTCGTGTGCCAGTGCCTCCGTCACGCCCCGCTCTCGCATGAGATTGAAGGATGCGCAGTCCGTGAGACTCCACTCTTTGTCTACCATCGCTCGGAATCGCTCGAACGCCGACAGGAATTGCAGCGACGTTTGCGGCACGACCTCCACGTTGGGGTCCAGACGAATCGCTTCCACACACCTCACGGCCGAGGGTCTGAGCGAAATCTTCGAAAGTGCCGCGAGCAACTCGACGAGCACCATTTCGCTCGTGAGAACTCGGACCTTTCCCAAGCCTCTCGACACTTCCAACGATTTCGCGTGCAGGCGATCCTGCGGATTGAGCGTGGCCGCCCAGTATCCAGTGTCTGCAAAGACGACTTTCACCGGTCTGCATCTCCCCGGCCATAGACCACCTCATCTATCCTTTCGGAAAGATCGTTCGGGACGGAACTCCAGATTCCTGCGGGAGCCTCCTCTCCGATCCTGGCCAATTGGTCCCAGATGGGAGGCGCGGAATCATCGAAGTCCCCTGCCGATGAGGGCGCCAGGCCAACCTGCTCGATGCGGATGAATCGCTTGACCTGGCGATCGCGTGTGGAGAATTCCGCATTCCCGATGACGTGGAGGCGCACACTGCGATGATTCTTCAGCGCATCGAGGACGACCATTTCCTGGCTGGCGTCGAAGTGACCTTCGATAGACACGCCGGATTCGACAATCTGAAGCTTGAACACGCCGGGGCCGAGGTTCGCCATGCGGACCTCACCGATGACGTCCACTCTGTCTTCGTAAGTGGGGCCCACCCAGGCGGCAAGTGATACCCGCGCCTTCTGTGTGTATGGTGCTTCCCGAGACGATCCACGCGCGGAGGTGAACAGCACTTCATCCTCGCGTAGCGTCCGACCGAAGTTCGCGAACAGCGGGATAACGTTTGAAGGAAGTTGTTCGGGCAGCAAGTCATCGCGATCGGCGGCGACAATCGCCGCATCGATCAGGGCAGCTGCCTCTTCGAACTCATCGCCAAGATCCAGCTCTCCCTGCGCGGCCCCTCGCACACGGCGCAAAGGCACCCTGGCCGATCCGTCTTCGATTCGGTCGAACTGAAGTCGGAAGCCCTCTTCAAATCCTCGTGGCAAACGTTCGCGCGCCGGGTTCTTGCGCCGCCAAAGCTCCTTCGCACACTCCAGCACCAGCGTCCGATACGCAATCAGCTCCTGCGTGCACTCGACATCGAGGGCGTGGCCCTGGAAGCGGCTGCCTTCGAAGCGCAACGACGCGAGCTCCAATGTGGCTTCATCGACCATATCGGCCTCCTTGAGTTGCTATTGTCCTTCTTTGGGAGAAGCACGGCAAAGTGACCCACCATCCCATTTTGCGGCATCGACAGGCACGCAGCCTTGGAGAAGGGGCTGGCTACACCTGCATGAGCGCGATCGCTCCCGCCCTATGCCCCATCGTGAACGCCTCCTCGAAGATCGAATAACCCGCCCAGTCCGCATGCGCGAAGCTCAACGGCTTCGTCACGGCAGGCATGCCTGAAAGCGCGAGCGAACCCGGCACGGGAATCGACATGGCGTGACCGTAGCGCGCGACTTCGACGCGCGTGACCTTGGCGGCAAGGTCGGGGTGCGGGGCGGAAAGTTCCGCGAGCGCCGCATCGCGCCAGTGCTGCCACGAAGAATCCAGCACTTCCCGCCGCTTCGATTCGCCCGGCGCGCAATACCAGCTGAACACCGTCGGGCCCGGCCGCGGGTCGAGCTTCTGGTGCGTCGCTACGACGTAGCCGAGCCCCGCCGTCCCGTACACGACGTTGTCCCACGCGATTTCCGCACCGGCGCGATCGTCGGGCAGCGCGCGCAGATGCAGGTTCGCCACGACCCAGGGCGCGTAGCGCATTGCGGCCGCCTTTCGTTGCAGAAAGACAGGCGCGTTCACGATCACGCGAGCCGCGATGAAAACCGGCAACGCGACGATGCAGTGATCGGCCTGCCAGCGGTCGATGCGCCCGGTTCGAACATCGAGCGCATCGACTTCGACGCCACGCCGCATGGCTGCGATGCGAACGACGACGCAGCCGCCATGAAATCGCTCCTTCAA
This sequence comes from Ramlibacter sp., assembly GCF_035548915.1. Taxonomy (GTDB): domain Bacteria; phylum Pseudomonadota; class Gammaproteobacteria; order Burkholderiales; family Burkholderiaceae_C; genus Ramlibacter. The sequence goes on along the minus strand of NZ_DASZSE010000054.1, from coordinate 60,979 downwards.
CGAAGCCGCCAGCGTGCGCGCGAAGAACGCATTGCCCTCCGGCCAGGTGAGGAGCCCTTCGCGTTCGGCATCGTCCGCCGCGAGCGGATGAAAGCCATGGCGCGCCGCGAAGTAGTGGATGCCGGCCCACGCCGACACGGTGTCGATGCCCGCGCCGTAGTCGTCGCGGCAGCAGTAGTCGAGCAGCCAGCGCAGCTGCGCGTCATCGAGCCGCTGCCGGTCCAGCCACCGCGCGAAGGTCATCGCGTCGAGTTCCGTCGCGGCGCGCGTGTCGTCGCGCACGGCCATCGGGATCGCGAACCGATGCACTCGCCTCGCATCCTCCACGAGCTGCGCGAATCGCCTGTACTGCGCGATCGTCGCGTTGCCGACGGCGTCCAGCGGCACCACGCCGTCTTGCCAGCGGCCGCGAAACCAGAGGCGCTCCTGCGGCGCGTGCACCAGATGCAGTTCCTCGTATTCCCAGCGGCCCGCCACGCGCCTTCTCAGGCCCAGTTCCTCGAGAAAGTCCTGCACCTCGGGTGAGTCGTCGCCGGGGACCGGCAGATAGTGCGCGCCCCAGGGGCAAGCGATGCCGTTCACCGCGCCCGCGCGGCTGTTGCCGCCGGGATCGTCCTCGAGATCGAGCACGGCGAAATCCTCGATGCCGCGCAAGCGCAGCGCGCGCGATGCGGCAAGGCCCGCGATGCCGGCGCCGGCGATGACGACGCGTACGCGGTGAGTACGCGCAGGGGCGGACGAGGTATGCGCTTCGCGCAGGAGATGGCCACGATCGAAGGACGCACCGCCCGCGAAGCCGCCCGGGATGTCCCGCGCAGGATGACACCCCGAGGCGAGAGCCGACGCGGTGCCTGCGAGAAAAGCGCGGCGCGCAATGCCCCTACCCCGGCCCTCCACCAAAGGGGGAGGGAGTTTGCCGGAGACATCGCGGATCACTGATGCACCTTGCCCCACTCGCGCTCGTACGTCGTCACGAGCACCTGGTTCGACAGGCGATTCACTTCGGCCGGCACGCGCGCCATGTCGCGCGGGAAGTCGAAGAGCGCGGGAAGGCCGCCAACCGTGAGGAAGCGCAAGCCCCCCGGCAATTCCGTCGGCAGTCGATAAGGCCTGTGGCTCGCGATCACATAGCCCCACTCGCCGAAACTCGGCACATGCGCGTGATACGGCGTGGCGACGAGCCCCACGGATTCGATCGTCGTCACCACGGTCCAGAAGCTCTGCCGCGCAAGCAGCGGCGACGTCGTCTGCACCACCGCATAGCCGCCCGCGGCGAGACGCTGCTCCAGCAGCGCGTAGAACGAGCTCGTGTAGAGCTTGCCGATCGAGAAGTTCGTCGGATCGGGGAAGTCGACGATGATCGCGTCGAACATCTCGCGCGAGTCTTCGAGCCACTTGAACGCATCGGTGTTCACGATCTTCAGCTTCGGTGACGAGAGCGAGCCGCCGTTCAGACGCGTGAGTGCTGGGTGCGTCGAGAAGAGTCGCGTCATGTCCGGATCGAGCTCCACGAGCGTCACGCTTTCCACCTGGGGGTAGCGCAGCACTTCGCGCAGCGCCATGCCGTCGCCGCCGCCGAGGATCGCGATGCGGCGCGGCGCCCCTTGTGCCGCGAGCACCGGATGCACCAGCGCTTCGTGATAACGGTATTCGTCGCTCTGCGCGAACTGAAGGTTGCCGTTCAGGAAAAGCCTGATCCCCCCGGTGCGGCTTGTGGTGACGACGATGCGCTGCCACGGTGTGGTCTCGGCCACCAGCACCTGTGCCTGGTAGACGCGGTCTTCCGCGAGCGTTGTGATCTCCTGCGCCCCCGCGAATGCCGCACCCAGCGCCAGCACCGTCAGCACACACGCGACCGCATGCGCGCGAAGCCGCCGCAGCTCGTTGCGAAAGAGCCAGAGCGCCCAGAACGCCACCGCCGCGTTCATGAGCCCGAAGAGAAGGCCCGTTCGCACGAGCCCGAGCTGCGGCACGAGCACGAGCGGAAAGGCGATGGATACCGCGAGCGCGCCGAGGTAGTCGAACGTGAGGACCTGCGACACGAGATCGCGCAAGGCGACGTCGCGCTTCAGGATGCGCATGACCAGCGGAATCTCGAGTCCCACGAGCACGCCGACGGCCACGACCAGCCCATAGAGCAGCACACGGAACACGGCGGGCTGCCATGCGTTGGCAACAAAGAGGACCGCGGGCATCGCGCCGCCCGCGAGCGCCACCATGAGCTCGATGCGGAGAAAGTGCGCGGGCAACTGCCGCTCGAAAAAGCGCGAAAGCCAGGAGCCCACCCCCATCGCGAACAGGTAGCTGCCGATCACGGTGGAGAACTGCAGCACCGAGTCGCCCAGCACGTACGACGCGAGCGCGCCCGCGGCCAGTTCGTACACCAGCCCGCAGGCGGCCACGACAAAGACGGACGCGAGCAACGCCACCTCGAGCGGGCGCGGCGCGGAGGCACTCACGCTTTCAGCCGTGGACCGCCGCCGCAACGATGATCGAAATGCCGAGCGACATCGCGCCCACGACGATCGCGAGCGCCACGTTGTGCTTCTCCACGATCTCGGCCCATAGGTCGTACGGCGTGATCTTGTCGACGACGATGAAGCACACGAGAAATACCACGACGCCGATCAGGGCGTAGAGGATCGAGCCGAAAAAGGCACTGGGCTTGAGCCATTCCAGATCCATGGGAGTTTCTCCTTGGGTTGATCTCACTTGTGGCTGCCGCCACTCGAATAGCCGCCGAACGAGCCGCCGCCCGTGCGGTAGCCCGAAGAACCGCTGCCGCCCTCGCAGGCGCGCAGCAGCGCGATCAAAATCAGGATGATGAACAGCATGAGGAAGATGGAAAAGCACCCCATCCCGCCCTTGACGCCGCCTGCGCCCCCGCTGAGCGGGCCGGCATCGCCGCGCCCGGCCATCTTGTCCTTGATGTTGAAGGCCGCGCCGACGAGATCGCTCGTCACCATGCTGCCCGCCGACCAGGTGCGCTCGCGCGGCGTCTCTTCCAGCGACAGGAGGTTCCTGCCTTTCTGGAAATCGCGGTTGAAGCTCTTTTGCCCGCGCATCACGGGCCAGTAGAACTCCCCCGCGACGTACGTCGTTTCGGCGCTATAGCTGTACTTGAGCTGGTAGGTCGCGCCTAGGTAGCTCGCGCTCGATGCGCCGTCCTTGTACGCGGGGGCGCCAGTCGTAGGCTTCACGATGCTCCAGCCCTCGCTCGTGTCGACGAGGAAGATGAAGCCGCGCTTCCTGTTGAAGAGCAAGTATTCGTCCCAGCCGAATTTCTCTTCGTCCTCGTCCTGCGGATCGTGGCCGAGCCGGTGCTGGTAGCCCACCACCTGCCACTGCGCGCCCTGAAGCTGTCCCATCGAGCCGAGCGGAATGAACGGCTCGAACGCCTCTTCCTGCTCGACGTGATGCAGCTCGCCGCCGAGGCCCGCCGCCAGATCGATCACGCTGTGGCACGAACCGCACGTGATGCTCTTGCTCGCGTCGAGATGCACTTCCACCGGCGCGCCGCAGTTCGGGCAGGCGAACTGCCGCCCCTTCTGCTCGGCGGCGACTTCCTCGCGCAGGCCGGTGATCTGCAACTCGTCGAGCGCCACCGCGCGGCCGCGCGTGAGCTGCGGCGGCACGCTGCCGTAGTCGATCGCGAGCACCTCGCCATCGGCGCTGCGCATCTCGATCATCGCAAACGGCTGGTTCATGGGCGGCAGCTTCGGCAGCTCGCCTTGCGCCGAGACGAGGGCGACCTCCTCGTTGGACGTCACCTCGTAGGTCTTGCCGGCGATCGCGGTGTTCGCGCCCACGCGAAACGAGCTCGTGAAGAGCGGCAGCGCGCGCCCGGCTTCGGCGGGCGACGTGAAGACGTACGAGCCGTTGTCCTCCGCGAGGAAGTGCGGCGTGCCGTCGTCGGTGAGCGCGATCCACTCGGCCCACGGGCCGCTCGGTCCGCGGTATTGCAGCCGGCCGACGAGCGTGAAGGCCCGCCCCTGCCAGCGGCCGCTTGCCATGAGCTGCAGCGGACTGTGGTCCTCGAAGACTTCGGCCATCTTGCCGACGCGCGAGAGGACTTCGCCTTCGCGCACGACGGTGCTCTTGCAATAGCTGCAGACGGCGTAGAGCGACGAAGCGCTGCGGAACTCCACCGGCGCGCCGCAGCCCGGGCAGGGAGCCCGGTAGATTCGCTGGAAAGTCTCCGTCGCCACGTTCGCTTGTTTTCGGGGCTGTGCGCGGTTGGGGGTGTCGCTGCGCTCCTCGAGCCGCCCCGGCGCTTGCCGGCACTTACACGAGCTTCTTCAGCAACTCGGCCTTCTTCGCATCGAACTCTTCCTGCGTGAGGATGCCCTTGGCCTTCAGTTCGCCCAGCTTCTCGAGCGTGGCCATCACGTCGTCCGGCTTCACCGGCACCGCGGCGGGCGCAGCCTGTTGCGGTGTCTGCGCGCTCTGCAGCCCCTGCGACAGGTTCTGTGCCAGCACCTGCCCCATCGCGATACCCGCGCCAAGGCCCATCGCGTCCCCCGCCAGGCCGCCGCCACCGCCCTGACTCACCCCACGGGCAAGCTCCGGGATCGCCTGACCGGTCTGGTACTGCATGAACTTGCCCATGTCGCTGCCGACCATGCCCATGCCGATGCGCTGATCGAGGATCTTCTGCAGCTCCTCGGGCAGCGACAGGTTCTGCACGGTCATCGTTTCGAGCTTGAGCCCGATGCCCTCGAACGCGGGCGCAACGGCTTTCTGCAGCGCGTTCGCGAATTCAACCTGGTTTGCCGCGAGATCGAGAAAGGGCAAGCCGCTTTGCGCCACCGCGTCGCTGATGTGCTGCAGCACGATGCCGCGCAGCTGGCCGTCGATTTCCGGCACGGTGTAGCGCTCGCGCGTGCCGGACACCTTCTCGTAGAAGGTCTTGGCGTCGCCGATCGAATACGCGTAGTTGCCGAAGACGCGCACGCGCACCGCGCCGAAGTCCTTGTCGCGGATGCTGATGGGCTGCGGCGTGCCCCAGCGCTGGTCGGTCTGCAGCCGGGTGGAGAAGAAGTAGACGTCGCTCTTGAAGGGCGACTCGAAGAGCTTGTCCCAGTTCTTGAGGTAGGTGAGGACCGGAATCGTCTGCGTCGTGAGCTTGTACTGGCCGGGGCCGAACACGTCGGCCACCTTGCCCTCGTTCACGAACACCGCCATCTGCGACGCGCGCACCGTGAGCGCGGCGCCGTACTGGATTTCCATGTCGGCCATCGGGAAGCGCCAGGCGAGCACGCCTTGCTCGTCCTCCGTCCACTGGATGACGTCGATGAACTGTTTCTTGATGAAATCCATCAGGCCCATGGTGTCCGCTCCTTGGCTCGAAGTGACGGTGGCGGCCATGATACCGCCGGGCAGCATTGCGCCACCTCAGACGAGATTGCGCAATTCCCGCAACGCCACCGACAGCATCGCCAGATCGCCGCCGCCCTTGGCTTCGCGCAGTTCCGTGAGCAGCCGCTGCGCACGGTCCATCGCCTGGCGATTTCCCTGTTCCCACAACGCGAGCACCGCGGCGGCTGTGCCCTCGTGATGCGTCACGGCCTCCAGCGCGATCGAGCGCTGCAAGTCCGCGAGATCGTCGCCCAGCGCCAGCTTCGCGAGCGTCGCCCAGTAGCTTTCGGCCGGAAGCAAGTCGATCTGCTGGCGCAGCCGCTCGAGACCCAGGCGTTCGCCCACTCCCGCGTGCACGCCCGCCGTTTCGTCGAGCGGCCGATGCGCCGTCTCGGCGATCTCGGTGATGTCCAGCGCGTTGAACAGGCCTTCGGCCGAATCCACGTGCACGGCCAGCGCCTGCGGCACACCCGCCTGCATCCACGCCGCGGCGCGCGGGGATCGACCGGCGCCCTGTTCCAGCCGCGCCGTGAGCGCCTGGACGGCCGGTGCGAAGCGCTTCACCTGCAATTCCGTCGATTCGTTGAGACGGCGCGAACGCAGGAACCACGTCGTCGAGCGCGTGATGAGTCCTCGCAGCGCGATCACCATCTCGGCCTGCACCTCGTCGGCGACGACGTTGTCGAGCGCCTCGATCTCCTGCCAGGTCGCAACGAAGCCGAAGACCTCGCGCGTCGCGAGATACGCGCGCACGATCTGCGCCGCCGTCGTGCCCGTGATCTCGGACATGCGGTGCACGAAGGTCGGTCCCACGCGGTTGATCATGCTGTTGAGCACATGCGTGACGATGATCTCGCGCTTCAGCGGATGCCGCGGGATGTAGGCCGCGAATTTTTCCTTCAGCAGCTTCGGGAAGTAGCGCTCGAGCGCGGTCGCGACCCAGGGGTCTTCCGGCAGCTCGGAGGCGATCAGCTCGTCGTTCAGCCACATCTTGCTGTACGCGAGCAGCACCGCCTGTTCGGGCTGCGTGAGCGCGTCGCCTTTGAGCTTGCGCTCGGCGATTTCGTCGTCGCCCGGCAGGAATTCGATCGCGCGGTTGAGCTCTCCTTGCTTTTCGAGGAAGCGGATGAACCGCGCCTGTTCGTCCAGCAGCCGCGGCGCGAGCCGATGGCCGATCGACAGCGCCTGCGTCTGGAAGTAGTTGTCGCGCAGCACGAGCGCCGCGACGTCGTCCGTCATCTGCGGCAGCAGCGCGTTGCGCTGCTTTTGCGTCATCTCGCCGTCGGCCACCGCGATGCCCAGCAGAATCTTGATGTTGACTTCGTGGTCGGACGTGTCGACGCCCGCGGAGTTGTCGATGGCGTCGGTGTTGAGCTTCACGCCGTGCTGCGCCGCTTCGATGCGCCCGAGCTGCGTGAAGCCGAGGTTGCCGCCTTCGCCCACCACCTTGCAGCGCAGTTCACCGCCGTCGATGCGGATCGCATCGTTCGCGCGGTCGCCCACGTCGGCCTGCGTTTCGCTGGACGCCTTCACGTAGGTGCCGATGCCGCCGTTGTAGAGCAGGTCCACCGGCGCTTTCAGGATCGCCGTGATGAGCTCCGAGGGCGTGAGGTGTTCGGCCGCGATGCCCAGTGCCGCGCGCGCCTGCGGCGAGACCGGAACCGATTTCTCCGAGCGCGCCCACACGCCGCCGCCATCCGAAATCTGCTTGACGTCGTAGTCGGCCCACGACGAGCGGGGCAGCTTGAAGAGGCGCTCGCGTTCCGCGAACGTCGAGGCCGCATCGGGCGCGGGATCGATGAAGATGTGCCGATGGTCGAAGGCCGCCACGAGCCGGATATGGCGCGACAGCAGCATGCCGTTGCCGAAGACGTCGCCCGACATGTCGCCGATGCCCACGCAGGTGAAGTCGGTCGTCTGCGTATCCACGCCCATTTCGCGGAAATGGCGCTTCACGCTTTCCCACGCGCCGCGCGCGGTGATGCCCATCGCCTTGTGGTCGTAGCCCACGCTGCCGCCGGAGGCGAAGGCGTCGCCGAGCCAGTGGCCGTATTCGGCGCTGACCTGGTTCGCGTAGTCGGAGAACGTGGCCGTGCCCTTGTCGGCCGCGACCACGAGGTAGGGATCGTCCCCGTCGATGCGCACCACTTGCGGCGGCGGCACCGTCTTGCCGCCCACGAGGTTGTCCGTGAGGTCCAGGAGACCGCGCAGGTAGTCCTGGTAGCAGGCGACGCCTTCTTTCATGTAGGCCTCGCGGTCGCTCGCGGGCGGCGCCTTCTTCAACACGAAGCCGCCCTTGGAGCCGACCGGCACGATGACGGTGTTCTTCACCATCTGGGCCTTCACGAGTCCCAGCACCTCGGTGCGGAAGTCGTCGGGACGATCGGACCAGCGCAGGCCGCCGCGCGCGACCTTGCCGCCGCGCAGATGGATGCCTTCGAAGCGCGGCGAGTACACGAATATCTCGTAGAGCGGCCGCGGCTGCGGCATGCCCGGCACCTTCGCCGAATCGAGCTTGAAGCTGAGGAACGGCCGCCGCGCGCCGATCGCGCCCGAGTGGCCGACACCGGTGCGCCAGAAGTTCGTGCGCAGCGTCGCCTGCACGAGCGCGAGCAGCTGCCTCAGGACGCGATCCTCGGAGAGGTTGCTCACCTTCTCGAGCGCCTTCTCGATCGCGTTCACCTGCGCCTGGGCGCCGGCCTCGTCGCGCTTTTGGGGATCGAACCGCAGTTTGAAAAGGCCCACGAGCATGCGTGCGATGCGCGGGTGCGCGGCAAGCGTGGCGGAGATCGTGGCCTGCGACTGCGCGAAGCCGATCTGCTTCAGGTACTTCGCGTATGCGCGCAGCACCACCACTTCTTCGGCGGCGAGGCCCGCGAGCAGCACGAGGCGGTTGAAGTCGTCGTTCTCGACGTCGCCGCGAAAGACTCGCGCGAAGGCGTCTTCGAAGAGCCGCGCGAGCGATTCGGGTTCGGCCTGCGTCCCGGGCTGGGCCTGCAGTTCGAAGTCGTGCAGGAAGACCGGGCCGTTCGCGCCCTCGACTCGGTAGTTCGCCTCGCCGAGCACGCGCACGCCCATGTGTTCCAGCATCGGCAGGCTGTCCGAGAGGACCACCGGCGCGCCCAGGCGATAGACCTTCAGGCCGAGCGCACCGGGTGGCGCGCCGAGCGGCCAGTAGAGCGATTGCGCGAGCGCGGCACCGGGCGACAGCGTCGCGATCTTGCGCAGGTCGGGCACCGCCGAGCGCGGCGCGACGCGGTCCCGGTACGCCGCCGGAAAGGCCGCGCTCCACTGCTTGTAGAGCGCGAGGCCGTTGGCTTCGCCTTCGGCGTCGACGAGCGCATCGCGCAGGTCGTCGTCCCAGCGCCGTGCCGCGGCGGCGAGCTTGCGCTCGATGTCCTTGCGGTCGTAGGGCGGCGGCTGCTCGCCCGGGGCGGTGCGCACCGTGAAGTGGATGCGCGCGAGCGTCGTGCCCGACAGCAGCACGTCGAATTCGGCGCTCTGGCCGTTGAGCGCGGCAAGCAGGATGCGCTGGAACTTGATGCGCAGATCGGTCGAATAGGCTTCGCGCGGTGCGTACACGAGGCACGACACGAAGCGCGCGAACGGATCGCGCCACATGAAAAGTCGCAGGCGCTGGCGTTCGCCGAGGGCCAGCACGCCGAGCGCGGTGTCGTAGAGGTCTTCGAACGGGATCTGGAAGAGATCGTCGCGCGGATAGGTTTCGAGGATGTGCTGCAGCGCCTTGGCGAGGTGGCCGCCGGGCGAGAAACCCGCGCGCTGCACGATGGCGTCGACCTTGCCGCGCAGCAGCGGCGTTTCCGACACGCGCGAGCTGTAGGCGGTGGATGTGAAAAGGCCGATGAAGCGGTGTTCGCCGATCACGCGCCCGTCGCTCGCATAGCGCTTCACCCCGACGTAGTCGAGATGCCCGTCGCGATGCACGGTCGAGAGGCTGTTGGCCTTGGTGACGACGAGCACGGGCAGCGGCGCGCGCGCCACGGCGTACGAGGAGGGCGGCAGCACGGAAGTCGCCTGCATCATCGCGCCTTCGTCCGGGCGCAGGAGCCCGAGGCCGGTGCCGGGCACGACGCGCAGCGCGAGCTGGTCGCCTTCTTCCACGAGTTCGTGCTGACGGTACCCGAGCAGCGTGAAGTGCTGGTCGGCGAGCCAATCGAGGAAGGCGCGGCTCTCGGCGAGGTCCGCGGCAGGAACGGATGTCGCGGCCGCGAGTTCGTTCGATGCCTCGGTCAGGTGCGAGAGCATCGGCTTCCAGTCGGTGACGGCGGCGCGCACGTCGTGCAGCACGCGCTCCACGCCTTCGGCCATGCGCTGGCGCTGCGCGGCGTCGACCAGGCGGTCGATCTCGATGTACATCCACGATTCGCGCGGCGCATCGGCTGCGTCGCTGCGCGGGGCGATCGACTGCAGCAGCCCCTCGGCATCTCGCCGCACCGCGTAGATCGGGTGGATGATGAGATGCAGGCTATGGCCCTGGCGCTTGATTTCCATCGTGACGGAGTCGACCAGGAACGGCATGTCGTCGTTCACGATCTCGATCACGGTGTGACGCGAACCCCAGCCGTCGTCACCGAGCGAGGGGCTGAAGACGCGCACGCGCGCCACGCCGGCGTCGCGTTGCGCGCCGAACTGGCGATGCGACAACACCGCGCCGAGCAAGTCCTCGGGGCTGCGCTCCGACAGGTCGTCGGCGTCGACCTGCAGGAAGTATTCGCGTGCGAACGGTTCGAGCGCGCGGGCCTCGTCCGCGCCCAGCCGGGCGGCCGCGAGGGCCAGCACGGCGTCGACGCGCTCCGCGCGCATCAGTTCGATGGAGGCGTTCATGCGGTGTTCTCCTCGTGCGGGCCGCACTGTAAGGCGCGCCGAGCCGTTAAGGCCAATGCCGTTTGCTCGGCGCGCCATGCAAACGCGGCATGGCGCAAACGCTGCCCCGATACGCACATCCCCGTACTAGGGTTTACCCGAGCGGAGACTACAATCGCGATCCCGCAGGAGACAAGCATGCCCCCCGATCAATCGGTCAGCACCGAAGAAAAACGCGCGCAACTGCGCCAGGCCGCGCTCGAATACCACGAGTGGCCCACGCCCGGCAAAGTCGCGATCCACGCCACCAAGCAGCTGCTGAATCAGCACGACCTCTCGCTCGCCTATTCACCGGGCGTTGCCGCGCCGTGCGAAGAGATCGTGAAGGACCCGACCGCGGCATTTCGCTACACGAGCCGCGGCAATCTCGTGGCCGTCATCACCAACGGCACCGCCGTCCTGGGGCTCGGCGACATCGGCCCGCTCGCGGCCAAGCCGGTGATGGAAGGCAAGGGCGTGCTGTTCAAGAAGTTCGCCGGCATCGACGTCTTCGACATCGAGATCAACGAGAAGAACGATCTCGACAAACTCGTGGACGTGATCGCGGCGCTCGAGCCGACGTTCGGCGGCATCAATCTCGAAGACATCAAGGCGCCCGACTGCTTCTACGTGGAGCGCAAGCTTCGCGAGCGCATGAAGATCCCCGTGTTCCACGACGACCAGCACGGCACGGCGATCGTGGTGGGCGCGGCCGTCCTGAACGGCCTGAAGGTGGTCGGCAAGGACATCTCGCGGGTGAAGGTTGTGACCTCCGGCGCGGGCGCCGCGGCGCTCGCGTGCCTCGGGCTGCTGCTGAAACTCGGCGTGAAACGCGAAAACGTGTGGGTGACCGACCTCGCGGGCGTCGTCTACAAAGGCCGCAAGGAACTGATGGACGAGGACAAGGTGCAGTTCGCGCAGGAGACCGCGGCTCGCGGCCTCGCCGAGGTGATCGAGGGCGCCGACGTGTTCCTCGGCCTTTCGGCCGGCGGCGTGCTCAAGCCGGAGATGGTGAAGATGATGGCGGCGAGCCCGCTCATCCTGGCGCTCGCCAACCCGACGCCGGAGATCACGCCGGAAGAGGCGAAGGCCGCGCGCGCCGACTGCATCATCGCCACCGGCCGCACCGACTACGCCAACCAGGTGAACAACGTCCTGTGCTTTCCCTACATCTTCCGCGGCGCGCTCGACTCCGGAGCGACGACGATCACGATGGAGATGGAAATCGCCGCGGTGCATGCGATCGCGGAGCTCGCGCAGGCCGAGCAAAGCGAAGTGGTCGCGGCCGCCTACGCCGGGCAGCAGCTCGCCTTCGGGCCCGACTACCTGATCCCCAAGCCGTTCGACCCGCGCCTCATGATGAAGATCGCGCCCGCCGTGGCCAAGGCCGCGGAGGCAAGCGGCGTCGCGCTGCGGCCGGTGCGTGACATGGACGCCTATCGCGAGAAGCTGCAGGCGTTCGTCTACGCCTCGGGCACGACGATGAAGCCGATCTTCTCGGCCGCCCGGCTCGCCGCGAAGAAGCGCGTGGCCTTCTGCGAAGGCGAGGAAGAGCGCGTGCTGCGCGCGGCGCAGGTCGTGGTGGACGAGCAGATCGCGCGGCCCACGCTCATCGGGCGGCCGAAGATCATCGCCGAGCGCGTGGACAAGTTCGGGCTGCGCCTGCGCGAAGGCGTCGACTACGACGTGGTGAACACCGAGTACGACGAGCGCTATCGCGACTTCTGGCAGACCTACCATCGCATGAGCGACCGCAAGGGCGTGACGGCGCAGATGGCCAAGATCGAGATGCGACGGCGCCTCACGCTGATCGGCGCGATGCTGCTGCACAAGGGCCAGGTCGACGGGATGATCTGCGGCACCTGGGGCACGACCGACATCCACCTGCGCTATATCGACCAGGTGATCGGCAAACGCGCGGGGGTGAACACCTATGCCTGCATGAACGGCCTGCTGCTGCCGGGGCGGCAGGTGTTCCTGGTCGACACGCACGTGAACCAGGACCCGACCGCCGGGCAGCTGTCGGAGATCACGATGCTCGCGGCCGAGGAGATGCTGCGCTTCGGCATCAAGCCGAAAGTCGCGCTGCTCAGCCACTCGAACTTCGGCTCCCACAACTCGCCGAGCGCCACCAAGATGCGTGAGACGCTGGCCCACCTGCGCGACGAGGCGCCGTGGCTGGAAGTCGATGGCGAGATGCACGGCGACGTGGCGCTCGACGGCCATGCCCGCAACCTTCTGATGCCGCGCAGCACGCTCGCGGGCGACGCGAACCTGCTCGTTCTGCCCAACATCGATGCAGCCAATATTTCTTACAACCTGCTCAAGACCGCCGCGGGCGGCAACATCGCGATCGGCCCGGTGCTGCTCGGGGCCGCCAAGCCCGTGCATATCCTCACCGCCAGCACGACCGTGCGCCGGATCGTGAACATGACCGCCCTCACCGTCGCGGACGCCAACGCTGCACGGTAAGCGCTGCGCCGAGAGCTTGCGCTAACTCTCGCCGCCACGCCGCAGCTCGCGCACGTCAAGCGAAAGACCACCAAAGGCCTTGCCTTCCTGCCCAAAAAGTGGGCAGGCACTTGCTTTTTGGGGGGACCTGCGTCACACTACCGCTCTTGATTTTCCGGGTTTACCCGGAGTGTTTTTCCTCACGAAGGTCACCGTAGAAGGTCCGTTCATGGCCCGCGTTGCGGCTGTCAAGTTTGCGCTCACTAGCTGCATCCTGGCGGCGTTTTTCGGCGGCATCCCGGCTGAAGCCCGGCCGCCCGCGCAGGCGAACCTCCTGGGCGCAGAAGCGACGATCCAAGTCGCCGAGCTGCCCTCGCAGGCCCGGACCACCTACGAACGCGTCCGCCGCGGCGGGCCGTTTCCCTTCGACAAGGACGGCACGGTGTTCGGGAACCGGGAACGTTTGCTTCCGGTCAATACACGCGGCTACTGGCGCGAGTACACCGTCCGGACGCCGGGATCAAGTGACCGGGGGGCCCGGCGCATCGTGTGCGGAGGACCGATGAAGGCGCCGCACGCTTGTTATTACACCGCTGACCATTACGCCAGCTTTCGCAAGATCGTGGAGTGATCACCCCAAATGAAGCGGGACGACTTTTTGACTACGCAGAAAGACACGGAGATGGATACGCCACTTCGTCCAGAAACTTCCGAGGCACTGCTGAAGGGGGTACGCAGCAACATCGTGCAGTCGATCCGCGCCTTTCGCGTGCAGGATCTGCAGGATGCCGCGCGCGCGACCGGCCACCACTTCCTGTACGCCAACCTCGCCAATGCGCAGAGCAAGCAGGACGTGCTCGACCTGATCGCGCAACAGTTCATGTTGCCGACGCACTTCGGCAAGAACTTCGACGCGCTGTACGACTGCATGACCGACCCGCTGCACAAGTCGGGGCCGCAGCCGGGCTTCATCGTGGTGCTGGAACACATTCCGGCCAACGGCAAGTTCGACAAGGAAGCGCGTGAGCAGTTGCTGGACATCTTCCGGGACACGGCCGATTTCTGGGCCGACCGAAGGGTGCCATTCAGGTGCTTCTATTCTTTTCGGTAGCCCGTTCCGCACAACCAGGCCAAGCGGAACGGGCGAATGAGGCCCAAGGGGAAGTCGTGGCCCCCGTCGTCGCCGAAGGCGGCGAGAAGATGCCCACCGACAAGCTGCTCGATGTGTCGCCGCTCGCGCTGCGCATGAGCAGCCCCTTCAACGCCGGCTACTGGCTGGCGGCTGCGTGATCTGAAATCGGCATCCCCGCGGCTTCGGCGGCGGGGATGCTCGCTTCAGAGCGTCTGTGCCAGCGCCACGTACTGCGCCACGGGCACTTCCTCCGCGCGCCGCTGCACGTCGAATTCGCCGCCGAAGCCGCGCTGCTCCAGCCATCGTCCCAGTGTGTGCCGCAACAGCTTGCGGCGCTGGCTGAACGCCACCCGCACCACTTCGCCGAGTAGCCGGGGGTCCACCGGCGCCGGCGTCGCAAACGGAGTCATCCGGACCACCGCACTGTCCACCTTCGGCGGCGGATCGAAGGCGCTGGGGGACACGAAGAGCACCGACTCCATCGCGTAGCGCCACTGCAGCATCACGGAGAGCCGCCCATAGTCCGAGGTCGCCGGCGAGGCGACCATGCGATCCACCACTTCCTTCTGGAGCATGAAGTGCTGGTCCTCGATCCCAGGCGCAAAGGCGAGCAGATGAAACAGGATCGGCGTGGAGATGTTGTATGGGAGGTTGCCTACGACGCGCAGTCGGCCCGCGCCGAGCGTTCGCGCCAGCTCGGCGAAGTCCACCTTCAGCACGTCCGCTTCGATCACCGCAAGCTGCGGGTGTGTGCGAAGGCGCGCCGCGAGATCGCGGTCGAGCTCGATCACGGTGAGCCGCCCGAGCCGCTCCACGAGCGGCTGCGTGAGCGCGGCAAGGCCGGGGCCGATTTCCACCATCGCCTCACCCGCCTTGGGCGCGATTTCGCGCAGCATCGCGTCGATGATCGCGTCGTCGGCGAGGAAGTGCTGGCCGAAGCGCTTGCGGGCAACGTGTCTCATTTCACCGGCCGGCAGCGGCGAGGGAGCGGGTCCCGCGAAGGAGCGCGGGGCTCCATCAGATTTGCGGCGGCTCGCGATACTCCACGAATGCGCGGCCCCGCACTTCCTGCGCCCAGGAGACGTACGCTTCATCCAGCTTGCGCTCGCGCACGAGATTGCGTACCAGCTCGCGTTGCTCGCGCTCCGACAGCGTCACCTCGCGGCGTTCCAGAAGCTGCACCAGATGCACGCCGAAGCGCGTGATCACCGGCTCGGAGATCTCGCCCGGCTTCAGGTGATCGAGCGTCTCTTCGAATTCGGGCACGAACACGCCGGGATTGACCCATCCCAGGTCGCCGCCGTTGCGCGCGCTCGCATCCTGCGAGAAATCGCGCGCGAGTTGCGCGAAGTCCGCGTTGCCGGCCTGCACGCGCCGCTTGAATTCCGCCAGCCGCTCGAGCGCCTGGGCTTCGGTCAACTGCGGGCCGGGCCGCAGCAGGATGTGACGCACATGGCTTTGCGTCACCGCTGCGCCGGGCAAGCCGGCCTGGTGCTTTTCGAGCACCTTCACGATATGGAACCCGGCCGCGGACCGGATGATGTTGCTCACGCCGCCCGAAGGCAGGTCCTTCACCGCCTCGACGAAGAGCGGCGGCAGGCGGTCGGCCGAGCGCAGGCCGATCTGCCCGCCGTTGGTCGCGGCACCGGCCGCGTCCGACATTTCGGCGGCCACCTTGCCGAAGTCCTCGCCGGCGCGCACTCGCGCGAGCGCACGCTGTGCCTTCGCCTGCAGCTGAGCCACCTGCGCGTCGCTGGCCGTTTCCGGTACCGCGATCAGGATGTGCGCGAGCCCGAGCTCCAGACCCGTGAGGTCGTTGCCGCTGCGGGCGTCGCGCAGGTACTGGTCGATGTCGAGCTCGGTCACACGCACGCGCGATTCGAGCTCGCGGTCCCTCACACGCTGCAGCAGCATCTGGCTGCGCAAGTCTTCTCGGAAGCGGGACGGGTCCGCGCCCTCGGCGCGCATTCGTTCGCGCAGCTCGGCCACGGTGAGGCCGTTGTTGCGCGCGAAGTTCTGCTCCGCCTGGTCGACCTGGGCCTCGTCCACCTTCAGGCCGTTTTCGCGTGCGAGCTGAAGCTGCGCCTTCTCGTTGACCAGGCGCTCCAGCACCTGGACCGCGAGCTCCGACCTCGGCGGCAGGGGCTGGCCTTGCTGCTGCAGCTGCTGCTCGTAGCGCAAGAGCCGCATGCGCACCTCGTTGTTGGTGATCGGCTCGGAGTTCACGACCGCCACGATGAAGTCCGCCGGCCGCGGTCCGATGTCGGGTGCCCGCAGCGTGACCTGAGGCGTGACGCGCAGCCCCTGCGCGTGGGCGGGCAGCGCCGCGCAGGCAAGGATCAGCGCGAGCGCGCCGGTCGAAAGGCGGGAAATCATGGCTCTTTCCATCAGTCGTAATTCGTGAAGCGGCTCGGAGTCTTCGTCTCCTCGCGCAGGAACTGGTAGCGAGGGATATTTTCCCTGAGGGCCTGCAGGGCGTTGGACCCCAGCTTGCTGAAGCCCACGAACTCCAGCTGGAACAGCACGCGCGTGTTGGAATTCGTCGTGCCGCTTTGCAGGCGTTCGAACACGACACGCCCGATCCAGCAGCCGCCATCGTATTCCAGGCCGACGACCGAGTCGACCATCCGGTGATCCTTCATGCTGAAGTTCAGGCGCCCGACGCTGTACCAGCGGCCTGGGCCTTCACCCCGGCCCGGCCCCTGATGGGTCCCGCGGTCGCCCCAGAGGTCGTTGAGCGGCCACTGCCAGCCGACGTCGATCTGCTCGCTCTGGCCGCGCTCCAGCCGGTAGGCCGCGCTCACGACCCGGTAGTTCCCCGGGTGAAAGCTGCCGCCGAGGGTGGAGCGCTCGGACCGCCCGGTCTTCGGGTTGTATTGCACGGTCCCCGTGAAGTTCCATTGCGGCGACCAGTTGAGCGTCGCGCCGAAGAGCATGTCGGAAAAGCGTTCCGACACCGGCGTTTCGCCCGGGAGCACGACCTTCTGGTCCTCAAAGCGCAGGCGCTGCGCGATGCCGAAGCGCGCGATCTCCGCGCCGGTGGCTTCGTCGAGCAGGCGGCTGTTCACGCCCAGCGTGAGCAGGTTGTTGTCGGCGATGCGGTCGTTGCCGCCGAACGCGTTTTCCGTGTAGATGGTCGCGAAGTTGAAATCGTTGCGGGCCGAGTCGTAGTTGGGCAGCCAGTTCTGGTCGCGAAAGGGCGTGTATACGTAAAAGGCGCGCGGCTCCAGCGTCTGGCGAAACGTCCGCCCGAAGAACGTGGCGTCGCGCTCGAATACGAGGCCGCCGTCGAGGCTGAAGGTCGGCACCGTGCGATGCGCGGTCGTCTGGCCGCCCGCGAGCGGCGCGTCGAACTCGTATTGCGTCACGTGCAACTGCGCCTTCGGAATGAAGAACCAGCCGGGCGCCTGCCACGGCCGGCTCACCTGAGCGAGGACGAAGGCGCGCCGCGCGTCGGGCTGCAGCGTCAAGGCCGGCTCCGACTCGAACCGCGTGTGGTCCGCCTGCACGACAACATCCAGGCCGCCCGGAAAATCCGAGTGCTGATACGTCGCGACGAACTGCGGCGCGCGGTCGTACGGGGGCGTGATCGGCGCGGCCGGATCCTGCAGCGTCTGCCACTTGAGCACGCGCCCCTGCAGCGAGAAGTCGCCCAGGCTCCACGTGAGCAGGCCATCGTTGGCGAGCAGGCGCTGAGTGAGCGCCGCGCTGCTGTGCGAGAAGTCGCGCCAGTAGTTGTCGTCGCTCACGCGATTCAGGTTGACCGCCAGGCCGAGCGCGGGCAATCCCGGAAATTTCACCGCGCCTTCGTGCTGGACCGAATAGCCCCAGCGATCGCGGTCGCGCAGCTTGTCATCGGGCAGATAGTCCGCGCGAACGATGCCCTTGTAGTCGCGCTCCAGGTAGCGGAACTCGCCACCGAGGTCCACGCCGCGCTTGCTCATGAGCGTCGGATAGAACGTCGCGTCGCGGTTGGGCGCGATGTTCCAGTAGTACGGCAGCGTGATTTCGGCACCGTTCACGCTGCCCAGGCCGAATGTGGGTGGCAGCACGCCCGACTTGCGCGTGTCCGAAAGCGGAAAGCTCATCGAGGGGATCGGCAGGATCGGCAGGCCCATGAAGTCGAGTTCGGCGCCTTTGGCATAGCCGACGTCCTGCTCGGTGTCGAGCGCGATCGAGGCGGCCTTCAGTATCCAGTCGGGCATCCAGCTCGGACCGGGCAGCCGCTTGCACGTCGTGTAGGTCGCGTTGTGCACGACGGCGTGCCGCTCGTCGGTGAAGTCCACGCGGTCGGCTTCGCCGTAGGCTTCGTTGCGCAGGAACCGGTAGCGCGGCTCGTTGAAAAAGCCGGTGAAGGAGTCGACCTGCAGCTCGAGGTAGGGCCCCTCGAAGATGTTGCCCGCCTTGTTGATGTGCACGTTGCCGCGCGCGCGCGCCATGTCCGTGGGCTGCTGGTATTCGAGGCGGTCGGCCCGGATCACGGTGTCGCCGCGGCGCAGCTCGGCGTGGCCTTCGACGTCGGTTTCGAGGTCGGTGCGGCCGCTCACGTGCTCGCCCGAGACGAACGTGGGCAGCTCGTGCCGGCCGCCCGAGGGGATGTCCTCCCGCAGGCGCGGGCTCGCCTTCAGGCGCGGCTCGGGCTCCCCGGTCTGCGCACGCGCGAGGATCGGGGAGAGCGCCGCGAGCAGCGCCGCGGCCAGCGCGACCGGCGTGAGGGCGAAAAAGACGCGCGAAGCCTTCGGTGTCGAACGATGCATCGAAGTGTGACTGGGAGCGCCGGCATTCGCGAAAAGGCCGGCGCGGAGGATTTGTAGAATCGATTATCCATGAGCGATCCCGAGCCCTTGCCCGCAGTCCACTGGGCCGATCCCCGGCGCGAGCGCAGCTTTCACGACTGGCTCGGCCGGGCGGCCCCCCGCCACCGGCTCGACCCCGCCACCGTGCGCACGGCTTGCGCGGACGCGAGCTTTCGCCGCTATCTGAGAGTGGACGGCGAAGCAGGCAGTCTCATCGTGATGGATGCGCCGCCCGACAAGGAGGATTGCAGGCCGTTCGTGCGCGTGGCGTCGCTGATGCTCGAAGCCGGCCTCAACGTGCCGCGGGTGCTCGAGTGGGACGAGGCGCAGGGCTTCATGCTGCTCGACGACCTCGGCGAGCGCACCATGATCGAGGCGGTCGACCCCGCGCGGCCCGAGGCGAGCCAGCCGCTTTTCCTGCGCGCGCTCGATGCGCTCCTCGCGTGGCAGAGGGCATCTCGGCCCGGCGTCCTGCCGGCCTACGACGAGGCGCTCCTCGCCCGCGAACTGGCGCTCTTTCCCGACTGGTATCTCGCACGGCACAAGGGCGTCGCGGTGGAAGGCGAATTGCGCGACACGCTCGCTTCGCAGTTCGCGTTGATCGTGCGGCGCAATCTCGCATCGCCTTCCGTGTACGTGCACCGCGACTTCATGCCGCGCAACCTGATGGTGCCGCGCGACGAGGCCCAGTCGCGCCTGGGCGTGCTGGATTTCCAGGACGCGGTGCACGGCCCCATCACCTATGACATCGCGTGCCTGATGCGCGATGCGTTCGTGTCGTGGGACGAGGAATTCGTCCTCGACATCACCGTGCGCTACTGGAAGCAGGCGCAAAAGGCCGGACTGCCGGTGGACGGCGACTTCGGCGAGTTCTACCGCGCGGTCGAGTGGATGGGCCTGCAGCGGCACCTGAAGGTCGCGGGCATCTTCGCGCGGCTCACGCTGCGCGACGGCAAGCCGAAGTACCTCGCCGATGCGCCACGCTTCGTCGGCTACATCCGCGCGACGGCGGCCCGCTATCGCGAGCTCGCGCCGCTCGCGAGGATCGTGGACGAGGTGGAGGGCACGACCGCGGAAGCTGTCTATGCCTTCGGACGGGTCTAGCGCGGCCGCCTCGCCGAGGCCCAATGCCCAGCCGCGCATTCACGTGCCGGCGCGGCTCGAAAGCGGCGAGCGCGTCGATCTGCCCGCACCCGCGGCCCGGCACGTGCAGGTCCTGCGCCTGCAACCGGGCGATGCGCTCACGCTCTTCAATGGCGCGGGCGGCGAATTCGCGGCCACCGTGGAGCGCATGGGCCGCGGCGACGTCGCCGTGCGCGTCGGCCTTCATCGCCCCGTCGAACGCGAAGCGCCTCGTGCCGTGCATCTCGCGATCGGCATGCCGGCCAACGAGCGCATGGACTGGCTCGTGGAAAAGGCCACGGAACTGGGCGCCGAAAGCGTCCAGCCGCTCGCGTTCGAGCGCAGCGTGGTGAAGCTGCAGGCCGAGCGCGCCGCGAAGAAGCGCGACCACTGGCAGGCGATCGCGATCGCCGCGTGCGAGCAATGCGGCCGCAACCGGGTGCCGGCCGTGCACGCGCCGCAGGCACTCGCGCAGTGGCTGCGAGGCAACTCGACCGTCGGCATGCGACTTTTGCTTTCGCCTGGCGGCAAGCGCCTGCGCGACGCCCTTGGCGATGCCTCGAGCGCCGTGTGCGTGCTGAGCGGCCCCGAAGGCGGATTGAGCGCGGCGGAAGAAGCGCTCGCGATGGCGCATGGTTTCGTCCCCTCGACACTTGGCACGCGCATCCTGCGCGCCGAAACCGCCCCGCTCGCGGCGCTCGCATTCCTCGCGATTTCGGCCTAGCATTCGCCTCGGGGGGAGGACAATGCCATGCCGACACTGCAGCTCGCGCTCGAGATGCTCAAGAGCGACCCGGAGCAGTTCCTCAACATCTACTACCTGAAGGTGGTCGGTGCCGGGCGGAACAACCGGCAGATCTGGTACCGCTTCATGGCGTTCGAGGAAAACCGCGGCCTGAACGGTGTCAACGACTGGCACTTCATCCGCCGGCACAACGACGGCGGCAAGGACAAGAAGAATTTCCAGCTGGTCCCGAGCTGGGGCCAGATCCAGTACTCGCACTTCGGAGAGCTCGCCTTTCCGGTCTGGCACGTGCCCGTCGTCGAATCCACCAACATCACGTGGAACGACATCCAGCGCTGGGAGGACATTCCGCGCGACGGCGGCTCCGACATCATGGTGACGACGCTGCTGAACGCATGCTCCTTCGTCTGCGTGGGGATGCAGGACTGCGTGCGGATGATGCACGTGCAGCCGTCCGGAGGCCTCACCAACTACGACGTGATGCAGCGCGTCTCGCTGATCCAGGGCGGCCAGTACTGCAGCGCGCCGTTCGACTACAACCCCGTCACGACGGAAGTGACGATCATCGGCATCCGCCGCGACCGGCGCTGGACCGTGTATGCGCAATCGCACGTGCGCGACGGCTCCTTCAACATCAAGGCCGTGTGGACCGTCTTCGACGGCTGAGGCGAGGGCTTCAGGGAAAGCGTTCGTCCAGCCACTGCTTCACCGCTTCGAAGGCCGGCTCGGCATCGGGCTCGTTGAAGACCTCGTGGAAGGCCTCACCCAGGCAGCGCTCGGTGACGACGCCCTGCGGCGCCGCGCGTGCGAAGGCTCGGCTTCCCGAAGGGTCGACCAGCTGGTCGGCCCCGGCGTAGACGAGAAGCGTCGGCACTCGCCATTGCGGCGCGCGCTGGATCACCCAACGCCCGCCCTCGGCGATGAAGAGACCGAGCCGGCCGGAGATGCGGTCGTGCACTCGCTCGTCGTTGCGATAGGCCGCCGCCACCGCTGGGTCGCGCGAGAGGAAGTCCGGATTGAGGCCGTTGCCCACCGTGAAGTTGGGCGCGATGCGCGGAATGCCCGCGAGCATGAGCCGCTGCGCGAGCGACAGGCGCGTCGCGAGGGCGGGCGACGACAGCACGAGTCCGTCGACGGGCCCGCCGAGCTTTGCGACGAACGCACAAGCCACGAGGCCGCCCATGCTGTGGCCCATGACGATGAGCGGCGTGCGTTCGTCCATGCGCGAACGCGTGCTGCTCACGATGTCCGCGAGATCGTCCACCAGCCGCCAGTGGCTGGGCAACGCGCCACGCACGCCGCCCGAGTCGCCGTGGCCGTACTGGTCGTAGCCACGCACGGCAAAGCCCCAGTCGTTCAAGCGCCGCGCGATGCGGTCGTAGCGCCACGCGTGCTCGCCGAGACCATGCACGATCACGACGACGCCGCGCAGCGCGAGTCCTTCGGGCAGCGGCCAGTCCTGCACGGCGAGGTTGTCACCGTCGCTCGCGGTGTAGGTGGACAAGGTGGAGTCGCTGGCAGACGACGATCTCATTGCGATCAATCATCGCCGCGCACCGCAAGCCACGCAACATGCGCCGGCCACGCGGCGCGCGAAATGATCCGACCGGCAAGTGCGCAGCGCTTCCAGTGACTTGCGTCACAGGATTGGCGCGCTCACGGCATCTGTGCGATCACTTCCGCCACCGACGCGGTCAGCCGCTTGGCGTACGGCACGTGCAGGAATTCGTTCGGGCCGTGCGCGTTGCTGCGCGGGCCGAGCACGCCGCACACCATCATCTGCGCCGTCGGAAAGCCGCGGCTCAGCATGTTCATGAGCGGGATGGTGCCGCCTTGTCCGACGAAGCCGACGGGCTCGCCGTAGTGCGCGAGCGACGCGGCGTTGAGCGCGCGCACGAACCATTCGTCCGTCGCCGGCGCGTTCCATCCCGATGCCGCGCTGCCCGGCTGAAACGTGACTTTCGCCTGATACGGCGCGTTGTCTTCCAGCAGCGTCTTCAATTCCTGCACGGCCGCGGCGGCATCCACGAGCGGCGGCAGGCGCAGCGACAGCTTGAACGCGGTGAAGGGGCGCAGCACGTTGCCCGCGTCCAGCAGCGCGGGCAGGCCTTCGGCGCCCGTCACCGACAGCGTGGGCGTCCAGGTGCGGTTGATGAGCGCCTGCACCGGATCGGTCGTCGTGGGCAGAGCGCTTTGCGCGACACCGTCGCAGTCGGCGTGCACCCAGGGGAAGCGCCGGTAGACCTCTTCGCCCAGGATCGCCGCCGTCGCCTTCGCCTGCTCGATGCGCTCGGCCGGGATGTCGCAATGAAAACTCGCGGGCAAGAGGCGCCCGGTGGCGCTGTCTTCCAGGCGGTCGAGCACCTGCCGCATGATGCGAAAGCTCGACGGCACGAGGCCCGACGCGTCGCCCGAATGCACGCCTTCGGTGAGGATTTCGACCTTGAGCGTGCCCGACGCCATGCCGCGCAGCGACGTGGTGAGCCACAGCTGATCGTAGTTGCCCGCGCCGGAGTCGAGGCACACGACGAGCCCCACGTCGCCCAGGCGATCGCGCAAGGCATCGACGTAGGGCAGCAGATCGAAGGAACCCGATTCCTCGCAGGTCTCGACGAGCCCCACGATGCGCGGATGCGTGCCGCCGTTGGCCTTCAACGCCTCGATGGCTGCGACCGCCGCGTACACCGCATAGCCGTCGTCCGCGCCGCCGCGCCCGTAGAGCCTGCCGTCTTCGTACTTGGGCGTCCACGGCCCGAGGTCGCCTCGCCAGCCGGTGAATTCGGGCTGCTTGTCGAGGTGGCCGTACATGAGCGCCGTCTTGCCGCTGCCCCTACGCGTCGCGGGGACTTCGAAGAAGATGAGCGGCGTGCGCTGCGGCAGGCGCACGATCTCCAGCTTCAGCCCTTCGATCTTCTGCGCCTCGACCCACGCGGCCGCATTGCGCGCCACGGTCTCGAGCAGCCCGTGCTGCGCCCAGTCGGGATCGAACCCGGGCGACTTGGCCGGAATCTCGATGTAGTTCGTGAGCTGGCGCACGATGTCGCCGTCCCACTTCTCGGTGACTTGCGACAAGACGGCGGCGCTGTCGAGCACGGGGGTGGCGGTATCGTTCATGGCGACACTGTACGCCCGTTGCCGCGGCCTCCGCTACCATGCGCCCATTGGATGGGCCCGCTGGAGGGTCCGCGGCTTCGGAGATCCGCCTTGGTCAAATTCCTGGTCTGCGCCCTCTTCTACGGCGACTTCCCGCAGATCGCGCAGCGCTGCGCGCTCACGCTGCGGTCGATCCGCGCGACCGGAAAGGTCGACATGCGCATCGGCCTGAACGAGGTCTCGCGCACGACGCGCGAGGTGATCGACGCCGCGCTGCCCGGCGTGGACCTGATCGAAGCGAATCCGCAAATCTACAAGTTCCCGATGATGCGACGGCTCGTGCACGAGTATCGCGGCGACGCGACGCACCTCATGTGGTTCGACGACGACACCTGCCTGCACCCGGGCACGCAGGCAGTCACGTGGCTCGCGTCGGTCGCGATGCGGGCCGAACGCACGCAGGGCTCGCTCGGCTCGACCTACAAGCAGCGCCTCACGCCCCGCCAGCACGACTGGATTCGCGAGCAGCGCTGGTACACGGGCCGCGAGTTGCCGGACGAGATCGTGTTCAACACCGGAGGCTGGGTGGTCGTGCCGCTCGCGCTCTTGCGCCGGTGGGACTGGCCCGGCCCGGAGCTCGCGCACAATGGAGGCGACATGGTGCTGGGCGCGCTTCTTCTGCAGCAGGGGCTTCCCGTGGAGCAGTTCCGCGTGGGACTTGCCATCAACGCGGACGACCAGCTGCGCGAATCCGCGGCGAAGCGGCGTGGATACGTCGATCCGCAGGGGTCTGTCTGGCACGACCGCAACGGCATATGAACGAGCGCATCCATATCGGCGTCGGCGGCTGGACCTTCGAGCCCTGGCGCGACAACTTCTACCCGAAGGGGCTGCCGCACAAGGAGGAGCTCGCCTATGCGAGCCGGCATCTGACGGCCATCGAGATCAACGGCACCTTCTACAGCACGTTCAAGCCCGCGCAGTTCGCGAAGTGGCGCGACGAGACGCCCGAGGGGTTCGTGTTCTCGCTGAAGGCGCACCGCTTCGCGACCTATCGCCGCGACCTCTCGACGGCGCGCGAGCCCATCGAGCGCTTCGTGGGCAGCGGAATCGCCGAACTCCGCGACAAGCTGGGGCCGATCGTGTGGCAGCTCATGCCCTCGGCGAAGTTCGACGCGGACAACGTCGGCGCCTTCTTCGCGATGCTGCCGAAGGAAGCGGCCGGCCGGCCGCTGAAGCACGTGCTCGATGCGCGCCACGAGAGCTTCGATTGCGAACCGTATTTCGAGCTCGCCGAGCGCTACGGCGTGGGGACCGTGCACAGCGATTCCGACGACTATCCCGGCCTCGCGGATGCGGGCAGCGAGCTCGCGTACCTGCGCCTCATGCGCACGTCGGCGGACTGCCCCACGGGCTATCCGACGGAAGAGATCGCGAAGTGGGTGCAAGGCGCACGGGCGTGGGCCGGCAAAGGGCCCGGGCGCGAGGTGTTCATGTACTTCATCAGCGGCGCGAAGGAGCGCAATCCCGCGGCGGCGATGGAGGCGTTGCGCCTTCTCGCCGGGTAGGGGCGCGGTCACCGAAAGGGCGCTCTCCACCGCGCTCGCTTCGCCTGACTCGGTCAGGGAGTCCAGACGAGCCGACCCGCGGCAGCGTCGTCGAGCGCCGAGCGGATGTCGGCCACGCGCTCGTCCACCACGGCGAACGCCACTTCGACGCTTTCGCGATGCACCACCTCGAGCAGCTTCGCATCCGCGAGCTGCAACTGCCGGCGGACCATCCCTTCCAGCGCATACGGCACCGAACAGCGCAAGGTGACCGTGCGGCGCAGTGGCACCTTGCTCGCCGCCATCAGCGCCTGCGCGACCGCATCGGTGTACGCGCGCGCGAGACCGCCCGAGCCGAGCTTCACGCCGCCGAAATAGCGCACCACCGTCGCGAGCACGCCTTCCAGCGCCTGATGGCGCAGCACTTCGAGCATCGGCCGGCCCGCGCTGCCGCTCGGCTCGCCATCGTCGTTCGCAGCAGACTGCCCGCCTGCCAGCAGCGCCCAGCAGACGTGGGCCGCACCCGGATGCTCGGCGCGCAGGCGCGCCACGATTTCCAGGGCTTCGGCCCGGCTCGCCACCGCCCGCACGCAGGCAATGAAGCGGCTCTTGCGCACGACGAGCTCGGCTCGCGCCGGCGCTTCGATCGAATACGGCATGGGCGGCGCGCACCCGGCTTCAGGCCGCGCGCATCCATCCGAGACCGGCCGTCGTGCCCCCCGGCCGCGCGCCGAGCGCGGGCCGGTACTCGCAGCCGACCCAGCCGTCCCAGCCGTCCCAGCCGCATTGCGCCGACACCTCGTCGATCACGGCGAAGAGATAGCGGCAGTTCAGCTCGCCGCGGTCCGGCTCGTGCCGTTCGGGCACGCCCGCCACCTGCATGTGCCCGACGCGGCCCGTGGGGAGGAACTCTCGAATCTTCATCGCGACGTCGCCTTCGGCGACCTGGCAGTGATACAGGTCCATCTGCACCTGAACGTTGGATGCGCCGATCTCCTGCACGAGTGCATGCGCGTCGTGCTGGCGGTTCAGGAAATAGCGCGGGATGTCGCGCGTGTTGATCGGCTCGATCATGAGGTTCACGCCGCCGGCGGCCGCAAGGCGCGCGGCCCACCGCAGGTTGGAGACGTACGTGTCGCGCAGCCATCCGCGGTCCGCGCCTTCGGGCGCGAGCCCCGCCATCACGTGGATGCGCGGGCATCGCAGTTCCTCGGCGTAGCGCAGCGCGGCTTCGATGCCGCTGCGAAACTGCGCCTCGCGCCCCGGCATGCAGGCGAGGCCCCGTTCGCCCTCGGCACCGGGCGGCGCGTTGAAGAGGACCTGCTGCAGGCCCTGGTCGCGCAGACGCGCGGCGAGTTCGCGTGCCTCGTATTCATACGGGAACAGATACTCGACGGCGCGAAAGCCGTCGCGAGCCGCGGCCTCGAAACGGTCGAGGAACGCGTGCTCCGTGTACAGCATCGACAGGTTGGCGGCGAATCTGGGCACGAATCTGCGTGTTCGATCGAAATGTCGTGCGATTGTGCTCCGGCCGCCGGATGCGGGCCAGCGTTCAGCCGCGTTCGAACTTGAAGACCGCGGTGCTCGCCGTGAGGTTCGGCAGCATGCGCCGCACGGCGCCTTCCTGCAGCCCGAACGACTCCAGGATCGCGAGCCGGTTTCTCGTGGCGAGCACCTCGAAATCCTTGAACGTGCCCACCCGGATGTTGGGCGTGTCGTACCACTGATAGGGTAGCCGCTTGGTGACGGGCATGCGGCCGCGCAGGATGGCGAAGCGGTTCGGCCAATGCGCGAAGTTGGGAAAGGCCACCACGCCGCACTTGCCGACGCGAGCGGTTTCGCGCAGCATGGTTTCGGCGTTGCGCAGGTGCTGCAGCGTGTCGATCTGCAGCACGACGTCGAACGAGTCGTTGTCGAACATGGAAAGACCCTCTTCCAGGTTCAGCTGGATCACGTTCACGCCGCGCTTCACGCAGGCAAGCAGGTTCGCGTCGTCGATCTCGATGCCGTAGCCGCTGCAGCCGCGTTCGCGCTGCAGGAGGTCCAGCAGCGCCCCGTCGCCGCAGCCGAGGTCGAGCACGCGCGAGCCCTCGGGCACGAGCGAGGCGATGATCCGCAAGGTGGCACGATCGCTCATGGTGCGGTGCGCTTCATGAATGCTCCGCGGCGATGCGCTCGAAGTACGCTCGCACCACGGCCAGGTACTGCGGGTCCTCCAGCAGGAACGCGTCGTGGCCGTGCGGCGCGTCGATCTCCGCGTAGCTGATGTCGCGGCCGTTGTCGAGCAAGGCCTTCACGATCTCGCGGCTGCGCGCGGGCGAAAAGCGCCAGTCGGTCGTGAAGCTCACCAGCAGGAATTTCGCGCGCGCCGCGGCAAGCGCCCGCGAGAGGTTGCCGTCGAAACGCTTCGCCGGATCGAAGTAGTCCAGCGCGCGCGTGATGAGCAGGTACGTGTTGGCGTCGAAGTATTCGCTGAACTTGTCGCCCTGGTAGCGCAGGTAGCTTTCGATCTGGAACTCGATGTCCTGCGTCGTGTATTGCAGCTCCAGCCCGTTGCGCAACTGGCGCCCGAACTTCTCGTTCATCACGTCGTCCGAGAGGTACGTGATATGGCCGACCATCCGCGCGATGCGCAGCCCGCGCTTGGGCACGACGCCGTGTTCGTAGAAATGGCCGCCGTGAAAATCGGGGTCGGTGGTGATCGCGCGGCGTGCGACTTCGTTGAACGCGATGTTTTCCGCCGTGAGGTTGGGCGCGCTCGCCACGCCGATCGCGTGGCGCACGCGGTCGGGATACTGGAGCGTCCACGAGAGCGCCTGCATCCCCCCGAGGCTGCCGCCCATCACGGCCGCGAGGCGTTCGATGCCGAGTGCGTCGATGAGGCGCGCCTGCGCATCCACCCAGTCCTCGACGGTCACCACGGGAAAGTCGGAACCGTAGATGCGGCCGGTGTCGGGGTTCGCGTGCATGGGCCCGGTGGAGCCGAAGCACGATCCGAGGTTGTTCACGCCGATCACGAAGAAGCGGTCCGTATCCACGGGCTTGCCGGGC
Source organism: Ramlibacter sp. (assembly GCF_035548915.1). Taxonomy (GTDB): domain Bacteria; phylum Pseudomonadota; class Gammaproteobacteria; order Burkholderiales; family Burkholderiaceae_C; genus Ramlibacter. The sequence goes on along the minus strand of NZ_DASZSE010000054.1, from coordinate 32,821 downwards.
CCGATCATGCTGTCCCACCAGCCCACGTTGCCCGGCTGGTCCGCGTACACCCCCGCCACGTGGTGCGACGCGTTGAGCGCATGGCAGATCAGCACCGCGTTGCTGCGCTGGGCGTTCAACGTGCCGTAGGTTTCGTAGGCGAGGGTGTACCCGCGCACGGACGCGCCGCTTTGCAGCGCAAGCGGCGCGTCGAACTGCATGTTCTGCGAATGGGCGATGAGAGTCATCGAAACGGAAAGCAAAAAACCCGGCTCGCTAAACACGAAGCCGGGTGAGTCGCAGGCGTTTCGTCTTTAGCTGCATTTGGTAAAGCGCCCGCAAGCGGAAGAGCAAATCGGCGCTGCAGGCAGTATAGCAGCGCGCAGCGCGCGGCTCGCCGTGTGCGAAGATGCGGCCCCTGATGGCCACGCCACCGATCGAACACCAGCTCGAAGAGCACCGGGCGTATCTGCTGCGGTTCGCGCGGCTGCAGCTTCGCAACGAGACATGGGCCGAGGATGCCGTGTCCGAAACGATCCTGGCCGCCCTCGCGAAGCCGCAGTCCTTCGGCAACCGCAGTGCGCTCAGGACATGGCTCGTGGGCATCCTGAAGCACAAGATCATCGACACCTTGCGCGAGCGCCGTCGCGAAGTGGCATTGGACATCGACGCGGGCGACGCCGTCGATGAGCTCGATGCGCTCTCGTTCAGACCCGACGGCCACTTCCTGCAGCAGCCCGCCGAATGGGGCGACCCGGAGCAGTCCCTGCGTTCGCGCCAGTTCCTGCTGGTGCTGGAGGCGTGCACGGACAAGCTGCCGCCCGCGATGGGACGCATCTTTCTCATGCGCGAATGGCTGGAGCTGGACAGCGAGGAAATCTGTAAGGAACTCCAGCTCACCCCGACCAACCTTTACGTCCAACTGCATCGTGCACGGCTGCGCCTGCGCGAATGCCTCGAACTCAACTGGTTCGCCGACCGGCTCGCTGCATGATGTTCTTTCGCCGAACTTGCAAGGAAGTGTCGGCCCTCCTCGTCGCGCGGGAGGACCGCGCGCTGCCCTGGGTGGAGCGGGTTGCCCTGCGCCTGCACCTGGCCGCCTGCGACGCATGCCCGAAGTTCGAACGCCAGATGCTCACGATGCGCCGCGCTTTTGCGCGTTGGCGCGCGTACTCGCAATCCGGCGAGGAGTGAGCGCCCCCTCGTGGGCCGCTGTTCCCCTATCCGGGGGATCCGGCCGAACCCGGCGATTCAGGGTTTCCGTGGGTTCGGCGCCACTTCGCGGCTTGCCAGCAAAGCCCGTATCTGCTTCATAATGAAACGGCGCGGGCATGACGGCCCTGCGCAGGCTGCGGTGTACAGGTCACTTTCGCGTCGTCGCTCGTTCGGTTGGCATGCGTTTTCGGGACTCCATCGCTCAAAAGGTTCATTCGTTTCTTAGGAGTCCCATTCATGGGCAACAAGCTATATGTCGGCAACCTGCCGTACCAGATGCGTGACAGCGATCTGGAGCAGGCGTTCAGCCAGTTCGGTACGGTCACGAGCGCCAAGGTGATGATGGAGCGCGAGACCGGCCGCTCCAAGGGCTTCGGCTTCGTGGAGATGGCGAGCGATGCCGAGGCCCAGGCCGCGATCAACGGCATGAACGGGCAGCCACTCGGGGGACGCAGCGTCGTCGTGAATGAAGCGCGCCCGATGGAAAACCGGCCGCGCAGCGGCGGCGGTGGCTATGGAGGTGGCGGTGGCTACGGCGGCGGCGGTGGCGGCGGCTACGGCGGCGGCGGCGGTGGTGGCGGGCGCGGCCAGGGTGGCGGCGGGCGCGGCGACCGCGGAGGCCAGGATGGCGGCTTCCGCAGCCCGTACGGCGCCGGTCCGCGCGGCGGTGGCGGCTGCGGCGGTCGCGGCGGCTACTGAGAGATTCTTTCGCAACCCTTGGGTTGTTGTTCAAAGGCTCCTGCGGGAGCCTTTGTCATTCCAGCGCGGCGGCGCTCAGCCCGCGAGCGCCCCGGCCGGCTGGCGGACCGAAGCGGATTCGCGGCCGCCTCCGGCTACTCGTGCTCGCGCCGCTTGCGCGGCCGGCCGGTCATGACGCGGTCGAATATCGCGTTGGGCATCGCGCGCAGCAGCTTCGCGACGAGTCCCATCTGCCAGGGAATCACGCGATAGCTCGCGCCCGATTCGATCGCGCGAAATGCGCGTGCGGCGAACTCGTGCGGCTGCAGCAGGAACGGCATGCCGTAGCGATTGCGCGCGGTGAGCGGCGTCGCGACATAGCCCGGACAGATCGTCACCACGCGCACGCCGCTCGAGCGCAGCTCGCCGCGCAGGCTCTCGCAGTAGCTGATCACGGCGGCCTTGCTGGAGCAATACGCGCCGTGCCCGGGCAGGCCCCGGATGCCCGCCACACTCGAGATGCCCACGAGCCGGCCCGAGCCTCGCCGGGCCATCGGCTGCACGAAGGGGTGGAACGTCGCGGCCACGCCCACGGCGTTCACGGCATAGGTGCGCGCCATCACGTCGAGGTCGTCGCGCTCGGCGCTGTCCATGCCGATGCTGATGCCGGCATTCGCGATCACCACATCGGGCACACCCTGCGCGGCGATGCACGCGTGGCCCGCCGCCACGATGCTGCCGATGTCGGCGACGTCGGCGCCGTACACCGCCCAGCGCCCGGTCTCGAGCCCCGCGCCCGCGGCCCATCGTTCGATTTCCTGCGTGCGGCGCGCCACGAGCGCGAGGCGGCAGCCGGCCTGCGCGTATCGCTCGGCCAGCGCCTGCCCGATGCCGCTCGATGCGCCCGTGATGAAGGCAAGCGGCCCATCGCTCAAGGCAGGACCTTCTCGCCGTGCGGCGCGATCGTGCCGCGCACATTGCCCCGCAGTTCCAGCACGCGGTCCAGGTGGTTGTAGTCCAGTGCGTCCGCGCGGAATTCGTCGCTGCCGCGCCTGAGCATCACGGGCTTGCGGGTGTGCACTTCTTCCTTCTGCACAAGCACATCGAGGAAATCGCTGCGGATCTCGAGCGGGGGAAGGTCCGCGGCGCCGGACTTCGCGAGCGGGGCGCGCGTCACCACCGCATCGCCGAAGAGCTGGACTTCGCTGCCGTCCGCATTCGAGAGCGCGCGAGCCGCGGTCGCTATCGTGAGCTGCCCGTCCTGGCCGAACGAGCGGATGCGGGGCTGGTCGATCTCCAGCGTGTCGCTGTCCGGATAGTGGCGCGCCTGCGCGCCGCGCACTTCGCTTTTGAGGCGGCCGGCGGCGTCGAAGCTCTTCACGGAGAAGGCGCGCATGAAATAGTCCGGCTCATGGGTGGGCGGCCGCTGCACGCCCGGCACATTGAAGCTCGGCGTGTTGCGCGCGAGCCAGTAGGTGCCAAGCGCCATCACGCCCATCAGGATGAGCGGCAGGTAGACCGTCGCGCGGTCCCATGCCCGCCAGAGGCGCGCGGGCAGCGTGCTCACTCGTACCCTTCGAGCAGGCCCGCGTAGCGGCCGGACGCCACCAGCAGCAGGTCGCAGAATTCGCGCGCCGCCCCGTTGCCGCCCGCGGCTTGCGTCACATGGTGCGCGACCGCGCGCACCTCCACGTGCGCGTTCGGCGGCGCCACCGCGAAAGCGCTGCGCGTGAGTACGGGCAAGTCGGGCCAGTCGTCGCCCATCGCCGCGGCTTCGCGCCATTGCAGGCCGAGCGCCGAAAGCGTCGCCTCCGCCGCGGGCCGCTTGTCTTCGGTGCCGTAGTGCGCGTGCACGATCCCAAGAGCCCTGAGGCGCTCGCGAAGCGGTGCCGAATCGCGGCCGGTGATCACGGCCGGCACGATGCCCGCCTTCTGCAAGAGCTTCAGCCCGAGGCCGTCGAGGATATGAAAGCGCTTGAGCGTTTCGCCCGCGTCCGACATGAAGACGCCGCCGTCGGTGAGCACTCCGTCCACGTCGAAGAAGGCGACCCGCACGCCTTGCGCCGCGAGCAGCAATTCGGGGGGAAAGTTCAGTGCGGGCTGCACGGGGGCAAGTCAGATGACCTTGGCGCGCAGCAGGTCGTTGGCGTTGACGGTCCCCACGAGGTGGCCATGCTCGTCGACCACGAAGAGCAGCGTGACGCGCGTCTGCTCCATCACCTGCGCCGCTTCGACCGCCATCTGCCCGGCTCTCAGCGTGCGCGGGCTCGGGTTCATGATGTCGCGCGCGACGCTTTCCCGCAGGTCGGTGCCGCGTTCGACGTGCCGGCGCAGGTCGCCCGCGGTGAAGATGCCCACCAGATGCCCTTCGGCATCCACCACGGCCGACGCGCCGATGCCCTTGGCCCCCATCTCGCGCATGAGCGCCGAAAACGGGGCATGGGGCTGAACCTTCGGCACCGCGTCGCCGGTGCGCATCACGTCGCCCACCAGCGTGAGCAGCTTGCGTCCGAGCGAGCCGCCGGGGTGCGACCGCGCGAAGTCCTCGGGCGCGAAGCCGCGCGCATCGAGCAACGCCACCGCCAGCGCGTCGCCAAGCGCCATCTGCGCCGTGGTGCTCGCGGTGGGCGCGAGGTTGTGCGGGCAGGCCTCCTTTTCCACGCCGCTGTCGAGCACGACGTCGGCGTGCCGCGCGAGCGTCGACTTGAGCCCGCCGGTGAGCGCGATCATCGGTACTCCGAGCCGCTTCACGACCGGCAGCACGGGCACCAGTTCCTCCACCTCGCCGCTGTTCGACACGGCCAGAAGCAGGTCGCCCTTGGTGATCATGCCCAGGTCGCCGTGGCTCGCCTCCGCGGGATGGACGAACATCGCCGGCGTGCCGGTGGAGGCGAGCGTCGCGGCGATCTTGCGGCTCACATGGCCGCTCTTTCCCATGCCCATCACGACCACGCGGCCGGGAATCCCGAGGATCATCTGCACCGCGCGGGCGAACGGCTCACCCAGACGCGCGCGCAGGCCGAGCACCGCCTGCGCTTCGATCTCGAAGGTGTCGTGGGCCAGGCGCAGCGCGCGGTCGGCGTCGAAATCCATCCGGGCGATTCTATTCGGGCGGTCGCGGCGGGGCCCATACAGCGGGCGCGTTCGGCGGGCGCGTTCGGCGGGCGCATTCGGCGGGCGTATAGCATGCGGGGATGACCTCGCTCGAGCTCACACTGGTTTACCTGCTCGCGGCCGTGCTGGGCGTGGTGGGGTGCCGCTTGCTCAAGCTGCCGCCCATGCTCGGCTATCTCGTGGTCGGCATCCTGATCGGCCCCAACGCGCTCGCGGTCGCCCGAGATTCGGCGGGCGTGCGCCACCTCGGCGAATTCGGCGTCGTGTTCCTCATGTTCGTGATCGGCCTGGAGTTCAACCTGCCCAAGCTGCGCGCGATGCGAGGCTTCGTCTTCGGGCTCGGCCTGTCGCAAGTCGTGCTCACCGTGCTGCTTTCCATGGTCGGATCGCTCTTTCTGGAAGCACTCGCGCCGCGGCTGTGGCACGTCACCTGGCAAAGCGCGCTCGCGCTCTCGGGTGCGCTCGCGATGAGCAGCACTGCGATCGTCGTGAAGCTGATGGCCGAGCGCCTGGAGCTCGAATCCGAGCACGGCAAGCGCGTGATGGGCGTGCTGCTGTTCCAGGATCTGGCCGTGGTGCCCTTCCTCGTACTGATCCCGGCGCTGGGGAGCCCAGCCGAGACGCTGCTGCGCGAACTCGCCGTGGCGGCAATCAAGGCCACCGCCCTCATCGTGCTGCTGCTGACCGGCGGGCAGGCCGTGATGCGCTGGTGGCTCACGCTCGTCGCACGGCGCAAGAGCGACGAGCTCTTCGTGCTGAACCTGCTGCTCGTCACGCTCGGGCTCGCGTGGCTCACCGAACTCGCGGGTCTCTCGCTCGCGCTCGGCGCCTTCATCGCGGGCATGCTGATTTCCGAGACCGAATACAAGTACCAGGTGGAAACGGACATCCGGCCGTTTCACGACGTGCTGCTCGGCCTGTTCTTCATCAGCATCGGCATGCTGCTCGACTGGAAGGACGTGGCCGGCCATCTGGCGCTCGTGCTGGCTCTGCTCACCGCGCCGGTGCTGTTCAAGCTCGCGCTCGTGACCGCGATCGCGCGCGTCGCAGGCGCGACGACGGGCGTGGCGCTGCGCACCGGTCTCTACCTCGCGCAGGCGGGCGAATTCGGCTTCGTGCTGCTCGCGCTCGCGCAGCAGGGACACCTCGTGCCGCCCGGGATGATCAATCCGATTCTCGCGAGCATGGTGCTTTCGATGCTCGCCACGCCGCTCATCATCCAGTGGAGCAACCGCATCGTCATGAAGCTCGTGGCGAGCGAGTGGATGATGCAGTCGCTGCAGATGACCACCATCGCGCGGCGCTCGATCAACGCCAACAAGCACGTGATCATCTGCGGCTATGGCCGCTGCGGACAGAATCTCGCGCGCATGCTGGAGCCCGAGGGCATTCCGTACATGGCGCTCGACCTCGATCCCGATCGCGTGCGCCAGGCCGCGGCGGCGGGCGATTCGGTGGTGTTCGGCGACGCCGCGCGGCTGCAGGCATTGATGGCCGCGGGCCTGGCCCGCGCGAGCGCGGTGGTCGTGACCTACCTCGACGTGCCCGGGGCGCTCAAGGTGCTCGCCAACACGCGCGCGCACGCGCCGCAGGTGCCGGTCATCGTGCGCACGCAGGACGACCGAGAGCTGGACAAACTGATGAGCGCGGGCGCGACCGAGGTCGTGCCGGAGACGATGGAAAGCTCGCTGATGCTCGCCTCGCATGCCCTGGCGCTCGTGGGCGTGCCGATGCGGCGCGTGATCCGCATCGTGCAGGATCAGCGCGATGCGCGCTACAGCCTGCTGCGCGGCTACTTCCACGGCGCGGACGACAGCACCGCGGACGACCTGGAGCAGGAGCGGCTCGCCTCCGTCACCCTGCCGTTCGGCGCCCGGGCGCTCGGCCGCGCGCTCAGTCATTTCGCGCTGCACGCGCAAGGCGTGCGGGTGGTGAGCCTGCGCCGCAGGGACGGCAAGCCGCTCGATCCGCAGAGCGACCCCGAGCTGCAGGATGGCGATACGCTCGTGCTGTCGGGCCGTCCGGAGACGCTCGCCACGGCCGAAGAGATCCTGTTGAAAGGATGAGGCGATGAATTTCGACGACACGCTCACGGGCAGGAGCATCGGCGAGTACCTGCGCTCGCACATCCGCACGGTGCCCGACTGGCCGGCGCCGGGCGTTCAGTTCCGCGACATCACGCCGCTGCTGCAGGACCCGAAGGTTTTCCGGGTGCTGATCGACGCGTTCGTGCACCGCTACATGGATCGCCGGCCCGACGTCGTGGCGGGCCTCGACGCGCGCGGCTTCATCCTGGGTTCGGTCGTCGCCTACGAGCTCGGGCTCGGCTTCGTTCCGATCCGCAAGAAAGGCAAGCTGCCATTCACGACCGTCGAGGAAACCTACGAGCTCGAGTACGGCAACGCGACCGTCGAGCTGCATGTGGACGCGGTGAAGCCCGGCCAGCGTGTGCTGCTGATCGACGACCTCATCGCCACGGGCGGGACGATGATGGCGGGCAAGCGCCTGCTGGAAAAGCTGGGCGGCAGCGTGGCCGAAGGCGCCGCGATCGTCGATCTGCCCGAGCTGGGCGGCTCAGCGCGCCTGCGCGAACACGGGCTCGACGTCTTCACGTTCGTGCATTTCGAGGGGCATTGAACGAGCCGGGGGTATCGTGCTTGCGGACCCGCCGGCTAGCGCCGTCCCGGCATCGGCCGATTCGGCGTGCCTACGCGAAGTGCTCCACCAGCACCGCCTGCCGCATGCGGATGGCAAGCACGATCGCCAGGCCCTTCAGCAGATCGATCGCGAGGCCGGGATGCTTCTTGGAGAGCGCCTCGAACCGATCCCACTTCAATCCCCAGGCGACACCGGTCTTCGTGGGAACGACCGTTGCGCTGCGCGGCTCGCCGGAGAAGAACGTGCCCTCTCCGACGACGTTGCCGGCGCCGAGCGTGGCCAGCGCATGGTCCTGGATGCGCACCTCCACTTCGCCTTCGGCAAGGATGTAGACCTCGCGGTCGGCGTCGCCCTCGAACATCAGCGGATCGCCCACGCGCATGAAGCGCACCGAAAGATACGGCGCAAGCGCCTTCCATTCGTCCAGGGAAAGCTTGCACTGAAGCGCATCTCGCGCGTTCAGCTGCTCCACCGCATCCATCAATTGTTGTACGTTCATACCGGCCCTCCAGGACCCTGCCGGGGCAGGGGGAGCCAGTGTAACCTAAAGCTCTAGTTTGAGCGAGGGGTTGGATGGCCCCCGGAATCAGAGCTCAGTCCTCACCGCAAGTCGCCGTACTGCGTCGCGCTGAGCGCGCCCGGCATGGGGTGGGATTCGTCCTCGGCGAGTTCGGTGTCTTCGAAGCCGGTCAGAAGCGTGTAGCTTTGCGGGCCGTGCTTCATGGTGCCGTCGAAACTCTTTGCCGTGGCGCCGGCCGCCGCCTGCATTGCGGCGGCGCCGGACACGCCCTGGGCGAACGCCTGCCGAAAAGCCTCCACCTCGTCGTGCTGGATGGGCTCGAAGCGTGCGCCGCCTTTGGCGAGCGGTGTTTCAGGGGGTGCCTCAGGGGGTGTTTCGCGCGCCGCCTCAACCGGCATCGGCTGCGACGCGACCGGCGCAGCCTGCGACGGGGCCGCCGCCGCGGTGCCGATGGATGCCTTGCCGTGATGGCGTCCCGTGTTGATGCCTACGGCCACATGCTCGTTCATCCGCCAGTAGACCGCCGTCACGACGATGTCGTAACGCACCTTGGCCATCTGGGCGATCATCGCCTCGATTTCCGCCAGGCCGCTCGTCTCGCTGCCGTACTCGCGCGCGAGGTCCACCATGACGAGGAACTGGCGGCCGCGCGCGTCGAGCGAGAGCACTTTGAACTTGTAGCTGGCGGAGACGACGCCGGACTTCGCCATGGTTTCGCGCACGACCGTATAGAGCAACTCGCGGCGCGCCATGCGCTCGCTCTTGCGATTCGCGGGCCGGGCATTGGGGTCCTGCGGTCCGCGCGGCGGATACGGCTTGGTCGATTCCATGCGCGAGAGGCCGGAGCTTTCCGCCGCTGTCGCGGGCTTGGCGGGCTTGCGGCCTGTGAACCAGCTGAAGAAGGACATCGTCATCTCCGGGTGCGCGAACGCGGACTTTCGTTTTCAGCGCTTCTGCGGCGCAGTGTAATGCCGCCAGAGAAAAAAATGGCCAACTTTTTCACGGCACCTTCGTCCACGGGAGTGCCATGCGGTCTTCCGTGAAATAGTGGCATCGCCGCGATGCCCCCGGGGCTCAGGTGACGGCAACGCGCTTGGGCCGGTTGGCAAGGCGTCTCGACACGAGCGAGCCGAGCGCCATCGCGACTTCGAGCGCGAGGTTCGGCTGTCGATTGGTGAGCTCGGTGAAGCGGATCGGCGTGAGCGACCAGATCTTGCAAGGGCTTGCGGCCTGCACCGTCGCGTTGCGCGGCAGGCGGGTGAAGAACGCGCCTTCGCCCACGGCCGAACCCGGCCCGACCGTCGCGAGTCGCAGCCGCCCCTTGCCGTCTTCGTAGTGCACGGTGAGCGTGCCCGCTTCGACGACGTAGACCGTGCGGTCCGAGGCGTTCTGCTCGATCAGCACCTGGCCGTTCATCAGCGCGAAGGGCTGCATGTAGGTCGCAAGCAGCTCCCACTGCTTCGCATTGAGTGCGGGCCTGAAGACGTCTTCCGACTCGTTTTGCTGGATGGCCCGTACGAGCCCCTGGATGTCGAACTGGATCGGGATGCGAAGCGGTGCGTTCATGCGGCGCATGGTGGATGCGCGACCGCAAGGGCACAAGGCGCATTAACCGGGCGTTGCACGTGATACCCGAGCCGTTCGAAGGGTAACGCGCTCGTACCCGCGAGCGGTCGGTGGGCGCGGACGAACGGCGAGCCGACTACTTCCCGATGCAAAACCGCGAGAAGATCACCCCGAGCAGATCGTCCGAGCCGAACTCCCCGGTGATCTCGTTGAGCGCATTCTGCGCAAGACGCAGCTCCTCGGCCAGCAGATCGAGCGCCTGCGCCTGAAGCGTGAGGAGCGCGGCCGCGTCCTTCAGGTGCAGGTCGGCACGCGCGAGCGCATGCACGTGGCGTTCGCGCGCGATGAAGACGCCCTCGGGCGCAGCCTGCCAGCCGGCGATCTCGAGCAGACGACGGCGCAGGGCCTCCAGGCCGGTCCCCGTGCGGGCCGACACCACGACGTCCTGCCGCGCCGTGTGCGCGGCCTGCGTATCGGGCGGCACGACATCGGCCTTGTTCCACACGTCGAGCACCGTGGCTTGCCTCGGCAGGCGGTCGGCGAGTTCGCGCGCGATGCGCTCGTCCGCCGCGACGTAGTCCGCATCGCGCCAGCGCGTCATGTCATGCAGGAACAGGATGGCATCGGCGCTCCTGATCTGACCCCACGCGCGTTCGATGCCGATGCGCTCCACCGTGTCGCCGCCTTCGCGCAGGCCCGCGGTGTCGATCACGTGCAGCGGCACGCCTTCGATCTGGATCTGCTGGCTCACCACGTCCCGCGTCGTGCCGGGGATCGGCGTCACGATCGCGAGTTCGACTCCCGCGAGCGCGTTCAGCAGGGAACTCTTGCCCGCGTTCGGCTGGCCCGCGATCACGACCCGGATGCCTTCGGCGAGCAGCGCGCCCTGGCGCGCGCGCGTCATGACGACAGCGAGCTGCTGCCGGATGCGATCGAGCTGGCCTTGCGCGTCCGCCTTGCGGAGGAAGTCGATCTCCTCCTCGGGAAAATCGAGCGTCGCTTCCACGAGCATGCGCAGCTCGATCAACGCGTCGCGCAGCGCGTGAATCTCGCGCGAGAACTCGCCCGCGAGCGAACGCGACGCACTGCGGGCCGCGGCTTCGGTGGACGCATCGATCAGATCGGCGACCGCTTCGGCCTGCGCGAGGTCCATCTTGTCGTTCAGAAAGGCCCGTCGCGTGAATTCACCCGGTTCGGCCACGCGCAGACCCATTGCGGCGCCTGCCTCCAGGCAGCGGGCCAGCAGAAGCTGCAGCACGACGGGGCCGCCGTGGGCCTGCAATTCGAGCACGTCCTCGCCGGTGTAGGAATGCGGCGCGGGAAAGTGGATCGCAAGGCCCTGGTCGATCGTGGAGCCGTCTGCCGCCTTGAAGGGCAGATAGGTGGCTTCGCGCGGCTTCAGCGCGCGGTGGCAGATCGCTTCGATGAGCGGCTGAACCGACTTGGCCGACACCCGCACGATTCCGACCGCGCCGCGCCCCGGCGCCGTGGCGATCGCGGCGATCGGCTGGTCGAGAGTGGCGAGCGTCAACCGAACTTCGGCAGGTTGAATTCCACCTTCACGCCCATCCGCGTATTGATGAGCCACTGCTGGGCGATCGAGAGGATGTTGTTCGTGACCCAGTACAGCACGAGGCCCGCGGGAAAATAGAAGAACATCACCGCGAACACCATCGGCATGATCCACATCATCTTGGCCTGCATCGGGTCGGGCGGTGCCGGGTTCAGGGCGGTCTGGAAGAGCGTCGTGACCGTCATCACGATCGGCAGGATGTAGTACGGATCGCGCGAGGAGAGGTCGTGAATCCAGCCGATCCAGGGGGCGTTGCGCATCTCCACGCTGGCGAGCAGCACCCAGTACAGCGAGATGAAGACCGGAATCTGGATGAAGATCGGCAGGCACCCGCCCAGCGGATTCACCTTCTCCTCGCGGTAGATGCGCATCATCTCCTGCTGCATCTGCTGCGGATTTTCCTTGTAGCGTTCGCGCATCGCCATGACGCGCGGGTTGATGGCCTTCATCTTGGCCATGGACTCGTAGCCCTTCGCCTGCAGCCAGTAGAACGCGATCTTGATGAGCAGCACGAGCGCCACGATCGACCAGCCCCAGTTGCCGATGAAGCTGTGCAGCTTGTCGAGCAGCCAGTAGAGCGGCTTCGCGAGGATCGTGAGATGGCCGTAGTCCTTCACGAGTTCCAGGCCGGGCTCGATCTTCTCGAGCATCTTCTCGTTCTCGGGGCCGGCGAAGAATCTCGCATTCACTTCGCTCGCCTGCCCGGGCGCGAGGGCGGCCAGCTTGTCGATCATGCCGACCGCATAGAGGCTCGAGCCGAGCTGCGGCGCGCTGGTGTTGGGGATCGCGCGCAGGAAGAGTTCGCGCCGCGTGCCATCCGGCAGGATCCATGCGCTCGCGAAGTAGTGCTGCACCATCGCCACGTAGCCGCGATCGGATTCCTTCTGGATGTCGGCCTTGTTCTTGTCGATGTCCTCGAACTTCACCTTCTGGAACTTCTGCTCCTCGGTGTAGACGGCGGGGCCCGTGAAGGTGGAATAGAAGCTCGACGTGCCCGGCAGGTCCTTGCCGTCGCGCACGATCTGCAGATAAAGCTGCGGCTGCACCGGCGCACTGCCCGCGTTCTGCACCTGGTGCGTCACCGTCATGTCGTACGCGCCGCGCTTGATCGTGTAGGTCTTGGTGAGCTTCACGCCGCCCACCACGGGCGACTCGAACTTCACCTGCAGCTCGTTTGCACCGGCTTTCAACGTGCGCTCGCCGCTCGCGGTCATGATCGTCTTGTGATTGGGGAAATCGCCTCCAATCAGACCGCTTTGCGCGACGTATTCGCGCCCGGCGCTCTCGTCGAGCAACACGAAAGTCTCGGTGCTGCCCTTCGTGCCGGTCTCGGCCGGATGCTCGAGCATTTCGGTGCGCACGACCGAGCCGCCTTCGGTGTCGAAGGTGATGCGCATGACATCGGTGGTCACGGTGAAGCGCTCACGCGGAACCTGCGGCGCGGAAGCGCCTGCCCCCGGCACGGCCGCGGCGGTGGTCGCAACGGCGCCGGGTGCGGCGGTGTTCCCGGCGGGCGAAGGCACGGCGCTCGTTTGCGAAACGGCGCTGGCGGATGCGGATGCGGATGCCGATGCGGGTGCCTGCGCCGTGGCGGCCGGCTTGTGCGGCAGGAAAGTCGCCTGGCGGCCGTTGTAGACCTGCCATTGGTCCCACAGCATCACCAGCGAGAAACCGAAGATCACCCACAGGATGGTGCGGCGAATGTCGTTCATGGGTTGTTCTTGTGTGCGAGAAAGGAAAACATCTGCGGGACCGGATCTTGCCCGCCTTTGCACAGAGGGTTGCAGCGCACGATGCGCGCTGCCGTGAGATAGGTGCCGGCTAGGGCGCCGTGCCGTTGCAGCGCTTCGATGCCGTACTGGGAGCAGGTCGGCCTGAAGCGGCACGCGTTGCCGATCACGGGCGACAGCAGCAGGCGATAGGCCTTGATCAGCTGGATCAGAAAGCGCCGGATCATTTCTGGACGCCCTGGATTCCCGCCTTCGCGGGAATGATGGTGGGGGCCGCGGGGGCGGCGCGAGAGGCAGTGGGAATGACGGACGGAGGACGGGCCTTGGGCTCGTCGCGGCGAGTACCGAGCGATTCGAAGAGGCTCAGCAGTTCGGCGCGGACCGTCTTCTTCAGCGGCTCGGACCAGGCGCTCTTGAACGCGTCGGCTGCAAACCCCATGCGCAGCCGCACGACATGCGCGGCGTTGGGCAGTGTGGGGGCGAAGCGCGCGGACACGTCGTAGATCTGCCGCCGGATGCCGTTGCGCCTCACGGCCCGCTTGGCCCAGCGCTTGGGGACGACCGCGCCGACCCAGGGCTCGTCTCGTACGGCAAAGAGGGGCCGCGAACGCACGGACTCGGGCCCCGCATTCGCAGCAGGCACTTCGAGCGCTGCGTGGTGCAGAACGAAATGCGCGGTCCGGGAAATGATGCCACCCGCCATCGCCGCCTCGTACTGCGACCGTGTTCTCAGCCGTTGCACGACAAGGATGCGGCGCGCGAAATGGCGCGAGCTCCGCTGAGCCTCAGACCGCGAGACGCTTGCGGCCCTTGGCGCGGCGGGCGTTGATCACGGCGCGGCCTCCGCGGGTTTTCATGCGCACGAGAAAGCCGTGGGTGCGGGCTCGGCGGATCTTGGAGGGTTGGTAGGTACGCTTCATGGCGAGGGCCGGTATGGTTCTGAGGGGAACCCATGATTATCGTGGAAAATGCCCCGCCCCACAACGCGAGACCGCGGCGCCGCCCGTCGGCCCGTTTGTGGATAAGGTCTTCACAAACTAGAATGCAGCGTTTCGCCTGCAAGAACTAATCCACAGGAGCGAACGGAAGTATGAGCGAGGGGCAACACAACAGCCTGGCGGCCACCGCCAGTCTGGGCGCAGGCGACAGCCTGTGGCAAGCCTGCGTGGATCAGCTGGCGCAGGAACTCCCCGAGCAGCAGTTCAACACCTGGATCAAGCCGCTGGCCGCACAGGTGTCCGAAGACTTTTCCCGGGTCACGCTGTTCGTCGCGAACCGGTTCAAGCTCGACTGGGTGCGAGCCCAGTATGCCGGCCGCATCGCCGGCATGCTGGAAAAGATGTATGGCCAGCCGGTTCATCTTGAGTTAGCCATTACTCCCAGGGAAAACGGTGCCAGGGTTTACGCTGCGCCTGCGCTGTCGTCGATCGCACGGGCGAGCGAGCCGGCCGAGATCGAAGAGGCCGAGGCACCTCAGGGCTTCAAGACTCGCCTGAACACCGCTCTCACATTCGACAACCTCGTCGAAGGCACGGCCAACCGGATGGCCCGCGCCGCGGCCATGCACGTGGCCGGCACACCCGGCCAGCTGTACAACCCGCTCTTCATTTATGGCGGGGTGGGCCTCGGCAAGACCCACCTGGTCCACGCGGTGGGCAACAGGCTCCTCGCCGACCGGCCGCAGTCGCGGGTTCTCTACATCCATGCGGAGCAGTTCGTCTCCGATGTGGTCAAGGCCTATCAGCGCAAGACTTTCGACGAGTTCAAGGAACGTTATCACTCGCTCGACCTGCTCCTCATCGACGATGTGCAGTTCTTCGCGAACAAGGACCGGACGCAGGAGGAATTCTTCAACGCGTTCGAAGCGCTTCTTGCCAAGAAATCGCACATCGTGATGACCAGCGACACCTACCCGAAGGGGCTGGTCGACATCCACGAGCGGCTCATTTCGCGCTTCGATTCCGGGCTCACGGTGGCGATCGAGCCGCCGGAACTCGAGATGCGGGTGGCCATCCTCATCAACAAGGCCCGCGCCGAGAACGCCGACATGCCGGAGGAAGTCGCCTTCTTCGTCGCGAAGAACGTGCGCTCCAACGTGCGCGAGCTCGAAGGGGCGCTGCGCAAGATACTCGCCTATTCGCGCTTCAACCAGAAGGAAGTGTCGATCCAGCTCGCGCGCGAGGCGCTGCGCGACCTGCTGTCGATTCAGAACCGCCAGATCTCGGTCGAGAACATCCAAAAGACCGTGGCCGACTACTACAAGATCAAGGTGGCCGACATGTATTCGAAGAAGCGGCCGGCCTCCATCGCGCGGCCGCGGCAGATCGCGATGTATCTGGCCAAGGAGCTCACGCAAAAGAGCCTGCCCGAGATCGGCGAGCTCTTCGGCGGGCGCGACCACACGACCGTGCTGCACGCGGTACGCAAGATCGCGGGCGAGCGTCAACAGCTCACCGAGCTGAATCAGCAACTGCACGTGCTGGAACAGACGCTGAAGGGATGATCGGGCAATGGGCCAGAAAGGCTGGGGACATTTCCGGGACAAGCTCGTCCTTATCCACAAGAGCGGGCCGGACGCGCAAGTTGTTCCACTTCGAGCGACACCCGCAAGCACACCCGCCCACAGCAGTCCAGCCACGGCAAGTGCTTGACGAAACAGGCGAAAATAGCGGTTGTCCACACCGGTCGGCCGGCTCCTACTACTACGACTAATTTGAAATAGACAAATCCAAGGAAGAGGCAGACATGATCGTCCTGAAGGCAACACAGGAAAAATTGCTGGGAGTGCTGCAGTGCGTCGCGGGCATCGTCGAGAAACGCCATACGCTGCCGATTCTCGCCAACGTGCTGATCCGCAAGTCCGGCGGCAGCGTGCAGTTCACCACGAGCGACCTCGAAATCCAGATTCGCACGAACGTCGAGATGGACGGCGATGCGGGCAGCTACACCACGACGGTCGGTGCCCGCAAGCTGATCGACATCCTGCGCACCATGCCGGCCGAGCAGACCGTGAGCATCGAGTCCAGCCAGAACAAGCTCGTCCTGAAGGGCGGCAAGAGCCGGTTCACGTTGCAGACCATGCCGGCCGAGGACTTTCCGCTCGTGCAGGAGGCCCCGAGCTTCGGTCCGAAGTTCAGCGTGCCGCAGAGCACGCTGAAGGACTTGCTGAACCAGGTGAGCTTCGCGATGGCGGTGCACGATATCCGCTACTACCTGAACGGAATCCTCTTCGTCGCGGAAGGCAAGCAGCTTTCGCTCGTCGCCACCGACGGGCACCGCCTCGCCTTCGCAAGCGCGACGCTCGACGTCGAAGTGCCCCGCCAGGAGGTGATCCTGCCGCGCAAGACGGTGCTGGAGCTGCAGCGGCTGCTCTCGGATGCCGAGGGCGCGATCGAAATGCAGTTCGCGAACAACCAGGCCAAGTTCGCGTTCGACGGGATGGAATTCGTCACCAAGCTCGTGGAAGGGAAGTTCCCCGACTACAACCGCGTGATCCCGAAGAACCACAAGAACACGGTGACGCTCGGCCGCGCGCCGCTGCTCGCGAGCCTGCAGCGCACGGCGATCCTCACGAGCGAGAAGTTCAAGGGCGTGCGGCTCAACCTGGAAAAGGACACGCTGCGGGTCGCGAGCAACAACGCCGAGCAGGAAGAAGCGGTCGACGAGCTCGACATCGACTACAGCGGCGACGACATCGAGATCGGCTTCAACGTGACCTACCTGATCGATGCGCTCGCCAACATGGGCCAGGAGATGGTGAAGATGGAACTGGCCGATGCGAACAGCTCGGCGCTCATCACGATCCCGGAGAACGCGACGTTCAAGTACGTCGTGATGCCGATGCGAATCTAGCGGCGTTCCTCCCCCGCGTCCGCAGGGATGACGCGAGGGTCGGGCGAGCCGCCGCAGAGGGCGGATTCGCTCCTTTCAAGAGATTTGGATACTCACCTTCATGGCTGAAGAACACGCGCAACCGGATTCCATCTCCGACAACAACCACAACGGCAGCGGCTCCGGAAGCGGCGACTACGGCGCGAGCAGCATCCAGATCCTGGAGGGCCTGGAGGCGGTGCGCAAGCGCCCGGGCATGTACATCGGCGACACGTCCGACGGCACGGGACTGCATCACCTGGTGTTCGAAGTCGTCGACAACTCGATCGACGAGGCGCTCGCCGGCCACTGCGACGACATCGTGGTCACGATCCACACCGACAACTCGATCAGCGTGGTGGACAACGGCCGCGGCATCCCGACGGGCATCAAGTGGGACGACAAGCACGAGCCGAAGCGCAGCGCGGCGGAAATCGCGCTTACCGAGCTGCACGCGGGCGGCAAGTTCAACCAGAACAGCTACAAGGTCTCGGGCGGCCTGCACGGCGTGGGCGTGAGCTGCGTGAATGCGCTTTCCAAGTTCCTGCGGCTCACGGTGCGCCGCGAAGGCAAGGTCCAGACGCTGGAATTCAGCAAGGGCTTCGTCACCCAGAACGGCGAAGTCACGCAGGCGGCGAACCCCGAGACAGGCGAGCGCGCCTTGATCCGTCCGATGCAGATCCTCGGCGACACCGACAAACGCGGCACCGAGGTGCACTTCCTGCCGGACACCGAGATCTTCAAGGAGAACGCCGACTTCCACTACGAGATTCTCAGCAAGCGCCTGCGCGAGCTGAGCTTCCTCAACAACGGCGTGCGCATTCGCCTGTGCGACGAACGCACGGGCAAGGAAGACGACTTCGCGGGTGCCGGCGGCGTGAAGGGCTTCGTCGAATTCATCAACAAGGGCAAGCAGGTGCTTCACCCGAACGCCTTCTACGCCGTCGGCGAGAAGGCGAGCGATCAGGGCTCGATCATCGGCGTCGAAGTCGCGATGCAGTGGAACAGCGGCTACAACGAGCAGGTGCTCTGCTTTACCAACAACATTCCGCAGCGCGACGGCGGCACGCACCTGACGGGCCTGCGCGCGGCGATGACGCGCGTCATCAACAAGTACATCGAGGAAAACGAGCTCGCCAAGAAAGCGAAGGTGGAAATCACCGGCGACGACATGCGCGAGGGCCTCACGTGCGTGCTGAGTGTGAAGGTGCCCGAGCCGAAGTTCTCGAGCCAGACGAAGGACAAGCTCGTCTCGAGCGAGGTGCGCGGCCCGGTGGAGGACGTGGTGGCCAACAAGCTCGGCGACTTCCTGCAGGAGCGGCCGAACGACGCGAAGATCATCGTCGGCAAGATCGTGGAGGCGGCTCGCGCGCGCGAAGCCGCCCGCAAGGCGCGCGAGATGACGCGCCGCAAGGGCGTGCTCGATGGCCTCGGGCTGCCCGGCAAGCTCGCGGACTGCCAGGAGAAGGACCCGGCGCTGTGCGAGATCTACATCGTGGAGGGCGACTCCGCCGGCGGCAGCGCGAAGCAGGGCCGCGACCGGAAGTTCCAGGCGATCTTGCCGCTGCGCGGCAAGATCCTGAACGTGGAGAAGGCGCGCTACGAGAAGCTTTTGACCAGCAACGAAATCGTGACCCTGATCACCGCGCTGGGCACGGGCATCGGCAAGGCCGCGGTGGAGACGGGCAAGAGCGGGGCGGACGACTTCGACATCGCCAAGCTGCGCTATCACCGCGTGATCATCATGACCGACGCGGACGTGGACGGCGCGCACATCCGCACGCTGCTGCTCACGTTCTTCTATCGCCAGATGCCCGAACTCGTGGAGCGAGGCCACGTGTACATCGCGCAGCCTCCGCTCTACAAGGTCAAGGCCGGCAAGGAGGAGCTGTACCTGAAGGATGGAAGCGAGCTCGATGGCTTCCTGCTGCGCGTGGCGCTGAACGGGGCGAGCGTGAACACGGGCGGCGACGCGAGCCGCGTGCTGCAAGGCGAAACACTGGCGGAGCTGGCACGCAAGCACCAGGTGGCCGAGAGCGTGATCAATCGGCTGAGCGGCTTCATGGATGCCGAGGCGCTCAGGGCGATTGCGGACGGTGTCGCGCTGAACCTCGACACGGTGCCCGATGCGGAGCAGAGCGCGGTGGCGCTGCAGGCGAAGCTGCCCGATGCCGAGGTGGCGGGGGAGTTCGATGTGCGCAGCGACAAGCCGATCCTGCGCATCAGCCGGCGGCATCACGGCAACATCAAGTCGTCGGTGATCACGCAGGACTTCGTGCATGGGGCCGACTACGCGGCGCTTGCCGAGGCGGCGAACACCTTCCGCGGATTGCTGGCGGAAGGCGCGAAGGTCGTGCGTGGGGAAGGCGAGAAGGCGAAGGAAGAGCGCGTGGACGACTTCCGCTCGGCGATGAAGTGGCTGATCGCCCAGGCGGAGAACGGCACGTCGAGGCAGCGCTACAAGGGGCTGGGCGAGATGAACCCCGAGCAGCTCTGGGAGACGACGATGGACCCGGGCGTGCGGCGCCTGCTGAAGGTGCAGATCGACGATGCGATCGAAGCGGACCGGGTGTTCACGATGCTGATGGGCGACGAGGTGGAGCCGAGAAGGGAATTCATCGAGCAGAATGCGCTGAGGGCGGCGAACATCGACGTCTGAGCGCGGCCGCGCGTGCGGCGAATCGGAGCTCTAATCGCCGCAGATTCTGCGGCGATTATCTTGCGCGTGCGGCGGATCGGCCGCACAATCTCCGCATGCCGCGCGGAGAAAAGCTCTATTTGTGGGAAGAGGACGACTGGCCTGCCCTGCGCTACGACCTGCCGGCATTGGCGGTGCAATTGGCGCAGACCAGCCACGCCCAGGGACTTCTGCTGGGCCGCATCGCCGACGTCGGCATGGCGCTGCGTGAACAGGCCAGCCTGGCTGCGTTGACCGAGGACGTGGTGAAGACGAGCGAGATCGAAGGCGAGCACCTCGACGTGGCCTCCGTTCGTTCATCGCTTGCGCGGCACCTGGGCGTCGAGATCGGTGCCGTTGCGCCGGTGGATCGACATGTCGAAGGCGTGGTGGAGATGGTGCTGGACGCGACCACGCATTGCCGGGCGCCGTTGACCGCCAAGCGGCTTTTCGGTTGGCATGCGGCGTTGTTTCCGACCGGCTTCAGCGGGATGACGCCCATCAAGGTGGGCGGTTGGCGCGACGACGCGACGGGGCCGATGCAGGTCGTCTCCGGGCCCGATCACAGGCGCAAGGTCCACTACGAGGCGCCGCCGGCATCGAGGCTGAGGGGGGAGATGAGCAACTTCCTGCGTTGGGCGAATGCGGACACGCCGGAGCCCGTCTTGATCAAGGCGGGCCTGGCGCACCTGTGGTTCGTCACGCTGCATCCCTTCGACGATGGCAATGGCCGCATCGCGAGGGCCGTGGGCGACTTGTTCCTCGCGCGCGCCGATGGCGGTCGGCAGCGCTTCTACAGCCATTCGGCGCAGATCCAGCGCGAGCGCAAGGACTACTACGACGTGCTCGAGCGCACGCAGAAGGGCTCGATGGATGTCACGCAGTGGCTGGGTTGGTTCCTGGCGAACCTGCATCGCGCCGTGGTGAGCGCGCAGACGACGCTGGACGCGGTGCTGGCAAAAGCGCGGTTCTGGCAGCGGTGGGGCGACACGCCGATGAATGCGCGCCAGGTGAAGCTCCTGAATCGCCTGCTCGATGGATTCGAGGGCAAGCTCACGAGCAGCAAGTGGGCGGCGATCGCGAAATGCTCGCCTGACACGGCGCTGCGGGATATCAATGAGTTGGTGGCGCTGGGGGTGTTGAGGAAAGGGGAAGGGGCGGGGAGGAGTACGGGGTATGGGCTGGGGTCGGGCGAGGTCGGAAATGCCGGATCCGAAGCGTCTCTTCGCGATGGAGCGAGGCAATGACGTGTTCCAACGAAGACTCATCACGCCGTGGTCAGGCAGTCAAAGCAGGCTAGGTATTCTGCAGCGCGTCCTAAGATGGGATATCCCATATTGGGATGCAGGATCGCGCGTGCTACGGTCGCCACACGCTCCCGCCTACCGCAAATTGCGCTCAGCTCTCGCTGCGGCTCGAGTCGAGGAAGGCCTCACACAGGCCGACGTGGCCAAGAAGCTGAAAAAGCCTCAGTCGTTCGTCTCCAAGTACGAGAGCCCCCGCGCGGGCTGAATGCGGAAAGCCCTGAACCCTCACTCTCCCGCAAACACCGCCCGATTCCTGCGCGCAAATTCCGCGAACGTCGTCGGCCTTACCCCATACCGCTCCTGCACCGATACATCCACATTCGTCCGCGGATGCCGCAGCCTCTCCTGCGCCTGTTCCGCCAGCGCATCGACCATGAACGCCGGCGCCCCCGCCGCGCGCATGCGCTCGCTGCGCTCCTCCACGCTGACCGGGCGATAGACCACCTCCCGCCCGATCGCCGCGCCGATCAGCCGCGCGATGTGCGCCATGCCCAGTGCCTGTGGCCCGGTGATGACGAACCGCTGCCCGTCCGCCTTTTCATCCGCGAGCACACCGGCCGCGATGTCGGCCACATCTTCGATAGCCACCGGCGCCAGTTCGATGTCCCCCGCCGGCAGCGCGAGCACGCCCCGCTGCGCAATGACAGGCGCATCACGCAGATACACCTGCATGAACTGGCTCGGGCACAGGTGCGTCCAGCGCAGTCCCGAGCGTTCGATGTGCGCTTCGATTTGCACATGCATCCGCGCGAACCGGAAGGCATTCGGATCGAACCCGATGCCCGATTCCTGCCCCGAGAGCTTGATGACGCGCTCAACTCCGGCCGCGCGCGCGGCGTCGACGAAGGTGCATTGCGTCTCGGCCATCCGCGGATCGGCCGACGAATTGAGAATCGCCGTATCGACGCCTTGCAGCGCGGCGCCGAGCGTCTGCGGCAGTGCCATGTCCGCGGTCACCACCTCGACGCCCGGCAGCTGGCGCAGCGTGTCGGCCTTGGCCGCATCGCGAACGAGTGCGCGCACCGGCTGGCCGGTCCGGCGCACGGCCTCCACCAGCAAGCGGCCGGCATTTCCCGCGGCACCTGTGATCAGTAACATGGCTTTCTCCTTCGACAGGGGTGGGGCGCAGCCCGATGCGGCGCCGACCGACTTGCCAGACGTGCCGCGGCCCGAAAAGGATTCGCAAGAGACCGCGAATCCTTTTCGTGGCTGCGAACGTCTGTGTCCTGACGCCATCGCCACAGGAAAGTGCATGCATGACCTCGCCTACGCTGCCGGCTTCCTCTCCGCTCGACGCGCTCACCCCGGCGCTCAGGCGGCAACTGCACGCGCACTGCGCACGGATGGTCGGCTCGACGTTCGAAGGTGAAGACGTCCTGCAGGACGCCCTGCTGAAAGCGCACGAAGCGGCCGCCGTCATGAAGCATCCGATCCTGAACCCGGGCGGCTGGCTCTTTCGCATCGCGCACAACACGGCACTCGACCACCTGCGTCAGCGGCGGCACGATCCGATCGCGCTCGATTCGGGAATGGATACGGACCTCGTGCCTTCCACGGAACCTGCCGCCGAAAGGCGCTGGGCCGTGCAGGCGAGTCTGCGCGTCTTCACGCTGCTGCCACCCTTGCAGCGCGCGGCGGTCATCCTGGCCGACGTGCTCGGCTATTCGCTCGAGGAAACGGCCGCGATCCTCGATCGTTCGCTGCCCGCCGCCAAGAGCGCGCTCTCACGCGGCCGCCGCCGGCTCCAGGAGATCGCGGCGGCGCCACCGCCTCCCGTTCGCGAGCCACCGCGGAGCGAGGAGCATTTCATGGAAAGAGTTCGCGAATACGCGGAGCGCTTCAATGCGCGCGACTTCGATGGCCTGCGCGAGATGCTGGCCGAGGATGTTCGCACCGAGGTCGTGGCCGCCGCGCAATCGGAAGGGCGCGACGCGGTCGCCAATCGCTACTTCAGGAATTACGCCGCAACGCCCGGCTGGCATGCGCAGGCAGCACTCGTCGATGGGGTGCCCGCGATCGTCGTGCGCGAGGAAGGGCGGCCATCCTACTTCATCGTGCTGCGCTGCCGGCCGGATGGTGCCGTGTGTTCGATCCGCGATTTTCGGCACACCGGCTACGACTGCGGCGCGGCGGCGATCCGGGTGCTTTGAGGTGGATGCTGCGCGAGCCTCGCGCCGTCATTCATGAGGGCTTGCCGTTGCCCACAAGCATCCTGCGCGCCCGCCCGTGCATTCGCCCGATCACCGGCGTGATCGCGAAGGTGAGCAGCGACAGCCGAGGCATCACCAGCGCCACGCCCGCGCAAAGCACAAAGAGGCCCGCGAACCACAGGCTCTTCTTCGACTCGAGCCGATGGATGTCACGGTCTTCCCGTACCTGCGCGAGCCGGCCGGCCAGCGTGCGCAAGCGCGCGATCGCGAGCGACACGGCGCACATCACGAGCCCGTACAGCGCCACCGGCAGCGTCGAGCGCCAATGCGCCTCGCCCGCATACGCAGTGGCAAACGGGATGAACGACGCCGCGAACAGCACGAGGCCGTTGCAATGCAGGATCGAACGATCCACCTGCGCCAGACGCTCGAAGGTATCGTGGTGATTCAGCCAGACCTGGAAGACGAACCAGTACGAAAGCGCGTAAGCGGCATAGATGGGCCAGAGCGCCGCGAGGGCCTCCACGGTGTCTTCCTTCGGCACCTTGAGCTCCAGCACCATGATCGTGAGGATGATGGCGATCACCCCGTCGGAGAACGCTTCGAGCCGGCTCTTGCTCATGGCGCCAATTCCTCCTCGTATCTTGCGTACCCCTTCGCGCGCAGCTCGCACGCCGGGCACTTGCCGCAGCCATAGCCCCACGCATGCCGCGTGCTCCTGTCCCCCAGGTAGCACGTGTGCGTTTCCTCCTTGATCAACTCCAGCAGCGCATGGCCTCCCAGGCCCTGCGCCATCGCCCACGTCCCCGCCTTGTCCACCCACATCAACGGCGTCTCGATCACCATGCGCGTGTCCAGCCCGAGGCCGAGCGTCACCTGCAGGCTTTTCAACGTATCGTCTCGGCAATCCGGGTAGCCGCTGTAGTCGGTCTCGCACATCCCGCCCACGAGCACCGGAATCCCGCGGCGATACGCAACGGCGGCCGCGAGTGTGAAGAACATGATGTTGCGGCCCGGCACGAACGTATTGGGCAGTCCGTTGCGCTCGTATTCGATGGCCTTCGCCGTGGTCAAGGCGGTGTCGCTCACACGACCCAGCACGCTCAGGTCCAGCAGGTGATCGTCGGCGAGCTTCGCCGCCCATTGCGCAAAAGACTCGCGCAGCTTCGCAAGAAAGCGCGTACGGCATTCCAGCTCGACGCCGTGCCGCTGGCCGTAGTCGAAGCCGATGGTCTCGACGCGCGCGTAGCGCTCCAACGCCCAGGCGAGGCACGTCGCGGAATCCTGGCCGCCCGAGAAGAGGACGAGAGCTTTGTCGTGCATGACGGCTGCGATTGTCCTCTCTCTCTCTCTGTTCGCTGGCGCGGGCGGGTCGTGCGAATCGGCAAAGGGACAGTCCCCGCTTTGCACGCGCGGCGCTCCGTGATCGAATAGCGGGCCATGAATCGCGCCGCAATCGCGATCTGGCTGGGGTTGGTGGCCGTGGCTTTGCCAGCGGAGGCCGCGACGTGCCCGCCCGCGGGCTACACAGTCGAATCGCTCACGGCGCTCAAGTCGTCCAGATGGCAGCTCGGGCAGCTCGGGCCTGCGTCAACGCAATTGCTCGCGCTCGCGCTCGTCGACTGCCTCGAGCACCCCGATCCGCAGCTGCGCGACGAGCTCGCCTTCGACGGACTGCAGGCGATGATGCGCGCCGGCGCGCTCGGAGGCGAAACCCTGGAGCGGCTCTACGCACGGCTGATCGCGGACCTGGGCGACCCCGACGATCCGCGCGGCTTTCGCAGGCCCTTCGATGCGCTCACACTTGCGGAAGTGGCGCGCGTCGACCGCCTCGAGCCCTTTCTCACGCCCGAAGACCGGCATGCGCTCGTGTTTCGCGCGTTCACGTTCCTCGTCACGATGCGCGACTACCGCGGCTTCGACGAGAAGGAAGGCTGGCGCCACGGCGTCGCGCATGGTGCGGACCTCGTGCTGCAGCTCGCGCTCAATCCGCGGATCGATGCGGCCGAAGGCGAGATGCTGCGCGACGCGATCGGCGCCCAGGTCATCGCTTCGGGCGAGACCGCATACCGGTATGGCGAGCCCGAGCGGCTGATGAAGCCGGTCTTCTATCTTGCGCGGCGCGGATGGTGGTCCGCGCAGCAGTGGGAAGGCTGGTTCGACGAACTCGTGGCCAGGCTGCCTGCGGATGCGTTCAAGTCACAGGCCGGTCTCGCCGCGCGGCACAACGCGGCCGCGTTTGTGTCCGCGCTTTACGTCGCCGTTCGCGAGAGCGGCAACGCGGAGGTCGAGGCGTTGCTGCTGCCGGGCCTCAGGAAGGCGCTCCAGAAGCTGGATTGACCGGCTACTTCTCCCGCGAGGGCCGGTCGTAGAGCTTGCGTAAGGAGTGTGCGACCTTGCCTGCCGCATCGCCGTGAGGTGCGCGCCGAGGCCCGTGTCAGGCGTCCGCCGCTGGCCCATTCCCCTGGCGACAGGAAGAACTCCGGTGAAGACAAAACCTCCGCGGCGGAGTACGCTTTTGGTTCCCGCGAGGAGACGTCCCATGAGAACCGTGATGGTCCGCTACAAGCTGCACCCGGAGAGGGCGGCCGAGAACGAACGGCTGATCGGCGAAGTGTTCGCGCAGCTCGCCGACGAGCAGCCCGAGGGCACGAGCTACCACGTCTTCAAGATGCCCGACGGCGTGAGCTTCATTCACGTGGCGTCGACGCCGGAGGATGTGACGCCCAACCCCCTCACGTCGCTCAAGGCGTTCCAGCGCTTCGTGGCCGGCATCAAGGAACGCGCGGAAGAGCCCCCCGTCACGATCGAGCTGACGCCCGTTGGAAAGTACCTGGGGTAGCATCGGCCGACGCCGTCGCCAAGCCATGACCTATCTCATCGCCGGACTCGTCATCTTCCTCGGTGTCCATTCCGTTCGCTTGTTCGCCGAGCCCTGGCGGGAAGCCACCATCGCCCGCATGGGGCCGCTGCCGTGGAAGGGGCTCTATTCGCTCGTGTCGATCGCGGGCTTCGCCCTCCTCGTGTGGGGCTACGGCCAGTCGCGCGGTCAAGTGCCCCTCTGGGATCCGCCGCATGCCCTGCACTACGTGACCGCGCTTCTCATGCTGCCTGTGTTCCCGCTCTTCATCGCCGCCTACGTGCCGCGCAACGGCCTGAAGGCGGCGCTGCACCATCCGCAGGTGCTCTCGGTGAAGACCTGGGCCTTCGCGCACTTGCTTTCCAACGGAAGCCTCGCGGATGTCCTGCTCTTCGGCGGCTTTCTGCTCTGGGGCGTGCTCAGCTTCCGTGCCGCCCGCAAACGCGATCGCGAGCAGGGCAAGGTCTATCCGCCCGGCACGACTCGTTCGACGGCGATCACCGTCGTCGTGGGGCTCGCGATCTACGTGGTGTTCGCGGGCTGGCTGCACGGTCTCCTGATCGGCGTGCAGCCCGTGTAGGCGAGCTCAGGCGCCCAGACGGAATCCACGGATGACCTCGGCGATTGACTGGCACGTCGTGCGCCTGGAGCCGGGCGAGGATCTTCGAGCGTCCTTGCAGGCGTTCTTCGACGGCGAAGGCATGTCGGCCGCCTTCATCGCATCGGCCATCGGAAGCCTCGAGCAAGCCACGCTGCGCTTTGCGGGCGAGCCTCGCGGCACGAGGATCGACGGGCCGCTGGAACTCGTGTCGCTCGCGGGCACCTTGAGTCTCGATGGCGTGCATCTTCACGCAAGCGTGAGCGATGCGCGGGGTGCGATGCGCGGCGGCCACGTGATGCCCGAATGCATCGTGCGCACGACGGCGGAGATCGTCGTTGCGCAACTGCGGGGCTGGGAGTTTCGCCGCGAGCTGGACGAACGCACGGGCTTTCGGGAGCTGCTGGCAACGAAGGGCTGATGACAGTTACGCGCAAGGCGTTGCGGTACGCTTGGCCTACTTCGATCCGAGGAGAAGCTCATGTCCTGTCTGTCCCACGTCTCCCTTGGTACCAACGACTACGCGCGCGCCAAATCCTTCTACGACGCCGTGCTCGGCACGCTCGGCATCGGCGTGGTGATGGATTTCGAAGGCGGCGCCGGCTACGGCCGCAAGTTCCCCGAGTTCTGGATCCAGCGGCCCTACGACGGCAACGCGGCGACCGCGGGCAACGGCGTGCACATCTGCTTTCTCGCCGATTCGATCGACCAGGTGAAGGCCTTCCATGCGAAGGCGGTCGAGCTGGGCGGCAAGGACGATGGCCCGCCCGACTTTCGCAAGGACTACAGCGAAGGCTACTACGCCGCTTTCGTGCGCGACCTCGACGGCAACAAGATCGAGGCGATGCTGATGGTGAGCTGAAGGGATTGCCGTCCGCCAATGCGTGGGTCTACGGCGAAGCTGGCGAGGACGCTGGGCGCGGCGGGAGGCAGTGAAGGGGCTTGGGGTAGGCCAATCGGCACGCGAACGCGCACCCCCCCGCATCAGCTCGCGTGGATCACGAGCTCACGTTCTTCGAAACAGTGCGCAAGTCCGAGCGAACACCCGCGCGGGCGATACCTTCCATCGGCCTGTCGCACAAAGAGCTGCGCGCCCGAAAGCAGCCGCCGCAGCTCGGGCTCGAACCGCATCAGCGCATGGTCCGCCACGTGGGCGGTGACCATGTCCTGCGGCGTGGGGGAGTGCATGGAATGCGAGGAATGCGAATACTGCATGGGGCCGGCCGGATGATGAGCCTGCCATGCTTCAACGCCCCGGCTCGGGCCGCAGACGACAGGGTAGGGGTTTGCCCCCGTTGCTGGCCGCTATATCCCCACGCGCTTCGGGAATAACTCACGCTCGAGCGTGGCAAGCATCCTCTGCCAGCCGGTGCGGGTCTGCTCTTCGTAGTGACGCGCGATCTCGCTGTCGGGCATTTCGTGCGTCAGGACCAGTTCGCAGGCGGTGGCGGCGAGCGGCGTGATCTCGATCGTCACGCGGGAGGCGGCATCCGTGAATTGCGGCACGGAGAAGTCGAACGCGAGCCGGCGTGGCCGGTCGATCTCGATGAATTCGCCGCGATGGTCGGCATCCATCACGCTTTCTTCGCCGTCCGCCTGGGGTCGCCGGTCGGTGACGAGGAAATGCCCGCCCACACGAGCGTCGATCTGGCATCGCATGATGTTGCCGGTGCGGGTGGCGAAGAAAAAGCGTGAAGCCTGCGAGGGGGTGATCCAGGCGTCGAAAACGCGTTCGGCTGCGGCGCTGAAGCGATGGCTGACCTGGACTGCGAGGGTCGAACTCATTCGCGGGTTATGGACAAGCGGCAGCGGAATGTCAAGGCAAGGGCCACCCCCACCACCGCCGCCTTCCGCCCGTCAGCGCGTCTCCGGCAGTTCGATCTTCACTTCGAGCACGTCCAGATTGTCCTGGCGCTCGAGGTTCACCTTGATGTCGCTCGGATCGATGTTCACATACTTGCCGATCACCGCCACGAGGTCGCGCTGCAACGCGGCCAGGTAGTCCGGCCGGCCCGGGTTGCGGCCGACGCGCTCGTGCGCGAGGATGATCTGCAGCCGCTCCTTGGCCACCGCGGCGGTCTTTTTCTTTTCTCCGAGGAGGAACGACAGGATCGACATCTTCAGCGCCCCCCGAAGAGGCGCTTCAGGAACCCGGCCTTCTGCGCGTCCACGAAGCGCAGCGGCCTGTCCTCCCCGAGAAAGCGCGCCACGACGTCCGCGTACGCCTGCGACACGTCGGTTCCCTTCAGGTGGATCGCGGGCGTTCCCTGGTTGGAGGCCTGCAGCACCGATTCGCTTTCGGGGACCACGCCGATGAGCGGGATGCGCAGGATGTCCTCGATGTCCTTCAGCGACAGCATCTGCCCCTGGTCGACGCGGTTGGGGTTGTAGCGCGTGATGAGGAGGTGCTCCTTCACCGGCTCCTTGCCGTCGATCGCGCGCTTCGTCTTGCTGGACAGCATGCCGAGGATGCGGTCCGAATCGCGCACCGAGGAGACTTCGGGATTGGTCACGATCAGCGCCTCGTCGGCGAAATGCATCGCCATGAGCGCGCCCGTCTCGATGCCCGCGGGCGAGTCGCACACGATGAACTCGAATCCCATCGCCGCGATGTCGTGCAGCACCCGCTCCACGCCTTCGCGCGTGAGGGCTTCCTTGTCGCGCGTCTGCGAGGCGGCGAGCACGAAGAGGTGCTCGTCGTGCTTGTCCTTGATGAGCGCCTGGTTCAGGGTGGCTTCGCCGTGGATCACGTTCACGAAGTCGTACACCACGCGGCGCTCGCAGCCCATGATGAGGTCGAGATTGCGCAGGCCGACGTCGAAATCGATCACGCAGGTCTTGTGACCGCGGATCGCGAGCCCGGAGGCGAAGCTCGCGCTGGTGGTCGTCTTGCCGACGCCGCCCTTGCCGGAGGTGACGACGATGATTCGGGTCATGGAAGGATTCCTGGAGTCACAGGGCGCTTGCCACCAGCCGGTCGCCGACCAGCCGGACCTGCGCGGCCCTGCCTTGCACTTCGTGCGGAAAGGGCACCTCGCTCGTGCGGTAGGTGCCCGCGATGGAAACGAACTGCGGCTCGAGGCCGAGCGTGATGATGCGAGCCTCCGAGTTGCCGCGCGCCCCGGCGATGGCCTTGCCTCGCAACGGCGCGTAGACGTGCACGTGGCCGTCGGCGATCACTTCGGCGCCGGCGTTGACCATCGAGAGCACCACGATGTCGCGCCCGCGCGCGTACACCTGCTGGCCCGAGCGCAGCGGCCGGTCGATGACGAGTGCCGAGCTCGGCGCGGGAGGCGGCGCGTGCGGTGGTTCCTGCCGGACGCGATCGCTGCCGCGAAGCGTCGCGTCCGCGGCCGGCGCGAGACCCGCCGCCAATGCGCAGCGCATCTGCGCTTCATTGCCGCCTCTGGCGGCAACGGGCAACACGCGGTAGCGCTTCAGGAGTGCGATGAGCTTGTCGAAGTCGAGCTCGGTGCCTTCGACAGGGCTCAGGTCCAGCAGCAGCGCGTCGTCCTCGAAGAATTGCGGCAGCTCGGCAAACCGCTCGTTCAGCTCGCGCTCGAGCGCGCCGAGGTCGGGCGACTTCAGCAGCAGCGCGACCAGCGGCAGGTGGGCGCTCTTGATTTCGAAAGTGGCAGGGGCGCGTCCTGCGATGGCATGCGGCATCGGTGGCAGCAGACTGCAAAGCGGCGCATCTTAGCAGTGGCGCGTAACAAAGCCGTTGCAGCGTGCCGAGGCAAAGAGACAGACGTGCAAAGTGCCCGGCCGCGGCGGCGGCGTCCTACAAACGGAATTGCGGATCGGGCGCTGCGCCGCGCGTTCGCCTGCGCGAGACTGCCTTCATGCGACGACTCTTGCACCCCCGGGGACTCACGATGATGCACCACCCCACGCACTGGATCGCCGTGGCACTCATCGTCGTGCTCATGGTGCTGCTCGCCCGTGGCGCGCACGGCCAGCAGGTGAACCCGCCGAGCACCGATGCCTCCGCCATGTTCGAAGGCCGTCCCGCGCTTGCGGGCGCGCAAGCCGG
Source organism: Ramlibacter sp. (assembly GCF_035548915.1). Taxonomy (GTDB): domain Bacteria; phylum Pseudomonadota; class Gammaproteobacteria; order Burkholderiales; family Burkholderiaceae_C; genus Ramlibacter. The sequence continues at coordinate 2,293 of NZ_DASZSE010000054.1, read as the reverse complement.
CCTGGGCGCGCAGGCGGGTCCGCCGCAAGGCGGCATCGGTCTGCAGGGCAATGCGCAGGCCGAACTGGGCTTGCGTCCCCCGCGCATGATCCGCGACCTGCGCGCGGCGCGCCACGAAGCCGAACGCAAGGCCGAGGCACGGCGCGAGGACGCCGTGGTGGCCGCCAACAACACCGACATGTACCTGTTGTCCCCGCGCTTCGCGCGGTAGCGGCCGGCGGCGGCTGGTAGCGGCCCGGTTGTCCCCGTCACCCCAACAACTTATCGGGTCTTGTGGATGCGGCGCTTGCCCCGCAGTTCGTATTTGAAGTGCTTCACCGCGTTGGTGACGAAGCACTGTTCCGGTGGAATGCCCGCTGCGGCGAGTGCGCGCGCGAGCAGCTTGCCCGCGGGGCCCTCGAAGGGATGCCCTTGCAGGTCTTCCTGGTCGCCGGGCTGTTCGCCCACGAGCATCAGAGCGGGCTGCGCGATGCGGCCTTCGCCGATCACCGATTGCGTCGCGAACTGTCCGATGGGGCATTCGCGGCACACCATCGTGGCGGCCTTGAGTTCGGCAAGGGAACCCAGCGGATGCGCTGTCAGATGCGCTGTCACTTCGCGAAGGCCGCGCGCCACCGCGCGAACCACTCGCCGGGCGCCGCGGCCGAAGCGATCGGCGCGCCGCCGGGCGCGTAGTGCAACTGTTTGCCATCCCAGTAGACGCTGCGCTCGGGCGTGAAGAGCGCCCAGCTCGACGCGCCGTGGCGCTTCGCGAACCAGGGCGCCACGGTTTCGACGGTGTGGTGCGCAGGCTCGCACCAGGCCATCTCCAGCAATTCGCCGGGACGCTCGGGGTCGCTCATCGCCTGGAAGCGAAGATGCATCTTGATCTTGTGGATGTCGCGCCGCACCGCATGCGCCATGTGCTGCGCGCGGCTCATGTCGGCGTCCGACGGATCGTGGCGCAACCCGGGCTCGTGCACGAGGCGCCAGAGCAGGCGATAGAGCAGCGCGAACCGGTCGCCATCGCGGTGCTGAACGACATATTCGCACAAACGCACGAAGGAGGCCGGCACGATCGACGACGCGGCCCGTGCGTGGGCGTGCGGACGCGACTCCTCGGCGCGTGGAAGCACCGCGCCGTCTTCGAGGCTGCCTTGCGCAGCGTTCCATTGCACCGACTCGGGAGGAATCCGCTGCGCGAGAAGCTGTCGGGCCTGCGCGTGAAAGCCGGCGATGTCGGTGGGGCTCGATAGGCGGACTTCGGTCGGCATCTGGGCGTCACTGGCGGATGAGCACCCTCTGCGCGAGCAAGGTGGGCTTCATTGATGGATTTTGTCTCATGGCAACGGTTCACCGTGGTGCCTTGAAAACATTTGTACGTACGTTGTGCGGTCGTAACGACTTTCGCGCGTCGAGTTCCAGCCGAAGGTAGAGCAAGGCGGCGACGGCGAGCGGCAGCATGTAGTAGATTGCGCGATAGCCGAGCAGCGCCGCGAGGAGCTGGCCGGCGGGGATGCGATGGGACAAGAGCGTGACGAACACCGCTTCCACCACGCCAAGCCCGGCCGGCACGCGCACGACGATGCCCGCCATCGCGGCCAGCAGGAACACGGGCAGCACGGTGGAGTAGGGAACGCGGCCTTGCAGCAGGGTCCAGATCGTGGCGGCGATCAGCATCCAGTTGCAGCACGAGAGCGCGAGCTGGATGAGCGCGAGCCGCAGCGAAGGCAGGAAGATTTCGTGGCCCCGGATCCTCCAGGTGCGCCGCCTGGACCAGCCGCACAGGCCGAGATAGCCGAGCGCGACCGCCACGAGCGCGATGCCCACGAGCGACAGCTCGTCGCCGTCGAGCTTCCATTGCGGCGGCAGATCGAGCGGCGCGAGGAGAAAGACGGTGCCGGCGAGCAACAGGTAGCCGAGCCAGTTCGTGAGGATGCTGAGCGTGAGGACCCGGGCGATCTGCGCATAGCCGAGCCCGAAGCCCGAGTAGAGGCGCACGCGAAATCCGACGCCGCCGACGGCCGAGCCCATCGTGAGATTGAATGCGTAGCTGATGGCGCCGATCTGCATGACCCGGCGGGTGGCGAGGCGATGCTTCACGTAGTGGCGGCCGATCAGGTCGAAGCAGCTGTAGAGCAGGTGGCTGCATGCGGCGAGTGCGATCGCGCCCAGCACGACGCGATGCGGCAGGTGAGTGAGGCTGTGCCACACCTCGGGCCAGTCGAACCGGCGCGCGTAGCGCACGAGGAGCACGGCCACCAGCGCGAGGAAAGCGCCGATGAGGACGCGGCGCGCCCACAGCCACCACGAG
>NZ_DASZSE010000053.1:0-95659 GCF_035548915.1 Ramlibacter sp. | reverse complement strand
GTGTCGTTCAGCGATGGGGACCGCAAATTGGAACCGGACAAATTGGGGACAGATTCCAATTTCGCTTCGAAATTGGAATCTGACCCCAATTTGTCTGACCCCAATTTGTCGCATGCCATCCGCTTGGGCTTGCGCCTCATCGGCGGCTTGTCCGAAGCGGCCGGCAGGCGCATTGAAGAAGCGAAGTCGCAAGGCCCGTTCCGCTGCGTCGAAGACCTCGTGCTGCGCGCCGCGCTCGATGCGCGTGACACCAAGGCGCTCGCCGCGGGCGATGCGCTCATGTCGCTCGCGGGCCATCGCCGCCAGCAGGTGTGGGAAGCCGCCGCGCAGCTGCGCGCGCCCGCGCTGTTGCGCTCGGCGCCGATCGACGAGAAGGCGCTCGCGCTGCCTGCCGCGCGCGAAGGCGAGGAGATCGTCTTCGACTACGCCTCGCTCGGCCTCACGCTGCGCCGCCACCCGCTTGCGTTGCTGCGCGAGAAGCTGCGCGCAAGAAATCTGCTCACGGCGAAGGAACTGCACGACCTGCCGCACGGCAGACGCGTGGGTGCCTGCGGCATCGTCACCGTGCGCCAGCAGCCGCAGACGGCCAACGGCACGATCTTCGTCACGCTCGAAGACGAGACGGGGCCGGTGAACGTGATCGTGTGGCGCAGCGTACGCGAGGAACAGCGCGAAGCGCTCCTGCATTCGAAGCTGCTCGCAGTGCGCGGCGTATGGCAGCGCGACGTGGAAAGCGGCGGCGAGGTGCGGCACATCGTCGCGGAGCGGATGGAGGACCTGACGGAGCTGCTCGGGCGGCTCGGCAGCACCAAGCGCACGAGCAGCAGAGACTTTCACTGACGCTACTTCATCAGCGCAGGCGGCCTGCGATGCTTCGTCCCCTGCTCGTACGCATACGCCAATCCGAGCAGCTTGCCTTCCTGCCACGCGCCCGCCACAAAAGTGAGCCCCACGGGAAGCCCATGCGCGAAGCCCATCGGCACGGTGATCGTGGGATACCCCGCGACGGCCGCCGGCGTCGAACTCGCGCCCTGGAAGGAGTCGCCGTTCACGAGATCCGTCAGCCACGCCGGCGAGCCGGTCGGCGCGACGATCGCATCGAGCCTGCCTTCCCGCATCGGCCCGTCGATCCCCTCGCGCGCGAGGCGTCTCGACTTCTCCGCCGCATCGAGGTAGGCCTTGTCCGCCGGCGGCCCTTTCAACTGCGCCTTCAGGAACAGCTCCTGCCCGAACCACTGCAGCTCCTGCGCCGCGTTCTTCTCGTTGAACGCGATCGCATCCGCGAGCGTCTTCACCGCCACGCCCGGCCGCGTCGAAAGGTAACGATCGAGACCATCGTGCAGCTCGTACAGCAGCACCTCCAGCTCGTCGTCGTCGTAGTCGCCGAGCGAGCCGAAGTCCACCGGGTCCACGATCTCCGCACCCAGCCGCTTCAGATCGGCGATCGCCTGTTCGTACAGGCGATCCGTGTGCGCGTTGTACCCCGTGACCTTCTTGCGCGCGACGCCGATGCGCGTGCCCTTCAGCGCATCGGGCCGCAGGAAATCGCGGTAGTCGGACGCGACGTGGCCTTGCGCCGCGGCCGTCGCGGGATCGTCCGCATCCACGCCCGCGATGGCCGTCAGCAGCGCGGCCGCGTCCGCCACGGAACGCGTCATCGGCCCGGCCGTGTCCTGCGATTTCGAGATCGGAACGATGCCCGCGCGGCTCACGAGTCCGACGGTCGGCTTCAGCCCCACGAGCGCCTGCACGCTGCTCGGGCACACGATGGAGCCGTCCGTTTCGGTGCCGATGCCCACCGTCGCGAACGAAGCCGCGATCGCCGCGCCCGTGCCCGAACTCGAGCCGCACGGATTGCGGCCTTCGCCGTAGGGATTCTTCGTGAGGCCGCCCATCGCGCTCCAGCCGCTCGTGGATTTGCTCGAACGGATGTTCGCCCATTCGGACAGATTGGTCTTGCCGAGGATCACCGCGCCGGCTTCGCGAAGCTTTCGCACGACGAATGCGTCCTTCACCGCGGGCGAGCCGGCGAGCGCGAGCGACCCCGCGGTCGTGTGCATGCGGTCGCCCGTGTCGATGTTGTCCTTCACGAGCACGGGGATGCCGTGCAGCGGCCCGCGGACGCGGCCCACCTTGCGCTCGTCGTCGAGCGAACGCGCGATCGCGATCGCATCCGGATTCGTCTCGATCACCGAGTTGATCGTCGGCCCCGCGCGGTCGATTCGCGCGATGCGACCGAGATAGTCGCGCACGAGCGATTCCGAACTCGCGCGGCCTTGCGACATGGCTTCCTGCAGCGACTGGACACCAGCTTCGACGATCATGGCGCGCGTGCCTTGCGCCTGCGCAGTGGCGGCCGCGCAGGCGATGAGTGAAGTGAAAAGCGCCGAGAGCAGCGCGGGCCCGCGCATCAGGGTCTCGCGCGCCACGCGTCGTCGAACGCGGACTCCATCGCCGCGTTCACCTTGGGCAGGCCGTCGACCACGCGCTTGGCCCAGTCGAAATATTCGCGCTGCCGCTCGAGCGACCATCCGGCCGGCGCCGACGTCACGATGTCGCGCAGGTTGCAGGTCTTGTCCGCGAGCTTCACGAGCGCCGCGCGTTCGCTCTTGTGCGGCGCGTGTTCCACCTGCAGGTGCTTGCGCATCGCGGGCTCGAGCGTCTTGTCGTCCGTCACTTCCAGCACGACGTCGGCGACCTCCTTGCCGAAGAGATGGAAGAGTTCGTCGTAGGTCGTCTCGGTGTCTTCGAGCGTGTCGTGCAGGATCGCGGCTTGCAGCGTGACGAGATCGTCCACGCCGCCTGTTTCCGCGAGCAGCGCCGCGAGTGCGATCGGATGATTGATGTAGGGGCTTGCCTCCGCGTCTTTGCGCCGCTGGTGGCGGTGGCGGCCGGCGGCGAACTCGATGGCGAGCAGAAGGCGGGCAAAAGCGTTCACGGCGCCAGTTTAGCGCGCGCGATTTCCCGTGCTACTTCTCGCGGCACATCGCGCCGTCGCACACCAGTTCCTTCGGGCGCGGCGCAACCAGATTCGGTGTCGACCACGTGTTGTTCACGCGGTTCTGCTCTTCGTTTTCGCGCCGGATGTCCTGCAAGAGGCGCGAGCTGTCGTCGAGCGTGCGGTCGGACGACTGCCGCCGGTTGAGCGTGATCACGCGCGCCGCCTGCTGTGGGCCTTTGGTTTCCCATTCCGATTCGGCGGGCAGCAGGAATTCGGGCCGCTTGTAGGGGGCGGTCTTCTGCTGGAATTCTTCGGAAGGCGAGAGCTGCGACTGAGCCGCCGCGGATGCGCACAGCAGCATCGAGCCGCATAGCGTGCAGAAGAGTCGGATGCCGGGCGAGGACTTCATGGCAGGCTCCGGGGGGCTTCGCCATGGTAGCACCGCCCAGGCCCTGAGGCACCACCCGCCTCAGCGGGAACGCCGCGCCCGCGACCGTTTCGCAGGCGTCGCATAGGCCGGCGCCTGCTCATGCACGGCACTGCCCTTCGCAAGCGAGTCCGGGACGAAGGGATTGACGATCTGCAGATCGCCGATGCGCATGCCGTGCTGCAGGTCTTCGGTGACCAACTCGGTGCAGCCGGACTCGAGCGCTGCCGCGACGATCAGCGCATCCCAGATCCGCAAGCGGTGCTGCTGCTGCAGTTCCGCGGCCCGCAGCACTGCCTGCACGCCGGGGACGACGACGTGCTGGCTCGCCCATGCGCGCAGCAGTTCCATCGCGCGGGTGGGCTCGACGAGCGCCTTGCGCACGGCGACGTCGAAGAACTCCAGGAGGACTTGCGTGCTCAGCACCATCGTTTCCTCCTGCATGGCTTCGCGCAGCCACCGCCGCGAGGTCCGCAGCTTCTGCGGATCGGAGGGATCGATGCTGTAGACGAAGACGTTCGTGTCGAAAAAGCGCATCAGGTCTTGCCCTTGAGCGGCTTCGCAGGCCGCCTCGCGACTGCCTTGGCTGCGAAGAGCCCCGGCATGCGCTCGCTCAGGACCTCGTCGTACAGGGCATCCCGGCCTTCCCATGCCGGGACGGTCGATCCGGCGGCCGACGCCTCGCGTTGCTGCGAATCGATGGCCGCCATCAATTCGTCGAAGCGCCGCACACGCTGCGTGGCCGAATCGGCGCCGACGTAATGTTCGAGCGCCTTGCGGCAGATTTCATTGACGCTCGTGCCTTCCTTCACCGCACGGATACGAGCGGCACGCAGCAACTTGTCGTCCACGGAGAGAGTGAGATTGCTCATGCGGCCATGCTAACACGTAACCTGTGTTGCACCGGTTCAGTGTGATCCATGGGGCATCTCAGGTGCGGGCGACTCGGGGGCCTAGGGTTTCCTCGGGTTCCGGACCGCTGGACTCTAGTCCTCTATAGGACTACAGTTCTGTCCATCCCAAGACTTTCCGGAGCCGATCAATGAACGCTCGCGACGTGGTCCAGCTGCCCGCCCGGACCGCCAACGCCTCCCGCAGCCCCGTGAAGATCGCCTTTCGCGGCGTGAGCAAGCTCTACGGCGGCGCCGGCCGCGCGAAGAACCAGACGCTCGCGCTCGACAGCCTCGACGTGGACATCCGCGCCACCGAAATCGTGACCGTGCTCGGGCCCACGGGCTGCGGCAAGTCGTCGGCGCTGAACCTCATCGCCGGCTTCGAGCGGCCGAGCACGGGCAAGCTTGCGCTCGACGGCAACGCGATCAGCGGCCCCGGCCCGGACCGCGCGGTGGTGTTCCAGCATCCGTCGCTCTTTCCCTGGCTCAACGTCTTCGACAACGTCACGCTCGGTGTGAAGTGCCGCGGCGTCCCCGCGGAAACCTATTCGGCGCGCGCGATGCACCTGCTGCGCGAAGTGGGCCTCTCGGGCTTCGAGCGGCACTACCCCTACCAGCTCTCGGGCGGCATGCAGCAGCGCGTGCAGATCGCGCGCGCGCTCGTGTCCGAGCCCAAGGTGCTGCTGCTCGACGAGCCCTTCGGCGCGCTCGACTACCAGACGCGCATCCAGATGCAGGAGCTGCTCCTGGCGCTCTGGCAGGAATACAAGCCCACGATCTTCTTCATCACGCACGACGTGACGGAAGCCATCTTCGTCGCCGACCGCGTGCTCGTGATGAGCCGCCGCCCCGGCCGCGTGAAGCTCTCGGTCGACGTGAAGGAAGACAAGCCTCGCACGATCGATTTCATGGCCACGCCCGCCTTCATGGAGCTGCAGCGCGAGTTGCTCCACGCGGTGCAGGAAGAAGTCCAGGCCAACAAGACCGCGCCCGCGCACGCCATGGCCGCCTGAAGCGGCCCCGGCTTTCGGCCTTGCCTCCCGTCCCTTCACCCGATCACCTCATCACAAGTTCAGGAGACACCATGTTTCGCATGCTCAAGACCTTCGTGGCGCCGGTCCTGGCCGCCATGGCCCTCTCGGCGCCGCTCGCCGCATCGGCGCAGTCCGCCGCGCCCCTCAAATTCAAGTGGGGCCTGCCCTCGGCGGACTACTACGCGGTCTACGTCGCGCGCGACCAGGGCCTCTTCAAGGAAGCGGGGCTCGATCCCGAGTTCTTCAGCTTCGCCTCCGGCGCGCCGCTGCTCGCGGGCCTGAAGTCCGAAAGCCTCGACGTGATCACGACCGGCCTGGCGACCGTCTTCGCGCTCGGGCAGAACATCCCGCTGAAGATGATCTACTGGGAGCTCGATCACGCCGCCGCCGAGGGGCTCGTGGTCGATCCGAAGAGCGGCATCAAGAGCGTGGCCGATCTTCCGAAGGCGAAGGCGATCGGCGCGCCTTCGGGCACGTGTGCGCAGGTGTCGATGGTCTTCATCGCGAAGAAGCTCGGCGTGAAGTACAACGACCTGAGCATCGTCAACATCGCGCCGCCGCTTTACGGCAACGCGTTCGCGAGCGGCGCGATCCAGGCGGGCATCGCCTGGTCGCCCTATTCGGCGAGCCTGGAGGCCTCGGGCTACAAGATCGCGAACTGGGCGCCCGAGTACACGCCCGAGGGCGGCGTGTGCCCCGGCATGACGGCGGGCCGCCCCGACTTCCTCGCGAAGCATCCGGACCTCGGCCTGAAGCTCGTGCAGATCAAGGCCCGCGCGATGGAGATGATCCAGAAGAATCCGCAGCTGGGCATCGATGCGCTCGTGAAGTACGTGGGCGTGCCCAAGGAAGTCGCCAAGGCTTCGTTCGAGCGCGAGTTCTCGCGCATCCCGACGCTCGAGCAGCAGGTGGACCCGAAGTCGCCGTTCTCGATGACGGCACCGGGCCGCGGCCTCGCGCTCAAGTTCAAGCTCGCGAGCGAGGCGCTCGCCGCCGGCGGCTCGATTCCCGCGCCGCTCACGGACAAGGTCATCGCCGACGCGATCGATCCGAGCTACATCCTGCGCTACCTGAAGGGGTCCAAGTGAGCAGCGCAAGCCCCATCGAAGAAGGCACGCAGCAGCGCATGGCGGGCGTCGAAGCCTCCCCGAGGGACGTGCCGCTCGTCGTGTATTCGATCGGCGCCGTGATCGCCCTGTGCGCCGTGTGGGCCGCGGTGACGATGACGGGCCTGGTCGGCCCGAGCTACCTGCCCACGCCGCAGGCGATGTTCTCCGAATTCGTGACGCTGCTGGAAGACGGCTACAAGGGCAAGTCGCTCTGGGCGCACATCGAAGTGAGCCTGATGCGCACGCTCGTGGGCTTCGCCATCGGCTGCGCGGTGGGCATCCCGCTCGGTCTGCTGAGCGGCTACAGCAAGAAGGTGGGCGCGATGTTCTCGCCGGTGATGGCCTTCGTGCGGCCGATCCCGCCCATCGCCTTCATCCCGATGGCCGTGCTCTATTTCGGCCTCGGCGAGACGGGAAAGATCGTCTTGATCCTCTTCACCGCGTTCAACTACGCCTTCGTCAACGCGCATGCCGGGGCGGCGAGCGTGCCGATGGCCTACTACCGCGCCGCGCAGTCGATCGGCCTCACGTCGCGCCAGATCTTCGTGCGCATCGTGATTCCGGCGGCCGTCCCGCAGATCTTCACCGGCCTGAAGGTGGCGATGGCGCTCAGCTGGGCGGTGGTGGTCGCCGCCGAACTCGTGGGCGCGCAAGCCGGGCTCGGCTTCATGATCTCCGATGCGGCGCTGCTCTTTCGCATCCCCGTCGTCTTCATCGGCATCGCGCTGATCGGCGTGATCGGGCTCGTCCTGAACGCGATCCTGAGCGGCTCGGAAGACAAGCTCGTGCACTGGAAGGGCCGCTGAGATGGCGCGCTATCCGACCGAGCTTGCGCTCCACGTCGCCGGTGAATGGCGCGGGGCGCAGGGCCGCCGCACGTTGCCGGTGGTCGATCCGGCCACCGGCGACACGCTGGGCCAGCTTGCGATGGCGACGCAGGACGACATCGAAGATGCGTTGCGCTCGGCGCGGGAAACCTTCGCCTCGTGGTCGCACACGAGCGCGTGGGACCGCGACGCGATCCTGCAGCGCACGAGGCAGCTCGTGCAGGAGCGCCGCAACGCGATCGCCGAAATCCTCACCCTCGAAAACGGCAAGCCCCTTGCCGATTCGCAAGGCGAGATCGACCGCGTGCTGGAGACGCTGCAGTTCTGCGGCGAAGAGGCCAAGCGCGCGTACGGCCGCCTCCTGCCGCCGCGCGGCAAGGGGCTCGCGCAGACGACGGTGAAGCGAGCCGTGGGGCCGGTCGCCGCGTTCGTGCCGTGGAACTTCCCGCTGGTGCTCGCCGCGCGCAAGGTCGCCGCGGCCCTGGCCGCGGGCTGCACGGTGGTGCTGAAGCCCGCGGAGGAAACGCCCGCGAGCTGCATCGAGCTCGTTCGCGCGTTCATCGATGCGGGCCTGCCGCCCGGCGTGCTGAACCTGCTGTACGGCGAGCCCGCGCAAATCTCGCGGACGCTCATCGATTCGCCGGTGATCCGCAAGATTTCCTTCACGGGTTCGGTGCCGGTGGGCAAGCTGCTTGCCGCCCAGGCGGCGAAGCATCTGAAGCCCGCAACGCTGGAACTGGGCGGCCACGCGCCCGTGATCGTCTTCGACGACGTGGACGTGGACAAGGTCGCCCGCATGTGCGCGGCCTTCAAGTTCCGCAACGCGGGCCAGGTGTGCCTCGCGCCCAGCCGCTTCTTCGTGCACGAGCGCATCGCCGCGGACTTTCGCGAGCGCTTCGCATCGGCCGCGCGCGCCATTCGCGTGGGCAACGGACTCGACCCGGCCACGCAGATGGGCCCGCTCAACAATCGACGCCGGCTCGAAGCCGCGCAGCGTCTCGTGCAGCAGGCCTGCGACGGCGGCGCGCGCATCGCAGCCGGCGGCGAACGCATCGGCTCGCGCGGCTTCTTCTTCGCGCCCACCGTGCTCACCGACGTGCCCGAGGGCGCCACGCTGCTGCGCGAAGAACCCTTCTGCCCCGTGGCGCCCATCATGAGCTTCGGCGACATCGATGAAGTCCTGGCGCGCGCCAACGGCGTCGACGTCGGCCTCGCGGCCTATGCATTCACCAACCGGCTGGATCGTGCGTCCGAATTCTCGGAGCGCATCGAAGCGGGCTGGATCGGCATCAACAGCTTCACGCCGCTCCTGGCCGACGCGCCGGTGGCGGGCATGAAAGACAGCGGCCTGGGCGCCGAAGGCGGCCCGGAGGGGCTGGATGCCTATCTGCACACGCGCTTCGTGAGCCAGTCGAGCCTGCCCACCTGATTGGACAAGACCGAGGAAAGAAAACCCATGAGCAAGGACAGCAAGACATTCCCGCTGCGCTTCAGCGGCTACCACCGGCGGGACGTGCCCGCGCCGGACAGCGAACTCACGAGCACGAACCCCGGCACGCCGATGGGCGAATACATGCGCCGCTACTGGCAGCCCGTGTGCCTTTCCGAGGAACTGAAGGACCTGCCCAAGGCCATCCGCATCCTGGGCGAGGACCTGGTCGCCTTCCGCGCGAAGAACGGCAGCATCGGCGTGATGCACCTGCACTGCGCGCATCGCGGCGCGTCGCTCGAATACGGCATCGTCTCCGAAAACGGCATCCGCTGCTGCTACCACGGCTGGCACTACGCGGTGGACGGCACGCTGCAGGATGCGCCCTGCGAGCACGATGCGACGCGGCTGAAGGACACCGTGTGCCAGGGCGCCTACCCCGCCTTCGAGCGCAACGGCCTCGTCTTCGCGTACATGGGCCCGCCCGAGCAGAAGCCGCCGTTTCCCGAATTCGACAGCTACACGTTCCCCGCGGACACGAAGCTCGTCGCGTTCTCCAACATGTACCCGTGCAACTGGCTGCAGGTCTACGAGAACATCATGGACCACATGCACACGGCCGTGCTGCACAACAAAATGGTGGCCGAGGGAGTCGACTCCGACGTGGCCGCGGGCGTGTCGCTCGAAGGCTTCGGCGACATGCCGATCATGCAGTGGGAAGCCACGCGCGGCGGCAACGGTTGCGTGTTCGTCGCGGGCCGGCGGCTGCCCGAGAACACGGTCTGGGTGCGCATGACGGAGATGATCTTTCCGAACTACCTGCAGATCGGGTCGCTCCTGCCCACCGCGGCGCGCGAACGCCACGGCAACTCCGGCTGCACGCGCTGGAGCGTGCCGGTGGACGACCACAACATGATCATCTTCGGATTTCGGCACTTCAACTCGACGGTGGACCCGGACGGCCTGGGCGACGAGTCCGAGTGCGGCTACGACAAGATCGACTTCCTCGAAGGCCAGGTGGGCAACCGCAGCTACGAGGAAGGCCAGCGCGCGCCGGGCGACTGGGAGGCGATCGTGAGCCAGCGCAGGATCGCCGTGCATTCGCTCGAACATCCCGGCGGCTCCGACGTCGGCGTGTACCTCTGCCGGCGCCTGTTGCGCGAAGCGGTTCGCGGCAAGACCGCACCGGATGCGCTGTACGAGCAACTCGCCGCGCAAGGGCGGACGCTGCCGCTTTATTCGCAGGACAGCGTGCTGCGCGTGCCGGAACTGCCGCGCGCCGAAGACCGCAAGCAGATCCTCGCGCTCGGCAAGAAGGTGCTCGAGATCATGCGCGCGGCCGACGACTGCGCGACGCCCGCCGAGCGGGATGCGTACGTGCGGCGCGAGCTGGACCGCATCGATGGCGGCCTCGCGGTGAAGGCCGAGGAGGGCGCGCTGGCCTGACGGCCGCGCGGCATGACGATGATCCAGGTGCGCGTGCGCTCCATCGCGTGGGAAGCCGAGGGCATCCTGTCCTTCGAGCTCGTGGACCCGCAGGGCGGCCGGCTGCCGGCGTTCGAGGCGGGCGCGCATATCGACGTGCGCATGCCCGGGGGCGTCTCGCGGCGCTATTCGCTGTGCAACGTGCCGGGCGAGACGCGCTTCTGGCGCATCGCCGTGCTGCGCACGCCGGAAAGCCGCGGCGGCTCGCGCACGATGCACGAGAAGCTTCGGCCCGGCGACCTGATAGAAGTGTCCGAGCCGCACAACTTCTTCGCGCTCGACGAGACGGCCGAGCGGACCGTGCTCGTCGCGGGCGGCATCGGCATCACGCCGCTGCTGGCGATGGTGCACCGCCTGCAGCAGCTGGGCAGGCGCTTCGAGCTGCACTACTGCACGCGCAACGCGGCGCGCACCGCGTTCGCCTCCGAGCTGGCGCCCCTTCTTGCCGACGGCGTCGTGCGCATCCATCACGACAACGGCGATCCGAAGCAGGGCCTGGACCTCGCGGCGCTCCTGCGCGAGCCGCGGCGGGGCACGCATGTGTACTACTGCGGTCCCGCGGGCTTCATGAATGCCGCGAAGGCCGCCACCGCACACTGGACGGCCGGGACCGTGCACTTCGAATACTTCGGAGCGGAGCCGCTCGCGGCACCCGAGACGTCAGGCGAGAGCACGATGGAAGTGCGGCTCGCCAAGAGCGGGCGCACGATCCCGATCGAGCCCGCGCAGACACTTCTGCAGGCGCTGCGCGCGGCCGGCGTCGATTGCGAATCCTCCTGCGAAGCGGGCGTGTGCGGCACGTGCCTCACGCCCTACAGCGCGGGCGACATCGAACACAACGACCTCATCCTGAACGACGACGAGCGCCGCACCGAGGTACTCGTGTGCTGCGCTCGGGTGAGGCAGGGACCGGTGGTCCTGGACATCTGAGGACGCGAACGGCACATGAACGCCATGCGAACGTACGACTATGTGGTGGTGGGCGCGGGTTCCGCGGGATGCGCGGTCGCGGCACGGCTGGCGGAAGACCCCTCGGTGCGCGTGCTGCTGCTCGAAGCCGGGCCGCCGGACCGCAACATCTGGATCCACATCCCGATCGGCTACGGCAAGACGATGTTCAACCCGCAGCTGAACTGGCAGTTCAAGTCCGAGCCCGAGCCGCACCTGAACAACCGGCAGATCTACGTGCCGCGCGGCCGCACGCTCGGCGGCTCGAGCTCGATCAACGGGCTCGTGTACATCCGCGGCCAGGCCGAGGACTTCCGCCGGTGGGAGGCACTCGGCAACACCGGCTGGGGCTGGGACGACGTGCTGCCGTACTTCCGCAAGGCCGAAAGCAACGAGCGCGGCGCGAACGAATACCACGGCGGCGACGGCCCGGTGCGCGTGTCGAACATCAAGGGCAAGCACGAACTCGTCGAGGCCTTCATCGGCGCCGCGAACGAACTCGGCATTCCGCGCACGAACGACTTCAACGGCGCCGAGCAGGAAGGCGCGGGCTACTTCCAGCTCAATACGCGTAACGGCCTGCGCTGCTCGGCCGCTCGGGGCTATCTGCGCTCCGGCATCGCGGGCGCGAACCTCGAGGTGGAGACGGATGCCCAGGCCTGCGAAATCGTTTGGGAAGGCAAACGCGCGGTCGGCGTGAAGTACATGCGTTCGGGCACGCCGCAGGAAGTGCGCGCCGCGCACGAAGTGATCCTGAGCGCGGGAGCGGTGCAGTCGCCGCAACTGCTGATGCTCTCCGGCGTGGGCGACGAAGCGCAGCTGCGCGGGTTCGGCATCCGCACGGTTCATCATTCGCCCGGCGTCGGGCAGAACCTGCAGGACCATCTTCAGTCGCGCCTCATGTACCGCTGCACGAAGCCCATCACGACCAACGACGATCTGAAGACGTGGTGGGGCCAGATGCGCATCGGCCTGAAGTGGATGTTCCAGCGCTCGGGCCCGGTGGCCGCCGGCATCCAGCTCGGCGGGATGTTCGCGCGCACGAGCCCGGAGGTGGCGACGCCGGACGTGCAGTTCCACTTCGGCACGATCAGCGCGGACATGACCGCGGGCAAGCCGCACGACTTCTCCGGCTTCACGATGTCCGTGTGCCAGCTGCGGCCCACGAGCCGCGGCGAAATCCGGCTGCGATCGCCGCGCGTCGCCGATGCGCCGGCCGCGCGATTCAACTACCTCGCCACCGAAGACGACAAGCGCACGATGATCGCGGGCGTGCGGCTCGCGCGGAAGATCGCGCGTTCGCGATCGCTTTCGCCCTACGTCGCCGACGAATACCGTCCGGGCTTTCGCATCGAATCCGACGACGAAGTGCTCGCCTTCATCCGCGAATACGGCACCACCATCTTCCATCCCGTGGGCACATGCCGCATGGGCGCGGACGAAGCGTCCGTGGTGGACACGCGCCTGAAGGTGCGCGGCGTCGAAGGGCTGCGCGTGGTGGATGCATCCGTCATGCCGCTCGTGCTCTCGGGCAACACCAACGCGGGCGCCATCGTCATCGGCGAGAAGGCGGCCGACATGATCAAACAGGACAGAAGGAGGATGCACGCATGAATGGCGAAGCCGTGAGGCAGGAAATCTTCGGGTCGCTCAGCCGGCCCGACCGCAGCGGGCGCCCCAAGTACCAGCGTTGCGCCGACGCGCTCGTCGAAGCCATCCGCCGCGGCGTGTGGCGCCCGGGCGATCGACTGCCCGCGGAAGACGAACTCGCGGGACTCACGCCGTTCAGCCTGGGCACCGTGCAGCGGGCGCTGCGCGATCTGTCGGAGCAGGGGCTCGTCGTGCGGCAGCACGGCCTCGGCAGCTTCGTCGCCGATCCGCCGCGCGAATTGCACGACCCGTGGCACTGCCGCTTCCTCGCGGACGACGGCCGGACGATCCTGCCGATCTATTCGCAGGCGGTGCAGCGCATCATGATCTCGGAGCCCGGGCCGTGGACGGATTTTCTCGGCGCGGACGCCAAGGTGATGCGGCTGGACCGCATCGTCATCGTGAACGACGAATTCCGCATCTCGAGCCGCTTCTACGCCGACCGCGCGCTGCTGAAGAAGCTCTACGACATGCCGATGGAAAGGCTGAACGGCGCGAACTTCAAGCGGCTCATCGTGAACCAGTGCCAGCTGCCGATCACGCACATCACGCACCACGCGAAGGTCAAGGTCTTCGACGACGAGGCGTGCGCGCAGATCGGCGTTGAAAGCGGCTATCGCGGCCTATTCATGTTCGCATTCGCGCGCGCGGGACGCGACCGGCCGGTCTACTACCAGGAATTCTTCGTCGGCCCCACGGACCGCGCGATGCAGTTCCCCGAAGGCGCCACAGGCGCACTCTGACGTACCCAGGATTCATGGAGCATCAATGAACACCCCCCCGAAGAACCTCATCGTCATCATGTCGGACGAGCATTCGCCGAAGGCGCTCGGCTGCTACGGGAGCGAAGTCGTCGCGACGCCGAACCTCGACGCGCTCGCCGCGCGCGGCACGATGTTCTCGTCCGCCTACTGCACGAGCCCCGTGTGCATCCCCGCGCGCGCCTCGTTCGCCGTGGGCCGCTACATCCACGAGATCGGCTACTGGGACAACGCCGACGCCTACGACGGACGCATCCCGAGCTGGCATCACAAGCTGCGCGAGCGCGAGCACGAAGTCGTCTCCATCGGCAAGCTGCACTTCAGGAAGCCCGACGAGGACCACGGCTTCACGAAGGAAATCATCCCCATGCACATCATCGAGGGCAAGGGCGACCTGATGGGCCTCGTGCGCAGCGAACTGCCGGTGAGAAAGGGCGCCTACAAGATGGCGCGCTACGCGGGGCCGGGCGAGAGCCAGTACACGTTCTACGACCGCGAGATCACTTCGCGCGCACAGGTGTGGTTGCGCGAAGCCGCGCACCGCGAATTCGACCGGCCGTGGGTGCTCTTCGTCTCGCTCGTGGCGCCGCACTTCCCGCTCACGGCGCCGCCCGAGCATTACTACCGCTACTACGACCGCAACCTTCCGATGCCCAAGCTCTATGACAAGCGCGAGCGGCCGGACCACCCCTACCTCGTGGACTATCGCAACAGCTTCAACTACGACGACTACTTCGACCGGGACACCGTGCGGCGCGCGGTGGCGGGCTACTACGGCCTGTGCTCCTTCCTCGACGAGAACATCGGCAAGGTGCTGCGCGCGCTCGAGGATTCGGGACTCGCGGACGACACGCGCGTGATCTACACGTCCGACCACGGCGACAACCTGGGCACGCGCGGCCTCTGGGGCAAGAGCACGATGTTCGAGGAAACGGCGGGCGTGCCGCTCATCATGGCGGGCGACTCGATTCCCGTCGGGCGCAAGGTCACGACACCGGTGAGCCACGTGGACGTGTACCCCTTCATCCTGGACGCCGTCGGCAATCATGAAGACGCGTTGCGGCAGGGCTTCCCCGGCACGTCGCTCTTCGACCTCGCGCAAGGCGCGAAGCCCGACCGCAACGTGCTCGTCGAATATCACGGCATGGGCTCCACGACGGGCGCCTTCATGATCCGCCACGGCAAGTACAAGTACGTGCACTACATCGGCTACCCCGCGCAGCTCTTCGACCTGGAAGCGGACCCGGAGGAGCTGCGGGACCTCGCGCCGAACTCCGCCTATGCCGCGGTGCTCGACGAATGCCGCGAGCGGCTGCACCGCATCTGCGATCCGGAGGAAGTGGATCGCCGGGCGAAGCTGCGCCAGGCCGAACTGCTCGAAGAAAACGGCGGCCGCGATGCGGTGATCGCGCGCGGCGACCTCGGCTTCACGCCCGCGCCGGGCGCGGTGGTGGCGTTCGACTGACGCACGCGTCATGCGTCACGACTACATCGTGGTCGGCGCCGGCTCGTCCGGCGCCGCGATCGCGGCTCGCCTCGCGCGGCAGGGCCGCACCGTGCTCCTGCTCGAAGCCGGCGAGCCCAACGAGCATCACTTCTGGGTGCGCGTGCCGCTCGGCATCGCGCGCATCCTGGGCGACGAGCGCTACGTGTGGCAGTTCCATACGGAGCCGCAGCGTTCGCTCGCGGGGCAGACGGTGTACTGGCCGCGCGGCAAACTGCCGGGCGGATCGAGTTCCGTCAACGGCATGGTCTTCGTGCGCGGCGACCCCGCGGAATACGACGCGTGGCGCGACTCGGGCTTGCCGGGCTGGGGCTGGGACGACGTACTGCCGTACTTCAGGCGGCTGGAAAGCACGACCATCGGCTCCGCCGCGCTGCGCGGTCGCGACGGCCCGATTCGCGTGACGAGCCTCGCGCGCAATCCCGACGCGCTGTCCGATGCGTTCCTCGCGGCTTGCATCGACAGCGGCATCCCCGCCACCCCCGACTACAACGGCCCGATGTACGAGGGCGTGAGCTACCTGCAGCTGTCCACCGACAACGGACGGCGCGTCAGCACGGCCACGGGTTATCTGCACGCCTTCCGCGGCGAAGGCCTGCAGTTCGAAACCGGTGCGACAGTGCTGCGCGTGCTGTTCGAAGGCAGCCGCGCGAGCGGCGTCGAGTACCTGCAAGGCGGAGTGAAGCATCGCGCGTTCGCGAATGCCGAAGTGCTGCTGTGTGCCGGCCCGGTGAAGTCGCCGCAGATCCTCGAACTCTCCGGCGTGGGGGACGCTTCCCGACTGCACCGGCTGGGCATCGATGTGACGCGCCATCTGCCCGGCGTGGGCGAGAACCTGGTCGACCATCTGCAATCGCGTCTCACGTTCGAGTGCAAGCGGGCGATCACGCTGAACGAAACGGTGGCGAGCCCATGGCGCAAATGCCTGCTCGGTGCGCGCTACGTGTTCGCACGAACGGGACTGATGGCGACGCCTGCCTGCACCGTGCACGCGCTCGCGCGCGTGCATGATGACGAGTGGCGGCCGAGCGTGAAGATTCAGCTGCATCACCTGAGCGCGGGCGACCGGGTGGAACTCTCCGCGAGCGGCAAGGGCAAGAGCGCGCTCGATGCGTACCCGGGTTTTTCCATCGGCTTCTTCCAGCTCAGGCCGCAGTCGCGGGGACATGTGCATGCCGCAAGCGCGGACCCGCATGCGCTGCCGACCGTGGATCCGCGATACCTCGACGACGAAACCGACCGGCAGACAGTCGTGGCTGCGCTGCGACTTGCGCGGCGAGTGTCGCGGTCGCCCATGCTCGCGGACTTCCTGAAGAAGGAAACGCGGCCCGGCATCGACGTGGACGACGAAGAAGGCCTGCTCGACTACATCCGCCAGTCGGGCGCGACGTCGTTCCATCCCGTCGGCACGTGCCGGATGGGGCACGATGCGATGGCCGTCGTGGACGAGCGGCTGCGCGTGCAAGGGCTCGCGGGCCTGCGCGTGGTGGATTCTTCCGTGATGCCGAGCCTGCCGGCGTCCAACACGAACGCGGCATCGATCATGATCGGCGAGAAGGCGGCCGACATGGTGCTGCAGGACGAGAAATGCACGACATCGGCTACGCGTTCGCGGTCGTCTTCCTGGGCTACTTCGTCCTCGGTGTGACGGGCTTCGGCTCGTCGCTCGTGGTGGTGCCGCTGCTGTCGTGGCGCTGGCCGCTGCCTCAGGTCGTGATGCTTGCGCTGATGCTGGACCTGCCCGCATCGGCGATGCTCGGCGGCCTCAACTTCCGCGATGTTGACAAAGGCGAATTCGCGATGCTGCTGCCCGGCATGGCGGTGGGCAGCGCGTTCGGCCTGTGGCTGCGCGGAAGCGTCGATCCGCGATGGCCCGTGCTCGTGCTGGGCATCTACATCGCGATTGTCGGTGCGCGTGCGCTGCTGGCGGCGCATGCGGTGCAGCAGCAGGCGCCGGCGCGGTGGCGCGGCCCGGCAGGCGTGGCCGCGGGGCTGATCGAAGTGATGTTCGCCACCGCAGGCCCCGTGGTGCTGGCGTGGCTCACGCGGCGGGTGACGGACATCCGGTCCGTGCGCGCGACGACGCCCGCGACGATGACGGTCTGCGCGGCGACGGCGCTGGCCGTCATCGCGTTCGACGGTGGGCTCACCGATCCGGCGGCGTGGCAGCGCTGGGCGGTGATGCTGGCGGTTGCGGTGGCCGGCGTCGTGATCGGCAATCGCGTGGCACGCCACGTGCCGGTGGGGATGCTCAGGCGCGTGGTGAATGCGATGCTGGTGACGAGCGGGCTGGCGCTGGTGATGCGGGCGATGTGACGAGCGGTCGAGCTGCTCAATTAACCTAACTTGATAGGTTATCATCCGGGGTATGCCAAGGGGAGGGAAGAAGACCAGAATCGCGAGCTTCGATGGCGTCGAGATTCGCGTGATGACACGCAACGAGCATTGCGGACCCCACGTGCACGCGTTTCACGAAGGCAATGGCTGGGAGCTCAAGATCTTTTTTTCGTTCGCTGGCGCTGAGATCGTAAAGGTCACACTCGAGGCCGGCCGCTTGCCTAAACAGAGGGTGGTTCAGAAGTGCATGGACGCAGTGACCGACAATTTGGACGAATGCCGCAAGCAATTTTGGGAGGGCGTTGGCCTTCATTGCTGTCTTGGAAATCAGTACGTGACGATTGATGAGCATGGCTGCGTCCGAGACGCGACCGCGAGAACGGCTGGCGCGCTCCTGGTGCAAACGGCCAGTTACGTCGTGAGCAGCGGGTCGCTCGAGTTCACGGTTGCGGGACACGCGAAGAGATACACCGGTATTTGCCCGTAGGAGAAGCCCCATGCAAAAACAACGCGCGCGTACTGTCCTTGGCAAAGATGCCTACGATGCCATCGGAAAGGCGGCGAATGAGTCGCGTCCGAAACCCTGGACTCCCGAGTCGGTTCAGTTCGTGCATCAGGGCGCTCGCCGTATGCTGGAATTCTTCTTCCAGACGAATGTCGGCGGGCCCGTCTCCTTCGGGTTCCCGATCGATTGGATCGATGAACTCAAGGGGGCGCGCCTTGCCGACCTCAAGACTGCGAGGCTGAGCCCATCGCACACAGCGATCATCGTGGACGGGGTCGATGCGTTCATCAGCGTCGAAGGCCTGTTCAGAGACTTTGCCACCCGGTCTCCGTCGGTCAAGGCATTGATGGTCCACACGTTCGCCGCGACGGGAGGCAAGACAACGAGTGACGCCAAGAAGCGCGCTTCGGCTGAGAACGGGAGAAAGGGCGGTCGTCCGGCGAAGAAGCGTCAGGAGCACGCCGTGGCATCGGGCAAGGCAAAGCGTTGAGTCTGCGGGAACGTGGTTCCCCGGAGATCAGTCGAGCCGCGCCGCCACCGGCCCCGACACCGGAATCTCCATCAGGTCTTCTCCGAAGTAGATGCTGCCCTTGTAGATCTCTCCCACCTCGCGGATCACCCGCTCGCGCATGCCGGGGCGGTCGAATTGTTCGGTGACGTGCGTGATGACGAGACTGCGCACGTGCGCTTCCTGCGCGAACCGCGCGAGCTCCAGGTGGCCCATCGTGAATGCGCTGAACGTCTTGCTGGGCGAAGTGCCCGTGAGGTAGTGGCACATGTGGACGAGCACGTCGCAGTCCTGCGCGAGCTCGGCGAGCTGGCGGCTCGGGCCCGTGTCGCCGGAGTACACGAAGGAGCCCTCCTCGCAATCGAGCCGGTAGCCGTACGACGTGAGGTGCGGCGCGAAGTGATTCACCTCCGCCACGCGCACGCGCCAGCCCTTGCGCTCGACCACGTCGCCCGAGCGCAGTTCGCTGAGCAGAGGCGCGGGCCGCGCGCGTTCACCGGCGCCGCCGCGGGCGCGATACACGTCGATGCTGCACTGGTTGCGCGTGCGGGAGATGAGGTCCGGCCCGAACACGCCGTCATCGGCGATCAGCCGTTCGGTGATCTGCGCGAGCGGCGGCGGGCCGAACACCTCGAGCTCCGGCACCCGGCCCGCGCCCTGGTCCCAGCGGGTGAGGAGCAGGCGCGGGTAGTCGCCCATGTGATCGTAGTGATGGTGGCTGATGAAGAGGTGCGACACGTCCTTCGCCTGGATGCCCAGCTCCATCAGCCGGTGATGCGCGCCGAAGCCGTGGTCGAACACGATGCAGTTGCCCGCGCATTGCACGACGTAGCCGGAACACATGCGGCGCAGCGAGGGCGTGGGAGTGCCGGTGCCGAGAAGCCGGATCCTCATGCGCGGCTCAGTCGCCATGGATGTCGAGCGATTCGATCAGGCGCGAATACTTCGCCTGCTCGGCCTTCAGGAACGCGCCGAAATCCGCCGCGCTCATGGGGCGCGTCTCCACGCCGTTGTCGAGCAAACGCGCCTTCACCGTGGGCGACTGCAGGACGGCGACGAGCTTCGCGTGCAGCGCATCCACGACGGGCTGCGGCGTGGCCGCGGGCGCGAGAAAGCCGAACCATCCGCTCAGATCGAGTTCCGGGTAGGCGGTGGCGAGCGCGGGCACGGAGGGAAGCGCGGGCGAGGGCGTCTTCGCGGCCACGCCAAAGGCCTTGACCTTGCCGCTCTTCACGAGCGGCACGGCCGGCGGCATGCCGGAGAAATAGATGCTGGCGTTGCCCGCGACGACATCCGTCACCGCCTGCGCGCCGCCCTTGTATGGCACGTTGAGCAACTGCGTGCCGGTGAGCTTGGCGAGCAGCGCGCCCGCGATGTGCGCGGGGCTGCCGTTGCCCGCGGTGGCGTACGAGTACGTGCCGGGCTTCGACTTCGCCGCCGCGATGAACTCGGACAGATTCGCGCCCGGCACGTTGTTGCCTGCGATGAGGAGCAGCGGCGTCGCACCCGCGAAGGCGACGGGCTTGAAGTCGCGGTCCGTCGCGTACGACACGCCGCCCTTGATGAGGTGCGGCGAGATGACGAGTTCGGACGTGTAGCCGAGCAGCAGCGTCGAGCCATCGGCATCCGCCTTGGCGGCCGCCGATGCGCCGATCACGCCCGCGCCGCCCGGCCGGTTCTCCACCACGACCGACTGGCCGTTGCCTTGCGTGATCTCCTGCGCGACGAGCCGTGCGATCACGTCGCCCGTGCCGCCCGGTGCGTAGGGCACGATGATGCGCAGCGGCCGGGCCGATTGCGCGTGGGCGAAGCCCGTCAGCAAAGGGGCCGCGATACAGGCGAGCGCCATCCGCCTCGTGAAGGCGGCTCTCGTGCGGAAATGACCAGAACGATCCATGCCTGCTCCGTGGGGTGGGTTCGATGGCATGAGCGTAGCGGCAACCCGATGCATCCGGTCATGCCGGAAGTGGTATACAGGTGCGATGGACGATGCCAGCTTCGCGCGAGCCCTGGTGAAGGATCTGCGCATGAAGGACCTGCTCTTCGTGCAGAAGATCGCCGACGCGAGGTCCTTGTCCGCGGCGGCGGGCGAATTCGGGCTCACGCAGCCGGCCGCGAGCCGTTGGTTGCGCGATCTGGAGCAGCTCTTTGCCGGCCACCTCTTCACGCGCGACCGCGTGGCGGGCATGACGCCCACGCCGGTCGGCGAACTCGTCGTCGAACGCGGGCGGGCGCTGGTGGCGGACGTCGCATCGCTGTCGTCGGAGATTCGCGCGCATCGTGCAGGGCGCGGCGGGCGGCTGCAGCTCGGCGTGATTCCGTATGTCTCGACGCATCTTCTGGAGCGGCTCGTGTCGACGCTGGTGGGCGAGCACGCGATGACGGTGAGCGTGATCGAAGGCGCCACCGCGCCGCTGCTCGAAGGCTTGCGGATGCAGCACCTGCATGCCGTGATCGGCCGCTGCGCCGCGCGGCCCGCGCCTTCAGGCTTGCGGCAGGAGATGCTCTTCACGCAGAGCGCGTGCCTGCTGGTCCATGCGAAGAGCGGCATCCGCGAGCAGCGGGCGAAGCTGTCGAATCATCCGCGGATGCGGTGGGTGGTGCCGCCGCTGGACAGCCCGACGTGGCAGGCGATCGTCGCCGTGTACGGCAACGCGAAGATGGCACCGCCCACGCCTGCGGTGGAGACGGCGTCGACGAAGGCGGTTCACGCGCTGGTGGCGGCCAATGTGGACATGGTGGCCGTGCTGCCGCTGGACATCGGGCGCGATCTGGAGCAGCTGGGGGGCGTGCGGGTGGTTGCGTTTTCGTCGGCGTTCAAGATGCCGCCGGTCGGGCTGATCGCGCAGGCGCGGCAGTGGAACTTCAGCAATGTGGCGGCGTTGAGGAATGTGTTGAGGAGTCTCGCGGTGAAGCAGCAGCGGGCGGAGTGAATTGGCGAGTGCCTGCGTTGCATGGTACCTGGGACACCATGACTGAGCGATCGACTTGCCGCTTATTTCATCGGGTGACCACGCTCTTGCGACGCAGAGTGTGCGCGGAAAGTCAGCCGCTCAGTTCGCCGGCAGTAAACCTTGGTCGATCAGGTTCTGCACGATGTCCGCTTGCCTCAGGTCCCGCCTGCGCTTCATCGCTTCTCGCTTGGGCGCTTCGGCTGCCATCCACCGCTTGAACTCCACGAATGCAGCCGGAGCGATCGTGCGCATGAGGGCCATGCGCCCCGTCGCTGAAACCACGACGTGGTCGAAGCGCCGCGCGGTGGTCAAGACGAATGCGCGCACCGCCTGGACCGGCCACAGGTCGTCTTCGTCGTCGGAAAAGCGGAAGGGGTGCGGATTGTCCGCCTCGGGCTGACGGCGCAGGAAGTCGACTTCGAATCCGCGCGCATTGATCGCGGTCTCGTTCTGCCCCTCCTTGCGTCGGAAGGTCCGATCCGCGCGCTGCAGAACTTGCAGCATGGACACATCGAGCTTGCCCAGGTCGGTGATGAACCGCACCCGCTTTCGCGCATCCCACAACAGATCCACGTCCTGGGTGGCCAGTGCGCCCTGCACGATGCGCACTCCGGCGGCTGTTTCGAACGCATAGAGTGCGTGCGTCCCCACCACGACGAAGTGTTCGCCCAGCCCGGCATCCTCGATGGCCTGCAGCACGCCGAGCACAGCCGCAGGCACGCGGCCCACCTTCAGGGCCTTGTTCAGGCGCTCCGATTCTGCGAGCGCGCTGCGAAGTGACCGCAGGCGTGCCTCCACCTCGAGTTTCCTGCGAGTGAACTCCGAATGTGTGGCCTCGGTTTCGGTCGAACGCGCGCCAACGCGGCGTTGCCGGCCGTCCGCGTGCGTCTTCACGAGGTATTCATACTCGCCCTGGCGCTTCCAGTACATGCCGCCGGAATAGGTGCGCGCCTGACCGCGGACGCGCCGATACTCGTCGAACACGGTCGCCGAATCGATCAGCTGTCGGGCAGCGCTGTCGGGCAGGGGGAGGAAGTCCATTGGCCGTGTATTTTCCGATTTTGCATTTTATGCGGCCAATCGCGAGCAGGCGGTGCAGGGCAGGATCGGTCAGCGCGGCTTGCCAGGTAGTCGCGAAGGTCCGTAAGAGCGTGGTTGCCGAAGACCTATTCGCGTCAATGCATGTGCTTTGCGACCTGGGAGACACCCTCTCTATTCTCTATCGGCCTTACATCAGCGAGAAGTGCTATGGGGCTATTCAGTACGCGCAAGCTTGGGGCCGCGACTTTGCTGCGATGTCGCACAAGCACTTCCGGCTGCTGCCCGGTGCGTCGATGCACGTCATCGCCTGCGGTTGGTACTGCGGCGTCCGCCTGTGCCGACCTGAAGATGAAGATCGTCGCTGGATGTTGCGTATTTCGGCCCAACGTGACCGGCGATTTCGGCATCGTCACCGAGGATTCCGGCAACGTGACCGGCAGCCTCGTTTGGGCGCATCGTGACCGGCCGTTTCGGCATCGTGACCGGCCATTTCGGCCAACGTGACCGCCGAGTCGGCGACGCCTGAAAGGGGTGTCGCCCCGGCAGCCAGGTGCTGCGTAGAAGACCTCAACCCCGGGCATCCGTACGCTCGTCGGCTTTGCCAATGAAAGAATGGATGCCTCAACCACGAATGTCTCTACGCATGATCAAGGACGTGATTCGCCTCAACTGGCACGCTCGGATGTCGCACGAGCAGATCGCCACTGCCCTGAAGATATCCAAGGGCGCCGTTGCCAAGTACGTCGGGCTGGCCAGTGCGGCTGGTCTCGAATGGGAAGCCGTGAAGGACTGGACCGAGCGGCAACTGACCGCCGCGCTGCTGCCGCGAGCGTCAGGCGCGCAGCCCTTCGTCGAACCCGATGGGCGCGCATGCACCGCGAGCTTGACCGCAAGGGCATGACGCTGATGCTGCTGTGGCAGGAGTACGTGGGCGCCAATCCCGGTGGCCGCACGTGGCGCTACACGCAGTTCTGCGAGCACTACAAGGTCAACTCCGTCTCCAAGCGCGAACGTGGGAAACGGGTTCGATGTACAGGAGCTACCCGAAAAGCGAATGGCCCCGGTGAACCCACCGAGGCCATGACGCCGACCAGGAACCCCCAATCCACTTGGACGGGAATTATAGGCAGTCCCGTCGCGAAGAGGGCTGATCGTTCGTCTACCCCAAGCGACCGCCCCAACAATCCACCTTCAGGAGCACCAGCAGCTCTTGAGGTTTGAGTTCCATTCGACGGCCATATTCGCAATTCGCGAATAGCGAATATGGCCGATGGGGCCGCGTTTGGCAACCGAGACATGGAGCGGGCGATGGGAGGTGTCACACACCTTTTGGCGCCCGCCGCTTCACTGTGGAACCAGCGGCCGATTGGCCGCTGTACCCTCGAAATGTCACAGGGAAGCGTCACAGCCGTCAACCCCGCCATCACTCGTCTAGCCGGATGTCAGCAAGATCGGGCTTATGCGGGGTCGATTCGGGTCGTTGAAAACTGCGTACTTCGGGTCTCGTGCGACGCGGTGATTTTCATTGACGATGTAGTAGGCCATCGCCGATGAAGTCTTCACCGCCCCGTTGTCCACCAGCTCACCATGGGCGCGGTAAACGACAGAATGAATGTGCGCGCGACTGGGGCTGTTCAACAGGTCGGAAGTCATCACCTGCACGCCGGTCGCACTTTGTCGATCTCCAGAGTCAGCGCCGGCAAGCTCGCGGAACTGGGCTTCCGACAAGTCATGCAACTGCACTGCGAGCACCCCGGGGCGGGATTTCGTGAACTGTTTGATCGCGGAGTCACGCATCACCGCACGCACTGCCTCGAGTACCTTGTCCTGCTTCATGCTATCGAGAACAAGAACGACCGCGCGCTTCCCAGGTGAGCAGACAGTCATGCTGTTCGTGTTTCCCTGGCCGGTCACTCGGTGGATGAATTCACTAACGGCAGGCTTTGAAAGCTCCGCCTCAGGGGCGATGTCGAAGGGGCTGCCCGCTATCGGAAAGTCGTAGGTCCGCACGCTACAAGCATCCGACGACGCCTCGCCTCCGGAGAGCAGCGCCGTAGTCACCGCGCCGGCGATTTTGCGATGGTCCTCGTGGTTGCCGCTCAGGCGATCGGGAAGAGTCACCCGTACCACGAGGCCCATAGATGCCGATGCGTAAGCCGGCGCAATTGCGCCCTGTAGCTCCTTGAACAATACGAGGCTCTTCCGCTTGTGAATCTTGCGGCCGATGTCCCCCGACGCCATCTTGCACTCGACTTCCAATTCGACTTCGTCGCGACGAGTAAGGAAGTCGAATCCGCCTCCGTGCTCGAGATCATGGCACTCGACATCGAAGCCTCGAGTCATGAGGTGGGAGACGGTGGTTACCTCGTGCTGAACGGCCAGAAGACCTTGCTCGGATTGGATGCCGTCAATCAGTCGACCTTGAAGACGCCGTTGGCCTGCGGCCGACAGCAGCGGGTACATCTTCATTACGCCCGCGAGAAAGGCGACCAGCTCGTATTCCGCTTCGGTAGTGACTTTCAGCGGGGTCAAGAGCGAAACCCTGTCGCTCGCCAAGATGTCGTTCAAAGCAATTTCGAGCGAGCAGCGCTCCCGCAGCCAACCGTCCATGAACGGGTTGGCTGCGAGTTCGCGATGGATCCAGTCGAATCGGCGCTTCAGGCGATCCGCGCCGACCAACTGCGCAAATCCGTTCACGAGCCGTGGAAATTCTCGATCGTGAACTTCGGGCACAAAGCGCATCCCTGTGTCCTCTCATTCGACCGCCGGGGCGGCGAGCTTCTTCACTCCCCCGGATGCTGCTTCGACGCCTTCGCGTACGGCATGCGCTACCGGCGTGAGCACCGTGATGTCTTCGTGCTTGCCTTCGTAGATTCGACCAGGGCGCTGCCCGAGTGTTCGGAGCACGTTTTCACAGAGCGTGACCAGAGGGTTTGCACCCGCAGAGCCAGTCCCGCCCACGCTGCCCATCTCGCGCTTGTAGCCTTCGAACGCGGCGGAGACGGCCTCCTTGTATGCGTATTCCTCTTGGAGCCGCAGCGCGAGACCGTAATGGCGACCGGCATAGATCGCCAGCCAGATCAGGGGTGCGATGAGTGGCAAGCGGTTCACGAAGTGACGGCCGATCGTGTCCCAGGGGTCGTTCGCCGACGGCAGACCGACGTAGGCCGACACGAGCAACAACACGATGGTGGCGACGAACGTGACTAGCCACATCAGCTGCGGGCGCCTGAACCGCGCTTTCTGATCGCGGAACGCGGTTGCCAGCCCGGCGCTCGTCGCGTTGGGCAGCAAGCCCTCGATGCGCGCGTGCAAGGTGTCGCACTCGGTCTTGAGTCGTGCCAGGTCGGCTTCGTGCGCCTGAATGATGTTCAGAATGTCGGCCGCCTTCTTGTCGGCGATCCCCATCGACTCGACCAACGTCTTGGCCGTTTTCGCCGCTGCATCGACCCCCGTGGCGTTCTCGGACACTTGCTCGGCTTGCTCGGCGACTTTCTCGGCAGCTTCGGTGACCTGCGCCAGCAATTCGGTGACTCGCTTGGCAGCAGCTTCGCTGGTGTTCTTGTGCTCCGCCGCGGACGCGGTGTGCTGCGCCGCAGCCTTGGAGGCATCTGCGGCTTGGTCTCGTTGAGTTCTTGCTTCTTCAAGCCGCTCGGCCACCTCGCTAGCCGCAGCCTTGGTGCTGGTGCGCAGCTTCTCGATCTCGGCCAACGCCTCGGTCGAAGTACGCTGCGCAGCCTCAAGATCGGCGCGGATCGCCACCACAGTAGCTTGCGTTTGCTCGATGCCTTGACGTGTGGTCGTAAACCACGCCGCATCGGATTCGGCGCGGCCCTTGATCTCCGAAATGGCCCGCGCGTGCTCTTCGGCGGCGCCCTTCGCGTTGAACGCGAAGCCCGCCTCGCTGTTGGCTTTCTGCGATGCCTCTTCGGCCGCGCGAGCTGCTGACATTGCGCGGGACACCACTTCAGATAGGTCGGGTGTCCCATCCACTTGATCGCTCATGATGTTCTCCATGAAGCACGCCTCGCCCTGGGCGAGGCGCTTCTGGTTTCAGGGGTTGTGCTGCGCGAAGACGAGCAATTGCCAGCGGATCGGGCCTATCCCGGGTGCGTGCTGGTGGTGGCCCTGCGGCGGCAACGTGTGTCCATGGGCGATGCCCACTTCATGACCACAGGTCGCGCACCTGTAGATGCCAGCGAAGGGGGCTGCGGTGCCAGGCGAATGGACTGCGTCGAATGCCTGGTCCTGCGAGTGGTGCAGCAGATTTCCGTTCTTGTAGATCGCCATGGTCGTCTCACAGGTCATCCAGAGTGATCTGGGCCGACCCGGCAGGTGTGCGGTCCAGCGTGCGCTGTTCGGCGTCGGTGAGAGGCATCCCGAGCTTCCCCTTGATGTAGGTCTTTGTCGCCGAGCGAGCTTGCCGGTTCGACACAACCGAGTTCGCGACGATGCACACGTTCTCCCAGTCGGGGTTCTTCTTTGACCAGTTGATCGATTCGAGCGCGGCGAGCCGAACCTTCCAGTTCGGGTCGTTGATGAGGTCGAGACCAAGGCCGCCCAGCGCGCGAAGCACCGTCGAGTGCGAGACGATCTTCTCGGCGCGCAGTTCCTGGGCTTCCTTGTGCCGGGTGAGCACCTTGTTCCAGTCCGGCATGTGGTCCGACACCGCGGACCAGTAGTCGATGAGGAACGCAGCGTTGTCGGCGATGTCTTCCTCCTCGCGACCCTTCAGCAACTCGGTACAGGCGTCGTACAGCGCAGCCAGGGTGAAGAGCTTCGGGGACTTCGATTTCAAGGCGACGCTGTCCTTGTCCGTCAGCTCCTTGAAGACCGGAACCTTGTCGATAGCTGCGAGCGTGGCGGCCGAAACCTTGTCCCGCTTGTCATACAGGATGTCGAGCGACTTGGATGTCTTCTGCACGAACCGGTTGAGGTCGGAGAACATCTGCTGGACCCGCTCCTTGCTCTCCCAGGGGAACAGGAGCACGGAGATCGTCTGTTCACCGAGGCTCGGGTTGTCGCGCAACGCTTGGGCGATGCCCGCGCACCGGTGCTGGCCGTCGTTGATGATCAACTCGTCGCCGAGGCGAAGTTTGAGAATGCCGATGCTGCTGTCACCGTTCTCGGCGGCCGGCGTGTTGACCGGCACGAACACAGGCTCGGACTTGAAAGAGGCCGTGATCGACGAGAAGATGAAGTCATCTTCGTTTTCGAGGATGTAGTCACGAAGGTCGGGGACGCGCTTCTCGTTGAGCACGCGCTGCTCGCGATCTTCGGGACTGAAGCCAGCCCAGTCTGTGAATTTGAACAGGTTGGGAACAGCACTCATCGGCATCAGGCACGAGTAGTACGTGCGGCTGCCGAGCTTTCCGCGCATGGCGGGGACATGGACGAACATGAATTTTCTCCTTCGAGCTGAGGGCCTGTTGAGCGACAACGCTCAGTTAGGTTGATACAGCTCATCGACTTTCACAAGAGAGCTGTGCGGCTAATTCCGTACAGCTCGTCTACAATGTAGATACAGCTCTTCGATATTGCAAGTGGAGCTGTATTGCCGAGCTTTTTAGTCGGCTATTCGCATCCTATCCGCAAGGAGTTCGACATGTTGAATTCAGACGCGCCGTCCGCACTCATCTACAAGCGGACCCACCCTGGCGATCCGGATGGTTTTGGCCGCTTCGGGAATGAAGACTGCATGGGTCGCGTACGGAACTACCGTTACGACTTCGTCATTGGCGTAGGTGGCACCAGTGGCGAGCCGCGATCGCACCGCCTGGACAGAAAGATCAATTGGGTTGGGCGTTGGCCGAAGCGGCGAGTGCACCCATGGCCGAGGGCGCGTGGCGATCTCATCGAGTTCTCGCCCGGTGACTATCTTGTGATGGAAGAGCATGGCCCGCTCCTTCAAAGCGTGTCGCGACTGCTGGCTACTCGCGTCTTCGGGACACGGAATCGCTTCCTGAACCGCAGCCTGTCCCAGACGGAACGTCGCGAAGCTGCGCGTGTGGTGAACAAGATCTTGGCCAACCCGGCGCAGTACATTGCCGGCCGTGCAGGAGGCGAAGAGGGTGGCGGGTGCTCGAAAGATCGCCCGCACGGTACCGATGGTGTTTGCCACCCTCGACGGTGCAGCCGCCAAAGCCCGCAGCCACGTTCGGGTGGATGCTAGGTTGAGCTGACCATGGCAATTGCGTGCCTGGGGTGGGGTTCTCTCGTTTGGAGGCCCGGCGACTTGCCCCTCATCGGACCGTGGCGAGAAGACGGGCCATGGCTGCCGCTGGAGTTCGCTCGTACTTCTGATAAGGGAGTCGGACGTTTGACGCTCGTCATAACCCCAGGGGTGCCCCAATCCCGATCGCTGTGGGTGTTGCTCGATGCAGCTGACCTGCCAAGGGCCGAAGCGTTGCTCATGGCACGCGAGCGATGCAAGGGCGCTGGCATCGGACGATGGCCTTCACTCGACGCGCAACATCGCGCGGGGTATGCCGAAGTGCAGCAATGGGCTGAAGGCCGAGCACTTGACGGCGTGGTTTGGACAGCGTTACCGCCGATGTTTGGCGGCGTGCGGGGCGCACCGCCGGCTTCGGCCGCAGAAGCGGTGGAATATCTCCGACAGCGACCGGATGCTGTACGAGCGGATGCCGAGGAGTACGTTAGGCGTGCTCCCCGCCAGATACGTTCGCCGTTCAGGGAGGCCTTTGAGCAACAGCTTGGCTGGACGCCAAGCTAATCTGCTTCCGCGGGCACTGGACGATCGCGTAGACGCGCCTCGATCCGGCTGAGTTGGCCCTGCTGCCAGACGCCGCCACCAGGCGCAGTTAGGCCCCCGTCGTTCAACCGCGTTGCCTTTTCGCGCTGAGACAAGATGGAACATCGATCGGTTCGTGTTCACAACCGCGTCCACGTCACGCGGGCGCGAACGCCTTCGGCAAGCGGGTCTGTCACCAGCAAGCCGGCCACGGCCCCTCCGACAAACACGACTTGCTCGCGCAATTCACCCAGCGCCAGAGCGACTCGACGCAGATTGGGCAGGTTCGGGTCATCAGCTCGCATCGACATCTTCCGAGTGGAATTTCATCAACTCCGTCTCCATCAGCTTGGCTGCCATCGCGCGCTCTCGCGCGCGGCCGGTGCGCAAGGCATCCAGCAGAGCGAGCAGGCGATGCAGGGCGGGGTCGGCCAGTGCCGCGTGCGGCGCCGTCCGATAGAGCGGCGACAGCGTGGGACCTTTCGCGCGGCCGGCGGGGTGCGCCCACACAGGCGCTTCCCCCGGAACTGTCGTCAGGCGTTTGGCCAGGGGGTCGGTTCCGAACGACGTAGGCACGCCTCGCTTGACCGGCCCTGGCGTGGCGGGCCAGATGTAGCGCACGCCGTGCAGGACGAATTCAAGAAGGCTGGGGCGTATGGGCGACCACTCACCCCGAGACAGCGCCACTGCCAGGCCGGATGCCACGGCCCGCTTCACGCTGCCGTGTACCTCCGAGGCGCTCATCGCCAACGCTTCGCCCAAAGCGGCGTAGGTCCAGCGGCGCGGCGGGTGTGCCGCCACCTTCAGGAGCACCAGCAGGTCTTGAGGTTTGAGTTCCATTCGACAGCCATATTCGCAATTCGCGAATAGCGAATATGGCCGATGGGGCCGCGTTTGGCAACCGAGACATGGAGCGGGCGATGGGAATCGAACCCACGTTAGTAGCTTGGGAAGCTACAGTTCTGCCATTGAACTACGCCCGCTCGGAACGGGAATTGTAGCGGCAGCCGCCCCCCATCTGTCCTGGATCAACAAGCCTCGCCATCGCATTCCTAGAATGATTTCGATGGACGCCGCCCCCGCATCCGCCGCACCCGCCACGCTCGACGCGACGTCACCCACGACCACGCCCGCTCCCGCGCCCACGAAATCTCCAGGCCTCCTCACCGACCTCGCCGCCGGCCTCGCCGCCTCCCTCGTCGCCGTCCCCTCCGCGCTCGCCTTCGGCGTCGCCGTCTGGTCCGCCGCCGATCCCGCGCTCGCCGGCGCCGGCGCGCTCGCGGGCATCGTCGGGGCCTTCTCGCTCGGCATCGTCGCGCCCCTCGTCGGACGCAATCCCGGCTTCATCACCGCACCCTGCGCGCCCGCCGCCGCCGTGCTCGGCGGGCTCGCCGGGCACTTCGCCCAGGAAGGCAGCACGTCGCCCGAGCGCATCGTCACGCTGCTCGCGCTCACCGCCCTCATCGCCGCCGCACTGCAGATCGCCTACGGCGCGCTGCGCGTGGGCCGCCTCATCAAATACATCCCCTACCAGGTCGTCACCGGCTACCTCTCGGGCGTGGCACTCATCATCGCCACCACGCAACTGCCGATGCTGCTGGGCGCACCCGGCGGCGCGAAACTCACCGACGCGGCAACGCTGCCCGCGCTCTGGTCGTGGCAGGCCGTTGTCGTCGGCGCGGCGACGATCTTCGCGATGGCGCTCGCGCAGAAGAAAATCGAACGCGTTCCGGCCCCAATCGTCGCGCTCGCCGTGGGCGCGCTCACGTACTTCGTGCTCGGCGTCTTCGATCCGTCGCTGCTGCACACGGCGAAGAATCCACTCGTCGTGGGCCCGATCGAAACGTCCGGCTCGCTGCTCGACGCGGCGGCCTCGCGGCTCGCCGGCCTCGGCGCGATCGACCTCGACGACGTGCTCCTCGTCCTCGCGAGCGCGGCCACGCTCTCGGTGCTGCTTTCCATCGACACGCTGAAGACCGGCGTGGTGCTCGATGCGCTGCTGAGCCGCCGCCACAACTCCAACCGCGAGCTCTTCGCGCAGGGCACGGCCAACTTCGTGTCGTTCGCGCTCGGCGGCATGCCCGGCGCGGGCACGATGGGCCCGACACTCGTGAACGTGACGAGCGGTGCACGCACGATCTGGGCGAGCGTGGCCGAAGGCGTCTTCGCGCTCCTCGTGCTCCTCGTGCTCGCCGGTGCGATCGCATGGGTGCCGCTCGCGGCACTCGCGGGCATCCTGCTCGTGGTCGCGTTTCGCATGTTCGACTTCGGCGCGATGCGCCTCGCGCTCAACGCCGAAACGCGGCTCGACTTCGCGATCATCGCCACCGTCATCGTCGTGGCGCAGGTGTTCGGCCTGATCCAGGCGGCGGTCGCGGGCATCGGGCTCGCCATCCTGCTCTTCATCCGCGACCAGGCGACGGCCTCCGTCATCCTGCGCAAACGCGATCTCACGGCGATGCGCTGCTCGCGCCGGCGCTCCGAAGCCGAAAGCAGCCTGCTCGATCGCCACGGCAGCGACGGCCTCGTCGTCGAACTGAAGGACAACCTCTTCTTCGGCACCACCGACCAGCTCCTGAACGAACTCGAGCCCGAACTCGCCAAGCGCCGCTTCATCCTGCTGGACCTGCGGCGCGTGGCACTCATGGACTACACCGCGGCGCATCTCTTCGAACGCGTGCGCCACCGCCTGCTGGAGCGCGAAGGCGCGCTGCTCCTGTGCGGCATGCCCTCCGGCCGCGCCTCGCGCCAGGACATTCAGCGCTATCTCGACCGCGTGGGCCTCACGCACGAAGGCGGCGTGGAGATTTTCGAGACGCGCGATTCGGCGCTGGAGTCGATGGAAAATCGCATCCTGCGCGCCGCGGGCTGGACGGAGCGCGACGAGCGCAACGCGCTCTCGCTCGCACAGCTCCCCCAGCTGCAGGGGCTGCCGCCCGCGGCCGTGCAATTGCTCGCGCGGGCGATCCGCGACGTCGCGCTGAAACCCGGCGAGGTACTCTTCAAGGGCGGTGACGCGGGTGACGAACTCTTCTTCGTGCGCAGCGGCATGATCCACATTCGCCTGCCGCTCGAAGGCGGCAAGCACCATCACCTCGGCAGCTTCGGGCGTGGCGAACTCTTCGGTGAGCTTGCTTTCCTGGATCGCATGTCGCGATCGGCCGATGCGGTGGCCACGAGCGAGACGAGCCTCTACGGCCTGTCGCGCGAACGCTTCGACGCGCTCGCGCGCGAGGAGCCTCGGCTGGCGGCCACGCTTTTCGAGCGACTCGCGAGCGTGATCGCGCACCGGCTGCGGCGGGTGGATGGGGAACTGCGGGAGCTGGAGGAGCGTTAGAGGGCGAGGGCGCGGAGGGAATCGAGGCGTTCGGTCGAACTTCGCATCCACAGCTGCTACGATTTCCCGTAGCACCGACGATGTTCCACGCCCACTTCTCCAACCGCTTCGAACCCCTCGCAGCACTTCTCACGGCACAGCTTGCGACTCCGCGCGAAGACGTCTTCGCCGCGGACGAGATCGTGGTCGCGGGCAGCGCGATGCGCCGCGCGCTTTCGCTCGCCATCGCCGAGCGCGAATCGGTCTGCGCCAACGTGCGCTTCTCCTTCCTCGCGCAATGGCTCTGGACGCAGGTCTCACGGCTCGTCTCCGGCGTCGAGCCCGAATCGCCCTTCGACAGCGACTCGCTCACGTGGCGCATCTACGCCGCGTTCGGCGACAGTGCATTCGTCGCTTCGCACACGCGCCTCGCGAGCTACCTCGCGGCCGCGCGCGGCGACGAAGTCATGCGCTACGAACTGGCGGCACGCACCGCGCGGCTTTTCGAGCAATACGTCACCTACCGCCCCGACTGGCTCGTGCGGTGGCAGCGCGGAGAACGCGTGCCGCCTCGCGCGGGCCACGACGGCGACTTCACCGCCGACGAAGCGTGGCAAGGCGCGCTCTGGCAGCGCATCGCGCGCGACCTGAATCTCGTCGCGGAACATCCTTTGCAGCTCATGGCGCGGCGGCTCGAAGCGGGTGGCACCGCCCTCGCGCGCAGCGCCGGCGTGCCCGATGCCGTGCACGTGTTCGCGCCGCCTGCGATGGCGCCGCTGCACCTGCAGGGGCTGCAGGCACTCGGCCGCTGCATCGACGTGCACGTATATGCCATCAACCCCTGTCGCGAATACTGGTTCGACGTGGTGAGCCCGAAGGCGCTCGCCGAGCTCGACGCCGCGGGCCGCGCACAGGCGCGCGATGAGGGCAACCGCCTGCTCGCCTCGTGGGGCGGGCAGGCGCAGGCATCGCTCGCGCTCCTGCGTGGCGCATGCGACGAGGAAGGCGTCGGCACGACGGAACTCTTCGTCGAGGTCGGCGAGGCGACGCTGCTCGCGCGCGTGCAGAACGCGATCCTCGCGCTGGAAGAACTGCCCGCTCACAGCGTCGACAAGCCGGAGGCCGACCGCAGCATCGAAGTGCACGTGTGCCATTCGCTCACGCGCGAGCTGGAGGTGCTGCACGATCACCTGCTCGCGCGGTTCGCGGCCGACCGCGCGCTCCAGCCTTCGGACGTGCTCGTCGTCACACCCGATCTCGACCGCGCCGCGCCGCTCGTGGACGCCGTATTCGGCACGGCGCCGGCCGCGCGCCGGATTCCCTATGCGATCACGGGCCGCGCCGGCAGCCGCGTGAATCCCTCGGTGCGCGCCTTCTCGCAATTGATGCGGCTCGCGGCGTCGCGCTGCCCGGCCACGGAGGTGTTCGCGCTGCTGCAGCAGCCGAGCGTCGCGCGGCGATTCGATCTCGACGACGATTCGCTTGGGCAGGTGCGCGACTGGATGCTCGCCGCGGGCATGAACTGGGGGCTCGACGTCGAGCACCTCGCGCGACTCGGCCTGCCGGTGGGTTCGGCGCACACGCTGGCCGATGGACTGGAGCGCCTCTACCTGGGCTACGCGTTGCCCGACGAGGTGTCGCAGCCGTTCGACGGTCGGCTCCCCCGCGGCGCGCCCGAAGGGTCGGGTGCGATGGCGCTCGGCGCGTTTCGCCGCTACATCGACGGGCTGCGGGCGCTGCGCGCGCAGCTGTGGCGCGCGAGGCCGGGCGCCGAATGGGCCGCTTACCTGCACGAGCTGGCCGACGAATTCATCGCACCGGCGCGCGAAGCGATCGAGGATCACCTGGAGCTTCACCGCGCGATCGACGCGCTCGCGCAAGGCTTCGTGCGCGGCGGTTTCACGGGCGACGTCGATGCGTCCGTGCTGCGCGCGGCGCTCGACCGCGTGCTCGACGATCCCGCGCGCGGCGGCGTGCCCACCGGCCGCGTCACCTTCGCGTCTGCGAGCAGCCTGCGCAATCTGCCGTTCAGGATCGTCTGCGCGGTGGGCTTCGGCGACACGGCGTTTCCCAATGCGGACCGGCCGATCGAGTTCGACCTGATGGCCGATGCGCCCCGCACGGGCGACCGCCAGCGCGGCCAGGACCAGCGGACGCTCTTTCTCGATCTGCTGCTCGCCGCGCGGTCGCAGTTCTACCTGAGCTATACCGGCCGCAGCATCCGCGACAACTCCGTGCTGCCGCCGTCGGTGCTGATCGCGGAACTGCTCGACGCGATCGTGCCCGCGATCGTGCCCGCGATCATGCCCGCGATCGCCGCGGAAGCCTCGCCCGAGTCGATGAAGGCCGCGCGCGACGCGCTCGTCGTGGAGCATCCGCTGCAGCCGTTCTCGCCCGTCGCCTTCGACGAAGGCGCGGACGAGCGCGTGCGCAGCTTCGACGCGGAGCTGGCCGCCGCGCTTCGGGAAAGCGTCACGCACGGCGTGCAGCTGCGCGCCAATCGCGCCGCGCTTGCGGATGACGAAGACGACGAGGCCGACCGCGAGCCGGCCGTCGCGTTCTTCGCGAGCCCGTTGCCCGCGCCGGGCGACGAGTGGCGCGAAGTCGCGGCGCGCAGCCTGGTGGATTTCTTCCGCAATCCGAGCCGCTACGTGCTGCGTCGCCGGCTGAAGCTCGACGTCCCCGGCGAAGAAGCCGAGCTCGAGGACGACGAGCCGTTCGTGCCGACGCGTTTTGCCGCGGGTGCGATGGCGCAGCGCCTTCTGCCCGCGCTGCTGCGCGGCGAATCCGCGGACGCCGTGCGCGCGCTCGCCGAAGCGGGAGTCGAGCTGCCGCCGGGCTCGCTCGGCGATGCCGAGCGCGACAGCGAGCTGGCGCAGCTGCAGGGCTTCGCGCAACGCGTGCTTGCGGCATCGGCGGGCGAAGTCCTGCCGCCCCACGAAGCGCGTGTCGCGCTCGACGTGGAAGGCGAGCGATGGGTGGTGCACACGGGCTTCGCCGATTTGCGGGCGCAGGGCGCGATCCGCTTCTACTACGGCGAAGAAAGCGCCTTCGACGTGATCGCGGCCGGCATCGATCATCTGCTGCTCTGCGCGAATCCACCCGAAGGGGTGCGGCCCGCATTGATCTGGTTTTGCCGCGACGGCAAGCGCGTCTTCGATCCCATCGCGCCGAAGGAAGCCCGCGAAAAGCTCACGCTGCTCATCACGTACTACCGCATGGGCCTGAGCGGACCCGTGCCTTTCGCCGCGAAGACGTCGTGGGCCCTGCTGCAAGAAGGCGACTACCGCGCATTGCAAACCTGGGGCGGCCGCATGGGCCGGTTCGGCGAACGCACGCGGCCGGGCTACGCGCTCGCGTTTCGCGGCCGGCCCGAGCCGCCGGACGATCCGTGGTTCGCGTCGATGGCGACCGACGTGTTCACGGCGCTCGGCGGCCGGCGCGTCGCCTACGTGGCGGAAGTGGCATGAGCACGCCGTTCGAACTCTTCGCGTGTCCGCTGGAGGGCGTGCGCCTCATCGAAGCCTCGGCGGGCACGGGCAAGACGTGGAACATCTGCGGGCTCTATCTTCGGCTGCTGCTCGAGAAGAACCTCGCGGTGCAGCAGATCCTCGTCGTCACCTTCACGAACGCGGCGACGGCGGAACTGCGCGATCGCATCCGCGCGCGCATCGCCGAAGTGCTTGCCGCCGTCGAAGGCCGCGCCACGCAGGACGAATTCGTCGCGCGGCTGCTTGCGACGATGCACGAGCGAGGCATCGGCGAAGAGGCGATGCGCCTTCGCCTCACGCGCGCCTTGCGCGGCTTCGACGAGGCGGCGATCTTCACGATCCACGGATTTTGCAAGCGCGCGCTGGACGACGCGCCTTTCGCCGCGGGCCTGCCGCTCGCGCAGGAACTGGTGGAGGACGACAGCGACTTGCGCCATGAAGTGGCCAACGATTTCTGGCGGCTGCACGTGTCGGGCGCGGACCTGCATCCGGCGCTCGCGGCCTGGCTGCTGCGCAAGCGCGAGTCGCCGCAGCGATGGGCGGACCTGCTGAAGCGCCATGCGGGCAAGCCGCTCGCGAAGGTGCTGTGGCCCGAGGCCGACGAGGCCGCGGTCATCGCACCGCCTGCGAGTCTGGAAGAGCGATTCGAGCGCGCCCGGGCCCTGTGGCTTGCCGATCGCGATCGCATCGTCGGGTGCGTGACGCAGGCCCTGCCGCGCCTGAACGGCACGCGCTACAAGCCGGAATCCGTGCAGGCCGCGACCGAGGCGTGGGACAGTGTCTTCCTGCTCGACAGCCTGCCGCCATGCCCGCCGCAGGCCGAGAAGCTCGACCTCTTCGCCAGGTCGAAGCTGCAGCCGAAGAAGAACCACGCGCCTTGCGACGATCACGAGTTCTTCCACGTCGCGCAGGAACTGGTGGATGCGTGGAGCACGCAGGAAGGCGAGCTGGAACGCGCGCGCTGGCATCTGCTGAAGCGCGTCGTGCAGGAGGGCCCCTCGATGCTTCGCGAGCGCAAGCGAGGCCAGCGCGTCGTCGCGTTCGACGACATGCTGTTCAACGTGTACGACCGCCTCGCGCATGAAGGCGGCGAAGCGCTCGCCGCGACGCTGCGCCGCCGTTTTCCCGCGGCGCTCGTGGACGAGTTCCAGGACACGGACCCGCTGCAGTTCGCGATCTTTCATCGGGTGTATGCGAATGCGACGGGCTTGCCGCTCTTTCTCGTCGGGGATCCGAAGCAGGCGATCTACGGTTTTCGCAACGCGGACTTGCACACCTATCTGCGCGCACGCGAGACGGCGGCCTCGCGGTACACGCTCGATGCGAACCAGCGCTCGACCGCGCAGTTGCTCGACGGCCTCAACGCGCTGTTCGGTGCGAATCCGCGTGCCTTCATGCTCGACGGGCTCGCGTACCGAGCCGTGAAGGAAGGCGGGAAGAAGCGCGGCACCTTCGTCGACAGAAGCGCCTCGCGCGCGCCGCTGCAGCTCTGGAACATTCCTCTGGCGGACGATGGCCTGCCGCCTCTGAAGGCCTACGTGGAGCAGTCGGCGGCGCAAGCCTGCGCCGCGGAGATCGCGCGATTGCTCGCGGCGGCGCAGGCGGGCGACATCACGCTCGATGGCCGCGCGCTCGCGGCGGGCGACGTTGCCGTGCTCGTGCGCAGCCACAAGGAAGGCAGCCTCATGCGCGAGGAGCTGCAAAAGCTCGACATCGGCAGCGTCGAGCTGCGCCAGACGAGCGTCTTCGCTTCGCCCGACGCTCAGGAGCTCGAGGCGGTGCTGCTTGCGATCGCGGACCCGGCGAGCGAATCCGCCTTGCGCGCCGCGCTCGCGACGGAGCTGCTCGGGTTCGATGCGAACCGGCTCGATGCGCTCGCGCTCGACGAGCCGGCGCTGCTCGCGTGCATCGCGCGGTTCGAGGACTACCGCGACTCGTGGCGCGATCGCGGCGTCGCGCTCATGCTGCGGGAGCTGATCGCCCGCGAAGGCATCGCGGGCCGCATGCTGTGCCGCACGGACGGCGAGCGTCGCCTCACGAACCTGCGGCACCTGTCGGAGCTGCTGAACGAAGCGGCCGAGGCGCATCCCGGCGCCGATGCACTGCTGCGGTGGCTGCGGCGCGAGCGGCGCGATGCATCGGCGGGGGAGGCGACGCAGGTGCGCCTGGAGTCGGACCGCACGCTGGTGCAGATCGTGACCATCCACAAGTCCAAGGGGCTCGAATATCCCGTGGTGCTCTGTCCGTTCCTGTGGAACGGCGCCGCTGGCGGCGGCGGCCCGCAGCTGCCTGGAAGCGAGTATCACGACGACGGCGGTGTGCCGGTCATCGACTACCGCAACACGCGCGACGACGCGAGCGTGAAGGGGCACATCCGGCTCGAGGCCGACGCCGAACGGCTGCGCCTCATCTACGTCGCGCTCACGCGTGCCGTGCATCGCTGCTACCTCGTGGTCGGCGGCTACGCGCGCAAAGTCGGGGCTTCTTCCACCACGATTGTCGAATGCACGCGCAACCCGCTGAACTGGCTGGTGGCCGGCGAGCAGTCGACCCCGGCCGAGTGGGCGCAGAACCGGGTGTCGATCGAGGAAGTGTTCGATGCATGGCAGCGCCTCGCGACGCGCGCTGCCGGAGCTGTCGCTCTTGACCCGCTGCCGGCGGGGCGAGGAAGACGCGTCGCGTTGCCGCGCTCGAAGGCCGAGGCGTTGTCCGCGTTGCCCGCGCCGAAGTCGATCCCCCGTGGCTGGCGCATCGGCAGCTACAGCATGCTCGCGCACGGTGTCGAGCGCGAAACGGAAGCGGCCGCGGCGGATCGCGACGCGCGCGCGAGCGACGACGCCGAGCGCAAACGCGCGGGCGCGCGGATCGCGAACGATGCGCGCATCGCGGCGGACGACATCCTTCGCTTTCCGCGCGGCGCGCGCGCGGGCGAATGCCTGCACGCGGTCTTCGAGTCGGCCGACTTCGGCGACGATTCATCCTGGCCGGATGCGATCGCGAGGACGCTTCGCACACGTCCACCGGCGCCGCGCGCGCAGTCCGGCGAGCTCGCGCCGATGGTGCGGCGCATGCTCGCCGACGTGCTCGCGGCGAGGCTTCCGGGCGGGCTCGTGCTGCGCGAGGTGCATGCGGACAAGCGCCGGGCGGAATTCGAATTCAGCCTGGCGACACCGGCACTGGACATGCGGCGAATCACCGCGGCGCTGCGCCGCCATGG
This sequence comes from Ramlibacter sp., assembly GCF_035548915.1. Classification (GTDB taxonomy): domain Bacteria; phylum Pseudomonadota; class Gammaproteobacteria; order Burkholderiales; family Burkholderiaceae_C; genus Ramlibacter. The sequence continues at coordinate 56,531 of NZ_DASZSE010000053.1, read as the reverse complement.
CATCGCGGCGGGCAGCGGCACTCAGGCGCTGCAAGGCTATCTGCGCGGCTTCATCGACCTCGTGTTCGAGCAGGGCGGGCGCTTTCACATCGTCGACTGGAAGTCCAACTGGCTCGGCGCCGACGCGGCGGACTACTCGCCGCTGCGGGTGCGGCAGGCGATGGACGAAGGCGGCTATCACCTGCAGTACCTGCTGTACACCGTCGCGGTGCATCGCTGGCTCGCGCGCAGGCTCGCTCGCTACGACTACGACAGCCACTTCGGCGGCGTGTATTACCTGTTCGTGCGCGGGGTGCGGCCGTCGTGGGTGGCCGAAGATGGATCGGCCGCCGGCGTGTTCCATACGAGGCCGCCGCGCGCGCTGGTCGAGGAGCTCGACACGATGCTCGGGCGGCCGCGGGAGACCCGCGCATGAGCGCGATGCCCGAACGCGATCCGGCCCGCGACCTCGCCGACGGCTTCGCCGCGCAGGTGGCGCGCTGGGCGAAGGCGCATGAAGACGTCGCGCGTGCGGTCGCGCGCGAGCTGAGCCTCGCGACGAGCCGCGGGCACGTGTGCATCACGCTGGAAGAGCTCGTCGCGGCCGATGCGCAGCTCGCGCCGTCGCAGGCGCTGCGCGAATGCCTGCTCGCAAGCGGCGTCGCAGGCACGTCGCAGGCGCCGCGCGCCTTTCCCATCGTCGTGGACGACGACGGGCGCGTGTACCTGCACCGCTACTTCGACTACGAGCGTCGGCTGGCACGGCGCCTCGCCGCCGCTGCGCGAATGCCGGCTCGCGAGCCCGGTTCGGCCGCGCGCGAGCTGCTGGGCACGCTGTTCGCGGCGTCCTCTGCGACCAGCGAAACCGATTGGCAGAAGATCGCCGCGGCGCTTGCGCTACGCAACGGGCTCGTCGTGATCAGCGGCGGGCCGGGGACGGGCAAGACGACGACGGTCGTGAACCTGCTCGCGTGTCTGCTCGCGCAGGATCCGCACAGCCGCATCGCGCTCGCCGCACCCACGGGCAAGGCCGCGGCGCGCATGACGGAAGCGATTCGCCTGCGCTCGGATCATCTGCCGGCCGCGCTGCGCCAGCGCCTGCCCGAAGAGGCCTTCACGATTCATCGCCTGCTGCGCTTCCACCCGCGCCACGGCTTCGGGCATGACGCGAACGATCCGCTTCCGATCGACGTGCTCGTGGTGGACGAGGCGTCGATGCTCGATCTCGCGCTGGTCACGCGCCTGCTCGAAGCGGTGCCGCCGCGCGCGCGCGTCGTGCTGCTGGGCGACAAGGATCAGCTGTCCGCGGTGGAGTCGGGCGCGGTGTTCGCCGAGCTCTGCGCCGATCCCATGCTGGACGCCGCATGCCGCGCGCAGCTCGAAAAGCTTTGCAAGCTGCGTGCGGGCAGCATCGTCACGCCCGAGCCCGAGCAGGAAAGGGCGCTCGGCAACGCCGTGGTCTGGCTGCAGCGCAACTATCGCTTCGCGGCCGACTCGGGCATCGGCCGGCTCGCCGCCGAGATCAACGCGGGCCATGCCGATGCGGCTGTGGGATGGCTGCGCGGGGAGGGCAAGTCACAGAGGGTGCTCTGGGAAGAGTCTTCATCCGGCTCGCTCGCCGACGGCTACGCGGGCTACTTCGCGGCGGTGCTTCGCGATTGCCGCGACGTCGCCGCGGTGCACGCGGCTTTCGCGCGCTATCGCGTGCTGTGCGCCGTGCGCGAGGGGGGCGAGGGAGTCACGGCCGTGAACGCGTCGCTGGAGACACAGGCACGCGACGCGCTTGCCGAGGCGCCGGGGGCGTTTGCCGCGACCGAAGGTTCGGGCTGGTACACGGGGCGTCCCGTGATCGTCACGGTGAACGACTACGCGTTGAAGCTCTTCAACGGCGACGTCGGCATCGCATTGCCCGACGAGGCCGGCCAGGCGGCAGTCTGGTTCCCCGACGGCGCGAGCGGCTGGCGCGCCGTCGCGCCCGCGCGCATGCCCCGGCACGAGACGGCCTTCGCGATGACGGTGCACAAATCGCAAGGCTCGGAATTCGAAGAGGTGCTGGTGATGCTGCCCACGTATCGAAGCGCGGCGCTCACGCGGGAGCTGCTCTACACCGCGGTCACGCGCGCGCGCGAGCGGGTCACGGTACGCGCGACCGAGGACGCGCTGCGCACGGCGATCGCGCAGAAGGTGGTGCGTTCGAGCGGCTTGCCCACAAGGCTTTCGGAGGCGCTTGGCGCTTCGGGCAACGGGCCGGGTCGTCGTGCTGGCGCGCAGCGATGAAGAGTCGCGCCCGGACGCGCGCGCGGCCGATCCGGCATCTCACAGACGTGCGATGCGCCGCCGCAGCGGTGTCTCCAGGAATCGATACGTGAGCACGGACAATCCGACGATCGCGGCCGCCGCCGCCACGCCGGTCGCAGGTGCGATGGGCATGCCCCCGAAAGCCCACATGAGCAAGGGTACGTGCAGGATGTAGAGCGCATAGCTCGCATCGCCGAGGAGAACGAGCCAGGGATGCTCCAGCACCCGAGCCGCCGGGCCTTCGAGGCTTGCCGCGCCGTACACGACGAGCGCGAAGAGCGGCACGAGCGCCCAGTAGAGCCAGTGCCACCATGCAATCGCATCGCGCCAGCCCAGCAGAGCGAGCACGGCGGCCGCGCTCGCGAAGAACAGGGCCGTGTGGGTCGATGCGGCCTGCCGCGGGCCGAAGATGAACCACCGCGCCGTGGCCATGCCGGTCACGAACGAGGCCAGGTGAAAGGGCGGGAAGTAGCCGATGAACTTCTGCCCGTCGGCGCTCGTCATGTCGAACGCGTGCGGCAGCACGTGAACGATCGCGACGGAGGCGGCCAGCAGCGCCGCCGCGAGGGCGAACATCGCGCGGCGCGAGTGCCGGGCCGACCAGGCCGCGAGCGGCAGCATCGCGGCATAGAAGAACGCTTCGACCGAAAGCGACCACGCCGGCGCGTTCCACACCATCGACGCGGGGGGATACCAGGCCTGCAGCAGCGCCGGCGTGAGCACGAGCGCGGAGGCGGCCGCGTGGGATGAGACCGCGCCCGCGTTCACCTGCGTCCAGACGAAAGGCAAGGCGATCGCCAGCGCGAGGTAGTAAGCGGGAGCGAGCCGCGCCGCGCGCGCGAGCGCGAAGTCGCGCAGCCGCGTTTGGGGCGCGGCATCCTCGCGTTCGGGGCAGTACACGTAGTAGAGGACGAAGCCCGAGAGCACGAAGAAGAAGGTCACGCCCAGGTAGCCGGCCTGCAGCCAGCCGCGCAGCGGCAGCGGCAGCGCGGCGAGGTCGTGGCCCACCGCGAGGTGGAACAGCAAGACGCCCGATGCCGCGATGAAGCGAAGCGAGGTGAGCGCCGGCAGGCTGCGGCGCGGGTGGGCGGGCGTCATGCGGATGGGGATCGTAGCCCATCCGCACGCGCGGGCCGCCGGGGCTTCAGCCGCCTTCGGCTGCGTGCCTTCTGTGCGCGGGGACGCCGCCGGGCCCCGCACCCGCACCCGCACCCGCACCCGCACCCGTACCCGGATAGCCGCCCGTGGGCCAACTGCCCGCATGCTGCACGATCGTGTCCTCGGTCACCGCGGCGTCGCGCGCCTGCTGCAATTGCGCCTGCTTCTCCTGTGCCTTGTCGTACCACTTGCGCAGCATCTCCGCGGCCATCTCGCGCCCGCCCAGGCCGAACGCGAGTGCGAGGCCAAGCGCGATCGAGCCGACGATGGCGATGAAAAGCGCGTTCACGAGCTCGGTCGCGACGCCGATCTGGTGGATCGCGACCACGATCGCGAACGCCCACACGACGACCGATGCGAGCTTGGCGAGGAACTGCGCGTTGCTGAGATCGGCCTCCGCGGCCATGCCGCGCACGACGTTGCCGAAGCCCTTCGCGGCGAGCCCGCCGATCACGAGCACCACGAGCGCGACCACCACGTTCGGCAGCCACAAAAGGAGCTGCTGCAGCACTTCGGAGACGGCGGGCAGGCCGAGCGCGTCGAACGCGACGGCGAGCGCGACGAGGCGGACGAACCATTTCACGACGAGGCCGATCAGGCCCGCGGCATCGGTGGCCATGCCCATCTTCGCGACGAAGTCGGTGAGACCCGCGCGCGCCGCGAAGTCGTTGAAGCGGATGCGGCGCAGCACGGCCGTGATCGCCCGCTCGAGCACGGAGGCCACGAACCAGCCGATGAGGACGATGACGAGAAAGCCGATGATCTTCGGGATGGCCGAGAAGAAAAGGATCATCGCCGAGGCGAGCGACGTCATGAGCGCGTCGCTCCATTCGGTGATCTGGACGGGCATGCTTGCTCTCCCAACGTTGAGTGGCACTCGCCAATCGTCAACCGCTGGGGTTGGCAGGCGCGTCGGTGCGGTCGGAAGAAGCCTGTAGGAGAACGACGGCGTCACGCCGTCACTTCTGCACGTCGCCCACGCAGAGGTACTTCAGCTCCAGATACTCATCCATCCCGAAGTGCGAGCCTTCGCGCCCGAGCCCCGACTGCTTCACGCCGCCGAAGGGCACGTGCTCCGTCGCGATGATGCCGACGTTGATGCCGACCATGCCGTATTCCAGCGCTTCGCTCACGCGCGTGATGCGGCCGATGTCGCGGCTGTAGAAGTAGCTCGCGAGCCCGAACTCGGTGTCGTTCGCGGCGTCCACCGCCTCCTGCTCGGTCTTGAAGCGGAACACCGGCGCGAGCGGGCCGAACGTCTCCTCCCGCGCGCACAGCATGTCGCGCGTGGCACCCGCCACGACTGTCGGCTCGAAGAACTGGCCCTGCAGCTTTTTGCCGCCCACCACCACCTTCGCGCCCTTGCTCACGGCGTCCTGCACGTGGCGCTCCACCTTCTGCACGGCCGCGTCCTCGATGAGCGGGCCCTGCAGCACGCCTTCCTCGAAACCGTTGCCGACCTTCAGGCCTTTCACCTTCGCGGCGAATTTCTCGACGAAGGCATCGAACACGCCTTCCTGCACGTAGATGCGGTTCGCGCAGACGCAGGTCTGCCCGGCGTTGCGGTACTTGCTCGCGATCGCGCCGTCGACGGCCGAATCGATGTCGGCATCGTCGAACACGATGAAAGGCGCGTTGCCGCCGAGTTCGAGCGACAGCTTCTTCACGGTCGGCGCGCTCTGCGCCATGAGGATGCGGCCGACTTCGGTGGAACCGGTGAAGCTGATGTGCCGCACGATGTCGCTCGCGCAGAACACCTTGCCCACCGCGATGCTGTTCGCCGAATCGGCCGTGACGACGTTCAGCACGCCGGCCGGGATGCCCGCGCGCACCGCGAGCTCGGCCGCGGCGAGCGCCGTGAGCGGCGTGAGCTCGGCGGGCTTGATCACGACGGGGCAGCCGGCCGCCAGCGCGGGCGCGACCTTGCGCGTGATCATCGCGAGCGGGAAGTTCCACGGCGTGATCGCGGCGCACACGCCGATCGGCTGGCGGATCACCGTGAGCCGCCGGTTGTTGTCGAACTGGGGCAGCGTTTCGCCGTTCACGCGCTTGGCTTCCTCGGCGAACCACTCGACGAAGCTCGCGCCGTAGGCGATCTCGCCCTTGCCTTCGGCATAGGGCTTGCCCTGTTCGGCGGTGAGGATGCGGCCGAGGTCGTTCTGGTGAGCCATGAGCAGGTCGAACCACTTGCGCAGGACGATGCTGCGCTCCTTCGCGGTCTTGCCGCGCCATGCGGGCCACGCGCGGTTGGCGGCTTCGACCGCGCGTTCGGCTTCGATTTCGCCCAGGTTGGCGACGTCGGCGAGCTTCGCACCGTTGCTCGGGTCGTGCACGTCGAAGCGGGCGTCGCCGCGGACCCATTCACCGCCGATCAAGGCGTCGGTCTTCAAGAGGGAAGGGTCCTCGAGAAGGGCAAGGGGGGAAGTCTTCATGTCCATGATGCGAATCTCCGGCGAATGCCAAAGTCATACAGAGAAGAGGCGACCGGTGCGCGGGCGACCGATGCAGGCAGCCGTCTAGCATAGCGCGCCCGTCAAGACCCGCGGATGACGAGCCGAGGGTTGACGTAGAATCTGGTTGAATCAACCAATTCGCGAGGCCCGCCCATGGAAGCCGTCGGACTCTTCGAAGCCAAGACGCATCTGAGCGAGATCGTCGCTCGCGCCGAGGCGGGCGAAGAAGTCGTGATCATGCGGCACAACAAGCCCGTGGCCATGATCGTGCCTTACCTCGCGTCGCAGAACGGCCAACGCCGGGCACGCGCGAAGGCCGCGGTCAAGGCGCTTCTGAAGGCTTCGGAAGGTCGCACGCTCGGCATGGACTGGAAGGCGCTGCGCGACGAGGGCCGCGCGTGATCGACAGCCCCGAGTTCGTGCTGGACAGCTCCGTTGCGCTCGGCTGGATGTTCCGCGACGAGCGCGACCCTTACAGCGAAGCCGTGCTGCGTTCGCTCTCCGAAGGCGTCGCGGTCGTGCCGTGGCTCTGGCACAGCGAAATCGCGAACATTCTCTCGCGTGCGGTGAAGTACGGCCGCATCACGCTCGATGCCGCCTCGCACGCGCTCGACCTCGCGGCCGATCTCAGGATCGAAACCGCGAGCCTGCACGAACATGCCGGCTTCTGGATGTCGCGCGCCCTCGATTTCAGGCTCACGGCGCACGACGCCCAATACCTCGAACTCGCCCTGCGCCGCCAGCTGCCGCTCGCGACGAAAGACGACGAGCTGGCCGCCGCCGCGCAGGCCCATGGCGTGCTCCTCTATCAACCGTCCGCATCGTGACGAACCCTCCAAGACGAAAATCCCCGAGATGACCGCCCGCCCCCAGTTCACCGTCGCCGACATCCGCCAGACCTTTCTCGACTTCTTCCGGGAGAAGGGCCACACGGTCGTTGCCTCCAGCCCGCTCGTGCCCGCCAACGATCCCACGCTCATGTTCACCAACTCGGGCATGGTGCAGTTCAAGGACGTCTTCCTCGGCACCGACAGGCGCCCCTACGTGCGCGCGGCGTCCGTGCAGGCGTGCCTGCGCGCGGGCGGCAAGCACAACGACCTGGAAAACGTCGGCTACACGGCGCGCCACCACACCTTCTTCGAGATGCTGGGCAACTGGAGCTTCGGCGACTACTTCAAGAAGGAATCGATCGCCTGGGGCTGGGAACTCCTCACGAAGGTCTACGGCCTGCCGGCGGACAAGCTCTGGGCCACGGTCTACATCGACGACGACGAGGCCTACGAGATCTGGACGAAGGACATCGGCCTCTCGCCCGAACGCGTCGTGCGCATCGGCGACAACAAGGGCGCGAAGTACGCCTCCGACAATTTCTGGATGATGGCCGACACCGGGCCGTGCGGCCCGTGCTCGGAGATCTTCTACGACCACGGCCCCCACATTCCGGGCGGCCCGCCCGGCAGCCCGGATGCCGACGGCGACCGCTACATCGAGATCTGGAACCACGTGTTCATGCAGTTCGACATGCAGCCCGACGGCACCGTGAAGCGCCTGCCCGCGCCCTGCGTCGATACGGGCATGGGGCTGGAGCGGCTCGCGGCCATCCTGCAGCACGTGCACAGCAACTACGAGATCGACATCTTCAGGACGCTGATCGAAGCGGCGGCGCGCGCGACCGGCACGACGGACCTCGAAAGCCCGTCGCTGAAGGTGATCGCCGACCACATCCGCGCGACGTCCTTCCTCGTGGCCGATGGCGTGATCCCCTCCAACGAAGGCCGCGGCTACGTGCAGCGGCGCATCATCCGCCGCGCGATCCGCCACGGCTACAAGCTCGGACGGAAGGAGCCGTTCTTCCATCAGCTCGTGCCGACGCTCGTCGCGCTCATGGGCGACGCGTATCCGAACCTGAAGCAGGGCGAGCAGCGCGTGATGGAGGTGCTGAAGGCCGAGGAGGAACGCTTCTACGAAACGCTTGCCAACGGCATGGAGATTCTCGATGCGGCGCTCGACGGCGGCAGGAAGGAGCTCCCCGGCGACGTCGCCTTCAAGCTGCACGACACCTACGGCTTTCCGCTGGACCTCACCAACGACGTGTGCCGCGAACGCGGCGTGACGGTCGATGTCGCGGGCTTCGACGCCGCGATGGACCGCCAGAAGGCGCAGGCGCGCGCGGCGGGCAAGTTCAAGATGGACCGCGCGCTGGAATACACGGGCGAGGGCAACGTCTTCACGGGCTACGAGAAGCTGGAGGAAGCCGCGAAGGTCGTCGCGCTCTATGCGGAAGGGACGCCCGTCAACCAGCTCGAGGCCGGGCAGATGGGCGTGGTGGTGCTCGATACGACGCCCTTTTACGCGGAGTCGGGCGGGCAGGTCGGCGACCAGGGGATCATCGAATCGGCGGGGGCGAAGTTCGAAGTCGCCGACACGCAGAAGATCAAGGCCGACGTGTTCGGCCATCGCGGCATCGCGACCGGCGGCGTGCTGAAGGTGGGCGACGCGGTGACGGCGAAGGTCGACATGGCCCGGCGCCACGCGACGATGCGCAATCACTCCGTGACGCACCTCATGCACAAGGCGCTGCGCGAAGTGCTGGGCTCGCACGTGCAGCAGAAAGGCTCGCTCGTCGATGCCGACAAGACGCGCTTCGACTTCACGCACAACCAGCCGGTCACGCCCGAGCAGGTTCGCGAAATCGAACGGCGAGTGAACGCGGAGATTTTCGCCAACCGCGAGACGCTCGCGCGCATCATGGACATCGAGTCGGCCAAGGCCACGGGCGCGATGATGCTCTTCGGCGAGAAGTACGGCGACACGGTGCGCGTGCTGGACATCGGCACGAGCCGCGAACTGTGCGGCGGCACGCACGTGCAGCGCACGGGCGACATCGGTCTCTTCAAGATCGTGAGCGAAGGCGGCGTGGCGGCGGGCATCCGCCGCGTGGAGGCGGTCACGGGCGCGAATGCGCTCGCGTATCTGCAGTCGCTGGAGGATGCCGTGAATCGGGCCTCCGGCACGTTGAAGTCGGCGCCCGCCGAGCTGCAGTCGCGCATCGTGCAGGTGCTGGAGCAGGTGCGCACGCTCGAAAAGGAAGTCGCGGGCCTGAAGGGCAAGCTCGCTTCTTCCCAGGGCGACGAGCTCGTGAACCAGGCGGTCGACGTGAAAGGCATGAAGGTGCTTGCGGCGCGCCTCGACGGCGCGGATGCGAAGACGCTGCGCGACACGATGGACAAGCTGAAGGACAAGCTCAAGACCGCGGCCATCGTGCTCGCGGCGGTCGATGGCGGCAAGGTGCAGCTCGCCGCGGGCGTGACGGCCGACCGCATGGGCCGGGTGAAGGCGGGCGAGCTTGTGAACTTCGTCGCGCAGCAGGTGGGCGGCAAGGGCGGCGGCAAGCCCGACATGGCGATGGCGGGCGGCACGGACGCCTCGAAGCTGCCGGCGGCGCTGGAGTCGGTGCAGGGGTGGGTGGCGGAGCGAGTTTGATCGGTGCGCGGTATCGCGCACAGTGGAGCGATCTTGCTCAGCGAACGACTTTCCCCTCCGGCGTGATCGTCACGAGATCGATCGCGCGCACCGAATCGTGCACGCCCGCGCGCAGGTTGATGCGAAAGCCGCCCACGTCGTAGTCCGTCATCGCGGCCATGGCCCGCTGCAGGCTCGCCTTGTCGAGGTTCTTGCCGGCGCGGTGCACCGCTTCGGACAGCGTCTTGGCCGCGATGAAGCCTTCGAGGCTTTCGTACGAGGGCGTCTGGTCGGAGGTGTCGATGGCCGCGAGGTATTCCTTCACGATCGGGATGGCCGACTGCTTGGGCGAGGGCACGACCTGCGAGATGACGACGCCGCCGATGTCCTTGCCGAGCGCGGAAAAAAGCGGGTCGATGCCGACCACCGAGAAGTTCATGAACGCGCCCGCGTAGCCGGTCTTGCGCATCTTGCGGATGAAGGCCGCGGTCGTGTTGAAGAGCGACACCTGGATCACCGCCTGCGGGTTGGCCTTCAGCAGCGAGGCCACCGCGCCGTCGACCTTGTCGCTGTTGACGGGCACGAAGGCGACGCCCACGAGCGGCGAAAGCTTCTGTTCGGCGAGCGCCTGCTGCACCGCCGCGAGGCCGGCCTTGCCCATCGCGTCGTCTTCGGCGACCACCGCCATGCGCGTCTGGCCGAGCGTCGCGCAGTGCCGCACCATCTTGAACGCCTCGTCGGCGAGGCTCGGCCGCACGTGGAAGACGTTGGGGTGGGCCGCGTTGCGCAGCGCGTCGGAGGCGGCGAAGGGCGCGAAGAAGATCGCGCCTTCCTTCACGGCGACTTCGGCCCCGGCATCGCTGCTGGCCGTGCCGACGAAGCCGAAGAGGACGTCCGCGCCTTCGTCGAGCAGCTTCTTCGCGTTGGCCGCGGCCTTCTGCGCGCTGTAGCCGTCGTCGAGCTGGCGCAGCTCGAAGGTCCAGCCGGGGTTGGTCTTGCGCGAATTGAACGCGTCGAAATACAGCTTCGCGCCGCCCGCGAACGCGAGCCCGATCTGGTCGGCGGCGCCCGTGAGCGGCACCGATTGTCCGACCACGATCTTGCGCGTCTTGCCGCCGCCCTGCGCGAACGCGCCGCCCCAGCCTGCCGCCAGCGCCGCGGCCATGCCGCCCAGCACCTGCCTGCGTCTTGCGTTCACCCTACGCCTCGTCATCGCACACTCTCCTTCTCGCGTGACTGACGATAACCCAGCCAAAGGGTGCCCACAATGAGGGAATTTCGGGACTGCATGCGAGGTCCGCATGGGCCGATGCCGGCGTCTCAGGTCTTGCGGAACACCACGTCCCACACGCCATGACCCAGCCGGATGCCCCGCTGCTCGAACTTGGTGAGCGGCCGGTAGTGCGGCCGCGGCGCATAGCCGGGCTGCGTGTTGTGCAGGTGCGGCTGCGCACCGAGCACGTGCAGCATCTGCGAGGCGTAGTCTTCCCAATCGGTCGAGCAATGCACGTAGCCGCCGCGCTGCAGGCGCGCGGCGAGCACCGCCGCGAACGGCGGCTGGATCAGCCGGCGCTTGTGGTGGCGCAGCTTGTGCCACGGATCGGGAAAGAAGATGTGCACGCCCGCGAGCGAATCGGGCGGCACCATGTGCTCCAGCACGTCGACGGCGTCGTGCTGCACGATGCGGACGTTGCGCAGGTCCTGCTCGCCGATGCGCCTGAGCAGCGCGCCCACGCCCGGCGAATGCACCTCGCAGCAAAGGAAGTTCTTCTGCGGCATGAGCGCGGCGATGTGCGCGGTGGCCTCGCCCATGCCGAAGCCGATTTCGAGGATGACGGGCGCTTCGCGCTCGAAGACCCGCGCGAAGTCGAGCGGCTGCGGCGCGTAGGCAATCGAGAATCGCGGCCCGAGCGATTGCAGCGCGCGCGCCTGTCCGGCCGTGGTGCGGCCCGTGCGCAGCACGAAGCTGCGGATCGCCCGGGAGTGGGGCGCGCTCTGCGGCGCGTTCGGGTCTTCGTCGGTCATGCCGGAATTGTCCACGCTCCCGCCGCGCGTTCCAGCCATTCGGCCGCGCTTGCCGCGGGCACTTCGATGCCGAGCACGCGTCCCGCTTCACGCAAGGTCCGCAGCGGCTCGGAGACGTCGGCCGCCTGCGCGCCGTTTTGCTTCGAGAGCTTCTCGCCATCGGGCGCGAGCACGAGCGGGGTGTGCAGGTACTCGGGCGTCGCCACGCCAAGCGCCTGCTGCAACTGGATCTGCCGCGCGGTGTTGTCCGCGAGGTCCATGCCTCGAACGACGTGCGTGATGCCCTGGTCCGCGTCGTCGACGACCACCGCGAGCTGGTAGGCGAAGCAGCCGTCGGCGCGCTTCAGCACGAAGTCGCCGACCTCCCGCGCAACGTCTTGCTGCTGCTCACCGAGGCGGCGGTCTTGCCAGCGGGTCACGCCGTCGCGCACGCGAAATCGCCAGGCGCGCGGTTCGCGGCCCTGCAGGCCGCCGCGGCAGGTGCCGGGGTAGACGAGCTCTTCGTTGCGGCCTCGCGTGCGGCCGAGCGCCGCGAGCGCGCGTTCGATGTCCTTGCGCGAACAGGCGCAGGGGTAGGCGCTTCCCGCTGAAACGAGGCGCTGCAATGCGGCTTCGTACAAGGCCGTGCGCTGGGACTGCCACACGGGGGCTTCGTCGCTCACGAGGCCGCATGCCGCGAGCTGCGCGAGGATCGTGCGGGCCGCGCCGGGCACCGAGCGCGGCACGTCGACGTCTTCGATGCGGACGATCCACGTGCCGCCGTGAGCGCGTGCGTCGAGGAAGGAGGCGAGGGCCGCGACGAAGGAGCCGGCGTGAAGCGGGCCGGTGGGGGAGGGGGCGAAGCGGCCGCGATAAGTCGCGCGATTGGGGCCGCGATCAAGGCCGCGATCAAGGCCGCGATCAAGGCCGCGATAAGGCGCGCCAGAGCGGCTCGCGATGCCCCCACCCCCGGAAGCGCTCATGAAGGCTCCCGGTGCCGCGCAAGCAGCGCCTCGCGCGTCGCCGGGCTTTCGAGCTGCTTCAGCCACCACTGCAGGCCGCGTCCGCTCGTGCCGGTCGCCACGCGCCACGCGTAACTCAGGCGCACGTTGCGCGTCGGCCGTTCGACGCGCTTCACGACGAGCCGGCCCGTCTCCACGTAGGGGCGCGCCATCGGCTGCGGCAGGAAGCCGCCGCCCATGCCGCGCAGCTGCGCATCGAGCTTCGCGCGCATCGTGGGCACGGTGAACACGTCCTGCCCCGCGAGCAGGCCACGCGTGATCGGCGTGCCGCGCGAAGTGGAGTCCGCCGCGACGACTTGCCGGTGAAGCCGCAGCACTTCGTCCTTCAAGGGCTCCTTTGCGGCGGCAAGCGGATGATGCGGCGCCACCGCGTAGACGAAGGGCAGCTCGCCGAGCAGGTGACTGTGCACGCCCGGCGTGTTGCCGGGCTCGGCCACGACACCGAGCGCGAGGTCGGCCTCGCCCGAGATGAGCGCATCGAGCGTGCCCGAGAGCGTCTCGTCGCGCAGCCGCAATCGCGTGGTGGGCGCGAGGTCGCAGAAGGCCTGCGCGAGCTCCATCACGGTGGAGCAGGAGATGACCGTGTCCACCGCGATCGTGAGCTGCGCCTCCCACCCGGTGGCCACGCGCTTCACGCGATGCGCGACCGCATCGATCTCCCGCAGCAGCTGTTCGCCCGAACGCAGCAATTCGCCGCCGGCCGCCGTGAGCTTCGCCTGGCGCGAGCTGCGGTCGAAAAGCAGCACGTCGAGCGCGTCCTCGATCTGGCGCACGCGGTACGTGACGGCGCTCGGCACCAGGCCGAGCTCGCGCGCCGCGGCCGCGAAGCTGCCGGTGCGCGCCACGGCCTGCAGCAGCCCGAGCGCGTCGGGCGTGAGCGCCTCGCGGTGAGTTTGCATGGTCGCGGCTTGCACGTTCAAACGAATTGAATGATGCCATCAAAGCCGCGCCGCTGTCGGCGTTCGTGCGCGGCCCAAAATCGGCGGTATCGAAAGGAGCGCAACATGCTCGCCATCCGCAAGTCCCAGGACCGCGGCCACGCCGACCACGGCTGGCTCAAGTCCTTCCACAGTTTCTCTTTCGCCGGCTACTACGACCCCGAGCACATGGGCTGGGGGAACCTGCGCGTCATCAACGAGGACCGCATCGCGCCGGGCACCGGCTTCGGCACGCACGGCCACCGCGACATGGAAATCGTGAGCTACGTGCTCGCGGGCGAACTCGCGCACAAGGACACGATGGGCAACGTGAAGGGCATTCCGCCCGGGGACGTGCAGCGCATGAGCGCGGGCCGGGGCGTGATGCACAGCGAGTTCAACCATGCGAAGGACGAGACCACGCATTTCCTGCAGATCTGGATCGAGCCGAACGTAACGGGGATCGAACCCAGCTACGAACAGAAACGGTTCGACGATGCCGAAAAGCGCGGCACGCTGCGGCTCGTGGCGTCGCCCGACGCGGCCGAAGGCTCCGTCCTCATCCATGCCGATGCGCGTATCTACGCGGGGCTTTTCGACGGCGGCGAATCCGCCGAGCTGCGGATCGCGCCCGGGCGCAAGGCGTACGTGCATCTCATCCGCGGCGAGCTCGACGTGAACGGCAAGCATCTCGCGGCCGGCGACGCCGCCATGCTCGACAACGAATCGCGCGTGACCGTGTCCAACGGAAAGCAGGCCGAGGTCCTGGCGTTCGATCTCGCCGCGCAGTGAACTCATCGAAATCCGACAGGAGCAAACCATGAACTCGACCAGCACAACCCTCACCCGTCCGCGCGGTTTCTTCGGCGCCGACGAGCCGTTCGCCTCCGGCGAACTCACCGCGGCGCAGAACTGGCTGGCCCTCGCCGGCCGGCTTCTCATCGCCTACATGTTCATCCCCGCCGGCTGGGGCAAGCTCGTCGGCTTCGCGGGCACCGCGGGCTACATCGCATCCAAGGGCGTGCCGCTGCCCGAGGTGTGCGCGGCGATCGCGATCTTCTGCGAGCTCGGGCTCGGGCTTCTCATGCTCTTCGGATGGAAGGCGCGCTGGGCGGCGCTGGGTCTGGCGGTCTTCGTCGCCGTGATCACGCCCGTGTTCCACAACTACTGGGCCGCGCCCGAGGCGCAGGCGGCGATGCAGAAGATCAACTTCGACAAGAACCTCGCGATCATGGGCGGCCTTCTTGCGCTCGCCGCGTTCGGGCCCGGCTTCCTGAGCGTCGACGGGCAGCGCCGCAGGGGCTGAGCGCGGAAGGCTCCGGTACGATCAGGGGATGCGCGCCATCCCCGACATCGTCGTCGTCTACCACTCCGGCTACGGCCACACCCAGCGCATGGCGCAGGCGGTGGCCGACGGGGCGCAGGCGCGGCTTCTCGCGATCGATGCCGAGGGGAACCTCCCGCCCGAGGGGTGGGAGCTGCTCAAGGCGGCCGACGCCATCATCTTCGGCTCGCCCACTTACATGGGCAGCGTGAGCTGGCAGTTCAAGAAATTCGCGGATGCTTCCTCCAGGCCGTTCTATGCGTACGAATGGAAGGACAAGGTGGCCGCGGGCTTCACCAACAGCGGCGCGATGGCGGGCGACAAGTTCAACACGATCGTCGCGCTCTTCACGCTGGCGATGCAGCATGGGATGGTCTGGGTGGGGCTCGGGCTCATGCCGAGCAACCTGCGCACGGCGCGGCGCGACGACGTGAACTACGTGGGCGGCTACGCGGGCGCGATGTCGCAGTCGCCGGTGGACGCGAGCGCCGAGGCGATGTCCTCGGGCGATCTCGAGACCGGGCGCCTGCTGGGCGAACGCGTGGCGGCGGTCGCCTCGCGAATGAAAGGCTGATGCGCATGGACGAGCTGCTGCGCCTGCAAGGGCACGAGAAGGACCTGGGTGGCGGCTTCGTCGTTCGCCGCGTGCTGCCGGCCGCGCAGCGCCGCAGCGTGGGGCCCTTCATCTTCTTCGATCACTTCGGGCCGGTGACGCAAGAGCCCGGCACCGACCACGACGTGCGGCCGCATCCGCACATCGGCCTTGCGACGGTCACGTATCTCTTCGAAGGCGCGATGATGCATCGCGATTCGCTCGGGAGCGAGCAGCGCATCGAGCCGGGCGCGATCAACTGGATGACCGCGGGCCGCGGCATCGTGCATTCGGAACGCCGCCCCGACGACCTGCGCGCGCGCTCGTACGTCAATCACGGGCTGCAGCTGTGGACGGCGCTGCCGCTCGCGCACGAGGAAGACGAGCCGTCGTTCTCGCACACGCCCGCGGCCGCTATTCCCGTGGTGGCGGTGGGCGACGCGCAAGTCCGCGTCCTGGTGGGAGAGGCCTTCGGCGTGCGCTCGCCCGTGCCGGCGATCGGCCCCACGCTGTACCTCGACGTCGCGCTGCCCGCGGGCGGCGCGATGCATCTGCCCGCGCTCGCGGCGGAGATGGCCGTCTACAGCGTCGACGGCCGCGTGCATGCGGGCGAGGGCGCGCTCGAGCCGCGCGTGATGGGTGTGCTGCCGGCGGGGCAAGCCGTGGTGCTGCATGCCCCCGCCGGTGCGCGCCTCGTCGTGATCGGCGGCGCACCGCTCGATGCGCCGCGGCACATGTGGTGGAACTTCGTTTCCAGCCGCAAGGAGCGCATCGTGGCCGCGAGCGAGGATTGGCAGGCGCAACGCATGGGCCACGTCGCGGGCGAGACCGAATTCATCGCGCTGCCGCCCACCCGCTTCACGCCCCCCGAGCCGCTCTCCTGAATCGGGCCGACCTGAATCGGGTCGAGCTGTTGCCCGCCCGCGTTCGAACCGCTAAATTCGGTCGCACAAGACCAAGGAGCGCGCAAGCGCCGAATAACAACGTGTCGTGGGTCTGCCTGATAGGGGTGCTGCTGTGGTTTCCACTCGCTGCATGGGCCGACGCGCCCGTGATGCAGCTTTCGCCCTCCGTGCCGCAGCAGCCGCTGGCCGAGGCGATGTCCGTCGCCATCCTGCCGATTTCACAAGCTGTTGCGCAAGCGGCCGATCCCGATGCCCTGTGGAACGCGCCCGTCGCGATCACGACCGACTGGAGCGCCAATCGCTGGGAGGTGCGGCCCGGCGAGCGCGTCGTGGGCCGCATCGTGCTGCAGTCGGCGCGCCAGAGCGACGTGTGGGTGGTCGAGGCATCCGACGCCACCGTCGACCGCGTGCAGCTGTGGTATCGCGAAGCGGGCAAGCCCTGGCGCAGCGCCGAGGCGGGCGACCGCGTGCCGCTTGCGCGATGGCCCTTTTTCGGGCAGTTCCCCGCGTTTGCCCTCACGCTCACCGAGGCGCCGCTTCAGGTGATGGTCGTCGTGGAGAACGCGCAGCCCGAGGCGGTGCCGATCTGGCTGCGCACCGAGAGTGCCTTCGTGCAGGCGCGGCTGCTGCAGGCGAACTTCGCCGGCATCGCGATGGGCCTCGGGCTGATGGGCGCCGTCATGTGCCTCGTCGCGGCCATCACGTACCGCCGCCGCGCGAGCTGGATGCTCTTTGCGTATGCGACGTGGTCGCTTGCGACGGTCGCCTGCAACACCGGCTACACGGCCATCTGGTTCACGCCGCAGTGGCCGCAATTCAACGACGCAAGCAAGGACTTCACGCTGGTCGTGATGGGAGCGCTCCTTGTCACGCTCATCGCCGAATCGCTGGATCGGCTCGATGCGCTCGCGATCAAGCGCTGGGCGGTGATCGTGACCCTCCTGGCCGGCCTCGGCTATGCCTTCGTCCACGTCCTCGCGCTGCCCGGCTCGCTCAGGCCGCTCGTGCTCGCGTACTGGGAGACCCTCTGCTTTCTCGCGGGTGCGATCCTGTGCCTCGTGAGCTGGCTGAGGGGTGGGCGCTATCTCGTGCTGCCCGCGGCTGCCGTGGTGCTCTTCGGTGTGGCGATGGCGCTGCAGTACGACGCGTTCGATCTGAGCTCGGGGTTCGACGCGACGTCGCTCGCGGCGTCGCTTGCGCTTTTCGCGAGCGCGCAGGTCCTGAGGCACGGGGTCTTCATCCGCGAGCGGTACGGGCGCGACGTCCTCGGGCGGGCCGCGATCGCGGCCAACCGCGATCCGCTCACGGCGCTGCTTTCGTACCCGGGCCTGCAGCATGCCTACGAGTCGGCGAGGCTGAAGGAGGGCGCGGGGCGCGGGCCGGTTGCGCTCGTGGTGTTCTCGCTGCCGAGGTTCGACGACTGCAGCATCGATCACGGCTTCGTGCTCACCGAACGCGCGGTGGTGCGTTTCGCCGCGGCGCTGCAGCAGGTGCTCGGCAATGACTGGGCGATCGGGCGCCTTTCGAAGACGCGCTTCGCGGCGCTGGCCAACACGCGCGGCAGCCAGGACGAGCTGGTGCAGTGCGCCACGCGCATCCTGAGCCAGTGCGCGCGGATCGACGATACGCTGTCGCCGGTCAACGATTTCGATCTGCGCATCGTGTGCGCGATTCGCGGCAAGGCCGTGCCGTTTCGTGACGTATTGCGCGAAATGGAGGAGGCGGCGCAGGCGATGGAAGGCAACAAGCGGATCGCGACGGTGTGAGGGCGCGTGCCGCGGGCGCGCGCCGCGGCGGCGCGGGTGCGGCTGTGCGGGTGCGGGTGCGGGTGCGGGTGCGCGGGTGCGGGTGCGGGTGCGGCTGCCGGGTCTTGTCGCCTCCGCGGCCGGCGTCATCGCCCCAGCCTCGTCATTCCCGCGCGGGCGGGAATCCAGGGCGCCCCACAACACAACGCCTTGGATTCCCCCCTTCGCGGAAATGACGAAGGCGAATCACGCGCTCGTAAAATCCCACCATGTTCGTCCACCTGCGCCTGCACACCGAATTCTCCGTCGTCGACGGCACCAACCGCATCGAGGAAATCGTGAAGGCCGCGGCGAAAGACGGCCAGCCGGCGCTCGCCATCACCGACCTCGGCAACCTCTTCGGTGCCATCAAGTTCTATCGTGAAGCGCGCGGCGCGGGCGTGAAGCCGGTGATCGGCTGCGAGGTGCCCGTGCAGGGCTTCGGCAAGGACCCCGCGCACATCTCGCGCGTGCTGCTGCTCGTGCAGAACCGCCAGGGCTACCTCAACCTGTGCGAACTCCTCGCGCGCGCCTGGACCCTGAACGTCGTGAAAGCACAGGCCGTCTGCAAGGCCGAGTGGCTGCACGAACTGGGCGAAGGCCTGATCCTGCTCGCGGGCGCGCAGGCGGGCCCGGTCGGAGAAGCCCTGCTGCAGGCCGACGAGGCACGCGCGGCCGAAGTCGCCCTGCGCCTTGCCAGCATGTTCCCGCACCGGTGCTACCTCGAAGTGCAGCGCGCCGGCCGCCACGAGGACGAAGCCCACGTGGCCGCGACGGTGCAGCTCGCCGCGCGCCTGAAGCTGCCGGTGGTCGCGACGCACCCCGTGCAGTTCACGACCGAGGACGACTACGAAGCGCACGAGGCGCGCGTGTGCATCGCCGAAGGCGAGATCCTCGGCAACTCGCGCCGCGTGCGCCGCTTCACGCGCGAGCAATGGTTCAAGCCGGCCGCGAGCGTGCAGGCGCTCTTCGCGGACATCCCCTCGGCCATCGCGAACACCGTGGAGATCGCCAAGCGCTGCAATCTCGTGCTGGACCTCGGCAAGCCGCGCCTGCCCGACTTCCCCACGCCCAACGCGATGCCGATCGAGGAGTACTTCCGATACGCCTCGCACGAAGGGCTGAAGGACCGCCTGCTGCATCTCTTTGCCGACCCCGCGCAGCGCGAACGGGAGCGGCCGCGCTACGAGGAACGGCTCGAGTTCGAAATCGCGACCATCCTGAAGATGGGCTTTCCCGGCTACTTCCTGATCGTGGGCGACTTCATCAACTGGGCGAAGAACAACGGCTGCCCCGTGGGACCCGGGCGCGGCTCGGGCGCGGGCTCGCTCGTGGCCTACGCGCTGAAGATCACCGACCTCGACCCGCTCGCGTACAACCTGCTCTTCGAGCGCTTCCTGAACCCCGAGCGCGTGTCGATGCCCGACTTCGACATCGACTTCTGCCAGGGCAACCGCGACCGCGTGATCGAATACGTGAAGGAAAAGTACGGGCGCGACGCGGTGAGCCAGATCGCCACCTTCGGCACCATGGCCGCGCGTGCGGCCGTGCGCGACGTGGGACGCGTGCTCGACATGAGCTACACGTTCTGCGACGGCATCAGCAAGCTGATCCCGAACAAGCCGGGCACGCACATCACCATCGCCGATGCGCTTGCGCAGGAGCCGCAGCTCGCCGAGCGCTACCAGAAGGAAGACGAAGTCCGCACCCTTCTCGATCTCGCGCAGAAGCTCGAAGGGCTCACGCGCAACGTCGGCATGCACGCGGGCGGCGTCCTCATCGCGCCGGGCAAGCTCACCGACTTCACGCCGCTTTACCAGCAGCCCGGCAGCGACTCCGCGGTGTCGCAGTACGACAAGGACGACGTGGAGGCGGCCGGTCTCGTGAAGTTCGACTTCCTGGGGCTTGCGACGCTCACCATCCTCGAGCTCGCGAAGGACTTCATCCGCGCGCGCCACAAGGGGCAGGAAGACTTCGCGTTCGAGCGCGTCGCGCTCGACGATCCGCACACCTACCGGCTCTTCACCGACGGCAAGACCGAAGCGGTGTTCCAGTTCGAATCGCGCGGGATGCAGGGCATGCTGCGCGACGCGAAGCCCACGCGCCTGGAGGACCTGATCGCGCTGAACGCGATGTTCCGCCCCGGCCCGATGGAGAACATCCCGAGCTTTTGCGCGCGCAAGAACGGCCGCGAGGAAGTCGCGTATCCGCACCCGCTGCTGGAAGGCGTGCTGCGCGAAACCTACGGGATCATCGTCTACCAGGAGCAGGTGATGCAGGCCGCGCAGATCCTGGGCGGCTATTCGCTCGGCGGCGCGGACTTGCTGCGCCGCGCCATGGGCAAGAAGAAGCCCGAGGAGATGGCGCGGCACCGTGAGATTTTCCGGGAAGGCGCGGCCAGGAACGGCATCGACCCCGGCAAGGCCGACGAAATCTTCGACCTGATGGAGAAGTTCGCGGGCTACGGCTTCAACAAGTCGCATGCGGCCGCGTACTCGCTGCTCGCGTATCACACGGCCTGGCTGAAGGTCCACTACACCGCCGAGTTCTACTGCGCGAACATGACGGTGGAGCTGGACAACACCGACAAGCTGAAGGTGCTGTTCGAGGACGCCTGCAAGAACTTCGGGCTCGCGTTCGAGCCGCCCGACGTGAACCGCGGCGTCTACCGCTTCGAGCCCGTGAGCGACAAGGTGATCCGCTACGGGCTGGGCGCGATCAAGGGCACGGGCCACCTCGCGATCGATGCCATCGTGAACGCGCGGCAGGAAGGTGGCGCGTTCACTTCCCTTTACGACTTCTGCTGCCGCGTGGACCGCACGCGCATCAACAAGCGCACGGTGGAGGCGCTCATCAAGGCGGGCGCGTTCGATTCGCTCGATCGCAATCGCGCGTCGCTCGTGGCCTCGATCGATCGCGCATTCGATTTCGCGAACACGATGGAGGCGAACGCGCTGCAAGGCGGCCTCTTCGACATGGCGGATTCGCATGCGGCGAGCACGCAGGAGCCGGACCTCGTGGAGGCGACGCCCTGGGGCGTGAAGGAGCGGCTCGGCTTCGAGAAGACGGCGCTTGGCTTCTATCTGTCGGGCCATCTCTTCGACGAGGTCGCGCTCGAGGTGCGGCGCTTCGTGAAGCGCCGCATCGACGAGCTCGTGGACACGCGCGAGCCGCTCGTGCTGGCCGGCATCGTGAGCGACTGGCGCGTGATCAACGGCCAGCGCGGCAGGCTCGCGCTCTTCAAGCTCGACGACAAGACGGACATGATCGAAGCGGCGGCCGACGAGTCGGTGTTCGGTGCCCACAAGCACTGGCTGAAGGACGACGAGCTGGTCGTCGTGCAGGGCAAGCTGCAGCCCGATCGCTTCTCGGGCGGCTTCCGGCTGAACGTGAACAGCATCTGGGACCTCGCGACGGCGCGCTGCCGCTTCGGCAAGTATCTGCGTGTCGCGGTGAACGGCGTGGCGCCGGACGTGCAGCGGCTGGTGCGGGAGTTTCCGCCGAAGCGCGAGATGTCGGAGCAGGGCGAGCTCGTGCGGGGGCTGCCGGTGCGCATGTATGTGCAGCGCGATGCGGCCACGGTGGAGCTGCAGCTCGGCGAGCAGGCGAAGTTCTTTCCGAGCGATGCGGCGCTCGCGAGCTGGATGGCGCAGGCCGACCGCGGCGCGGCGCAGGTCGTGTACGAGTGAGCCGGCCGGGCCCTACCGCCCCACGAACCGGTGCGACGGCACCGTCGCATGCTGCGGCGCACGCCCGAGCTTTTTCTTCACGTACAGCTCCGCGCCCTTCTTCAGCTTCTCGGTGAACCCGAGCTTCACGTACATCCCTTGCGTCTGCCGCAGCGGCGTGAGCACGTAGCGCGACTCGGAGATGAAGCGCGTGCACTCGCGCAAGAGAGGCTCGAGGTGGCGCCGCTTGTTGCCTTCCCACTCGGTCATCCAGTCGTCTTCCAGGATGTTGTCCGACATCACGTTCAAGACGGTGCTCGTGGTGTTGTTCGCGAGGTAGTAGCAGCCCAGAAGCGGCGACACCTGAAAGATGTTGGAGGAGAGCTCGCGCTCCGGCGTGGTCGAGAGAATCTTGTTGACCGCCTTCATCTCCTTGTAGCGCGCGGCCATGATGATCACCTTCTGCAGCAGCTTCGCCACCGCCGCCGCCGCCGACACGGCCGGACCCGTCGCGCCGCCCAGGTCCGCGAAGAGCCCGGCGGTGGAGACGGCGAGCTGCGTCGTCTGGATCGCGGCGAGCGCCGCATGCTCGTCCCGGCTGTTGCGCAGCAAGAGGCCCACCGCGTCGCACGCATCGCGCGCGTTGCCCGGCACGAGGAACTCGCGCTGCTTTTTCGTCTTGCGCGACTTGTGCCAGTCCTGCGCCGCCTTGCCCCAGCTCTGGGCCGCCTGCGCGCCCGACTTCACCTGCTGCACGATCGGCAGCGCCGAACTCACGAAGTCGGTGAAGAACTCGACCCCGAGCTCCGCGATGATCACGTGCAGGTCGACGCTGTCGAAGACTTCCATGAGGAGCTTCAGCACCTTGTCGAAGCCCGGGACTTTCAGCAGGCGCGGAAAGTCGACGTCCGGGACGTGCAGCCCGCTGAAGTCGAAGCCGGACAGATCGATCTCGGGCAGGTCGACGTTCGGGACCGAGGGGAAGTTGATGTCGGGCAGCGTCACGCTCGGCAGCGACACGCGCAGGTCGATGCGGAAGAACTCCGGAAAGTGCACCTTCAGGTCGGGGAAGAGCAAGTCGAAGTCGATCGCGAGGATGCGGCTCAGATCGAGCATCAGCGACGGGAAGTTGAGATCCGGCCACTTGATCGCGAGCTGCCACGCGAGCGCGCGCAGGGAGATGTCGGGAAAGAGGTCCTTGTACTTGAGGATGCCCTTCAGGTTGAGCCGCACGGTGGGCAGGCTGAAGCCGGGGATCGAGCCGAGGCGCACGTCCGGGATCCAGCTCAGGTCCACGCCGGGCAGGCGCAGCGTGGGGATGCGCACGTTCACGAGGCGGCGCAGGTCGATGCCGTCGAAGATCTTCACGTTGAAGGACGGCATGTCGAGCTCGGGCAGGCCCACGCCCGGAATCGCGCCGACCTTTTCCTTGGCGGCCTTGGCTTCCTTCGCAAGCGTCTTGGCGTCTTCGACGCGGCTCTTGGCCACGAGCTGCGTGCCCGTGAACATCTGCCTCAGGGACTCCTTGCGTTCGCGCTGGATTTCCATGAAGGCGGCGCGAAGCTCGATCTCTTCCGTGAACGTCAACGGCATGCGAATGTCCCCCTCGACTGCTGGGTGCTCAATGACGGCTGAGCTCGCGGGCAATGATACAGGGGCGGACCGGGGCGTCAACGCGGTGGAGAAGCCGCGACTCCACCAGAAGTATGGAAGAGGGCGCGCGACGGCCGAATCCGTTGTGCGAAGCCGGGTACCACTTCATACTTCGCTGCAAGCCCGCCGCGCCCGCGGCCATCGGCTCGTCGTGAACCTGCTCTTTCAAGGGAATCCATGCACCCTGCAACTTCCGGCCGCCCGGATTTCGCGAATCTGCCGGACGCGCTCGTCGAACGCGTCGCGGATTTCCTCGGCACGCCCGCCGTGGGCGCGCTGAGCCTGGCGTGCCGCCGACATGCAAAAGCCACGCTCCCGCGCCGCATCAGACTTCTCGATGCCGACTACACGCGCGTCTTCAACCAGTACATGCGACTGAAGACGGAACACTGTGCTCTGCGGAGTGGGACAGCGAAGATCGATCCAACGGTCGATCGGATGGGGCGAATGCGCGCCGTCGGTGGCCAGGTTGCCGCGATCACACCCGCGCTGGACAGGCGCCTCGAATGCTGGGACCTGCTGGTCGAGCGCTCTTCGTCGGAACGTCTGCCGCCGCCAAGACTCACGTCGCCCGACGGCTACCTCGCCTCGGCTGACGCTATCGCGCGAACTCCCGCCTGAGCATTCGCGCTTCATCCGGGCGAAAGCCCGACCGCTCCATCGCATCCAGGACACGCCCCACCCACCGCGCGTGCAGCGGATTGCTCGATCGGGTGAGCGCCTCCAGCACCTCGCGGATCTCCACACCGACTGCGGCCAGCGCGCGCGAAAGGTCCTGCGCATCCAATCGTGCTTCGAGCACGGCGCAGACGATGGCCGCGGCCACCGTAGGATTGCCCTGGCTCAGCGCCGCCTGGGCGGCGGTGCTCCCGTCGTGACCCGCAGTGAAGAGCAGCATCTTGTCCGCGTGGGGCAACTGCGATGCGCCGACCATTCCCAGATGCGTGTAGACGATTTGCGCGATCCGGTCTTCGGGGTCCGCCGTGTCCGACGCGACGGCATGCAGCAGTGGCTCCCCGTCTTCGGAGCCCGCGGGGATGCGGGACTCCAGAAGCGCCAGACGCCGCGCCGGATCGATGGCGTCCGCCGGCGCCGACAGCATGTGCTCGACCAGCGTGAAGCATTCGGGCCCGCGGCAAAACGCGAGTGCGCCCGTGAAGGCCGTGAAGCCCTCGCTGCTTGCACCGAGGAGCTGGTGCAGTGCTTGCGCGTGAACCGACCCCGAATCATGGCGTGCCCGGGCGCTCTCGAGCACGCCGCGAACGACGTCCTGCCTGCCTTCCTGCATGCCCGCGAACAGCACGTAAGGCGCGAGCCGCTGCTCGGGCGGCACGAATTCGAGAAACTCCACGGGTAGCGGGGGCGGCTGACCGCCCTTTGCGAACACCGGGTAGAGCAGGCAGAACCGGGGCTCGTCGTCCGCCTCGAAGAGGTGGGCGATGTCGCCCGTGGCCATCCAGTCCTGCAGCCGCTTGCCGCTCAGCCTCGCGGGATCGGAATCGACCCGGCGCTCATGCAGCTGCGTTCCGAAGTTGAAGTCGAAGAAGTTCACCACGAATTCGACATCCTCGCGCGGGCCGCCGTCTTCGCCGGGACTTTTCACCAGCACCTCGAAGGCCATGGTGTGCTTGGGCGATTCCAGCAGGAACTGGCGCGACTCGCCCACCGCGAGGCCGCGAAAGAGTTTCGCGCACAGGTCGCCGAAGTGCTCCTGAGGGACGAGCGCTCGCGCACCGGCGGCGCGAATGCGCAGGTACTCGTCCTCCGTGTCCGGATCGATGTGCTGCGCAACCGCCTGCGCATCGACGAGGACGTCTTGCGGAAACGGGCGGCCGCCGGGCTGGCGGTGCTCGTACCGGCGGGTCGCCCACCACGTGGCGCCGTGCCGGCAAACGGCCTGGTCGCCGTCTCCGTACGTGCCCGCGCCATTGAGCTTGGTGGCCCGCGCCCGGGCCCGCAGCTCGGGGTCCTTCGCCTGATGGTCGTAGATCAGGCCGCCCAGCGTTCGCGTCTGCGGGGGGCCGTCCCGTCTTTCGTAGACGACTCTGGACTTCACTTGCGAGACGAAGGCGGAGTTCGCGTAGACGTCGGCGCCATGCCCCACGCGCACCTCCCACGCCTGAGGCTGGACCGTACAACGTATTTCGATCGTCGGCGGCGGCCCCGACTCCGGGGCGAGGGCCAGCAGATCGACGATCCCCTCCGGCGGGTCCGTGAGGACGAGATGCGCGAAATCCGGTCCGAGCGAATTCAGCCCCACGAACAACTTCCCCTCGCCGTCACTTGCGAGCCGGTGGCTCAAGTCCGCGGACAGATGCACCGAAGTGATCGCCTGACCGGCCTCGCGGCGCAGCACGCCCCAGATCGCGGGCACGTTGGCGAGCAGCAATGCGTGACTGGACGTCACGCCCGACAGATCGAGCTGCGGTGTCTTCACGCAGGCAATGAGCGCGTCGGCCACCGCGGCGGGGACGAGATGGGCGGCGATGCGGCGAAACTTCGGCAGCTTGAACTGCTGCTCCAGAAGGGTGGTGAGCTCCTCGCGAGGCGATCGCCGGGCGCTGTCAGCGGTCTGGTGGGCCGCAACGGCATCTTCTGGCACAGGCGACGCAACCTGAGACGAGGCATTGGCGCCACGGTGCACATCCACGAGGACACTCCTCGACAATCCTGGCTCACGCTCCCTGGCCTTGCGCATTGAAACATCAGTGGAGCGCCCACGCAACTGGACCCTGCGGATTCAATCCTTCGGCCGGAACTCCAGGATCACGGGCGAGGGGACGCGCCCGTCGGTGTCGCGAGGCAGCACTTCGGTCTTGTCGAGCGCGCGCAGGACCGCGTCGTCCCATGCCCCGACGCCGCTGGACTTCACGAGGCGCTTGCCGACGATCGTGCCGTCCGGCGCGAGGCGCACTTCCACTTCGGCCGTGGGATTGCCCCGCACGTCGTCGGCAAAGACGATGTTGGGCTTCACCCGCGCGCGCACGCGCGAGCCCCAGCTGCTCGAAGGCCCGCTCGAACGTGCGGCTGCGCCGGGCGAAGGCGTCGTTGCCGTGCCGCCGGCCATGCCCTGCAGGCGCTTCAGGTTCTCGTCGCGCAGCTTTGCGAGGCGCTCTTCCTGGAGCTTTTCCTTGCGCTTCTTCTCTCGCTCCTTTTCGCGTTCCTCCTCGAGCTTCTGGCGTCTTTCCTCGGCCAGGCGCTGCTGCTCCTGCTCGCGCTTCAGTGCCTGAGCGCGTTCGCGTTCGCGTTGCTCGCGCAGTTCCTCGTCTCGCGCGCGTTTCAACGCCTCGATTCGCTTCTGCTTGTCGCGTTCGAGGTTGATGTCCGGCTCGCGCGGCTTCGGGGGCTCGGGTTTCGGTTCGACCTTTTGCACGGGTTGCGGAGGCGGCGGTGGCGGCGCGATCTCCTTCGGTGCGGCCTGTTGCGGTACTGCCGACCAGAGTTCGGCTTCGGCCGAGACGTCCTGTGCTTCGCGCTGCCACCGCAGACCCCAGGTCAGGGCGACGAGGAGGAGTGCGTGCGCGAGCAAAGCCAGCAGGAAGCCTCTCACGAGCCCTGGCTGCGGGGGCGGTGCGAATTCGGAACGCTCGGCGGCGACGTCCATCTGCTGTCGTGTCCTACTTCGCGACCTGCACCGAGAGGCCGACTCGCTGCACGCCTGCGCGCTGCAGCGTATCCATCACCTTCACCACGGTTTCGTACTTCACGTTGCGGTCGGCGCTGATCACCACGGCTACGCTGCCCGCGGGCGCGGCGGCCTGAACCGCCCTCACGCGTGGCGCGATGTCGGCGAGTTGCACCGGGCCGGACTTGTCTTTCTGTTTCAGTTCCAGGTGTTCGTCTTTCGCGACGATGACCTGGATCACCTCGTCGGGCTGGCGGGCTGCTTTTCCGATCGAGGGGAGGTCGATCATGCTGGGTGTGATGAGGGGCGCGGTCACCATGAAGATGATGAGGAGCACGAGCATGACGTCGATGAACGGGACCATGTTGATCTCGTTGATCGTGCGGCGGCGTTGGCCGCGGTGGGCGACGGCGGGCATGTCAGTGGGGCCTGTGTTGGCGGCAAGGGGCAGAACCCCCGGAGAGGCGAGGGCCTGCGCTACTGCCCGTCATTCCCGTGAAAGCGGGAATTCGGTGCCGCGGGAATCCCTGGATCCCCGCGTTCGCGGGGATGACGGTGCATGGGGGGATGACGGTGCATGGGGGGATGACGGTGCATGGGGGGATGACGATGTATGGGGGGATGACGGTGCCTGCGTTCGCGGGGATGACGGTGTCTGCGTTCGGGGGGATGGCGATGTGTGGAGGGAGGTGGCAGTCGTGATATTCGAATTCGCCGCGTCCGTGGTTTGTCGACTGGCCGTGCCGCTGTGTGGTCCTTGCCGTGGGGCCGAGGTCAAATCGGCTGTCCGTGTTGGCTCCCCTCTCTTTCCCGCTGGGGAAGAGAGGGGCGGGGGGGAGAGATGAGGAAAGCGAGGTGCTGCCCTGCAGGGGCAATGGAACCCGAGTCCGAGACCGATGCGGAAGGCCCCGCGAGGTGCCGCCCTGCAGGGGCATTCGAACCAGGCACGGGTCCATACCGAACATGGCTCAGTGCCCCGAAGCCGAAGAGGGCGTCTGCGCCCCGAGGTTGCGTTGCAGGATGTTGGAGAACTCCTCGATAAAAGTCTCCAGCTTGATCGCGACGCGATCGATGTCGCGCGCAAAGCGGTTATAGGCGACCACCGCCGGGATCGCCGCGAAGAGGCCGATCGCCGTCGCCACCAGTGCCTCCGCGATACCCGGCGCGACAGTCGCGAGCGTCACCTGTTGCAGCGCCCCCAGCCCGGTAAACGCATGCATGATCCCCCACACCGTCCCGAAGAGCCCGACGTAGGGTGACACCGATCCCACCGAGGCGAGAAACGAGAGGTTCTGCTCCACCGCATCCACCTCGCGCTGGTAACTCGCGCGCATGGCCCGGCGCGCGCCGTCGAGCAGCGTCCCCGCGTCGCTGATGCGCCGCTCCCGCAGCTTCTGGTATTCGCGCATGCCGGAGGCGAAGATGCGCTCCATCGGCCCCGCGAGCTTCGCGTTCTGCGCGGCGGAGGCGAAGAGGTCGTTCAGGCTCGTGCCCGACCAGAACTCGCGCTCGAACGCGTCGTTCAGCGACTTCACCCGCTTCAGCGCGAAAAGCTTGCGAAAGATCGCCGCCCAGCTCGTGATCGACACGAGCACGAGCAGGAGCATCACGAGCTGCACCACCCAGCTCGCGCCCAGCACCAGTTGCACGATCGACAGGTCTTGATTCATGGGTACAAACGTTCCAGGATGGCCGGCGGAATCCTCCCCGGCTTCAGCGACGCGGCATCGACCCAGCCGATCCGGATGGTCCCCTCCGCGAGCAGGGCGCCGGCCGCGCGCAGCGACGCCCGCTGCGCGATTATCAGAGAGGCCCGGCCTGCCGATTCGAGCCGCGCCGTAACAAGAAGTTCATCGTCCAGCCGCGCGGGCCTCAGGAACCGCACCGCCGTCTCGCTCACGACGAAGATGCCGCCCGTCGCCTCGCGCAGGCCCGCCTGCTGCACGCCGAGCGAGCGCAGCCACTCGGTGCGCGCGCGCTCGAAGAACTTCAGGTAGTTCGCATAGAAGACGATGCCGCCCGCATCGGTGTCTTCCCAGTAGACGCGGATCGGGAACTCGAACATCGTCACCCGGCAAGCATCTCGCGCAGGCGCGCGGCCGCTTCCTCGAGGTGCGCGAGCGAACTCGCCGTGGAAAACCGCACGAAGCGCGATGTCTGCGCCGTGCCGAAGTCGCGCCCCGGCGTGACGGCGACGTGCGCGCGCTTCATCGCCTCGAACGCGAAGTCCCAGCTGTTGGCGACCCCGAGCTTCGCGAAGGCGGCAGAGACGTCGGCCCAGGCGTAGAAAGCGCCGTCCGGCGTGACCGGCACCTCGAGGCCCATCGACCGCAGCTCGGGGATGAACCAGTCGCGGCGCTTCCTGAACTCGGCGCGCCGCCGCTCGTATTCGGCGATCGATTCCGGCTCGAAGCAGGCGAGCGCGGCGTACTGCGCCACCGTGCTCGGGCAGATGAAGAGGTTCTGCGCGAGCCGCTCCAGGACGGGCACGAGCGGCTCGGGCGCCACGACCCAGCCGAGCCGCCAGCCCGTCATGCTGAAGTACTTGGAGAAGCTGTTGATGCTCACCACCCGGTCGTCGATCGCGAGCCCGGTGTGGCCGAAGGTGTCGTCGTAGGAGAGGCCGAGGTAGATCTCGTCCAGGAGCGTGATGCCGTCTTGCGACTGCACGAATTCGTGGATGCGGCGCAGCTCCTCGGGGTGGATCGACGTGCCCGTGGGATTCGAGGGCGAGGCGAGCAGCACGCCGCGCGTTTTTTCTCCCCAGTGTTCCCGCACCTTCGCCGCGGAGAGCTGATAGCGCTCGGCCGCCGTCGTCGGCACGAGCACGGGCGTGCCCTCGGCCGTCGCGACGAAATTGCGGTTGCACGGGTAGCTCGGGTCCGGCATCAGGATCTCGTCGCCCGCTTCGACGAGGGCGAGGCATACGAGCTGCAGCGCGGCCGACGCGCCCGCCGTGACGACGATGCGGTGCGGCTCGACCTTCACCGCAAAGCGATCCAGGTACCACTGCGCGATGCGATCGCGCAGCCGGTCGAGGCCGACCGCGTGCGTGTACTGCGTGCGCCCGTCGCGCACGGCGCGCGCCGCGGCTTCCTGCACGAGCGGCGGGGCCGTGAAATCGGGTTCGCCGATGTTCAGGAAGACCATCGGCCTGCCGCTCGCGGACACTTCGCGCGCGATCCGCGAGGCGGCCTTCGCGACTTCCATCACGTAGAAGGGTTCGACGCGCGCGGCGCGGCTTGCGAATTTCATCTTGCGACCTTCATGCGGCCCGACCTCGTCTCTTTTCATTTCACCTCACCTGGCCTCGCCTTGCCCGAGGCCCGATCGGCCTGCACTTCGGCCGGCCGCAGTGTCACGGCCAGCCCGCTCAGCACACCGTTCACATACTTGTGGCCGTCGGTGCCGCCGAACTCCTTGGCGAGCTCGATGCATTCGTTGAGCACCACGCGCCACGGCACGTCCGCGCAGTGCATGAATTCGTACGCGCCCATCCACATCACCGCGTGCTCGATGGGAGAGAGCTCCGCGAGCTTGCGGTCGAGAAGCGGCTCGATCAACGCATCGAGCTGCGAGGCTTGCGCGATGCAGCCGCGCAGGAGCGCGTCGTAATGCACCGAGTCGGCCTTGTGGAAGCCCGAGAGGGCGCGCGTGAAGTCGTCGATCGCCTGCGCTTCCTGCCGACCCACGATGTGCTGGTAAAGGCCCTGCAGCGCGAACTCGCGCGCGCGGCTGCGCGGCGGCTTGGCCGCTGACTTGCGAGGCGTCTTGGGCGGCGCCTTCTCCGGGGTTTTGTCCGGCGCCTTTTCCGGCGCCTTCTCCGGCACCTTCTCCGGCACCTTCTCCGGCGCCTTGCCCGGCGCCTTGCCCGTGCCCGCGCCTTCCTTCGTCGCTTCGCTCATCCGACCGCGTCCAGCAGATTGGCCATCTCGACGGCCACCCGCGCGGCGTCGCGGCCCTTTTCCTCCTGGCGGGCGATGGCTTGCGACACGTTTTCCGTCGTGAGGATGGCGTTGGCGATCGGCAGCTGGTAGTCGAGCGACACGCGCGTGACGCCCGCGGCCGACTCGTTCGCGACGAGTTCGAAGAGGTAGGTCTCGCCGCGGATCACGCAGCCGAGCGCGATGAGCGCGTCGTAGCCGCCTTTTTCGGCGAGCGCCTGCAGCGCCACCGCAATCTCGAGCGAGCCGGGCACGGCCACGAGGTCGATGTCCTTGCGCGCGACGCCCAGCGTCTCGAGTTCCGCCACGCAGGCCTGCGCGAGCGCGTCGGTGATGCCCTCGTTCCAGCGCGCGCGCACGATGCCGATCACGAGTTCGCGGCCGTCGAGGCGGTCGGCCTTGCCCTGGTCTGCGCCAAACATTCGAAAGTCCTTCGTCGTATTTTTCTTCAGCGCGCCCCGGGCGCGAGGTAGCCCGCGACTTCGAGGCCGTAGCCGGCCATGCTCGGCATGCGGCGCGGCGCGCCCATGAGGTTCATGCGGTAAGCGCCGCATTCGCGCAGGATCTGCGCGCCGACGCCATAGGTTCGCAGGTCCATGCGGCCGTGCTCGGGCGCCTGCGCGGCACGCGCCGTGCCCTGGAATTGTTCCACGAGCTGCTGGCCGCTTTCGCCGCAATTGAGCAGCACCGCGACGCCCTTGCCGTGCCGCGCGATGTGCTCGAGCGACGCGTCGAGGCTCCACGTATGCATGCCGCGGTTCACCTCGAGCGCGTCCAGCACGGAAAGCGGCTCGTGCACGCGCACGGGCACGGCTTCCTCGCGGCTCCAGCGGCCCTTCACGAGCGCGAGGTGCACGCCGCCGCTCGGCTTGTCGCGCCAGGCGTGCGCCATGAAGTCGCCGAACGCGGTGACGAGGGGGCGCTCGCCGATCTTTTCCACGAGCGACTCGGTGCGGCTGCGGTAGCCGATGAGATCGGCTATGGTGCCGATCTTCAGGCCGTGCTCGGACGCGAAGAGCTGCAGATCGGGCAGGCGCGCCATCGTGCCGTCATCCTTCATGATCTCGCAGATCACGGCCGCGGGCGTGAGCCCGGCCATGCCCGCGAGGTCGCAGCCCGCCTCGGTATGGCCCGCGCGGATGAGCACGCCGCCGTCCACCGCCTGCAGCGGAAAGATGTGGCCGGGCTGCACGAGGTCGCGCGCCTTCGCGTCCTTCGCGACGGCGGCCTGCACCGTGCGTGCGCGGTCGGCCGCGGAAATGCCGGTGGTCACGCCGGCGGCCGCCTCGATCGACACGGTGAAGGCCGTGCTCATCTTCGTGCCGTTGCGCGCCACCATGGGCGGCAGGTTGAGGCGCTCGCAGCGTTCGCGCGTGAGCGTGAGGCACACGAGCCCGCGGCCGAAGCGCGCCATGAAGTTGATCGCCTCCGGGCTCACGTGCTCGGCCGCGATGACGAGGTCGCCTTCGTTTTCGCGATCCTCCTCGTCGACGAGGATCACCATTCGCCCCGCCTTCATTTCCGCGACGATCTCTTCCACGCTCGAGATCGGCGTGGGGGAAAGTGGCTTCACGACCGCGCTCATTCGGCCGGCCTCCGCGCCGCGTGCCGCCGCCGGCTCATGTTCGCGCCTTCAGCATGCGCTCGACGTAGCGCGCGATCAGGTCGATTTCCAGGTTCACGCGGCTGCCGGGCTTCAGCGCATGAAGCGCCGTGTGTTCGACGGTGTGGGCAATGAGGTTGATGCTGATCTCCGAGGCCTCCGGCGTGTCCACCACCGAGTTCACGGTGAGGCTCACGCCGTTCACCGCGACGGAGCCCTTGTAGGCGAGGTATTTCGACAGCGGCCTGGGCACGGCGACGCGCAGTTCCCGGCTTTCTCCGACGGGCGCGAAGAGCGTGACCGTGCCGACGCCGTCCACATGACCCGCGACGATGTGCCCGCCCAGGCGGTCCTGCGCGCGCAAGGCCTTCTCGAGGTTGACGGCGCCCGTCTCGGCGAGGCCCGCCGTCTTGTCGAGGGATTCGGCGGAGATCTCGATGCAAAAGCGGTTCGCCTTCGCATCGAATGCGGTGACCGTCATGCAGGCGCCGTTGATGGCGATGCTGTCGCCCAGCCCCACGTCGTCCAGCCAGCCGGCGGGCGCGTCGATGTCGAGCCGCTTGCCATGCTGCGCGGAACTGCCGAGGTCGTGCACGGCGGCGATGCGCCCCACGCCCGTGATGATGCCGGTGAACATCCGCGCATTTTCGCAGGTCCGCCAGGAAGCCGCCCGCGGGGAGGCTTCCTCGATCATCCGAACGCGTCGCGTCCCGGGACGCGGGCGACCATGCGCAGGTCGTCACCGACGCGCCCCACGTCCCGCCATTGGAGTGCCACCGCGTCGCGAAGGGCCTCGAACGGCCCGATGTTCACCATCCCCCGTCCCTGCCCCATCAGCATGGGCGCGAGATACACGAGGAATTCGTCGACGAGGCCCTCCCGCACGAGCGAGCCGTTCAGCTTGAAGCCCGCTTCGACGTGCAGTTCGTTGATCTCGCGCAGCGCGAGGTCGCGCATCGCTGCCGCGAGGTCCACCTTGCCGCCTGCCCCCGGCAGCGCGACCACGGTGGCTCCGCGGCTTTCGAGCGCGGCGCGCCGCGCTCGATCGTCGACCGCGCAGTACAGGAGAACGGTGCGGCCCGGCCCGAGGACTTTCGCATCGAGCGGTGTTTCGAGCTTGCTGTCCACCACCACGACGTGCGGCTGGCGTGTCGCCGGCACGAGCCTCACGTCGAGCCGGGGGTCGTCCTCCAGCACCGTGCCGATGCCCGTGAGCACCGCGCCCGCGCGGGCGCGCCATGCGTGGCCGTCGGTGCGCGCCGCTTCGCCGGTGATCCACTGGCTGCGCCCGTTGTCGAGCGCGGTGCGTCCGTCCAGCGACGCCGCGAACTTCATTCGCACCCAGGGCGTGCCGCGCACCATGCGGCTGAAAAAGCCGAGGTTCAGCTCGCGCGACTCGTCCGCGCCCGGGCCGGTTTCGACCTGAATGCCCGCGGCGCGCAGCCGCTCGAAGCCCTGGCCGCGGACTTTCGGATTGGGGTCGCCGATCGACGCGACGACCCGCGCGATGCCCGCGGCCGCGAGCGCGTCGCAGCACGGACCCGTGCGGCCATGATGCGAGCAGGGCTCCAGCGTCACGTAGGCCGTCGCGCCTCGCACGTCGTGGCCGCGCGCCTGCGCATCGCGAAGAGCCATCACTTCCGCGTGCGCCTGTCCGGCGGGCTGGGTGGAGCCTTCGCCGAAGAGCCGCATGCCGTCGGCCGAGACGATCACGCAGCCCACGCGCGGGTTCGGTTCGGAAATGCCGACGGCGCGCTGTGCGAGCGCGAGCGCCTGCCGCATCCAGGAGTGTGCTTTCTCGTCCGCCATTGCGCAGCCGCTTCGGGTTTTCCTTCAGCGGCCGACGTTGGAGAACTCCACTTCCAGCCGCAGCCGCGAGCGTACCGCTTCGCTGCCGACCTTGCCCGGCGTGAACCGCGCCGACTGAAGGCTGTCGCGGATGGCCTGCTCGAAAGCGGGGTGGACGTCCGGCGTGTCGATGCGCACGTGGCGCACGGCGCCTGTTTCGTCGACGAAGACGCTCACCTGCACGCGCAGATTGACCGTTCCCTGCACCTCTTCGGGAAACGGGAAGTCGATGAGGCCCGTGGGCTCGGCCGGTTGCGTGAGCTCGCGGCGCGACAGGTAGCCCGCGAATTCGTCGCCCGTCGGGCCCGAGGGAACACCCGTTGCCGTGGCGGGAATGGGGCTCGCCGCGGCCGGGGGGGCTTGCGCGACGGACTCGGCTGCGGGCGGGGAGGGTGGTGGCGAGGAAGGTGGCGACGACGATGGCGCGGACACGCTCGCCGTGACGGGACGCACCGAGAATTCGAGCGTCGCGGCCATCGGCCGCGGCGCCGCGATCGGCGTGGGAACTGCGGGCCGGATGTTCGAGACCGCCGTCAGCAGCCCCGCATGCAATGCGCAGGCGGCCAGACACGCGAGGCCCAGCCGCGCGTGTCCGGTTTCATTCAGTCGGCCAGTTCGCGCCACGACGTGCGCTTCGGCGTGGTCCCGATGCCCGCCGGTGCGTTCTTCTCGGTGGCGAGCTTCGCGTCGCTTCGCGTGATGAGCGTCTCGGTGCTGCCGTCTTTCAGCTGCACGACCGTGAGGCCCTGCACGAGCACGTCGCCGAGCGTGTAGCCCGCATCCGTCTCGCCTTCGGCGGTGGAGCCGGTGGCGATGTTGAGGTTGTAGATGAAGGACGTGCCGCCCACCGAACACGTGTTGCTGTTGGGCAGGTTGGTGCCCAGCGTGAGGGTGCTCAGCACGAGCGCGGGGTTGATGCTGATGCGCTCGCCGGCCTGCGGGAAGTCACCGTACCAGCCGGCCTTCGCCGACCAGTCCACCGGATTGTTCGTGACGCTGCGCGTGCCGCCCGCGCCGGCCGTGAAGGTCTGCTGGACGAAGTTCGTGTTGCCGCGCACGGTCCCGTAGCTCGAGTTGGTGAGCGGGTCCTTGATGGCGTAGATCGATTGCACCGAGGTGTCGGAAAGGTCGCTCGTCCCCAGGTACTTGCCGGTGCCGACGTACACCACGGGGTAGCGGACGTTGTTGTAGATGATCTCGGCCACCGCGGGCAGCGTCGTGATCGGCTCGGCGCCGCCCGAAGGATTCGTGAGCTGCGCGAGGCGCAGCGCCGCGCCGTTCGGGGCCACGAGGTTGTCGATGTCGAAGCGCCAGACGTTGCCGAGCAGGTCGCCGCCGTAGAAGCGCTTGGCGGAGTTGTTCGTGTCGAGGTCCACCCAGTCCTGGATGCGCGACAGGCCGCTCGGCGTGCCGGTCGTGCCCGCCGGCGAGCCGCTGATCATCGTGTCCACCGTCGTGAGCAGGGCGCCCGTGTTCGCATTCAGCACGAAGAGGTGGCCGTTGCCGTCGCCCGGGCTCACGTTGTTGTAGCCGGAGCCGAACACCACGACCCAGGTGCCGTCCGCGCGCTTGGTGATGACCGGGTTGCCGTACGTGTAGCCCAGGTCGTTGGCGCTGTATTCCCAGAGCACCTTGGGCGCCGTCGTGTCCGTGACGTCGAGCGCGTAGTAGCTGCGGCCGCCGCCGCCCAGGCCGCCCACCACGATCGTCTTCCAGACGCCGCCCACGTAGATGTCGCCGATCTGCAGCGCGCCGTCCACGGAATAGCGGTGGTTGTCGGCATAGCCCGTGTCCGCGAGCTTGTAGAGGTTCGGGATCACGGCGGTGGGAATGTAGGCCCACAGCTCGTCGCCGGTCTCGCGCTTGAACGCGTGAACCATGCCGTCGTTGGCCGCCGCGAGCACGATGCCCTGGCGAGAGGCGTTGTTCGTCGCGAAGGTCGTGTAGTTGTTTTCCGTGTACTTGAACGACGGCTTGCCGATGAATAGCGGCGACGCGTTGATGATGTCGCCGAGGACGCCTTCGCGCGTGCGGTAGTAGGTAAGGCTCTGGTCGCCGCGCAGGTAGCTCACGAGGTTGCTCCCCGTGTTGGCTGCCGTCGGGTCCGCGAGCGTCGGGCATTGCACCGGGTTGCCGCTGCCGCTTGCCGCCGTCTTCGAGCAGAAGTTGGTGAAGCTCGCGGTCATGCCGTCGGTCGTGAGGTTGGCGTACGTGAAGTCGCGCGGGGTCGTGCTGCCCGACGGGTTCTTGTAGTAGATCTTGCGCGACGCGGGCGTCTTCAAGTTCAGCTGGCTCGCGGCCGACCACGTTGGCGCCGCCGAGATGGCGCCGCTGTCCGGATCGATCGT
Source organism: Ramlibacter sp. (assembly GCF_035548915.1). Lineage (GTDB taxonomy): Bacteria > Pseudomonadota > Gammaproteobacteria > Burkholderiales > Burkholderiaceae_C > Ramlibacter. The sequence continues at coordinate 19,944 of NZ_DASZSE010000053.1, read as the reverse complement.
GTACGACAGCACGTCGCCGATCCACTTCTGCGTCGTGAACTGGGCGACGTACACCTCGTTGTCCCCCGCCACCGGGTGCAGCGAACTCGTGGACGCCGCCGAGGCGGAGCCGACCTTCGCGTCGATCTTGTTGAGCGCCTGCGAGAAGGCCGTGAGGAGCGACGCGGGATCGTTGGCGCTGAAATACTCGCCGCGTCCGTTGACGGCGGCGTGCCACAGGTCGTCGATGTTCTCGGGACTCTTGGTGGAGCCGGCGACCGGCCAGTTCTTGGCGCCCGTCACGATGTCGTAGAAATCGCCGGAGAGCTGCGTCGTGTAGTTCGGGTCGTAGCGCAGGATGCCGCTCACGCCCAGTCCCATCGTGAAGGTCGTCATGTGCTGCCAGGTCGCCTGGTCGCCGAACGAATGGAACGAGTCGCTCTTGTTGCCGGGCACGTTGTTCGTGCACACCTCGGTGCCGAGGGCGCCCGTGCAGTTGCTGAGGCTCGAGTCGCGCAGGTCGGTGTTGTAGTAGTAGGCGGCGATGTCCGCCAGCGAGTCGCTCGTGGAGTTGGTCGGCGAGCCGTCGAACATGGGCCGCAGCGTGCCCGTGCCGTCCTGCTGGCCGACGTTGGTGGAATTGTTCACCTTGAAGGGGCCGTAGTCCGACTCCTCGTCCTGCGTGTTCCAGTAGCCGTCGGTTTCCAGGATCGCGAAATTGCGCTGGCAGGAGTACTGCACCGGGTCCAGGGTCTGGCTCTTGGCCTTGTGCGCGAAGTACTGTCCCGCCTTGGAGAGCGCGGCGCGCAGCGGCGTGTAGCCGTTGGGCGACGCCGAATTGAACTTGGCGTAGAAGTTCGACTTCTGCGTGGCGTTGAAGTCGCGGATGTTGAGGAAGTCGTCGTCCTCGGACGTGTCGTCCTTGGAGATCGTGCTGTAGCCGATCCGGTACTTGTCCGTGATGTTCTTGAACGCGAGGCTCGCCGCGGTCTGCATCATCTGCATCCGCGTCTTGTAGTACTGGTACCAGTTCGCGTAGTTCTGCGCCTCGGCGACCGTGATGTCCACCTTCGTGAATACGCTGCTGCCCGGGGAGGAGCCGATGTTGCTGTTGCACTCCTTGTAGAACGTCGTGCTCGTGATCACGCCCGAGGAGTTGTAGGTGTACGAGAGCCGCTTCTGCGAGCCCGTGTACTTGTAGTAGTCGGCCGGATCCACCCATCCGTAGCCGACGCGGCCGGCCGTGAAGGAGCCGCTTCCGTGGACTTCGGTGACGGTGATCTTGAGCGCGCCGGTCGACTTGTTCCACGAGACCACCGTCCCGCTGATCCAGCGGGTCGTGTCGCCGTCCTGGTAGAACGTGACGTTGTCGATTTCGCTCGGGTCGTACCAGCTGCTCTTCTTGCTGCCGTTGGTGACCGTCACGGTGAGCGACCCCCCGACGGATGCCGGCATCGTGAGCGGACTCGAGAGGTTGCGCTTCGGGCCCGTCGTCTGCGCGATGGGGTTCGCGATGTACTGGCTCGAGTCCGCATTGGGCAGCGACGCCCCCGTGGAATCCACCGGCGGCGAGTACACCACCGAGGGGTTGTACGCCATGCCGTTGCACTGCGAAGCCGTCCGCCCGTACTTGGTGGTCGCGAAGCCCGCGTCGTCCGGCACGTAGTCGCGCGCCATCGACCCCGAGTCGTCCAGGATCACCATGATGTTCGGCTTGATGGCCGTCACCGACGACGTGAAAAGCGGCGAGCTCGCGAGGTCGGTCGTGGCGGCGATGGCGGTGGTGGCCACCGGCAGCGCCACGCAGGCGGCCGCCAGCGCGCGTGCGGCGCGGCGCAGGTATCGTGCAATTCGGGTCATGGCAGGCCTCCCGGTCTCGGTTCGATTCAGTAGTGCACCAGGGTCTCGGTGTAGACGACCGTGTTGCGGGGTCCCTCGGCGCGCACGAGGATGCGGTAGTAGGGGCTCGCGAGCGTGCTCGTGATGCGTCCGCCCGGCTGGAGCTGCCCGCGCTCGCGCGCCTCGCCGGAAGACGAGCCCGTGGCGGGCCGCATGCAGTGGTTGCCGCCGGTCGGCACGCCCACGGCGTCGCACAGGCGCGTGATCACCCACTGAATCTTGTTGCCGTTCACGTCGACGCCCGACTTCGGAGTGACATCGCAGATGTCGTAGCTGCCCGACGAAAGACCCTGGCAGTCGCCGGTCCAGTTGATCACGGGCCGCTTGTAAGTGGAGGATGTCTGGTTGCCCGAAATGTCGAGGCGGTCCTGCGCGGCCGCGTAATACCCGTTGGTCGGGTCGTCGTTGTTCAGCGTGGGCGTGTTGGCGAGCGGCGACAGCCACGCGAGCGCCTGTTCCGCGCCCGAGGAGGTCGCGTTCAGCGCGTCTTGCTTGAAGCCGAGGTTGCCCATGATGAGCGTGCCGGTGTCCACCGTGCGCAGAAGGGCCATCGCGCCGAAACCGATCAGGACGAGCGCGATCAGCGAAAACAGGAGCGAGACGCCCGACTGGCGCCTGCGTGCGCGGGGTGCGGTGGCGGCTTTCATCAGTTGTTCCAGAGCATGTTGCGCAGCGGCACGATCGTCTCGAAGACGCGGTAGCGGTAGTGCTTCCAGTCGGTGAGGGTGTCCACCTTCATCGCGAGGCACTTGCTCGAGCCGCAGGTGACCGTGCCCGCGATCGCGATGGCGCTGCCCACGTTCCAGAGCGGGTTGGACGCCGTCACCTCGTCGCGCTCGTACTGCGAGCTCTGGGCCACGACGGCGATGCGTATCGCCGTGACCTGCTGCCAGCCCGCGGCGGTCGTCGGGGTCGTGTTGTCCCAAGCATCCACCGTGCCGTCGGCGGGCACGGTCGTGTCCTTGCCGTAAAACGCCTGCAACTGCACGACGTTCGGGAAGAGTTCGACCGGGCCATCGAAGGTCGGCGTGCCGTTGGCCGCGATGCGCAGGGTGCGCACGGCGAGCGCGTTGTTGGCGTTGATGCTGAAGGTGACGTCCACCGGCTGGCCGAGGTTCACGATCACCGCGTCGGCGGGGTAGGTCTGCGTGGGAAAGCCGACCTTGTTCCAGTGCGCGGCGTCGTCCTCGCGCACGACGCTCACCGACGCGCCCGGATCGTCCGTCGCCTGGAACACTTCGCACGACGTCGTCGGGGTCGCCGAGACGGACGCGACCATCAGGTCACCCGCGAGAAACGGGTTGCCGCCGGAATCGTTCTGCGGCCCCTGCACGCTGCGCACGGCAGCGACCGGGAATGCCTGGCTCTGCGCGGAGATGCCGGGGTTGTAGCCCGGCGTCACGACGCGCAGCGGCACGGAAAACGACGTCTTGCCGCTGCCGAACACGCGGATCGTGTCGGGCGCGCCGGAGGCGCCATCGGTGATGATCACCGGCGCGAGCTGCGGCATGAAGCTCGTATAGGCGGCTCCATTGAAGACCGCGCTCACCGTGCACCCGAGCAGGTTGGGCGCCGCGGCGAAGCCGTAGCCGGCCGCTTGCAGCGTGCGCTGCAGCGTGTTGAGCGCGAGCGCGCCGTTGGTCTGCGCATCCGAGCCGGCGCTCGTGGCGCGTTTCTGGCCCTCGGAGGCGACCATGACCTGCGTGACCGCGAGCGTCGCGAGCAGGCCGATCACGATGCCCACCATGAGTTCGATGAGGCTGAAGCCTCCAGCGGCACGGCCTGGGCTCGCGAAGCGAGCGTCGCGGACGCTACTGGATCGACGTGACCATTGCATAGGTGCGTGTCCCTTCCACACTCGTGGACCAGGAAACCGAAACCGTCACGGTTCCGCCGTTGGTGGTGACCGTCCCCGCGCCGCTCGGCAAGGTGGCGGCGACTTTCTGGACCCAGTCGTTGCAGCGGGCGTTCGCGCTGCACGCGGTGGCGCCGCCGGTGTTCGAATACTGCGCGAGGTTCGACTTGTCCGCCCAGATCATGCCGACCAGCTCGTTGGCGAGCAGCATCGCCTCGCCGCGCATCTTCGCGGTGGTCTGCGCGCGCGTCATCGCGGCCTGCAGCCCGACCAGCCCGAGGACGCCGACCATGAAAATCAGCATGCCCACGAGGGCTTCGATGAGCACCATCCCCCGAACGTTTCGCGCTCGGGAGGGGGGTCGCCTGAATCTTTGCTTCATCGGTGCTTCCTCCTGCCTCAGATGCAGGCGCGCGTGTCGGGCGCCGTGACGTCGCGGTCGCACAGGCGCACGCTGCCGCTCGCGCTGATCTGCACTCGCAGCCTTCTGGCTGTCGCATCGGAATGGTTGATGTCGATCTGCGCGATCTGCGAGCCGGTGCGTACGACCTGGCCCGTGCCGTTGAAGCTCACGGAACTGGCCGCGTTGCCGGCCGAATCCGTGGCGGCCACGGTGAGGGCGCCCGCGCGCGGACCGGCCCCCACCTTGTCCACGATGCGCGGCGTGGTCGTGGGCGACGGGTCGGTCGAGCACTTGCCTGCGGGGTTGTCCAGGCTCACCACCCACGAACCCGACGCCGACGAGAGCGCGCAGGAGTCGCCGAGCGCACCCGCGTCCTTCGGGCTCACGAGCCAGAGCGTCACCACCTGGTTGCGCTTCAGCGCTTCGCCGCGCGCCTTCTGCACGCCGATTTCCACCGACTCCGCGAGCGAGCGCACGTTGGCCGAGCGGAACATCTGCGCCATCCCCGGTCCGACCAGCGCGATCATGATCGCCAGGATCGAGACCACCACCGCGATCTCGATCATGTTGAAGCCGCGCTGGCGCTTGCCTGTCAGCACTCGTCGCCCCGGATGAGCCAGCAGTTCTTCGAGACGGTGGAGCCCTTGAACTTCGTCGTGCGCTGCACGTTGGCTTCGTTGATCGTGTAGACGTGGCCCACCGCCTGGCTGTTGGAGCCGGTGGCCGTGAGCGTGTAGCCCGTGGCCGTGCTCGTGCACGCGTAGGTGAAGTTCTTCGCGCCCGAGGGCACGAAGGTGTTCCAGCTCGGCGCGTTCGCACCGTTGGCGCAGTTGCCGCCGGTGCCGTAGTTGCGGTAGTCCTGGAAGTACTGCTCCATCTTCACGCGGTAGTCGCCCATCGCGCCGAAAGCCTCGGGCAGCTGGCCGCGGCGGATGTAGTCCCGATAGCTGGGCAGGGCGATCGCCGCGAGAATGCTCACGATCGCGATCGTGATCATGATCTCGATGAGCGTGAAACCCCGGGCTCGGCGGGACGGCTGCGGCATCGGACAAGCAAACACGCGGACCTCCTCGGTCGTTTTGAACGAACGAATCCTAGTTCACGTCCGTGCGAGAACGGCCAGCGGCCCGCCGGGCGGGTCTCGCGCGGCGATGGGCGGCTGCCTTCGCGGCGAAGGGCCCGTCGTGCATAGTTCACAGCGCCTCGTCGCAAGGCGGCACACTGGACTTCGGGCCTTCGAAGACATGATTCGCGGCCATGAAAAGAAACAAAAGACCACACCCGCTTGCGGCTTCGCCGCGCCGCCGCGCGATGCGCGGCCACACTCTGTTCGAAGCCGTGACCGTGCTCGGTATTCTCGCCGGCGCGCTCGGCATGGCGGGGCCCGCGCTGGGATCCATGCTCGCCTCGGCGCGGCTTGGCGCCGGCAGCGAGATGATGCTCGCCAATCTGCAGCTCGCGCGCGGCGAGGCCATCAAGCGCAACGCGCGCGTCGTCGTGTGCCCCTCGGCCGACGGCCTGACCTGCTCGAGCTCGATCGACTGGGAAAACGGGGCCATCGTGTTCCAGGACACCAACAACAACGGCGCGCGCGACCCCGCGGAGCCGCTCGTGTCGCACCAGCAGCCGCTGCCTCCGGGCACGCACGTGTCGGGCAATTCGACGCTGGGCAGCTACGTGTCCTATGCGCCGGACGGGCAGGCCCGCCACGTGGGTTCGGGTGCGTTCGAAGCCGGCACGCTCACCCTCTGCCATCCGGGCGCGGCGCCCTCGGAGGCGCGGCAGATCGTGATCAACTCGGGCGGGCGGCCGCGCACGCAAAAGCTCGTGGTGCCGCAATGCTCATGATGCCGATGCCGATGCCGATGCCCCGCAAGCCCGCTCGCCGCCGCGCCGAACGCGGCGTCATCCTCGCCGAATCGGCCGTGCTGCTCGCGGTCGCGACGACGCTCGCGTCGCTGCTGTTCGCCGCTTCGGGCGTCGCCGCCTGCCCGTCGAAGGACGGCGCCGCGTGCGCCGCGTCCGGCGGCTGGGAGCAGGGGTGGATCGCCTTTCGCGACACGAACGGCGACGGCGCGCGCGGACTGTCGGAGCGCGTGATCTACCGCATGCGGTCGATGCCCGACGCACCGCGTGCCGCGGCCGCGCTCGATGCGGCCGCGAGCTACCTGCGAATCTCGTCGACGACGGTCTTGAATTCGTCGACGTCCTCGAAGCTGCGGTAGACGCTCGCGAAGCGCACGTACGCGACCTTGTCGAGCTTTTTCAGCTCGCGCATCACGAGCTCGCCGATGCGCGAGCTCGCGATTTCGCGCAGCCCGAGGTTGAGGAGTTTTTCCTCGATGCGTTCCACCGCGTTGTCGACCTGGTCGGTGCTCACCGGGCGCTTTCGCAGCGCGAGGCTCATCGAGGCGAGGAGCTTCGCGCGCTCGTAGTCGATCCTGCGGCCGTCCTTCTTCACGACCGCGGGGAAGGTGACGTCGGGCCGCTCGTAGGTCGTGAAGCGCTTTTCGCAGTGCGCGCACTGGCGGCGCCGCCGGATGAAGTCCCCGTCTTCGGCAACGCGCGTCTCCACCACCTGAGTGTCCGCATTGCCGCAGAAAGGGCATTTCATGGTTCGGCCTACTTGTACACCGGAAACCGGCGAGTGAGCGCGCCGACCTTCTCGCGCACCGCGGCGAGGTGGCCTTCGTCGCGCGGGTTTTCGAGCACGTCGGCCACGAGATGGGCGGTGAGCCGCGCTTCCTCCTCCTTGAAGCCGCGCGTCGTCATCGCGGGCGTGCCGAGCCGCACGCCGCTCGTCACCATGGGCTTTTCCGGATCGTTCGGAATCGCGTTCTTGTTGATCGTCATGTGCGCCTGCCCGAGGACGGCCTCCGCATCCTTGCCGGTAATCCCCTTCGGCCGCAGGTCGACCAGCATCACGTGGCTTTCGGTGCGGCCGCTCACGATGCGCAGGCCCCGCTCGGTGAGCGTCTCGGCCACCACGCGCGCATTCGCCACCACCTGCTGCTGGTACGTCTTGAAGCCCGGCGAGAGCGCTTCCTTGAACGCGACGGCCTTGGCGGCGATCACGTGCATGAGCGGGCCGCCCTGCAGGCCGGGGAAGATCGCGCTGTTGATCGCCTTCTCGTGCTCGGGCTTCATGAGGATGATGCCGCCGCGCGGGCCGCGCAGACTCTTGTGCGTCGTGGACGTCACGACGTCGGCATGCGGCACGGGGTTCGGGTACACGCCGGCGGCGATCAGGCCCGCGTAGTGCGCCATGTCGACCATGAAGATCGCGCCCACGTCCTTCGCCACCCGGGCGAAACGCTCGAAATCGATCCTGAGCGAATACGCCGAAGCGCCGGCGATGATGAGCTTCGGCCTGTGCTCGTGCGCCTTGCGCTCCATCGCGTCGTAGTCGATGGCTTCGTTCGCGTCGAGCCCGTAGCTCACGACGTTGAACCACTTGCCGCTCATGTTGAGCGCCATGCCATGCGTGAGGTGGCCGCCTTCGGCGAGGCTCATCCCCATGATCGTGTCGCCGGGCTTCAGGAACGCCATGAAGACAGCTTCGTTCGCCTGGGCGCCGGAGTGCGCCTGCACGTTCGCCGCGGGCGCGCCGAAGAGGCGCTTCACGCGCTCGAGCGCGAGCTGCTCGGCGATGTCGACGAATTCGCACCCGCCGTAGTAGCGCTTGCCGGGGTAGCCCTCGGCATACTTGTTGGTGAGCTGCGTGCCTTGCGCCGCCATCACGGCGGGCGAGGCGTAGTTCTCGCTCGCGATCAGTTCGATGTGCTCTTCCTGGCGGCGGTTTTCCGACTGGATCGCCGCCCAGAGCTCGGGGTCGGTCTCGTCGATGAGGATGTTGCGGTCGTACATGGCGTGGTGTGCTGTGTCGGCAGTCCCATGAGGCGGTGGTCCCTGTCTTTCCGAGCGATCGGGCCGCAATGCGAGGCCACGACGAGCTGCGGGAAGGGGGCTGCCCAGGCGAACGGCTGAACGCCGGCCCGGAGCCGGCGGTGCGCTTCCCAGTGGTTGAGGCCCACGTCAGCGCGCCGGATACGGCGCGCCTATCGCCAGTTGCGCACGGTCGCTAGTTTATCCGAGAGCGCTCAGGAAAGCGTCACCGGCGGCTCGCCCGAGGTCTCGGGCATCGTGGCGGGCGCAAGCGGTGCCACGGCCCGCACCGGAGGCGGCGGCGGCAGCGGCACGTGCTGGCCGGCGGCGACTTGCTGCAGCTTCGAATGTTCGGCCAGCACCTTCTCCGCGTAGCCGCCGTCGTCCCCGAGCTGGGCCGCGCCCACGTAGAACTTGAGCCCCGCCTGAACGGAGCCGGCGCGCTGGATGCACTCCTGCAGCACCTTCACGCCCACGCGAAGGTTGGTGACGGGGTCGAAGGCCGCGAGCTTGCCGCCGAAATTCTCGTACTTGTCGCTGTGCACGACGGTCATCACCTGCATCAGGCCTTGCGCGCCCACCGGACTCTGCGCGAACGGGTTGAAGCCCGACTCGACGGCCATCACGGCCAGGATCAGCGTCGGGTCCATGCGCGTGCGGTGGCCGATGTCGTAGGCCGCGGCCACGAGCGCGGAGATCGGCTCGGGCGCGACGTGGTACTTGCGGCTCAGCCAGTAGGCCACCGCAGCCTGCTGCCGCGGCAGCTCGGTCGGATTGCGCGCCGTGGCGCGGTCGATCGCCTCGGGCTCCGGCTCGAGGCCGAGCGTGGCCGCCTGGCGCTGGTGCAGCCACTCGCCCAGCCGCATCTCGCCGGCCGCGCGCAGGTCGGGCCGCGCGGCGAGAGTGATCGCACAGAACGCCACGGCGAGCCCGAGGAGGGCGAAGCCGTTGTGCGTGATCTCGAAAAATCCCTGGGCAACGTCGGATGCGAACACTCGCAGGCCCCGGGCCAATTTTCCTAACGCCGTCATTCGCATGTCCTTTCTGCGCGCAAAGCCGGACGCGTCACCCCGCCGCGATGCGATGCGGGTTCACGCCGTCAGACTCCTCGTTTCGGATTGGTACGCCATCGATTGGCGCGAGCCCTTGTCGTCGGGCCCTTCACACCGCCTCGATCGGCTTCGCCGATTCGGCAGCGGGTTCGGGTTGTCCCTAGTGCTGTGGCCAGGGACGGGCGAATTCTAGGGGCGGCCCAAATACGAGGTCAAGAATAATGACTGGCCGATTCATCGCGAAAGTTACATGAAGGGCGCTGAATTTACGCCAAGGCTCTGCCGTTTGGCTGTCGGAAGCGCTCGCGCGCGCATGTCGGAACGCGCCGACCGGCAAGAGGGCCTTCAGGGCGTGCTACAAATCGCATAGCGAGATGGCGAGCAAACTCCCAGGCGGCCGCAGGAGTGAGCGAGTCTCGCGGCGGTCTCATGGGACGCGGGCCGGCGTTTGGAGGCGCTCGATCGGACCGTTCGTCGGGCCGCATGTAAGTCACAAGAATTGAAATTTCGATCGGCCTCTCCAATCGGGCCTCCATCCGGGTTGTCAAGCCAAACGCGCCAATCGCGCGCCTTCGCGTCATTGAAAAGAAGGATTTGAAATGCGCGCCGCACTCACCTAAGTTAGGGGAGCCCGAGCGATCGGGCACAGCCGGTAGGGCCACTTCGGTGGCAGCCCCGGCCCCACTTGGAAGCAATCGTTGCTTCCTGCGCAACCAGAAAGCCGGGATGTGCTTTTTGGCTGCGGACCCCGGCGGAGGTGCTCGCGCATTTCCGCCCAGCCCGGCAGGCGGCTTGCGGCTACCTGGCCGGGCTTTCTATTTCTTCTTCTTTTTCCAGCGAACCGCGCGGCCGGCCGACAGCTCGCATGCACGGCCACCGGCGGCGGCCAAGAGCAGCGAGAATGAAAGGGCGAGAATAAACCGGCGAGAATAGGCGTTTCGCCCCCCGGCACCCGGGGGGCTTGTCTTTGCCCGATCCATGAATCCGCTGTGAGTACCCTGAAATCTCCCGAAACCCAGTCGCTGGACGCGCTCACCGGTGGCGCCTTCTCGGCTCCGACCTCCGGTGAACGCGCGGCGCGCGTGCGCGAATGGATGGCCGCCAACCCCAGTGTCGAGCAGATGCACGAGGTGTTCCGCGAGCTGAGCGCGCGCGATAAGGGCGCGGCGCGGCCGCTGCGCGAGAAGCTCGATGAGATCAAGCGCGCCCGCGGCCAGGAAGCCATCGCCGCGGAATGGGCCGAGAAGGCGCGTGCTCTCATCGCGCAGCCGCGCCTGAACATCGCGGATGCGCTCGCCTGGCAACGCGACGCCGCCAAGGCCGGCGCGCCCCTCAGCCGGGAGCCGCTCGCCTCGATCAAGGGCGCGCTCGCCGATCGGGTGAAGGGCATCGAGGACTTGCAGCATCGCGTGCAGGTCCAGCGCGAAGCCGCCGTGCTCCTTGCACAGCGCATCGAGGTGCTTTCCACCAAGCCGTGGCAGGACGCGCAGGCCGCCGCCGAAGCGCTGCAGGCCGATGTGCCGCAGTGGCAGGCGCAGGCCGAGGCGCTCGTGCAGGATGCGAACTGGCCGAGCATCGAGCCGCGCTTTCCGCCGCTGCTCGAAGCCTCGCGCGGGCAACTGCAGGTCGTGTGGGACGCCTTCCGCGCCGCGCTCGCACAGGCGATCGCGGCCTCCACCGACGCGCAGGCGCCGCTGCCGCCCGTGCCCGTCTGGGCCGATGCGTTGCGGCAGGCGCGCGGCGTTGCGGCCGAAGCCGCGCCGAAGCCCCCGAAGCCCCGCGTCGACCCCGAATTGCGCGCGAAGGCCAACCAGGCCGTGGGCGAAGCGCTCGCGCGGCTCGAGCAGGAGATCTCGCAGGGTCACGGCAAGGCGAGCGCGGGCGCGGCCGGCGCGCTGCGCAACGCGCTGAAGGAACACGGCAGGCTGGTGGACGACCGCATCGAGAGCCAGGCGCATGCCGCGCTCGCCGCGGCCACCGAGCTCGAGGGCTGGCAGCGCTGGCGCGCGGACCAGTTGCGCCAGGAACTGGTGGCGCAGGCCGAGGGGCTCTTCGAGGTTGCCCCAGCGCCCGCGGAAGGATCCGAGCCCGAGCCCCCGAAGCCGAAGTACGGCGGCCGCAAGATGCAGGAGCATCTGCGCGCGTTGCGCGAGCAGTGGAAGCTCGTGGACCAGGGCGGGCCGCCGAACCACGCGCTGTGGAAGCGCTTCGACGAGGCCTGCAACCGCGCGTACGAAGTGGTCCAGCACTGGCTCGACAAGGTGAAGAGCGAGGCGGCGGAAAACCGCGGCAAGCGTCTCGCGCTGGTCGAAGAGTTGAAGGCGTGGGCCCAGGCGAATCCGCAACCGGCCGACGGCGACTGGAAAGCCTTCAACCGCGCGCTGCACCAGTTCGCCGACCGCTGGCGCGACGCGGGCCATCTGAGCGAGAAGGCCTTTGCGGAGATGCAGCCCCTCTGGAAGGATGCGTACACGGCCGCGAGCGCGCCGCTCGAAGCCGCCCAGCGCGAAAGCGTGGAGCGGCGCCAGGCGATGATCGGCGAGGCCGAAGCGTTGGGCGCCGCGCCCATGCTGCGCATCGATGCCGTGAAAGCGCTTCAGCAGCGCTGGCAGGCCGAGGCGCAGGGCGTGCCGCTCGACCGCAAGCAGGAGCAGCGCCTGTGGGATGCGTTTCGCAAGCCGATCGACGATGCATTCAATCGCAAGACGATGGAGCGCGAGAAGGCGGCTGCCGCGCTCGGCGAGCACGATCGCCGGGTGCTCGATGCTTCGAAGGCGCTCGACGCCGCGACCGCAAGCGGCGATGCGCAGAAGATTCGCGCGGCCATGACCGCGCTGGAACACGCCATGAGGGACCAGGCCGCGGGTCCTGCGGCGGCAGCCGCGGCTGGGGCCGCCGGTCCTGTCGCGGGTGCGGGTGCGGGTGCGGCGCCTTCCGCGGCCGGCGCGCAGGAGGGAGCAGCCGAGACCGCTGAATCCGCCGGCGCCGCCGACGCCGCTGACGCCGCTGACGCCACAACCGCCACGGCCGAAGGCGAGGCTGTCGCGGGAGAGGTCCGCAGCGAAGCCGCGAGCGCGCCCCCCAAAGCCGCGCCGAAGCCCGTGGTGGCGGTGCGGGGTGACGACAGGCCCGGTGCGAAGCGGGCCGATCCGATGCCAGCCATGCGCGGTGGGCGCGGCGATCCGCGCCGTGGCCCGGGCGGCCCGGGTCGTCCGGGCGGCGATCGCTTCGGCGACCGCCGCGATGCCGCTCGTCCCGGCGGGCGGGACGCAGGCCGCGATGGCCGGCGCGACGACCGTCGCGAGGATCGCGGCCCGCGCCTCGGCGATGTCGCGTTCCGAGCTCAGCGCGACGCGCTGGAGCATGCCCAGGCGGCGCTGCGCCGGCTCGCGGCGCAGGCGCACGGCGAAGCATTGGGACAATTGCTTTCGGCGTGGGAGCACCGTTCGGGCGAGGAAGTGCCGTCGCTGCACGAGCTCGGCCGGTCCGTCGGCGCGCCGGTGCGCACGAGCTGGGTGCAGGCGCTGGCGGCTTCTCCTTCGGGCGATGCCGGCGACGCGCTGCTTCGACTGGAGATCGCCGCCGACGTGCCCACGCCGGCCGAGCAGATTGCCGCGCGCCGCATGCTGCAGCTTCAGCTGCTCACGAAGCGGGGCGAGCCGTCGCCGCAGCAGACGTGGGGGCAGGACGTCGCGCGGCTCTTCGCGACCGGCTTCGAGGCGGGCACGGCGCGTCGAATGCAAAACGCGTTGAAGGTGCTCTTACGTGGCTGAGGTGCGCGGCTAAGGTGCGCGGCTGAGGTGCGCGACTTGGGGCGTGGGCAAAGCGATGGCGCCGGCGCGTTGGCCGGCGCCGTTGTCGGGTCAGGGCGTAGCCTGCGTTGCCGCGACGTGGATCAGAACGCCTCGGTTGTGGGGCAGGAAGGCCGGGTTCATTTCGGCGTCGCGCATGCATTGCGCCACTGTGTCCCTGACCGTGCCGTCGCCGTGCTGGCCCACGATGAACTGGACTGTGTCGTCGAGGTCGTCGGCGTGCAGGCGAAACATCGCTCTGGCCATCGCGCTCGACGCACCGCTCGGGCGTCCCACCCAGTCTTCCATCGGTCGGGCAAGGATGCTTTTCATATGGAAGTCCAGCATCCGGATTTCGGTGCCGTCCGCGCTCATCTCGCGGACAAGCCCCAGCTTCTCGTCGAACACTCCCGAAGCGACGCCCCATCTCAGAATGTCCGCGCCGAAGTCGGTGGCGGGGTCGTCCTGACATGCATCGATCAGCGAGATGTAGATGCGAGGGCTGGGAGCCGGCATTTCCCGGAAGAGGTCCACCGCGAGCCGGGGGCGTCCACCCGTTCCTGCCGCGCGGATCAGCGCCCCGTAGACCTTGTCCGTACGGGCGACGCCGGCCGCTCGCATCCTCTCGTCCCAGACGAAAGCTCGTGCAGGATTGGGTCCGCGCGCGGCAGCATCCGCAAGCAGCTCGAATGCCGCCGGATCCGGACTCAGCAAGGGGTTGGCCTCGTACGCGCACCGCCATTTGCGGGCAAATCCATCGGCTTCTTCGAAATCGCCCCCGTTCTCGCAAGCCGCGACGACGCTTGCGTAGTGAATTCCAAGGAATTGGCCGCCGGTTCTTCCGTCCGCGGACCTGGAAGCGGCGACATCGAACCACCGGATGGCTTCGCGGAATCGCCCTGTCTTCGCACAGGCATAGAGAAGCTGCCCGTAGAGTCTCATGTGAGGCTCGAATTCGCGATTCCCGACGGGGTCGCGATCGGCCTCGCGAATCATCTCCTGCAGATGCTCCGCCGCCTTCGCTACCTCGAACTTCGCTGCCCACGCCGTGACGAGATGTGAGCGGCTCGCGTGATTCGGGCTCCAGCCGGCGAGATTCATTTCTGAACAGTAGCGTTCGGCGAGTTCCGTTTCACCGGCCTCGGCGCATCCCGAAATCAGGATGTCGAACGTGACGTCCGAGGGGCGACACGTCTCTTTCATTTTCTCCATCCATCGACAGGCTTCGCCGACAGCTCCCGCCTTGATGTGCGCGAGGATCAGGTTGCTGTAGGCCCGCTCTCCGGGCGCGATCTGCGCCTGTGCCATTTTGTCGAACCAATGACGCGCGCCGGCGGGATCGGCGGGATCGGCGTGCGCGTGTGCCGAAATCATGACTTCATAGACCGCGCCCTCCGGTCGCAGGTCGGGCCGCGTCCGCGCGTCGAATTCGAGCTCGTCGAAGAGTCTGCGCGCCGCGCCGACGTCTCCCCGTTTCGCGAACGCAGCAAGCAGGACGTGGTAGTCCACCTTGTCCAGGCGCAGTTCGGGCCTGCGGGCGCAAGCCTGCCTTCTTTCTTCGTGATAGTGAAGGGCGCCCTCCAGGTCCCCGCCGGCGATGCAGGCGCGGCCGATCGCGATGTAGGCGCGGCTGTCCACCAGCAGGTCGCGCCGCTCTTCGGCGTCGTGCTGGAGAAATGCAAACAGGCGCCGGGCCAACGGAGTGTCACCGTTTCTTTGACACGCTTCGATCATCGCCCTGTACTGTTCGTCATCGGGGTGAAGTTCACGCTGTCCGCCGGCCGCTGCGCGCCATCGCTCGAAGCACTCCAGTGCGCAACCGCCCTGGCCGGCATAGATGTGCGCGATCACGAGGTTGCACCACATGCGAGCGTCCGGCCGCGCCTGCGGCCGGCGCAGGCCCTCGCGGCTGGCCTCGTCGAACCAATGCTTGGCTTGCGCAAGATCGCGCTTGGCAGCGGCCGCGACCAACATGCCGTAGGTGCCAGCGTCCGCCGGGCAGCCGGCGGTGCTCAGCTGCGCGAGGAGCAACCTGGCCCGGTCGGGATTCACGTTGCCGTTGCACCTGTGGAGATAGGCGGTGACCACGTGTGGGCTCAACGGCGCTTCGACGGACATCATTGCCTCGACGCAATGCCAGGGCGCATCCTCGCCGCGAGCCGTTGCGATGCACTTCGTGGTGACGCGCTGAATCTTGTCGACGCTCGCCGCGCCTCGCGCGAATTCGCGACACACCCCGGCGTTCGCAGCGGTGGGCCGGCCACCCACGGACGTACGCCGGTGTTCGAAGGCCGGAACCTTCCGAACGCAGCCGGTGTCGTCAACCGAGCGATGCCGTTGAGGGGGTTCGGGGCGGGGCCTCTTGCCGGCGCCCAGCGTGCGATCCACGCTCCGTGAATCTTCGGGGTTGCCGGCTCGGCCGGTGTGAATCGTGACCAACGCGTGCAATCGATGCTCCTTCCTCTCCGATTCGCCGGAGAGCTCCCCCATGCGTAACGGATGCTCGCCATTGGTTCAACGAGCCGGCCACGTCGCCGCCCGACGGAAGACATCAGCGTCGCGTCGAGACGAAAGGATGTGGCACTTGCGTTGCGCTACCGGACGGGATGAAAGAAGCCGTCGAACAGCTGCGTGAGCCGGGGAAATTCCATCGGGAAGCGGCGGGGATCCACGAAATACGCCTCGCAGGCCACCGCGAAGAATTCGTCGATCGCCGTCGCGCCGTACGGATCGAGCCACGTCGCCGCCCCGCCGAAGCGTTCCGCGATCACGACCTTTTCACGAAAGGCCTCGTACTCCGCGGCCATCACCGCGAGCCACGCTTCGCGCGCCGCGCGCGACGGCAGGGGCGGGCAGCCGTCGGACGCGCCGTCGCGCATGTCGATCTTGTGGACGAATTCGTGGATCACGACGTTGTAGGGCTCCTGCGCCGAAGCCCCCGCGGCCGCGACGTCGCGCCAGCTGAGCATCACCGGCCCGCGCTCCATCGCCTCGCCCGAGAGCACCTCGTCGTATTCGTGCACCACACCCGCTTCGTCCTGCACGGTGCGCTTCGCGACGACTTCGTCGGGATGCACGACGACGCCGACGAAATCGTCGTACCAGTGCAGACCCAGGTGCAGCACCGGCAGCACGGCCTGCGCCGCGATCGCGAGCGCGACTTCATCGGTTATCGCGAAGCCGTTCGCGCCGTGGAATTCCTTGGCCGCGAGAAACTGCGAAGCGAGTTCGCGCAGACGTTCGAGCTCATGCGCGGGCCTGCGCTTCAGAAACGGATAGGCTGAAAGCGTCGCGTCCCACTGCGCATCGGGAATGGCGCGCCCCTTGGGACGGCGGCGAAACCAGCCGAGCATCACCAGGCCATCACGAGATCGGCACGCGGCGCGCCCCCGACGCATCGAGCCGCAGCAACTCGCCCGGCGACCCATCGCGCGCTTCGTCCCAGTCGGCCAGCACGATGCGCTCGCGCCCGCCCGGCAACGCGTGTTCGCGCGGCCGATGCGTGTGGCCGTGGATCATCGTGCGCGCGTCGGCCGCCTCGAGCCACGCGGCGGCCGCGGCTTCGTCGACCTCGCCGTACACCTCTTTCGCCGCGGCGTGCCGCGCCGCGCTGCGTTCGCGCAGCGACTTCGCCATCGCGCGGCGCTCGACCAGCGGATGCGCGAGCATCGTCTGCCGCCACTTCGGGTCGCGCACTTCGGCGCGGAACTTCAGGTAGTCGGTGTCTTCCAGGCAGAGCTGGTCGCCGTGCGTGAGGAGCCAGCGTTGGCCGGCGAAATCGAGCACCGTGGGGTCGTCGAGCAGCGTGACGCCGCTCGCCTGCATCAGCCCTTCGCCGACGAGGAAGTCGCGGTTGCCGTGCATGAAGAAGACGGGCCGCAAGCGCGATGCGGCCTGAAGCACGCCGGCGCAGTCCGCGTCGAAGCCGGGCTCGCTCGCCGCGTCGTCGCCGACCCACACTTCGAAGAGGTCGCCGAGGATGAAGACGGCATCGGCCCGGGTCTCAGCCATATAGCGCCGCCAGGCTTCGAACTTCGCCGGCTCGGACGCGTGCAGGTGCAGGTCGGAGATGAACTCGAGTGTGCGCCACGCGGGCGGGGCGACGAGCTCCTCGATCGGCGGCACCGAAACGGGAGGCAAGACCGAAGGCCTCAGGCCGCGACGGCCTTTTCGATCACCACGTCGTCGAGCGGCACGTCGTCGTGGAAGCCCTTTCTGCCCGTCTTCACGGCACGGATGCGATCCACGATGTCCTGCCCGGCCACGACCTTGCCGAAGACCGCGTAGCCCCAGCCCTGCGGCGTCTTTCCCGTATGGTTGAGGAAGTCGTTGTCGGCGACGTTGATGAAGAACTGCGCGCTCGCCGAATGCGGATCGTTCGTGCGCGCCATCGCCACCGTGTACTTGGCGTTCTTGAGCTGGTTGTCCGCTTCGTTGCGCACGGGTGCATCGGTGGGCTTTTGCTTCATGCCCGAGTCGAAGCCGCCGCCCTGGACCATGAAGCCGTCGATCACGCGATGGAAGATCGTGCCGTCGTAGTGGCCCTTCTTCACGTAGCTCAGAAAGTTGGTGACCGTCTCGGGCGCCTTTTGCTGGTCGAGTTCGAGCGTGACGACGCCGTAGCCCTTGATGTGCAGATCGACTTTCGGATTGTCCATGGCGATATGTTCCTTCCCTGGTTACTTCAGCACGGTGGCCGAGGTGATGACGATGGGTGTGACCGGCACGTCGGCATGCATGCCGCGATTGCCCGTGGGAGCCGACTTGATCTTGTTCACGACTTCCATGCCGCTCACGACCTTACCGAAGACGGTGTAGCCGTCCTTGCTCGCGGTGGGATCGAGCCGGCCGGAGTTGTCGACGACGTTGATGAAGAACTGGGCCGTGGCGGAGTTCGGATCGTTCGTTCGCGCCATCGCGAGGTAGCCCACCTGGTTGTGCAGGCCCTTGGCGAGCGCGGCGCGCCCTTCATGCTCGATCGGCGGGCGCGTGGGCTTTTCGGACATCTTCTCGTCCATGCCGCCGCCCTGGATCATGAAGCCGTCGATCACGCGGTGGAAGATGGTGCCGTTGTAAAAGCCGTCCTTCACGTATTGAAGGAAGTTGGCCGCCGTCTTCGGCGCCTTGTCGGGATAGACCTCCACCACGATGTCGCCCGCGGTGGTGGCAAGCTTCACGCGCGGCTCGCCCTGCGCGGCGGCAGCGCAGGTGCCGAAGGCGAGTCCTGCCGCGATGAACGCGGCCACGCCGGCCGCGATGAGTCGAGCGGCCGTGCGCCGCGTCGTTTGGTTCGTCACCCGATCACTCCTTCGAAGAAGATCTTCCATTGCGCGCCGAGGCGCATCCAGTATTGCCGGCGGATCGACGCCACGCGCGAGCCCGCGGCGGCTTCGGAGAAGGTTACCACCATGGTGTCGGCCGAGTCGGTCCAGCGCAGCAGCGAAACATCCTTCAGCTGCAGGTCGTGGCCCCGGATGCGCTCGAGCTCGCCCGTGAGGACGGGACGCCATTCGGCGAGCGTCTTGCCGTTGCCGGAAAAGCCGCTTTCGTAGAAGCCGAGGATGCGCGCGACGTCGCCGCTCGCCTTGGCCGAGCGCCAGGCCTGCAGCACCTCGTTGAAGCGGCGCGCGTCGTATTCCACGGCCTGCGGCGACACCCAGCGGATGTTCTTCGTGATGACGACGGGCGTCGTGCGCAGCTCCACGGTGCGGATGATGCGCAGCAGGTCCGGATTGGCGAGCACGATGCAGCCGTCGGTGGCCTTCGGCGCCCGCGAATACTGCGTGGGCGGGGTTCCGTGCAGCCAGATGCCGCTGCCCGTCCGGCCCTGGCGCATGTCGTACGGATTGGGGTAATTGATGGGAAGCGCGCCCGCGCCGTAGAAATCCTTGAGCGTCTTCGGGTCGAGGTTGGTCGTCACGTAGTAGACGCCGAGCGGGGTGCGCAAGTCGCCTTCGGTGGACTTCTCGATGCCGAGCTTGCCGACGGAGATGTAGTAGTCCCCGATGAGCTTCAGCCCCGTGCCCGTGTTCTCGAAGAGGTAGAGGCGGGCGCGCGACGTATCGACCGCGATGGCGTGGTGGTTCGCCGCCGAGAGCTGCACGAACTGCAGGGGAATCGCGCCCGGCGGCGGCCGTTCGCGCAAGGCTCGCATGCGCAGCAGCGATTCCTCGCGCAGGTCCGTGAGGCTCTGCCCGGCGAGCCTGGCCGCGGCGTCCGGCACGTCGCCGAGCGTGCGCACCGGCTTGGCATGCGCCATGAGCAGATCGCCGTACACGAGTTGCGCCAGCTGGAAGTTGGGGTGATCGCGCACGAGCGCCTCGGCCTGCCGCAGCGCCTCGCGAACGTTCGCCTGGCCGATGAGCCGGTAGACCGCGATGAGCCGCGCCTCGGCCTCACCGTCGTGCGGCACGACGGCGCGCAGCGGCGCCGAAGCGCGGTGACGCGCGGCCGCCTTGTTCGCATGCCGGCTTTCGGCGTGCTTCGCGTGGTGGACCTGCGCGGCGAACGCGGGCGCGGGCGCCTGCGCGGCGCACGCGAATGCGCACACGACGAAGAACGCGAAGCGCTCCGCGAAGAGTTGCCATGCGCGCCAAGGGTGCGACTGCACGTTCACGATGCGCCTGGAAGGGCGCGCTGCCATGTCAGGCGCCCGTGCTTTCCCGCACGATCACCCAGCGGTCGCCGGACTTCACCATCTCGAGCGTCTTGCGGCTGGAGACGTTGAGCGCGTCGGCCGAATAGGCCTGTTTGAATTTCGCCGTGGCCTTGTTGCCGTTCACGACGACGTGCAGGTCGCTCACCTTCACGCTGATGTGCGACTTGCCGACGATGCGCGCGCGGCGTTCTTCCTCCCAGGCCTTGCGCGACTGCTTGCCGGGGGGATCGAACTCCTTGCCGTAGGCGCCGAGGTAGGCGCCCATGTCCCTCGAGGACCAGGCGGTGGCCCAGGCCTGCACGGCGGACTCGACTTCGCGCGTGGCGTTGCCGCTCGCCGCCGCAGGGGAGGCAGCGGGGGCCGCGGATGCGACGGGGGGCAGCGCCGTCGCGGGCGGCGCTGCCGGGGTCGCGACCGGGGCG
>NZ_DASZSE010000052.1:0-57850 GCF_035548915.1 Ramlibacter sp. | reverse complement strand
GGGCCGCGAGACCGTTCGGCGACAGGAATCCGGTAGGGCTGCGCGATGAGCGCGGCCCGACGGACGCCGTAGCGCGCGCCGCGGCCCGGCCGCACGCGGCGTTGCCGCGAGGTGGGGGAGAGGTGACTCCGGCAAGTCAACGATTTCCACGAGGAAAGCACAAGGCGCTGGATTCCCGCTTTCGCGGGAATGACGGAATGAATTGGGGGCCAACCCGGGATCACCCCATCACATGGGCGCCGAGGGCGCGGTGTGATCTTCTCATTTATGCGCGAAACCTGGCCCTTGCGGTGTGGTGTCCGCACCATAGCGATTCGTGCTGCCGGCATTCGAATTCGCCGCTCCCGTGATCGGGGCCATCCTGCTGTTCATGCTGTAGAACGCAGGAACGCGCCCCCGTGCGGGCATTCGGTTTTTCCTGAGGCAATCGCTCTTTTTTTCTGCTTTTTCCTTTGGGCCGGTCCGTCTAGTCTCATGCTTCGCATTCCAGCGAACCTCAGGAGAATCAGGATGAAACTGGCAACCGCAGTATTGGCCGCCGTGCTCGCGACCGGCCTGGTGACGGCAACGGACGCCGAAGCCCGGCGGCTCGGAGGTGCGCGCTCCAGCGGGATGCAGCGCCAGCAGGCGCCCCAGCCCGCGCATCCAACCAACGCGCAGCCGGGAACGCCCGCTCAAGCGGCGCCCGCGACCGCCGGAGCCGCGGCTGCCACACCCGCCGCCGCGGCGCCCAAGCGCAGCTGGGCCGGCCCGCTCGCGGGTCTGGCGGCGGGCCTCGGACTCGCGGCGCTCGCGTCCGCATTCGGCTTCGGTCCCGGCCTCGCCAACTTCATGCTGATCGCCCTCCTGGTCATGGTGGGCCTCGCCGTGTTCGGACTGCTCATGAGAAAGCGCGCGGCAGCAGCCGTCGGCCCACTCGCGGCCGCGGGCCGCATGTCTGCCGATACGAGCTCCGAACTCGGCGACCGGCCCGCGCAGACGCGCATCGGCTCGGCGCTGCCGGGCGCAACCGCGAAGGCCGCCGTCCCCGCGGACTTCGACGCCGCCGCTTTCGCGCGCTCCGCGAAGACGCAGTTCATGGCATTGCAATCAGCCAACGACGCCGGCGACCTCGAGCGCCTGCGCGACTACCTCACACCCGAGATGCACGAAGTGGTGGCACAGGACCTGCGCGAGCGCGGCGGCGCCACGCAGCACACGGAGGTCTTCGGCCTGGAGGCCACGGTCGTCGAGGTCGTCGAAGACGCCGACCGCTATGTCGTGAGCGTGCGCTTTACCGGCAGCGCGCGCGACCAGCCGGGCGCGGAGCCCGAAGACCTCGACGAGACCTGGCACCTCACGAAGCCGCGCACGGGCTTCGGCGGCTGGGTGGTGGCGGGCATTCAGCAGACCGAGGTCCACTGACCGCGCACGTCACGACGCGAGCGGGACTTCCAGCAGCTTCTGCACCACGGGGTGCTGGATGCGCCGCTCCGCGGAGATGAGGTAGTAGGTCTCCCGCAATTGCGGCACCTCACCCAGCAGCACCAGCTCGCGCCCGGCCAGCAGTTCCTCGCGCGACAGGACCGATGCGGGGAAAGCGCCCATGCCGCTGCGGCCGAACGCCGCGAGCAGCGCGCTGTCTTCGAACTCGCCCACGATGCGCGGCCTGAGTCCCTGCTGCTCCAGCCATTGATCGATGTGCGGCCGCACCGCCGCGTGGCTCGTCGGCAGCAGCAGCGGAAGATCGCCGAGGCTGCGGGGAAACTTCGCTCTGCGCTTCGCGAGCGCCGCCGGTGCGAACCATGCGAGCGGCGCTTCGCCGATGCGATGGCTGTACAGGCGCAGATTCGGATTCGCGGGCGCGGGGCGGTCGGACAGCACGGCATCGAGCCGGTGCAGCGCAAGATCGGCGAGCAGCCGCTCGAATTCATCCTCGTGGCACAGCAGCCGCGCATTGGCTGCCTGCACCGCAGGCTGCAGCATGTGCCTTGCCACCAGCTTCGGCAGCCCGTCGGAGATGCCGGCGCGCAGGCGCAGGGACTGGCCCAGCGCGGCGTCCCGCACCACCGAAGGCAGTTCCTCCCCCAGCTGAAAGATCCTGTCGGCCGATGCGAGCGCGGCAAGGCCCGCCTCGGTGAGCGCCAGTCCCCGGCCCGCGGGCTTGAGAAGGGCGTAGCCGAGCGACTGCTCGAGCGCATGCACCTGCGCGCTCACGGTCTGGACAGCCATCCCCAGCCGATCCGCGCCGCGCGCGATGCCGCCCTCCTTGGCAACGACCCAGAAGTAATAGAGATGGTGATAGTTCAGCGGAGCCGGCATGCGGCGAGTGTGCCCCACTGCAACCCAGCGGCGTGCGATTCGCGTGAGTGCGGCCGCGCCATGGCCACGCTGCTATCGATCGCGCGGGAGATTGCGCCGCGCGAGCCAGCCTTCGCGCCACCCGACCGCGGCCAGCGCGCGTGCGGCCGCGGCGGGTTCGTCGAACACCGGGATGCCGCAGGCGAGCGCGCGCGCGCGATAGCGGCGGCGCGCCTCTTCCGCTTCGACCTCGCCGTCGGAGCGCAGCACGAGCACGAAGTGCACGTCGCCCGGATGACGTTCGCGCGCGCCGCGGGCGGCTTCCATCAGATTGCCGAGAAGATCGTTCTTCTGGTAGCCGAGCACCACGGTGATGTTCACGTGCATGATCACCGCCTCGGACGCACCGGCGGCGAGGACTTCGTCCAGGATGCGGCCGGCGATCGACCCTTGCGCCGCGCGCAGCGCATTCGCGGGCACGTCGATCGGATTGCTCACGATCGCGCCGGGCGGCAGCCCGAGCGCGGCGAGCCGCGCGATCAGCGCATCGTCGAAGCGCGCGACGTCCAGGCCGTGGCGCACGCAGTCGTCCGTCGCAAGCACGCTCGTGCCGCCGCCGTTGCCGAACAGCACGACGCGTTTCGTGGGCGCGCCCTGCCGCGCGCGCAGCATCTGGAACGCGAGCAGCGCGTCGACGAACTCGTCGAGGCTCTCGACCAGGCACGCGCCCGTCTGGCGGCATAGCGCCTCCCACAGGCGGAAGTCCGATGCGAGCGCGCCCGTGTGCGACGCCGCCGCGGCCTGCCCCTGCGCGGTACGCCCGCCCTTCAGGACGACCACCGGCTTCGCGCCGCGCGCGCCGCGCAGGATGTCGAAGAGCGCGGGCGCCTCGCCCGCGTTTTCGAGGTAGAGGCCGATCACGCGCGTATGCGGATCGTCCTGGAGGTACCTGAGCAGTTCGGCCACGCGAACGTCGGCGCAGTTGCCCACGCTCACCACGCCGCTGAAGCGAACGCCCTTGCCCTGGCCGCGGCGCACGATGTCCGCGGCGAGCCCGCCGCTTTGCGACAGGACGCCGACGCTGCCGGGCTCGCGCAACGCACGGTCGACGAACGTGAGGCCGCATCGCGGCGCATGCGTGCCGAGCGAATTCGGCCCGATCACGCGCACCCCCGCCGAACGCGCGGCCTCCACCAGTTCGCGCTCCAGGGCGCGCCCTTCTTCCGTTTCACCGAAGCCGCTCGAGATCACCTGCGCGACGCGCGCGCGGCCGCGGGCGCTTGCGATCGCGGCGGGAACGCGCGCCGCGCCGATCGCGACGTAGAGATAGTCCACCGGCAGCGGCAGATCGGCGGGCGACCGATAGGCCTTCAACCCCGCGATGCTCTCCGCGTTCGGGTGGATCGGATGGATCGGGCCTTCGAAACCGCAGGTGCGCAGATGCGCGATGAAGTTGTTCGCGGGGCCGTCGCCGTCGGGCGACGCGCCGATCACGCCGATGCTGCGCGCATCGAAGAGGGCATCGAACGCGCTGTCGCTCATGCGTCGACCCGTAGCAGCACGCGCGCGTCGACGGCGGTGGCACGAGCCGCATCCACGATCACGGGATTGAGATCGAGTTCCGCAATCGCGCCTTCGGCTCGCAGCATCAAACCATCGGCGCCGCCCACGGCCATGAGCGCGTCGACGATCGCGTCGCGCGACGCGACGGCGCCGCCCCTCGCGCCTTCGAGCACGCGCGCGCCGCGCAACTCGCCGATCATCTCCAGCGCGTCGATCCGCTCGATCGGGCACAGCCGGAAGCTCACGTCCGCGAACACCTCCACGAAGATTCCGCCCAGCCCGAGCATCGCGACTGGGCCGAAGTTCGCGTCCCAGCGTCCACCGATGACGAGTTCGTGGCCCGAGGACGCCATCTCTTCGAGCAGGAACGCATCGACCGAATGCGCCGCCATGCGCCGATCGGTGCGCATGTCTCGCATCGCATCGCGCACGGCGGAGGCGCAGTCGAGCCGCAGGCGCACGCCGCCCGCGTCGCTCTTGTGCAGCAGCGTCGGTGCCATCGCCTTCAGCACGAGCGGCGCGCGCAGCTCGCTCATGGCCGCATCGACATCGGCATCCTCGCGGAGGATCGTCGAGCGCGGCACGCGCACGCCGAACGCCGCGACCAGCCGTTTCGCCTGCGCCTCGTCGAGTGACTTGCGATGAGCCGCGCGCGCTTCGCGAATGATCTCGAGCATCGCCTCAGTAGCTCGTGGGCCAGTTCGCCAGGCGGTGTTCCGACACGGTCTTGCCGCGCCGATGCAGCGCGAGCATTTCCTTCAGCCAGCGGCGCGTGTCGCGCGGATCGAGCACCGCGTGGGCCTCGTAGAGCGCGGCCAGCGCCCAGGCCGACGTGTCGCGCGCCACGTCGCTTCGAAGCGCCTCGAAGCGTTCCGGCTCCTCGGACTGCTTCACGCCGTGCAGCACGTTCACCGCGAGCGACGGGTCCATGAAGCCGAGGTCGGCCATCGGCCAGCAGGCGAGCGCATCCGAATAGCGGCCGCCACCCATGTTGAGGTAGGCCTGCCCGTAGCTCTTGCGCATGACGATGGAGAGCTTGGGCACCGTCACCTGCGCGAGCGCGTTCATCCAGTTCATGATGCGCCCCGGCGCGCCGCGCTTCTCGCCTTCCACGCCGATCAGAAAGCCCGGCTGGTCCACGAGGAAGACGAGCGGGATGTTGAAGGAGTCGCACAGCACGAGGAAGGAAGTCGCCTTGTGCATCGAATCCACGTCGATCGCACCGCCCTTGAACTTCGGGTTGTTCGCGACGACGCCGACGCTGTGGCCGTCCATGCGAACGAACGCCGTGACGAGCGACTTGCCAAAGCGCGGCTTCAGCTCGAAGAGGCTGTCGCGGTCGGCGATGCGGCCGATGACGGTGCGCACGTCGTACACGGAAGAGCGCGACTCGGGAAAGACGTCGAGGATCGACTGCGAAGCCTCGTCGCTGCCCGCGGGAACCGTTGCCACCGGGGGCGTCTCCGCCGCGGACGAGGGCAGGTACGACAGCACGCGGCGCACCGTGTCGAGCGCTTCCTCGTCGGTGTCCACCGCCACGTCCACGAGGCCCGTCGTGCCGGTGTGCAGTTCCCAGCCGCCGAGTTCCTCGGGGTCCACTTCCTGGCCGATCGCCATCGATGTCACGCGGCTGCTCGCGACCGCCATCGTCGCGCCCTTGCGCATCACGACGAAGTCGGACATGCAGCCGTACCACGTGGACGACCCGTAGCAGCTGCCGAGCAGCGCCGACACCCAGGGCGAGCTGCGCAGCCTGCGGAATTCCAGCGGGTCCTGTCCGAGAATCGCGCGGCCCGGCGCACCCATCCGGTCGGGCATGCGCGCACCGGAGGATTCACCCAGGAGCACGAGCGGCATGCCTCGCCGGTCGACGGTCTCGCGCACGTGGCGGATCTTCTTGCCGTTCACGACGCTGCTGGAGGCGCCGAGCACGGTGAAGTCGTTCGAGACCACGCCCACGGGCCGGCCTTCGATGCGGCCGAAGCCCGCGACCTTGCCGTCGGCGGGCGAGCGGTCGCGGACTTCGGGCAGGATGCCGCGCGCGAACATCCCCCATTCGACGAAGCTGCCCGCGTCCAGCAGCCGGTCGAGCCGCTCGCGCGCATCGAGCACGCCTTCCGCCCGGCGGCGCGCGAGCTTGTCCTCGCCGCCCATCGCGAGCGCGGCGCGGGTGTGGTCGGCCAGTTCGCCGAGTTCCTTCTCGAAAGGCATCGTGCAGTCCCGCGTCGATCAGTTGCGCCCCGCCGTGAGCCGGCGCTCGAGGAAGATCGCGCCCACCACGACGAAGGTGTTGAAGAAAAGATAGATGCCCGCCACCACGATCCAGGTTTCGATCGGGGCGAGCGTGTTGGTCATGACGACGTGCCCGCGCATCGTGAGCTCGGCGACGCCGATCACCGACAGCAGCGAAGACGCCTTGAAGAGCCGCGCGAACTGTCCCGCGAGCGGCGAGATCACGACGGCGAGCGCCTGCGGCAGCTGGATGCGCCGGAAGATGTCGACGCTGCCCATGCCGAGCGAGCGCGCGGCATCCACGTGCCCGGCAGGCACGCCTTCGAACGCACCGCGCAGGATCTCGAGCACGTATGCGCCGTAGTAGAGACCGAGCGCGATGATGCCCGCGGCATACGGCGGAATCGGCAGGCCGAGCGCCGTGGAGCCGTAGAAGAGCGCGAGGATCTGCACGAGCAGCGGCGTGCCGCGAAAGAGATCGACGTACGTGACGACCGCCGCGCGCGCTGCCTTCGACCGCGCCTGCGACATCGCCACGCCGAGCGTACCCACCGCGAGCGCGAGCGCCATCGCGACGATGCCGATGCCGAGGCTCACCATCACGGCCGCGAGGAGCTGGTCGAGCGCCTTGAAGACCGGCGCGAAGTTCAGTTCAAGCATGCGCGAACCTCTGGCGGTAGCGCGTCATCCGGTATTCCAGGCCCCGGCTCAGTGCGGCCAGCGAGGCCGTAAGGACCAGGTAGAAGAGCGCGAGCACGAGGAACATGATGCCGAAGCCGCGGTAGCTCTGCGCGACGATCTGCGAGACGACCTGCGTCGCCTCGGGCACGACGACGATGGAGCCGATCGCGCTCCACTTCACGATGTCGATGGCCTCGCCCATGAGGCTCGGAAGGGCGAGCGGCAGCGCCTGCGGATACACGATGCGCGCCTGCGTGACGAGGCTGCCCATGCCGAGCGCGCGGCTGCTCTCGCTTTGCGCGCGCGGCACCGCCTGCACCGCGGCGCGCAGTATCTCGCCGACGTAGGCGCCCGAGTTGATCGCGAGCGCGAGCGCTGCCGCCGTGATGGGCGTGAGCGTGATGCCGAGCGAGGGCAGGCCGTAGTAGAGGATGTACATCTGCACGAGCAGCGGCGTGCCGCGGATGAGCTCGATCCAGGCGCGGCTCGCGATCGAGACCGCGCGCACGCGCGACGAACGCAGCACCGCGAGCAGCCCACCCACGACCGCGGCAAAGACGATCGACAGCGCTGAGAGCTTCAGCGTGGTCGTGGCGCCCGCGAGCAGCACGTCCGCGTTGTCGGTCACCTGGCGCAGATCGAACAGCGCCTGCCAGTCGATGGTCACGTCCGCCTCCCTGCCGAGCGCTTACTCGACGCTCTTCCAGGTCGCGTAGTCGGGCAGCGGCATCTCGTGATCGAACCACTTGATCTGCAGCGCCTTGGTGGTGCCCTTTTCCCGCAGGATCTTGAGCGCGCGGTTCACTTCGTCGCCGATGCAGCCGGGGCCGCCGAAATCTTCCTTGCGAAAGACCCACGCGGCGTAAAGCGGCGTATCCGCGAGACCCGCGTTCACGAACTTGCCCGGATGCTTCTTCATGTAGGCCACGACCGGCGCGACGTTCAGAAGGACCGCGTCGATGCGGCGGTTGCCGAGATCGAGCAGCTCGTCGACGTTGTGCTGGTAGGCCTTCACGTCGATGTCCTTGCCCGAGGCCTTCGCCTTGTCCTTCAGCTTGAGCGCGGTCGCTTCGCCCGCCGAGCCGATCTCCACGCCCACGGTCTTGCCCACGAGATCGGCCGGGCCCTTCACGCCGGTGTCGGCACGGGTCAGGATGACGATCGAGTTGTCGCCCTCGGGGTAGACGAAGCCGAACGTCTTCTTGCGCGCTTCGGTGACGGCGATCGCCTCGGGCACGAAGTCGCTCTTGCCCGCCTGCAGCGCGGGCAGGACGCCCGCCCAGGCAACCGTCGTGTAGTTCGTCTTCGGGATGTTCAGTATCTTGTTCACTTCCACGAGCATGTCGTAGTCCATGCCCTGCAGGTTGCCCTTCTCGTCGGCGAACCAGTAGGGTTCGAACTGCGGCACCTGGGTCACGATTTCCCAGCCGCCCTTGGCGCGGACCTTCTCCACGGTATTGCACTGGCCCGCCGCGAACGCTGCCGGCGCGGCGAGCGCGAAGGCAGCCAGCAGGCCGCCGAGCCGCGCGGTTTTCCCGATCACGATGCCCATCGTTTCTCCTTCAAGGTGATTGCTGCGCGTCATCGGCCGGTCATGCGCCGGCATCTCCGAGCCGGTGCAGCACACGGCTCAGGAACTGGTTGGTGCGCGGATCGGCAGGGCGCCGGAACACAACGTCCGGCGGGCCCGCTTCCACGATCTGGCCCTTGTCCATGAACACGACGCGGTCGCACACCTGCCGCGCGAAGTCCATCTCGTGCGTGACGACGATCATGGTCATGCCGCCGCCGGCGAGCTGCTGCATGAGCTGCAGCACCTCGCCCACGAGCTCGGGGTCGAGCGCGGAGGTGACTTCGTCGAAGAGCATGATCTTCGGGTCCATCGCGAGCGCGCGCGCGATTGCCACACGCTGCTGCTGGCCGCCGGAGAGGCGCAGCGGATATTCGCCTTCCTTGTCGGAGAGGCCGACCTTGCGCAGCAGTTCGCGTGCCGTCGCGACCGCTTCGGCCTTGGCGCGGCCGCGCACGCGCATCGGCGCTTCGATCAGGTTCTGCAGCACCGTCATGTGCGGCCACAGATTGAAATGCTGGAACACCATGCCCATCTCGGCGCGCAATGCGTTCAGCCGCGAGGCCTTCATCGGCACGCGCCGGCCGCCGCGCTCTTCATGGCCCAGCAATTGCCCGTCGATGCGGATCGAGCCGCCGTCGGGCGACTCCAGGTAGTTGATGCAGCGAAGCATCGTGCTCTTGCCCGAGCCGCTCGGCCCGATCACCGAAATCGCCTCGCCCTTCTTCACCGTGAGGTCGATGCCCTTCAGCACCTCGACTTCGCCGAAGCGCTTGCGCAGGCCCTCGATGCGCACCATTTCGGCGGCGTCCGTCGCCGCGCCATCCGCGGCCCGCACGGGCTGCGCCGATGGACCGCCCGATGAGGCAATTTCCACTACGTTGTCGGCAAAAGTCACGTAGAAATCTCCTTGCGCGCCCGCGCTCGCCTCTGCAGTCATCGGCGAGCACCCGATAAATATCCTCGATTATGTCGGCACTTCTGTCAACCGATATTTCCTTCCGAGTTCCCTAGGGATACTACCCATGCCTCTCTGAAACTGAAGGGCTTGCGATTTCGCGAAGTGTCGACTATTCTCGCGATTTATGAGCCGGGAGCGTTCATGGTCCTGATCGGCGTCGACGTCGGGGGCACCTTCACCGACATCGTCTGTTTCGACCGGCGCACGCGCCGCTATCGCGTCGAGAAGGTCCCCTCGTTTCCGGGTGAGCAGTGGAAGGGCATCGTCGCCGCGCTCGACAGCCTGGGCGTGGCGGGCGGCGACGTGCGGCGCGTCGCGCACGGCACCACCATCGCCACCAACGCGCTGCTCGAACTGAAGGGTTCGCGCACCGCGCTCGTCACCACGGCGGGCTTTCGCGACGTGCTGGAGATCGGCCGCACGCGCCGCCTCCTGGGCGGCCTCTTCGACATGTTCTTCCGGCGCACGCCGCCGCTCGTGCCGCGCGAGCGCCGGCTCGAGCTCGACGAACGCATGACGGCGCAGGGCGAAGCGCTCAGGCCCGTGGATGCGCCGGCGGTGCGAGAACTCGGCGAGCGCATCCGCGCGCTCGACGTGCAGGCGGTGGCGATCTGCTTCGTGAATGCGCACCGAAACCCCGCGCACGAGGAAGCCGTGCGCGACCTGCTCGCGCGCGAACTGCCGGGCCTGCCCGTCGTCGCCTCCAGCGAGATCGTGCGCGAACGCGGCGAATACGAACGCACGTCGACCTGCGTGCTCAACGCCTACCTCATGCCCACCATGCAGCGCTACCTCGGCGCGCTAGAGACCGCGCTGCGCGAGCGGCGGGTCGCGGTGCCGCTCGGCATCATGGGCTCCAACGGCGGCACGATGAGCTTCGAGCAGGCCTCGCGCTACGTCGTCGGCACCTTCCTGTCGGGACCCGTGGGCGGCGTGATCGCCGCGATGGCGCTCGGGCGCAGGATCGGCGTGGACGACTTCATCACCTTCGACATGGGCGGCACGAGCACCGACGTCGCGCTCGTGCACGGCGGGCTGCCGCGCCTCTCGCACGACAACCAGGTCTATGCGTATCCTTTGCGCGTGCCGCAGGTGGACATCCACACCATCGGCGCGGGCGGCGGCAGCATCGTGCACGCGCGCACGGACGGCACGATGGACGTCGGCCCCGAAAGCGCGGGCGCTTTCCCCGGCCCCGCGTGCTATGGGCGCGGCGGCACCCGGCCCACGATTTCGGATGCGAACGTGCTGCTCGGGCGGCTGCCGACCGAACACGCGATCGCAAGCGAGCTGCGCCTGTCCACGCGCGCGGCGCACGATGCCTTCGAGGATTTGCGGCCCCAGCTCACGGGCGCGGGCGCCGAGGCCGAGGCGGCGATGCTCGCGTCGGCCGCGATCGATCTGGCGGTCTCCAAGATGGCCGCCGCGGTGCGCGAGATCTCGGTGCACCGGGGCTTCGACCCGCGCGAGTTCGCGCTCGTGCCGTACGGCGGCGCGGGGCCGCTGCACGCGTTCCTCGTCGCGATGGAGCTGGGCATGCGGCGCGTGATCGTGCCGCCTTTTCCGGGCCACGTGTCGGCGCTCGGCCAGATGTGCGCCGACTTCCGGCGCGACTTCAGCTCGCCCTGGCTCGGCAGGATCGGCGCCGGGACGATCGATCCGCTGCGCGCGGTCGCAGCCGGTCTCTCCGAACGCGCGCACGCGTACCTTGCCGGAGAAGGCATCGCGTCGAGCGACCGCACGCTCGCCTTCACGCTGGACATGCGCTATGCGGGCCAGTCGTTCACGCTGGCGATCCCCTGGGACGAGCGCGCGGACGACGCGGGCTCGCTCGCCGAACGCTTCCACCAGCGCCATCGCGAAACTTTCGGCTACGCGAGCGAAGCCAGCGGCGTCGAAGTCACCGCGGTGCGCCTCACCGCCAGCGGCGATACGGAGAAGCCGCCGCTCGACTTCGACGAAACCTATTCGCATCTCGCCGAGACGACGACCGCGCCGGCAGCCGCCACGCGCCGCGTCTTCGACGGACGCGAGTGGCGCACGTCGCGCGTGATCGACCGCGCGAGCTGCCGCACCGGCGACACGATCGAAGGTCCCGCCGTGATCGAGGACTTCGGCGCGACGAGCTTCATGCCGGCGGGCTGGCGCGCGGTGGTTCACGAATCCAAGGCCCTGCTCGCGCAATGGCACGGCGAGGCCGCATCCTCCACGAAAGAAACGACATGACGCAAAGCCTGCCGCTCGTCCGCGGCTTCATCGAAGGCCGCTGGCCCGACGACGGAACCCCGTTCGACGTGATCGCGCCCTACAGCGGCCAACCGGTGGCTCGCGCGCTCGAGTCGCCGCCCGCGCTCGTGCACGAGGCGGTGGCCGCGGCCGCGCGCGCGAAGCCCGCGGTGCGCGGCATGCCCCCTTACGAGCGCGCCGCGCTGCTGCGGCGCGTGCAGGCCGCCACGATCGAACGCCTGGAGGAGATCGCCACCGCCATCACGCGCGAAACCGGCAAGGTCCTGCGCGACACGCGCGAGGAAGTGCGCCGCGCGAGCGAAACGCTCGGCCTGTGCGCCGAGGAGGCGATCCGCATCCAGGGCGAACACGTGCCGCTCGACGGCAGCGCGGTCGGCGCGGGGCGGCTCGCGATGCTGCTGCGCTTTCCCGTGGGCGTCGTGGGCGCGATCGTGCCTTTCAACGCGCCCTTCAATCTCGCATGC
Source organism: Ramlibacter sp. (assembly GCF_035548915.1). Classification (GTDB taxonomy): domain Bacteria; phylum Pseudomonadota; class Gammaproteobacteria; order Burkholderiales; family Burkholderiaceae_C; genus Ramlibacter. The sequence goes on along the minus strand of NZ_DASZSE010000052.1, from coordinate 45,852 downwards.
CACAAGCTCGGGCCGTCTTTCGCCGCTGGCAACGCGACCGTGATGAAGTCGGCTCCCGAGGCGCCCACGTGCGCCAAGCTGCTCGTGGAGATGTTCGCCGAGGCGGGCGCGCCCGCCGGTTCGGTCAACCTCGTGCACGGCCGCACGGCGACGGGCGAGGCGCTCGTGAACGACCCCGGCGTCGACTTCATCACGTTCACCGGCAGCACGCGCGCGGGCGCCGCGGTGAAGCAGGCGGCGGGCATGCGCGGCGTGCTGCTGGAACTGGGCGGGCTGGGTCCGAACATCGTGCATGCCGACGCCGACGTCGACAAGGCCGCCGCCATGACCGCGCTGCACGGCACGCGGCTTGCGGGACAGAGCTGCATCTCGGTGCAGAACCTCTTCGTGCATCGCGCCGTGCTGGAGCGCTTCCTCGACGTGCACGTGGCCGCCGTGCGCAAGATGACGCTCGGCGACCCGCTGGACGCGGCCACCGAGGTCGGGCCGGTCATCAACGAGGCGTCCGCGATCCGGATCGAATCGTGGCTGCAGGAAGCCGAGCGCGCGGGCGCGCGCATCCTGTGCGGCGGCAAGCGCCGCGGCGCCTTCATCGAGCCCACGGTGGTGACGGATACGCGCGAAGACATGAAGGTCGTCTGCCAGGAGATCTTCGGGCCGGTGATCGTCGTGCGGCCGTACGGCGATCTCGACGAGCCGATCCGCTGGATCAACGCGAGCGGCTTCGGCCTGAACTGCGGCGTGTTCACCGCGTCGCTCGCGACGGCTTTCCGCGCGATCCGCGAGATCGAATGCGGCGGCGTGATCGTGAACGGCACGTCGACGTTCCGCCCGGACCAGGTGCCCTACGGCGGCATCAAGAACAGCGGCATCGGGCGCGAAGGGCCACGCTTCTCGATCCAGGAGATGACGACCCAGCGGCTCGTCGTATTCCCGCAATAGTCGAGCACCGGGCACACACACGCTTTCGGACAGGGGACGGCATGGCAGAGGAGAACATGGCGGATCTGAAGGACCACTCGCTGAGCGTCGTGATCCAGCACGAGATCGAGCAGCTGCTTCTGAGCGGCGAGCTCGGCGCGGGCTCGCGCATCAACGAAAAGCAACTGGCCGAGAAACTCGGCGTGAGCCGCGCGCCGGTGCGCGAAGCCACGCGCGCGCTGCAGCAAGTCGGGCTCGTGGACATCATCCGCAACCGCGGCGTCTTCGTGCGCAACGTGAACCTGAAGGACGTGGTCGCGATCTTCGACATCCGCGTCGCGCTCGCGCGTCTCGCGGCGGCCGAAGCCGCCCGGCGCATGACGCCCACGGCCGTGCGCACGCTCGCCGACCTGATCGAGCGCATGCACACCGCGGGCTCGGCGGACGAGTATCTGCCGCTGAACCTCGAATTCCACCGGCAGATCTTCCTCATGAGCGACAACGCGCGGCTCGCCCAGCTCGACTCGTCGCTCGGCAAGGAGCTGCGCCTTTATCGCCTGCGCGGCCTGCGCTCGGCCGGGAGCATGCAGACCTCCAACGAGGAGCACCGCGCGATCTTCGCGGCGCTCGCCGACCGCAATCCCGAACTCGCGGGACGGCTTTTCGAGCAGCACGTGCTCGCGGGCCGCGACCGTTTCCTCGCCACCGTGGACCAGCAGGCGCCGCCCGGGCCGCGCAAGCGCGGGCGTCCGCGCAAGCAGCCCGCCTGATGCACGGCCCGATCAAAGATTCGAAGGAGCTCTCACCGATGGACAACGCGAATGACCTGAACCGCTTCCTCGTCGTGAACCAGAACATCGACCCCGTGCTCGCCACCGGCCGCGGCGCGGAGGTGTTCGACGAGGAAGGCAGGAGCTACATCGACCTCGAAGGCGGCCCCGGCGTCGCGAGCGTCGGCCATTGCCATCCGAAGGTCGTGGGCGCGATCAAGGCGCAGGCCGACCGGCTGCTGCAGGTGCCCGGGCGCTACCACAGCCGCGTCACGCTCACGCTGGCGCAGCGGCTCTCGTCGCTCACGAATGGGCGACTCACGCGTACCTTCTTCGCCAACAGCGGCGCGGAATCCAACGAAGGCGCGATCAAGGCGAGCCTGAAGCACGCCTTCAATACCCGCAAGCAAGGCTACGGGATCATCGCGTTCGACCACGGCTTCCACGGGCGCCTGTGCCTCACCTCCGCGCTCACGGGCATTTCGAAGCAGAAGCGCGGCATGGGCACGTTCGGCACGTTTCCCGGCATCGCGCACGTCCACGCGCCCTACTGCTATCGCTGCCCCTTCGGCGCGAAGCCCGACAGCTGCGGGGCGAAGTGCGCCGACGCGGTGGCCGACGCGATCAAGACGCGCGTGCCCGGCGAGGCCGCGGTGATGATCGCCGAGCCCATCCTCGGCGTGGGCGGCGTGATCACGCCGCCCGACATCTACTGGAAGAAGGTCGCGGACATCCTGCACTCGTACAAGGTGACATTGATCCACGACGAGGTGTTCGTGGGCTTCGGGCGCACGGGCAAGTGGTTCGCGCACGAGTGGTACGGCACGAAGCCCGACATCGTGACCTTCGCGAAGACGATCGGCGGCGGCGTGCCGCTCGGCGGCTTCATGGCCACGGAAGAACTCGGCACGGCGTTCGAGCCGCCGGATCACTTCACGACCTACGGCGCGAAGAACCAGATCGGCATCGCCGCCGCGCATGCGGTGCTCGACGTGATCGAAGGCGAGAAGCTCCTCGCTCGCGCGGCGAGCGCGGGCGAGCGCTTCATGAAAAACCTGGCAGAGATTCAGGAGAAGCGCCCGATCCTTGGCGACGTGCGCGGCAAGGGCCTCATGATCGGGCTGGAGATCGTCGATCCCGCGACGCAGGCGCCCGCGGCCGAAGCGGCCAAGAAGATCGAAAAGAGCCTGGTGGGGCGCGGCGTTCTGATCTCCACCACGGGCGTGAACGCGAACATCCTGCGCGTGACGCCCCCGCTCGTGATCGACGATGCGCAGATCGACCGCTCGTGCGAGGCGATCGACGCGGCGCTGGCCGAGGCGTCGTCATGAGCGCGGTGCCGCTTGCGGCCGCGACGAACGATGCGCGCGCCTCGGGCCACGCCATCGAGCGGGTGGAGGTCTTCGTCGTCAACCCCGACTGGCGCAAGAACCTCGTCTTCGTGCGCGTGGAATCGGCCGATGGCGCGGCGGGCTGGGGCGAGGCCTACACGCAGTACGACCGCGACCGCGCGATCGTGGAGCAGCTGACCGAGCTCGGGCGCTACGTGAAGGGCCGAAGCATCTTCGGCATCAAGAACTTCTGCCAGATCGCCTTCGACGACTATGCGCAGCGGCGCGGCTCGCTCGAGTTCTACGCCGCGCTGAGCGCCATCGAGCAGGCGATGTGGGACGCCTGCGGCCGCACGCTCGGGCAGCCCGTCTACAACCTGCTCGGCGGTGCGGTGCGCGAGCGCTTCCGCGCCTACGCGAACGGCTGGGCCTATGGCCTCGTGCAGCCGAAGGACCATGCGGCCGCCGCGGCGGCGGTGGTCGAGCAAGGCTTCGATGCGATCAAGATGGACCCGCTGCCCAAACCCTGGCGCACGTTCATCGGCCGCGAGCAGATGGACATCGCGGTCGCGGTGCTCGCGCAAGTGCGCGCGGCCGTGGGCGACCGCGTCGACATCCTCATCGACAACCACCGGCGTCTCGCACCGGTGCAGGCCGCCGAGCTCGCCCGGCGCTACGAGGAATTCGGCATCTACTGGTTCGAGGAGCCGTGCCAGGCGCACAACCTCGATGCCATGGCTGAAATCCGCGGACGCATCGCAACGCCTGTGGTGACGGGCGAGGAGCTCTACACGAAGTCGGCTTTCCGCGAGGTGTTCGCGCGGCGCGCGGCGGACATCATCAATCCGGACGTGTCCAACGTCGGCGGCATCCTCGAGCTGAGGGAGATCGCGGCGATGGCCGAGCCGCACCTTGTGGGCGTCTCGCCGCACAACTACAACTCGACTTCGCTCGCGCTCGCCGCCACCGTGCAGGCCTCCGCGGGGATGCCGAACTTCCTGCTCACCGAATACTTCGTGCCGCTCGAGGCCATTTCGCATCGCATCGCGCCCGATGCGCTGAGGCCGGTGAACGGCTACATCGAGCTGCCGACGCAACCCGGTCTCGGCATCACCGTGGATGAGGCGTTCATGCGTTCGCAAGAGTATCGGCGTCCGGCGTCGCGCAGCTTCGGCGCGTTTCATTCGGTGCTCTGAAGTGGAACGCCACCCTCGCACCACGGCCCGCTTCGGAGAGTTCGAGCTGATCCGCGAATCGATGGTCGCGGTCGTGAACGAGATGCGCGCCAACGTGATCCACGCGTCGTTCTCGTCCATCATCTACGAAGGCCACGACTTTTCCTGCGCCCTGCTCACGCGCGAAGGCAAGCTGCTTGCGCAGTCGCTCGACGACAACCCCATCCACATCTTCGCCGTGCCGCATTCGGCCGCGGAGATCCTGAAGCGTTACGCGGGCGACCTGCGCGAGGGCGACGCGTTCCTGCACAACGACCCGTACACCGGCGGCACGCACCTGAACGACATCCTGCTGCTGAAGCCCATCTTCGTCGAAGGCGCCCTGCTCGCCTTCGCCGCCGTGCGCAGCCACTGGGGCGACGTGGGCGGCATGACGCCCGGCAGCATCTCGGGACGCTCCACCGAGATCTACCAGGAGGGCGTGCGCATTCCGCCCACGCGCATCGCCAGCGGCGGCCAGGTGCACGCCGAACTGATGGAGCTGCTCTTTGCCAACATGCGCGGCACGCCCGAGCGCCGCGGCGACTTCCAGACCATGATGGGCGCGGCGGCCAAAGCCTCCGAGCACGTGCGCCGCCTCGCGGACCGGTTCGGCGCACGGACGCTGCAGGACGCGACCGACACGCTCATCGCCAACGCGGATGCGGTGATGCGCCAGCGCATCCGCGAATGCCCGAACGGCGTGTACTGCACTGAAGGCTACGTCGAAAGCAACGGCCACACCGACGTTCCGCTCGTGGCGCGGCTGCGCATGACGGTGCACGACGACTGGATCGACGTGGACTTCTGGGACGCGTCGCCGCAGACCGCGGGCCCGACCAACGTCGGCCCCGCGATGGCGATCAATTCGGCGGGCACGATCCTGAAGGCCTTCCTCGATCCGGACACGCCGATCAACCACGGCTCCTTCCAGCCGATCCGCGTGCACGCACCGGAAGGCACCTTCATCAACGCGCGTCCGCCCGTGGCGTGCGCCGGCTCGGTGGAGGTGAAGACGCTGCTCGACTCGCTCATCGCCGGCGCGCTCGGGCAGGCCGTGCGGCAGAAGATGGTCGGCGACCTCAAAGGCACCGGCAATCACGTCTCCATCGCGGGCGATGCATCCGCGAGCGGAGGTCGTTCCTTCTACCTCTTCTACGAATATCCCGCGGGGGGCACGGCCGCCACGCGCCAGGGCGACGGCAGCCACTGCACGCGCACCTACACCGAGGGCGACTTCAATTCCATCGGCTCGGCCGAGGTCATCGAAAGCGAGATGCCCCTCGTCGTGGAGCAGATCGCGATCCGGTGCGATTCGCACGGACACGGGCGCTTTCGCGGCGGCTGCGGCATGCGGCGCGACATCCGCGTGCTCGAGCCGGGCGCGCTGCTTTCCGTGCTGTCCGATCGCAACACGATCCCGCCCTACGGCGTCGCCGGCGCGAGCGCGGGGCAAGGCAACCGCTTCGTCGTGCTGCGCGAAGGCGAGCTCGTGGCCACTTCGCCCATTCCCGGCAAGATCGCCGCTTTCGCGCTGCAACCGGACGACATCCTGCGCATGGAGACGGCAGGCGGCGGCGGCTGGGGCGATCCGGCCGAGCGCGAACTCGCTGCGGTCGCGAGCGACGTCGCGCTCGGCTTCACGAGCATCGACATGGCCCGCGAACGCTACGGCGTGGTGCTGAGCGACTCCGGCGCGGTGGACGAACGCGAGAGCGCGAAGCGCCGGCAGGAGATCGGCCAGGCGCGCGTGATGGTCGCCGTCACGGCGGGCGGCGAAGATGTGTACGACGGCCCCCGGCGCGTCTTCGAAGTGCCGCCTTCGGTCGCTCGGCGCCTGGACGCGGGCGACGGCACGCTCTGCGAAATCGCGAACCCGGGCGGCCCGAGCCTGCGCGGCTGGCTGCGCGTCGCGCCGCATGCGGCCGAGGGCGCACTTTCGCTCGGCCCGTTCGCGCGCGAAGTGCTGCGCTGCGAACCCGCAAGCCGCTTCGAGCTGAGGCGCATCGCGGCGATGGCATGAGCACCATCGCGCAATTGCTCGTGCGGCGGTGGCACGGCCTGCCCGCATCGGACATTCCAGAGCGCATCCTCGCTCACGCGGCGCTGTGCATGGAAGACACGGTGGGTGTCGCGCTCTGCGCGCTCGCGCAAGGCGCGGGCACACCCGGCGTGAAGGTTGCGCGGCAAGCTGGCGCGGGGCCTGTGACAGTCTGGGGCGCCGGCTTCGGCGCGCCAGTGGACGACGCCGCGTTCGCCAACGGCATGCTCTCGCACGCGATGGACTTCGACGACCTGCACGCGGCGGCGGTCATGCATTCGAGCGCGCCCATCGTGTGCACCACGCTCGCGCTGGCGCAGCTCACGCGAGCGGTGCCGCGCGAGATGCTCGCCGCGGCCGTCGTCGGCTACGAGGTCGCGGCGCGGCTCGGGCGCCTCGCGCCGGGCGCGTTCCAGCGCCACGGCTTTCAATCGACCGCGGTGCTCGGCACGTTCGCGACGACGGCCATCGCGGCGCGGCTCTTCGGGCTCGACGAAGCGCAGGCACTGCATGCCTTGGGCATCGCGGGCAGCATGGCCTCCGGGCTCATGGAGTGTCTGGCCGACGGCAGCGACGTGAAGCAGATGCATCCGGGCTGGTCGGCGGTGGCCGGCATCCGCGCCGCGCGTCTCGCACGCGCCGGCATGACCGGCCCCGCGAGCGTGTTCGAGGGCCGGGACGGCGTCTTCCGCTCGTTCGCGCGCACCGAAGTCGATGCCTCGCGGGTCGATGCGGCCATCGGCTCGCCGTGGGAAGTGGAGTTGATGGGTCCGAAGCCCTACCCCGCGTGCCTGTGCCTGCATCCGCAGGTGCAGGCGATGCTCGCGCTGCGCGCACGAGGCGTCGTGAGCGCCGAGCGCATCGACGACATCGAGGAAATCGCTTGCGACGTGCCCGAGCTCTATGCCCGGCTCGTTCACGAGCCGCGCGAAGAGAAGCTCGCGGTGCGCACGCCTTACGCGGCCCGCTTTTCCGCGCCGTACTGCATGGCGCGCGCACTCATCGATGGTCGACTCGATGCCGCGGCGTTCGGCGAAGCCGCCCGGTCCGATCCGCGTGCCCGTGCCATCGCCGGCCGCGTCACGCATCGCGTGGCCGATCTGCCCGAATACCCCGCATCTTTTCCGGCGCGCGTGCGCGTGCGCCTGCGCGGCGGCGAGACGCACGAAGCCTACGTCGCGCACAACCTCGGCAGCCCCGGCAATCCGATGGACGCCGCGCAGATCGGCGCGAAGTTCATCGCATGCACCGCGCCCGCCGTGGGCGAGGCCGCGGCCGAGCGGCTGCAGCAGGCGCTGCGGGCCCTGCCGACCGCGCGCAGCACCCACGTTCTCGAGGCCGCGCTCGCGGCCGCCACCGTCGCGGAGGAATCATGGAAGTGAAAGTTTGCGTCCTGCATCCGCGGGACAACGTCGCCACCGCGCTCGCGGACATCGCGCAGGGCGAGACCGTGCAGACGGCCGACGCGCGCGTCGTCGCCGCCGAGCCGATTGCCTTCGGGCACAAGATCGCGCTCGCGCGCATCGGCCGTGGGCAGCAGGTCACGAAGTACGGCGAATCGATCGGCGTGGCTGCCGCGGACATCGCGCCAGGCGGGCTCGTGCACGTGCACAACCTCGAGAGCCTGCGCGGACGCGGCGACCTCGACGCGAGGAAGACGGACAAGGAGAAGAGGCCATGAAGCAGCACACCTTCTTCGGCTATCGCCGCGCCGACGGACGCGTGGGCATCCGCAACCACGTCGCGATCCTCTCCGTCATGGACAACTGCAACGGCATCGTGCGCCATCTCGCGCAGCTCGTGCGCGGCACGCTCCCGCTTCCCGTGTGGTACGGCCGCGGGCAGTTCGGCGCGGACGACGAACTCTTTCGGCGCACACAAGCCGGGCTCGCGAATCATCCGAACATCGCCGCCGTGCTCGTCGTGAGCCTCGAGGCCGTGTCCGCGAGGCGCATGGCCGAAGCCGTCGCCGCCACCGGCAAGCCCGTCGCTTCCATCTGCGTGCAGGACGAAGGCGGCACGGTCGCGTCGATCGCGCGCGGCATGCGCCTGCTCGCACCGATGGTGCAGGACGCTTCGGCGCTGCGTCCGCAGGAGGTGCCGCTTTCGGAACTCGTGCTCGGCGTGGAATGCGGCGGCACCGATACGACCTCGGGCATCGCCTCCAATCCCGCGCTCGGCTGGGCCGCGGACCGCGTGGTCGATGCCGGCGGGGTCGTGTATCTGTCGGAGACGTCGGAATGGATGGGCGCGGAAGACGTGCTCGCCCGGCGCGCACGCACGGCGGCCGTGGCCGAGGAAATTCGCGCCTCCGTGCGCAGGATCGAAGACGATGCGCGCGCGCGGGGCGTGGACATCCGCGGCGCGAACCCCGTGCCCGACAACATCCGCGGCGGCATCAGCAGCATCGAGGAAAAGTCGCTGGGCGCGATCATCAAGGGCGGCACGACGACGATCCAGGACGTGCTGCCCTATGGCCGGAGCGCCGCGGGCAAGGGCCTCTATCTCATGGACACGGCGGCACCGGCGGCCGAGTCGATGACGGGCCTCGCGGCAGGCGGCGCGCAACTCATCGTCTTCACGACGGGGCAGATGAACATCATGGGCTGTCCAGTCGCGCCGACGCTGAAGATCACGGGCAACCCCCGCACCGCGCAACATCTCGCGGACAACGTCGATCTGGACGTGAGCGCGATGCTCACCGGCGAGTCGCTCGAAAGCGCGGGCACGCGGCTTCTGGCGCGCATGCTCGAGACGGCGAGCGGCCGCCTCACGCGCGCCGAAGTCTTCGGCGACGAAGAGATCGCGATCAGCCGGATCCAGCCCACGGTGTAGTTCGAAGCGAGGAGCAACGAGACGATGGCTCGACAGGACCTGAAATCGGAAGTCACGGGCAAAGTGTGGAAGATTCTGCTGCCCGCGGGCTCCCGCGCCGCCGAGGGTGACGTGGTGCTGGTGGTGGAATCGATGAAGATGGAGATTCCGGTGATGGCCGAACGCGACGGCACCGTGGACGAGGTGCTCGTCGCCGAAGGCGACTCGGTTCAGGACGGGCAGGTGGTGGCGGTCATGCGATCGTGAATCGCACTGATGCTCGCTGAAGCCCGCCGAATCGAACCGCGCCTCACGGGTGAGGACGGCGCGAGAGCGCGCCCGAGAGCGCCCGCGCGATGGCGGGCCCCGTCGCCATCACGAAAAGCAGCCGCAGCACCTGCATCGCGATCACGAACGGCACGTCCACCGGCGTGGACGCGGCGATGATCGCGATCGTGTCGGCCCCGCCCGGGCTCGTCGCGAGGTACGCGGTGAGCGGGTCCACGTGCGCCCACTGCACGAGCGCCGCGGCGACGAGGCCGCAAAGCGCCATCAGAGCGGCGATCGAGGCAAGCACCTTGGGCGCCGAGCGCATCGTGACGACGAGCACTTCGCGGTTGAACCGCGAGCCGACCACGCCCCCGACGAAGAAGTAGGCCACGGCCAGCACGAGCGGGGGCAGCTCCATGGGGAGGCCCGCGAAGTCCTGCAGGGCGATGCCCGCGAACATCGGCACGAGCAGTGCTCCGGCGGGCACGCGCAGCCACCTGCCGATGAAGGCGCCTCCTGCGGCGACCGCCAGCGTGAGCAACGCGTGGCTCCAGTTCGCGGGCGGCAGGAAGATCGACGGCGCGGCGTGCGCGGCGTGCGTGGCGTTCGCGACGCTCTCGGCCGCAGCGCCCGAGCCGTGCCGAATCCAGACGTGCGCGACGAGCGACGCGGTGAGCGAGACGCAGACGACGCGCAGGTATTGCATGAACGCCACGAGGCGCACGTCCGCGCCGTGGGCTTCGGCCATCATCATCATCGCCGAGGCGCCGCCGGGCGCGGAGCCCCAGATCGCCGTGTCGCCGGGAAAGACCTTCCAGCGTGACAGCATCCAGCCGAGGCCGTTGGCGAGCACCGTGACGACGAGCACGCCGGCGACGAGTGCCGCCGCGTGGCCCGAAAGCGTCGACATGATGGACACCGGCACGCCGCGCGCGATCAGCGTGCCGATCACGCCCTGCGCAGCGACGAAGGCGATGCGGGGCATGGGCGGGCTCGCGCCGCGCACGGAAAGGAAGATGGCGGCGATCATCGGCCCGAGCAGCCGTGCGGCGGGAAGGCCGATGGCACCGAACACGGTCGAGAGGAGGATCGAAAGCGCGACGAGCGCAAGCCAGCGCCACTGCTGGCGTGAAATCCCGATGTGCTGTGGCAAGGGTATCGCTTCTTTCCGAAGAAGCGATTATGCGGCGGGCAGCGGGGGCGCGCGCATCCGTATCCCGGTCCGCCCGGCCGCTGGAACGCGAAGCATCAACGAGCCGCCGTCAACGAAGCCGCGCCATCTCCAGCAGCCAGCCACCCACCGCATCGGGCATCGCTCGCACATGTGCCGGCCATCGGCCCGCCGGGAATCCGACATGCCCGCCGTGCGGCGGCTGCCAGAGCGTCACGAATTCGCCGACCCGCTCGCGCGACGGCAGGCTTGCCGCCGGCACGAACGGGTCGTTGCGCGCATTGAGCGCGAGCGCCGGGATGCGGATGCGGTGCAGATGCGGCTTCGCCGAGGCTCGGGCATAGTAGTCGTCCGTGTCGCGAAAGCCGTGCAGGGGCGCGGTGAACACGTTGTCGAATTCGTAGAGGTCGCGCGCGGCGAGGAGCGCTTCGCGGTCGAAGAGGCCCGGGTGCTGCGCGAGCTTCGCGAGCGCCTTCGGTTTCATCGTGCGCAGGAACATCGTCGTGTAGACGAGGCGATTGAAGCCGCGTCCGATCGCCTGGCCTCCGGCGGCCAGGTCGAGCGGCGAGCAGACCGCCGCGACCGCGTTCACAAGGCGCGAGGCCTCCTCGCCCGCTTCGCTCGCCCAGCGCAGCAGGGCATTGCCGCCGAGCGAGACGCCCACGGCCACGACCGGACCCGCGTGCCGTTCGCGCAGCCGCGCGAGGATCCAGCCGATTTCTTCGTGGTCGCCGGAGTGATAGGCGCGCGGTGCATGGTTCAGTTCGCCGCTGCAGCCGCGGAAATGCGGCACGACGAAGGCGATGCCGCGTTCGCGTGAGAAGTCGGCGAAGGCTTGCGAGTAGTGGCTGCGCGAGGAGCCTTCCAGGCCGTGGAAGAGAACGAGGACGGTGCCGCTCGTGCCCGCACCCCAGCCCTCCTCCACAGGGGGAGAGGGTTCCTCTTGCTCCAGCCAATCGAGATCGATGAAGTCGCCGTCGGGTGTCGTCCACCTCTCGCGCCGCAAGCGCGGCGCTGGGCCGAACGTGCGCCGCGCATAGAGCGCGGCCCAGATCGTCTGCAGGTTGCCGCCCGGCAGCCACACCGGTGCCCGATACGCCTGCACGCTCGTCAGTGCAGGACGGCAGGCGCGTCGGACACTTCCTGAATCTCGCTGGAAGTGCCGGGGCTCGCATGGTGCGCGACCATGCGCCAGCCCTGCGCCGTCTTGTGGTAGACGTTGGTGGCGATCACCCACGCGTCGGTCGGGCCCGAGGGGGTGAGCACCTGCACGCGCTCGAGCAGGTTGTGCACGCAACTGCCCATGGTCACCGTCTTGCGCACGCGCTCGGGCGAGGCGCGGATGCTGCCGTTGGCGAACATCGCCTCGAAGGTCGCGCGGATCGCGGTCGCGCCGACCACCCGCGGCCCGCCGGGGTGGATGCAGACGATGTCGTCCTCGTCGGCCCAGCAGGCCATGAGTTTTTCGATGTCGGCGGTCTGCATGGCGTCGTAGAACGCCGCTTCGATCTCGTCGGCGTCGCCCTCGAGATTCGCCGCCTGAAGGGGTAGCTTGCGCATGGAAAACCCGGCATGACAACGGCTCATTGTGCCGTGTTTCGCGGCGCGAGCCACTGTCCCGCGACTTCCGCGAGCGTCCCCTGCCCGGCCCGCCACACGAGCTCGGGCGCGGCGATGTGGATGCCCGGCGGCGCGCTGCGCAGCGCGAACGCGACGAGCTGCGCCACCTTCGCCGCGCGCACCGGCTGCTCGCTCGCGGGCACCATGTACCTGAGGATGGACAGCATCAGCTGCGCGACTCGCGCGAAGAGGCTCGCAGGGTCCGGGGCGCTCGGCTTGCGCGGTGAGCGCACGATGATGAGCCGCTCGAAGTGCAGCGCGGCCACGGCCTGCTCGTCCATGCTCGCCAGGCCGCGCTTGAGCGCTTCGGGCAGGCGCCCCTGGTCGTGCGGCAGCACGACGGCGAGCGTTTCGACGCCGCTTTCGCGCAGCCACCGCGCGAGCGCGGGCAACTGCCTCGGCTGCGGCGTCCAGAGCGCGCGTTCGCGCTCGTAGTACATGCGCGGGGGATCGAAGAGAACGACGGCGACGTCCGCGCGGAGCTTCGGCCATTCGGCCGGTTCGTCGCAAGGCACGATCGTCGCGTCCACGCCGCGCAGGCCGGTTCGGATCGGCTCGCGCGCGAGCACCTGCGTGTGCGCGAACGCGCCGCAGCCCGCGAGCTGTCGCAGCATTTCGGTGCCCATGAGGCCGGTCGCACCGGCGATCACGAGCCGCGGCCGGGCCTCTTGAATCGGGGCGGCGGACATCCCATCTATGCTACCGTTGCCCACTCGCATGATGGAGGGACTTCGATGAACATCGTGAAACGCTGGCTCGCCGTGGTGGCGGCCGCGCTTGTGCTCAGCGGCTGCGGCTACAACGATTTCCAGCGCCTGGACGAGCAGACCAAGTCGGCCTGGAGCGAGGTGCTGAATCAGTATCAGCGCCGCGCCGATCTCGTGCCGAATCTCGTGGCGACGGTCAAGGGCGAAGCCAACTTCGAGCAGGACACGCTCACGAAGGTCGTCGAAGCGCGCGCGAAGGCGACGTCGATTCAGGTCACGCCCGAGACGTTGAACGATCCGCAGGCGTTCCAGAAGTACCAGCAGGCGCAAGGCGAGCTCACGCGGGCGCTGTCGCGGCTCATGGTGGTGAGCGAACGGTATCCGGATTTGAAGTCGAACCAGTCGTTCCGTGATCTGCGAGTGCAGCTCGAGGGGACGGAGAACCGCATTACCGTGGCGCGCAACCGCTACATCCAGGCGGTGCAGGAGTACAACGTGCTCACGCGCAGTTTCCCGAGCAATCTCACGGCGATGATGTTTCACTACGAGACGAAGCCGAACTTCGCGGTGCAGAACGAGGCGCAGATTTCGGTGCCGCCGACGGTGGACTTCAGCAAACCCGCGGCGCCCGCGGCGTCGAAGTAGTGGGATGCTGCGCGAAGGGGCGTCCTGGATTCCCGCTTTCGCGGGAATGACGAGGCTGCGGCCGGACGCCTCTCAGAGGCCACTCGCCTCTGCCGTCATCCCCGCGAAGGCAGAGAGCCAGAGTCCGCGCGCCTCTGCCGTCAGCCCCGCGAAGGCAAAGAGCCAGAGTCCGCGCGCCTCTGCCGTCATCCCCGCGAAGGCGGGGATCCAGAGTCTTCTTCTCGCGCTCCTGCTTCTCTTCGCCTCTTTCACCTTCGCCCAGGGCGTGCTCCCCGTCCCCGAGCTCACGGCCCGCGTCATCGACCAGACCCACACGCTCGACGCCGTCCAGCGCACCGCGCTCGAACAGAAGCTCGAAGCCTTCGAGCAGCAGAAGGGCTCGCAAATCGTCGTGCTCCTCGTGCCCACCACACAGCCCGAGGACATCGCGAGCTACGCCAACCGCGTCGCCAATGCCTGGAAGATCGGCCGCAAGAAAGTCGGCGACGGCGTCCTCGTCATCGTCGCCAAGGACGACCGCAAGGTGCGCATCGAAGTCGCGAAAACACTCGAAGGCGCCATCCCCGATCTCGCGGCCAAGCAGATCATCGACGATGCCATCACGCCCGCCTTCCGCAAGGGCGACTACGCCGCCGGCCTGCAGGCGGGTGCCGACCAGATCATCGCCCGCATCAACGGCGAGGCGCTGCCCGAACCGGAGCAGCGCGCCGCCTCGCACGGCAAGCAGAAAACCGCGGGCTTCGACTGGTTCGATCTCGCGATCTTCCTCTTCATCGCGGTGCCCATCGCAAGCCGCGTGCTGCGCGGCATCTTCGGCAAGTTCGGCACGGTGGTGACGGGCGCGGGCGTCGGCCTCATCGCTTTCATCGTGACGTCGAGCATCGCGGTCGCCGCCGTCGCCGCGCTGTTCGGACTCGTCATGGCCCTCTTCTCGGGCGTGACGGGCGGCCGTGGCGGCATGCCGTGGATCATGCCGGGCGGATTCGGCGGCGGCGGACGCGGTGGCGGCTGGGGCGGCGGTGGCGGCTTCAGCTCCGGTGGAGGCGGCGATTTCGGCGGCGGCGGCGCCTCGGGGGACTGGTGATGCTCGCGAAGATCAAGCGCATGCTGCGGCACCGATGGCTCGACGCATCGGACACGCGCCGCGCCGTCCCGCCGGAGATGGTGCGGCGGCTGGCGCAGCGCGTGGCCGCGAGCGAGCTGAAGCACACGGGCGAAATCCGCATCTACGTCGAAGCGGGACTGCCTCTTTCCTACCTCTGGCGCGATGCGCCGCCGCGCGAGCGCGCGGTGACGATGTTCGGCAAGCTGCGTGTCTGGGACACCGAGCACAACAACGGCGTGCTCGTCTACCTGCTGCTGGCGGAGCGGGCGATCGAGATCGTGGCCGACCGCGGTCTCGATGCCCAGGTGAGCGAAGCGAGCTGGCGCGAAATCGTTGCGCGCATGTCCGATGCATTCCGCGCGGGCCGCTTCGAAGAAGGCCTCACGCAGGCGATCGACGAAGTGACCGCGCTGCTCGTCCAGCACTTCCCCGCCGAGCCCGGCGCGGCCAACGTCAACGAATTGCCGGACGAGCCCGTGCTCGGCTGAACTGCTTCGGCCTGCTTGTCGAGATGCCGCCTCACAGCCGGTCGGCGATGTTGTGCAGCACCTCGCCCCACCACATGTCGTGATTGCCCGAGCCGTGCCGCACGAGCACGAGATGTTTCGACGGGCTCACGTAGATCACCTGCCCATGCTTGCCGAGCGCGAAGTAGTCCGCTTCCGCACCGGGGCGCCGATAGCCCCACCACATGCGCGAGTAATAGCCGCCCGCGTCGATGAAGCTCTGCGGCATCCAGGGCTCGCGCGTGAGCGGCACGCCGTCGTCGGGCGGCTGCGTCGATCGACGCACCCACTCCTCGGAGACGATGCGCCGTCCGTCCCAGTCGCCCTTGCGCAGCATGAGCCGCCCGAGCTTCGCGAAATCGATCGCGCGGCCATTGATGCCGCTTTCCATCTTCGCGAATCCCTGTGCGTCGCTGTCGACGGTCCAGGTGGCCGAGGACACCATCCCGAGCGGCTGCCAGACCTTGCGCGAGAGGTATTCGGGAACAGGCAGGCCCGTCGCCTCTTCGAGCACGAGCCCGAGGAGGGGCGGGTTGAAGTTGTTGTAGTGGAAGCGCTCGTCGGGCGGGTGCGCCGCCTTCACGCCGAGCGCGAACGCGCGCAGGTCCGTGCCGTAGTAGATGACCGAGTCGTCGCTCCAGGGCGCATCGACGTCGCCCACGAGCTTGGGCAGGTGCGACTCCACGCCGGAAGTCATTCGCAGCACGTGACGAAGCTTGACGGGCTGGAGCGTGTCCGAGAGTTGCGGCAGATAGCGGCGCAACGGGTCCTCGACGCTGCCGATGCGGCCTTCGTCGATGGCGATGCCCACGAGCAGCGAAGTCACCGATTTCGCCATGGAGAACGACGTTTCCGTGGAGTCGCGCGTGTGTCCGTTGAAGTAGCCTTCGTACAGAAGACGGTCGTCGCGGATCACGAGAAAGGCGGTCGTCTCGGTTTCGCGAAGGAAGGTGTCGAGATCGTCGACGCGTTCGATCTGCCCGTGGCGGTGATACGTGACGCCACGAATCCGCGCGGGCAGTCGCGCGTCCGCCGGGCCTGAAAACTGAAATGGTGGCGCGGCATTGGCGACCGGCAGCGATGGCAGCCGTTTCCAGTCGTCGATGTCCGAGTCGCCGTAGACGAGTGTTCGCCACGCGTAGGTTGGCGAGTACGCGACGGCAAGGCCGATCGCGAGGCACAGATAGATCGCGGCCGTGGCGGCGATCAGCCCGAACAGGCTCCATCCGATCCACCGGAAGGCGCGGCCGGCGCTTGCGTTCACCATCGATGCTTTCTCCGGACGTGGCCGAACAAGGCGCGCCGCCCGCGCGGGCGAGTCGCCGTTTTGCCACGCATGCGAGCACACTAGCAGCGGCGCTCGTGGCCGGGGCTGATGTGCGTCAAAGCCTGCAACAGCGTTGCCGGAAAGTGCGCAAGGCGGGCACCGAAGCGCACCCCCGCCAGCCGGAAGCACCATAAAAAAGCCCCGGCATAGCCGGGGCTCGAGGGCGCTGGTTTTTAGCGCTTCTTATTTCTTGCGCAGATAGCGGCGCAGCGCCGCCATCTCCGCGGCCGCGACGGCCAGTTCGGATTGCGCCCGGGCGACGTCCACGTCGCTCTTGGCATTGTCCAGTGCTTCCTGGGCGGCGCGCTGCGCTTCGGCCGCCTTCTGCTCGTCCAGGTCCTTGCCGCGAATGGCGGTGTCGGACAGCACGGTGACGCGGGTCGGCTGCACTTCCAGAATGCCGCCGGCCACGAAGATGAACTCCTCGCTGCCGTCGGCCTTCTCGATGCGCACGGAACCGGGCTTCACGCGCGTGATGAGCGGCGTGTGGCGCGGGAAGATGCCGAGCTCGCCGGCTTCTCCGGGCAGCGCGACGAAACGCGCCTCACCGGAGAAGATCTGCTCCTCGGCGCTCACCACGTCGACGTGGATGGTGTGCGTGGAATCGACCATGCGAGTCTTTGTTTCTTCAGTGTTGCAGTGATCAGGCCGCGATGCGCTTGGCCTTGTCGAAGGCCTCGTCGATCGTGCCGACCATGTAGAACGCCTGCTCGGGAAGGTGATCGCACTCGCCCGCGACGATCATCTTGAAGCCGCGGATCGTCTCGGCAAGCGGAACGTACTTGCCGGGCGTGCCCGTGAACACTTCGGCCACGTGGAACGGCTGGGAGAGAAAGCGCTGGATCTTGCGAGCGCGCGCCACGGCCAGCTTGTCTTCCGGCGACAGTTCGTCCATGCCCAGGATCGCGATGATGTCGCGCAGTTCGCGATAGCGCTGCAGCGTCGCCTGCACCGACCGCGTCGTGGTGTAGTGGTCTTCGCCGACGACGTTCGGGTCGACCTGGCGCGACGTCGAGTCGAGCGGGTCCACCGCGGGATAGATGCCGAGTGCGGCGATGTCGCGCGAGAGCACCACGGTGGCGTCCAGGTGCGCGAAGGTCGTGGCAGGCGACGGGTCCGTCAGGTCATCCGCGGGCACGTACACAGCCTGGATCGAGGTGATCGAGCCGACCTTGGTGGACGTGATGCGCTCCTGCAGGCGGCCCATTTCCTCGGCCAGCGTCGGCTGGTAGCCCACGGCGGAGGGCATCCGGCCGAGCAGCGCGGACACTTCCGTGCCGGCGAGCGTGTAGCGGTAGATGTTGTCCACGAAGAAGAGCACGTCGCGGCCTTCGTCGCGGAACGACTCGGCGATCGTGAGGCCCGTGAGCGCCACGCGCAGGCGGTTGCCCGGCGGCTCGTTCATCTGGCCGTACACCATCGACACTTTCGACTCGGCGAGGTTGTCGCTGTTCACGACGCCCGACTCCATCATCTCGTGATAGAAGTCGTTGCCCTCGCGGGTGCGCTCACCCACGCCCGCGAACACCGACAGGCCCGAGTGCGCCTTGGCGATGTTGTTGATGAGCTCCATCATGTTCACGGTCTTGCCGACGCCCGCGCCGCCGAAGAGGCCCACCTTGCCGCCCTTGGCGAACGGGCAGATGAGGTCGATCACCTTGATGCCGGTTTCGAGCAGTTCCTGCGAGGGCGCCAGCTCGTCGTATGCGGGCGCCTTGCGGTGGATCGACGCGGTGAGCGACTGGTCCACGGGGCCGCGCTCGTCGATCGGGTTGCCGAGCACGTCCATGATCCGGCCGAGCGTCGCCTTGCCCACGGGCACCGTGATCGCCGCGCCGGTGTTGTAAACCGTCATTCCGCGGCGCAGGCCCTCGGACGAGCCGAGCGCGATGGTCCGCACCACGCCGTCGCCGAGCTGCTGCTGCACTTCGAGCGTGAGCGGCGAGCCTTCCATCTTCAGCGCGTCGTACACCTTCGGCATCTCGGTGCGCGCGAATTCGACGTCCACCACGGCGCCGATACATTGAACAATCTTTCCTTGTGCGTGAGCCATTCGTCGCTCCAGTATGTGTTGATCCGAGATGTCCGTGAGCGCCGTCATACGGCCGCGGCGCCCGACACGATTTCGGAGAGTTCCTTCGTGATCGCCGCCTGGCGGGTCTTGTTGTAGACCAGCTTGAGTTCCGAGATGAGGTTGCCCGCGTTGTCGGTGGCCGCCTTCATCGCGACCATCCGGGCGGACTGCTCGGACGCCATGTTCTCCGCCACGGCCTGGTACACCAGCGCCTCGACGTAGCGAAGCAGGAGGTCGTCGATCACGACGCGCGCATCCGGCTCGTAGATGTAGTCCCAGCCGTGCTCGCCCGTGGCGCGGGTTTCCTCGGCCATCTTCGCGGCCGACAGCGGCAGCAGCGGCTCCACCACCGGCTCCTGCTTCATCGTGTTGATGAACTTCGTGTAGCAGAGGTAGACGGCGTTCAGCTTGCCTTCGGCGTACTGGTCCAGCAGCACCTTCACCGGGCCGATGAGCCGCTCCAGGTGAGGCGTGTCGCCCAGCTGCGTCGCGTGCGAAACCACCGGAGCGCCGATGCGGTTCAGGAACCCGAGGCCCTTGTTGCCGATCGCGACCGTCTGCGCCTTCACGCCCTGCTCCTGCAGCTCGCGAATCTTCGCGAGCACCGCGCGCAGCATGTTCGTGTTCAGGCCGCCGCACAGCCCCTTGTCGGTGGACACCACGATGAAACCCGCCGTCTTGGTGTCATGCGAGCGCATGAACGCGTGGGTGTACTCGGGGTTGGCCTTGCCGAGGTTGGAGGCGATGTTGCGCACCTTCTCGCTGTACGGACGCGCCTGGCGCATCCGGTCCTGCGCCTTGCGCA
This sequence comes from Ramlibacter sp., assembly GCF_035548915.1. GTDB lineage: Bacteria > Pseudomonadota > Gammaproteobacteria > Burkholderiales > Burkholderiaceae_C > Ramlibacter. Next base: position 26,531 of record NZ_DASZSE010000052.1, on the reverse strand, counting down.
TCTTGGACGCCGCGACCATTTCCATGGCCTTGGTGATCTTCTTGGTGTTCTCCACCGATTTGATCTTCGTCCGGATTTCTTTTCCTGCGGCCACGAATCGGCTCCTATTCGGTCAGGATCAGGCGAAGTTCTTCTTGAAGGCTTCGATCGCGGAGGTGAGTTCCGCCTCGGCGTCGATGCAGGTCTTCTTGAAGGACTTCTTCTCCTCGCTGTCGGAATCCTTCGCGGGCTTGTTGTCCCACTTGGCGCCGTTCTTCTCGATGGTGGCCAGAAGCTGCGCGTGCTTGTCGCGCAGGTAGGCGTGCAGGCCGTGCTCGAACGCGAGGACGTTCTTCACGTCGACGTCGTCGAGGTAGCCCTTGTTCACCGCGAAGAGCGACGCGCCCATCAGCGAGATCGGCAGCGGGCTGTACTGCGGCTGCTTCAGCAGTTCCGTCACGCGCGCGCCGCGGTCGAGCTGCTTGCGCGTGGCCGCGTCGAGGTCGGAGGCGAACTGCGCGAAGGCCGCGAGTTCACGGTACTGCGCGAGGTCGGTACGGATGCCGCCGGAGAGGCCCTTGATCCAGTTCGTCTGCGCCGCGCCACCCACCCGCGACACCGAGATGCCCGCGTTGATGGCGGGCCGGATGCCGGCGTTGAAGAGCGAGGTCTCCAGGAAGATCTGGCCGTCGGTGATCGAGATCACGTTCGTCGGCACGAACGCGGACACGTCGCCCGCCTGCGTCTCGATGATCGGAAGCGCCGTGAGCGAGCCGGTCCTGCCCTTCACTTCGCCTTTGGTGAACGCTTCGACGTAGTCGGCATTCACGCGCGCGGCGCGTTCCAGCAGGCGGCTGTGCAGATAGAACACGTCGCCCGGGTACGCTTCGCGGCCCGGCGGGCGGCGCAGCAGCAGAGAGACCTGGCGGTACGCGACGGCCTGCTTGGAGAGGTCGTCGTAGATGATGAGCGCGTCCTGGCCGCGGTCGCGGAAGTACTCGCCCATCGTGCAGCCGGAGTAGGCGGACACGTACTGCATCGCGGCCGATTCCGAAGCGGAGGCCGCCACGACGATCGTGTATTCCATCGCGCCGTTGGCTTCCAGCGCGCGCACGATGTTCTTGATCGTGGACGCCTTCTGGCCGATCGCGACGTACACGCAGGTCATGTTCTGACCCTTCTGGTTGATGATCGTGTCGACCGCCACCGCCGACTTGCCGGTCTGCCGGTCGCCGATGATCAGTTCGCGCTGGCCGCGGCCGATCGGCACCATGGAGTCGATCGACTTCAGGCCGGTCTGCACGGGCTGCGACACCGACTGGCGCGCGATCACGCCCGGCGCAACCTTCTCGATCACGTCCGTCATCTTCGCGTTGATCGGGCCCTTGCCGTCGATCGGCTGGCCGAGCGCGTTCACGACGCGGCCGATCAGCTCGGGGCCGACCGGCACTTCCAGAATGCGGCCCGTGCACTTCACGGTGTCGCCTTCGGAGATGTGTTCGTATTCGCCCAGAATCACGGAGCCCACGGAGTCGCGCTCGAGGTTGAGCGCGAGGCCGAAGGTCGGCGTGCCGTCGGGCGTCGGCGGGAATTCGAGCATTTCGCCGGCCATCGCTTCCGACAGGCCGTGGATGCGGCAGATGCCGTCGGTCACCGAGATCACGGTGCCCTGGTTGCGAATGTCGGCGCCGGCCGTGAGGCCTTCGATCCGGCTCTTGATCAGTTCGCTGATTTCAGCGGGATTGAGTTGCATGACTCGTTCCTATGGAATGGATGAACGCGAAGCGGCCTTAAGCCGTGAGCGCGGCTTTCATTTGCTCGAGGCGGGCGCGCACGGAGGTGTCCAGCACCTCGTCGCCCACCACCACACGGATGCCGCCGATCAGCTCCGGCTCCTGCTGCACGGTGAGGTTCAGCCTGCGGCCGAAACGCTTTTCGAGGGTCGCCTCGAGATCGGCAAGCGCCGCGCCTTCGATCGGAAAGGCGCTGTAGACGGTGGCGTCCGACACGCCGCCCAACGCGTTCTTGCGGGCGCGGAATTGCGACGCGATTTCCGGCAGCGCCGCGAGGCGGTCGTTCTCGATCAGGACGCGCAGGAAGTTGCGCCCGTCGTCCGGCAGCGTCGCGATGCCCGTCACGACGTCGAACACTTGCGCGTCGGCGACCTTCGGGTTGTCCGCGAACTGCAGCAGCTGACGGTGACTCGCGATCGACGCGAGCGTGTCGAGCCAGCCGGCGGTGCGCTCGAGCTGCTCGGCCCCGCCCGCGCTGGCCGCGGTGAACAGCGCTTCGGCGTAGGGACGCGCGATGGTGGCGAGTTCGGCCATGTCAGAGCTCGGTCTTCAGGCGGGCCAGCAATTCGGCGTGCACGTTCGCATCGACCTCGCGGCGCAGGATCTGCTCCGCGCCCTTCACGGCGAGCACCGCCACCTGCTCACGCAGCACGTCGCGCGCCTTGGCGGCCTGCAGTTCGGCTTCGGCGCGGGCCGCTTCGACGATCTTGTTGCCTTCCTCGGTCGCCCGGGCCTTCGCTTCGTCGATGATGCCCTGCGCGCGGCGCTCGGCTTCGGCCAGGCGTGCGGCAGTGTCGTTGCGGGCCTTGGCGAGTTCCTCTTCGACGCGCTTGTTGGCCGCCGTCAATTCGGCCTTGGCCTTGTCCGCGGCGGCGAGACCCTCGGTCACCTTCGCCGCACGCTCGTCGAGCGCATGCGCTATCGGTGGCCACACGAATTTCATCGTGAACCAGACCAGGATCAGGAACACGATCATCTGAATGATGAGGGTACTGGTGATGTTCACTTCTTCATCCTTGCACCCGCCGTGCATTCACGGCGGGAACGTCATGAGAGGGCAAGATAAAGCCGTCGCCACGCGGTTTACTTGGCCCCGACCTGCGCGATCTGCGCGAGGAACGGGTTGGCGGTGGTGAACCACAGGGCGATACCCACGCCGATGATGAAGGACGCGTCGATCAGGCCCACGAGCAGGAACATCTTGGTTTGCAGTTCGCCCATGAGTTCCGGCTGGCGGGCGGCGGACTCGAGGTACTTGCTGCCCATGACGCCGATGCCGACACAGGCGCCGAGTGCACCGAGGCCGATGATCAGGCCGGCGGCGAGAGCGACAAAAGCGATTACGTTCATTGTGGACTCCTAGGGGTCTTTGGTTGGTAGTGGAAAAGCGGGAGGATCAGTGCGCGTCGTGGGCCTGCCCCACGTAGACGAGCGTGAGCATCATGAACACGAAGGCCTGCAGCACGATGATCAGGATGTGGAAGATCGCCCAGACGGTGCCCGCGAAGATGTGCAGCGCGGCCAGCACGAAGCCGCCCACGCTCAGCGTGAACGCGCCGCCCAGCATGGCGATCAGGAGGAACAGGAGCTCGCCGGCGTACATGTTGCCGAACAGTCGCATGCCGTGCGACACGGTCTTGGCGACGAATTCGACGAGCTGCATCGCGAGGTTCACGATGCCCAGGAGGAAGGCGAAGACGGGATTCTTGCTCGTGCCGAACGGAGCGGTCACGAGTTCGTGCGCCCAGCCGCCCGCGCCCTTGATCTTCACGTTGTAGAAGAGGCACAGCAGCAGCACCGCGACGGACAGGCCCATCGTCATCGACAGGTCCGCCGTGGGCACCACGCGCATGTAGGCATGGTGCGGATCGTGGCCGGCCGCGCCGTTCAGCCCCTGCCAGATCGCGGGAAGCAGGTCGACCGGCAGCAGGTCCATCGCGTTCATCAGGATGATCCAGATGAAGACGATGAGCGCAAGGGGCGCCACGAACTTGCGGCTTTCGGCGTTGTGCACGATGCCCTTCGCCTCGGTGTCGACCATCTCCACCAGGATTTCGACCGCGGCCTGGAAGCGGCCCGGCACGCCCGAAGTGGCCTTGCGCGCCGCGCGCCACAGGAAGAAGCAGGCGATCGCACCGAGGAGAATGCCGTAGAAGAGCGAGTCGAGATTGACCACGCTGAAATCCACGACGCTGCCGGCGGTGTGGTTCTGCCAGAACGTGAGGTGGTGCAGGATGTATTCCCCCGCGCTCAGGCCGTGTTCGGCGCCTTCCGCGGCCATGCCTTCTGCTGCCATGTTTCTTTCAGTCCCGTTTCGTCTTCGCGCGGGGCGTATACGCCAGCGCAACCCAGTACACCTTCATCGCCAGAACCAGCCCCACCAGCAAGGCAGGCCAGCTGAGCTCCGGCACCAGCCTCGGCGCGGCCATCAGCATGGCCAGCGTCAAGGCGATCTTCACCATCTCCCACAACAGAAATCGGGCAACGGCGGAACCCGCCCGCAGGGAGGAGACCCGCCCGCCGAGACCGCGCACGAAGATCGCCGCGGGCAAGGCGACAGCCAGCGCGCCGTAACCGGCGGACCAACCGACGTTCTGCCTCCCGGTCAAGCCCCAGGCGGCCACAGCCGCCAGAAGCCCCACCGCTGCCTGTCCCGCGACCACCCGCCAGGGGGATACTGGGGGGTGACGTTCGCGCAGTTGCTTCGCCTCTTCAGCGGTCAACGGCACGACTCGGGACTCTTCCTCCGTGTCTTCAGGCAGCGGGCGCATGTTGTTGGCGATATGGGTGGCCCGCTGTCGGCCCTGAAGCATTTCTCGCAAAGCCGCTTATTATAGGTAGAAACCCGTCGCGTCCCGCCAGTCCGAGCGTCACCGTAGGACACTCCCGCCTCGCCGACACACCCGTCGATGCAACGCCCATGCGCAACCTGATCCTCTTCCTTCATCTCGCGGCGGCCATCTTCTGGATGGGCGGAATGGCTTTCACGGTGCTCGCGCTGCGCCCGGTGCTGCACGCGGCGCTCGAGCCTGCGCTGCGGCTGCCGATCATGGTGCGGGTGCTCGGCCGCTTCTTCGCCGTCGTCGCGGCAAGCATCGCCGTGCTGCTGCCGAGCGGCCTGTGGATGTTCAGCCAGTCCGGCATGAACGCAACGCCGCCGGGCTGGCACGCCATGGCCACGCTGGGCGCGCTCATGATGCTCGTCTTCGGCCACATCTTCTTTTCACCGTATCGCCGACTGAAGCTCGCGGTGGCCGCGCTCGACTGGCCCGAAGCGGGCAGGCGCATGGGGCAGATCACCCTCCTCGTGAAGATCAACCTCGGCCTCGGCTGGCTCGCGATCGCGGCCGTGATGCTCTGGCGCTGAACCGGGGAACCGGGGCGCGGCGCGAGCGGGGACAATCGGGACCATGCAGCACGACGACCTTCCCGACCTGCCCTGCTATCTCAACGGCGAATTCGGCCCGCTTTCGCAGGCGAAGGTGAGCGTGATGGATCGCGGATTCATCTTCGGCGACGGCATCTACGAGGTGGTGCCCGTCTATGCCGGCAAGCCGTTCCGCTTCGACGAGCACATGGCGCGCCTCGAGCGCAGCCTGGGCGAGGTCCGCATCGGCAATCCGATGGACCGCGCGCACTGGCGCGCGCTGGTGGATGAACTCATCGGCAGGTACGCGGCGCAGCTCGGCAAGCCCGCGGCGAAGACCGACCAGCTCGTCTACCTGCAGGTGACGCGCGGCGTCGCGATGCGCGATCACGTCATGCCCGCGGGGATCGCGCCCACGGTGTTCGCGATGACGAACAAGATCACGCAGCCCTTAGCCGATGACCGCGCGCGCGGCGTCGCCTGCGTGAGCGCGGACGACTTCCGCTGGAAGAAGGCGCACATCAAGAGCGTGAGCCTGCTCGGCTCGGTGCTTGCGCGGCAGATCGGCGCGGACGCCGGCGCGACGGAGACCGTGATGTTTCGCGACGGCTGGCTGAGCGAGGGCGCGGCGGCCAACGTATGGGTCGTGAAGAATGGCAAAGTGATCGGCCCGCCGAAGGACAACCTCGTGCTGGAGGGCATCCGCTACGGACTCATCGAAGAGCTCTGCCGCGATGCGGGCATCGCGTTCGAGCTGCGCCGCGTCTCGCGCGAAGAAGTGTTCGGCGCCGACGAGCTGCTCCTTTCCAACGCGAGCAAGGAGGTCCTGCCCGTCACGCGGCTGGACGGCCGGACCATTGGAAACGGCGAGCCGGGCCCCATCTACGGGAAACTGTATGCCGGCTACCAGCGGCTGAAGCAACAGTCCACCTGAGCCTTTTTCCCATGAACGCATCCATGCACCCGGGCAGCGGCGAGCTGCGCAAGAACTCGCTGATCGAATACCCCTCCAAGTTCCCGATCAAGGTGATGGGTGCGAAGGTGGACGGCTTCGTGCATGCGATCACGACGCTCGCCAGGCAGTTCGATCCGAGCTTCGACGCGTCCACCGTGGAGCTGCGCGACAGCCGCGCGGGCAACTACCTCGGCATCACGATCACCATCACGGCGACGAGCCGCGAGCAGCTCGATGCGCTGTACCGCACGCTCTCCAGCCATCCGATGGTGAAGGTCGTGCTGTAGGGCAAGGCCGATGCACCCGCGCGTCCTCGGGCGGGTCGATTACCTGCCGACCTACGAGGCGATGCAGGCGTTCACGGCGGCGCGGGATGCGCACACGCTCGACGAGCTGTGGCTGTGCGAACACCCGCCCGTCTTCACGCAAGGCCTCGCGGGCAAGGCCGAACACGTGCTCGATGCGGGCGATATCCCGGTCGTTGCGACCGACCGCGGCGGCCAGGTCACCTATCACGGGCCGGGACAGGTCGTGGCCTACCCGCTCATCGATCTGGGACGGCGCGGGTACTTCGTGAAGGAATACGTGTTCCGGCTGGAAGAAGCCGTGATCCGCACGCTGCGCGATGCCGGCGTGACGGGGCACCGCGTCGCCGGCGCGCCGGGCATCTACGTGAAGCTCGACGATTCGTCCGGGCACGCTCCGCTGCAAGCTCCGGGCTTCACGGGCCTCGGCAAGATCGCCGCCCTGGGCGTCAAGGTGCGCCGCCACTGCGTCTACCACGGAGTCGCCCTCAACGTGGCGATGGACCTGCGACCCTTCGGCCGGATCAACCCTTGCGGCTACGCCGGGCTCGAAACGGTCGATCTTCTTACAATCGGCGTGAGGACCCCCTGGAACGAAGCGGCGCAGGTCCTCGCGCGCCATCTCGAGGCGCTGCTCGGCCCTTAGGCGCCGCGGAAAGATCGCATGAGCTCCACCCCCACCGTGCGCGAGGCGCGAAGCGCCGAAGCCTACGACCCCGCGGCCAAGCAGAAGGCCGCCGCCAAGCTCTCTCGCATCCCGGTGAAGGTGCAGCCGGGCGAGGTGCTGAAGAAGCCCGACTGGATTCGCGTGAAGGCGGGCTCGGCTTCGAGCCGCTTCTACGAGATCAAGGAGATCCTGCGCGAGCACAAGCTGCACACCGTGTGCGAGGAAGCCTCGTGTCCCAACATCGGCGAATGCTTCGGCAAGGGCACGGCCACCTTCATGATCATGGGCGACAAGTGCACGCGGCGCTGCCCGTTTTGCGACGTGGGCCATGGACGGCCCGACCCGCTCGATGCGGACGAGCCGCTGAACCTCGCAAGGACGATCGCGGCGCTGAAGCTGAAATACGTGGTGATCACGAGCGTCGACCGCGACGACCTGCGCGACGGCGGCGCGGGCCACTTCGTCGAATGCATCCGCAAGACGCGCGAGCTGTCTCCCGCGACCACGATCGAAGTGCTCGTGCCCGATTTCCGCGGCCGCGACGACCGCGCGCTGGAAATCCTGAAGGCCGCGCCGCCGGACGTGATGAACCACAACCTCGAGACGATCCCGCGCCTGTACAGGCAGGCGCGCCCCGGTTCGGACTACCAGTTCAGCCTCAACCTGCTCAAGAAGTTCAAGGCGCTTTTTGCGCACATCCCGACCAAGAGCGGCCTCATGGTGGGACTCGGCGAGACCGACGAGGAAATCCTCGACGTGATGCGCGACATGCGCGCCCACGGCATCGAGATGCTCACCATCGGCCAGTACCTCGCGCCGTCGACGTCGCACCTGCCGGTTCGCCGCTACGTGCATCCCGACCAGTTCAAGGCGTTCGAGGCGAAGGCCTACGAAATGGGCTTCTCGCATGCGGCGGTCGGGGCGATGGTGCGCAGTTCGTATCACGCGGACCAGCAGGCGCACGCGGCGGGCGTCGTCTGAATCGACCTTTCAGCGGGTGGGCTCGGGGCCCAGCAGGATGATGCCCCGCTCCTCGAAGATGCGCGGCCTCGCCGCGGCATCGGCCGGCCAGCGGTCGGCGCGCACGAGCGCGAATTCGCTCGCGGTCGGCATGCGCAAGGGCACCGGCCGCCCGAGATAGAAGGCGAAGCTCGGCAGATTCGTGCCCCATTGCGCCGCGCCCGCGGTTCGCGCGCCGTGCGCTGCCGCGGCCTGCGCGGCGCGCCGGACCGGGCCTTGCAGCACTTCGCCCCACCAGGGAATCGCCCAGCCCGCGATGAGAAGCGACACGGCGAGCGCGCCGGCCAAGGGTGCGCTCGCAACCCGTTTCGCAACGGCAAGCGCGAGCAGCACGGCCAGCACGATCAGGACGATGGCGGGTGCCGCGGCCGCAGGTTCGGCCAAGCCGGAGAGGAGCGCGCGGTAGAACGGATCCCTCACGAGCGCCATGCCTTGCGGTGCCAGGATGAACCACGGCAGGACCGCGGCTGCGCAAGCCCACGCCACGAGCACGATCCACAACGCCAAGCGCATCTTGCGCCCGGCCTCGTCGAACACGCGCGCCATCAGCATGGCGAGCGGCGCGTAGCCGTAGAGCGCGTAGTGCGGCAGCTTCGTAGCCGCGAGCGTGAAGAAGACCAGCACGAAGCCCGACCACGCGAGCAGGAATCGCCCGAGCGGCTCGCGCCACCAATCGCGTGCTCGCGCGATCACACCCGCCAGCAGCGGGCTCCACGGCAGCGCGAGAAGCGGCACGACCACGAGGTAGTAGAGCTTCGAGCCGGCATGCCCTTGCATCGGCGCGCCGAACCGGCCCACGTTGTGGCGCAGCAGGAATCCGTCGACGAAGGCCATGCCGTGACGATGCAAGGCATAGGCATACCACGGCAGCGCCACGGCGACGAAGATCGTCCAGGCCCACGGATCGCGCAGCGTGGAGCGCAACACATCCCAGCGCCGCGATGCCAGCAGCCACACACCGAGCGCCGCGCCGGGCACCAGCACGGCCACCGGCCCTTTCACGAGGAAGCCGAGCGCCATCCAGAAAAAGGCGCGGCGCAGCGGCGCGACGGCATTGCTTTGCGAATGCCGCCACAAGTCGCACGCCGCGAGCACGATGAGGAGATTCAGCAGCGCATCCGCCGTGGCCGCGCGGCCGATCATCTGCACGCCGAAACTCGTGGCGACGATGAATCCTGCCACCCACGCGGGCCGATCGCCGAAGCGAGGCCGGCAAAACGCGACGACGGCCAATGCCATCGCCCACGCCGCGAGCGCGCAGGGCAGCCGCATCGCGAATTCACCCAGGCCGAACACTTGCGCGGCCAGGGCCTGCAGCCAGTAGACGCCGATCGGCTTGTCGAAGCGATCCGCGCCGTTGAGCGTCGTGTGCAGCCAGTCGCCGCTCGCGAGCATCTCGCGCGTCGCCTCGGAGAATGCGCCTTCGTCGACGTCGAAAAGCGGCGCGCCCGCGAGGCGCACGAAAAACGGAAGCGCAAGCAGCAGGGCGAGCAACGCAGCTGTCGCCCGGCGGCGCCGGGTGAGCGGCACGGCCTCAGCCATGCACGCGGCCGCGCCGCAGCACGCGGCGCACGCGCGCGGCCGCGCTCATCCACGCGAGCGCCGCCACCGCGTACAGCATCCCGCGGCCTTGCGGATAGCCGATGTTCGACGCGAGGAACGACACGCCCGCGATCACTTCGATGCCCGCGAGGATCCACTGGCCGGCCGGCAGATGGATGCGCGCCGCGAACGCCAAATACAGTTTGCGCACGGGCCGCTTGCGAACGAGCCACGCGAGCAGCAGCACGCAGAGCATGCCCAGTGCGAAGCCGCACGCCGCATCGGCAGGCCAGTGCGCACCGACCGCCACGCGCGAGACGGAGGCGAGCACGGCCACCACCACCACGAGCGCGCCCCAGCGGCGCACCCAGGCCTGCGGCATCCACAGGCACAGGAACATCGCGAGCGCGCCGGCAGCCAGCGAATGGCCGGACGGCATCGAATAGCTGCCCGCGAGCTTCATGCCGATCACGTGCAGTTGCGACGCGATGTCCGTCCCCGCCGGACGCGCGGACGCGACGACATACTTGCCGCCATGCGTGACGACGGCGCTCAGGATGAGGAGCGCGGGCAGCATCGCGACCAGCCGCCCGCTCGCGCGGTCGAGCGCCATGCACACGATGAGCGTGGCCCATCCGAAGCCGAGCACGGTGAGCGACGACCAGACCACGTGGCGCCACTCGCTGTCGGGTCCGGCATGCATCCAGAGGATCAGTGCGCGGTTGCCGCCTGTTTCGAGCAGGACGATGCCGAGCGCAAGCAGCCCCATCGCGGCTGCTAGCGGAATGCGCAGGTCCAGCGTATCGAGCGCTCGCGCACCGGACGCCCGGCGGCCTTCGCGCGTTGCCGCGGGGGAGAGGGAACCGGCGGAGCCGGTCGAGGGGAAATGCATGGGCGATGCGGGTGAAGCCCGAATGATACGGGCAGCACGCTTCGCGCCCAGGGGTGCGCGCCACGAAGCGGCGGTAAGCTCGCGGCCATGCCTGCCAACCTGTTCGCATTGGGCGCGATCGCGCTCTGGGCCTTGCTCGCGTCGCTCGGCGTGTCGCTGAAGCACGTGCCGCCATTTCTTCTCACCGGTCTCGCGCTCGTGATCGGCAGCGTCCCCGCGTGGCCGCGCTTCGCGCAGTGGCGCGTGCCCGCGCGCACGATGGCGCTTGGCATCTACGGCTTGTTCGGCTATCACTTCCTCCTCTTCGTCGCGTTGCGCCATGCGCCGCCGGTGGAAGCGAATCTCGTGAATTACCTCTGGCCGCTTTTCATCGTCGTGCTCGCGCCGCTTTTCCTGCCGGGGATGACACTGAAAGCCGCGCACGTGATCGCGGCGCTCGCCGGATTCGCGGGCGCGGCCATCGCGATTCTCGGCAGCGGCGCAGCCGATGCGCGCTGGGCCTGGGGCTATCTGCCGGCGCTCGGCTCCGCCTTCATGTGGGCGAGCTACTCGCTTTGGACGCGGCGCGTGCCGGCCTTTCCCACCGCCGCGGTCGGTCTCTTCGGCCTGGTCTCGGGGCTGCTTGCGCTGCTGTGCCACGCGCTCATCGAGCCGGGGGTCACGCTCGATGCGCAGGACTGGATACTGATCGTGGCGATGGGGCTCGGGCCGCTCGGCGCCGCATTCTTCCTCTGGGACCGCGCGCTGAAAGCCGGGGACGCGAGGCACATCGGCATTCTCAGCTACATCACGCCGCTGGCTTCGACGGCGCTGCTCGTGCTCGTGACGGGGCGGCCGTTCACGTGGAGCATCGTGCTCGCCGCGGTGCTGATCATCGGCGCGGCGTTGATCGGGACGCGGGCACGGTAAGCGCGAGCGCCTGCGCTCGCTACCCCGCCGAGCCCTCAGCCGGCATTCAGCAGCGCCGCGGGGTCCTCGGCTTCGATCACCTCGCGCGCCCACGCCTGCAGGCGCGAGGCGTCGGCGCGCAGCACTTCCTGCTTCACGGTGAGGATCTGCGCGGGGTGCATCGAAAAGCTGCGAAGCCCGAGCCCGAGCAGGAGCCGCGTGAACTGCACGTCGCCCGCCATCTCGCCGCACACGCTCACGCCTTTGCCCTGGCGGTTGCATTCGGCGATCGTGTCGGCCACGAGCTTCAGCACGGCCGGGTGGCACGGGTCGTAGAGGTGCGCCACCGACTCGTCGTCGCGGTCGATCGCGAGCGTGTACTGGATCAGGTCGTTCGTGCCGATCGACAGGAAATCGAAATAGCGCAGGAAGGTGCGCAGCGACAGCGCCGCAGCGGGCACTTCGATCATCGCGCCGATCTGCACCGGGCCGTAGGGCGTGCCGCGGTTGTCGAGTTCGGCCCGCGCGAAGTCGATGAGCGAGAGCGTCTGCCGAATCTCGCCCGCATGCGCGAGCATCGGCACGAGCAGGTTCACCTTGCCGTGAGCCGCCGCCCGCAGGATCGCGCGCAGTTGCGTGCGAAACATCTCCGGCTCCGACAGGCTCCAGCGGATGGCGCGCAGCCCGAGCGCCGGGTTGGCGTGCGCTTCGTCGCGATGCGAATCGTCCAGCGGCTTGTCGGCCCCCACGTCCACGGTGCGGATCGTGACGGGCAAGCCTTCCATGCCTTCGATCGCGCGGCGATACGCGTCGTACTGCTCCTCTTCGTCGGGCGTGTTCCCGTTGCGGCCCATGAAGAGGAATTCGCTGCGGAACAGGCCCACGCCCGCGGCGCCCGCTTTCAGTGCGGAGATCGCGTCTTCGGGCAGTTCGATGTTGGCGAGCAGCTCGATCTTCTGGCCGTCGAGCGTGAGGGCGGGCGTGTGGCGCAGCCGCGCGAGCCGGCCGCGTTCGAGCTCGCCTTGCCGCTGCTTGAAGCCGTATTCCGCGAGGATGATGGGCGACGGGTCGACGATCATCACGCCGGCGTCGCCGTCGATGATCACCCAGTCGTCCTGACGCGCGAGCTGGCTCGCGCTGCGCGCGCCCACGACCGCGGGAATGTCGAGACTGCGCGCGACGATGGCCGTGTGCGACGTCTTGCCGCCGACGTCCGTCGCGAAGCCCGCGAACACGCTCTGCTTGAACTGCAGCATGTCCGCCGGGGAGAGGTCGTGCGCCACGAGCACGAGCGGCACGTCCACGCTGTCGTCGAGCAGGAGGTCTTGCGGCGTCTTGCGCTTCGAGGGCGGCGGATGCGTGACGGGCGAGGGCGCGCCTTTCATGTAGCGCAGGATGCGTTCGGCCACCTGTTCGAGGTCGGCCTTGCGTTCGCGCAGGTATTCGTCCTCCATGTCGTCGAACTGGCGCGAGAGCACGTCGAGCTGCGTCGTGAGCGCCCATTCGGCGTTGTAGAGGCGATCGGTGATCCAGTGCTTCACGCCCTGGATGAGCTCCTCGTCCTGCAGGAGCATCAGGTGCACGTCGAGCAGCGCGGAGAGTTCGTGCGGCGCCTCCTTCGGCCCCATGGAGGCGATGGTCTGCTGCAGCCGGTGGATTTCGTCGACCACCGCGTTGCGTCCGGCGCGCACGCGCGCGATCTCGGAGTCGGTCTGGTCCGATTCGATGAAGTAGTGCGCGACGTCCACCCGGCCGGACGCGAGAATCACGGCACGCCCGATGGCGATGCCGCGCGCGACCGCGATGCCGTGGATGGAGAAGGTCATGATGCGAGTTCCGGTGCCGGTTCCGGCGCGATCCCTTCCGCCGCCGGGCCGCCCCAAGGCGGAAGAGCCCCCTCGGGGGGCAGCGAACCTCGCGAAGCGGGGAGCGTGGGGGCCCTATTCACTCGCCTTCTCCGAACTTGTCCTTGATTAGGGCGAGCAGGGCGTCCATGCACTCCTGCTCCTTCTCGCCGCTCGTCTCGAGCGTGATTTCCGTGCCGATCCCCGCGGCCAGCATCATCACGCCCATGATGCTCTTCGCATTCACGCGGCGCTCGCCGCGCGACATCCACACGTCGCACGGGTAGCTGCCCGCGAGCTTGGTGAGCTTGGCCGAGGCCCGCGCGTGCAGGCCCAGCTTATTGCTGATGGTCGCGTTCGTCCTGATCATGGTTGCGTCGTGGCTGGTTCTGCGGCGCGGTCACGGCGACCTGCATCACGCCTTGCGTGCCGCCCACCATCGCGCGCGACACGAGTGTTTCGAGCGGCTCGTGCCGGTAGCTCACGCTCCTCAGCAGCATCGGCAGGTTCACGCCTGTGATGAGGCGCGAACGCACGCCGTCCACGAGCTTTTGCGCGACGTTGCTCGGCGTGGCGCCGAAGATGTCGGCGAGGACGAGCACGCCCTTCACCTGCGGCACGCGCTGGAGCTGCTCGAGGGCGATGCGCGCGGCCGCCAGAGTTTCCTCCGGCGACAGGTTGGGCTGCACGTCGATCGCGGCCAGGCCCGGCCCGCAATCGGGAAACACGTGCAAGGCGCACTGGCGCAACGCGTTGGCCAGCGGGGCGTGGGCGATGAGCAGGATGCCGTTCATGAGTGCTGGTGGACATTATCCCCGCTGGCAAGCAGGAACCAGCCATAGGCGGCAACGCTCGAGGCACCGAACACGGCCAACGCCGCGCGGAATGCATCGGCCGCCCCGAGTCCGCCCGCGAGAAAGGCGTCGACCGTGAGGCCGATGCCCCATTGAATCACGAACACGCCCGCGAAGATCACGAGGTTGAATGCCGAGAGCGCCCGCCCCGCCAGCTCGGACGGGAATGCCATCCCCACGGCCGGCAACGCGAGGGCGACGACGGTGGACGTGACGCAAAAAAGCGCGAGAGCGCCCGCGCCCGCGCCGCTTCCGGCGGCGACGATGGCCGCCAGCACCAGGAAGTTGAGGGGCAGCCCCCACGCGATCAGCCGCTCGGCCGTCCAGCCGCGCCGCACGAGCGCGGGGTTCACGAGGCCCCAGGTCCAGAAGGTGAGCAGCATGCTCGCGTTCACGATGAAAAGCCCTGTGGCCGCCTGCAGTGTCGAATAGCCCGCCACCCGCACCATCCAGGGCCCCGCCCACAGGCTCTGCACCGCGATCATGCCGCCGTAGGTCACGAAACCCACCGGCGCCATGCGGCGGAAGTAGGCGTTCTTCCAGATTTGCGCATAGCTGCCCCGCGAGCCCGCGCCTGCCGCCGGCGCATCCCAGCGCGGCACCTGCCAGGCGATGAAGACCATCGCGAGTCCGATGAGCGCGGCCAGGCCCCAGAAGAGGCCGCGCCAGCCCATGAGCGGCAGCAGCCACTGCACGGGCAGCGTGGAGGCCACCATGCCGAGCGATCCCGTCATGAGCATCCACGAGTTCGCGCGCAATTGCGCGCCGGGCGTGAACCAGCGGCGAAATCCGGTGAGAGGCGCCATGAGCCCGGCGCTCACGCCCATGCCGCACAAGGCACGCGCGGCCAGGAGCCCGGCGAAGTTCGACGCCAACGCGAAGGCCGCGCATCCCGCGACGGCCACGGCGAGAAAGCCGAGGATCACGCGCTTCGGTCCATGCCGGTCGAGCCAGTTGCCAAGCGGCAGCTGCGTGGCCGCGAAGCCGAGGAAGTAGCCGCCCGCGAGCAGCCCGAGCTGGCCGGCATCGAGCCCGAATTCGCGCGTGAGGTCGGGCGCGAGCACGGCCGTGATCGCCCTCAGCCACGCAGCGAAGAAATAGGCGAAGGCGAAGGCCATGAACATCCCCACCCCCGGGCGACGCGACTGCGAACTCATGAGGCGCGATTTGACTCCACAATCGCTCACCATGAATGCACTGGATGGAATCCGCGTGCTGGACCTGTCGCGCGTGCTGGCGGGTCCGTGGTGCACGCAGACGCTCGCCGACCTGGGTGCCGACGTGATCAAGATCGAGCGGCCCGACAGCGGCGACGACACGCGGGGCTGGGGTCCGCCCTTCCTCGAGGATGGGGAAGGACGCGACATCGGGGACGCCGCCTACTACCTCGGTACCAACCGCAACAAGCGTTCGGTCACCTGCGACATCGCCAAGCCGCGGGGCCAGGCGCTCGTCCGCGCGCTCGCCGCGCATTGCCACGTGTTCGTCGAGAACTTCAAGGTGGGCGACATGTCGCGCTACGGGCTCGACTACGCGAGCCTGCGCGAGCTGAATCCGCGCCTCGTCTACTGCAGCATCACGGGCTTCGGGCAGACCGGGCCGTATCGCGAGCGCGCGGGCTACGACTACGCGGTGCAGGGCATGGGCGGGCTCATGAGCATCACGGGCGAGCGCGACGATCTGGGCGGCGGGCCGCAGAAGGTGGGTGTCGCGGTCGCGGATCTCTTCACCGGCATGTATTCGGCGGTGGCGATCCTCGCCGCGCTGCGCCACGCCGAGCGCACGGGCGAAGGCCAGCACATCGACATGGCCCTCCTCGATACGCAAGTCGCGATGCTCGCCAATCTCGGCGCGAACTACCTCGTGAGCGGCAGCGTGCCCGGCCGCGCGGGCAACGCGCACCAGAACATCGTGCCCTACCAGGTGTTCGAGGTCGCGCCCGCGCGGGACGGCCTGCGGGAGCACATCATCCTCGCGGTGGGCAACGACTCCCAGTTCGCGAAGTTCTGCGACGTGGCGGGACGGCCCGAACTCGCGAGCGATCCGCGCTATGCGAAGAACCGCGACCGCGTGCGCAATCGCGCTGCGCTCGTCCCACTATTGGAAGCGGTGATGAAGTCGCGCGGCAAGGCCGACTGGCTGGCCGCGCTCGAAGCGGCGAAGGTGCCTTGCGGCGCCATCAACAACCTCGCCGAAGTCTTTGCCGACACGCAGGTGATCGAACGCGGCATGGTGCACGAATGGCAGCACCCGCTGCGCGCGGGCCTGCGCCTCGTCGGAAGCCCCTTGAAACTCTCGCAGACACCGGTGCGAAGCGATTTGCCGCCGCCGCTGCTTGGCGAGCACACGCAGCAGGTGCTGCGCGACGTGCTCGGCCTCGCGCCGGACGACATCGCGGCACTGAAGGAGGCAAACGTCATCTGATGGCCCGCTCGCGAGCGACTCGGTGGCACTCGCCGCCGGATGCGATTCCCTTTCCAGCACGGCCCCGCCGTGACAGAATGGGCCACAGGGGGTCGGCTGCAGGCAGCCGGCACAGCCACTCATGGAACCAAATCGAAAGATAGCCGCGCCTGCGAGCACGCCGCACAAGCCTGCGGAAGGCAATCTCGTTGTGCCGCAAGTGATCGGCGCGGAGCTGTCGCGCCATGTCGCGGACATGGATGCGATCCTCGAGGACTTCGACGGCGCGCGCTACATCTCGCGCCAGGAACTTGCCGCGTTGCGCAAGGCCGTCGCGGGCGCCCGGCGCATCGCCAAGCAAAGCCAGCAGCTGTCGCGGCTGGCCGGCGGGCGGCTGCGCCAGTCGCACGAACGATTGAGCCTGCAGGAGCTCGTCGCGCAGGTGCTGAAGGAAAGCGCGAAGCGCCTGCGCCGCGAAGGCGTGGACGTCGAGCCGCACCTGCGCATGGTGGAAGTGATCGTCGACCCGGGACTCCTCGTGAGCCTGCTCGAGACCGCGGTGGACTGGGCCGCGGCGCGCGGCCAGCGCATCCAGGTGTGGCTCGACATGAAGAACTGGCCGGAACACGCGGTGCTCCTTTTCAAGGTGCGGCCGGCCGTGACCGGCGGCGTCACGCCCGAAAAGCTCGAGGCGCCGGTGGCCGACAACCTCGACTGGTATCTGCTCTTGCAGCTCGCACAGGCGATGGGTGTGCTCGTGGAACGCGAAGTGCTCGGCGACCAGACGATGCTCTCCATCGAATTCCCGCGCACGGTGCGCCAGCTCGAAGGGCTCACGGCTGTGGAGGTCGACGGCGGCGAGATGGGGCACAGCGAGACGCGGCCGCTCGCGGGGCACCGGCTGCTGCTCGTGTGCAACGACGACTTCCTGAAGCACGAACTGCAGGAAGTCTGCGACGGCATGGGCGTCGTCCTGGACAGCACGCCGACCACGCGGCAGGCCGTTCGGTTTTGCGAACTCGATCCGCCGCACATCATCGTCATCGATGAGAAGCTGCATGACGCGCAGTTCGACGAGTTGCGCGCGGACCTCCTGGACCACAACGTGAACTTTCCTTTCGTCGAGATCGCCCAGGGCACGAATGTCGTGGAAGTCGCGAGCTGGATGGGCGACCGCATGAGCCGGATCAGCCGGGACGCCATCAAGTCGCAGCTGCCTTCGATCCTGGCCATGGAGCTCGCGAAGGTCGCTTGAGCATTTCGGCTTCGTTCGGCTTGATTCGCGCGTCTGGACCTCGCCTGGACCGTCGCTTTCACCCACGGCCAGCGCACTGCCCTCGGCCTCGCTAGAATCGCGCCATGGCAAGCAAGGCTTGGATCGGTGTGGCCGCGGCCGCGGTGGCCGTCGCGGCAGGCATCGGCGTGTATGCGAGCACGGGCTCCGAGGTGGCGCCCGCATCGACTTTCGTGCTGCTCGACGGCTCGAAGCAGACCACGGCCGACCTGAAGGGCAAGGTCACCTTCGTCAACTTCTGGGCGACGAGTTGCGTCACCTGCGTGGGCGAGATGCCCAAGGTGATCGCCACGTACGACAAGTACAAGGGCCGCGGCTACGACACGCTCGCCGTGGCCATGAGCTACGATCCGCCCAGCTACGTGGTGAACTACGCCCAGACGCGCAAGCTGCCGTTCAAGGTCGCGATCGACAACACGGGCAACGTCGCCAAGGCGTGGGGCGACGTGCAGCTCACGCCCACGAGCTATCTCGTCAACAAGAAAGGCGAAATCGTGAAGCGCTATGTGGGCGAGCCCGACTTCGCCGAGCTGGAGCAGCTGATCCAGAAGCTCCTCGCCGAAGCCTGAGCGCGCCTCGGCCTGCTCGGCCCGCGAAGCGTCACCGCTTCATTGACTCGTGTAGCTGTCGTGGCAGTTCTTGCACGCGGCCGTCGTCGCGCGGTAGGCCACCTTGAGGGCTTCGAGATCGCCTGTCTTTGTGACCTGCGCGAGCTTCAGTACCTCTGACTGCATCTTCTCCTGCAGGTCCTTGAACTTGGCGGGCTCGGTCCAGATGCCCGGCTTCGCGTCGGTTCGGCCGACGTTCTCGGTGCCGGGGATGAACGCGTCCCACGGCAGCCTGGACAGGAAGACCACCGTGTCCGCGCTGGTCGCCGCGGCGTGAGCATCGTAAGGAATGCGGCCGTTGACCATGCCGCCGATACGCGTGTACAGGTTGTTGCTCATCACGAACATCACGCTCTGGCGGTACTTGACCGCGTCCTCGGGTTTGCGGAATTGCGCGGCCGCGGGCAGCGCGATCGCCAGCGCCAGCACGGCGGCCAGCGGAATATGCCGTTTCATGGAGGCTCCTTCAGTCGACCCGAAGATTAACAGCCCAGCGATGCGTTCTATTCCACGCCGCGATAATCGGGGAAAACACGTTCAGAGGGACTTCATGCCGGCCGTCCGGATCTGGGATCTGCCCACGCGCGTCTTCCACTGGCTGCTCGCCGCCTGCGTTCTCGGCCTCTTCGTCACGGGCTACACCGGCGGCGATGCGATGGACTGGCACGCCCGATTCGGCTGGGCCGCGGGCTGCCTCTTGATCTTCCGTGTCGCATGGGGCTTCCTCGGCGGCCGCTGGTCGCGCTTCGCAAGCTTCGTTCCCACGCCCGGCTCGGTGCTGCGCTACCTCCAGTCACGCGACGATCGGGCGGCGATCGGCCACAACCCCCTCGGCGCGATCTCGGTGCTCGCGATGCTGGCCGTGCTGCTGGTGCAAGTGGCCACGGGTCTCTTCAGCACCACGCTCGAGGATTTTGCCGGACCGCTGAACGTCCTGGTCAGCAATTCAACCGGTAAAGCAATCACTCGCTATCACCGAAACATCGGACAGATCCTGATCATTGCCCTCGTCATCCTCCACATCGCCGCGATCGCGTACTACCGCTGGCGGCGCCAGCTGGATCTCGTGGGGCCGATGGTGAATGGCGACAAGCAGCTCGCGGCGGACGTTCCGGCTTCGCGCGACGACGCCTGGCGGCGCGTACTGGGTCTGGGCGTCTTCGTCGCCTGCGCCGCACTGATGAGCTGGATCTGGACGCTCGGCAGCCACTGAACGACTCCGGCTGGCGTCCCGGCCGCCTTGCCGATAAACTGGCCTGCCCCGGAATTCCTTCCTGAGCGCGTGTTAGCGAAGACATCTCCTGCGGTCGAACTCTCGACTGCCCCCCTTCCCGACGAGCTCGACGCCGTGCGCGACATCTTTCGCGAATACGCGCAGGGTCTCGGCATCGACCTGTGTTTCCAGAATTTCGAGCAGGAGCTCGCGACGTTGCCTGGTGAGTACGCGGCGCCGCGCGGCGCCCTGCTGCTGGCGTGGGTCGACGGCGAAGTCGCGGGGTGCGTGGCGCTCAGGCCGCTCGACAACGCGGACTATCCGAATGCCGCGGAGATGAAGCGCCTGTACGTCCGAAAGGCGTTTCGCGGTTTCGGCCTCGGCCGGCAGCTCGCGGAGGCCGCGCTCGATGCCGCGCGGCTCGCCGGCTATACGAGCGTGCTGCTGGATACGCTGGACGACATGGAAGCAGCGCGCGCGCTGTATGCGGAACTCGGCTTCGAAGAGGTGCCGCCCTACTATCACAACCCGATCGCGGGGGCGCACTACCTCAAGGCGGATCTGTGATGGGCGCGGCGAGGCGCCCTTCCACCGCCTAGCCCCTCGCCTGCGCGAGCATGGTGGCGCCGTCGCTCACCTCGAACTTGCCCGGCGCCTCGACATTCACCGAGGCGACTTTGCCGTCCTTCACCAGCATCGAGCTGCGCTGCATCCGCACGCCCATTCCGCGACCCGTGAGGTCGAGCGTGAGCCCGGTGGCCTTCGCGAAATCCGCGCTGCCGTCGGCGAGCATGCGCACCTTGCCGCCGCTCTTCTGATCGCGCGCCCACGCGCCCATCACGTGCGCGTCGTTCACGCTCACGCACCAGACCTCGTCCACGCCCGCCTTCTTCAGCTCGTCATAGTTCTGAAGATAGCTCGGCACGTGCTTGGCCGAGCAAGTCGGTGTGAAAGCGCCGGGCACCGCGAAGAGGGCGATGGTCTTGCCCTTGGCCGCTTCGCGGACCTTCACGGGATTGGGGCCGATGCTGCAACCGTTGCCCTCGACTTCCGAGTATTCCTGCAGCGTCACGTCCGGCAGTTCGTCTCCGACCTTGATCATGTGTTCTCCTCAAAAAAAGAAACGGCCCACATTGTGAGCCGTTTCGTGGCGTCTTGTCTGCGAACGCCCGAAGATCGCCGAGGATTTACACCTCGACGGCCTTCTCGACCAGGCGGGTCGCGACCCAGTTCTTGGTCTTGGAGATGGGCTTCGATTCCTTGATCTCGATCACGTCGCCCGTGTGGAATTCGCCCTTCTCGTCGTGGGCGTGATACTTGGACGACTTGATCACGATCTTGCCGTACAGCGGGTGCTTCACGCGGCGCTCGACGAGCACCGTCACGGTCTTGGCACGCTTGTCGCTCACCACGCGACCGACGAGAGTGCGCTCGAGCGAGGTCTTGGCTTCCGTCACGTTCACTCCTTACTTGCTCGAAGATTCTGCGCGCTTTTGCGCGAGGATCGTCTTCGCGCGCGCGACGTCCCGGCGCGTGACGCGCAGCGACGCTGTGTTGCTCAACTGTTGCGTGGCCTTCTGCATGCGCAGGCCGAAGTGGGCTCTCTGGAGCTCCTTCACTTCGCCCTCGAGAGCGGCCACGTCCTTCTGACGCAGGTCGGCGGATTTGTTTGCCATGTCTGTCGTTCCTCCGATCAGGCGCCGAGCGTGCGGGCGACGAAAGTCGTGCGCAGCGGCAACTTGGCCGCGGCCAGCTTGAACGCCTCGCGCGCGAGCTCCTCGGGCACACCCACGATCTCGTAGAGCACCTTGCCCGGCTGGATTTCGGCCACGTAGTACTCCGGATTGCCCTTGCCGTTGCCCATCCGCACTTCGGCGGGCTTCTGCGAGATCGGCTTGTCCGGGAACACGCGAATCCAGATGCGGCCGCCGCGCTTCACGTGGCGCGTGATGGCCCGACGGGCGGCTTCGATCTGGCGCGCCGTGAGGCGGCCGCGATCGGTCGACTTCAGGCCGAAGTCACCGAACGCCACCGAGTTGCCCCGTGTGGCGACGCCGGTGTTGCGGCCTTTTTGCTCCTTGCGGTATTTGCGGCGAGCAGGTTGCAGCATGATGTTTACTCTCCTTTACCGTCGGCAGGCGTTGCGCCGGCCGGCGCGGCGCCCTTGCGGGGCACGCGCTTAACGGTCGTTTTCGGCGCATCGGCTGCGCCTGAAGTGGCTTCTTGCGGCTTGTCGGAGCCATCCGCGGGCGCCGTGCCCACGGGGCCGCCGGCGCTCGCGCCGGAACGCGGGCCACGGCCGCCGCCTGCGCCGCCACGGCGGTCACCGCCGGGGCCGCCGCGGCGGTCGCCGTCACGGCGCGGACCGCGCGGGCCGCGGCGCTCTTCGCCCTCGGGGCGCGGCGTCGAATCGAGCGACGGGATGTCGGTGCGGCCGAGCGTGTCGCCCTTGTAGACCCACACCTTCACGCCGATCACGCCGTACGTCGTCTTGGCTTCGGAGAAGCCGTAGTCGATGTCGGCGCGCAGCGTGTGAAGCGGCACGCGGCCTTCGCGATACCACTCGGTG
Source organism: Ramlibacter sp. (assembly GCF_035548915.1). GTDB lineage: Bacteria > Pseudomonadota > Gammaproteobacteria > Burkholderiales > Burkholderiaceae_C > Ramlibacter. The sequence goes on along the minus strand of NZ_DASZSE010000052.1, from coordinate 4,338 downwards.
CGCGCGATTTCGATGCCGTTCAGGCGCCCCGACGACATGATCTTGATGCCCTGCGCGCCCAGGCGCATCGCGTTTTGCATCGCGCGCTTCATCGCGCGGCGGAACATGATGCGCTTTTCGAGCTGCTGGGTGATCGAGTCGGCGATGAGCTGCGCATCGACTTCGGGCTTGCGCACTTCCTCGATGTTGACCGCGACCGGCACGCCCAGGCGAGTGGCGAGTTCCTTCTTCAGGTTCTCGATGTCCTCGCCCTTCTTGCCGATCACCACACCCGGACGCGCCGAGTAGATCGTGATGCGCGCGTTCTTCGCCGGCCGCTCGATCAGCACGCGGCTCACCGCGGCGTTCTTCAGCTTCTTCTTCAGGTACTCGCGAACCTTGATGTCTTCCGCGAGCATGTGGCCGAAGTCGCGGTTGTTCGCGTACCAGCGGCTGTTCCAGTTGCGCGTGACGGCCAGGCGAAAGCCCGTCGGATGGATTTTCTGTCCCATGTCTCTTGCCTGTGTCTTAGTTGCCGACCGTCACGTACACGTGGCACGTGGACTTGCTGATGCGGTTGCCGCGGCCCTTGGCCCGCGCGGTGAAGCGCTTGAGCACGGTGCCTTGTTCCACGTAGATCGTCTTCACCTTCAGCTCGTCGATGTCGACTCCGTCGTTGTGCTCGGCGTTCGCGATCGCGGACTCGAGCACCTTGCGCACGATGACGGCACCCTTTTTCTGGGTGAAGTTCAGGATGTCGAGTGCCTGGTCCACCTTCTTGCCGCGGATCAGGTCGGCCACGAGGCGGCCCTTGTCCACCGAGAGGCGGACGCCGCGCAGGACTGCTTTGGTTTCAGCCATGTTGTGTGCCCCTTACTTCTTCACGACCTTCTTGTCGGCCGGGTGACCCTTGAAGGTCCGCGTGAGCGCGAATTCGCCCAGCTTGTGGCCGACCATCTGGTCGGTGATGTAGACCGGCACGTGCTGCTTGCCGTTGTGCACGGCGATCGTGACCCCGATGAACTCGGGCAGGATCATGGAGCGGCGCGACCAGGTCTTGATCGGCTTCTTGTCCTTGGTGGTGACGGCCTTGTCGACTTTCGCCTGCAGGTGGTGGTCGACGAAGGGACCCTTTTTGAGAGAACGAGTCATGTCATCGACCCCTTATTTCTTGCGCCGCGCGACGATGAACGTCTGCGTGCGCTTGTTGCTGCGCGTGCGGTAACCCTTGGTGAGGTTGCCCCACGGATCGACCGGCGGCATGCCCGTGCCGGTGCGGCCTTCGCCGCCGCCGTGCGGGTGGTCGATCGGGTTCATGGCGACGCCGCGCACCGTCGGGCGGATGCCCATGTGGCGCTTGGTGCCGGCCTTGCCGATCTGGCGCAGGCTGTGTTCCTCGTTCGCGACTTCGCCGATGGTGGCGCGGCATTCGATGTGGATCTTGCGCACTTCGCCCGAACGCATGCGGACCTGCGCGTAGGTGCCTTCGCGCGCCAGCAGCGTGGCCGAGGTGCCGGCCGAACGCGCGATCTGCGCGCCCTTGCCCGCCTGCAGCTCGATGCAATGGATCGTGGAGCCCACCGGGATGTTGCGGATCGGCAGGGTGTTGCCTGCCCGGATCGGCGCTTCCGAGCCGGACAGGAGCGTGGCGCCCACTTCCAGGCCGCGCGGCGCGATGATGTAGCGTCGCTCGCCGTCGGCGTAGCACACGAGTGCGATGTGCGCCGTGCGGTTCGGGTCGTATTCGATCCGCTCCACCTTGGCCGGGACCCCGTCCTTGTCGCGGCGGAAGTCGACCACGCGATAGTGGTGCCGGTGTCCGCCGCCTTTGTGGCGGGTCGTGATGATGCCGCGGTTGTTGCGGCCGGCTTTCTGGAACTGGGGCTCCAGCAGGGGCGCGTACGGCTCACCCTTGTGCAGGTGGTCGCGCGAGACCTTCACCACGTGGCGCTGGCCTGCGGAAGTCGGTTTGTGCTTGATGACAGCCATGATGCATTCCGCGGTTTAGGCGGCCTCCCCGGAGAAGTTCAGCTCCTGGCCGGGCTTGAGCGTCACGTACGCCTTGCGCACGTGGTCGCGGCGGCCCGTCGAGCGGCCGAAGCGCTTGGTCTTGCCCTTGATGTTCACGACCGACACGCCCTTCACTTCCACCTTGAACATGAGTTCGACGGCGGCCTTGATCTCCGGCTTGGTCGCGTCGCGCAGGACCTTGAACGTGACGGCGTTGCTCTTGTCGGCCACGTGCGTGGCCTTTTCGGACACGATGGGCTCGACCAGCACCTGCATCAGCCGGCCCTCGTCGAACTTGCTGGATGTTGCGGTCATGCGAACATCTCCTTCAGCTTGTCGATCGCGCCCTTGGTGACGAGCACTTTCTTGTAGTGCACCAGCGACAGCGGATCGGCGTAGCGCGGCTCGACCACGAGCACGTTCTGCAGGTTCCGCGAGGCGAGGTACAGGTTCTCATCGACTTCGTCGGCGATCACCATCACCGAATCCAGATTCATCGCCTTGAACCTGGCGGCCAGCTGCTTCGTCTTCGGGCTGTCGACCTTCAGGGAGTCGACCACCGCGATGCGGCCTTCGCGGGCGAGCTGGGAAAAGATCGACGCCATGCCGGCGCGGTACATCTTCTTGTTGACCTTGTGGGAGAAGTTCTCCTCCGGGCTGTTCGGGAAGATGCGGCCGCCCCCGCGCCAAAGCGGCGAGGAGGTCATGCCGGCGCGGGCGCGGCCCGTGCCCTTCTGGCGAAACGGCTTCTTGGTCGAGTGCTTGACCGTCGCGCGGTCCTTCTGGGCTCGGGTGCCCTGGCGCGCGTTCGCCTGGAAGGCCACCACGATCTGGTGCACGAGCGCCTCGTTGTATTCGCGGCCGAACACGGTCTCGGGCGCGTCGACCTTCGACGCGGCCTGGCCCTGGTCGTTCAGGAGTTCGAGTTGCATCACTTGGCTCCCTTCGCGGCGGCCTCGGAGGCAGCCTTCGGTTGCGAGCCCTTCACGGCGGGGCGAACCGTCACGAAGCCGCCCTTGGCGCCGGGCACGGCGCCGCGGATCATGAGCAGGCCGCGCGCTTCGTCGACGCGAATGACGTCGAGGTTCTGCGTGGTCACGGTCACGTCGCCCATGTGGCCGGACATGCGCTTGCCGGGGAACACGCGGCCCGGGTCCTGCGCCATGGAGATCGAGCCCGGCACGTTGTGCGAGCGCGAGTTGCCGTGGGAGGCGCGTTGCGAGCTGAAGTTGTGGCGCTTGATGGTGCCGGCAAAGCCCTTGCCGATGGACGTTCCCTGCACGTCGACCTTCTGGCCGGCGGCGAAGAGGTCCTGCACGGGAACGGTCGCGCCGGCGGCGTACTTGACGGCCTGGTCGGCGCTCACGCGGAATTCGCGGATGATCTCACCGGCTTCGACCTTCGCTTTGGCGAGGTGGCCGGCCAGCGGCTTGGTGACGCGCGAGGACTTGCGCTTGCCGAACGTGACCTGCAAGGCCACGTAGCCGTCTGCTTCCTGGGTCTTGACCTGGGTGACGCGGTTGTCGGACACGTCCACCACCGTGACGGGAACGGCGTCCCCTTCGTCGGTGAAGAGGCGCATCATGCCCACCTTGCGGCCAAGCAACCCGAGGTCTTCTCGACTCGAGTCCATGTTCTTGCTCCTTTGCTCCCGCCGCAGCCGCTGCAATTGGCTTCTGCGTTTGAAGTACGAGAGAGGGTTGATTGATCCGCCGGCCTGGCCGGCGGCTAACTATCCTCCGCCCATTTCGGGCAGAGCCGGGGATTATAGCCTGATGGCGCGGGGCGTGCCAAGGCCGCACAAAGGCGGCCCCTCACCCCAGCCCTCTCCCCTGGGGGGGAGAAGGAGGAACTGCATCACTGCAGCTTGATTTCGACGTCCACGCCGGCCGGCAGATCGAGCTTCATCAGCGCATCCACCGTCTTGTCCGTCGGGTCGACGATGTCCATCAGGCGCTGGTGCGTGCGAATCTCGAACTGGTCGCGGCTCGACTTGTTCACGTGCGGCGAACGCAGGATGTCGAAGCGCTGCATGCGCGTCGGCAGGGGCACCGGGCCTTTGACGATCGCGCCCGTGCGCTTGGCGGTGTCCACGATCTCCGCGGCGGACTGGTCGATCAGCTTGTAATCGAACGCCTTCAGGCGGATGCGGATGCGCTGCTGCTGCGAGCGCGGCTGCGGTTGTGCGGGTTGTTGCGCCATGATCGATTACTCCATGATCTTGGCGACGACGCCCGCGCCCACCGTCTTGCCGCCCTCGCGGATGGCAAACCGCAGGCCCTCTTCCATGGCGATCGGGGCGATCAGCTTCACCGTGATCGTCACGTTGTCGCCCGGCATCACCATTTC
>NZ_DASZSE010000051.1:0-178278 GCF_035548915.1 Ramlibacter sp. | reverse complement strand
CGCCCGTGCGCGCGGCGGCCCCCGCCATGCGCTGCGCCGCTTCGACACGCCTCAGCAAGGCGTCGGGCGCGGCCCACGAAGCGGCGATGTCGTCCCAGCCCGCGGGCGAGCCGGGCCGCCACACGGGCTGCCCCAGTTGCTGAAGCAGGCCCGCGACCTGCATCGCGGGCACTTCCTCGCGGCCCAGCGCGCGCAGGCTGGACACCGACCAATCCCATGGAGACTTGAATTTCACCGTCGCGCCGGCCCAGCATTCCGGCGACTCGACGAGCGTGCGGTAGACGCTTGGCAAGTCGCCGTTCGTGCGCGTGAACGCCTCGGCGAGACGCCGCACGAGCGCGGGCGGCGGCTCGTCCGATGCGAAGTGCCGCGCGAGCTTGGTCGCGAGGTGCTCGGCCGTCGCGGGCGCGCGCGCGAGGTCCACGAGCATCGCGCGCCCCTGCGCCTCGCCGCCTTGCGAGTAGCTGCGGCCGAGCAGCGTGCGCGGACCGGGCTCGTGCAGCGCGCTGCGAAACTGGAACCCGGGATAACGCGGATCGCCCGCGTCGCCCGCCGCCAATCTCGCAGGCAGGCCGAAGTCGCCCGCGATGCTCCAGCCCGTGAGCGCACGCGCGAACTCGGTCACGTCGTCCTGCGTGTAGCCGCTTCTGACACCGAGCGTGTGCAGTTCCATGATCTCGCGCGCGAGGTTCTCGTTCAGGCCCCGGCGGCGCTGTGGGTTGCGCGCCGCGGCCGCCGAGCCGGCGCGGCTCTCCGGTCCGATCGACTGCGCCTGATCGAGGTAGAGCAGCATCGCTGGATGGCGCGCGGCGGCGAAGAGCATGTCCTCGAAGCGGCCCAGCACGTGCGGACGGATCGCCTCGGCTTCGAACGCGCCCGCGAGCCCGATGACCGTGAGCTTGTCGACGGAGACCGCGAAGTGGTTGGACCAGAAGTGCACGAGACGCTCCACGAAGGGCGTGTCGCTTTGCAGCGCGGACTGCATGCGCGCCGCGACGGCCGTGAGGTACTCGTCGCGCATCTCGCGCCGGTACGCCTGGCGTGCCGCGGCCTTCTCGCCGTCGCCCGCCTGCCGCGCCGCGCGCTGCATGGCCACGAGCGTGTCGACGTGCGTCGTCGTGCGCGGCAGCGGCGCCCACGCGGCGGGCATGGGCTGGTAGCGTGCGAACTGGTCGAGCAGCCAGCGCCTCGCATCGGCGGGCATCGCATCGTTCGGCCGAGCACCGAGGCCGAAGCGGTTGAGGGCGGTGGAGGTATCCCGAGGGGTCGCTGCGGGGACGCTCATGCGTGCATTAAAGCGCGCTGCGGGGGCCCGTCAATGTCTGGATCGTGTCGCAGAGGTAAAAGTGCCACCGCGCCGTGCGGGAGGTGCCGGCAGAGGTCGCCGTGCAGGAGGCACAGGCAGCGGTCGCCGTGCAGGAGGTGCGGGAGGCACAGGCAGAGGTCGGCCAGAAGGTCGCGCGACAGGAAGGGGCTCGTGCACGAGCCAGCCCGGGGCGGCGCGCGACATCGTGGGCTTCAGACCGAGGCTTTTCATTCGCTCGCCGATGGCCCCGATGAGAGCTTGATCGCTGCCCACGAAGAACCGCGTGTGCGGGCCGATCCCGCGTGGAGGATCGGCGTGGTGGTCGAAGACGGCGCACGCAACCGCCGCAGGCACGAGGCGTTCGGGGTCGCCGGCCAGCGCGAAGCGGGATGCGTAGATGCTCGACGCCCGGAAGTCCAGTGTCGCCCCTGCGGCCGATGCGCCGAGCGATTCCTGAAACGCACGCGTATTGACCGCGGTGCGCAGGTAGGCCTGGGCCGCGTCGCCCGATCCGCCCGCACCGGCAGCGGCGATCGCGTACTCGAAAGTCTGGGGAGTGGTCTCGAGCCCGGCCGCGATGATCTCGTGAAGGTAGCCGTGGACCTGGTCGTAGAGCCCGGCCACGCAGCACGTCCAGAGGGCCGTGTCGAAGACCGTGATGTCGGCAGCGACCCTCCGCATGAGGAATGCATCGAAGAAGGCAAGCCCGGGCCTGCCTCGGCCTCCGATCGCACAGGCCTCGAGGAACGTCCGGCACGTGACCGCATCGGGATCGAGTCCAAGGTCCATCGCGGACCGCATCCATTGTTCCGCCCGGTCGGCCGCATCCCTCGCCGCTTCACCGGAGAGGCCGCACACCATGAGAAGCAGCCTGTTGAACTCCTGGGTGGTGGGCAGGTATCGGGCTTGCGTCATCGCATCGAGAAGACGCGCCGCGGTGCGGGCTGTCGAATCGTCCATGGATGGATCGGCCGGAGGCTGCCCGGGAGGCTGCCCGGGATTCGGCTCGGCGCCTGGCTGCGCCGCCTCGATCCGATCGAGCGCCGCGAGCATGCTCGCGAAGACGGAGTCGCGCGGCTTCAGGAAGGCTGAATGCGCGGACGCGCGCACCATCTCGTTGAAGAGGCGACAGGCCGCGTCCGGCCTGCCGGCCGGCACGCACGCCTCGATTGCCAGCTCATACGCATTGCGCAGGGCACCTTCGCCGCCCTGCGCGCGGGCCTGGACCTTCATCGCCTCGAAGCACCGGTCGGCCTGCGCCAGGTCTCCCTTCGACAAGCGGGCCCACATCAGACCCTGAAGGGTGATCAGGTCCGGCCGGACCTCGGTCCGCCCGCCGCGCACGTCCGAGTCCAGTTCGCTCCAGCAGCGAAGGACCTCGTCCGGCTGGCCGAGCTTCACGCCCGCGTTGATCGCGTGGTTGAAGTCTTCGAGGCGGGGATGAAATCCGCAGACGCGCATGCAGTGGAGGCAGCGCAATACCAGGGCGTGCCGGCCACACGTCGCGCACGAAGCCATGAGATCGCTCAGCACGCTTGAAAAGTCGCCCGAGCAGTCTTTGTACTTCTGCCATGCCGCACCGAACTGCTGGAGCGCGTCCGAGTGACGCCCGGCATCGACGCAGGCGGCAACGATCTTCTTCAGGACCTCGAGATCGGCCGGGTAGCCCGCGTCGAGCATTGCCGCGAAGCAGCGCAGCATCCGGTCGATCTCGCCGTCGCGGGCGCACTGCTGCAGAATCGACTTCAGGACTTGCCAGTCGCCCGGCTCGGGCCGGACGTCGGCAGCCTTCATCGCTCCCAGGCAATCCATTGCCTTGTCGAACTGGCCCAGGCGCCCACAGGCCGACAGCATGCTGGTGAAGTTGCGCGGAACCAGCCTTATGTCGCATTCCCGCATCTTCTCGAAGCATCGCACCACGTCCTGATTGCGGCCCGCGTCCCAGCATTTCTCGAGCAGACAGCCCATCGCGCCGAGCGGCGGCTGATCCGGCTTCACTCCGGCCTTCCTGAGCAAGTCGAGGTGTTCCAGCGCCACGTCGACCTGCGTGCAGCCGCATGCGAGGCGGATGACTTCGCGGCACAGGCGCTCGCATTCGCCGTTCCAGCCGGCGGCCGCCTCACGACGGGCTTCCTCGAGCTTCGCACGTATGCAGGGAAGACGCGCGGCCGCCTGCGCCGCCTTGCTTGCCGGCTCCGAAGCCAGGGGGCCGGCCGATGTTCGTGGGCCGTGCGACGACTCGCACTGCATGGGCCGCGGGGCACGCGTCTCCCGAGTCCGCGGACGGGAGACACGATCCGCGCGCGGACCCGAAGCGGCCTTGCCTTCCATCGGCTTCGCGTCTCGAGTTCCGTCCCGAGTTCCGTCTCGGGTCGAGGATGCGGCAGGGGTATCGGACAGGGGGCCGGCCGTGCCTCTTCGGCAGGCCGAGAATCGGGAAGACATCGTTGGCGTGAACTGGTTTGTGCGAGCTCACTACGTAACCCGCACGCGCATTCGGTTCCCGCCTGCGGCGCCGACACGCCCTCGGACCGGAAAGAAAAAGCCGCCCGAAGGCGGCTTCTTGCCGAGGCGCGATTGCGCCCTGCCGGCCTACTGCCCGTCGCTCGAAATCTCTTCCGGCTCGGGCTTTTGCTTGCCTTCCTTCTTCGGAACCGGCTGGATGTCGAGCAGCACCTCGTCCTTGTCGTCGAGGTCCACGGTGAGCCGCCCGCCCTCGGTGAGACGACCGAAGAGCAGTTCGTCGGCCAGCGCGCGGCGGATCGTGTCCTGGATCAGCCGCTGCATCGGACGCGCGCCCATCATCGGATCGAACCCCTTCACCGCCAGGTGCTTGCGCAGCTTGTCGGTGAAGGTCACTTCCACCTTCTTCTCGGAAAGCTGCTGTTCCAGCTGCAGCAGGAACTTGTCGACCACGCGCAGGATGATCTGCTCGTCGAGCGACTTGAAGCTCACGATCGCATCCAGCCGGTTGCGGAATTCCGGTGTGAAGAGGCGCTTGATGTCCTGCATCTCGTCGCCGGCTTCCTTGGCGTTCGTGAAGCCGATGGTCGCCTTGTTCAGCGACTCCGCCCCCGCGTTCGTGGTCATGATGATGATCACGTTGCGGAAGTCGGCCTTGCGCCCGTTGTTGTCCGTGAGCGTGCCGTGGTCCATCACCTGCAAGAGCACGTTGAAGATGTCCGGATGCGCCTTCTCGATCTCGTCGAGGAGAAGCACCGCGTGCGGCTTCTTCGTGATCGCCTCGGTGAGGAGCCCGCCCTGGTCGAAGCCGACGTAGCCCGGAGGCGCGCCGATCAGGCGCGACACCGCGTGCCGCTCCATGTATTCCGACATGTCGAAGCGGATCAGCTCGATGCCCATGATGTAGGCGAGCTGCTTCGCGGCTTCCGTCTTGCCGACGCCCGTGGGGCCGGAAAAGAGGAACGAGCCGATCGGCTTGTCGGCCTTGCCCAGGCCCGAGCGCGCCATCTTCACCGAAGCGGCGAGCACTTCGAGCGCCTTGTCCTGGCCGAACACGACGGACTTGAGATCGCGCTCGAGGTTCTGCAGCTTGCCCCGGTCGTCGTTGGAGACCGACGCCGGCGGAATGCGCGCGATCTTCGCCACGATTTCCTCGACCTCCGCCTTGGAAATCGTCTTCTTGCGCTTGTTCACGGGCAGGATGCGCTGCGCGGCGCCCGCCTCGTCGATCACGTCGATCGCCTTGTCGGGCAGGTGGCGGTCGTTGATGTACTTCGCCGACAGTTCCGCGGCCGCCTGCAGCGCGTTGGCCGCGTACTTCACGCTGTGGTGTTCCTCGAAGCGCGACTTCAGGCCCTTCAGGATCTCCACCGTCTGCTCGATGCTCGGCTCGACCACGTCCACCTTCTGGAAGCGCCGCGAGAGCGCCGCATCCTTCTCGAAGATGCCGCGGTACTCGGTGAAGGTCGTCGCGCCGATGCACTTCAGGTTGCCCTGCGAGAGCGCCGGCTTCAGCAGGTTGGACGCGTCGAGCGTGCCGCCCGAGGCGGCCCCCGCGCCGATCAGCGTGTGGATTTCGTCGATGAAGAGGATTGCGTTCGGCTTGTCCTTCAGCGCGCGCAGCACGCCCTTCAGGCGCTGCTCGAAGTCGCCGCGGTACTTGGTGCCCGCGAGCAGCGCGCCCATGTCGAGCGAATAAACGTTGGAGTCCGCGAGGATTTCCGGCACTTCCTTTTGCGTGATGCGCCAGGCGAGGCCTTCCGCGATCGCGGTCTTGCCCACACCCGCCTCACCCACGAGCAGCGGGTTGTTCTTGCGGCGGCGGCAGAGGATCTGGATCACGCGCTCGACCTCGTATTCGCGGCCGATGAGCGGGTCGATCTTGCCGTCGCGCGCGGCCTGGTTCAGGTTCTGCGTGAACTGCTCGAGCGGCGACGCCTTCTCGTTCTTCTCGCTGCTTTCCTCCTGCTCGCCGGAGGGGCTTTCGCCTCCCTTGGCGGGCTCGGGCGGATCGCTCTTCTTGATGCCGTGCGCGATGTAGTTCACGACGTCCAGCCGCGTCACGCCCTGCTGGTGCAGGTAGTAGACGGCGTGCGAATCCTTCTCGCCGAAGATCGCGACCAGCACGTTGGCGCCCGTCACTTCCTTCTTGCCGTTGCCCGTGCTTTGCACGTGCATGATGGCGCGCTGGATCACGCGCTGGAACCCGAGCGTCGGCTGGGTGTCGACGTCGTCCGTGCCCGCGACCTGCGGCGTGTTGTCCTTGATGAAGTTGGCGAGCGACTTGCGCAGATCGTCGATGTTCGCCGAGCACGCGCGCAGCACCTCCGCCGCGCTGGGATTGTCCAGCAGGGCCAGCAGGAGATGCTCCACGGTGATGAATTCGTGGCGCTGTTGGCGCGCTTCCACGAACGCCATGTGGAGGCTGACTTCCAGTTCCTGGGCAATCATGAGATTTCCTTTTGCCTTGCTAACTCGTTCAATTCAATACCGTTAGTGTCCGGATCAGTCCGCCGGTTCACTCACACACTGCAGCGGATGCCCGGCCTGCCTCGCGGCTTCCTGCACCTGCTGCACCTTCGTTGCCGCGATGTCTCTCGGGTAGACACCGCAAATGCCTTTTCCGTCCAGATGGATCTTCAGCATGATCTGCGTGGCGGTCTCGCGGTCCTTGTTGAAGAATTCCTGGATCACGACCACCACGAATTCCATGGGGGTGTAGTCGTCGTTCAGCATGACGACCTGGTACATCTGGGGGGGTTTGGTTCGCTGGAGCTGCTTTTCGGCGACCACGGACCCGCCGTCGTCCTCCGGCGGCCGCGTTTTCGGCGCGACCGGCGGCGGGATGGGTGTCTGACTGGCCATGAAAATCATTCTAGCGACCGCGCCTTCGTGTCGTCGCCTGTGGGGCAAATGGTGCCGGGGGCGTCACATTCAAGCGACAGCGGCCGATGCGCCTCCCGATTCTTCTGCAACGGCGTCTTCGTCGCAACCGCTGAATGCCGGTCGTCGGCCGATCCAAACATGCGTAAGTGAAAATGTTGACAACTCCCCGTCCGATCCGGGACACTACTTAGTAGGTTTGAGGGAACAAGAAGGGGCGCGCAACATGGCGACCGATATCAAGACCGGCACAGTCAAGTGGTTCAACGATGCGAAGGGGTTCGGCTTCATCGAACCCGACGGCGGAGGCTCCGACATCTTCGCGCATTTCTCTGCCATCACGATGGACGGGTTCAAGACGCTGAAGCAAGGCTCGCGTGTCTCGTTCGACGTGCAGCAGGGACCGAAGGGCCAGCTCGCACAGAACATCGTGGTCCTGCCCGGGCCCATCAAGACCACCGAGGGCGACAGACCCATCGGTGGGGATCGGCCCGGCGGTGACCGCGCCGACCGCGGGATGCGCCAGCCCAAGGTCCGTGCCCCGCAGTTCCATGCGATGGGGCATAGCGACCTCGCGAACAAGTAGGGCTCGCGGGCGACTCTTCCGCTGAGGCAGCCGCTTGCGGTTGCCTCTCATGCTGACTCGGCCGCTTGCGGTTGCCTCTCATGCTGAGTCAGCCGCAAGCGGTTGCCTCTCCTGCTGAGGCAGCCGCGTGCGGCTGATTCTTCTGCTGAGGCACCAGCCCACCCCCGGCGTTTCACTTCGCCACGCGCCTTGTCGATAGTTGGGCAGCGCGGCCTTCGCCGCGCGCCCCACATCACGGTGTCTAGAGGTACTCGACCCCGTGCTCGACGAGCCCCGTGAAGCCGACGGTCGTCTCGGCCTGCTGCGAATTCGCTGCAAGCTCGATCAGGTCGGTCCGCGTGACGGTGCCGGCATCGAGCGCGTGCGTGATCACGGTCAGCACGTCGGCCGGAGGATTCGAGCCGACGACGTCGTGCCACACATGCTGGACGAAGTCGACGTTCGAAAGCGCGCCCAGGGCCGATGCGCCGAGCGCGGCCAGATCATGCTCGCTGTGGCCCGCATCCAGATATGCGATCGCCTTTCCGACCAGCGTGGGATCGTGCGCCGCCGTGGCGCCCGCGACCGCGGCGAGCACCAGTACCGCGCTGCCCGCGTTGCCCGAGAGGTCCACCGCGATCTTCTTGTCGCTGAACTGGAAGCGTTCGACGCCATCGAGCGTGGTCACGGCCGAATGCGAATCCGTCACCTGCCACTTGCCCGCGCTCGACGTGAGATGCGCGGACGCGAGCGTGCCGGACACGATCGCCTGGTCGATGCCGGCTCCGCCCGTGATCGTGTCGGCGCCGCCCATGCCCGTGAAGGTATCGTTGCCCGCGCCGCCGTCGATCGATTCGGCTGCCGCCGAGCCCACCAGCGTATCCGCGAAGGACGTCGCGATGATCCGCTCGATGCCGTGCAGCGAGCCCGTGAGCCCTGACAGCGTGAACTGGCCCGCGCCCAGGTCGAGCGACAGCGCGCTCGCCGCGTCGGCGAAGCTCGCGGTGTCGTTGCCGTCCCCGCCTTCGAGGCTGTCGGCGCCGCCGTTGCCCTGCAGCGTGTCGTCGCCGGCGTCGCCATAGAGTTTGTCGTTGCCCTGGCCGCCTTGCAGCAGATCGTTGCCGTCGCCGCCAGAGAGCACGTCGTCACCGTCCAGGCCGCCGATCGTGTCGGCGCCGCCGAGCCCGCGGATCGCGTTGGCGCCCGCGGTGCCCTGCAGCGAATCGGCGCCGCTCGTGCCGGCGATGTCGTGCAGGTCGCCCACCGCCCACGTGCCGTCGAGAAACTGCACGAATTCGACGTTCTTCAGCGCATCGGTTCCCGCCGGACCCACGAGCGTTCCGGTCGTGGTGTTCCACGTCGCCACCACGTCCACGCGCGCGGCCGCGTAGACGACCGTGTCGGTGCCCGCACCCCCATCGATGCTGTCGTCGCCGCCTTCGCCCGCGAGCGAGTCGTTGCCCGCGCCGCCGGTAAGCGAGTCGTCGCCGTCGCCGGCCACGATGGTGTCGTCGCCGGCTTCGCCACGCAGGTCGTTGTCACCGGCCGAGCCCGTGATCGAGTCGGCGAAGTCGCTGCCGTCCACGCCCTCGATGCCCGAGAGAACGTCGTTTCCGTTCGGACCGCTCGCGGCGCCCGTGGCCAGATTGACGGTGACCCCGGCGAGCGCGCCTTCGTACGAAGCGATGTCCACGCCCGATCCGCCGGAGAGGCTGTCGTTGCCCTGGCCGCCGTCGAGCGAATCGTCTCCTTCGCCGCCGATCAGCGTGTCCGCGCCCGCCTTGCCGGACAGCGTGTCGTCGCCGCCGAGGCCGACGATCGTGTCGCCACCGGCCGTGCCTTGCAGGTTGTCGTCGTCTTCGGTGCCCGTGATCGCGCCCGCGCCGCTGCCCGTGAGCGTCGCCACGGAACGCACGCCATCCGAGAACTGGAAGAGCTCCGCGTTCTTCACGGTGTCGACACCGTCGCGGTCGGAGACCGTGTCCGTGATGGTGAAGCCGTCGGTCGCATTGCCGGTGACTTCGTAGTCGTCGAACGCGCCGGTGAAGACCACCATGTCGGTGCCCGCGCCGCCGTCGATGTCGTCGCTGCCCGCGCCGCCTTCCACCGTGTCGTCGCCGCCGCCGCCCGCGAGCGTATCGTCGCCGCCGGCCCCGCTCACCTCGTCGTCGCCCAGGCCGCCGTCGATATCATTGGCGCCGTCGTTGCCCGGAAGCGTGTCCTCGTGCGAAGAACCGATCAGGTTCTCGATGCTGTCGAGCCGGTCGCGGCCTTCGCCGTACGCGAAGCCTGTCACGAGGTCTACACGTACCGCAACCGCGGAGCCTGCAAAGGACGCCGTGTCGACGCCGTCGTCGCCATTGAGCTGGTCGTTGCCCGCGCCGCCCACGAGCGTGTCGTCGCCTTCGTGGCCGTAGATGGAATCGTTGCCGCCCGCGCCTTGCAGCAGGTTCGCGCCTTCATTGCCGATGAGCGTGTCCTGGAACTCGGTGCCCAGCAGGTTCTCGATCGACTGCAGCGTGTCGGTGCCCTGGCCCGTCGCGGTGCCCGCGTCGAGATTGGCGCGGATCGCGCCCGTCGCGCCGTCGAACCACGCGGTGTCCGTGCCCGGGCCACCGGAGATCACGTCGTTGCCGTCGCCGCCGGTGAGGAGGTCGTTGCCGCCGCCGCCGTAGATCGAGTCGTTGCCCGCCGCGCCCGCGATCGTGTCGTCGCCGTCGAGGCCCTCGATCTTCTCGCCTGCGCTCGTGCCGGTGAGGGAATCGGCGCCCGCCGTTCCGCCGCCCTGGCCCACCAGCAGTTCCGCGGCGGTCTTCGTTCCGTTGGAGAACTCGAACTGCTCGACACCGGAAACATGGTCCGTGCCGTCGGTGCCCGACGACGCCGCGAGGACGTATTCGCCCTTGTCGTTGTCGTAGGTGATCGTGTAGGAGCTCGACGCGCCGGAGAAGACGGCCGTGTCGTTGCCCGCGCCGCCGTCGATCGTGTCGTTGCCCGCGCCGCCCTCGAGCACGTCGTCGCCCGCCGCGCCCGACATCGAATCGGCGCCGCTGCCGCCTTCGATCCGGTTTCCGTGTTCGTCGCCGGCGAGCGTGTCGTTGTGCGCGGAGCCCACGAGGTTCTCGACGGAGTCGAGCGTATCGGTGCCCTGCCCGGTCGCGGTGCCCGCGTCGAGATCGGCATGCACCGCGGCCGAGGCGCCGTCGAAGGATGCGGTATCGGTGCCGTCGCCGCCCGTGATGGCGTCGTTGCCGTCGCCGCCGTTCAGGCTGTCGTTGCCCGTGCCGCCGGAGAGCACATCGTTGCCGGCGCCGCCCGAGAGGGTGTCGTCGCCGCCGCCGCCGTAGAGCGAATCGCGGCCGTTGGCGCCGGAGATCGAATCGTTGCCGTCGAGCCCTTCGAGCGAATCGTCGCTCGAAGTGCCGGTGAGCGTATCGGCACTCGGCGTGCCGCCGCCCTCGCCCGTGAAGAGCTGCGCTTCGGTCTTCACGCCGTTGGAGAATTCGAAGCGCTCGACGCCGAGCACGAGGTCGGTGCCGTCGGTGCCCGAGGTCGCCTCGATCACGTACTGGCCCGTGTCGTTGTCGTAATCGATGTTGTACGAAGCGAACGCGCTCGAGAAGACGGCCGTGTCCGTGCCGTCGCCGCCGTCGATCGCGTCGTTGCCTGCGCCGCCGGTGATCTGGTCGTTGCCTGCGCCGCCCGAAAGCGAGTCGTTGCCGGCCGCGCCGTTCAATGAATCGTCCGCGCCGGTGCCGGTCAACGTGTCGTCGGCGGAAGTGCCGGTGAGTGTGGCCATTGTGCGAGTTTCTCCTCTGCTCGAGAACGTTCGAATTTAACCCATTTGCCGCGCGGCTCGCCTTGCGGCGCGCGGTGTGCCTGGGGCGCGCCGCCTGCCGAGCAACATTCCCGCGACGACGAGGTCCGAGCGGCTTCCATCGGGCTCGCGGAGATAGCCGCGCAGCACGCCTTCGCGTTCGAAGCCGAACTTGACCGCCAGCCGTGTCGCGTACCCGTTGTCCGCATAGATGTAGGCCGTGAGCCGCTCGACCCCCGCGCGATCCCGCAGGAAAGCGATTGCCTCGCGTGCCGCCTCCACGGGCACCGGGCTCGCGGGCCGGTTCAGCACGCCGATCAGGAATTCGCAGCGCCTGTGGCCCGGCGTGTAGTCCGTGGCGCTCACGAATCCGGCGGGGCCGCCTCGCGTGTCGATCGTCCAGTGCAACGCCTTGGATTCACCGAAGATGGCTGCCCGTTCGCGCGCGAGGATGCCCCGCAGGGCCTCATCGTCCGCCGGCAAGGGCCGCGCGACGCGATTGAACTTGTGCATGAAGCCCGCATCGGCCCAGCACGCGCGCACGAAAGCGGCGTCGCCTTCGTCGCGGCGGCGCAGCGTCATGCGGCGCCCGGGCATCGGCTGCCACCAGAAGTCCTCGTGGTCGTGGTGCAACTGCTGCAGCGCCGGCGAGCTCTCGAAGCCCGGCTGCGCGCGGATCAGGTCGCGCGCGTCGGCCATGCGCCGCTGCAGGCGCAAGCCGCGAAGTTGCTCCCGCAACTGCTCGATCGTCACTCGCCGCTCCGATCGGCGAGTTCGACGAGGCCCATCTTCGCGAGCATCGCCAGCGCGCGCGCGGTTTCCGCGAACGTCGCGCCACAGGCCGTGGCGACGGCCTCTGCGCTCGCGCCGCCTTCGCCGAGCGCGGCCCAGATCCGCGCGAATCCGTCCGCGGACGGCTGCTCGCGCGCCGCATAGCTGAAAATCGCCATGCCGGCGAGCGGCGCGTAGTCGTGCGCATTCGCGCCGGCGCGGCGCCGCGCAAGCGTCGCAGGCGCGATGCGATGCGTGGGGTAATGCGCGAACGCGGTGAAGGGGTCGAGCCGCGCGGGCGACGCGCGCGGCGCAGCCGGCGCCTCGCGCGGCCTCAGTTCGCCGAGTTGCGCCCAGAGCGACTGGTAGGCACGGTAAACGACGGCCCAGTCGTACGCCTCGCGCGCACGCGCGCGGCCCGCATCGCCCATGCGGCGGCGCAGCGCTTCGTCCTGCACGAGGAGGCAGAGGCGGTCCGCCAGCATCGCGCGATCGAGTGCGACGAACTGGCACGTGAGGCCGCAGTAGAAGTCGTAGCTGTCGACATCGGCTTCGTGCGTCCACGCGAGCCGTTCGCCCGCCCCCGCGGGCGGCGTCCAGGTCGCGATGCGAAAGCCGTCCACGCCATCGCGCACGGTGTCCTTGTAGCCGTCCCAGTCGGTGACGAGCACGGGCAATCCCGCGGCCATCGCCTCGATCGGCGTGAGCCCGAAGGTTTCCTGGATGTTGTCCGACAGGCTGATGAAGAGGTCGGCCGCAGCCCAGCTCGCGCGGCGCGCACGCTCGTCGCGCCCATCCGTGAAAACGCATCGCACGCTCGGGCACGTGGCGGCCGCGCCCTCGCGGAACGCCCGGTCGATCGCGTCGTTGGCGAACCAGCCGCACTGCACGAGCACCACCTTGTGCCCGGAGCGTTGCGCGGCGGCTTCGAGCGCCGCATACATCGCGTGCGGGTGCGCCTTGGCGTGAAACGAGAGACGGCCGACGAAAAGCGCCACCACTTCGTCCGCCGCGACCCGGAGCGACTCGCGTGCCGCACGGCGCTCCTGCGCGCCGAATTCGAAGTCCGCGCAATGCACGCCAAGTGGAATCACGGGCAGTTGGGGCAGCGACCACTGCCTGGGCTTCTCGCCGAAGCGCCACGCGAGATAGTCCCGCTGCGCTTCGAGCACGGTCTCCACCGTGCCGCGAACCGCATGCGACGTGCAGATCACGGCATCCCACGGCATCACCGGCGCGATCGGCAGCTCAACGAGCGAATCCATCACGCCATGCGATGCGGTGGTGTGCGTCACGCCCGTGATCGACCACGCATGCGTTCCCACGCGCAGGCGCTGCAGCGCGAGCTCGCCGATGCCGGGCCCCGGCGTGTAGAGATGGCCCAGCTGCTGCAACGCATCGGGCCGCAACGGGTTCAGCCACTGCGCGCGCGCTTGCGGATCGATCTCGGCCACCGTCTTCGCGAAGCTGTCGGCGGAGGCCTTGCGCGCCGTGTAGCCCGCGAGCGGCCGGCCGCGAGAAGCCGCGACGGCGGCGCGAAGAAATCCGAGGCCAGCGGCCTGCCGCCCCATCAGCCGGGCGCCGTCCGTGCGGTAGCCGTCGGGCTCGAAGACGATCGCGGGATGGATGTCGGTTGCGGCTTGCAGACTCTCCTCCGTGAATGGAAAGCCCCGGAGGGCGCGAGCCACACCGGGGCCTGGTGGTCCGGACGCTTGCGCGCGAGCCGGCCTTACATGTGCTCGATCATCACCTGCCCGAAGCCGGAGCAGCTCACCTGCGTCGCGCCTTCCATGAGCCGCGCGAAATCGTAGGTCACCTTCTTCGAGAGGATCGACTTCTCCATCGAGCTGATGATGAGGTCGGCGGCCTCGCGCCAGCCCATGTGACGCAGCATCATTTCGGCCGAGAGGATTTCCGAGCCCGGATTCACGTAGTCCTTGCCCGCGTACTTCGGCGCGGTGCCGTGCGTGGCTTCGAACATCGCGACCGTGTCCGAAAGGTTCGCGCCGGGCGCGATGCCGATGCCGCCCACCTGCGCGGCGAGCGCGTCGGAGATGTAGTCGCCGTTCAGGTTGAGCGTGGCGATCACGCTGTATTCGGCGGGGCGCAGGAGGATCTGCTGCAGGAAGGCGTCGGCGATCACGTCCTTCACGACGATGTCGCGGCCGGTCTTCGGATTCCGGATCTTGCACCACGGGCCGCCGTCGATCGGCTCGGCCTTGAATTCCTGCTGCGCGAGCTCGTAGCCCCAGTCACGGAAGGCTCCTTCCGTGAACTTCATGATGTTGCCCTTGTGCACGAGCGTGACGCTCGGGCGGTCGTTGTCGATCGCGTACTGGATCGCCTTGCGCACGAGGCGCTTGGTGCCCTCGCTCGACACGGGCTTGATGCCAATGCCCGAGGTGTCCGGGAAGCGGATCTTCTTCACGCCCATTTCCTTCACGAGGAAGTCGATCACCTTCTTCGCCTTGTCGCTCTGGGCTTCCCATTCGATGCCGGCGTAGATGTCTTCGGAGTTCTCGCGGAAGATCACCATGTTGGTCTTCTCCGGCTCCTTCACGGGGGAAGGCACGCCCTTGAAGTACTGCACCGGACGCAGGCACACGTACAGGTCGAGTTCCTGGCGCAGCGCGACGTTGAGCGACCGGATGCCGCCGCCCACGGGCGTGGTGAGCGGCCCCTTGATCGACACGACGTAGTCGCGCACGGCATGCAGCGTCTCGTCGGGCAGCCACACGTCGGGGCCGTAGACCTTGGTCGACTTCTCGCCGGCATACACCTCCATCCAGTGAATCCTGCGCTTGCCGCCGTAGGCCTTGGCCACGGCGGCGTCGACCACCTTCAGCATCACGGGCGTGATGTCGAGCCCGGTGCCGTCGCCCTCGATATAGGGGATGACAGGCTCGTCCGGCACGTTGAGCGAGTTGTCGGCGTTGACGGTGATCTTCTGGCCCTGGCTGGGCACCTTGATGTGCTGGTACATGGGGAAATGCGTCTCCGGGGAATGGGGGTGGCCGCGGTCCCGGCCTTTCTGGGTAAACCCTGAGATTCTAGCGGTGAATCCTTCGCGCTCCTTACGTGCCCGCGAACGGGATCGCGAGTCCTGTCAACCGTCGAAGCGGGGGCGGCGTTACGGATGAGCCTTCCCCAGCCGGGGGGGAACCAACCTTTCGAAAGGACCCACCAATGAACAAGCTGCTCGCAGCCCTGATCGCTTCCGCGTTCGCCGTGTCCACGGCTTTCGCCGCCTCGCACACCGGCGCCGCCATGGGTGCCGCCTCCGGCGCCATGCCGGCCGCCTCGGGCGCCAAGATGGAAAAGATGGAAAAGAAGGCCGAGAAGAAGCCTGCTGCCAAGAAGGCCGCCAAGAAGAAGAAGGCCAAGGCCGAAAGCAAGTCCTGATCCGACTCGCTCGCTGAATCGAAATGCCCGCCGCCCGTGCGGGCATTTTGTTTTGCGGGCCTGCACAATGCGAGCCATGAAGAAGCCGTTTCTCGCACTCCCGGCGCTGCTGCTCGCGGCGGCCGTGGCGACCGCCGCATGGGCCCAGGCGCCGCAGCTCGGGCTCGCCCGCACGCAGCTCACGATCGGCATGCACCGGATCGAAGTCCAGCTCGCCCAGACCAACGACGAGCGCATGACGGGGCTCATGTTCCGCGAAGAGATGCCGCAGCAAGAAGGCATGCTCTTCGTGTTCGAGCAGCCCTCGCAGCAGTGCTTCTGGATGAAGAACACGATCCTGCCGCTTTCGGCCGCCTTCATCGGCGACGACGGCACCATCGTCAACATCGAGGACATGGCGCCGCAGACGCTCGAATCGCACTGCTCGCGCAAGCCCGTGCGCTACGTGCTCGAGATGAACAAGGGCTGGTTCGCCAAGCGCGGCGTGAAGCCCGGAATGAAATTCGCGGGCGACGTCTTTTCGAGGTGACGGGGACGAGGACCGCCGCGAGCGGACCTCGCCTGTCCCGATCTCAGCCGAAATTCTTCGCGGCGAAATCCCAGTTCACGAGCTTGTCGAGGAAGGTCTCGACGAACTTCGGGCGCTGGTTGCGGTAGTCGATGTAATAGGCGTGTTCCCACACATCGACCGTGAGCACCGCCTTGTCGGCCGTGGTGAGGGGCGTGCCCGCGGCGCCCGTGTTCACGATGTCGACCGAGCCGTCCGCCTTCTTCACGAGCCAAGTCCAGCCGGAGCCGAAGTTGCCGACCGCCGACTTCACGAAGGCATCGCGGAAGGCCGCGTAGTTGCCCCACTTCTTGCCGATCGCCTCGGCCAGCGCGCCGGTGGGCTCGCCGCCGCCGCCCGGCTTCATGCAGTTCCAGAAGAAGGTGTGGTTCCAGATCTGCGCGGAGTTGTTGTAGATCGCGCCCGAGGACTTGCGGATGATGTCCTCCAGCGGCATGTTCTCGAACTCCGTGCCCACCTGCAGCTTGTTCAGGTTGTCGACGTAGGCCTTGTGGTGCTTGCCGTGGTGATACTCGAGCGTCTCCTGCGAATAGTTCGGAGCGAGCGCGTCGATGGCGTACGGCAGGGGCGGCAGGGTATGTTCCATTGTTTTCTTCCTCTACGGGTTGGGGGTCGGTCTTCAGGCGGTGATTCTAGGGATGAATCCGCGGCCGGGCTGAAACCCTCATGTCGACCTCGCCATCGGCAAGGCGGGCGCTCACGCGATCGCCCTCGCTCAGCCGGCCCACACTCGTGATCGCCCGGCCCGATTCGTCGGCGAGCAACGCATAGCCGCGCTCGAGCACGAGCTTCGGGTCGAGAAGTCTCAGCCTGAGCGCCATGTGGTCGAGCGACTGGCGCGCCGCATCGACGCGCAGCCGCGACGCATTGCGAAATCGCACGAGGCCCGCGTCCTGCGTGTGCCGCGCGGATTGAAGCCGCGACGCCACGGCCGCCTGCAGCCGATGCGCCGCCCGCGCGATGCGCAACTGCTGCTCGGCTGTGCGCGTGGAAGGACGCCCCAGCCGCGCGGCGGCCTGGTCGAGCCGCTGGCCGGCGCCGTCGAGCCGGTGCGTGACGCCGCGCCGCAGCCGCACGCGTAGCGCTTCGAGCACGCCGAGCCACGTCTCGCGCGACTGTGCGGCGAGTTCCGCGGCGGCGGTCGGCGTCGGCGCGCGCAGGTCGGCGCAGAAATCCGCGATCGTGAAATCCGTTTCGTGGCCCACGCCGCTCACGACCGGCACCGGGCTCGCCGCGATGGTGCGCGCGAGCGTCTCGTCGTTGAATGCCCAGAGATCCTCGAGCGAGCCGCCGCCGCGCACGAGCAGGATCACGTCGATCGCGCCCGCGGCCGCCATGCGATGGAGCGATTCGAGCGCCGCGACGAGTTCACGCGGTGCCTGGCTGCCTTGCACGGAGGCCGGCGCGAGGACCACGGGAATGTGCGGCACACGGCGCGCGAGGCAGGTCACGACATCGTGCAGCGCGGCCGCGCCGGGCGACGTCACGACGCCGATGCCGCGCGGCATCGCGGGCAGCGCACGCTTGCGAGCGGCATCGAACAGGCCTTCGGCCTCGAGCCGGGCCTTCAGCCGAAGGAACTGCTCGAAGAGCGCACCCTGCCCGGCGCGCGTGAGCGCCTCGACGATGAGCTGCAGGTCGCCCCGAGCTTCGTACACGCCGAGGCGGCCCTGCACTTCGACCACGTCGCCGTCGCGCGGAACGAAGTCGAGCAGCATGGCCGCGCGCCGGAACATCGCGCAGCGCAGCTGACCCGCGCCGTCTTTCAGCGAGAAGTAGCAATGCCCGCTGGATGCGCGCGAGAAGCCCGAAACCTCGCCGCGGACCGCGACGGGATTGAACCTCGCATCCAGGGAATCAGCCACGGCGCGGCATAGCGCGCCAACTTCCCAGATTCGCGGCGCGGCCATTGGGTCCCAGCCGTGTCCCATCAGCAAATACGCGGCTCGGCGGCCGATTCGGGGGTCGATTTAGTCCACAGCCGCGCGAGGACGCGCGGCAGCGCAAGGGTTTCCCCGCGCAACGCAGATTCTTCCGAGCAAGTGCTTGAGCCCATTGGATTTTTTTCTGCTCAATTTGTCATCGCTTCGTCATCGTCCAGCATCGGCGCGGCCCGGCGTGGCGCGGGGTGTGGCTTCTCAACAAAGTTATCCACAAAAATTGTGAGTGTCGTCCTACGGCCACGTCGTGTTTTCCTACATGGCTCGCGGTCCGCGATAATCGCCGCGACCCGGAAGTAAAGAACACGGCGCGGAGAACCTCCCCTTGCTTTCCATCATACAAGCCGCGGGCTGGCCGATATGGCCGCTCATTGCCTGCTCCGTGCTGGCTCTCGCGCTCATCATCGAACGCTTCGTGAGCCTGAAGCGCGCGAAGGTAGTGCCGCCCAAACTGCTCGAAGAAGCGCTCGCGGTCTCGCGCACGGCGGTGCCGACGCCCGACGTCGTGCGGCAGCTCGAACAGAACTCCGCGCTCGGCGAAGTGCTCGCGAGCGGCTTTCGCGCGCTCAACGCCGATCCGCGCTGCAGCGAAAGCGACCTGCGCGCGATCATGGAAAATTCCGGCAGGTCGGTCGCCCACCGGCTCGAACGCTACCTGAGCGCGCTCGCGACCATCGCTTCGGCCGCGCCCTTGCTCGGCCTGCTCGGCACGGTGATCGGCATGATCGAGATCTTCGGCTCGCAGTCGCCCACGGGCGGCGCGACCGGCGGCAACCCCGCGCAGCTCGCGCACGGCATCTCGGTTGCGCTCTACAACACCGCGTTCGGCCTGATGGTGGCGATTCCCTCGCTCATCTTCTGGCGCTACTTCCGCGCCCGCGTGGATGAATACCTCCTCACGCTCGAACTGTCGGCCGAGCGCCTCGTGCGGCATCTGAACTCCCTGCGCCGATGAACTTCCGCCCCCACGCGAAGGACGAGCCGGAGATCAACCTGATCCCGTTCATCGACGTGCTGCTCGTGATCCTCATCTTCCTGATGCTCACGACCACGTACAGCCGCTTCACGGAAATGCAGCTGAAGCTGCCCGTGGCCGACGTCGATGCGCAGCGCGACTACCCGAAGGAGGTGGTCGTCTCGGTGTCTGCCGACGGCCGCTACATGGTCAATCGCCAGCCGGTGGCCGGACGCAGCCCCGAGGCGGTGGCGCTCGCGCTCGCGGAAAACGCCAAGGCCGGCAAGGACACGATCGTGATCATCAGCGCCGATGCGACCGCGACGCACCAGTCGGTGATCACCGTGATGGAAGCGGCGCGGCGAAGCGGCCTGTCGCAGATCACGTTCGCGACGCAGTCCTCGGCGCAGGCCGAGGGCAAGTAAGGAACGCGTCATGCGCGCCGCGCTGCAGCGCGCGTGGCTGCACCGCGGAGCACTCGCCGTCCTGCTGCTGCCGCTCGCGTGGGCGTATGCCGCGGCCGTGGCGCTGCGGCGCGCGATGTATCGGCTCGGCGTGCTGCGCGGCGAACGCCTTGCGCGGCCCGTGGTCGTCGTCGGCAACGTCGTCGCCGGAGGCGCCGGCAAGACCCCCGTCGTGATGGCGGTGGTCGAACATCTGCAGGCAAGAGGATTGCGCGCCGGCGTCGTATCGCGAGGATTCGGCCGCAAGACGACCGGCTGCCGCGAAGTGCATTCGCACGCCGACCCGGCGGACTCGGGCGACGAGCCTCTTCTCATCCGGCGGCGCACCGGCGTGCCGGTCTTCGTCGCGGCGCGCCGAGCCGAAGCGGCCCGCGCGTTGCTCGCGGCCTACCCCGACACGCAGGCGATCGTGAGCGACGACGGCCTGCAGCACTTGGCGCTCGCGCGCGACGTCGAGGTCTGCGTCTTCGACGAACGGGGGACGGGCAACGGCTGGCTGCTGCCGGCAGGACCCTTGCGCGAGCGCTGGCCGCGCGACGTCGACCTCGTGTTGAGACCGCCCGCCTTGGCGCGGCTCGGCGGGTACGCCATCACGCGATCGCTCGCGCCGCAAGGCGCTCGCGCCGACGGAACGCGCATCGCCCTTGAAGAGCTGCGGTCGAAGCCGCTGCATGCGATCGCGGGCATCGCGAATCCCGATGCATTCTTCGCGATGCTGCGCGACGCCGGCTTGCACCCGGCGCGATGCACGCCACTGCCGGATCACGACGATTTCGAGGGCATCGAGCTTGCCGGGAGCGACACGCTCGTCTGCACGGAGAAAGACGCCGCGAAGCTCTGGCGCTTGCGCCCCGACGCGTGGAGCGTGCCGCTCGAAGTGCGCATCGACCCCGCCTTCTGGGATGCGTTCGATCGGCTGCTCGATCGGCTACACGACGCGGGGCTATCATCGCGCCATGGACCCGAAGCTGCTTGAGCTGCTCGCGTGCCCCGTCACCAAGGGGCCGCTCGACTACGACCGCGAGCGCCAGGAGCTCATTTCGCGCAGCGCGCGGCTCGCCTATCCGGTGCGCGACGGCATTCCCGTGCTGCTCGAAGAGCAGGCTCGCACCTTGAGCGACGAGGAACTCGAACGCTTGCCGCGCCGCACGCCGCTTGCCTGATGGATTTCACCGTGCTCATTCCGGCGCGGCTCGCTTCCACGCGCCTGCCGGACAAGCCGCTCGCCGACATCGCGGGCAAGCCGATGGTCGTGCGGGTGGCCGAACGGGCGCGGCAGTCGCGCGCATCGCGCGTCGTGGTCGCCACCGACAGCGACAAAGTGCAGGCCGCGTGCGCCGCGCATGGCGTGGAGGCACTCATGACGCGCGGCGATCATGCGTCCGGCAGCGACCGCCTCGCCGAAGCCTGCACGCTCCTTGGCCTCGCGGCCGACGACATCGTGGTGAACGTGCAAGGCGACGAGCCGCTCATCGCGCCGTCGCTGATCGACGAAGTCGCGCAATTGCTGCACGCACAACCGGGCGCCGCCATGAGCACGGCCGCGCATGCGATCCGCGACCCGCACGAACTGCACAACCCGAACGTGGTGAAGGTCGTCACCGATGCGGCGGGCCTCGCGCTCTACTTCAGCCGCGCGACCATTCCGTGGTGGCGCGACGGCTTCGCGCGCGACATGCAGCAGCTCCCCGAGCCGCCTGCCCTGCGTCACGTGGGCATCTACGGTTACCGGGCCTCGTTCCTGCTCGAATTCCCCCGGCTCGCGCAGTCGCCGCTCGAGCGGCTCGAGGCGCTGGAGCAGCTTCGCGCGCTCTGGCACGGCAGGCGCATCGCGGTGCATGTCACGGCGCACGAACCCGGCCCGGGCGTGGATACGCCGCAGGACCTGGAGCGCGTGCGCAAGTGGTTCGAGGCGGCCTGAAGAACGCTTGATCCACGTAAACTTCTCGCGGGGGGCCACATGCTATCCTCGCTGCAGATGATGCGCGAAGAGCGGTGAAGTGCGGTGAAGCGCGCGAAGGACGGCCCGCCGCTTGCGCAGCGCCACGGATTGCGCATTCGTTTTCGAGGACCATCCATGAGACTGATCTTGTTGGGCGCGCCCGGTGCCGGAAAGGGCACGCAAGCAGCATTCATCTGCGGGAAATACGGCATCCCGCAGATCTCCACGGGCGACATGCTGCGCGCGGCGGTGAAGGCCGGCACGCCGCTCGGCCTCGCGGCGAAAAAAGTGATGGACTCCGGCGCGCTCGTGAGCGACGACATCATCATCGGCCTGGTGAAGGAACGCATCCGCGAGCCGGACTGCGTGAACGGATTTCTCTTCGACGGCTTTCCGCGCACCATCCCGCAGGCCGAAGCGATGAAGGCGGCCGGCGTGAAGATCGATTACGTGCTGGAGATCGAAGTGCCCTTCGAGGCCATCGTCGAGCGCATGAGCGGCCGGCGTTCGCATCCGGCGTCGGGTCGCACTTATCACATCAAGTTCAATCCGCCGAAAGTCGAAGGCCGCGACGACGTGACGGGCGAGCCGCTGATCCAGCGCGACGACGACAGGGAAGAGACGGTGCAAAAGCGCCTGGCGGTCTACGCCGCGCAGACGCGTCCGCTCGTGGACTACTACGCGGCCTGGGCGAGCGCCGATCCCGCGAACGCGCCGAAATACCGCAAGATCGACGGCATCGGCAGCGTCGACGACATCACCGCGCGCGCGCTGCAGGCGCTTTCGACCTAGCAGCGCTCACGCGGCTGCGGCCAGCAGTTTCAGGATCAGCTCGATTCGCGCCTTGACGGCCGTGAGGCCGCCCGAGTCGGGGAAGGGTCCGCGCCCGTGCGAGATCACGCGGCCCTGCTCGCAACGGCTTGCCCGCACGACGCGCACGCCCGATGCCTGCGCCCCGAGCAGAGCCGCTTCGAGCCCGGCGCTCAGCGTGCCGTTGCCCGTGCCCGCGGCAACGATGCCCTGCACTCCGTCGCCCACGAGCGCGGACACGATGCGGCCATCGGCGCCCGCGTGGTTCAGCACGATCTCCACGCGCGGCCAGGGCGTTGCACGCTCCATCGCGCGAAGCGCAGCATCGGCCACGTCGAGTCCGCCTTCGGGCCACGCGCGCACCTGGCGCACGACCCCTTCTTCCACGTAGCCGACACAGCCCGCATCCGCCGACACGAACGGATCGATGCGATAAGGGTGCTGCTTCAGGACGTCTCGCGCGCCGTGCACGCCGCCTGCGAACACCACGACGACACCGCGCGCGCCGGGCGCGGCCGCCACGCGCAGCGCATCCGCGATGTTCGCGGGACCATCCGCGGCGAGCGACGTTGCGGGGCGCATCGCACCCGTGAGCACGACGGGCTTCGCGGGCGCGAGAAGCGATTGGAGGAAAAAGGCTGTCTCCTCCATCGTGTCCGTGCCATGCGTGACGACGATGCCCGTCACTTCGGGTTCAGCCAGCCAGTGCGCGCAACGCAGCGCGAGTCGTCGCCACGTCTGCGAATCCATGTCCTTGCTGTCGATCTGCGCGACCTGCTCGCATTCGACTTCGACGCCCGCAGGCGGCGCGACGCCCGCGAGCAGATCGGCCACCGCGACCTGCCCCGCCACATAGCCGATGTTGTCCGCGCGCGACGCCGCGCGCCCCGCAACCGTTCCACCGGTGCCCAGAACCACAATCTTCTTTGCCATCGCTTGCACTTTTCCGCGAACTGTTAAAAAATACAGGTACTGGATATCGAGACAGGCAACGCACAGGAGTGCACAGGAGTGCCGCCACGATGGAAACGCCCAAGCTCACCGCCCGCCAGCAGCAGATTCTGGACCTGATCCAGAGCGCCATCGCGCGCACGGGTGCGCCGCCCACTCGCGCGGAAATCGCCGCCGAACTCGGCTTCAAGTCCGCCAATGCGGCGGAAGAACATTTGCAGGCGCTCGCACGCAAGGGTGTGATCGAACTCGTGAGCGGCACCTCGCGCGGCATCCGGCTGAAGCGCGAGATGCTGCGCTCGATCAACGAGGAACGCAGCAAGCAGTTCTCGCTGCCGCTGCAGTCGCTCGCGCAACTCGCGCTGCCGCTCATCGGGCGCGTCGCCGCAGGCTCGCCGATCCTCGCGCAGGAACACGTCGACCAGACGTATTACGTGGAGTCCACGCTGTTCCAGCGCAGGCCGGATTACCTGCTGAAGGTGCGCGGCATGTCGATGCGCGACGCCGGCATCATGGACGGCGATCTCCTTGCCGTGCAAGCCACCAAGGAAGTGAAGAACGGCCAGATCATCGTGGCGCGCATCGGCGACGAAGTCACGGTCAAGCGATTCCGGCGCAACAAGCACCTCATCGAACTGCATCCTGAAAACCCGGACTACCCCACGATCGTGGTCGAGCCCGGCGAGCCGTTCGAAGTGGAAGGCATCGCAGTCGGTCTCATCCGCAACACGATGCTGATGTGACCCTCGTGTAGTTCCCGCTTCGCGCACAGGTGGCAGGCGTTTGGCACAAGGCCAACACCCTGGTGAGCGGAGCTTTCCCAGAGCAATCCTGCCGTGCCCCCTGACCAGGAGTTCCCATGGCAAGTGCACTGCGTCTTTTTTCCACCCTGCTCGCACCGGTGCAGGCATTCTTCGACTGGCTTATGCCGCCGCAGGCGAGCGCTGCGGGGCGCACGGCACCCGCGCCGGTTGCGCAACCCGTGCTGCAGCCCGCCTGCATGCGGCGCACCGCGCGGCCGCCGCTGCGCGTCGTGCGGCTCGTCGACCGCGGCTGCGGCCGCTCGGCGGCCGGCCGCATGGTGATTGCCGGCCGCATGGCCGACGTTTGCGCCGAGCTCGAACGGCTCGCCGCGCTCGAAGGTCAGCCCTTCTGCGGACCGGCGAGATAGTCGGTCTTGCCCAGGTCCACGCCGTTGTGGCGCAGGATGTCGTACGCGGTCACGACGTGGAAGAAGAAGTTGGGCAGCACCCAGTGCTTGAGGTAAGCCTCTGCCTTCATCGTGCGGGTGGTGTCGCGGCCGACCGGGAACGTGATGTCCTTGTCCTCGGTGCCGTTCATTGCCTCGGGCGTGATGGTCGCCAGGAAATCGAGCGTCTTCTGGATGCGGGCCTTCAGTTCCGGGAAGGTCGTCTCGCCATCGTCGAACTTCGGGGCTTCCAGGCCGCAGATGCGCGCCACGCCGTTCTTCGGTCCGTCGCACGCGATCTGGATCTGCCGCGTGAAGGGCAGCATGTCCGGCGCGAGGCGGTAGGTCGTGAGGACGGCCGGGTCGAACTTGCGCGCCTGCGCGAAGGCCTCGGCCTTCTCGAGGATGTGGATCAGATTGCGCAGCGTGTGCTGAAAGGTCGGCACACCGGCCGAGTACATCGTGATCGCCATGCGGGGTCTCCGTTCGTGTAAGTAAAAGCCGCGATGCTACAGTGAGGCGCCCGTCCCTGCCGGGCAAGGCACAATCCGGGCCCATGAACATCGTGATCCTTGACGATTACCAGGACGCGGTGCGTAAGCTCCAGAGCGCATCCAAGCTGGAGCCGTACCCCGCCAAGGTCTTCACCAACACCGTCAAGGGCATCGGGCAGCTCTCCGTGCGCCTGCGCGATGCCGACGTGATCGTCCTGATCCGCGAACGCACGCACCTCACCCGCCAGCTCATCGAGAAGCTGCCGCGCCTGAAACTCATCGCGCAGACCGGGCGCGTCGGCTCTCACATCGACATCGAAGCGTGCACGGAACGCGGCATCGCCGTGGCCGAAGGCGTCGGCTCGCCCGTGGCGCCGGCCGAGCTCACCTGGGCCCTGATGATGGCCTCCATGCGCCGCCTGCCGCAGTACATCAGCAACCTGAAGCACGGCGCCTGGCAGCAGTCGGGCATGAAGGCGGCTTCGATGCCGCCCAATTTCGGGCTGGGCATGGTGCTGCAGGGCAAGGTGCTCGGCATCTGGGGCTACGGCAAGATCGGCCAGCTCGTGGCGGGCTACGGCCGGGCGTTCGGCATGCGGGTCGTGGTGTGGGGCAGCCCCGCGTCGCGCGACAAAGCCGTGGCGGACGGCTACGATGCCGCGGCCAGCCGGGAAGAGGTGTTCGCGCAAAGCGACGTCCTGAGTCTGCACCTGCGCCTGAACGAGGAGACTTTCGGTATCGTTCGGCTGGACGACCTGAACCTCATGAAGCCGACGTCGCTGCTGGTGAACACATCGCGTGCCGAGCTGATCGAGCCGGAAGCCCTCATCGCGGGCTTGAACCGCGGCCGGCCCGGCATGGCCGCCATCGACGTGTTCGAAAGCGAGCCGATCCTGCAAGGGCATGCGCTGCTGCGCCTCGAGAACTGCATCTGCACGCCTCACATCGGCTATGTCGAGCAGCAAGCCTACGAGCTCTACTTCGGCGCCGCCTTCGACAACGTCGTCAACTTCATCAAGGGGACGCCGACGAACATCGTCAATCCGGGCGCGCTCCAGGTGAGGCGCTGAGAGGAAGCGGCGCGCATGACATCGGCAACGAACATCGACGCTCGCGGACAACGGCTGCCGGCCGTGGTCTGGCCTCTTCTCTTCGGCAACTTCGTGATCGGCACCGGCGTGATGGTGGTGCCTGGGACGCTCAACGAAATCAGCAGCTCGCTCGACGTCTCGATCGCGGTCGCGGGGCAGTTGATTTCCGCGGCGGCGCTGCTGATGGCGATCGGCGCGCCCGTGATGGCGGCAGTGGTGGGCAGCTGGGACCGGCGGCGCCTTCTCATGCTCAGCATGCTCTGGTACGCGCTGATGCACCTCGTGAGCGCCGCGGCCACGGATATCGGCGAGCTCCTGCCCCTGCGCGTGATCACGATGCTCTCGCCCGCGATCTTCACGCCGCAGGCCGCTGCATGCGTGGGCATGCTCGTGCCGCCCCATCAGCGCGGACGGGCGATCACGTTCATCTTCGTCGGCTGGTCGCTGGCGTCCGTGCTGGGCATGCCGCTTTCCGCCTTCCTCGGCGGCACGCTCGGATGGCGCAGCGCGTTCGCCGTGGTCGGCGTCCTCGGCCTCGTGAGCACCGTGTGGATCTGGCGCAGCATGCCGCGCGGGGTGAAGCCGCCCGCGCTCTCCACGGCGGCGTGGGGCCAGGTGTTCAGTTCGCGAACGCTTCTGCTGTGCCTCGCGGTGACGGTTCTCTCCTCGGCCGGGCAGTTCTCGCAGTTCTCGTATTTCGCGCCCTACTTCAAGGAAAGGCTCGACATCTCGCCCGGCGCGCTGAGCGCGCTCTTCATGTGGTTCGGCGCCGCCGGCCTCCTTGGCAACGTGCTGATGTCAAGATACATCGACCGCCTCGGAAACCACCGCGCCGTGATGATCGGGCTCGCACTGATGGCGCTCGGCCTCGCGGCCTGGTCCATGGGCAGCACGCTCGCGACGGCCGCGGCGGTCTGCCTGCCGTGGGCGCTCGGCTGCTTTTCCACGAACTCGGCGCAGCAGGCACGGCTCGTGAGCCTCGCGCCCTCGCTTGCGTCCGGCTCGATCGCGCTCAACAGCTCCGCGATGTACGCGGGCCAGGCGATCGGCGCGGCCAGCGGCGGCTGGGTCATCCTGAATGGCGGATTCATGCAGCTTCACTGGGCCGGCTTCGCGGGCCTCGTGCTCGCCATGCTCGCCAGCGCGGCCGCCGCCCGCGCCGCGCGAGACGAGACAGTCGGTCTCAGCGGCGCAGCGATCGCCAGTCCAGTTCGTCGAGACCGATGAGCGGCTCCTCGACCTGAGGCGCCGGCGCGGCGCCAGGCGCGCCCGGCGGCGGATCGAGGAATTCGAGGTCGATGTCGACGCCCGTGTTGGGCTCCAGCTCGAGGAAGTCGGTCGGCTCCTCGCCCACGCCCGGGTGCGGTTGAAGGGCGGAAAGCGGCTGCACCTGCGTCTCGAAGAATTTCGACGTGTCTTCCTTCGTGGGGGCGGTTTCGCGATCGTCGCGCGTGGCCACTTCGCGAGCGATGTTGTAGAGCAGCACGAGTTCGCGGTAGGCCTCGAGATCGAACCCTTCCGAATCGTCGGCGCCGGGCCGGCGCAGGAGCGATTCCTCGATGACTTCCAGCACGCGGTGCCCGGGCCACAGGCTTTCGATGCGCGACAGTGCGCGCCCGTAGTTCTCGAGCCCCGCGCTTTCGCGGCGATAGTCGTCGAACTCCGGCACGTGCGCGTTGAAGCGGTCCTGGAACGAGCCGCGCACGCGGTCGTACTCCTCGCGCTGGCCGAGGTCGTGGTAGATCTCGAGCAGATCGAGCCAGGCGAGCGCGCTCGTCTCGCCTTGCTGCTGCAGGTGGTTTTCCAGAAGCGCGATGGCGCGTTCGGGCTGGCCGATGGACAGGAAGAAGTCCGCCTGCTGCTGGATGTCGATCAGCTCCTCGGCCTTCAGGTTGCGCGCGCTGCCGGGCAGGCTGCTCGAAAAATCCGAGTTCGACCAGCGGCTGCTCGGCGCGCGCTCCGCGAGGGCTTCGCGCGAACGCGCGGCACGCTGCGGCGCCTCGAGAGCCGGTGCTTCCGACAGGTCGATGTCGGGCGCCTCCGAGGCGCGCGCCGCGGGCGGCTCCGCTGGCGCGGCCCGACGCGGCTCGGCTTGCATCGATTCGTCGAATTCGCTGTCGGCCTCGGCCGGCTGCGCGCCGGCGCCCCACCACGCGGCCTTCGCGCGCGGCTGCATGAAGCGCGAACGCGCGACCCATACGGCGGCGATGACGGCGGCCACCAGTCCGATGCCCAGGAAGAGCGCGAGTGTCGCCATCAGGTTGCGTTCGCCCCGCGCCTTTTCCGTCTGCTCGCGCATGAGCTCCACCGCGGCCGTGTTGCGGGTCACGAGGTCGTGCAGCGAACGCATCTCGCGCTCCAGCGCCACGATGCGTTCGCCGTTGCGAATCGCCTCCTCCGGACCCGCGCTCAGCACGCGCCACATCGCGGCCGCCTGCTGCCGCGTCGGGTCATCCATCGACGGGGCGGCCTGCAGACGCTGAGTGGTCTTCAGCGAAGGATCGCGTTCGGTCGAGAGGTCCAGCGGCTCGAGTTTCAGCCGGGACTCGGCCCGCACCACCGATGGGGGCTTGCTCGCGGCGGCACGTTCAGTGCGCCGGAGGGATTTCTTCGGCTCGATGCGCGGCGCGGGCTGGATGCGAAGCGGCTCGGCACGGGGCAATGGCGCGGGCAAAGCGGCGGGCGAAGCGGACACCGCCGCCGGCACAGCGCTCGGCGCGCCGCTCGGCAGAGCACGAGGCACAGCGCTCGGCACGGCCGACACGGAGCTCGCCGAAGGACGCACGAGGGGCGGCGTTGCACGGGCGGCGGGGAACGGTTCGGCGTCGGGCGGCTGCTCGGCGAGCAGCACGTAGCGACGCGTGATCTTGTTGAGGCAGCCGACGCGCAGGTAGATCGTGACGACGGGCTCCTCCACGACCGACTCGCTCAGCACGCGGACCGTGCCGCCGCCCGAAGCGGCAGGCTCCCATTGCGTCGTCACGCGCCGAGCGTTCATGCGCGAGTCGCCCTGGAACACATCCGCATCGACGCAGGGCGATGCGGGATCGTCGCTTTCCATGGTGGCCGGGATCGCGACGTTCAGCGGGCGGCCGATGAACACGGCGCCGCGCGCATGCCCCAACCCGAGAGCCAGCGATTCGGGCGATGAGAAGACCGCCAGCGCCGCGAGCGCTAAGAGGCATGTCAGACGACGCAAATCCATCAGTAACATATTGTAAACTCGTCCACTCCTCCCCGGGAACCCCTGCACCCGATAATCGTGGCGATGCAGATACGTTTCAGCACAGTCGGCGTCGCGGGTGCGGGCGCCATGGGACGAGGCATTGCCCAGATTGCAGCACAGGCGGGCAGCATCGTGCGAATCTTCGACACTCTGGAGGGGGCGGCGTCGCGTGGACGTGACGAAATCGTCACACAGTGGGCCCGCCTGAAGGAAAAAGGCCGGATGGATGCGGCAGGCGTGCGCGCCTGCGAAGAGCGCCTGCGGGTGGCCGCTTCGCTGCAGGACCTGGCCGATTGCGACCTCGTGATCGAGGCCGTGGTCGAACGCCTCGACGTGAAGAAGTCGCTCTTTGCCGAGCTCGAGCGCATCGTGCGCGAGGACGCGGTGCTCGCCACCAACACCTCGTCGCTGCCGGTGACCGCGATCGCCGCGGGCCTCGCGCGGCCGCAGCGCGTGGCGGGCTATCACTTCTTCAATCCGGTTGCGCTCATGAAAGTGGTGGAGGTGATCGCGGGCCTGAAGACCGATCCGGCCGTGATCGATGCGCTCGCGGACTATGCGCGCCAGATGGGCCACACGCCCGTGCGCGCCGAGGACACGCCGGGCTTCATCGTCAACCACGCGGGGCGCGGCTACATCACCGAAGCACTGCGGATCGCGAGCGAGCGTGTGGCCGATTTCGCCACCATCGATCGCATCCTGAAGGACCAGGCCGGCTTCCGGCTCGGCCCGTTCGAACTGCTCGACCTCACGGCGCTCGACGTCTCGCATCCGGTGATGGAGTCGATCTACCGCCAGTACTACGACGAGCCGCGGTTCCGCCCGAGCGTGATCACCGCGCAGCGTCTCGCAGGCGGCGTGGTCGGGCGCAAGTCGGGCGAAGGCTTCTACGCGTACGCCGAGGGCAAGGCGCAGGTCCCTGCCGAACCCGCCGTGCCGCAAGTCGGCGAGACCCCGCCCGTGTGGGTTTCCACGCGCGCGGCGCGCCGAGCCGAGCTCTACCAGCTCCTGAAGGACCTCGGCGCGAAAATCGAGACCGACCCGTCGCCCTCGCCGCAGGCGCTCACGGTGGTCGCCCCGCTCGGCTTCGACGTCACGACCGTCGCGGTCGTGGAACGGCTCGATCCGGCGCGCACCGTCGGCATCGACCTGCTCGTGGAGGACGCCGCCACGAAGCGCCGCGTGCTCGCGACCAACCCCGCCACGCGCGCCGACATGCGCGATGCGGCCCACGCCCTCTTCGCAAGGGACGGCAAGGCCGTGAGCGTGATCCGCGACTCGGCGGGCTTCGTCACGCAGCGCGTGCTCGCCACCATCGTCAACATCGCGTCCGACATCTGCCAGCAGCGCATCTGCTCGCCGAAGGACCTCGAAACCGCCGTGACGCTCGGCCTCGGCTACCCGATGGGGCCGCTTGCGATGGGCGACCGCTGGGGACCGGCGAACGTGCTCGAAGTCCTCTTCAACATGCAGACCGTCTACGGCGACCCGCGCTATCGCCCGAGCCCGTGGCTGCGCCGCAGGGGCGCGATCGGCCTGTCGCTGACGCACGAGGAGGAATGACGCGATGGCCGCCGAGCTGAAGAGCACGAGTGAAGGACGCACGATGGTGCTCACCATCTCCAACCCCGAACTGCGCAATGCGCTCGGGCCGGAGATCTACGCGGCGGGCGTCGAAGCGCTGAACGCCGCCGAACGCAACGCGGACATTCGCAGCGTGGTGATCACGGGCGAAGGCGCGACGTTCTGCGCGGGCGGCAACCTGCAGCGCCTGATCGCCAACCGCGAGCGGCCACCGGCCGTGCAGGCCGAAAGCGTGGAAGCGCTGCACAGCTGGATCGAGGCGATCCGCACGTTTCCGAAACCGGTGATCGCCGCAGTCGAGGGTGCGGCGGCCGGCGCGGGGTTCTCGCTCGCGCTCGCGTGCGACTTCATCGTGGCGGCCGACAACGCCGTTTTCGTGATGGCGTACACGACCGTCGGCCTGTCGCCCGATGCGGGCGCAACGTGGAGCCTCGCGCGCTCGATGCCGCGCCAGCTCGCGAGCGAGCTCGTGATGCTCGCCGAGCGCGTGGGAAGCGCGCGCCTCGCGCAGATGGGCATCGTGAACCGCGTCACGCCCGCCGGGGGCGCCCTCGCCGAAGCACTGGCGCTCGCGCGCAGGCTCGACGAACGCGCCCCCAACGCCTTGGCGAGCGTGAAGGAGCTGCTTTCGGATGCGCCGGCCAACACGCTCGATGCGCAGCTCGCGGCCGAGCGCGACCATTTCGTTCGCAACCTCCATCATCCGAACGCGGGCATCGGCATCGCGGCGTTTCTCGGGAAGAAGCCCGCGCGCTACGAGTAAGGCAGCCAGGCGCGCGCCGCTCGTGTGACAACCCGGGGACGGCGGACGGGTCGCTGGCGCGACAATGGCCGCGCGCGCCAGTCGCTAAGAGGACAGACCGTGGACGACCCCATGCTTACCATCGAAGAACGTGCAGCGATCAATGCGGGTCGCTGGTTCTCGTCGCTTTCACCTTCTCTCAGGCACGACATCCTGCGATGCGCCTACGTCAAACGCTTCAAGGACGGCGAGCTGATCGCCGCGCGCGGCGACCCGCCCGAGGAGTGGATCGCCTGCGCGAAGGGCGCGGTGCGGGTGAGCTCGACGTCGGTCACGGGCAAGCAGGTGACTCTCACCTACGTGGAGCCGGGCATCTGGTTCGGCGACGTGGCGATCTTCGACGGCGACCGGCGCACGCACGACGCGTATGCGCATGGCGACACGACGATCGTGTGCGTGTCGCGCGGCGACCTGCGCAAGATCCTCACGCAGCACGTGGAGCTGTACGAAGCGCTCCTCAGGTTGCATGCGCGGCGCATCCGCCAGCTGTTCGGGCTGGTGGAGGACCTGAACACGCTGCCCCTGCGCGCGCGCCTTGCCAAGCAGCTCACGCACCTCATCCGCAGCTATGGAGTTCCCTCGCTCTCGGATGGGCGCGAGGTACGCATCGGATTGCAGCTCGCGCAGGAGGAACTCGCGCAGCTGCTGGGCGCGTCGCGCCAGCGCGTGAACCAGGAACTGAAGTCGATGGAGCGCGAGGAAGTGATCCGCATCGAGCCGGGCGGGCTCGTCGTGAGAAACCGGGACGCGCTGATGCGCATCGCGGATCAGCAGATCTGACGCGCGGCTCGCGCACTTCGCGGCCGCAAATACACATCATTGCCGCGGCCGCGAAATCACATCATTGCCGCGACCGCGAACCCACATCATTGCCGCGACCGCGAACACACATCATTGCCGCGGCCGCGGACACACACCATGAATGAATTCGACCACTTCATCGGCACCCGGCCGGTGTCCGACCAGCATGCCTTCGATACCGCGGCGCTCGTGGGCTGGCTCGAGTCGCATCTCGACGGCTTCCGCGGCCCGCTCACCGTAGAGATGTTCAAGGGCGGCCAGTCCAATCCCACCTACAAGCTCACGACGCCGGCTCGCTCGTACGTGATGCGCTCGAAGCCGGCACCCGTTGCGAAGCTCCTGCCCTCGGCGCACGCGATCGAGCGCGAATACGCCGTGATGAGCGGCCTCGCCGGCACGGACGTTCCCGTGCCGAGGATGTACGGCCTCTGCGAGGACGAATCGGTGATCGGCCGCGCTTTCTACGTGATGGAGTTCATGTCGGGCCGCGTGCTGTGGGACCAGTCGCTGCCGGGCATGGACGGCGCGGGTCGCGCCGAGATCTACGACGAGATGAACCGGGTGATGGCCGCGCTGCACACCGTGAAGTTCGCCGAGCGCGGACTCGCGAACTACGGCAAGCCCGGCAACTACTTCGAACGCCAGATCGGCCGCTGGAGCAAGCAGTACAAGGCGTCGGCCGACGGCGCGGGCCCGATGTCGCAGCCGATCCCCGAGATGGAACGGCTCGTCGAGTGGCTTCCCGCGCACATCCCAGCTGCCGCGCGCGACGAAAGCAAGGTGTCGATCGTGCACGGCGACTACCGCCTGGACAACCTCATGTTCCATCCCACCGAGCCGCGCGTGATCGCGGTGCTCGACTGGGAACTCTCCACACTCGGCCATCCCCTTGCGGACTTCAGCTACCACTGCATGTCGTGGCACATCCCGCACGGAGCGTTCCGCGGCATCGGCGGGCTGGACCTCGCCGCGCTCGGCATCCCTTCGGAGGACGAATACGTGCGCCGCTGGTGCGATCGCACGCGCATCGCGACGCCCGCCGAGCTGAAGGCCGACTGGAATTTCTATCTCGCCTACAACATGTTTCGCATCGCCGCCATCCTGCAAGGCATCGCCAAGCGCGTGGAGGCGGGAACCGCATCGAGCGCGCAGGCCGCCGCTTCCGGCGCCAGCGCGCGCCCCATGGCCGAACTGGCATGGACCTTCGCGCAGAAGGCCTGAACACCGGCATCCCAGGAAACGACACTCGAGGAGAGCAGACGATGGACTTCGAATATTCCCCAAAGACGAGGCAGCTGCAGGAGCGCCTCATGCGATTCATGGACGAGCACGTCTATCCGAACGAGAAGGCGTACAAGGACGAACTCGCCGCGCACACCTCGGCGGGAAACCGCTGGCAGCCGCTCGCAACCATCGAGAAACTGAAGCCCAAGGCGCGCGAAGCGGGGCTGTGGAACCTCTTCCTGCCGGTGGATACCGCCGAAGCGTCCGGCTACGGCGGCGCGGGCCTCACGAACCAGGAATACGCGCCGCTCGCGGAGATCATGGGCCGCGTGCCCTGGGCGAGCGAAGTCTTCAACTGCTCGGCGCCCGACACCGGCAACATGGAGACGATCGCGCGCTACGGCTCCGAGGAGATCAAGGCGAAGTGGCTGAAGCCGCTCCTTGCGGGCGAATGCCGCTCGGCGTTCGCGATGACGGAGCCCGAAGTCGCTTCGTCGGACGCGACCAACATCCAGACGCGCATGGAGCGCCAGGGCGACGAGTACGTGATCAACGGCCACAAGTGGTGGACTTCCGGCGCCAACGATCCGCGCTGCAAGGTGTTCATCACGATGGGCAAGACCGACCCGGAGGCCCCCAAGCATTCGCAGCAGAGCATGATCGTCGTGCCGTCGGACGCGCCGGGCATCCGCATCGTGCGCAGCCTGAGCGTCTTCGGCTACGACGATGCGCCGCACGGCCACGCGGAAGTCTATTTCGAAAACGTGCGCGTGCCGGCGGGCAACATCCTGCTCGGCGAAGGCCGCGGATTCGAGATCGCGCAGGGCCGCCTCGGCCCGGGGCGCATCCATCACTGCATGCGGCTCATCGGTCTTGCCGAACGCGCGCTGGAGCTGATGTGCAGGCGCGCGTCCTCTCGCGTCGCATTCGGCAAGACGGTGGCGCAGCAGACCGTGACGCAGGAACGCATCGCCGAGGCACGCTGCCGGATCGACATGGCGCGGCTTCTCACGCTGAAAGCCGCGTGGATGATGGACGTGGCGGGCAACAAGGCCGCGAAGACCGAGATCGCGATGATCAAGGTGGTGGCGCCGAACATGGCCTGCCAGGTGATCGACTGGGCGATCCAGGCGCACGGCGGCGGGGGCGTGAGCGACGATTTTCCGCTCGCGTATGCCTATGCCGGCGCGCGCACGCTGAGATTCGCCGACGGCCCCGACGAAGTGCACCGCAACGCGATCGCGAAGTGGGAGCTCGGCAAGTACGGGACCTGACCCTGTCGGGACACCGCGCCGCCTGCGTCAGGACGGCGCGGTGAGCCCGCTGCTTTCACCGAGACGCTCCCGCGCCTCGCCCAGGGGCATCGTGAAGTAGATCGTCGTCCCCTCCCCCGGCGACGCTTCGGCCCACACGCGGCCGCCGTGCCTGAGCACGATGCGGTCGACGATCGCGAGGCCGATCCCCACGCCCTCGAAATCCGAATTGCCGTGCAGCCGCTGGAACGGACGGAAGAGCTTGTCCGCGTAGGCCATGTCGAAGCCGGTGCCGTTGTCGCGCACGAAAAAGACGTCCGAGCCCGCCTGCCCCTGCCGCGCGCGGCCCACCTCGATCACGGCCCGGGCCTCGCGCGCGGTGAACTTCCACGCGTTGTCCACGAGGTGATCGACCAGCAGGTTCATGAGCCCCGGGTCGGCCATCACATCGAGATCGGGTTCGATCTTCACGTCCACGTGCCGCTGCGAGTCGGCGGCGCGATGCCGCTCGATCGCGTCGCGCGCGAGCTGCGACAGCGACACCGTCTCGCCCTTCTGGTCGCGCAGGCTCAGGTGCGCAAGGGCGAGCAGCGCCTCGGTGAGCGCGTCCATCTGCTGCACGCCGCCGCGGATGCGCCCCAGATAGTGACGCGCGCGCTGGCTGGTTTCGCCCTGGAGCAGCTCCGCGAGCAGCACGCTGAACCCGTCGAGCGCACCGAGCGGGCCGCGCAGGTCGTGCGCCATCGAATAGCAAAAGGCCTGCAAGTCGCGGTGCGCCGCTTCGAGCTGCGCCGTGCGCTGCGCGACGCGCGCTTCGAGTTCGGCGTTGAGCCCGGCGAGCTGCTTCTGGCTCTGCGTGAGCCGCAGCTGGGTGTTCACGCGGGCGAGCGCCTCATCGACGTGGAACGGCTTGGTCACGTAGTCGGCCGCACCGGCTTCGAACGCGGCGATCTTCGCCGTCGCATCGCTGATGACGGTCATGAAGATCACGGGAATCGCCCGCGTGCGCGCATCGGCCTTCAGCGCCGCGCAGGTCTGGAAGCCCGTCATGCCCTGCATCTGCACGTCGAGCAGGATCACGTCCGGCTCGCGCTCGCGCGCGAGTGCCAGGCCGCGCTCGCCGCTGTCGGCCGCGAGCACGCTCGTGCCCTGGGACGCGAGCAGCTGCGTCAGCAGTTCGACGTTCGAAGGCGTGTCGTCCACCACCAGCACGGTGCCCTGCACCTGCTGATCGGTCTCGAGGCGCGGCAACCGCGCGGGCCGCTCCTCGGGCTGAGGACGCGCGCCGGGCGGCACGGCCGAGCCGTCGCCATGGCGCGGGACGATCGTCGCGTCCTCCAGCAGGCGGTCGATCCGCTCGAGCAGTTGCTTGCCCGCCGTTTCGATGAGTCCGATGCGCTCGCGCTGGTGCTGCGTGAGGTTCGCGTCGCGCAAGAGCAGCATGCTGAAGCCGAGCACGGCGTTCAGCGGCGTGCGCAGTTCGTGCCCGAGCCGGCGCGTGTACTGCAGGTCCGAATCGCGCGCGCGATCGTTCACGGCGTCTCAGTTTCTCGTCTTGTAGTCGGCGATGGACTTGGCGAGCTCGCGATAGGGCTCGCACGTGCGGTTGCCGCAGATTCGCTCCAGCTCGGCCAGGTGCTTCTCGGCCTGCCCCGGGTCCTTCTTCATGAGGTAGGCCTCGCCGATGTATTCGTGCACGCCCAGGTGGTCGGGGTTGATCTTCAGCGCGATCTGGTACTGCTCGATCGCCTTCACCAGGTCTGGATTGGGGCGCTTGCGCCAGCTATAGCCGAGCAGGTTGTGCGCATCCGCGTTGTCGGGGTCGCGGTCGACGACGGCGTCGAGCTCCGTCATCGCCGCGTCGAACCGCTTCTGGTCGAGCAGCTTGCGCGCGTTGGCGAGGCGCTCGCGCACGCTCGGCTCGCGCGCGGCGGCCGGGCGACTGTTGTCGGGCGTGTCGGCCGCGAAGAGCGGCGCCGCGATCGCGAGCGCCGCTGCGGCGGCCATGATCTGCCGGGTGATGTTCATGTCGCTCTCCTCGTCTGGGCGTGCATTGGGGGTCGAGTGTCCGCCCGCCGGACCGGCCGCGTCAACGGTTCGGCCCGCCGTTACAACCTGGCGCGCAAGTCGTCAGGCCGCCGCGGGGGCATGCGCGCCCGCCCCGGTGTCGGGCCAGCGCCTGCGAAGCCAAATCCACGCCACGAGCCCGATCGCCATGAAGCCGATCGACGTGAGGGCGAGCGCCCGGGTCGAATGCATGACGACCGGCGCCACGGCACCCGCCACCACGCCGTTGGCCGCGGAGCCGACGAAGGCCTGCAGCGAGGACGCCATTCCGCGCCGGTCCGGGAACAGGTCGAGCACGAGCAGCGTGACGACCGGCACCATCAATGCCCAGCCGAATGCGAAGACGGCGATCGGCAGCAGCGCCCAGGACACGTGCGCGGGAAACAGGAAGTTGGCGAGGACGTTCACGACGGAGACGAGTGCCATCACCCCGAAGCCCCAGCGAATCTGCCGGCGCGGCAGCATCCGGCCCGCGGCACGCCCGCTCACCCACGAGCCCGCCATGATGCCGCCGATGGTGAGGACGAACAACCAGAAGAACTGGGTGGGTTCCAGGTGCAGGTGCTCGCCCAGGAAGGCGGGCGCCGAAAGCACGTAGAGGAACATGCCGTTGAACGGCACGCCGCTTGCGAGCGCGAGCAGCACGAACTGCGGGCTCGTCCCCATCTGCCAGTAGCCGCGCAACAGGTTGGCCGGGTGGAAGGACTGCCGGTGCGTCACGTGCAGCGTCTCCGGCAGCAGCCGGTACGTCGCCACCCACAGCGCGACACCCACCGCCACCAGGAACCAGAAGATCGCCTGCCAGCCGATCTGCACGAAGAGCCACCCGCCGACGATGGGCGCGACCGCCGGTGCCACGCCGAAGAAGATCGTGACCTGGCTCATGACCTTCTGCGCGTCCGCGGGCGGAAACATGTCGCGCACGACGGCCCGCGAGACGACGATGCCCGCGCCCGTCGCGAGGCCCTGCAGCCCGCGGAAGAAGACGAGCTGGCCGATGCTGTGCGCGAGCGCGCAGCCCACCGATGCGAGCGTGAAGACGGCGGTGCCGGCGAGGATCACGGGCCGGCGGCCGAAGCTGTCGGACAGCGCGCCGTGCAGCAGGTTCATCAAGGCGAAGCCGAAGAGGTAGACCGAGAAGGTCTGCTGCATCTGCACCGGCGTCGCGTCGAGCGCGTGCGCGATGCCCGAGAAGGCCGGGATGTACGTGTCGATCGAAAACGGGCCGATCATCGCGAGGACGGCCAGGAGGGCGGCCAGCGCCCAGCGGGGCGCTCGCCAGATTTGTGCGGCATCGGGGTTCACCGGGCGAGTCTAGCGGGACGGCCGCCGCTGCGCCCGGGGGAGCGCCGCCCGTCGCCCGGAAGTCAGCGCGTTGAAAGCGTTCGCCCGATAATCCGCGCGTGATGGAGAAATCCGCGTGAAGACCGATTCCAAGTCCGCGAAGCGCAGGGCGTCCCTCGGCAACAGCATCCCTGGCGGCGAGGCGCAAGAGATGAGTGACGAAACCGGCTGGGTGGAATGGAACCAGGCGCTCGAACAGAGCGACCGGCAGTTCGCGCCCACGGGGCCCATGACCGCGCCGATGCCCCCCGACGGCATCGATCCGCGCTACGCCAAGACGCGGCCGGCGGCGCTATCGACCGCGAAGGACATCTCGCAGGCCGGACGCGGCAAGCGCCTCACGGCCGAAACGGCGATGGTCGAAGCCCGCAAGAACAACCGCGTCTGCCCGAAGCCGCGGCGCTGGGCGGAGCTCTTCGGGCAGATGCCGCAGTGGGCACCCGAAGCGGCCGATCTGCCCGGCGCGCCGCTCACCGGCGACGCGTGGAAGCGCACGCCCGCGCTTGCGAAGCGCATGGCGCTGCGCGATCACATCGAGTGGGCCCACAAGAACGGCTGCCTCGAGCCGATGCTCGAATTCCTGAAGAGCCTGCCGGAGGATGAGTGGCATCACATGGGGGACTGAGAGCAAGGCTTCAGTCCACCGGCGTCAACTTCGCCACCGCGAGCGCAAGCCATTTCGGCCCATGCCTCGGGAAATTGACATGCGCGCGCGTGTCTTCGCCGCTGCCTTCGAGCGTGAGGACGGTTCCTTCGCCGAACTTCGTGTGAAACACCTGCATGCCGGGCTTCAGGCCGTGCGAAGGCTCGGCCTTCCTCGCCGGCACCGGCGGACTCGCGAAAGTCTCGCGCTGGTAGGACGAGGACGAAGACGCACCGCCGCCGCGCGAGGTCGGATAGCCCATCCCGAATCCGAACGCCGAGCCGCCGAACCGCTGGTTCTTCGGCGTGAGCCACTTCAAGGCGTGCTCGGGCAATTCGTCGAAGAACCGGCTCTTCACGTTGTAGCGGGTCTGGCCGTGCAGAAGGCGCGTCTGCGAATGACTGAGATACAGCCGCTTGCGCGCGCGGGTGATCGCCACGTACATGAGGCGCCGCTCCTCCTCCAGCCCCTGATGGTCGTTCAGCGAGTTCTCATGCGGAAAAAGCCCTTCTTCGAGCCCCGTGATGAAGACGCAGTCGAATTCCAGCCCCTTGGCCGAATGCACCGTCATGAGCTGCACCGCGTCCTGCCCCGAGGACGCCTGGTTGTCGCCGGACTCGAGCGCGGCGTGCGTGAGGAAGGCCGCGAGCGGCGATAGCGTCTCGCCCGTCTGCGCATCCGGCGGCACGTAGTCCGGCGCGGGCTCGTTCGCTTCGGGCAGGCTCGGATCGAGCCCCTGGCTCGCGGGCGACTGGCGCAGCAGCGTGGCGCCGAGTTCGTCCACCGGAAGCGCGACGGCATCGCGCCCGAATCCTTCCTGCGTCACGAAACTTTCGGCGGCGTTCACGAGTTCTTCCAGGTTCTCGATGCGGTCGGCGCCCTCTCGCTCGCCCTTGTAGTGCTCGACGAGGCCGCTTTGCTCCACCACCGCCGCGACGATCTCGCGCAGCGTGAGGCCTTCGGTCGCCTTGCGCATCGCGTCGATCTTCGCCACGAAGGCGAGCAGGTTCGCGCCGGCGCGGCCCGTCGTCTGCCGCACCGCATCGTGCAGCGACGAGCCC
The DNA here is from genome assembly GCF_035548915.1 of Ramlibacter sp. GTDB lineage: Bacteria > Pseudomonadota > Gammaproteobacteria > Burkholderiales > Burkholderiaceae_C > Ramlibacter. The sequence continues at coordinate 138,662 of NZ_DASZSE010000051.1, read as the reverse complement.
GCCGCGCGCGCGGCATCCTGGAGCTGCTCGATCGTTCGCGCGCCGATGCCGCGAGGCGGGAAGTTCACGACGCGCAGGAACGACGTGTCGTCCCGCGGGTTTTCCAGCAGCCGCAGGTAGGCAAGCGCATGCTTGATCTCCGCGCGCTCGAAAAATCGCAGGCCGCCGTACACGCGGTACGGCACGGCGGCGTTGAAGAGCGCCGTTTCGATCACGCGGCTTTGCGCGTTGCTGCGGTAGAGCACCGCGAGCTCGCTGCGCGGCACGCCGTCGCGCACGAGGTTGCGGATTTCCTCCACCATCCACTGCGCCTCCGCCATGTCGGTGGGCGCCTCGTAGATGCGCACCGGCTCGCCCGCGCCCTGCTCGGTGCGCAGGTTCTTGCCGAGACGGTTCCTGTTGTGGCCGATGAGTTCGTTGGCGGTGTCGAGGATGTTGCTGTAGCTGCGGTAGTTCTGCTCGAGCTTGATCTGATGCTTCACGCCGAACTCCCGCACGAAGTCCTGCATATTGCCCACGCGCGCGCCGCGAAACGCATAGATGCTCTGGTCGTCGTCGCCCACCGCGAAGACCGAACTCTCCTCGCCCGCGAACATCTTGATCCACTGGTACTGCAGCTTGTTCGTGTCCTGGAACTCGTCGATCAGGATGTGGCGAAAGCGCCTGCGATAGTGCTCGCGGATGGGGTCGTTGTCGCGCAAGAGTTCGTAGCTGCGCAGCATCAGCTCGCCGAAATCCACCACGCCTTCGCGCTGGCACTGCTCGTCGTAGAGCTGGTAGATCTCCACCTTCCTGCGGTCCTGCTCGTTGCGCACCGGCACGGCGCTCGAGCGCATGCCTTCTTCCTTGCAGCCCGCGATGAACCACTGCGTCTCGCGCGCGGGGAAGCGTTCCTCGTCGACGTTGTGCTGCTTCATGAGCCGCTTGATCGCCGAGAGCTGGTCCTGCGTGTCGAGGATCTGGAAGGTCGACGGCAGGTTCGCGAGCTTCCAGTGCGCGCGCAGGAAGCGATTGCACAGGCCGTGGAAAGTGCCGATCCACATGCCGCGCACGTTCACGGGCAGCATCGATGTGAGGCGCGTCATCATCTCGCGCGCCGCCTTGTTGGTGAACGTGACCGCGAGCACGCCGCCCGGCGACACCTGGCCCGTCGCGAGCAGCCATGCGATGCGCGTCGTGAGCACGCGGGTCTTGCCCGATCCCGCGCCGGCCAGGATCAGGGCATGCTCGTTCGGGAGCGTGACGGCGGCGCGCTGCTCCGGATTCAGGTTGTGTAAGAGCGGAAGGTCGTCGGCGACTTCTGGGAACATACGGGCATTGTAGAAACGATCATGAAGACGCTTGTCCTCACCCTGCTTTGCACGGCCGTGCTTCCCGCAATGGCGCAGTCGCTGTGCTCGAGCGACGGGCAGCCGCGCCCGTCGGCCATGCTGGAACGCTTCGTCAACGCCGATTGCGAGGGCTGCTGGCGCGACCGGGCGACGCCGAAGGCGCGCCCGGGCGAGCTCTCGCTCGACTGGATCGTGCCCGGCAGCCGGGGCGACGACGCGCCGCTTTCGATGGCCGCGAGCGACGACGCGGCCGAGCGGCTTCGCATGCTGAGGCGCCCGGTGCCGGATCGCACGGACGCCGTTCGCTCACGGGCCGTGCAGCCCGCGCGCGCCTTGCGAGTCGCGCAGGGCGAGCCGGTCAACGACTACATCGGCACCTCCATCGAGATGCCCGCCGCTCGCGGCGCTTCGCGCGCGTGGCTGCTGCTGGTGGAGGAATTGCCTGCCGGCACCGCGGGCAGCCCGGTGCCGCGCCGGGTGGTGCGCAACGCGATGCGCGTGGACGTGCGAGCCGCAGCGGCGTTGCAGGAGGCGCGGCCGATGCAGATTCACGAGGGCGCGCAGGCGTCGCGGCTGCGAGTCGTCGGCCTGGTGGAAGACGCGCGGGGCCGGCTCGTCGGGCTCGCGCGCAGCCACTGCGAAGCCGAATAGATCGGCGTCATCGCTTCGCCGCTTTGGAAATCGCGTCGACGTGGCGCTGCGCCGTGTCGCGCTCGGCCGCATCGAAGAAGTCCGTATGCCGCAGCCGCAGCCTCAGCACGGGGACCGATACGAGGCCGGCCCTGACGCCGGCCCGCACCCACCGCACATCGCGCGGTTCGCCGCGCGCGAGCTTCGAGATGGCGGCGTCGTTGGGCTCGAGGAAGAAGCCCCGAATGCCATCGCGCTCCAGCGGGATCATGCGCAATTCCCAGCCTTCGGGCAGCGTCGCGAGCTTCGGTGAAACGGGATCGAGGTAGTAGCCATGTTCGCGGCGGAACCGACTGTGCTCGCCCAGCGATTCGGCCAGGTCGAATATCCGGCCCGGGTCCGCGGGCGTATAGCAGTCCGCGTCGATCGACAGGGTCATGTCCTGCGGCAACTCGCTCACTTCGCTCATGCCGAGGATGGAGAGGCTGCCGATGACCACGTACTCCGCGTGCGCGCACTCGGCGCGCGCCGCCTTCAAGAGCTCGAACAGGCTCGCCAGATTCATTCGCTTGCGGCTTGGGCCGTCAATGGCGAGTTCTGCCGCATGGCAGCGCCCCAGCCCTCCGCATCCGAACACATGAGCTTCACCAGTTTGCGTGGGGGAAGCGCCAGCCACCCGCGCCAGCGGTCGATGTAATCCCGGCTGCACAGACTCTCGCTCTCCCAGCGGTCCACCTCGCGCCGCGCGGCCTGCAGCATCCTGGCTTGCTGACTGGGCGCGGCGCAGAGCAGCTCGATGCCGATGCGCTGATGCGCCGCGAGGCGTCTGGCTTCGACCGCTTTCTGAACCTCGCGGGCAGCGCGCCTCTCGTCCGTCACCGCCAGGCGCGCCACCCAATCGGCCGGCACCAGCGCGGCGACGAGCTTGCCGTGCCGGCGCACGCCCACCGGCTCGCGTGCGGCGCGGGCGAGCATTTCGCCGAAATTCTGTTTGGCTCGCGAAGCTTCTACACAGTCCATGATGAATTTTAGACAAAATCAAGATTCTGGACAATATCGAACTCCCGCCGGAACCGAGAGGCTTTGCCGCGGCGCGCCGTGCGGCCGGTTGCCTGAAGACTAGAATCAATCACCGGGCCCAAGCATTTGTGGCCCGGTTCGCGTTTGCGGGAAGTTCGTGGGGCTTCCCGCGCCCGGCGGCCGGCGCCCACAGTCCAAGCGCTCAATCGTTGTTCAACGACCTTCAGGAGCGTGACATGGAAATCTTCGACTACGACAAGGTGCTGCTTCTGCCGCGCAAGTGCCGCGTGCAAAGCCGCTCGGAATGCGATCCCGGCGTGGAATTCGGCGGGCGGCGGTTCAAGCTGCCGGTGGTGCCCGCCAACATGAAGACGGTGGTGGACGAGAAGATCTGCCTCTGGCTCGCGGCCAACGACTACTTCTACGTCATGCACCGCTTCGACCTGGACAACGTGAAGTTCGTCCGGCGCATGAAGGCAGAAGGCGCCTACGCATCGATCTCGGTGGGCGTGAAACCCGCCGACCGCGAAGTCGTCGACCAGCTCGCGGCCGAAGGGCTCGCTCCCGAATACGTCACGATCGACATCGCGCACGGCCACGCGGACACGGTGCGCGGCATGATCGCGCACCTGAAGGAGAAGCTTCCCTCCACCTTCGTGATCGCGGGCAACGTGGGCACGCCCGAAGCCGTGATCGATCTCGAGAACTGGGGCGCCGACGCGACCAAGGTCGGGATCGGCCCGGGCAAGGTGTGCATCACGCGCATGAAGACGGGCTTCGGCACCGGCGGCTGGCAGCTTTCGGCGCTCAAGTGGTGCGCGCGCGTGGCGACCAAACCCATCATCGCCGACGGCGGCATCCGCGAGCACGGCGACATCGCCAAGAGCATCCGCTTCGGCGCCTCGATGGTGATGGTGGGCTCCATGCTCGCGGGGCACGAGGAGTCGCCCGGCCAGACGGTGGAAGTGGACGGGCGGCTGTACAAGGAGTATTTCGGCAGCGCGTCGGACTTCAACAAGGGCCAGTACAAGCACGTGGAAGGCAAGCGCATCCTGGAGGAAGTGAAGGGCCGGCTTGCGGACACGCTGCAGGAGATGCGGGAAGACCTGCAAAGCTCGATCTCCTATGCGGGCGGGACGAAGCTCGCGGATCTGCGGAAGGTGAACTACGTGATCCTGGGCGGGGAGAACGCGGGGGAACACCTGCTGATGTGACGGTCCGCGCGCCCCCTCACCCCAACCCTCTCCCCTGAGGGGAGAGGGAGCAAGACCGCGTCAACGCACGTACATTTCGCTCGGGGCGACTTCACCGAATACCGGCTGACGCGCCGGCCCCTTCGGCCGGGCGCCCGCCGCCCGCACGGGGCAGCTTCCGGTGCGAACGTAGTTCAACGCCGCGGCCAGCTTCCGCTCCGCGGGGTCGCCCAGTTCGTGATCCAGGTCGTCCGGCACCACGCAGTCGGGCGCGAAGCCCTGCGCATAGTCACCCTGTCCGAGCGCGTTGAGCGTCGTGAACTGGATCGCGTGATAGGTCGTGCCGCAGTATTGCCGCACGACCGACCCATAGGGCTTGCCGTAGGTCGTCTCGCCCACGAGCACGACCGGGATGAACGGCTTCAGGCCGTTGATCACCGATTCGCTCGCCGACGCGGTGCCCGGCGACGTGAGCACGATCAGGTGGCGCAGGTTCTCGAGGGACGGCCCCGGCAGCACGCCGGGGTCGGGCGGCTGGAAGGGAAACGACCGGTTCTGCGCATACTGCTTCGGGTTGAAGCGCAGGTACATGAAAAGATGCCACGCCGTCGTCGCCCCGCCGATCATGGAGGCGAGGTCGCGCGCGACCGGCACGCTGCCGCCGCCGTTGTAGCGCAAGTCGAGCACGAGGTCCGTCACGCCCGCATCGGCGAAGCGCTGCATCGCCGCGCCGAGCGCGGGGTTGCCGTAGTCGACGAACGAACGGTAGTCCAGGTAGCCCACCCCCGCGCGCGAGCCGTCGCTGCGCGACACGTCGAACGTGGTCACGGTCGGGACCACGGTCAGATTGAACTGCGCGGAAACCATTTCGAGGAGGCGCACGCCACCGTCCGTGCCGCGCACCGTGATCCGGCGCGCGATGCCGGGCTCGCTAACGGCAGGCGGATTGCCGGCCGCGATCTCCTCGGGCGTGTGGCCGTTCACGTCCAGCACGGTGTCGCCGCGCCGCAGGCCGGCGGCCGCGGCAGGGCCGAGCGGCTCCACGCTCCTCACGCGCATCGCCGAATGCGCCTCGTCCTGCCACACGAGCGTGTAGCCGTAGCCCACCTTGATGCCCAGATTCGTGCGCTCGTCGAAGGCGACGGTCGGCTCGGAAAAGCTGTAGCGGTCCGTCGGCTCGTACAGGAGCGAGTCGAAATACCCGGCGATCGTCGCGGCCGATGCGTCGGGCGTGGCGAGGTGGTCGTACCAGAAGTAGATGCTGCGCATCGTGGCCGAGACCACCTCCTGCTGCATCGGCAGGGCGCAAGCGGCCTCGGCCTGCGGGTCCGCGGCAGCGGGGGCCGGCTCGGGCGAGCCGCCACCGCACGCGGCGAGCGCGAGCGACAGCAAAACAGCGAGGCAGGCGGGACGCACGAGGGAAGGAGGCAAGGGGTTGTTCAGTTCTGCAGCAAGTCGAGCGCGAGCTGATGCAGGCGGTGTGCCGGCTCCACCAGTGCTTCGAGCACCGTGAAATGGTTCAGCCCCTCGAGTGCCTCGCACAGAGGGACGCGCTCGCCGCCCCACGCCTCGCAGATGAGGCGATTTTGCCTCAGGAATTCCTCGCTCTCGTCGCCGCCCACCACCGAATACAGCATGCCGCCAGGAGGCGCTGCGAGGCGCGCCGGGCTTGCGAGGCGCACGTGTTCGGGCGTGAGATGCAGCGAAGTTTGCAGATAGGGGCAGTGCATGAGAGGCTCGAGATCATGGAGCGGCGAGATCGCGAGGGAGTTCCTCACCGTGCGCGCATCGAGCGCCGGATCGTGAATCGGCCACAGACAAGCGAGCATCATCGCCGCGAGCTGCCCGCCGGCCGAATGGCCCGCGACCGCGATGCGGGTCGGGTCGCCCCCGAAGCGCTCGATGTTGCGCGCCACCCACGCCACGGCGCGCACCGTCTCGAGCGTGATCTGCGGCACGGTCGCCGCCGGGCACAGCGTGTAGTTGGGCACGACGACGCACACCCCGTCGCGGGTGAAGGCGGGGGCCACGAACGAGTGATCGCTCTTGTCGAGCGCGCGCCAGTAGCCGCCGTGCAGAAAGACGAGGACGGGCACGCCGCGCCCTTCGGCCGGGAAGACGTCGAGCCGCTCGGCCGGCGCGTTGCCGTAAGGGATGTCGAGCGTGCAGCGGTGCTCCGCGCGCACGCGCGCCGAGTCGCGCGTCCAGCGCTGCATTCTTTCGTCTGCATCCGCGACGCGGGCCCGGTTGTTGTACATCCGGTCGAGCCATGCGCCGTCGTAGCCTTTGTCCATGTGCGGCCTCCGCCAACCCGGCATCCTCGCACGGCCGGGCTTCGATTTCGGGGGTTCCCCCACGAGGCAACCCATGTATTCGGTATACAACTGCAGCGCCAAGGAGATGGTGATGAGGCTCACACCCCAACAGCTCGAACGGTTCGACCGCGAAGGATTTCTCTTCTTCCCTTCGCTTTTCTCGCCCGGGGAGATCGGCGTGCTCAGGGACGCCGTGCCTGGAATCTACGCGAGGCGCGAGGCGTACAACGTGCGCGAGAAAGGCAGCGACGCCGTGCGCACGAACTTCGCGGCGCACCTGTACAGCGAGCCATTCGCGCGGCTTGCGCGGCACCCGCGGATGGTGCAGCCCGTGATGGATCTCTTCGGCGAAGCTGTCTACATGCACCAGTTCAAGATCAACGGCAAGATGGCGTTCGAAGGCGACGTGTGGCAGTGGCACCAGGACTACGGCACGTGGTTCAACGACGACCTCATGCCCACCGAGCGCGCGATGAACGTGGCGATCTTCCTGGACGACGTGAACGAGTTCAACGGGCCGCTCATGTTCATCCCCGGCAGCCACAAGCGCGGCGTGATCGAGGCGAAGCACGATCTGCAGACCACGAGCTATCCCCTGTGGGTGGTGGACAACGAACTGATCGCGAAGCTCGTGGAACGCGCGGGCGGCAAGGGGCGCTACGACGAGAACGGGCGTCTCTCCGGATGCGGCATCGCCTCGCCCCAGGGTCCGGCGGGCTCGATGATCCTCTTTCACAGCTGCCTCGTGCATGCGTCGACGAGCAACCTGTCGCCGTGGAACCGGGTGAGCGTCTACCTGTCGCTTTGCGCGGTGTCCAATCACATCCGCCGCTTCAAGCGGCCGGAGTACATCGCGCACCGCGACTTCGCGCCCATCGAGTGCCTGCCGGACGATTGCCTGCTGCGTGACTATCCTGTCGAGCTGCCTTGGAAGGGCGGCATGCCCGCGAGCGCGCTCGCGACGTCGACGGAGCCGATCGATGCGATGACTCGGGGGGCGTGAAAGGTCCCCTGAATTCCCGCTTTCGCGGGAATGACGGGGAGCGGGAGCGGGAATGACGAGAATATTGAACATGTCGCTGCACAGCAAACTTCTCCACCGCCAGGCCGAAGGCAGGCCGATCCGCGTCGGCCTCATCGGCGCGGGCAAGTTCGGCTCCATGTACCTCGCGCAGGTGCCGCGCACGCCGGGCGTGCACCTGGCTGCGATCGCCGATCTCTCGCCGCAAAACGCGCACGTCAATCTCGCGCGCGTCGGCTGGAAACCCGAGCGGGCGCAGGCCCGATCGATCGACGAAGCGATCGGCAGTGGCGCCACGCACGTCGGCGAAGACTGGCGCGCGCTCGTCGCGCATCCGGCGATCGACGTGGTGGTCGAATGCACGGGCCACCCGATCGCGGCCGTCGATCATTGCCTCGAAGCGTTCGATCATCGCAAGCACGTCGTGAACGTGACGGTGGAAGCCGACGCGTTCTGCGGGCCGCTGCTCGCGCGCAGGGCGCGCGAGGCGGGCGTCGTCTATTCGCTCGCGTTCGGAGACCAGCCCGCGCTCATCTGCGACCTCGTGGACTGGGCCCGCACCTGCGGCTTTCCCGTCGTGGCCGCGGGGCGCGGCCACAAGTGGCTCGCGCACTTCAGCGAGTCGACGCCCGAGACGGTCTGGGGCTACTACGGCCTCACGCCGCAGCAGGCCGAGCGCGGCGGGCTGAATCCGAAGATGTTCAACAGCTTCCTCGATGGCTCCAAGCCCTCCATCGAAAGCGCGGCCGTGTCCAACGCCACCGGACTCGGGGTGCCCGGCAACGGGTTGCTCTACCCGAGCGCGAGCATCGCCGACATTCCGTTCGTGACGCGGCCGAGAAGCGAAGGCGGCGTGCTCGAACGCAAAGGCATGGTCGAAGTGATCTCGTGCCTCGAACCCGACGGACGCGCGATCGACTACGACATCCGCATGGGCGTGTGGGTGACGGTGGAAGGCGAAACCGAATACATCCGCAACTGCTTCGAGGAATACCAGGCGCACACCGACCCGAGCGGCCGCTACTTCACGCTCTACAAGCGCTGGCACCTGATCGGCCTCGAAGTGGGCATGTCGGTCGCGAGCGTGGCCCTGCGAGGCGAAGCCACGGGCGTCGCCGACGGCTGGCATGCGGACGTCGTCGCGACGGCCAAGCGCGACCTCGCCCCCGGCGAACTGCTCGACGGCGAAGGCGGCTACACAGTCTGGGGCAAGCTGCTGCCTTCCGCGGCGTCCGCCCGCATGGGCGGCCTGCCGCTTGGCCTCGCGCACGGCGTGAAGGTCGTGCGGACTGTGAAAAAGGGGCAAAGCCTCACGTGGGACGACGTGGCGATGGACACGGGAACGCGTGCCTGCCGCCTGCGCCGCGAGATGGAAGCGCTCTTCTCGCCTCGGGAAACGCCCTGAGCGCTTCGAACCGCGCGCCGACCTGCGCGCCGACCTGCGCGCCGACCCGCGCGCCGACCCGCGCCGCTCGACCGTAGCGTGGCAGCCGGCCACGCGGCTTGCCATTCGCCCCCGCGCACTCGCAGAATAGTTTTTAATGAATGCCATCCGCACATCGCAACACGGCATGAATCGCGAAGCCACTCCTTCTCCTTCTCCATCTCCTTCTGCTGCTCCTTCTCCTGTCGCGCTGGTGGTGGACGACGAACTCGTGACGCGCATGCTTGCGAGGCATGCGCTTGAAAGCGTCGGCTGCGATCCGGTGCTCGAAGCCGCCGACGGCGTCGCCGCGCAGGAGATCCTGCGCGAACACCCGGAAGTCGCCGTGGTGCTCACCGACATCGTGATGCCGCGCATGGACGGCCTGGAGCTGCTGCGCTGGGGCCGCGAAGCCGCGCCGGACGCGATGTGGATCGTCCTGTCCGGCCTCGACACTTTCGACTCCGCCGTGGCCGCGATCCGCCTGGGCGCATTCGATTTCGTGGCGAAGTCGCCGCGCACCGAGGAACTCGAAGTGTCGGTGCACAACGCGCTGAAGCAGCGGCGGCTCCTTGCCGAGCACGCGCGGCTGCACCGCGAGCTGGAACGCAAGGTGAAGGAGCTCGAGGAAACCTCCGAACTCCTGCGGCGCGACCTGCAGCGCGCCGAAGTGATCCAGCGCGCGTTGCTGCCGCGCAATCCTCCTCCGATGGAGGGCTACTGCATCCAGGCCGTCTACCGGCCGGGCCAGCACGTCGGCGGCGATCTCTACGACGTCGTGCGGCTCGGCGAGCGGCACCTCGCGTTCTATCTCGCCGACGCGACCGGCCACGGCGTCACGTCGGCGATGCTCTCGGTCCTCTTCAAGCAGCGGCTCGTCCTCACGGACGCCGCGACGGGCCGCGCGCTGCCGCCCGCGTCCGTGCTCGAGGCCGTGAACCGGTCGCTGTGCCAGGCGCACACGACACCGGGGCTCTTCCTCACGGCGGTGCTCGGATTGCTCGACACGTCGGACGCGACGCTCACGCTCGCGTCGGCGGGACATCCGCCGGTGCTGCACGTGCGCGAGGGGCGCGACGGCCGCGAAGGACGCCTCATCCGCCGCACGGGGCCCGCGCTCGGCCTCGCGCCGGACGCGCAGTTCCGCCAGGAACGCATCCAGGTCGCCGCGGGCGACCGCATCCTGCTCTACACCGACGGCCTTCTTCCCTCGGGGTCACAGGAGGACCTTCAGCGGCTGGAGGCCCTGCTGTCGGGGCCTCACGCGAGCGCGCAGGAAATTCTGTCCGAGCTCGATCAGCAGCCGGCCACCGAACGCGACGACGTGACGCTGCTCCTCATCGAGGCGCATGCGGGCGTCTCGTGGTTCGACAACGGCGCTTCGGCGCCGGCTGCCGAGGCATCGCCCGGCGCATCGCGCCCCGAAGGCGCGGGCGTCTTCTACGGCGAGACGGAGCATGCGGCGCACCTCGCGCTTCGCGGCCGCGCCACGTGGCTGCAATGCGATGCCTTCCACGAAACCGCGCAGGCCGTGCTGGAGAAGGGGCATGCGCTGGTGCTCGATCTCTCGGATTGCGAGTACCTGGACAGCACGTTCCTCGGCACCGTCCACGAACTCGTGTCGCGCGGCCGCGTGACGCTCGTGGGCGTGTCGCCCGCCGTGCGCGCGCTCTTCGAGGAACTGAGCATGGAGCAGGTGCTTGCGAATATCCGCGTGAGCGCTCCCGCTTCTCCCGAGCTCTATGCGCTCGGCACGGGCGGCGACCCGGCCGCGGCACAGAAGCGAATCCTGCACGCGCACGAAGCGCTCGCGGGCCTCAGCGATCGCAATCGCGAGGAGTTCCGTGACGTGATCGAGTCGCTGCGGGACGACGCGCAGTAGCCAGCGGCGGAGGTAGCGCCGAAAGCGCCCCTCTTCGGCGGCTTCCATGTCGCGATAACCCCACATTGCGGCGCCCTCGGGTGGCGCCCGGGTGACAGGCCGGGCCACCCCACCTACCATTGACACCTCCCCTCGCGAAGTTCCCTCAAGCGCCATGGCCGCCCGTTCGATTGCCTCGCTCACCTTGAGCTTCGGCCTCGTGTCGATCCCGGTGAAGCTCTATTCCGCGACCGAGACCTCGGGTTCGGTGAAGTTCAACATGCTCACGAAGGACGGCTCGCGCGTGAAGCAGCAGTACGTCTCCGAAAAGGACCCGGCCGTCGTCGTGCCGCGGTCGGAGATGGTGAAGGGCTACGAATTCGAGAAGGACCGCTTCGTGCTCTTCACGCCGGAGGAGCTGAAGGCGCTGGAGGAATCGAGCGACCCGACGATCGAGATCATGTCGTTCATCCCCGCGAAGTCGGTGGATCCGCTCTACTACGACAAGGCCTATCTCCTCGCACCCGACAAGCGCGGCGGCAAGCCCTATGCGCTGCTCGCGCAGGCCATGCGCGAGAGCGGCCGCTGCGCGCTCGCGAAGTGGAAGTGGAAGTCCAGGCAGTACGTCGTGCAGATTCGCCCCGCGCAAGACGGCCTCGTGCTGCAGCAGCTGCTCTACGCGGATGAAGTGCGCTCGCACAAGGACCTCGACATCGAGAAGGTCGACGTGGCCGCGGGCGAGCTGCAGCTCGCGCTGCAGCTCATCGAGCAGATCTCCACCGACAGCTACGACCCCTCGCAATACGTCGACGAGGAGAAAAAGCGCATCCTCGCCGCCATCGACGAGAAGATCGCGGGCAAGCAGGTCGTGGCCGCGTCGCACGAGGAAGCCGCGCCCGCGGGCGGCCAGGTGATCGACCTCATGGAGGCGTTGCGCGCGAGCCTCGCGAAGAAGCCATTGACCGCGCCCAAGTCGGCGACAGCGGCCGCGGTCGAGGCACAGCCCGCCGTCGCCACGAAAGAACGCAAGGGCGCGAAGCGCGCCGCGACGCCCGCACCCGCGAGCGAAGCAGCAGCGCAAGCCGTGGCCGCGCGAGCCGCCGCGCCCAAGGCTCGTGCCCGCAAGTGAGCCGGTGACGCTCTCGAGCGAGGGCTCCACTTTCACGCTGCGCCGCGTCCAGGCAATGCTGGGCCTGTCGCGACACATCGTGGCCGGGCTCGTGCAAGCGGGCTTCGTCAAGCCCACGCGCGGCAGACGCAACGAATGGCGCTTCACGTTCCAGGACGTGGCGCTGCTGCGCACCGCGCATGCATTGCAAGCCACAGGCATCGCATCGCGCCGCATCCTGCGCTCGCTCGCGCGTCTGAAGGCCACGCTGCCCGAAGAACTGCCGCTGGCGGGCCTGCGCATCACCGCGATCGGCTCCGACGTGGCCGTGCGCGACCGAAGCGGCCGCTGGCGCGCCGACACGGGGCAGCTCCTGCTCGATTTCGACGTGGCCCCCGTGGCGGGCAGCGTGACGGTGCTGGAACGCGCGTCGCCGCGCGGCGATGCTCCCGACGCACGGACCCTTTTCGAGCGCGCGCTCGCGATGGAAGACACCGACCCCGCCGCCGCCGAAGCGGCGTACCTGCGCGCGCTCGCACTCGACCCGGCCCTGGAAGACGCCTATCTCAACCTGGGCACGATGCTCGATGCCGCGGGCCGCCATGGCGAGCTGGTACGCCTTTGCGACGCGGCGCTCGAGCACTGTCCCGATTCCGCGCTGATGCATTTCAACCGTGCGGTGGCGCTCGACCAGCTCCAGCGGCTCGATGAAGCCGCGGCCGCGTACGAGCGCAGCCTCGCGCTCGACCCCACGCTTGCCGATGCGCACTTCAACCTCGCGCAGCTTCACGACCAGGCGGGCGACGAACGCGGCGCGCTGCGCCACTACAGCGCTTACCGGCGGCTGAAGCGCTAGCACGCGGTTCCCGCCATGCCGGCGCGCAAGCCCCCGCCCGCCGAAGCCGCCAGCGCGCTGGCGCGCTACTGGGCCAAGCGCGACTTCGACGTCACGGGGGAGCCGCGTGGCGGCGACGAGGCGGCGAGCGGCGGCGCGCTCACGTTCGTCGTGCAGAAGCATTGGGCAAGCCGTCTGCACTACGACTTCCGGCTCGAATTCGATGGCGTGCTGCTCTCCTGGGCCGTGCCCAAAGGGCCGAGCTACGACCCCGCCGACAAGCCCATCGCGATCCACGTGGAAGATCATCCGCTTTCGTACGCGACGTTCGAAGGCACGATTCCGAAGGGGCAGTACGGCGCGGGCGCGGTGATCGTCTGGGACCGCGGCACGTGGGAGCCCGCGACCGATCCGCGCCAGGGCATGAAGGACGGCAAGCTCGTCTTCCGGTTGCATGGGCACAAATTGTTCGGCCTGTGGGAACTCGTTCGGATCGCCAAGCCCGGTGACCGTCAGGACACGTGGATCCTCTTCAAGAAGCGCGACCGGCATGCGAGGCCGCGGTCGGAATTCGACGTGGTGAGTGCGCTGCCGGACAGCGTCATCGCCAAGCCGCTGAAGGCCGAAGCCGTGGCAAGCGACGGCGGGCTTCCGGCCGGCGCGGTGCGCGCGCCTTTGCCGCAGAAGCTCTCGCCGCAGTTGCCGAGCCTCGCCGCTGCCGCACCGACGTCCGATCAGTGGATCTGGGAAATCAAGTTCGACGGCTATCGCCTGCTCGCGCGCGTCGAAGGCACTGACGTGCGGCTCATCACGCGCGGCGGCCACGACTGGTCCGCGAAGCTGCCCGCGCTCGTGAGGTCGATCGCGGCGCTGCGGCTCGAAAGCGCGTGGCTCGACGGCGAGATCGTCGTGCTCGGCCCCGACGGCACGCCCGACTTCCATGCGCTGCAGAACGCCATCGACGACACGCGCGCCGCGAACATCGATTACTTCCTGTTCGATGTCGCGTATCTGGACGGCTATGACCTGCGCAAGGTGCCTCTCGTCGCGCGCCGCCAGGTGCTGCAGCGCCTGATGCAGGATCGGCCGCAGCCGCACCTGCGCTTTTCCGAAGCGTTCGATGCCGATGCGGCGACGATCCTCGAGTCCGCGCGCCGCATGGGGCTGGAAGGCGTGATCGCCAAGCGCCGCGACGCGCCGTACGAATCGCGCCGCACCGAGACCTGGCTCAAGCTGAAGAACAAGCTGCGGCAGGAATTCGTGGTGGCGGGCTACAGCGACCGGTCGAGCGGCGAGCCCGAGATCGGCGCTCTGCTGCTCGGCTTGCACGAGCCCGATGGCACGCTGCGGTACGTGGGCAATGTCGGCACCGGGTGGGACTCGGCCACCGCATCCGCATTGAAGAAACATCTGGCGAAGATCGAAGTGAACGCGTCGCCCTTCGGCGGACCCGTGCGGGCGCAGCGCGGCAGCGCGCGGGGCGTCGCCGTGCATTGGGTGCGGCCGCGCGTCGTCGCCGAAGTGGCGTTCTCCGGCTGGACGCCCGAGCAGCAGTTGCGCCACGCCAGATTCATCGCGCTGCGCGACGACAAGCCGGCCGCCGAAGTCCGCCGCGAGGAAGCCGTGATGCCGGCCGGGCCCGCGCTCGTGGAGGGTGGCGAAAGCATCGTGGACGGCGTGAAGGTCTCGCATCCCGATCGCGTGGTCGACGCGGCGAGCGGCATCACGAAGCTCGAACTCGTGCGCTACTACGAGTCGGTCGCCGGCTGGATGCTGCCGCACCTGTTGGGCCGCCCATGTTCGCTCGTGCGCGGGCCGGCCGGCGTGGGCGGCGAGCTCTTCTACCAGAAGCACCTGAACGAGCAGCGCATCGCGGGCCTGCGCGAACTGCCCGCGCACCTCTGGCCCGGGCACGCCTCGCTGATCGAAGTGCCGACGAGAAAGGCGCTGGTCGCCGCGGCGCAGCTGAACGTGATCGAGTTCCACACGTGGAATGCGCGTGCGCGCAACATCGCCTGCCCCGATCGCGTGATCTTCGACCTCGACCCCGGCGAGGGCGTGCGCTGGGAGCAGGTGCAGGAAGCCGCGCTGCTCGTCAAAGGCATGCTCGACGAGCTGAAGCTGAAGAGCTGGCTGAAGACGAGCGGCGGCAAGGGCCTGCACATCGTCGTGCCGCTTGCGCCGCGCGAAGGCTGGGACACGGTGAAGAACTTTTCCGAAGCGGTGGTGCAGCACATCGCGAAGGTGATTCCGCAGCGCTTCGTCGCGAAAAGCGGCGCGCCCAATCGCGTGGGGCGCATCTTCGTCGACTATCTGCGCAACAGCCACGGCGCCACCACGGCCGCGGCGTATTCGGCCCGCTCGCGCCCGGGGCTCGGCGTGTCGATGCCGGTCGCTTGGGAGGACCTGCTTTCGCTTCAGCGCAGCGATCAGTGGACGGTGCGCACGGCGCGTGAACACCTGTCGTTCCAGCAGGAGGACCCGTGGGCGGCGTACTGGAAGTGCCGGCAGACGCTCGCGGCGGGGCTGAGGACGCTCGGTATGCGGTGAGTCCGGCGGGCTGAACGAGTGCGGCGAGAGCGCCTCTTGCCCAGTCGCACAGCCCTACCGCGCGATCCACCCCGCGATCGCATTCGCCAGTTCCTCCATCACCTGCGCATCCGTGCGGCCCGAGCGCGCGAGCACGTGAAACGAGTGATCCGCGCCGTCGACGACATGCATCGTCGCGCGCTCGCCCAGGTCAGCGACCGTCGTGCGGATGAGCTCGAGTTCCGCCAGCGTATCGCGCGTGCCCTGGAGAAAGAGCATCGGCACTTGCACCTTCGCCAGATGCGCGGCGCGCTGCGTGCCGGGCTTGCCTGCGGGATGCAGCGGAAAACCCACGAAGACAAGGCCTCGCACGCCTTCGATCGGTTGCGACGCCTGCGCCTGCGACGTCATGCGTCCGCCGAAGGACTTGCCGCCCGCGTAGAGCGGCACGCCCGGCAGGTGCGCCGCGGCTTGCGCCGCCGCGGCCCGAACGGCCGCTTGCGCCGTCGCGGGATCGTCGGGGCGCTTGCTGCCCTGCTCCATGTAGGGGAACTGGTAGCGCAGCGTGGCGATGCCTCGCTCGCCGAGCGCGGATGCGAGGTCGGCCATGAACGGGTGGTTCATGCCCGCGCCCGCGCCGTGCGCGAACACGAACACGGCCGAGGCTTGCTCCGGCGTGCGCAGCACGGCGGAAACCGATGCGCCCGCGGCGAGGCCGATGCGCAGGGGCGTGACGGTGGCGCGCATCGCTACGGCACGTTGACGTTGTGGTACCGCTCGACCTGGCACTCGTACGACGCCTCGCTGAGGTCGCACGGCGAGGCGGCGTGCATGACAGGGGGTGCGGCCGCGCATCCGGCCAGCGCCAGCGCGCACGCGATCACGAACGAACGCTTCGCCATGATGGCGACTCCTTTTACTGAGCTGGACACTTGCCGCCTCAACCTTCCTGCAGCCCCGCCGCGGCCCGCGCACGCAGCCGCGCCGCGATGTACTCGCCGTGGGGCACGTGCAGCAGTCCCGCGACGCGCGACACGATGTTGCGCTCCCAGGGGTTCGCATCGCCGTCGGCGTAGGCCACCTGCCACATCTGTTCGACCACGCTCACCTTTTCCTCTTGCGTGAGCCGGTCGTTCAGCACGGACGTAAAGGCGAAGAAGTCGTTGGCCTCGCGCGAGCGGCGCTCGGCGAGCTCGACGAGCGAGTCCAGGTCGCGGTCGGAAATCGCGAACCGTTGCCGCAGGGCGCGGCGCACGGCTTCGCGCTCGGCGCTTTGCAAGTCGGGGTCGGCGCGCATGACTTCGACGAGCAGCACGGCCGTCGCGAGATCGAGCGGCGGCGGATTCGCGAGCTCGCCGCGCTCGGGCGCGGTGCCGGTGAGGGATTCGAGAAAGTCGAGCAGCTTCACGGCTCCATTGTGAGCCGAAGCGGCCGCCGGTGGCGAGCGCCGCGTCGGCCGATCGGCAACTTCAATTCTTCAGCCTCTGCTTCACTGGACCAGGAAACTCACGGCCGACGAGCTCCTGCCATCGGGGTTGTTCACTTTCACGGACCATGTCCCGCGATCACTCCCGTTGTTGAACTGGTAGCTGATCTGCCCGCTCGATACGAACGTCAGCTTGCTGGCCGTGCTGCCGATGCTGCCCCCGCTCGGCGTCACGAAGGTGAGCGACGCCCCGTTCTGGAAGTTCGACCCGTTGATGGTCATCGTCTGGTTCGACGACGATGCGGCATACGAGCCCGGCGAGACGCTGCTGATGCTCGGCGCTGCCGTCGCTACGGTCACGCTGACGTACTGCGACCCATCCGAGCAATTCGTCGACGCATTGCGAGCGCAAACGCGCACGCGGATGACGTCGTCGACCGTACCCGGGACGAGGCTGGCCGTGATCTCGCTCACCGAGTTGACGGTCGGCGCCGCGCTGGAGTTCGTCCAGAGATTTGCGCGTCCGCCTTGCCCTCGCATGATCTGCACGACGCTGGTGGAGGAAAAGTTGGAACCTGCGATCGTCAGGACCTGACTCTGATTGTCTGCAATCATTCGAACGGGCGAGATGGAATTAACGGTCACGGGGACGGTATCGACCGACTGGGACTGGAAGAAGCGAGTCTCGGACGCCGCTGAACACCCACCGTCGCTGCACGCGGAAACCGTCCATGAGTAGACCGTTCCGGGCTGCGCCGGCAGCGAATAGCTCGTGACTCCGTTCACAGAAACCTGCAGCACGCGTCTGTTGGCGTAGTAGTCGAGCACGACAAGCCTGTATGAAGACGCGCCAGAAACCGCAGCCCAACGCAGGACCACCGCGCTGCCGGCCACCATGGGTCCCGGCAGACTCGCCAGCCCAGGACTGAGACCCGAAGGCACCGCGGGGATCGCAACGCCGGGCGTCACGCACTCCCCGTTTCGAACGACCTGGAACGAGAGACAGTGCTGCGCGCTGGCTACGCATTGACCGCCGACGAGCGTCTGGTCTCCCGTACAGGTGACGGGCGGCGTTACGCAAATTCCACCGAGAGCGACTTGTGGCGGCTGGCAGGCGACGGTCGAGGTGACGCAAGCGCCGTTCGCGAGGTCCTGATTGGCACTACAGCCGACCGTCAGCGAAAAGGCCTTGACCGCGGTGCGAGACCCATCCGAGGCGTCCTTCGCCTGTGCACTGAATGCGTACGCTCCTCCTAGCGAGGGCGTTCCAGACAAAGTGCCGTCCGATGACATGGCGATGCCCGGCGGAAGAGACCCCGCGCTCTTGCTCCACCGGTACGTTCCGCTGGACGAACCCGAGGCCGAGAGCTTGAGCGAATAGCTGATGCCGATGCTTCCACTCGGCAGGCTGGGGGGTGTGGTGATCGTCAACGGAGGCAATTGCGTTCCAGCCGCGACGTTCAAGGTGGCAGTGGCCTCAGCGATTCGACCCGTCGCGTCGGTCACGCGCGCGTCGAAGGTGAACTGACCGACCTGCCCAGGCGTGCCGGAGATGCTGCCGTCGGAATTCAGGCGAAGTCCCGTGATGGTCTGGTTCGAAAGGAAGGAGACGGATCCGGGCACTCGATAAGTCCATGCATAAGGCGCGGCCCCGCCCCAACTCGCGAGCGTTGCGGAGAACGGCAGACCGACGGTCGCCGTCCCGAGGTTCGTTGTCGACGTGACAATGCCCCAAGGGCCCGCGCAGGTCTTGCAGAAGATGGAGAGGGCCTTGAAGCCTGCCGCTTGCCAGGCTGCGAAGAACGAGCTTCTGGTGAATTTCCGATAGGCTCCGTAGGCGCTGTCTCTCCAATACCGTCCCGGATCGTTCAAGTAGACGTATTGATCGTCCATGCCCACCAGCAGCATGTAGTGGTGGAATCCCCCGGAAATCTGCATCTGGTCCGACGTCTTGTTGCTGAGGGCCTGGAAGTAGACCAGCACGATCACCGGTCGGCCGGCATTGAGTTCCGAATAGAGGCCGTCGAGCGAATGATTGGTGACCGACTGCCCGGTGAGGCCGCTGCCGTCCGCTTCCGCGTAGGCCTTGATGGCCGCCGTGCTCACGCCTG
Source organism: Ramlibacter sp. (assembly GCF_035548915.1). Lineage (GTDB taxonomy): Bacteria > Pseudomonadota > Gammaproteobacteria > Burkholderiales > Burkholderiaceae_C > Ramlibacter. The sequence goes on along the minus strand of NZ_DASZSE010000051.1, from coordinate 119,859 downwards.
TTCCGGAGTAGGGATAGCTCGCGTTGGGGCTATAAGTGTAGCCGTCGTGGACTTCCGGATGCGCTCCCAGCCAGGTCACCATGTGCTCGATGGCCTGCTCGGAATTGGCCTGCGTGAGCGGCCGGTTCGTGATGAACGCTTCGGCCATCAGATAGGAAGTGGGACCGCAATTGCCCGTGCCGGCCAGCGATGCGTCGTCGACGTTTCTGCATTGTCCCCCCACGGTGTTGCCGGCGGCGTCCTTGTACCAGGGGCAAAAGATGCTCGCGTAGTTCGTCGCGCTCGGAGGCATCTGCGAAATCCAGGGCACGCCGGACAAGATGCGCGAATCGACACCTTGCGAAACGGCAAGCGGCCGCGATCCCGTGGCCGCGGCATTCGCGGCTTCCTGGATGAGGGACCCGGTCGAGAGGACGAACTCGTTGGGCGACGCCGCAGTGGTTTCGATAGCGGGCATTCCGTCGAGCGACGATGGCGACGGCGTGATGAACTGGAGCAGGAGGCCGACGTAAGTGGGAGTCGAACCGAAGGCGCCGCCCAGAACGTAGACGGCGCTGTCCGGAAGTCCCGCCGCCAATGCCCTGTCTCCGACCGCTACCGCGATGTAGGCGCCGCTTTCCGGATAGAAGCGATAGACGAAGGGCCCGGTGTTCGCGGACACGCGATGCGATGGAAAGAATTGCGCGAACCTGCTCTCGACCAGATTGAAAAGCTGCTCGACCGCGTCGATCGGATCGACCCCACCATACGGATCCGCGGTGGGAGCTCTCGCCACTGCCTGTCTCGCGATCGACTTTGCCTCATTGGAGCCTTGCGACGAAGGAATCGAGACGGCATTCAATGCGCTTGGCGGAACGCGCTCGCTCAGAGAATCGTCGGTATCGCCTCCTCCGCACGCGAAGAGCGCAGTGGCCACGACAAGCCAAGTCAGAAGGTACAGACAGCCTCTGGCGGAAAAGCGAAGCATGTGAACTCTCCGAATGCCAAGAGGTCTGGTGCGGTCCGAGCCCGCAATCCGTTTCAGATTCCCGAGGACGTGGGCGAATCCTAGTTCGATGTCCGTGCACGCGCTTCCTCCAACTTGAGGAGCTTGACGATCGAGTATGCAGCGCCTGCGGGTCCCCCGCCAGCTTGGCCGCAGGCACAGGCACAGTTCGGCGGCAGCGGCGCTACGGTGGGGAATCGAAGGGCGTTTCGCCGCCCGCGCTTCAATTCTTCAGCCGGTACCCCGTCCTGAAAATCCACACGACGGTGCCCACGAAGACGAGGAGGAACACCGACGTCATCGCGAGGCTCAATGCCACGCCCACGTCCGAATGCCCGTAGAAGCTCCACCGGAAGCCGCTCACCAGGTACACCACCGGATTGAAGAGCGTCACTTTCTGCCAGAACGAAGGCAGCATGTCGATGGAATAGAAGCTGCCGCCCAGGAAGGTAAGCGGCGTGATGATGAGCGTGGGGATGAACTGCAGCTTCTCGAATCCGTCGGCCCAGATGCCGATGATGAAGCCGAGCATGCTGAAAGTCACCGCCGTGAGCACCAGGAAGAGCAGCATGAAGCCCGGGTGCAGAATCTTGAGCGGCACGAACGCGGCGGCCGTCGCGAGGATGATGAGCCCGAGCATGACGCTCTTGGTCGCCGCCGCGCCCACGTAGCTCACCACCACTTCCAGCGGAGACACCGGTGCGGAGAGCAGCTCGTAGATCGTTCCCGTGAACTTCGGAAAGTAGATGCCGAACGACGCGTTGGTGACGCTTTGCGTGAGCAGCGACAGCATGATGAGCCCGGGCACGATGAAAGCGCCGTAGCTCACGCCGCCCACCTCGGGAATGCGCGAGCCGATCGCGGAGCCGAACACCACGAAGTAGAGCGCGGTGCTCACCACGGGCGAGACGATGCTCTGCAAAAGCGTGCGGAAGGTGCGCGCCATCTCGAACGTGTAGATCGCGCGGATGCCGGGGATGTTCATGCGCGCTCCTCCTCGGCCTTCAGAAGCCCCACGAAGATGTCTTCCAGCGAGCTCTGGCTCGTCTGCAGATCCTTGAAGGCGATGCCCGCGCGGTCGAGCTCCTCCAGCAGCTCGGCGATGCCGGGGTGTTCGTCCTGCGCGTCGTAGGTGTACACGAGTGCCTGCCCGCCGGGGGCGAGCTGCATGCCGCGCGCCGCGAGCGCCGCCGGCACGGCGGACAGCGCGTGCGCGAGCTGCAGCGTGAGCTGCTTCTTGCCGAGCTTGCGCATGAGCGTCACCTTGTCTTCCACGAGCACGAGCCGCCCCTTGTCGATGACGCCGACGCGATCGGCCATCTCCTCGGCCTCGTCGATGTAATGCGTGGTGAGGATGATGGTGACGCCGGTGTCGCGCAGGCTCCTCACGAGCTGCCACATTTCCTGGCGCAGCGTCACATCGACTCCAGCCGTGGGCTCGTCGAGAAAGAGCACGCTGGGCTCGTGCGCCAGGGCCTTCGCGATCAGGAGGCGCCGCTTCATGCCGCCCGAGAGCATGCGAATCTGGTTGTCCTTCTTCTCCCAGAGGGTGAGCGCGCGCAGCACCTTCTCGATGTGCGCCGGATTCTTCGCCTTGCCGAAGAGGCCCCGGCTGAATGCGCAGGCATTCCACACCGTCTCGAAGGCGTCGGTCGTGAGTTCCTGCGGCACGAGGCCGATCATCGAGCGCGCGCGCCGCCAGTCGCGCACGATGTCGTGGCCGTCGACGGCGATGCGTCCCGAGGTCGCGGTGACGATGCCGCACACGATGCTGATGAGCGTCGTCTTGCCCGCGCCGTTGGGGCCGAGCAGCGCGAATATCTCGCCGCGGCGAATGCCCAGGTCGACCTGGTGCAGCGCCTGCAAGCCCGAGGCGTAGCGCTTGGAGACGCCTTCGATGGTGAGGATGATGTTGTCCTGCATGGGGCGGGACGATACGCGAAGTTCGCGGTTGGTGCTCGGACCGTTCAGTGCCCTCAGGGCCGCAGCAGTCGCTTTTGCAGCAGAGAGTGCATGTCTCGCCGGCCGTCCGCGATGAGGTAGACCGTCACATCGTTGCGGTCGATCCCGTACACGATCCGGTATGGCTTGAAGTACGTTTCCCGGAACTCGCGAATGCCGATCGCAAGGAGTTCCTTTGTACAGGGATGGGGCTCCGGAAGAGTGGCAAGGCTTTCGATCGTTCGCCCGATACGATCCAGCACATACTCCGCCTTTTGCGGTGCGTCGTGAAAGGCGACGTACTCGAAGATTTCATCCAGGTCGCGCGCCGCATCTTCCGTGAGGATCACGCGGCAGCGGCGCGTCACTTCTTTCGCCGGCCGCGGACTGCCGCGAGCGCCTGCTTCACCGTGTAGACCCTGCCTTGCTCGACCTGGCGCCTGCCCAGTGCAATGATCTTCAGCAGAGAGAGTGCCTCCTGGTCGGTCTCGTACGAGGCCAGATCCTGCATGACGGCGGCCGCCTGGCCGTTCTGGGTGATGAGCAACGGCTGCCGGGTTTGCGCGAGCTGCTGGATCACCTGAGCGGCATTCGCCTTGACGTAGCTGATGGGCTTGACCTGGGTCGAGTAACGCATGACCGAATATAGTCTTTATCCGGACCCCTCGCAATTTGGGCGCCCGCTTGCCTTGGGTGGAACGGGAGTGCATAGTGCGCAAGCCATGAAGATCACGCGCCTGCCTGCCTCGCTCGCCTGTCTCACCTGTCTCGCCACGCTGCTCGCCGCGCTCGCCGGCTGCGCCTCCACGGATGGCCTCACGGCGGACCGCATCGGCGCCGTGCTGTCCGCGCCGGACCGCTCCGCCGGCGACCGCTTCAACGACATCCGGCGCCACCCCGCCGAAATGCTCGCGTTCATCCGCGTGCGGCCGGGCATGACGGTGCTCGATGTGAGCGCGGCGCGCGGCTATACGTCGGAGCTCCTCGCTCGCGCCGTCGGCCCGACCGGCAAGGTCTACGCGCAGAATGCACCCCGTCGCGAGAATGCGACGCCGCCCGCGCAGCCGGAAGGCCAGGCCGCCCCGCTGCCTGCCGGCACGCCGCCGCCCTTGCCCACGCTCGCGGAGCGCACGCGCAATCCCGCGCTTGCTCACCTGGCCGTGGTGTCACGTCCTTTCGAGGACCCCGCGCCGCCCGAAGCCATCGGCCATCTCGATCTCGTCACGCTGATGTTCAACTATCACGATTTCGGCCATATGGGTGTCGATCGCGCGAAGTTGAATGCGGCAGTCTTTCGCGCGCTCAAGCCGGGCGGCGTGTACGTGATCGCCGATCATTCGGGGCGGCCGGGCACGGGCATCTCCGAGGCGGGCACGCTGCATCGGGTGGAAGAGGCTTTCGTTCGCAGTGAAGTGGAAGCGGCGGGCTTCCGGCTCGCCGAGGTCGGCAACTTCATGCGCAACCCGAACGATCCGCGCGACAGGAACACGCCCGTGCCGCCGATGCCCAAGGATGAATTCGTGCTGAAGTTCGTGAAGCCGTGAGGCGAGAGCCGGCTGCGGCCGGCTACGGCGCCTGCGCCAACTCGAACGCCGGGGCCATCCACTCCTGCTCTCTTTGCGAAACACCGAGCCTGCCCGCGAGCACGCGCCATTTCGCGACGACGGCACGAAAACGCTCGATGATCGCGGCCGCATCACGAGGCTTCACCCGAAAATATCCGGCGACGTCTCGCGCGAGTTCCACGTCGCGCGCGTTATCCGACTCGCTCACGTTCAGGCGCAGCCCGCCGCCTTCGGGCGAGGGATTCATGTCGTAAGCCTGCGACAGGCGCCACCCCTTGCCGGGCACGAGCAGGAAGCCGTGATTGCGCAGGTGATCGTCCGTGTTGGATACGAGCATGTTGAAGACGATGCGCGACCAGAGTTCCTTCAGGTCAACGGCCGTCTGCGCACCGTACCGGATGAGGACTCTCGCGATTTCGAGGTAGCTCGCGCCGCTGGAAGCATCGTCGCCGTCCTGGTGATCCGTCAGCGTCATCGCCGACGCGAAGTGCAGTCGTGCTCCGGCCGATGTGCGATCGAACCGCCGCACCATGAAGGTATGTCGATCGCTGCCGAACCTCTGCGCCCTGGCGGGCGACACCGCGAGGCCGCATGCGACGGCCAGCGAATGCACGACCAGTTCCCATGCACCCACGTCATGCGAGTCCCGAATGCTCGGAAACTTGGCGATCCAGAGGTTGTTGTGCTCGTCCGCCACGCTCGCCTTCGGACGTGCGCCGCCGAGCGAGCCGCCTGGCGCCACGAGCATCCTCAGCCATTCGTCGATGCCGGGTTCCCGGCCCGTCAGGGATTCGTCCTCCAGGGCCTGGCTGGCCGCTTCCAGCTCCCGCAGACGGACAAAAGGCGGCGCGGCGACGCCGTGCTGGTTATCGAGGAAGGGGCCCTCCTCCTGCAGGCGAAACCGCAGGGCACCCGCGCGAAACGCATCGTGCACACCGAGCAGGTAGTCCGACTCCTGAAGGCGATAGCTGCGCTCGACGCTGCCCGCGCGCTTCAGCCGATCCAGCCGCCTCTGCATGAGCAGGCGCCCCCAGCGATCGGGGCTGGCATCGGCGAACACGCCGAAGTTCGCAGCACCCCTGGTTGCGTGCTGCGGACCTTCGAAAGCACCGATCCGCGGGTCCAGCTGGACACCGGTGAGCGACGCATCCTCGAGCGCATCCTTCGCGAATTCGAACTCGAACAGTTCGCGCGCGCTTCCTGTCCGGGCGTGAAGCGTGCCCAGGCGGCGAGGGCCCGCCAACCCTTGCCAGTCGGCGTAGACGAACATGCGCCGCGGCACGTCAGGTCTTCCTTCGCCCACGCCGGCCGGCGCTTGCAGGCGACGGCGCGGGCGCAGGGACGATCAGCTTCGCAAGGTCCTGCGCACTCACGCCGCTCGCACTCGCCTTGCGTCGCGATGCGGCCGATGCCGCGACGGCAGGCTCGAGAGTGGGTGGAGGCGACGAAGGCGCTTGCCGCGAAGGCACGATCTTCGACTTCTGCACCGCGGCTGGAGGTGCCGGCGCGCGCGCAGGCGACTGCCGCAGCCGGCTGTCCTGCAAGTCCCGGCCGATCGCGTCCTGTGTCGCCAGATGGTCGATATCCGCCTCGAGCCCGAGTACCTGCAGCACCGCCGCATAGGCACCGATCGTGACACCCGGTCCGCCGCGCTCGATGCCGCGAAGCGTCATCGGCGACATCCCGGCGCGCTCTGCCACGTGGCGCGCGGTGAGCCTGCGCCTCAAGCGCGCCAGCCGGATGCGCTCGCCCAGGTCGTGCAGTCGCCGCTCGGTCGCGGGCAGCAGGGGGGAGGAGCGCTGGGCCATGAAATTATTCTAGCGATATCTCCGTGTTTTCGCCAGAATAATGGCGTCTTTGGCGCGATTCGGCAGGCTGTCTAGGCCAGCGCATAGCGCCGCTCCAGCGCATCCGAAAACCGCGTCGTCACCGTCGTCAGCGCGAGATAGATCACCGCCGTGGTCGTGAGCGTCGCAAGCGGCTGGAAGGTCGCCGCCTGGATGCGGTTGCCGACATTGGTGAGTTCGACCACGCCGATCGCATACGCCAGCGACGAATCCTTCAAAAGCGCCACGACGTTGTTCACGAGCGGCGGCAGCGCGATCCGCGTCGCCTGCGGCAGCACGACGCCCGCGAACGCGTGCCGGCGATTCATGCCGAGCGACTGCGCGGCAAGCGTCTGGCCGCGCGGCACCGCCATCAGCCCCGCGCGGATCGCCTCCGCGTTGTACGCGCCCACGTTCAGCGAAAGCGCCACGCAGGCCGATGCGAAATCGCTCAACTGAAGCGCGGGCACGAGCGAGGGCAACGCGAAGAACACGAAGAGCACCTGCACGATGAGGGGCGTGCCGCGGATGATCCAGAGGTAGGCGCCGGCCGCCCAGCGCAACGCGGCCACGCCCGACAGCCGCCCGAGCGCGGCAAAAAGCCCGAGCAGAAGGCCCGCCGCGCCGGACACGAGCGTGAGCAAGACCGTGACGCGCGTTCCCTCCGCGAAGAGTTGCGCGTTGCCGCCGATCGGCTCCGGCGCCCAGGATAGAGGAATCGCGATCAGCCACAGGATGAGCACCATCCCCGCCGCGCTGGCCAGCATGCCGGCCGTGCCGCGCGACCGCGCGATCACTTGCACCGCACGTCCTCGTGGAACCACTTCTTCGAGATCGCGGCGTATGTGCCGTCGGCCATGATCGCCGCGAGCGCGCGGTCGATTTCCGCGACGAGCGGCTGGTTGCCCTTGGCCACCGCCGACGCGATGCGCTCCACGAAGAGGAAGTCGCCCATCTTCATGCCCGCGCCCGGGTGCGCGGCGAGCGCCTGCTTCGCGACGAAACGGTCGGTGACCCATGCGTCGACGCGCCCGGTGGCAAGCGCGTTGCGCGCATCGGCATCCTGCGGGAAGTTCTTCACCTCCGCCACGCCCGCGATCTTCTTCACGTTGTCCAGATAGGTCGTGCCCGTCTGCACCGCGACTTTCCTGCCCGCGAGATCCCCCGCGCCGCGGATGCGCGAGTCCTTCGCCACGATCACGCCGCCGGAGCAGTAGTGCGGATCGGCGAACGTGACGGCCTTCGCGCGTTCCTCCGTGATGCCGTGCGATGCGATCACCATGTCCCAGCGGCCCTGCTGCAGGCCGGCGAGCAGTGCGTCGAAGCCGATGGCCTTCCACTCGGGCTTCACGCCCATCTTCGCCGCGATCGCATTCGCGACGTCGATTTCGAACCCCGTGAGCTGCTTGCCCTCGAAGAAGTTGAACGGCGCGAACGCGCCTTCGGTCGCGATGACGATCCTGCCGTCCTTGCGTATCTCTTCGAGCGTACGCGCATCGGCGGGCGCGGCAAGTGTCGCGGCCAGGGTGAAGAGCGCCAGCGCGCGCGCTGCCGTTCGAAGCAGGTTCATGGTGTCGCCTCCAACTCGCCAACAGGGGGAGATGGAGCTTAACCGAGGGTCGCCGGGCACGCGAACCCGGCGCGAACCCGGCGCGACCCGGCGCGAACCGACGGAGGCCGCGTCAGGAAGCGCCGGTCTTCACCCCGCCGTGCGAGAACCCGATCGTCTCGAAGGCCACCCTCTTTCCCTCGGACGCCGCTTCAGCGCCGACGATCGTGACGGGGCGCGCCGATGCGACCGTCCACGTCATCATCGTGTTGCCCAGATCGTCCTTCATGCGGATCGTCAATGGCTCGGCCGCGTCGGCGGCCGAAAGCTGCGGAGGCGCGTCGTCGCCGCGCTCGAACGTTCCCCGCTTGATGACGACGTGGTCCGGCGCTTCCCCAGCCGTTGGCGCATCGGCCGCGAAGTCACCGAGCTTCAGGCCGGGCGTGCGCACGTCGAGGCCCGACACCTCCTGAAAGGTCAGCATGACCGCGCCCCACTCGGCTTCGAAGTGGAACTTGGTGCCCGAGAAGACCGGCGGTGTCTCCCTGGAAATATCGGCAGGCATGGCTCGCTCCCTTGGCTTGAACAGATCATGAAGCTTACATCGCCGAGACGACGCGGCCCCAGGAACTCCTCGGCTAGTTAGTCCGCGCCCTGCTCCATCCCGCCGCCGCTCACCATCCACGGGGTGCCGAACCGGTCGGTGAGCATTCCGAACGCCTTCGCCCAGAAGGTCGGGCCGATCGGCAGGACGACCGTGCCGCCCTCGGCGAGCGCCGCGAACTTCTGCTTCGCCTCTTCGGGGCTCGCGTAGTACAGCGACAGCGAAAAGCCCTGCATCGGCTTGCCCTGCCCCGCGGGCGTGTCCGACGCCATGAGGTTGCGGCCATCCACCGTGAGGCTCGTGTGCATGATGCGATCGGCCGAGCCGGCGGGACACTGCTTGGGGTCGGGCGAATCGCCGTACTTCATCATCGGCTGCAGTTCACCGCCGATCACGCCCTGGTAGAAGCGCATGGCTTCGGCGCAGTTGCCGTCGAAGAAGAGATAGCTGTCGAGCATGGGCATGGAATTTTCTCCTTGGCTGAGGTTTGCGAAAAGATGCGAGGCCGCACGGCCCGGCGAAACTATGACGGATGATTCCCCCGAAATCGACAGGATCGTCGCCGCCCGAAGAGAAAGATGAAGATGAAGATGAAGAGTGAGGCGCCTCAGACCTTCCGCAGCGCCACCTTCGCCGTGATCCGGATCACTTCGGGCACCGAGACCTTGCCGAGCGTCGTCCTCGGCAGCCTGGGGAAGAGGTACACGGCGCGCGGAGCGCGAAACCCCAGCTGCTTCCGGGCGAACTGCGCGAGCGCTTTCACGTCCGGCTGCACGCCCTCCTCGAACACCACGGCACATACCGGCACGTCCTGGTGGACGGGGTCGCCGGACGGAAAAGCCACGGCTTCGGCGATGCCCGGAAAGGCGAGCAGGCAGTTCTCGATTTCCACCGGGTAGATGTTCACGCCGTTGAAGATCATCATGTTGTCGGACCGGCCGCAAAAGACGATCTGCCCGTCGGCCGTCGCGCGCCCGAGGTCGCCCGGCCGGAACCAGCCGTCCCTGAACGCGCCGTTCTCGGGCAGGCCCGGGTCCCAATAGCCCGACACGACCGAGCGGCCGCGAATCTCGATGAGCCCCACCTCGCCCGCCGCGACCGGTTCGCCGGAGTCGCTCACCAGCCGCACCTCGGAGCGGCTGGAGGCGACGCCGACCGTCCCGGGCGTCGTGCGGATCATCTCCGGCGTGGCCGCGGTGGCATACCAGCATTCATTGGTGCCGTAGCCCACCCACAGGTTGGGTGTGATCGCCTCCATCACGCGCCGCCGGAGCGGCTCGGAGATGGTCGATCCCGCGATGGTCATCATGCGCAAGCGCGGCAACACGGGCTGCCTGGCACTTCCCGCCTGCGCGAGCAGCATGTCCGCATGGACGGCCGTGGAGCTGATCACGGTCACGCCCTCGCGCCCGGCGCGGTCGATCGCCTCGGCAATCGGAAAGTCGCCAAGGATCGTCGAGCCGCCGCTTTTCAGCACGGAGAGGAACCGGTGCATCGCCGAGGCGAATTCTAGGTGGACGAGCCCCAGGCTCACGTCGCGCGCGGTGAGGCCCAGGGTCTCGATGGTGTCGAGCACGCGGTTTTCCATCTGCTCGCACGTGATGGGAATGAGCTTGCTGCGCCCGGTCGAGCCGCTGCCGCCGATGATCATCGCAAGCCCGTCGCCGCGCGGCGCCGCCGAGCGCGGCGAGGCGGCTTCGCGATCCGAATCGCAACCGACGAGAAGCGATGCCGTCGCATCGAGGCGCCTGCCCGGGTTGTCGGTCAACAGGATCGTCGCGCGCGCCTCGCCGATCCATTGCGACGCCAGCTGCGCCGTCTGCGATCGCGGGATCGCGATGAAGGGCACGCATTCCTTCATGAGCGCCAGCGCGGTGAGCGCGAGCTCGAACTGGGAAACGAAGCGCAGCGCGGCGATCGCCTGGCTGTCGATGCCGCTCTCGCGCAAGGTCGCCGCGCGCCGGTTCACGAGCGCGTCGAGCTCGGCGTAGCTCAGCACGCCCCCTTGCCAGCGCACCGCCGTCGCGCCTTCGCCGGCTTCGCCGCCTTCGCCGCCGCGAGCCATGCACCACTCGTAGAGATTGGCTGTCATTCCGAACTGCTCCTTAGCTTGCCGCGCGACATTCGACGAGGCTGAAATCCCCCGCGGTGCGCGTCATGCCGGCCACTTCGATGCCCGCGCGACGCGCGAGCGCCGCGTATTGTGCGAGCGTGCGTTCGCGGCCTCCCGTGACGAGGAGCATGTGCAGGTCGATCATGTACGCGCCGTCGCTCACGCCTTCGCACAGCACGCGCTCGACGATCACGAGCCGCGTGTCGTCGCGCATCGCACGGCGGCAGTTCGAAAGGATCGCCACGGCCTCGGCGTCGCCCCAGTCGTGCAGCACGCTCTTGAGCAGCAGACAGTCGGCGGCCACCGGCACCTCGCGGAAGAAGTCGCCCGCCACGAGCTGCAGCCGCTCGCCGAAACGATGCTGCCTCGCGGCGAGCGTGTGCGGCTGCTCGAAGAGCGTGGCTCGCAGGTGCGGCCAGCGCTCGAGGCAGGCTTCCACCAGGGCGCCGCTGCCGCCTGCGATGTCCGCCACCGTGCGATGCATCGACAGATCGAGCCGTTGCATGATCTGCCCGAGCACCTTGCGCGATTCGCCGCCTTGCCATGTGTCGAAGATCGCGCCTTGCTCCGGACGATCGCGGCGGTATTCCCAGGGCGTACAGCCGAAGACCTTGTCGAACGCTGTTTCGCCCGTGCGCACGGCCTCGGCGATGCGCGCCCACGCCGGCCAGTACTGCTCGACGCTCAGGCGCGCGTAGGGATGGACCGACATCGGATGCGCCGGGTCCAGCAACGCGCCCCGCTCGGTGACGCGATAGGTCGCATCGTCTTCACGCGCGAGGAGGCCGAAGCGCACGGCTGCGTCCAGCAGCCGCGCGAGCGCCGAGGCATCGGCGCCCAGGCGCTCGCACGCGCGCTCGCAGGTGTCGGCGCCATCACGGATCAGGCCGACGACGTCGAGCGCGGCAAGGGCATGGAGGACCGCGCCGCGCTGGAAACCATTGAGGTCCGCGGTGAGTTCGGCGTGGATTCGCATCTCGGCGTTAGGATGTCCGGCAACGGACTCGGTTCGATTCATTTGGAGCCATGCATGTTTCGAAGGGATTTTCTGTCATTCCTCGGCGGCGCGGCGTGCGCTCCGGCCCTCGCGCAGGGCAACGTCGCCCAGACGGGGCGTTTCCAGCCCGGCGCGCCGGTGCGGCTCGTCGTGCCCAACGATCCCGGCGGGGCGATGGACATCATCGCGAGGCTGCTCGCGTCTGCGCTCGCGCCGCTCTGGAGTCCGGCCAACGTGATCGTCGACTATCACCCCGGCGCGGGGACCGTGCTCGGCACGAACTTCGTCGCGAAGTCGCGACCCGACGGCCTCACGATCGGCATGATCGCCACGCCGCACGTGATCAACCCCGCGATCCGTTCGTTGCCGTTCGACCCGGAACGGGACTTCGTGCCGCTCACGCGCATCGGCACGTCCGATCTGCTGCTCTCTGCATCGCCGGCATTCGGCGCCGACCGTCTCGCGGACGCGCTCGCCCGCGTGAAGGCCAACCCGGGCAAGTACAGCTGCGCGACCGCAGGAGCCGGCAGTTCGATGCACTTCGCGCTGGAGATGCTCAAGCAGCGCGCCGGGCTCGAGCTGCTGCACGTGCCGTTCAAAGGCTCGGGCCCCGCTTTCATCGAGCTTGCCGCGGGACGCATCGAATTCCTCGTGGAGCCGGTCTTCTCGAGCATGCCCCACGTGAAGGCGGGCCGCCTCGTGCCGCTCGCCACCAGTGGGCGCCAGCGCAGCCGCTACCTCCCGCAGGTGCCCACCCTGGCCGAGACATTCCCGGGCCTGTTCGTGGAGAGTTTCTTCGGCCTCGTGGCGCCCGGCGGCACCGACGGCACCGTCGCCCAGCACATCGCGGCGGACGTCGCGACCGCCCTCGCCAATCCGCAGGTCGCCGAGCGGACCGACGCAATCGGCATCGCGGTCGCGCCCATGCCCCCGGCGGAATTCGCCGCGTTTCTTTCGTCGCAGACCGAGCGGTGGCGGGAGGTCGCGAAGAAGGCGGGCATGCGGATCGAGTAGGCCTCAGCCGCCCGCGCGCCGCAGCGCGTCGAAGGTCATCGCGAAGGTTTCGTTTTCGACGCGGCTCGTTCGCACGAGGAAGGCGATCACGTGGTAGAGGCCCGCGACCGCGGCCACTTCGAGGATCTGCGCGTCGCTGAAGCCGGCCGAACGCATGCGCTCGAAGTTCGCGTCGCCGATCTCGGCGCTTGCCGAACAGAGCTCGTCGACGGCCGCGATCAACACCTGCTCCTGCGTGCTGAAGAGCTCCCCCGGCTTGTCGTCGAAGGTGAGCGAGTGCAGCCGCTCGCCCGCGAGATTGAATTTCGCGCCGAAGAGCTTCGCGTGCACGCCCCATTCGTACTCGGCGCCCTTGCGCGCGCAGACCCGCTGGATCACGATTTCCCGCTGGCTCGCATCGAGCAGCCCCGACTTGAACACGAGGTTGCCCATCGCGCGCAGCAGCTTCAGCACTTCGGGGTGGTGGGCGAGCGTGGTGAAGAGCTTGAGCGGCTCCATGCCCGGCGGCATGAGGGCGGCGAGGATCGACTCGGTCTCTTCGGGCCGCGGCGCGGGCAGCGGCGCGATGCGCGGTGGAGTGGGTGGTGAAGTGCGTGCGGGCGTGCTCATGCTTGCATGCTACGCCTGTGCGCACCCGCCACTGGGAACACCCTGGATCCCCGCCTTCGCGGGGATGACGATCTGCCGGGATGACAGTCTGCCGGGATGACGGTTTGCCGGTCTGCCGGTCTGCCGGTCACGCCCCCGGATCGGTCAGACCGCCTTGCGCGCGAGCCCCCAGCGGCTGAACAGCTCGAGAAGCAGCGCACCCAGACCCGCGAGGCTCATCAGAGCGATCAACAAGCCGCCCGCGAAGGGCACCAGATGCAGCAGCACGACGCCCACGAGCGCCACCGCCACGTAGCCCATGACCTGCGAATAGCCCTCGACATCCTCGTGGCGCACCGCGCGCGCGAGGAGCCGCGCGAGAAACACCACGCCCAGCACGAAACCCGCGAGGAGGAGCACCGGATAGGCCGCCAGCGTGACGAGCGCGAGCGGGATGCCGAGGATCGTGATCATCATCAGCACCGCCGCGACCGGCACCGCGAGGAGCACCGCCACGCCGACCGCCAGAGCGAGCCAGGGCGACGCGCGAACCCGTTGCGCCGCCCGCAGGGCGAACGCGGGGAACAGCACCATGAAAAGCGCCGCGCAGGCGAGCAGGCCCAGGTAGACCACGACGCTGCGCACGAGCCAGGCAAGCGGCGATTCGGGCTCGCGTTCCCTCAGCGTCCTGCGCGGCGACCCTGCGTCGCGCGCGATGCCGCCACCGATGGCCGCACCCTCGGCTTTCTTCAGTTCGTTGCGCGAGGTGTAGGCGAGCGTGCCGCCGATCTTCGCTTCGGGGCCGAGCTCCACATCCTCGGCCTGCACGCGCACGTCGCCGCCCACTTCGCCGTTGATGGTGAACTTGCGCGCCGAACCCTTGAGATCGCCTTCGATGCGGCCGTCGACGACGACGTCGCCCGCATAGATGCGCGCGTTCTTGCCGATCACGGCCTGCTTCGACAGCGTGACGTTGCCGCCCGCCGCCATGAGGTCGCCCGCGACCGCCGCATCGATGCTCACGTTGCCGCCCGCGGCGGCCAGGTCGTCGCCGACCGCAGAGCGCACTTCGACGGCACCGCCGGCGATGGCCGCATCGCCGCGGACCGGCTCATCGATCAGCACGTGGCCGCCGAAGGCCATGAAGTCGCCCTCGATCGGACGCGCGGAGCGCACGTCGCCGCCCGCGAGGAACGTGTCTCCGCCCGCATGCGCTGCACCCGCCCCGGCGACGAGCGCGCCGAGCACGACGAGCGCGGCCGCGCGCATGGTTTTCCTCAGGCCGCCTGCGCCGCGCGGGCGCTTTCGGCCACGACGCCCAGGCGATCCAGCGCCGCCTCCAGATGCGCCACCGTGCGCTCGACGTGGTGCCACTTCTCGAGACCGAAGAGGCCGATGCGGAACGTGCGGAAGTCGGGGCCCTCGTCGCATTGCAGCGGCACGCCGGCGGCAGTCTGCAGCCCCTCGCCGATGAACTTGCGCCCGGACTGGAGTTCGGGGTCGCTCGTGAAACTCACGACGACGCCCGGCGCCTGGAAGCCCGCGGCGGCCACGCTCGCAAGCCCCCGGCTTTCGAAGAGCGCTCGCACCTTTCGGCCAAGCTCCTGCTGCTCGGCCTTCACTTTCGCGAAGCCGTATTCGCGCGTTTCCTTCATCGTCGCGCAAAGACGCGTGAGCGCATCGGTGGGCATCGTCGCGTGGTACATGTGCGCGCCGCCCTCGTAGGCTTCCATCACCTGGAGCCACTTCCGGAGGTCCATCGCGAAGCTCGTGCTCGTCGTCGCGTCGATGGCGCGGCGGGCGCGTTCGCTCAGCACCACCATCGCGCAGCAAGGCGAGCTGCTCCAGCCCTTTTGCGGCGCGGAGACGAGCACGTCGACGTTGCACGCCTGCATGTCGACCCACATGGCGCCGGAGGCGATGCAGTCCAGCACGAACAGGCCATCCGCCTCGTGCACCGCGTCGCCGACCTTTCTCATGTAGTCGTCCGGAAGGATCATGCCGCTCGCGGTTTCGACGTGCGGCGCGAAGACGACCGCGGGCTTCGTCTCGCGGATGGCGCGCACGACCTCTTCCACCGGCGGCGGCGCCCAGGGCGACGTGGGCGCGCTGCCCTGCCGGCTCGCCTTCAGCACCGTCGAGGACTTCGGGATGTTGCCCATCTCGAAAATTTGCGTCCAGCGATAGCTGAACCAGCCGTTGCGGATCACGAGCACGTCGCGCCCCGTGGCGAACTGGCGCGCGACCGATTCCATGCCGAAGGTGCCGCTGCCGGGGACCAGCACGCTCGCGTGGCCGCGATAGACCTCCTTCAGGATCGAGGAGATGTCGCGCATCACGCCCTGGAAGGCGCGCGACATGTGATTGAGGGCGCGATCGGTGTAGACGACGGAGAACTCGAGCAGTCCTTCGGGGTCGACGTGGGGGAGCAATCCGGGCATGGTGCGGTCTCGTGGTACTGGCGGTCGGGACAGCTTAGCACTTCGCGCGCCGGCCTCCCAACGGGGCCCAACGTACAATTTTTCGCCAGGAGCATGGACTCGATACGCACACCGGACCCCTTGCACAAGGTCTTTCGCAGCCGGCACTTTCGCGGCCTCGTGAGCGGCGGCGCCGTGCTCGTGCTCGTGCTGGCGGCGGGCACGGTCGGCTACCACGTGATCGGCTGGCCGCATGCCTCGTGGGTCGACAGCTTCTACATGACCTTCATCACGGTGGCCACGATCGGCTACGCGGAAGTCGTGGACCTGAGCGCGTCGCCGGCCGGCAGGCTCTTCACCGTCGCCATCGCCGTGGTGGGCATCGCCACCATGAGCTATCTCTTTTCCACCTTCCTCGCGCTGCTGATCGAGTCCGACCTGAACGAAACCTTTCGGAAGAAACGCATGGATCGCCACATCGCCGCGCTCGTCGGCCACTACATCGTGTGCGGCATGGGCCGCGTGGGCAGCAACGTCGCCGAGGAGCTCGTGAAAACCGGGCGAGCGTTCGTGGTGATCGAATCCAACCTCGCCGCGATCGAGGCGTGGCGAGAAAAGCACCCCGACACGCTCTACCTGAACGCCGACGCGGCCGACGACGAGGCGCTTCGCAAGGCGGGCGTCGCGCGCGCCGCGGGCGTCTTCGCGGTCACGGGCGACGACAGCCACAACCTGATGGTGGCGCTCTCGGTGAAACTCCTGAACCCGAAGGCGCGCGTGGTCGCGCGGCTGCACGACGTGCGCAACGCCGACAAGGCGCGCCGCGCGGGCGCCGACGAGATCGTCTCGCCGGACTTCACGGGCGGCATGCGCATCGCCTCCGCGATGGTGCGACCCCACGTCGTGAACTTCATGGACCAGATGCTGCGCAGCGACGAGGGCCTGCGCGTGGAGGAGGTGGTGGTGCCCGCGGGATTCGAGCCGCGCAGCGTGTCCGAACTCCTGCCGCGCTCGCCGCACTACATGCTGATGGCCCTGCACGAGAACGGGCAGTGGCGCTTCAACCCGGAGGAGAGCCACATCGTGCAGCCGGGCGTGGCGCTGGTGCTGATGACGAGCCCGTACGGACGCACGTTCGTCGAGAAGCTGGTCGGCTCATGACGCAGCCCGCGGCTGTGCTCGCGGCTTCCTGGGCCTGGATCCCGATCGTGGTGTGGGCCGCGCTCGCGCAGACCGCGCGCAACGCCGCGCAGCGCTCGCTCATCGCCCGGGCCGGCACGCTCGGCGCGACGCTCGCGCGGTTTCTCTACGGCATCCCATTCGCCCTCGCCTGGGTGGCCGTGCTCCACCTGGCCTCGCCCGCGCCGGGCGATCTCCCGCCGTTTCGGCTCGCCTACTTCGCCTGGCTCGCGCTCGGCGCGGTCGCGCAGCTCGTGGCCACCGCGGCGATGCTGCTGGCCATGAAGCAGCGCAACTTCGTGGTGGGCGTCGCCTTCTCGAAAACCGACGTGCTGCTCGTCGCGCTCTTCGGCACGCTCTTGCTGCGCGAAGTGCCGGGCTGGCTCGCGGTGCTCGCGATCGCGATGGCGACCGCGGGCGTGGTGATGCTCTCGCTGCCGAGGACGCACGTGGCCTCCGCGGGAGCCGAGGGCGGCTGGCTCGCGGCCTCCTGGGGACTCGCCTCCGGCGCGGGCTTCGCCTTGTCCGCGGTGGGCTATCGGGGCGCGGCGCTCGAGTGGGCCGGCGCGTCGCCCGGCGCGTCCCCCTGGTTCGTTTCGGGCTGGGGCGTACTCCTCGGGCAGTCGCTGCAGACGCTGCTCCTGGGCGGCTGGCTCGCGTGGAAGTCGCCGCAGTCGCTGCGCGCGACCGCCACGGCCTGGCGCGTGTCGATCGCCGCCGGGGCGATGGGCGCGCTCGCATCGGTCGGCTGGTTCGCCGGATTCGCCCTGACCTCGGCCGTCAACGTACGAGCGATCGGCATGGTGGAGGTGGTCTTCAGCTACCTCGTCTCACGCCGGCTGATGCGCGAGCACCTCGCGCCCACCGAGCGGCTCGGGCTCGCGCTCGTGATGGCGGGACTCGCGGCGCTCGTGATCCAGGCCTGACCCGGCCGCGCCGGCCCTGAACAAGGATCGGCCGCACACCCGGCGGCGCCGCGATCCTACGATGCCGCCTTGTCGCCCGCGCGAAAAATCCTCACACTGAGGCTACCGTGCAAGAGACCGCCTTTCGCACCTTGCTGTACCGCTATTTCTTCTTCGGCTGGCTGTTCAGGGACGCGAGCCGCGGCAGCATGTTCGAACGGATGGCCGCGTGGCGCCACAACCAGTCGCAGGCCCGGTGGCTGCCGACCTACATGCGGCGGTGGGTCTGGTGCGGCCTGCTGCTCTACGGCCTCGGGCACCTGTTCGAATGGACGTTCAACGCCCCGGGGCTCTCGGCCTGCTTCTACGTGCCGAGCGCGCTCGCCGTGCCCGTCAATGCGGTGATCGGCGCGGCGTGGATCGGCCTGAAGACCTTGCCGGGGCCGTTCTGAGGCGAGCAGGCGGTGGCTCGTGACAAATTCCCGCAGGCCGCGCACACATCTCGTCACCGCGCTTTGCCGAGCCTTCGCCGCGCCGACATGCGGGGGGATCATCATGAAGCCATCGGATAAAGGAGTACCTACCATGAGGATGATGAAGTCCATTGCCACCGTCTGTGCCGTCGCGACCGCCGCGATGAGCTTCAGCGGCGCCGCCCTCGCGCAGGACCACGAACGCCATCACCACGGCGACGCAGGCCGTGCCGAGCACCAATGGGATCACCGCGGCCACGGCGGCGGCGGCCCCGTCGTCACCGCGCCTTCGAACCAGCACCACCGCGACTGGAACGGGCACGCGCAGTACCAGCACGGCTGGTCCGGCCACCGCGAGTACGCGCCGCACTACGTCTACCGGGACACGCCGCACTACGTCTACCGCAACGCCCCGCGCTACGCGTATGGGCCGAGCTGGCGCGTGGGCGGCTACTACAGCGGGCCGCGCTACATCGTGAACAACTGGGGCGCCTACCCCGGCCTCTATGCGCCGCCATACGGCTACCAGTGGGTGCGAACGGACACGGGCGACTTCCTGCTCGTCGCGATCGCGACCGGGCTGATCGCGAACCTGCTCGCGCACTCGAACTTCTGACGGCCCCGGCCCCGCCTGCCGCAGCTCAACCGCGCGCGGCGCGCGCGAGCTGCATCTCGTTCATGCTCTGCGCCGCGCCGCTGCCGGGCACCGTCTCGCCGGCGCGGTCGCGCACGGCCGGGAGTTCCAGCGCGAGGCGTTCGGGCACGTTCGGCCCGATGCCGATGTGGCGTCCGGCCGTGAGCGTGACGTTGGCCGCCTCGAACGTGCCCGCCCCGGCGCACAGGATCGTTCGCGTGGGCGCATCGTCCGAGGCGAG
This sequence comes from Ramlibacter sp., assembly GCF_035548915.1. GTDB lineage: Bacteria > Pseudomonadota > Gammaproteobacteria > Burkholderiales > Burkholderiaceae_C > Ramlibacter. Next base: position 100,825 of record NZ_DASZSE010000051.1, on the reverse strand, counting down.
CACCAGCATGGCGGGCACCACGGCCTCGGGTCCGAACCTGTCGAGCATGTCGCCCGGAAAGATGTCCTGCGTCATGCGCGTGGCCGCGGTCGGCGCGAGGCAGTTCACGCGGATGCCGTACTTCTCGCCTTCGAGCGCAAGCGTCTGCATGAGGCCCACGAGCGCCATCTTCGCCGCGCCGTAGTTGCTCTGGCCGAAATTGCCGTAGAGGCCGGTCGAGGAAGTCGTCATCACGATGCGGCCGTACTTCTGCTGCTGCATGAGCGCCCACACGGCCTTCGTGCAGTGCACCGCGCCCATGACGTGCACGTCGATCACGAGGCGGAAGTCGGCCATGTCCATCTTCGCGAAGCTCTTGTCGCGCAGGATGCCCGCGTTGTTCACGAGGACGTCGACGCGGCCCCAGGTGTCCACCGCCTGCCGCACCATCGCCTCCACCGCCGCGAAATCCGTGACCGATGCGCCGTTGGCGATCGCCTCGCCGCCGGCCGCGCGAATCTCGTTCACGACCGCCTGCGCGGCAGAGGTCGAGCCGCCCGAGCCGTCGACCGCGCCGCCCAGGTCGTTGACCACCACTTTCGCGCCGCGCGCGGCGAGCGCCAGCGCGTGCTCGCGTCCGAGCCCACCGCCCGCGCCGGTGACGATGGCCACTCGGCCCTTGAAATCCAGTGACATGAACTACTGCTCCAACGTTGACCGAAGCGGCACAATGTAGCGCATCTCAACCAGCGCAGGAGTCGCCATGGCATCCACGGTCGTCTACGGGCACGAGTGGGGACGAGCGATCGACCAGGGGCTCGCACCCGAGAACTTCGAATTCGTGCTGCTGTGCGAGGGCGACTCCTGGATGGATCGCAGCAGCCCGGCGCAGCTGTCGCTGCCGTGGGCACTGCAGGAAAGCTTCGATGCGAGCGGGCACAACGCGCTGCTCGTGAACCTCTCGCACTTCGGCGACACGATGGTGCGCATCGGCGAGCACGTGAACGGGGAATTCCTCGAATGGGTGTCGTCCAACCGGCTTTACCGCGCGATCCTCGTGAGCGCGGGCGGCAACGACTTCATCGACGCCGCGCTCGATCCTCCGGTGGGAGAAGGCCTGCTGAACGTCCATCGGGCCGGCATGACGGGTGCGGACCACGTGAACGCCACGGCGGTGAAGCAGCTGCGCGACGACTACCTCCACCGGCATTTCGCAACGCTCGTCGACGCGGTGCGCCACAGCCCGCAGGGCGACGTGAAAATCTACCTGAACAGCTACTGCGTGCCCGTCGCGCGCAACGCGCCGGCGTATCCCGGCGGGAAGTCGTGGCTCGCGCGCGCCTACACGAACCACGGCATTCCGGCATCGCTTTGGCCCGCGGTGACCGAGGAAGTCTTCCGGCAGATCGGGCTTGTCGTGCAGGACTGGGCGGCGAGCTACGCGAACGTGGTGCAGGTGCCCACGACGCTCGCGAACCTCGATCCCGCAACGGCCGCGACGGGCTCGAGCGGCGACTGGGCGAACGAAATCCATCCGAACGCGAAGGGGTGGCGCAAGCTCGCGCCGGTGTGGCGGCAGACGATGGGGGTCTGAACCCCTCGGGAAGGGCCCCATGGCCCTCAGGCCGCGAGGCGCACCGGAATTCGCCGCGAGCCGAAATTGCCCGCCTTGGCCTCGAACCGCCCCGCGACCGCGTGGCCGCAATGAGGACAAGCGCCGCCGGCCGTGAGGTGGTAACCCTCGATACGGTACCAGTCCCGCTCGATCAGCGCCGCATGGCAGCCGGGGCAGAAGGTGGTGTCGCCTTGCGCGTTGTGGACGTTGCCCGTGTAGACGTAGCGCAGACCTTCGCCGATCGCGATTTCGCGGGCGCGCACGAGCGTCGAGACGGGCGTGGCGGGGATGTCGCGCATCTTGTAGTCGGGATGGAACGCGGTGAAGTGGATCGGCACCTCGGGTCCGAGTTCGCGCATCATCCAGCGGCTGAGCTCGCCGATCTCGCCGGCGCCGTCGTTCAGGCCGGGAATGAGCAGCGTCGTGATCTCCAGCCAGCAATCGGTCTCGTGACGAATGAAGGCGAGCGTGTCGAGCACCGGCGACAGGTGCGCACCCGTCTGGCGGAAGTAGAACTCCTCGGTGAATGCCTTCAGGTCGACGTTGGCCGCGTCCATCTTCGCGTAGAAGGCCTTCGCCGCGTCCAGACGCATGTAGCCCGCCGTCACCGCCACGGAATGCACGCCGTGCGCATGGCACGCATCGGCCGCGTCCATCGCGTACTCGGCGAAGATCACCGGATCGTTGTAGGTGAAGGCCACGCTCTTGCTGCCGCAGGCGAGCGCCGCGCGGGCGATCTGCTCGGGCGACGCCTGGTCCATCAGGCGGTCCATGTCGCGCGCCTTGCTGATGTCCCAGTTCTGGCAGAACTTGCAGGCGAGGTTGCAGCCCGCGGTGCCGAACGAGAGCACGCTCGAGCCGGGGTAGAAGTGGTTCAGCGGCTTTTTCTCGATCGGGTCCACGCAAAAGCCCGACGAACGCCCGTAGGTCGTGAGCACCATCGCATCGCCCTCGCGCATGCGCACGAAGCAGTGGCCGCGCTGGCCTTCGTGCAGCTTGCAGTCGCGCGGGCACAGGTCGCACTGGATGCGGCCGTCGTCCAGACGGTGCCACCAGCGGCCCGGAAAGCTCGATGCGCTCACTGCCTGGCCTCCTCCACCTCCACCCACTTCGACACGGTGTAGCGTTCCAGACGGATGTGGGGGTCCCAGTACCGCGGTGCAAGCCCGGCCTTGCGCTTCAGGTGCTCGAGGAACTCGGCGGGCTCGGCGATCTGCTCCCACACCTGAGGCAGGAAGGTCGCGCGGCGGCCGGCCGCGTTCAGCACGATGCCGTCGATCCCGCGGCGCAACTGGCGGATGGCGTCGCCCTCGTCGCGAAAGGCGATCGGTTGCGGCACAGAAAGCAGCGACACCTCGATGCGGATCGCATCGAGCTCGCTTTCCTGCAGCGGCGCGAAGCGATGATCGTGCAGCGCCGCGGCCACGGCGTTGTGCTTCACGTCGGCAAGAAGTGTGCGCCGCGCCTCGAGGCTGCCGATGCAGCCGCGCAACTCGCCCGCCGCACTCTTGAGCGTCACGAACGTCGCGCCGGGCAGGCCGAGCCACGCGGCATGCTCGGCGGCGGCGTGCGCGCGGCCGAGCGCCTGCGAAATCGCGGAACGCGCGATCGGCAGCAGCGTCGCTCCCGCGTCCTCGGGGACTTCAGCCCCGGCGTCGCGCGGCAGCTCGCGCTTGCCTTCGCGCGGATCGAACGCGAGCGACGCATAGCCGACCACGCGCGACTTGTCGCCCGCCGTGTCGCCCGAATTGCACAGCTTCAGCAGGCGCGGCTGCAGGCCATGCCGAGGCGCCGCGAGGAGCAGGCCGTTCACGGGCGTCGCGCCGCAGGCCTGCTCGTGATGGAGGTTCGGCGTGCCGCGCAGCATCGTGCGCACGGTCGCGTCGTCGATGCCGCGCGCCTCGGCGTAGGAGTGGTAGTGCGAGAGGTCCGAGCTGATGACGATCACCGTCTCGTCCGCGCCCCAGAGCTCGTCCAGCACCTCGGCCGCTTCCCCGGGCGTCGCGTCGCCCACGGCCAGCGGCAGCAGCAGGAAGTCGCCGAGCACTTCCTGCAGGAAAGGCAGCTGGACTTCCAGCGAATGCTCCATCGCGTGCGCACCCGGGCTCAGCACGACTTGCGGCAGCCGGGCGGCCAGCCGCATGGCTTCGGCATCGAGCGGGATCGTGCCGAGCGGTGTCTCGAACGCCGTCGCGCCGGGCAAGGCGAGGCCGCGCACGGGAACGCGGTGCACCGGCCCGAGCAGCACGACGCGGCGAATCGTGCCTCGGCCGGGCGCGAGTTGCGCGAAGGCTTGCGCGGCGGTCGAGCCCGAATACACGTAGCCCGCGTGCGGCACGATCACCGCCTTGGGCCACCGTGCGCCTTCGTGGGGGCGTGGGACGGCTTGCAGATAGCCCTGCACCGCGCGGCGCAGCGCTTGGGGGTCGCCCGGATAGAACATCCCGGCGACGGCGGCGGGTCGGACTTCCATGGCCAACGCTCCGGAGGTCGAGGGAAACGGCCGCAGCTTAGCTCGGCATCCGGCCGTGCGCCAGCCGGGCCGTGCCGGCCAGCGTCAGGCAAGCCGGCCGCACCGGCGGGAAAGACACTTCAGCGGCGGAAATGCGCGGGCCGCGTCGGCGGCGGGCCGCTCCTTTCGGGCAGGTGGCGGAACATGATGCGGCCCTTGGTGAGATCGTAGGGCGAGAGTTCCAGCGACACGGTGTCGCCCGCGATGATGCGGATGTGGTTCTTGCGGACCTTGCCGCCGGTATAGGCCACGAGTTCGTGGCCGTTGTCGAGCACGACGCGATAGCGCGAATCGGGCAGCACTTCGGCCACGCGGCCGCGCATTTCGATGAGTTCTTCCTTGGCCATGCAGCTCCGGGCGTCTTCGCGCGGCAGGCCCCGGGGCCGCCGCGCAGGTTGAAAGGGGACGGTGGGCCGGCCGTGAGGGCCGGGACTGGGGCGAAACCGGAACGGTGCCGTTTCGCAAGGCGACCAGGCGAGGTTCCGGGAGTCGGGGCTTCGCGAGGCGGGCCCGCAACAGCGCATTGTAAGCTGGCCCGCCCCTTGCGTGCGCAGTGGGGGCTTGCGCATTGGCCCTGCCCTGGGTCTGGCTCTGGCCCTGGCCCTGGCCCTGGCCCTCTCCCTCTCCTCAGACCGCCGCGAGTGCCGTCGTCACAGCCTCTTGCGTGAGCTCCAGCCGAGCGGGCGAGATGTACTGCTGCCGAAACACTTCGAACGGCACGGTGTCCGCCGCTTCCACGGCGGCCTGCTCGGCCACGGACTGGCGGGCCAGCGCTTCCATCTTCGCGTGCAGCGCGCCCGCATAGGGCAGCTTCAGGAGCTTGGCCTTCGTTTCGGCCGAGCGCGCGCGCGCGAACGCGACGAACGAATCGTCATGGTCACGCGTCATCGCTTCCAGCACGCGCGCCGAAGGCAGCATCTCGGGCGCGACGAGCATCGCTTCGGCGGCACGCAGCGTATCGGCATGGTCGGTGGTCCCGTGAACCGCATCGAGCGCCGCGGCCACCGGCCGACAGTCCGAAAGAATCTCCGAGGCCCAGTCGACGAGCTTCGCGTCGCGGCCGTCGCGCTCGAGCGTGAGCCCCGGCTCGCGGCCGAAGGCCGCCGTCTTGTGCTGGTTGCGCCCGAGCGCGGCGATTTCCTGCGGCGAATCCGGCGGGCTTTCCGAGAGCAGGCAATGCAGCAGGAAGACGTCGAGAAAGCGCATCGTCTGCGCCTTGATGCCCACCGGCACGAACGGATCGAGGTCCATGAGCCGCACTTCGACGTATTCGACGCCGCGTTCGCGCAGCGCGTGCAGCGGGCGCTCGCCCGGGCGGATCACGCGCTTGGGCCGGATCGTGCCGTAGAACTCGTTTTCGATCTGCAGGAGGCTCGTGGCGAGCTGGTTGTACTCGCCGCCCGGATTCATGATGCCGATCGCTTCGTATTGCGGATACGGCCGCGTGAGCGCGTCGTGGAGCGACGCGGCGTAGCCTTCGAGGCTGTTGTAGCTCACCGCGAGGCTCGCTTGCGCTTCGCTCTGGTAGCCGAGGCGTCCCATGCGCAGCGACGTGCCGTGCGGCATGTACATGGTGCCGTTGCGAAGCGGCCGCAGTTCATGCTCGCGCCCCGCGACGAACGTACCGCAGAGCGCGGGCGACGCACCGAAGAGGTAGAGCAGCAAAAAGGCGTGGCGGCGGAAGTTGCGGATGAGGCCGAAGTAATCCGCATCGCTCGTGCCCGGGATCGACCAGTTGTAGTGGATGCCCGAAATCGTCTGCATGCGCCGGCCGTAGCGGTGCGCGAGACCCATGCGGTAGACGCTCTTCGCGCGCCCCACGTTGGAGGAGCCGTAGCGCCCGATCGGGATGTTCTCGTCGGCCGGCAGGATGCAGGGCATGCTGCTCACCCACAGCATCTCCTCGCCGAGCGCGCGGTAGGTGAACTGGTGGATGTTCGTGAGCTCTTCCAGGCACTGCTCGACGCTCGCGTGCACGCCCGTGATGAGCTCCAGCTGCGACTCGCTGTAGTCGGTGGTGATGTTCGGGTGCGTGAGCGCGCAGCCGAGCGCCGCGGGATGCGGCGTGAGCGCGAGGGCGCCGTCGGCAGCGACGCGCAGGCTCTCCTTCTCGATGCCGCGGCGCATGCCGGCCAGGCGTTCCGGCGCGAGGCTGGCGAGTCGGGTCGGAAGGTTGCTCATGAAAGGACTTGTCTCCCGTATTGTTGGGCCGCACGGTACCACGGACGGCGAATTCGTGCATGGCTCCGGGGAAGCCGGATTCTGTTAGGCGATTGTCGCCGCGGCGCACTGGCAGAGCACACGTAGAGCACTGGCAGAGCACACGTAGAGCCCAGGCTCTAGGCCTTTAGGTCGCGAGCCCTAGGGCCCCTGCGCAGAATCGGCTCTGTCCAGCAACACAGAGGGTCTTCATGAGCACCGATTTCACCGAACTCGCCACCCGCCTCGTCGACGGATTCGACGTCACCGCGCACCGCGCCATCGAGACCTGGCGCCTTTCGAGCGAACGGCTCGGCGATGCCGCGAAGGCAAGGTGGGATGCCGCGCTGAAGGAATCGAGCCCGCGGCTCGACGCCGAAACGCGCAGGAATGCGAAGCACCTGCAGCAGGTGTGCGGCGGCTACTACACGCGCGGCGTGGAGATGACCGCCACGGGTGCCTCGATCGCGATCGACACGCTCGTGCAGGCGGCGCGCGCCGGTCTCGATCGGGTCGCGGCCCGGACCGCGGCTCGCGCCTGAGCGGCAAACCAGCCACAATAGCCCGCATCGGCAACGACGAGGAGACGCGCATGGCCATCACGGTCGGCATCGAGCTGGGCTACGAATTCGACGTGAAGGCGAAGCCCGAAGAGGTCTTCGCGCTGCTGGCCGACGTGCCCGAATCGGTTTCGCATTTTCCGAAGGTCGACAAGCTCACCGACATGGGCGAGGGCGTCTACAAGTGGGAAATGCAGAAGGTCGGCACGAAGCAGGTGAACATCCAGACCGTGTACGCGAGCAAGTACGTGAGCGACGAGGCGAAGCGCACCGTGAAGTGGGCGCCCGTGAAGGGCGTGGGCAACGCGCTCGTGGGCGGCAGCTGGAAGATCACCGACAACAAGGGCAAGTCCACCAAGTGCGTGCTGAAGATCGACGGGACGGTGGACGTTCCCCTGCCCGCGGTCATGAAGGTGATCGTGGAGCCCGTCGTGGCCGGCGAATTCGAGAAGCTCGTGGAGAAGTACATCGAAAATCTCTGCGCGGCCCTCGGCGGAGAAGTCTGAGCGGGCCACCTCGCCACTTCGCCGGTGAGCACGATCAGCGTGGGCTCGACGGCGCAAGCGCAAGAGGCGTTCAGGCGCGAGCTTGCGAAGTACGCGGCGCTCGTGAAGAAGGTCGGTCTGGAGCCGCAGTGAGGCGACGCCGGGATGTCCGCTCGGCATCCCGGCGGATTCAGGGCCGCGACACCGGTCCGTAGATCGCCTTCGGCGCGCCGCTCATCCAGGCCCAATACCGGTCCCCGTACGAGTAGTGCCACCACTCGCGCACGTAGTTCACGAATCCCTCGGCCTCCATCCGCTCGCACAGCATCAGGCGATTGGCTCTCGCCTCGGGCGTGAGGTCCTCGTGCCGCGTCTCGCAGAAACGCGCATCGACGCGGACCCAGTCCTTCGCTTCCATCCCGAACTCGATCACCGAGCCGCTCTCGTCGACGATCTCCACGTCCACGGCGCCGCCCGTGCTGTGCGGCGGGATGTTGGGCGTGCCGTCGAAATGCACCGGCGGTGCGATGAGAAGGCTCGCTTCGAGATGCACCTGGCGCGGCGTGAAGCGCGGATGCGCGATCGCGACGCGCGCCTTTTCCTCCTCGAACAGGCGATGCTGCACGGCCGCGCTGCGAAGCCCCTCGTAGAGCCGCAGCGACAGCCCGCGGGGCAGGTTCTCCTGCACCCGCAGCAGCTTCTCGTAGACCGTGCGGCGCACCCAGCGATAGTCCGGCTCGGTGAGCGGCGTCTCGGGGGGCGGCCCGATCAGCAGGCCACCCTCGACCGCGACGTCGACCAGCGGCTCGCCGCAATCCTCGACCGGAATCTGGTTGTGACTCATGACGGCGCGAGCTTACCGCGCGGCGGGCCGCCGCGGTCATCCTTCCGCTCAGGCGACGGCCACCTGGTCGCGCAGCATCAGGACGAGGTCGGTCTTCGCGATGTGCCCGGCCAGGCGCCCCGCCGCATCGAGCACGGGCAGACGCTCGCCGGGATGGTCCTCGAAGACGCGCAGCACTTCCCACAAGGGCATGTCCATCGCGAGGCGCGGATAGCCGGACTGCAGCAGCTGGGGCGGCCAGGGCGCGCCAGCGTCGTGCGCCTCCTTCAGCAATCCCACGAGATCGTGCATGGCGATGGCGCCGAGGAAGACGCGCCCGGCATCCACCACGTAGACGTGGCGCCACCGGCTTTCCACGAGGCGCTGCTCGACCGCTTCGATGCTGTCGCCGGGCACGACGGTGATGCTCTCGTCGCGCACGAGGTCGCGCGCCGTCGCGACGCGGGGATCGGCCACGGCCTTCGCACGCTGCGACGACGCGTAGATCGAATCGGGCCGGATGAGGCGCGAAAACGAGAAGGCGAGCACGCACGCGAGCATGAGGGGTGCGACGATGCCGTAGTTCTCCGTCATCTCGAAGATCATCAGGATCGACGTGAGCGGCGCGTGCGTGCTTGCTGCGAGAAAGGCGCCCATGCCGATCGCGGCGCCCGCGGGCACCGGCAGCGCGCCCGGCCAGAACGCATCGGCCGCGAGCGCGAAGAGTCCGCCGCTCGCCGCGCCGACGAAGAGCGTGGGCGTGAAGATGCCGCCGACCGCGCCCGACCCCGTCGTGGCCGCGACGGCCGCGAGCTTGAGTGCGAGGACGATGACGAGACCTTGCCAGACCCAGTGGCCTTGCAGGATGCCGTTCACGACGCTGAAGCCGTTGCCCCACACCTGCGGCGCCTGCAGCGAGAGCAGGCCCACCGCCAGCCCGCCCGCGGCGAGCTTCAGAGGCAGCGGCACGCGCCACGCGGCGAATGCCGCCTTCGACAGATCGAGCAGGCCGAGGTAGACCGGCGCGCACACGCCTGCGAGAAAGCCGAGCACGCCGCATGCCCCGAGCGCGGCCCCCGTGGGTGACACGGGCGGCATGGTGTAGAGCGGCTGCGTGCCGACGAGTGCCGCGACCGTCGCATGCGCGCACACGGATGCGATCAGGAGTGCGGCGAGCGTCTCCGTTGCGAGCGATTGCAGCACGATCTCCGCGATGAAGAGCGCCCCTGCGATCGGCGCGCCGTAGGCGGTCGCGAGGCCCGCCGCCGCGCCGCAAGCGACGAGCAGTCGCCGCCGTGGAACGGGCATGCCGAGCCACCGAGCCACGACCGAGCCCGTCAGCGCGGCGAGCTGCACCATCGGACCTTCGCGCCCGATCGCACCGCCGCCGATGACGCTGCACGCGGAAGACAGTGCGCGCAGAAGCGAACTCGCCACCGGCAGGTCGCCCCGGCCGAGCACCGTGGCTTCCATGTAGTCGCCATGGGGCGTGCGCTGAGGCAGGCGGCGCAGCGCGACGAGCACCAGCCCCGCGAGCAGGCCGCCCACCGCGGGCGCGACGAGCCGGTGCCACCACGAGAGCGACTCGGCCGCTTCGACGAGACCGCCCGCGGTGCCGTACAGAAGCGTTTCCACCGCGCCGAGCGCGATGCGGAACCCGAGCGTCGCGAGCGCACCCGTGAACCCCACGAGTGCCGCCCACGCGAGCGTGCGTTGCCAATCGCTGGGCCGCAGGCGCTCCAGGAGCACGACGGCGAATTCGAGTGGTTTCTTCATGCAGGCCCGAGCGTAGCGCCTTCGCGATGCTTCTCCTGCGGAAGCCCTGGCGCCGCCGCATTACACTCGCCGCAGCCAACGACGAAGCACGCGTCCATGTCCATCCTTCTCACGATGCTGCGCAACATGAGGGGCTCGCTCTCCAAGCCCGCCGCGCAGGCCCCGACGGCCGAAACGCTTCCGCATCCGCAGCCGCCTTCTGAGCCCCCGGCACCGACGGCGGCCACCATCGCAGGCTCGCCCCGGGAGCCGTCGCCGGACCGCATCTATTCCCTGGACACGACGCCTCCCATCGACTACGAGCCCGGCTTCGACATCGACTACGCGAGCGCCACGCTCACCGACATCGCGGACCATTACAAGACCGACAAGGGCAGCATCAAGCACCGCTACACGCTCGTGTACGAGCAGTATTTCGAAGGCATGCGCGGCGCGCCGATCGACCTCATGGAGATCGGCGTGGCCTGCGGCTCGTCGTTGAAGACCTGGGCGAAATACTTTTCGCGCTCGCGCGTGGTCGGAGTCGATATCCGCGACGCCTGCAAGTCACTCTGCAAGGGCTGGCCGCAGATCGAGATCATGATCGCCGATGCGACCGCGCTCGACACGCAGCGCATGTTCGACGTGATCATCGACGACGGCTCGCACGTGAGCCTGGACATCGTGCAGGCGTTCGCGCATCTCTGGCCGCGCGTGAAACCCGGCGGTTACTACGTGATCGAGGACCTGCGCTGCACGCACGATGCGCACTACCAGCGGATGTTCACGTTCCCCAAGGACCCCGCGGCTTTCGATCGCAGCCACTTCGCGCAGTTCGCCGACGCGGCGCTGCGCGACATGGACAACGGCGAGGGCGACATCGACTTCATGCACTTCTGGCGGCAGATGTGCTTCGTGCGCAAGCGCGGCTGATCGCGCCGTCGCGTCTTGCGGCCGCGCTCAGCCGCCGGTCTTCAGGAAGCCGGAGGCCGGCGAATTGAGCGCTTCCATGCGGCCTTGCGCGCGCATCTCGCGCACTTCGGCCTCCAGCGTCTGCGCTTCGCGCGCGCCCTGCGCGGCGTTGCTGATGTGGCGCCGCGTCTCGATCGGCAGCTTGGCCGTGTTCAGGCCGTTCCACTGCGAGCGGCCCTTGGACGAGAGGTTGTAGTAGACCGACAGGCCCTCGCGCAGTTTCGCCGTGTACATGGCAGGCGACAGTTTGAGGCCCTGCAGCTTGCGGGCACTCCAGAGCGCCGCGTCCTTCAGGTGCAGCGCCATCACGTGCACGGACTCCACCGGATCCTGCGGATTGCTGAGGCCCAGCGCCTTGGCCGTCGCCGGCTCGAACTGCGCGATGCCGAGATTGGGCGTGCCGTCCTTGCTCGCTCCCACGCGCGGAATCCACGAAGTCTCCGCGTTGATGATGCCGTAGACGTCGGCGAAGCTCAGACCCACCTGCGCGAGCCCGGCGCGCCGCGCGGCCGACTGCACGAGCATCAGGCGCGACAGCATGTCCGGCGTCTTCAGCTCGGTGTTGCCCAGGCGCACCGGCACCCAGTTGAGCCGGGAACGCAGCTGGCTGTAGTAGGCAGCGTCGCGCGGCGGGACGGTGTCGGTCACCTGCTGCGCCGTGCGCGATTGCGTGCCGGTCACGGCGATCATCTGCTGCGATGCAGGGTTCGTGAGATTGTTCCCGAACACGGGAAGCTCTTGCGTGAATTGCGCACGCACCCGCACATCGCCAGCGGGCGCATCGGGCTGCACACGACCTGAAGAAACGGGGTTCGCGTCGGCCTTGGCGAGCGCCGGCAGCGACGCGCCGTGTATCCCCGTGGCCACGAAGCCGGCGAGCGCGAGCGCCGTGGCGGATGAAGCGATGCTCAATCTCCTGTTCGTCATGGGTCCTCTTGTTTTCAAGCGAACCCGACAGACCTGCTCGGCGTAGGAAAAGTTCGATCCGTTACAAGGTCTCGTCCTACATCGCAGGACACGCCGCTGGCTCAGCAGCGCAATGCTGCGCATAACCGCGCTTGCCCGTGGATGAGGAGCGACACTGCCGAGGCAGCGTGTCAGACGAACGACAGCTACTGGCTGCCGGCTGAGTTGGCGAAAGCCGAACCCGTCGCGCTTCCGACGGCCGGAGACGCCGCGGCATCGGAGTTAACGGCGCCGGAGAAATTGCTTTGGGACAAATGTTCCTGCGGCGTGACGGAATCACGCGTTTGCGTCGTCTCGGCGCGCGCGTGCGCGGAGCCGGTGGCCACCGATGTGGAATTCGTCGCGCCTGGCGCGGCGGAGACGATGCTCGCGGACGGCACTGGCGTCCATGAGCTCACTCCCGGCAGCTTGTCGATCGCGGCAGGCGGCGTTCCGAGAGCCGGCTGAGGCATGCGGCCGCGCGCGCTGGGGGCGGCGACCTGCACGTCCACCGGCGCGCTTTCGGGCTGGCTTCGCAAAGCGGGAATCGTCGCATCGGGCGCGCGCGGCGCGGGAGCGCCGACGATGACGGTCGCCGCGCGCTGAGCGGGCGTCGACGGCATCGCCCCGGAGTCGGGCAGTGGCTCGGGAGCCGGCATCGCCTGCTGCTCGGGCGGCATGGGCGCGCTCGGCACCTGTGGCATGGCCGGCATGGGAGGCGCGGGAGGCGGCTCGGGAACAGGCGTCGGCTGCGCGACGGCTGCCGAGTCATTTCCCGAGCTCTGGAACATGCTGTTCCACCAGTCGTTCACTTTGCCCACGAGCGGGTCCCACATGCTGCCGCCGCCGTTGGGCGCTCCCTTGCTCATGTCCTTGGGCACGAGGAACGCCGCCTTGGCATCGAGCGTTCCGTTCTTCAGCGACTGCTGCAGGAAGTCCCCGACCACGAAGAGCGCGTTGTGCGCGCCCTGCCCCCAGTACTCGTCGTGCATCGTGATGCGCGCGTCGTTGAAGCCCATCCACGCACCCATCACGAGTTGCGGATGCATCGCGATGAACCAGCCGTCGGTGTAGTTCTGCGTCGTGCCCGTCTTGCCCGCGAGGTCCACGCTCGCGGGAATGCCGAAGCGCGGGCGCAGACCCACGCCCGTGCCCTCGTCGATCACGCCGCGCATCACGTCCAGGAGCGTCTGAGCCACTTCCGACGGGATCGACTGCTCCGGCAGCTTCGGGCGGAACTCCTCCAGCACGTGGTGGTTGCGGTCTTCCACGCTGAGCACCACGATCGGCTCGATATAGCCGCCGTTGTTGGCGATCGTCGCGTAGCCGCTCACCATTTCGCGCAGCGTGACGGGGCTCGTGCCGAGCGCGAGCGAGGGCACCTGCTCCAGGGGACTCTGGCGCACGCCCATGGCCCGCGCGACCTGCGCGACGCGCGCGGGGCCCACTTGCTGCATCACCTGCGCGGTGATCGTGTTCTTCGACTTCACGAGCGCTTCGCGCAAGGTCATGGGCTGGTTCGTCACGCCGTGGATGTCGCCGGGGCTCCAGAACTGGTTGCGATCGACCTGGATCGTCGTGATCTGGTCGATGAACGTGTCGGTCGGCCGCGCGCCCGCTTCGAATGCGGCGGCGTAGACGAAGGGCTTGAAGGTCGAGCCCGGCTGGCGGCGCGCCTGCGCGACGTGGTCGTACTTGTCGTCCTCGTAGTCGCGGCTGCCGACCCAGGCCTTCACGTAGCCGTTCGTGGGATCGATCGCGAGGAAGCTCGCTTCGAGGCGCGTCTTGTCCTCTTTCAGCGACTTCATGAACTGCTTGTCGGCTTCGAGTTTCGCGAGCGCCTCGGAGTCGCTCATGCCGGCTTCGCGGTCGGCCTTGTATTCGGACGATTCGCGCACGAAGGTCCCGAGCAGTCCCGCGTTGAGCTGCACCGGGACTTTGCCCTGCAGTTCGCGCGCGCGCCGCGCGACGGCCTCGTTGGCCACCTTCTGCATGCGCGAGTCGATCGACGTGCGCACGACGAGTCCGTCCGCATAGATGTCGTAGTCGTGGCGGTCGGCCCAATCGATGAGCCAGCGCCGGATGTTCTGCGCGAGGTGCGGCGCCATGCCCGCGAATTCGGGCAGCCGCTCGAAGTCGAGCCGAAGCGGCTTCTTCGCGAGCGATTCGAATCTGCCCGCGGGAAGCTTGCCGTACTTCACCATCTGCGCGAGCACCGTATTGCGCCGCTGCACCGCGCGTTCCGGGTTCAGCACGGGGTTGTAGTAGCTCGTGCCCTTCAGCATGCCCACGAGCGTCGCGGCCTCGTCGGCATCGAGCTTGTCCGCCTTCTTGTCGAAATAGGTGCGCGCCGCCGCGTCGATGCCGTACGCGTTGTAAAGGAAGGGAACCGTGTTGAGGTAGGTCTCGAGGATCTCGTCCTTGCTGTAGACCGCCTCGATCTTGAAGGCGGTGATGAGCTCCTTGATCTTGCGGGTGATGGTCGGCGCGCGGCCCACTTCCTCGGGGTACAGGTTGCGCGCGAGCTGCTGCGTGATCGTCGAGCCGCCCTGCCGGTCGCCGCCCGCGGTCGCCATGAGAGCGGTCAGCGTGCGCTTCGCGTCGAAGCCGTGGTGCGCGTAGAAGCGGTGATCCTCGGTCGCGAGCAGCGCGTTCACGACGTTGGGCGAAATGTCCTTCAGCTTCACCCAGTCGCGGTTCGCGCGCTTGAAGACCGCGAGCTCCTTGCCGTCCGCGGTCAGCACGACCGTCGGCTGTTCGAGCTTGGCCCGGCGGATGTCGCCGATGCTCGGCGTGAAAGGATAGAGCGCGAGTGCGTACGCGAGCGCGAGCGCGGGAAACGCGAACACCGTACGCCATGGATGGTGGCGAACCGCCGCCGCGAGACGGCGTGCGAAGTGTCCGGCGCGTTGGATGGCGGGGTGAGTCATGCTGCCGCGACTGTAAAAGCCCGGCCCTGCCTCGACCTGTAGGACGCCGCAGTGAAGCGTTGGCGGGCTTCAGCCTGCACGGAGGCGCACGGTGCGCGCGAGGCGCACAATGCGCGCGATTTGCGTGAAGGGCGCCCGCGTCCTCGTTCGTGACCGCGCGTCAGCGCCTTTGCAGCTGCTCCAGGCGCGCGTTGGCTTCGCGCTTGCCGAGCGACCGCACTTGCGCGATGGCCTGCAGCTGCGCCGTGCGCGGACGGGCGCTGCCTTGCTCCCACTTGTAGATGGACTGGCCGGTGACTCCGACCAGCGCGCCGAAGTCCGCGGCCGAGAGGCCCAGGCGCTTGCGCTGCGCCGCGAGGCGCGAGGGGCTGAAGCGCAGGCGTCGTTCGGGCTCGGCGTCGTCGGCGCGGACGCTCGCTCGCCCGTTCGCCTTCGACAGCAGCTTCAGTCGCCGTTCGAGTTCCTTCACGGTGCGTTTGAGCGCCGCGATGTCCGCGCGGTACTGCACGGACGATTTCTTGAGGGTATCGGTTTCCGACCGGACTTCCTTGCGCGCCAGCCGGGCGATCTCCGATTTGAGGACGGTTGCGATGTTGGGCATAACCCCGGATTGTGCTTCATCCGGGGCACCGTCCCCAAACAGGGGGGTGAGCGGGTATCAGGCGCTCAGCTCGGGCTTCAGATCCTCCAGCGGGATCAGGCCCTGGTCGCCGTCTTCGTACATCAGGTGCGCGGAGTTTCCGACCACGTGCCAGCACGCCTGGAACTGCTGTCCGCCCACGACGGCGGTGGCCGCCTTGTACTCGGTCTGGGTCTGCGGCTCGAGCCGCGCGAGCACGAGCTCGCTCGTGCATTTGCCTTCGCTCAGGCGCACGCTGTCATCGCCGTTCCTCGCGACGAGGTCATCGGCAAACACGGGGGCCGCGACCAGGGCGGCACACACGAAGAGGGCGATCTTCATATCGGGCTCCAATGCTGTGAGCGGCTCAGGAGGAATCCGCTCTGTGCGCATGTTGCGCGCGCGCCCCCTCGCGGGTTGTAGGACGAAGGGCGCAGCACTCGTCGCCGCCGTGCCTGTGCAGGCGCGGGACAATCGGGATGCCGCGCGAGCGCCCCCGCTACAGGTCCGCACTGTTGCGAAGTGCCGCCTGCGCGACCGCATCGAGCGCGCCCGCCACGACGGCCTGCGACGACACGAGCCTCAGCGACCCCGCCGCGAGCAGCTTGTGCACGAGGCGGCGCGTCATCGACTGCCGGCGACCGTCGGGATGCGTGAAGAGAAATAGCGTGCCGTGCGGGCTCGCCCAGGTGAGCTGCCAGCGCACCCATCGGCCCTCGAAGATTTCCACCCAGGCGCCCGGCTGCAGCGCGACTTCGGGCAGCTCGGGTCCATCGGCGGACGGCGGGGGATCGGCCGCGAGCGGCTGCGTGGGCTCGAAGAGCGGCTGCGGCAGCGATGTGTGCGTCTTCATGAAGCCGGATTCGCGCGCTTCGAGCGGCGCCAGCCAGGAATCGGCGGGGGCGTGCGCCGCGAGCCGCGCTTCGAGCGCCTCGCGCGTGAGCTTGCCCGGCTCGCGCCCGAGCGCGCGCTCGTGCAGCGAAGCGAGCACGTCAAGAAAGCGCCGGGCATCCGCGGGCGGATAGTCGATCGACTTCAGGCCTCGCTCGAGCCGCTCCACGAGCGGCGGCACGAGGCGCGCGAGCCGGGCCGGATTCGCGCCCGCGAGGTCGGGCCGGGCGCTCCAGACGAGGTCCGCGACGAGCTCGGTGTACGCCTGCGCGTCGCCGGCTTCACCCGATGGCGCGAGCCGCGCCTGCGCGATCACCTGCGACCACGGCCCCGCGAGGAACTGCCCGATCTCGGGCGGCGCGGCCGCCACGTCCGCGCGTTGGCTCAGCTCGCCGGCGATGCGCCCGGCCAGGAGGTTGCGTTGTTCGGCCTGCATGAGCGCCCGCACGGCCTTCTCGCGCTGGCGGCGTTCGCGCTTCTCGGCTTCGCCCCAGGCTTCGTGCAGTGTCTGCAGCGCGAAGGCAAAGGGCTCGGCGGCGCTCAGGCGCGTTTGCGCGAGCGCGTCCACCGCCTGCCGCAGCGGCTCGTGGAACGCGGCGAACCCGGGCGCATCGACGCTGGTCCAGGCGAGGCTGCGCTGCGTCATCTCTTCCAGCAGCCTGCGCGCGGGATGCGCCTTGTCGCTGAAAAAGCGCGGATCGGCCTCGGCGAGGCGCTTGAGCGCCGGCTCCAGCTCGCGCACGGCCTCGCGCACGGGCTCGAGCAGGCGAGCGTCGCTCGCGATGTTTTCGACCATGAGCGCCACGACTTCCTGCGCGAGCGCCTGGTCCGGCGACTGGGCCGCGCCCGCGGCGCGACGCTGCTGAAGGCGCTCGGCGACCGTGTCGAGCTCGCGCATTTCCTGCAGTGTCTCGAACGCGGCCGGCATGGTCATCGCGAAGTTCGACGATGCGGCATCGCTGCCCGGCGGCACGCTGTCACCCGAGAGGAGACGCCTGAGTTCACGGACGTTGAGCGACGTATTCGCTTCGGCCGCGGCCTTCGCGACGGGTGTCGGCTCCCCGGTGGGCGCCGCGACGAAGCCCGCGTCGACGACGCCTTGCGAGCGCAGCTTCTGCGACAGCTCGCCATAACACGCCGCGAGCTCCGGGCCCATCGCCGTTGCGAGATGGGTGGTCCAGCGTCGCCGGACACTCGCCGAGACGGGACTTTGCTGCACCACCTGGCGCAGCGCCCTCACATAGCTTTCGGGGCGCAGCGGGTTGAGCCCGGGCTGCACCGTGCCAAGGCCCTGCACCGCGGAGACGAGCGCGTTGAGCGCGGCCAGCTCGCTTTCGCATGCGCGCAGCACGGCCTGCTGCGCGCGCATCATCTCCACGCTTTCCTGCACCTGCTCGTCGCCCATGAGCTCGAGCGAGTCGAAGCTCACGCCCGCCTTGCGCGTGTCGCCCGCGATCGCGTGGGCGAATTCCGCAAGCAGCGCCTGCGGATACGCCTCGACAAGCTGCGCTTCGTGCTTCGCGAGAACCCGAGCCGCCTCGTTCAGGAGGCCCCGCTCCACGATGTCGCCCGACTGCTGCGCGAGCGCGGGCATGTCCACCACGGCACGGTGGATCGTGCGCTCGATCAGGAGGCGGCCCTGCGAGGCCGCGTCCTTCATGATGGCGCGGTAGAGAGCCTGCTGGGAATTGGCGTGGGGGCGGCTGTCGGGATGGGGTTCGAGGCGACTCGGCATGACTCCACCTTTGGGCGGGGTGCCCTTGCGGCGAACCTACCCTACTTGAGCGCCTTGTAGCGGACCCGGTGCGGTCTGGCACCTTCGTCGCCCAGGCGCTTTCGCTTGTCGGCTTCGTACTCCTGGTAGTTGCCGTCGAAGAACGTCCAGCGGCTCTCATCTTCCGCGGCGAGGATGTGCGTGGCGATCCGATCGAGGAACCAGCGGTCGTGGCTGATCACCATCACGCTGCCCGCGAATTCGAGCAGCGCGTCTTCCAGCGCCCGCAGCGTTTCCACGTCGAGGTCGTTCGAGGGTTCGTCCAGCAGCAGCACGTTGCCGCCCGTGGCGAGCGTTTTCGCAAGATGCAGCCGCCCGCGTTCGCCGCCGGAAAGAAGGCCCACCTTCTTTTGCTGGTCGCCGCCCGAGAAGTTGAAGCGGCCCACATAAGCGCGGCTGGGCATCTGGAACTTGCCGACGGTGATGATGTCCAGGCCGCCGGAGACGTCTTCCCACACGGTCTTGTCGTTGCCGAGATCGTCGCGGCTCTGGTCCACCAGCGCGAGCTTCACGGTGGCGCCGAGCCGCACCTCGCCCGAATCGGGCTGGTCCTTGCCGGAGATCATCTTGAAGAGCGTCGACTTGCCCGCGCCGTTGGGCCCGATGATGCCCACGATCGCGCCCGCGGGCACCTTGAAGCTCAGGTTGTCGATGAGAAGGCGGTCGCCGAAGCCCTTGCTCACGCCCTTGAACTCGATCACCTCGTTGCCCAGGCGCTCGGCCACGGGGATGAAGATTTCCTGGGTCTCGTTGCGCTTCTGATACTCGATCGAGGACAGTTCCTCGAACCGCGCGAGGCGCGCCTTGCTCTTCGCCTGGCGCCCCTTCGGGTTCTGGCGCGCCCACTCGAGCTCCTTCTTCATCGCCTTCATGTGCGCGTCTTCGGTCTTCTGCTCCTGCTCGAGACGGGCTTCCTTCTGCTCCAGCCACGAACTGTAGTTGCCCTTCCAGGGGATGCCGTAGCCGCGGTCGAGCTCGAGAATCCACTCGGCGGCGTTGTCGAGGAAGTAGCGGTCGTGCGTGACGGCCACCACGGTGCCGGGAAAGCGCAGCAGGAACTGTTCGAGCCATTCCACCGACTCGGCGTCGAGGTGGTTGGTGGGCTCGTCGAGGAGGAGCATGTCGGGCTTGGAGAGCAGCAGCCGGCACAGCGCCACGCGCCGCTTCTCGCCGCCCGAGAGCTGGCCGATCACCGCGTCCCACGCCGGCAGGCGCAGCGCGTCGGCGGCGATCTCGAGCTGGTGCTCGGTGTCGTCGCCAGCGGTGGCGATGATCGCTTCGAGCCGGCCTTGCTCTTCCGACAGCTTGTCGAAGTCCGCATCGGGCTCCGCGTATTCCGCGTAGACCTCCTCCAGGCGCTTCTTCGCCGCGAGCACTTCGCCCATGCCGCCTTCGACCGCTTCTCGCACCGTTTCGTCGGGCGCGAGCTGCGGCTCCTGCGGCAGGTAGCCGATCTTGATGCCGGGCATCGGAATGGCTTCGCCTTCGATCTCGCGGTCGATCCCCGCCATGATCTTCAGCAGCGTCGACTTGCCCGAACCGTTCAGGCCGAGCACGCCGATCTTGGCGCCGGGAAAGAAGGAGAGCGAGATGTCCTTCAGGATCTGCCGCTTCGGCGGCACGATCTTGCCGACGCGGTTCATGGTGAAGACGTATTGGGCCATGGGTGGGGATGCGGGGAAACGTTGGATTATCCCACCCGCCCTCGTCATTGCCGCGAAGGCTACCCCTTTCCCTGCAGACTGTTGCGCAACGCCGCCTTCGCGACGTTGTCGAGCGCCTCGTCCACCACGTTGCGGTCC
The DNA here is from genome assembly GCF_035548915.1 of Ramlibacter sp. Lineage (GTDB taxonomy): Bacteria > Pseudomonadota > Gammaproteobacteria > Burkholderiales > Burkholderiaceae_C > Ramlibacter. The sequence goes on along the minus strand of NZ_DASZSE010000051.1, from coordinate 80,964 downwards.
GCCACCACGCGGATCAAACCGTCGGCGCGCAGCCGCTCCAGCGTGCGGCGCGACATCGAGTGCGCCGTGCCCGCGATCGAAGTGAACATGAAGAGCGTGCCGTGCGGGCTCGCCCACGTGAGCTGCATGCGAGTCCACTTCTTCTCGACGATCAGCTCCACCCACGTGCCCGTCTTCATCTCGGCCGCGCCGACGGGCTCGAGCGGCGCGGGCGCGGAATCCTCCTCGGATTTCGCCCTCGCATCCTCGATCTGCTGCTCCAGCGCGGCTTCCTGCTCGGCCTCGCGCTCGATCTCCTCCGCCGCCTCGGGCGGAAGGTACGAGTCCACGTCCATGTAGCCCGATTCGCTCACCTCGGCCTGCGCCATCCACATCGCCTCCACCGCCGCGTCGGTGTCGATGCGCGACGGCTCGGACTCGACCGCCTCGGCCGCGGCCTGCGCCTCGGGGTCGCGGCCTTCCTGCACGGCCGCGCGGTGAATGGTGATGAGGCTGTCGAAGAAACGCTGCGTGAGCTCCGGCGGATACTCGATGCGCGCCAGGCCGTCGCGCAACTTGGCAAGCAGCCCCGGGATCATCTGCACGAGCCGCCGCGTGCGGCCTCGCTGCGAGGTGCTCTTCTGCACGCTCCAGATCAGGTCGTCCACGAGCGCGCGATAGCCGTACGGATCGTCCGAGCCGTCCGCGCAGCTGAGCTGCGCCTCGGCCACCACCTGCGCCCAGGAGCCCTTCAGGAAATCGGCCACGAACTCGGCCACTTCGAGCCCTTCGAGCTGCTCGGCGAACTCCGCCCCGAGCTTTTGCGCAAGAAGATTGCGCTGCTCGGCGTGCAGGAGCGCGCGCGCCGCTTCCTCGCGCCGCGCACGCAGCGCCTGGTCCTGCTCGGACCATTGATCCTGCAACTGGTCCAGCAGCTCGCCGAACGTGTCCGCATCGATCACCTTGCTGCCGAGCCACTGCGAGGCTTCTTCCACCGTCTTCATGAACCGCGGCCAGCCGGGATCGTCCTCGCTCGCGAACGCGAGGCTGCGCTGCGTGATGCGGTCCAGCAGTTGCCTCGCCGGATGCGTGCGGTCACTGAAGAAGCGCGAATCGTCCTGCGCGAGGCGCTGCACGGCCGGCTCGATCACCTTCAGCTCCTGTTTGAGCGGAGCGAGCAGCCGCTGGTCGCTGCCGAGGTTGTCGAACATGAGCCGCACCACTTCCTCGCCGAGCTGCTGGCCGATGCGCGGCTGAGGCGGCGCATCGGCGGCGATCTGCTCGCGCTCCTCGAGCGTCTCGGGCTCGGGCTCTTCGCGTCTCGGCCGCTTCGTCTCGAGCCGCTTCACGAGCGCGTCCACGCCCTTCATCTCCTGCAGGAGGCCGATGGACGCGGGAACGGTGTGCAGGAAGTCGGGCCGGCCGCCGGGCTGGTCGAAGTCACCCGCGAGAAGCTTGCGCAGCCGGTCGAGCGTGAGCAGCGTCTTGGCCATCGTGTCGTTGACCGGCGCGCCCGATGCCCCGCCGCCCTTCGTGATGCGGCCGCCCAGCGGCACCGCGGGCTCCACGCCCGTGGACGTGAGCCATTCGGACAGTTCGCGATAGAGCTTTCGCAGGTTCACGCCAAGCAGACCCGCCGCCGGCGCGATCAGCGCCTCGCGCACCGGCCCATCCGGCACGTGCGCGGCGAGCGTCGCCTGCAGCGCGCGCACGAACACCTCGGGCCGCAGCGGATTGAGCCCCGGCTGGATCGTGCGCCACCCGAGAAGCGTGCTCACGAGCGAATCGAGCACGGGCAGCACGTCGTCCACCGCGTGGCTCACCTCCTGCTGCGCGCGCGCCACCTCGATGCTCTGATCCAGCTCGGCGTCGCCGAAGAGCTGCAAGTCCTCGAAGCGCAGCAGCTCGGTCTGCTGCTGCTCCTTGCCACCCGCGTGGTAGACGAGACGCGTGAGTTCTTCCCTGTAGGTCTTGCAGACCGTCTTGCTGCCCGAGCGCAGGCTGTCGATGGCGGCCTTGTTCGCGCCCTTGGAAAACGCCGCGATGCGCTGGGCTCCGGCGGGCAGGCTCGCGAGCTCCAGCCCGCGCAGCACGTCCATCATGAGCACCTCGGCCTGCTGCAGCATCGCTTCCAGGCAATCGTTCAACGACGGCTGCAGCGCCGTGGGGTCGTCCGCGACGCCCATGCGCAGCTTCAACAAATTCGTGGCCATGGCTCTCCTGCTTCGGGCGATTATCCGGACCTCGCCGCGAGCGCGCCAGCCTTGCGCCGCACCACTCGTGCATCGAAACAGCTACGCCGGTCCGTTCCCGGAAAATTCCCCCACCGGCGTATTGTCGCCGATATGTAAGTAGCGGTAACGAAACGGCGGACCCACCGGACCAGAGGTCGCATCGGCGGGTCGAGCGTCGAAAACCGGAGCGAAGGGCCACGCGCGGCCGGTCTGTGCGACAATGCGGATTCTTGTGGACCCCAGTTGCCCGCAAGCTCAGCGCTTCGCTGGGGACGATGCGGCCTTCCGGGCCGCGGGCTCCCGCTTCATCAGACCTCATCTGCCTTGACTGGAACGGGTGCATGCACCCGAAACGGCCGATGCCCCTGCGCCGGGGACAGTGCGCGTATTTTTTCCATGACTTTTGACGATTTGAAACTGGCACCGGCCATCCTGAAGGCGGTGCGCGAAGAGGGCTACGAAACGCCCACCCCCATCCAGGCTCAGGCCATCCCCGCGGTGCTCGAAGGCCGCGACCTTCTCGGAGGCGCGCAGACCGGCACCGGCAAGACCGCCGCATTCACGCTGCCGATGCTGCACAAGCTCACGATGGCGAGAAGCGCGCGCAACCGCTTCGGAGGATACGGCATCCGCGCCCTCGTGCTCACGCCCACCCGAGAACTCGCGGCCCAGGTCGAAGAGTCCGTGCGCACCTACGGCAAGTACCTGCAGCTCACCTCCACCGTCATCTTCGGCGGTGTCGGCATGAACCCGCAGATCGAACGCCTGAGGTCCGGCGTCGACATCCTTGTCGCCACGCCCGGGCGCCTGCTGGACCTGAACCAGCAGGGCCGCCTCGATCTCTCCACGGTACAGATCCTCGTGCTCGACGAAGCCGACCGCATGCTCGACATGGGCTTCATCCACGACGTGAAGAAGGTGCTCGCGCTCCTGCCCGCGCAGAAGCAGTCGCTCCTTTTTTCCGCCACGTTCAGCGACGAAATCCGCGACCTGGCCAACGGCCTGCTGCACGACCCCCTGCACATCCAGGTGACGCCGAGCAACACGACCGTGCAGCGCATCTCGCAGGTGATCCATCCCGTGGGCCGCGGCAGGAAAAAGGCACTGCTCGCCCACGTGATCCGCGAACACGACTGGTCGCAGGTGCTCGTCTTCACGCGCACGAAGTTCGGCGCGAACAACGTGGCCGACCATCTGAACAAGGCCGGCATCAAGGCGCTTGCATTGCACGGCAACAAGAGCCAGACGGCGCGCACGCAGGCGCTCGCCGGCTTCAAGAGCGGTGAGCTGCGCGCGCTGGTCGCGACCGACATCGCCGCGCGCGGCATCGACATCGACGACTTGCCGCACGTCGTGAACTACGAGATCCCGAACGTGCCCGAGGACTACGTGCACCGCATCGGCCGCACCGGCCGCGCGGGCCGCGAAGGCCAGGCCGTGTCGCTCGTGTGCCTGGACGAAGAAGGCTTCATGAAGGAGATCGAACGCTTCACGAAGCAGTCGATCCCGGTGCGCACGCTCGAGGGCTTCGGTCCCGAAGAAGGCGAGCAGGCCGAGCCGATCGCCATGGGCCGCCAGGTGCTCTGGGGCGGCGCGGGCCGCATGCCGTCGCGCGAGGTGATGAACGCCGCGGCGAAGGCCGCGCGCGGCGAGATGATGCAGCGCATCCGCGAACGCAAGGACTCCGAGAAGGAAGCCACCGCGAGGAAGACCGCGCCGAAGGGCGACCGGCGCGGCGGCAACGGCACGCAGACTCAGGCGCATGCGCAGCCCCGCAGCGAAGGCGATGCGCGCAGACGACCCGCCCAGCAGCCCCGTCCCGATCACGCCGCTCGGCAGCGCCACGGCGGCCAGGACCCCCATCACGCGAAGACCCGCCAGGACGCGCATGCGCCCGCGCATCGGCAGCACGACGACGCCGACGACAGCGACGACTCGCGCATCCCGCGCAACGTGGACCCGCTGCGCACGAACCTGCCGAGCCGGCGCGACATGACGGGCGTGAAGCGCATGGGCGGCAACGCCGGCGGCCAGCCGGACCCGACCCGCACCAGCATCGATGCGATGGGCGCTTCGAACCGCCGCGGCGGCGGCAATCGCCGGCGCGGCAGCGGCGGCGGGCAGAACGCACAGACGCACTCGACGATGCGCTCGCGCGGGCAGTAAGATGCTCGCCCATGGCGGCGCGTATCGCACTCCTCGCAGGCGCATCGGGCCTCGTGGGGCGCGAGCTCCTCGCCGGGCTCATCGCTGACGATTCGGTCGAAGCGGTCCACGCCCTCGCGCGGCGGCCGCTCGATACGCGGCACCCGAAGCTTTCCGTCCACCTCGTCGACTTCGCTTCGCTGCCGGCCTTGCCGGCGGCCGGCGAGGTCTATCTCGCGCTCGGCACCACCATCAAGTCCGCGGGCAGCCAGGCCGCGTTTCGCGCGGTCGATTTCGAGGCGAACCTCGCCGTCGCCCGCGCCGCGAAGGCCGCGGGCGCGCAGCGCTGCGGGCTCGTGAGCGCGATGGGCGCCAATGCCCGATCGGGCGTGTTCTACAGCCGCGTGAAGGGCGAGCTCGAGGAGGCGCTCGCCGCCCTGGGATTCGCGGGCCTCGTGATCGCGCGGCCCTCGATGCTCGCGGGCGACCGGGAATCGCTCGGGCAGCCCCAGCGCCCGGGCGAGAAGCTCGCGCTGAAAGTGAGCACGGCGCTGAAGCCACTCATCCCGCGCAACTATCGATCCATCTTCGCGAAGGACGTCGCGGCTTCGCTCTTGCGCGAGGTGCCGCGCGCCGAAGGGCGGCGCGTGCTGATGTCGGGCGAGATGCAGCCGTAGCGGCCGCGGACCAGCGCCGCACGGATCGCCGGAGCTCAGGCGGCCGAACGCAGGCGAGACGCGGGTCGGTCGAGCTGAGGCAGCCGGCGCCGGCTCGCGAGCACCTGGTCGATGTCCTCGCTCGCACCGTCGATCAGCACGAGGATCGCCTTTTCCGCCCGCGCGGGTTCGTGCGCCTTGATGGCGTCGAGCACGGCGCGATGCAGCGGCAGCGACTTGCGCGGGCCGTCCTTGCGCGCGGTGGAGATTTCGAAGCTCGTGCGCAGGAGCGCCGCGAGCGCCTTGCCCATCTGCGCGAGCATCCGGTTGTGCGCGGCCTTCAGCAACCCCTGGTGGAAGCGCAGGTCGTGCGTGACGTAGTCGCCGCCCTTTTCCACCGCGCTCTTCATGCCGGCGAAAGCCTCCTCGATCGCGGCGATGTCGCCCGTGCTCGCGCGCGTTGCCGCCATGCGCACGGCCGCGGGCTCCACGACGCGGCGCAGTTCCTGCAGGTCGCGCAGGTACTCGCGCGTGAGACCGGCCTTCGACTGCCACGCCACGACATCCGGGTCGAACCAGTTCCACTGGTCGGCGGGAAGCACGCGCGTGCCCACCTTGGGCCCGGTGGACACGAGTCCCTTCGCGACCAGCGACTTCACCGCCTCGCGCACCACCGTGCGGCTCACGCCGAACTCTTCGCACAGCGTCGCCTCGGACGGCATCGACGCCTGCGGCGGCCAGCGGCCGGACACGATGGCCTCGCCGAGGGCGTCGAGCGTGTTGCCGTGGACGTTCTTGATCGGCACGCCGCGGCCTTCCTACAGGCGCACGCCGCTTGCCGCGTCGAAGACGTGGGGTCGCGCCGCATCGACGGCGAGGTGAACGATGTCGTCGGGGCGTGCGTCGGTGCGGCTGTGCATCACGACGATCATGCTTTGGCCGCCGACTTCCACGAGCAATTCGGTCTCCGCGCCCGTCGGCTCCACCACCACGACGCGCGCGGCAATGCCCTCGCCCACCACGCGCAGATCGGTCGGGCGGATGCCGTACTTCACCTCGGTGCCCGAAGCGGCGTCGCACCCCGCGGGCTTCGGCCAGCTCGCGCCGAGCGCTTCCACGTGCCCATCGCGCACCGTGCCGGTAAAGACGTTCATCGCGGGAGAGCCGATGAACTGCGCGACGAACAGGTTGCCCGGACGATCGAAGAGCTGCAGCGGCGTGCCGATCTGCTCCACGTGGCCATCGTGCATCACCACGATGCGATCGGCCATGGTCATCGCCTCGATCTGGTCGTGCGTCACGTACACGGTGGTCGTCTTCAGGCGATGATGCAGCGCCTTGATTTCGGCGCGCATCGCCACGCGCAGCTTGGCGTCGAGATTGGACAGCGGCTCGTCGAAGAGAAACACCTTCGGATCGCGCACGATCGCGCGGCCCATCGCGACGCGCTGGCGCTGGCCGCCGGAGAGTTCCCGCGGCAGGCGATCGAGCAGGTGCGCGAGATTCAGGATGCGCGCCGCGTCGTCCACGCGCGCCCGGATCAGATCGGCGGGGGCCTTGCGCAGCTTGAGCGAAAAGCCCATGTTCTCGCGCACGCTCATGTGCGGATAAAGGGCGTAGCTCTGGAACACCATCGCGATGTCGCGGTCCTTCGAGTCCACGTCGTTCACGATGTTGCCGCCGATCACGATCTGGCCCGAAGACACTTCCTCCAGGCCCGCGAGCATGCGCAGGAGCGTGCTCTTGCCGCAGCCCGAGGGCCCGACCAGCACGACGAACTCGCCGTCCGCGATGTCGAAATCGATGCCGTGGATCACCTTCGTCTTCTCGAAGGCCTTGTGAATGTCGCGAAAGGAGACTGCGGCCATGAGGGAATCAGGACTTGACGGCGCCGGCCGTGAGGCCCGACACCATGTAGCGCTTGAATGCGTAGTAGATCGCCGCGGGCGGCAGCGCGTAGATGAAGCCCGTGGCCATGAGCAGTTCCCACGGCGAGTCGTCGGACGACAGGAAGTGGCCGAGCGCCACCGCGAGGGTCATGCTTTCGTCGCGCGACAGCAGCAGGTACGCGTACAGGTACTCGTTCCACGCGAGCAGCAGCGCATACGTGCCCACCGCCACGAGCGAAGGCGTCATGAGCGGCAGATACACGAGGCGGAAAAGCTGCAGCGGCGTCGCGCCGTCGATGCGCGCGGCCTCGTCGAGCTCCCACGGCAGCTTGTCGCTCGCCTGCTTCAGCACCCAGATGCAGTAGGGCGAGGCGATCGTCACCATCGCGAGGATGAGCGCCCACTGGCTGTTCAGAAGGCCGTAGATGCTCATCGCCTTGTACATCGGCACCGCGAGGAAGGCCGCGGGGATGAAGTAGGTGAAGAGCGCCATGTTCATCACCGTGCGGCCGCCGCGCACTTTCAGCCGGCTGATGGAAAACGCCGCGCAGGTCGCGATGACGAGCGTGAGCACGCCCACCGTGCCCGCGATCAGCACCGAATTCCACAGCTGCAGCCAGAAGTGATTCAGGTAGAAGTGCTCCTCGCGAAACACCATGCCGAAGTTGTTGAGGGTCGGGTGATCCGGCCACAGCTTGCCCGCCGTCACCGCCTCGCGCGGCGAGATCGCGAGCAGGAAGAGGTGATAGACGGGAATCACCGTCCAGAGGAATACCGGGATGCCGATGAGCACGAGCCGCGCTTCGTCCATCACCTTGCGCAGGGTCATTTCGACAATCTCTTCATCATGAAGAAGACAAGGGGCAGCACGAAGGGAAGCCCCACCACGATCGACGCCATCGCGAGGTCCACCTGGTCGAGCCGCAGGTAGCGGATGCCGAGCGTGGCGAGCACGTGCGTGAGGTCGGCGGGGCCGCCGCCCGTGAGCAGGTAGACGCTGTTGAAGTCGCCGAGCGTCCAGATCATCGAGAGGATCGTGGAGGTGAGGTAGAGGCCGCGCATCGAAGGCCAGGTGATGAAGCGGAACTTCTGCCAGCGCGTGGCGCCGTCGACGGAGGCGGCCTCGTACTGCTCCGCGGGAATGGCAAGCCGCCCCGCGACGAGGATCAGCGTCCAGAACGGCAGCGACTTCCACACGTGCATCAGCATCGAGAACGCGAGCGCGAGCGTCGGGTCGTTGAGCCAGTTGGGTCCGTCGTTGCCGGTGAGGCGAAAGATCGTGCTGTTGATGACGCCCCACTCGGGGTTCAGCATGAAGCGCACCGAGAGGATCGTCGGGATCGACGGCACGGCCCAGGGCAGGATGAAAAGCACCGAGAGAATGCGAATCCACCAGCGCTCGTGCACGAAAAAGCCGGAAAGAAAGAGCGCGACGATCATCTTCAGGTTGATCGCGACCATCAGAAACACGAGCGTGTTGATCGCGGTGCGCAGGAAGATCGGGTCGTCGGCGAGATGGACGTACGTCTGCGGGTGCCGCGCGAGCCAGAGGCCGTAGCCCACCGGGTACAGCACGAAGACGAGGAAGACGAGGAGGTAGGGCGCGATCAGCGCCCGACCCCAGAACTGCCAGGCGGTCGTGCGCCGCCGGGGCGCGACCGCCCCGCCTCCTTCGATCGGCAGCGTCGCGCTCACCCGGTCGCCTCCGGCGCCGCGCTCAGCCGGCTACCTGCTTGATGCGGGCGATCATCTCGTCCACGGCCTTGTCCACCGGCCACTTCTCGGAGAGCACCCGGTTCATCGCCTTGGCCCACACGTTCTCGTTGTTGAGCACGGTGAACTTGTAGTTCTTGGTGAATTCGAACGGGGTCGTTCCGGCCATGAACTGGTTGTACACCGCGAGGCGGTGCGGGTCGGACTTCCAGAAGGCGCTTTGCTGCGCGGCCTTCGTCACCGGGAACCAGCGGCCGAGCGAGCCTTCGACGTAAGGCGTGAGATTGGCCTCGTCCACCATGAAGGCCACGAACTGCTTCGCGAGGTCCTTGTGCTTCGCGTCCTTGAAGATCACGCCCGTCTTCACCGCGGCGCGGTAGACCATCTTGCTGCCGTCGGGCTTGCTCGGAAATCCGGCCGTCGCGATGTTCTGCTCGTAATTCTTCTTCGCCTGTGCGCGCTGGTCGGCCGAAAGCGCGGCGTTGTTCATGTCGTCCAGCCACTTCGCCGCGATGGAGATCGTGGCGTTGTGCGTGAGGATGATCGTGCGGTTGTGGAAGGCGTTGTTGTTGTCCGGGTCCTTCCACGTCGTCGACGAGGGCGGCGTGCAGCCCTTCGTGTAGACCGACGTGTAGTCGTTCAGGGCGTTGATGAGGCCCTCGCGCACCGACGGATCGTCCACCAGCAGCTTGCCGGAATCGTTCACGAGCTTCACGTTGTACGCGTCCATGAACGTGAGGAACGAATAGAACGAATCGCTCGAATCCACGCCCATCGGAAATCCGGTGGCGAAGCCGCGCTGGCCGGTCTTTTGCCGGTAGGCGGGCTGCACCTTCTCGCACCAGAAGCTCCAGTAGCCCTTCCAGTCCTTCGGGATGTCGCTTTCCTTGAAGCCCGATTCGGCCAGCATGTCCTTCCAGTACTGGATGTGCATCGTCTGCTGCTTGATCGGGAAGGCGTAGTAGGCCCGCGCCTTCTTCTGGTCGTTGTAGAGGAAGGTCGTGGAGAGCGCGGCCGGTTCGAACTTGGCGCGCAGCGGATCGATGACGCTGGAGATGTCCTCCAGCTTGCCGTCGAACGCCCACTTCGCCGTGACCTGGAAGTCGTAGACATCCGAGTAGGCGACGTCGGGCGGATTGCCGGAATCGAGCGCGGCCACGGTCTTCGGGATCGTGTCTTGCACCGGATACTGCGAGAGTTCGACCTTCACGCCCTTGTGCTTCGCCTCGAACTTCTTGATGGCGGCAAAAAGCGCGTCGTCCTCGGCCTTGTAGAAGCCCTTGACCCAGAAGACGGTGAGCGTCTGCTGGGCGTGCGCGGTGAAGGCCGCCGAAGCCAGGCCGAGCCCGGCGGCGGCCAGCGCGATCCATCGTTGCAGTTTCATTGGCAGTGTCTCCTCGTTGTGGCGCAAAAGTCCTATCGTATGACGTACGACGACACGTCTCCGCAGGGTTTTCCCGCTCTCTTTCTCTCTTGCGGTGGGGGGGGTTTGTTCACCGCAGAGGCGCAGAGGACGCAGAGGGCCGCAGAGGAAAGTCATTTTGAAATTCTCTGCGTTCCTCTGCGTCCTCTGCGCCTCTGCGGTGAACACCCGCCCGGAAAAACCAGCGGGTTAGCCCGAGGATCGCCCACTAAACATATGACGATAATATGTTTGTACTTTCCCGGGCTTGCCGCCATGCAGAAGAAAAAACCCAGCGAGCTGCGCTCGCAGCAGTGGTTCGGACGCCGCGACCGCGACGGCTTCGCCTATCGCAGCTGGCTGAAGGGCAAGGGCATCCCGCACGACCAGTTCGACGGCCGGCCCGTGATCGGCATCTGTAACACCTTCAGCGAGCTCACGCCCTGCAACTCGCACTTCCGCACGCTGGCCGAGCAGGTGAAGATCGGCGTGTACGAAGCCGGCGGCTTTCCGCTCGAGTTCCCGGTGATGTCGCTCGGCGAAGTGCTGTTGCGCCCGACCGCGATGCTGTACCGCAACCTCGCGAGCATGGACGTGGAGGAATCGATCCGCGGCAACCCGGTGGACGGCGTCGTGCTGCTGATGGGCTGCGACAAGACCACGCCTTCGCTCGTGATGGGCGCGGCAAGCGTCGACCTGCCCACGATCGGCGTGTCGGGCGGCCCGATGCTCAACGGCAAGTGGCGCGGGCAGGAGCTCGGCTCGGGCACGGGCGTCTGGAGCATGAGCGAGCAGGTGCGCGCGGGCACGCTGAAGCTCGCGGACTTCTTCGAAGCGGAAAGCTGCATGCACCGCAGCCACGGCCACTGCATGACGATGGGCACGGCCTCCACGATGGCGTCGATGGTCGAAGCGCTCGGCCTCGGCCTGCCGGGCAACGCGGCGTATCCCGCGGTGGACGGCCGCCGCAACGTGATCGCGCGCGATGCGGGGCGGCGCATCGTGGAGATGGTGCACGAGGACATGGTGCTGTCGAAGATACTCACGCGCCACGCGTTCGAGAACGCGATCCGCACGCTCGCGGCGATCGGCGGCTCGACCAACGCCGTGATCCACCTCATCGCGATCGCGCGGCGCATCGGCGTGGCGCTCGACGTCGACGATTTCGACAGGCTGGGCAGCGACCTGCCCTGCCTCGTGAACCTGCAGCCGTCGGGCGAGCACCTGATGGAGGACTTCTGCTACGCGGGCGGGCTGCCCGCGGTGCTGAAGGAAATCGCGGGCTTCCTGCATCTGGACGCGGTCACGGCCAACGGCCGGACGCTCGGCGAAAACATCGAGACCGCGCGGAACTTCGATGCGCGCGTGATCAAGCCGCTCGCGCAACCGTTCAAGGACAAGGCGGGCATCGCGGTACTGCGCGGCAACCTCGCCCCGCGCGGCGCCGTGATCAAGCCGAGCGCGGCCACGCCCTCGCTCATGGTCCACACGGGGCGCGCGGTCGTGTTCGAGAACATCGAGGATTTCCATTCGCGCATCGACGACGAGAGTCTGGACGTCGATGAAACCTGCGTGCTCGTGCTGAAGAACTGCGGCCCCAAGGGCTACCCCGGCATGGCCGAAGTCGGCAACATGCCGCTGCCGCCGAAGGTGCTCAGGCGCGGCGTCACCGACATGGTCCGCATCAGCGACGCGCGCATGAGCGGCACGGCCTACGGCACCGTGGTGCTTCACACGGCGCCCGAAGCAGCCGCGGGCGGGCCGCTCGCGCTCGTGCGAAACGGCGATGCGATCGAGCTCGACGTGCCGGGCCGCAGGCTCCATCTGCACGTGAGCGACGAGGAACTCGCGCGCCGCCGCGCCGAATGGCAGCCGCCCGCGCCCGCGCTGGATTCGGGCTACTGGAAACTGTACGTGGACCACGTGCTGCAGGCCGACCAAGGCTGCGACCTCGATTTCCTCGTCGGCAAGCGCGGCGCGTTCGTGCCGAGGGACAACCACTGAGGCCCGCCGTGGCGAGCCTCGTCGCCGTCGACTGGGGCACTTCGACACTGCGCGGGGCCCTGCTCGGCGACTCCGGCGAAGTGCTGCAGGAGCGCACGTTTCCTCGCGGCGTCCTCACGCTGGCGGCCGGCGAGTTTCGGGACGCGTTCGATCGCTCGTTCGGCGACTGGATGCAGCGGGTTGCGCTCGCGCTCGTGTGCGGCATGGTCGGTAGCCGCGAAGGCTGGAAGGAAGCGCCCTACTGCGCCTGCCCCGCGGGATTCGAAGAGATCGCGGCGCATCTTGAGTGGATCGAGCCCGGCCGCATCGCCATCGTCCCCGGCGTGAGCCGCGACGAAGACGGCGTGCCCGACGTGATGCGCGGCGAGGAAACACAGGTGCTGGGCGCGCTTCGCATCGCACAGCTCGACGACGCCGTGCTCGTGCTGCCGGGCACGCACAGCAAGTGGGTGCGCGTCGAAGACGGGCGCATCCGCTCGTTCACCACGTTCATGACGGGCGAGGTGTATGCGTTGCTCGCGCGCCATTCGATCCTCGCGCGCTCGCTTCCCGCGACGCACGAGGTCTTCGACGAGCCCGCCTTCCTGCGCGGCGTCGCGCACGCGGTGCACGCGGGGTCGCTGCTCGGCTCGGCCTTCAGCGTTCGTACGCTGCGGCTCTTCGACCGCATTGCGCAGCCGCTTGCGCCGAGCTATCTGTCCGGCCTCGTGATCGGAGAGGAGCTGCGCACGCGCGACGTCGAAGGGGAAAGCGTGCTGGTGGTCGGCGCGCCCGAGCTCGCGCGGCGCTATCGGCTCGCGCTCGCGGCAATGGGCGCGCGGCCGCGAACGATCGGGTCGGAAGCGACGTGGCGGGGGCTCGCGGCGCTTGCAGCGGCGGCACGCGGCTGCATCTGCTAAAGCTGCTGAAGCAGCTGAAAGCGATCTTCAGCGCGACTTCTTTCGCGCCGGCGCGGCCTTGCGGGCCACCGGTGGCTTTTGCTGCTCCATGAATTCGCGTATCAGACGCCGCACGACCTGCGAGGGCGTCATGTCCTGGGTGCGGCACAAGTCCTCGAAGGCTTGCTTCTTCGCGGGATCGATCAGTACGGTGAGCCGGGCGGTCTTGAGCTCCATGGGCGGACTGCTTCTGATGTTAATCAGAGTGTAACGGTTTCGGCTCCCCCCGGGGCCGGGCCGCCGCGGGCGGCCGTCTAGGAGCCCGTCTTCTTCTCGAGTGCGGGCGTGTATTCGATTCCATGCTTCACCAGGTACTCCTTGATGAGCTGGCGCACCATCTGCGACGCGGTGATGTCCTGCGATGCGCAAAGACGTTCGAAAGCCTTCTTCTTCTCGGCGTCGATGAGTACGGTGAGGCGGGCGGGTTTCTCTTCCATTCAGGCGCTCATGCTGGACTTGAACATGATAATACTCTGCGCCTGTCATGTGCTTTTCATGGTAGTACGAACGCGTCGACCCGGATCGGACAGACTCAGCGGCCCGCGCGGGAAGTTGACTCGGCCGCGCGTAGGCCGAGAGCAACGCTGAGCTTGGGGTGCGCTCGCGCCGCGGCGCGCCGCGCAAGCCCAGGCGTGCGCACGCGACGCGGTGCGCGGATTACTCGCCGCGAGCCGATTCGGGAAGGTCGCCGAGCAATTCCATGCACTTGTCGAGCAGCGCGTGCAGCTCCACCACGCGGCGCGCGCCGAGTGTCGCGTTCACCCGTTCCTGCGCGGCGCGCCAGCGGCGCTGCGCCTCCTGGCGCTTGTGCCGCCCGCTCTGCGTCACGGCCACGAGGCGGCTGCGCGCATCGGGCCCCGGCCCCATCTCGATCAAGCCGCCGTCGATCAGCGGACGCAGATTGCGCGTGAGAGTCGAAGGCTGAATCTTCATTTCGCGGGCGAGATCGACGCAGCGCACGGGCCCGAGCTTCGCCACGTACGACAGCAGCGAGTACTGCGTGCCCTTCAGGCCCGTGCAGCCGACCTCGGCGTCGTAGAGCTGGGCGACACGGCGCATGAGCTGGCGCAGCTTGAGGTTGGTGCACCCCTGCGGCTTGACAGCGGTATCCATAGCGACTATTGTAGCTGCAATCATTGCAGATACAAGTAATTCGGATGGCGATGCCGGTCGGATGGCGTCGCGACGCGACAGGAGAAGGCACGATGGATTCGGACAACGAGCTGCGGCGCTGGCTCGCTCAGGAGCGTGAAGTGCAGACCCGCATCGATGCGGGGGCGGGTTGCGGCGTGTCGCGGCCCGAGCAGGTGGCCGGCAGGAGCGGCATCGAGACGATGCGCATGATGCTGCGAGGCGAGCTGCCCTATCCGCCCATCGCGCGCACGCTCGACTTCCAGCTGATGGAAGTGGGCGAGGGCCTGGCGGTGTTCCAGGGCCGGCCCGGTCCGCAGCACCTGAATCCGATGGGCGGCATCCACGGCGGCTGGTATGCGACGCTGCTCGATTCGGCGCTCGGCTGCGCCGTGCACACGATGATGCCCGCCGGGCGCGCCTACACGACGGCGGAACTGAGCGTGAACCTCGTGAAGGCGATCCCCCTCGGGCTGGAGCGCGTGCGCGCGCAGGGCAAGGTCGTGCATTGCGGCCGCCAGCTCGCCACGGCCGAGGCGCGTCTCACGGGGCCCGATGGAACGCTTTACGCGCACGGCACGACGACGTGCCTCGTCTTCGAACCGAAGTGAGCTCGGCTAGCGAGCGGTCTTTACGAGAATGCGAAGCGCCTCCGCCACGCTCCACGCCTGCGCCACGCAGCCGCGGGGCGTGTAGGGCTCCTCGGCATCGAAGATCTCGCTGATCGAGCCGATGCACGCCTCGCGCAGATGCGCGGCGAAACCATCCACCAGATGGCGCACGCCCTGCACGTCGCGCGGATGCACCTTCAGCCACGCGTCGGCGAAAGGCCCCGCGAGCCAGCCCCAGACCGTGCCCTGGTGATACGCCGCGTCGCGCGCGCGCAGGTCGCCGTCGTAGCGCGGCTTGTAGTCGGGGTGTCCGGGCGCGAGCGACCGCAGCCCCACGGGGGTCACGAGCTTGTGCCACGCGGCATCCAGGACGCTTACCCAATGCTCGGGGTCGAGCACCGCATGCGGCAGCGAGATCGCCAGCACCATGTTGGGCCGCACGGCATCGTCGTCGCCGTGCTCGCCGTCCACGACATCGAAGAGCGCGCCCGTGCGCGGGTTCCAGAAGCGCGCGTTGAAGCTCTGGCGCAGGCGCTGCGCGTGCGCGGCCATCTCGTCGCTGCGCGCGTCGCCCTCCTCGGCGAGCCAGCGCTGCATGAGGCAAAGCGCGTTGTAGAAGAGCGCGTTCAGCTCCACCGCCTTGCCGCGCCGGGGCGTCACCACCCAGCCGTCCACCTTCGCATCCATCCACGTGAGCTGGTAGCCCTCCGCGCCCTGGCGCAGCAGGCCGTCGCGCGGGTCCACGCCGATGCCGAAACGCGTGCCGCGCAGATGGTGCTCCACGATCGAGACGAATGTCGGCAGCGCCTGGCGCAGCGTGAGCCGGTCGCCCGTCACCGCGACGTAGCGGTCCATCGCGTGGAAGAACCAGAGCGTCGCATCGGCGGTGTGGTACAGGCCCTCGTTCTGTCCTTCGGGGAACATGTTGGGGATGAGGCCGTCGCGCACGTAGTGGCGAAACGTGCGCAGGATGTAGCCGGCTTCCGCATGCCGGCCCGTGCAGAGCGTGAGGCCCTCCAGGCTGATCATGGTGTCGCGGCCCCAGTCGGTGAACCAGTGATAGCCGGCGATCACGGTGCGCGCATCGTCGCCTTCGGCGCGCGCCCTCGCGGCATCCGCCTGCCGGCTGAAGGGGTAGATGATGAACTGATCGGCCGCGAGCACGAGTTCCGCGGCCACGCCTTCGCGCGCGGCGGGGTGCGCCTGCTGCAGCAGGCGCTCGCGCCGTCCGATCTCCGCGCCGACCGCTTCGCGCGGCGTGAGCGCGAGGATCGTGTCCCAGGGCTCCGTCGATGCGACGAGCGTGCACTCCTCCCCGCGCCGGAGCTCCATGTCGAAGCGGCCCGGGCTCCACACGGGCCCGCGGTTGTCGTAGCCGCGCGCGGCCTCGACTCGGTAGAAGAACTCGCTCACGCGACCGCCGTCGAGCACGAACTCGGAGTTGTGGCCGTGCATGAGAAAGCGCAGCGGCGGCAGTTGCGAGTCGCCGAGTAGCCGCACCTCGTAGCGCGCGCCGATCGCCTCGACCTGGTACTCGCCGACCGGCTGCGAGACGTTGCCTTCGTGCGGGCGGAAGTTCATCCGCGGCCGAAGCGTGAGGCGCGCGCCGCCGTCGCCTTCGATCATCCGGTAGCTCACGTGCGCCGTGTTCTGCCGATGCGGCAGCACGACGCGCTTTTCGAGAACGGCGGCCCCGACCTGGAACCGCCACACGGGCAGGCCCATCTCCATGCGGAATTCGCTGAGCACCTCCGGCAGGTCGTACGGCGCGTCGGTGCGCTCCTCGCCCGTGAGCCGCACGAGGCGGCCGTCGGCCAGATGCAGGTATTCGGCGATGTGGCTGAGCATCACGATGCGCCCGAGCGGCGTGGGCAGCGCCGCGACCAGCAAGCCGTGGTAGCGCCGCGTGCACACGCCGCCGACCGATCCCGAGGCGTATCCGCCCAGGCCGTTCGTGACGAGCCATTCGCGCGTGAGCAGGCGTTCGGGCTCCTGCGCCCCGGGGCCCGGCCACGGCATGGTACTGAGCGGAAAGCTAGGCATCCTTGTCCTTCCATTCGGCCGGCGCGAGCACCGCGAGCGCATGCGGGGGCAAGCGCCACGACGACTCGACGTCGAGCTCGGCCATGCCCGAGCCGCCATAGCGCGGGTCTTCGGTGCTCAAGAGGATTCGCCAGCGCGCCGCGCTCGGCGGCGCGAGCAGCGGCTCGGGTGCGGGCACGAGCGGCAGCGTCGCGCCCAGGTTCACGACGAGGAGCCGGTCGTCTCCCGCGTCGCCGAGATAGCGCAGCACGAACGCCTCGGGCCCGAGCACCGCGCCGTGCAGCCGCGTGCCGTCCTGCGCGGCGAACACGCGGTCTTCGCGCCTCAGGCGCAGCAAGTCGCGATGCAAGGCGAGCAGCTCGGCGTGCCCGGCGCGTTCGCGCTCGCTGTGATCGAGGATGCATCGCTCGAAGGTGGATGCGTCGCTCGGCACGCTCACGAGTGCCGCGCCCGCCTCGCTTGCGACATCGGTGAACTGCGCGAGAAATTCCCCGCGGCCCTTTTGCACGAGCGCATCGAGCTCCTCGCCGTGCTTCGCGAAGAAGAGAAAGGGAGCCGTCGCGCCCCACTCCTGGCCCTGGAAGAGCAGCGGCGTGCCCGGCCCGAGCAGCAGGAGCGCGGTGAGCGCGCGCAGCCGCCCGGGCGTCGTGCGCTCGCGCAGGCGCGAGCCGCGCGCGCTGTTGGCCACCTGGTCGTGGTTCTCCAGGAAATCGATGAACGCGCGCGAAGGCAGATCGAGCGCGCCGCTGCCGCGCCGCTGGCTTTGCCACGCGTAGTACTGGCCCTGGTAGAGAAAGCCCCACTTCAACGCCGAGATGAGCTCCTGCGGCGTTCCGCGCGTCTCGCTCAGATACGCCTCGCTGTAGCCGGTGGCCGCCACGAGGGCACTGTGGTGGAAGTCGTCGTTCCAGAGGGCATCGATGCCCCAGCCCCCCTGCGCGGGAGGCCTCGCGATGTGCGCGTGCTGCGGCTCGTTCTCGGCGGTGAGGTAGATCTTCTTCCTGCGCGCCGCGGCGCGGGCGGCCTGCGCGATGTCGGCGACGATGTGCCGCGGGCTCCTGTCTTGCAGCGCCTGCGTCGCATCGAGCCTGAGGCCGTCGAAGTGGAATTCGCCGATCCAGTACGCCGCGTTCGCCGTGAAGAACTCGCGCACGGGCGCGCTGGAAGGGCCGTCGAAATTGATCGCGTCGCCCCACTCGTTGCGCTTGCCGCCGGTGAGGTAGTGGCTCGAGAATCGCGCGAGGTAGTTGCCGCTCGGCCCGAAGTGGTTGTAGACCACGTCGAGGATCACGCCCAGCCCCACCGCGTGCGCGCGGTCGACGAAGCGGCGCAGCTCGTCGGGGCGGCCGTAGAGGTGCGTGGGCGCGAAGAGGTCGACTCCGTCGTAGCCCCAGCCGAACGGCCCGTCGAATTCGTTCACGGGCATGAGCTCGATGACTGTGGCGCCGAGCTCCTTCAGATAGGGCAAGTGCTGCTCGGCCGCGGCATAGCTGCCCTCGGGCGTGAAGGTGCCCACGTGCAGCTCGTAGACGACCTGGCGCTGCGGCGCAAGCCCGGGCCATGCCGCGTCGCTCCAGCTGAAACTCGCGGGATCGATCACTTCCGAAGGCCCGTGCGGCCCTTCGGGCTGGAAGCGCGATGCCGGGTCGGGATACGAGTCGCCGCCGTCGAGACGAAAACGGTAGCGCATGCCGGCTTGCGCATCGCGCACGAGCGCGTGAAAGTAGCCGCCCTCTTGCGCTTCCATCGCGACGGCGGCGCGCCCCCCGGCTTCGTCGACCACCTCGACGCTGCGCGCCTCGGGCGCCCACACGCGGAAATGCACGCCCTCGTCGCCGAAGCATTCGGCGCCGATGGGCAAGCGGCGCCGCACATGCGCCACGCTACCTCCGGACTGTTGGCCGAGTCCCGCCATCGCGGAACTATCGCGGGTTTGCGCGGCGCCTCGCGTAGGCGGATTCCGACTTCTCGCCACGGGTGTCCATGGATGAGCGCCGCGCACGGGCCGCGGGCGCACCATAATCGGGGTCATGCGACTCCTCCACACGATGATCCGCGTCGGCGACCTCGAGCGTTCGATCGACTTCTACACCCGGGTGCTCGGCATGCGGCTGCTGCGCACGACCGAGCGGCCGGATCAGAACTATTCGCTGGCCTTCGTGGGCTACGGGAGCAACCCCGAGCATGCGGAGATCGAGCTCACCTACAACCACGGGGTGGACAAGTACGAGATGGGCAACGCCTTCGGCCATCTCGCCATCGGCATGCCCGATGTCCACGCCGCGTGCGAACGCATTCGCTCATCGGGCGGCAACGTGACGCGCGAGCCCGGGCCGGTGAAAGGCGGCACGACCGTGATCGCGTTCGTGACCGATCCGGACGGCTACAAGATCGAGCTGATCCAGCGGTCCACCGACTCGGTGTAGTCCCCAGGCGTCCCGAGCAGGGCGTTGATGTCGTGGTGCGTGAGGTCGCGCGGCATCACGTCGACACGGTCGGCGAGCGCTTCGGCCCTGCGCTTGAACGATTCCGCCTCGGGGCAAGGCGCGGCGCGCTTGCTGGAGCAGACAGCCAGCAACGGTGGCGCCCCGGCTGCGAGATTGGCAAGCGGCGACACCGCCCGCCAGAACGCCGGGTCCGAGCCGAACGCCTCGTCGTGAAGCCGCGCATGGCGGGCCTGCATCGTGGCTTCCACATCCAGCGCGCCGCTGTCGAGGCTCACCGTGCCGCGCCACGGTCGCGCTCCGCGTTGAGCGGCGAACGAGGGATTCGCACCCAGCAGCGCGACGAGATGGCCTCCTGCCGAATGACCCAGGATCACGAAGCGCGACGGCTCCGCGCCCCATGACGCGGCCTGCTTCTGCGCGGCCGCGAGCGCGGCCGCGACGTCCTCGGCCTGCTGAAGCGGATTCGCCTTCGGCAGCAGGCGGTTGTTGACGGAGACGAACACGAAGCCGCGCGCGAGCCAGTGCTTCGCCTTGTTCACGACGACGTCCGCGCTTGCCTTGTCGCCGAACTTCCATGCGCCGCCGTGCACCATGAAGATCACCGGACCGCTGGGCTTCGGCGGCAGGTAGACATCGAAGCGCTGCGCCGGGTCGGCGCCGTAGGCGACGTCGCGCAGGACGCGCGTGCCCGTCATCTCCCCGGCCGTGCGTTCGGCCTGGCGCTGCATGATGCGGTCGCGCAGCGGCCCGGACAGCGCGACGGTGGATGCAAGCGCGATGGCGACCGCCAGCACGGGGGCGATCGTTGCGCGTGGGCTTCTCATGCGGCGGGAGTGTAGTCACGCCTCATGAACGGCGTGCAAAGAATGGTGAACCGCAGGAATCCGGCGCAATTCGACCGGCTCCCTTGTTCAGGAGCAACGCGTCCGCGAGGCGGATTCAGCGCAGCGCGCGTGCCTCGGCCGCGAGCTGCGTGATGCGCTTCCAGTCGCCCGATGCGATCGCCTCCGCGGGGGTGAGCCAAGACCCTCCCACACACACGACATTCGAAAGCGAAAGAAACTCCCGCGCATTCGACATGTCGATCCCGCCCGTTGGACAGAACTTCACGTCGGCGAAGGGCCCCTGCCACGCCTTCAGCAGCCGTGCGCCGCCCGCCTGCATCGCCGGGAAGAACTTGAGCGATGTGTAGCCGTCTTCCTGCGCCGCCATGATCTCGCTGCCGGTCGCGACACCGGGCAGCAGCGCGAGTCCGGATTCGGCGCACGCCTTGCCCACCGCATGCGTGTAGCCCGGGCTCACGCCGAACCGCGCGCCCGCGAGCGCGGCCGCCTGCGCGTCGGCCGCGCTGCGGATCGTGCCGGCGCCGACCACCGCTTCGGGCACATCCTTCGCGATCGCCTCGATGCAGGCGAGCGCCGCAGGCGTGCGCAGCGTCACCTCCAGCATGCGGATGCCGCCCGCCACGAGCGCGCGAGCGATCGGCACCGCATGCGCGACGTCGTCGAGCACGATGACCGGAATCACCGGCGCGTCCTGCATCACTTCGAGCGCGCTCGGCTTCAAAGCCATGTGCAGGCTCCCTCCTCCGCGGCGAGCGCGTTGCGCCGCATGCCCGAGAACAGCTCGCGGCCGAGTCCGTGCGCATTCGACTCCACAAGATGCGAAGGCATCGCGTCGACCGTGCGCGCGGCCCATTCCTCGGCGGGCAGCAGCACATCGAGCCTGCCGTTTGCCGCATCGAGACGCACACGGTCGCCGTCGCGCAGCTTCGCGAGCGGCCCGAGCGCGGCCGCTTCGGGCGACACGTGAATCGCGGCCGGCACCTTGCCCGACGCGCCGCTCATGCGGCCGTCGGTGACGAGCGCCACGCGAAAGCCCTTGCCCTGCAGTACGGCCAGCGGCGGCGTGAGCTTGTGCAGCTCGGGCATGCCATTGGCCCTCGGGCCCTGCCAGCGCACGACGCACACGACGTCGCGCTCCAGCTCGCCCGCCTTGAAGGCAGCAAGCAGCGCTTCCTGGCTATCGAAAAGGCGCGCGGGCGCTTCGATCACGTGGCGGTCGTCCGGCACGGCGGAGACCTTGATCACACTGCGTCCGAGGTTGCCTGTGAGAAGGCGCAGTCCGCCGGTGGGTGAGAAGGGGTCGGAGACGGGGCGGACGACCTGCAGGTCCCCCGATGCGCCGATGTCGTGCCAGGCGATGCCCTCACCCTCGCCCGCGGCCGAGCGCGTGTACTCGCGCAAGCCGCCCTCGCGCACCGTGAGCGCGTCCTCGTGCATCAATCCCGCATCGAGCAGTTCGCGGATGACGTAGCCGGGCCCGCCCGCGGCCTGGAAGTGATTCACGTCGGCCAGGCCGTTCGGGTAGACGCGCGCGAGCAGCGGCACGACGTGGGAGAGCTGGTCGAAATCGTTCCAGTCGATCGACATCCCGGCGGCGCGCGCGACGGCGACCCAATGGATCAGGTGATTCGTCGAGCCGCCGGTGGCCAGGAGCGCGGCCATCGCATTCACGATGCTGCGTTCGTCCACGAGCCGGCCGATGGGCGTGAAGCGGCGCCCCCTCACGATGCCGAGCACGGTGCGCACCGCTTCCCGGGTGAGCGCTTCGCGCAGCGGCAGCTGGGGCTGCACGAACGCGGCGCCCGGCACGTGCAGCCCCATCGCCTCCATCAGCATCTGGTTGCTGTTGGCCGTGCCGTAGAACGTGCACGTGCCCTGGGTGTGATAGGCCTTCGATTCCGCTTCGAGCAGCGCATCGCGCCCCACCAGGCCCTGGGCGGCCTGCTCGCGCACCTTGGCTTTGTCGCTGTTGGAAAGCCCGCTCGGCATGGGGCCGCCCGGCACGAAGACAGTGGGCAGATGGCCGAAATGGAGCGCGCCGATCAACAGGCCCGGCACGATCTTGTCGCAGATGCCGAGCATGAGCGCGCCATCGAACACGTCGTGCGTGAGCCCCACGGCCGTGGCGAGCGCGATGGTGTCGCGCGAGAAGAGGCTCATCTCCATGCCGGAGGTGCCCTGCGTCACGCCGTCGCACATCGCGGGCACGCCGCTCGCGACCTGGGCCGTCGCGCCGCGGCGGCGCGCCTCGTCCTTGACGATCGCGGGATACGCGCCGTAAGGCGCGTGCGCGGAGAGCATGTCGTTGTACGAATTGACGATCGCGATGTTGGCGACGTGTTCGGCGACGATGCGCAGCTTATCGTTCTCGGGCAAGCCCGCGAAAGCGTGGGCCACGTTGGCGCAGCCGAGCCGCTCTTCGCCGCGTGGGCGGGACGCGAGCTGGTCCACGCGCTTCAGGTAGGCGGCGCGGGACTCGGCGCTGCGCTTGCGGATGCGTTCGGTGACGGATTCGACGACGGGGTTCAGGTTCACGCCTTTCATCGTACGCCGCCGCGCGGCCGCGCGGGAAACGAACCGATTACGAATCCGCACGGCCGTCGCGGGAAACGGTAGAGTCATGTTCATGAGCGAATTGCCCAAGCCGCTGCGCGACCCGGCAGCCCTGCTCGAGAAGGCGCTCGCCGAGTGGGGCGGCCACGAGGACCTCTGGGTCTTCGCGTACGGCTCGCTCATCTGGCGGCCGGACTTCGACTACGTCGAGCGCCGCCCCGCGCGAGTTCATGGCTGGCACCGCGCGCTCAAGATGTGGAGCCGGATCAACCGCGGCACGCCCGAGCGGCCGGGACTCGTCTTCGGCATGCTCTCGGGCGGCTGCTGCCGCGGCATGGTGTATCGCATTCCCAAGGCGGTGGGCGCCGAAACGCTCGCCATGCTGTGGCTGCGCGAGATGAAGCTCGCCGTCTATGACGCGCGCTGGCTGCCGGCCGAGACGCCGCTCGGAACGGTGAGCGCGCTCGCCTTCACGCTGTCGCGCAGAAGCCCGAGCCACACGGGCGAGCTGAGCGAAGCGGAATATCGCAGGATATTCAACGAAGCCCGCGGGATCTACGGCACGACCCTCGACTACGCGCACCGCACGCACGAGGAGCTGAAGCGGCACAACATCCGCGACCGGCACCTGGAAAGGCTGCTGAAGCTGCTGGAGCGATAGGCGCTCGATGCGGCGTCCGACGCGGCGTCCGATGCCGGTTAGCCGGCGCTGCCGCCCGCCGGCCCGTCCTTGCCGGGGACCTGCCGCTCGCGCCCGCCCGGCTTGCGCTCGATCACCGAGAACTTCCCGTCGCTTTCGAGGTAGGCCTCGCGCACGTCCGCGATCGATGCGATGCCCGCCTCGCGCAGTTGCGAGTGCAGATCGTCCAGCGTGAGGAACTCCCGGCGCAGGTTTCGCGCGATGACCTTGCCGTCCCGGATGAGAATGAGCGGCGGTGCCTGCAGGAGGGTCCGCACGAGCGCGCTGCGGTAGCTCGCGACGTCCAGCAGATAGTTCCATCCCGCGAGCGTGCCGATCAGCACCATCGCTTCCGAAACGGTGTCGTACCCCCCGGACATGCCGTTTTGCGACGCATCGGCAACGATGACGATGAACAGCACGTCGGACACGTTGAGCGAGCCCAGGTCGCGCCGCAGCACGAAGCGGAAGGTAAGCAGCAGCGCCCAGTAGATGAGCGTTCCGCGAAGTACAAGTTCCAGCGGCGAGGTATCGAGCGCAAAGAGATCGGACACCGTCATCCGTTTCGCTTGTACCGGTGCCAGCGCGCGCGGCGTGTCAGCCTCGTGTGTCGCACTTCTGTCGGCCCGGGCCGACAGCGCGAACTGCCGTGTCAGCGCTTCAGCAACGACTGCGCCGCCGCGAGCTGCTCCACGGTATCGATGTCGGTCACGATGCCGGCATCGTCGAGCTCCAGCGTCACGGGAACATGCGCCAGCACGATCGAGGCGGCGCCTTCGGCCCCGGTGAGTGCCGCCAACGCGTCACCGAAGGACGATCCGAACGCGACCGGATGCCCGCGCAGGCCGCGGTGAAACGGCACGACGATCGCGTCGTCGCGCAGCGCCTGCGCGACACGCCGAAGGCTTTCGGGCTTCACGAGCGGCAAGTCGCCCGGCAGCACGAGCCACCCCGCGGCATCGCGCGTCGCGCGCACCGCCGCGGCAATCGAATCGCCCATGCCTTCGTGGCCCGCGTCTTCGACGTGCCAACGCAAGCCGCTCGCGCGCACGGCGTCCAGCGTGTGTTCGAGCACGGCCTTGCCCGCGAGCAGCGCCTTCAGCTTGGAGCCGGTGCCGCCGGATGCGATGAAGCGCTCGCCTCGTCCCGAGGCGAGCACCAGCACGACCGGCTCGACGTTCACGCGAGCTTGAACGGCAACTCGCGCGGCGTGCGCCCGGTGAGCCGCGCGATCGCGTTCGCGAAGGCCGGCGCCAGCGGCGGCAGGCCCGGTTCGCCCATGCCCGTCGGCGGCTCGGCGCTCGGCACGATGTGCACGGCGATCCGCGGCATGTCGCCGATCCGCGCGACGCTGTACTCGTGGAAGTTGCTCTGCTCCACCACGCCGTCCTTCAGCGTGATGGCCGCACCCGGCAGGCAAGTGCCCAGGCCCATCAGCGCCGCGCCCTGCACCTGCGCCTCCACCGACAGCGGATTCACGGCGAAGTTGCAGTGCACGCCCGCCGTCACGTTGTGCAGCTTCGGCACACCCTTCGTCACCGAGGCTTCGACCACGTACGCCACGACGGAATCGAACGACTCGTGCACCGCGACGCCCCACGCACGCCCCGCGGGCAACGCGCGATGCCCGTAGCCCGACTTGTCCACGGCGAGCTGCAATGCCGCCTTGTGACGCGCGTGCCTGTCGCCGAACATCTTCATGCGCCACGCGACCGGGTCCTGCCGCGCCGTGCGGGCGACTTCATCGATCAGCGTCTCCATCACGTACGCCGTGTGCGTGGAGCCCACGCTGCGCCACCAGAGCACGGGCACGTTCACCTGCGGCTGATGCACGACGAGGCGCATCGGCACGTCGTACGGCTCGCGCATGCCTTCCACCAGCGTGCGGTCGATGCCTTTTTCGACCATCATTTCCTCGAAGGGCGTGCCCTTCAGGATCGACTGGCCGACGATCACGTGGTCCCACGCGACGATGCGGCCGTCGGCATCGAAGGCGATGTCGGCGCGGTGCACGTGCATCGGCCGGTAGTAGCCGCCGCGGATGTCGTCCTCGCGGCTCCAGAGCGTGCGCACCGGCGCGTTCACGCCGGCGGCGCGCGCGGCCTTCGCCACCTGGCAGGCCTCCACGACATAGTCGCTGGTCGGGATCGCGCGGCGGCCGAAGCCGCCGCCGGCCATCTGCGTGTTCACCTTCACCGCCTGCGGGGGCACGCCGAGCGTGCGCGACGCCGCCATCGCGTCGAGTCCCGGCATCTGCGTGCCCATCCAGAGTTCCGCGCCCTGGCCGTCGTACGCCACGGTGCAGTTGAGCGGCTCCATCGGCGCGTGCGCGAGGTACGGGAAGACGAATTCCGCGCTGATGCGATGCGCCGCGCCCGCGAGCTTCGACATGTCGGCGTCGTACTTCACGAGCCCGGGCTGCTTCGCGAGTTCGCGGTAGTCGGCGAGCTGCTTCGCGCTGTCGACCTTCTCCACGCCGGAGGTGTCCCATTCGATCCTGAGCGCATCGCGCGCCGTCTTCGCGGGCCAGTAGCCGTCGGCCACCACCGCGACCGCTTCCCCGCCGCGATCCGCGGGAATCCGCAGCACCGCTTTCACGCCTTTCACGGCGCGCGCCGCGCCATCGTCCAGCGACTTCACCTTCGCACCGAACACGGCCGGATGCGCCACCACGGCGGTGAGCATGCCCGGCAGCCGCAGGTCGATGCCGTAGGATTGCCCGCCGCTCGACTTCGCGCGGGCATCGAGGCGCCCCGTGGGCTTGCCGACGATGCGAAACTGCTTCGCGTCCTTCAGCGTCACTGTCTGCGGCACCGGCTGCTTCATCGCGGCTTCGGCGAGTTCGCCGTAGCCCGCGCGGCGCCCGCCCGGGCCGATGACGAATCCATTGTCCGTGCGAAGCTCGCCGGGCGCCACGCCCCACTGCGCCGCCGCCGCGGAGACGAGCATCGCCCGCGTGCGCGCGCCGAGCTCGCGGTACTGCATGAACGAGTTGTGGATGGAGTTCGAGCCGCCCGTGAGGTGCACGCCGAAGATCGGGTCGACGTACGCGGGATCGGCCGAGCCGTGGACGCTGCGCACCTTCGACCAGTCGGCATCGAGCTCTTCGGCGAGCAGCATCGGCAGGCCCGTCTGCACGCCCTGGCCGAAGTCGAGGCGGTTGATCGTGACCGTGACGATGCCGTCCGGTGCGATGCGAACGAAGGCCGACGGTTGCTGTGTCGGCTTCAAGCCGGATGGTGCCAAAGCCTGCTGCTGTTGCGCGGCGGCCATCAGGGGAAATGCGCCGAGCGCGAAGCCCGACGCGCCCGTGAGCTTCAGGAAGTCGCGGCGGTCGAGGCCGCTGTCGCGTGCGCGTGCCTGCAGGAGCTTCGGCAGTTCGATCGAAGTGGGTTCGAAGTGCATGGCGTGTCCTCCTCAGGCGAGCCGCCCGGCGGCATCCTTGATCGCGGCACGAATGCGCGCGTAGGTGCCGCAGCGGCAGATGTTGCCGGCCATGGCCGCATCGATCTGCGCGTCGGTCGGCCTGCGGTTGGACTTCAGCAGCGCCGTGGCGCTCATCACCTGGCCGCTCTGGCAGTAGCCGCACTGCGCGACGTCGTGCTTCACCCACGCGTCCTGCACCGCGCGGCCGACACGGTCGGAGGAAAGGGATTCGATGGTCGTGATCTTCTGGCCCGCGGCCGCGGAAACCGGCGTCACGCAGCTGCGGATGGGCTGGCCGTTCATGTGCACCGTGCAGGCGCCGCACTGCGCCATGCCGCAGCCGAACTTGGTGCCGGTCATGCCCAGCGTGTCGCGCAGGGCCCAGAGGATGGGGGTGGATGGGTCGACGTCGAGCGCGACGTCCCGTCCGTTGACGTTCAGGGTGACCATGGAACGATCCCTTCCTTTCGTTGTCGTGTGGGCGAGCGCAACTGTAGGCGGTGAAGTGTTAGGCGGCGATGAGACAATCCCTGACATGAGCACGACTTCCGGGGCATCCGAGCGGATTGCGCAACTGCGCAAGTCCTACGAACGCGCCGAGCTGAGCGAGGAAGCCTCGCACGCCGACCCGCTGCGGCAGTTCGACCAGTGGCTCGCCGAGGCGATGGCCAGCGAAGTTCCGGAGCCGAACGCGATGACGCTCGCCACCGTCGCGGGCAACCTGCGGCCGAGCACGCGCGTCGTGCTGCTGAAGGGCTATGACGCGCGCGGCATCGTCTGGTACACGAACTACGAGAGTCGCAAGGGCGTCGAGCTTTCGGGCAATCCGTTCGCCGCGCTGCAGTTCCACTGGGTGGAGCTGGAGCGGGTCGTGCGCATCGAAGGCCGCGTGGAGAAGGCAAGCGCGGAAGAAAGCGATGCCTATTTCGCGACGCGTCCCCTCGATTCGCGCATCGGCGCGTGGGCAAGCCCCCAGAGCCAGGTGATCGCGAGCCGCTCGGTGCTCGTGGCGAACGCCGCGAAATACGGTGCGCAATTCATGCTGAAGCCGCCTCGTCCGCCGCATTGGGGGGGCTTTCGGCTCGTGCCGGACCGGTGGGAGTTCTGGCAGGGGCGCAAGAGCCGGCTGCATGACCGGCTCAGGTATTCGCTGGTGCAGGCAGCGTGGATACGCGAGCGGCTGGCGCCATAGGAAAGATGAGGTGGCCGCAGCGGCCAACCCGGAGTATTATTACAGACGTAATAACCGTTCGGGCCGATCATGCACAAGTTGAAGTTCATTCAGATAGGGAACTCCGTGGGCGCGATTTTTCCGAAGGACTTGATGGCCAAGCACGACTTCGAAAAGGGCGACGAGTTCTACGTGACTGATTCGCCGGATGGAATGCGAATCACGAAGCACAATCCCGAGTTCGAGCGGCAGATGCGCGCGGCGCGCGAGATCATGAAGCGCCGGCGTGCGGTGCTGCGTGAGCTCGCGAAGTGAAGCGCTGGGTCTGGCTGCAACAGGAAGTCATTCTCGCCGTTCACGAAGCCCAGCTTGCCGAGCATGGGGGCGGCACGGGCACGCGCGACCCCAGCCTGATCGAGTCGGCGCTGGTGCGCGCCGAGAATCTCCACGCCTACGGAGAACCGGATTTCGCGGACCTCGCGGCTGCATATGGTTTCGGCCTCTCGCGAAACCATCCCTTCGTCGATGGGAACAAGCGGACCGCATTCGTGGCGACCGAACTATTCCTGTCGTTGAACGGATACGTTCTCGCGGCCGAAGATTCGGATGCGGTGCTCACCATGCTGGCGGTGGCGGCCGGAGACATCACGGAGGCTGAATTCGCCTCGTGGATCCGGTCGCGCAGCGTCGAAATCGCATGACGGAATGGACGGATGGACTCACATCGCTACCGCACGTTCAGCATCGTCGCCGCGTCCAGCCGGTAGGCGCTGATCGCCGGCGTGAGCGCGGCAATCAGTGCGGTGACGAGCGCCGCGAAAGGAATCCACGCTTCGGCGGCCACCCATTGCGCGCCCGTGACGGGCAGCGATTGCTGCGCCTGCAGCAGATAGCCGACGATGGCCGTGAGGCCGTGGCCGAGCGCGAGCCCGAGGATCGACGCGAGCAACGCCAGCCAGAAGGCTTCGCACAGCAGCAGCACGCTCACCTTCGTGGGCGTCGCGCCCAGCATGCGCAGCATCGCCAGGTCCATGCGGCGTTCCCGCACCGCGTTCCACAGCGCGACGAACACCGATAGCGCGGCCGTGAGCAGGAGCACCGCGCCGAGACCGCGCAGCACTTCGGTTCCCACGCCCATGAGGCGCAGCACCCGGTCCACTTCGACGCGCGGCGAAGCCGCCTGCATCGTGGTTTGCGTGTTGACGTAGCGCACGAACCCGGCAGCGGCCTGCGCGGACTTGTAGGTGACGAGCGCGGCTGTCACTTCGGGCTGCGGCTGCTCGGGCTTTTCCTCGCTGCCTGCCGCACCGGCATCGACAGCGGATGCGGCGGCAAGCGGCGCGGACGCGGCGGCATCGGGCGCCGAGGCCGCGGCCGGGGGCGCCATGGAGAACGACGGCGCGAGCCGCAGACCCGGCTTCGCCTCGGGCTTTTTCTCGTGCAATCGCCACACCGACTCCACGGTCGTGAGGATGAGGCGATCGAGCACGCAGTTGCACGGCGCGAGCACACCCATCACCTCGAACGGGGCTTCGTCGTGCGTGTCGCCCGTGGCGGAAAAGCCGTGGACGGCGCTGAACTTCGCGCCGGGCTGCATGCCCGTGGCCTTGGCGACCTCCGCGCCGATCACGGCATGCATCGACCGCCGCCAGAGCTCGCCTTGCGCGACGCGCACGCGGTAGTGGTCGAGATAGGCCGCCGTCGTCCCGACCAGGCGATAGCCGCGATAGCTGTCGCCGAGCGCCAGCGGAATGACGCGCTCGAGCTGCGGCAGCGCGGCGAGCTTCTGCACTTGCGCGAGCGGCACGTTGCCCGGCGGCACGTCGATCTGGAACACCGCCGCCATGATGAGCTGCAGCGGACTGCCCTTCGCGCCCACCACCGCATCGATGCCCGCGAGGTCGCGGTCGAACGCGCGATTGACCTGATGGCTCACGAGCACGACGAACGTGATCGATGCGAGGCCGAGCGTGAGCAGAAGGAGGTTCAGCAAGGCCGCGAGCGGGCGCGACCACAGATAGCGAAAGGCGAGCGCGATCGATTTCATGAGAGCGCCGCCGCCTGCCGGCGGGCCATGAGGTGCACCACCGCCGCAGGAAAGGCCTGCTGCACGCGCGCATCGTGCGTCGCGATCACGAGCGTCGCGTTGCATTGCGTGGCGCAGTCGCGCAGCAGCTTCAGGCCGATGGCCGCCGATTCGTCGTCGAGACTCGCGGTGGGTTCGTCGGCGAGGATGACCTTGGGCTCCATGAGGATGGTGCGTGCGAGCGCGACGCGCTGCAACTGCCCGCCGGAGAGCTGCGAGGGCCGGCGCTGCGCGAGTTCGCGCACGCCGAGCGCCATGAGCGCGCGCCGGATCGTGGCGAGGTTCTCGGGCACGCCGGCGGCGAAGTACGACAGCGCGAGGTTGCGCTCGACCGACATCGCATCGCTCAGGTGCAGCTTCTGCGGCAAAAAGCCGATCGTGCGCGCGCGCCAGGCATCGCGCTTGCCATGGGAGAGTTTCGACAGCGGCTGGTTCGCGACCACCACTTCGCCCGCCGCGGGCGTGAGCAGTCCGGCGGCGAGCGCGAGCCAGGTGGATTTGCCGGAACCCGACTTCCCCTGCAGCAGCAGCACCCCGCCTTGCCGGACGTCGACGTCGTAGAAGGAAAGAACGGGGCCGGCGGGGTATTCGTAGCGCAGGGCTCTGGTTTCGATCACGGCGTGAAGTCTAAGGCGTGATCGGCGCGGCCGCCCGCCGTCTCACGCTTTCGCAAGCTCCTGGAATGTCTTGCGAAACTTCTCCACCTTCGGCGCCGCCACGGCCACGCAATAGCCCTGGAACGGATTTTTCTCGAAGAAGTCCTGGTGGTACTCCTCGGCGGGCCAGTAGTTCGCAAGCGGCTGCACTTCGGTCACGATCGGGCGCGCATACACCTTGTCGCGCGCAAGCTCCGAAATGATGGCCTCGGCCTCGCGCTTCTGCGCCTCGGTCGTGTAGTAGATGCCGCCGCGGTACTGCGTGCCGGTGTCGTTGCCCTGCCGGTTCAACTGCGTCGGGTCGTGCACGGTGAAGAAGATTTCCAGGATCTGGCGCACGCTGATGCGCTCGGGGTCGTATTGCAGCTTCACGACTTCCGCATGGCCCGTTGTGCCGCTGCACACTTGCTCGTAGCTCGGATGCGGCACGCGGCCGTTGCTGTAGCCGGACTCCACGTCGACAATGCCGCGGACTTCCTTGAAGACGGCCTCGGTGCACCAGAAGCAGCCGCCGCCAAGCACGATGGATTCGGTGGTCACGTTCGTTTCTCCTGAATCGGGGATGAACTGTAGTCGCTCGGGGCACGGCGGGCTTACCGGTCTTGACTCGACCATGACCGCTCCGCTACATTACTAACCAGTCAGTCATTAATAATTTCATGTCGTCCTTCTCGCCCATTCTCGGCAAGTCCGGCGCCTCGCCTCGCGGCGACGAGACTCAGGCCAAGCGCGAACGCCGCAAGCAGGCGCGGCCCGGCGAACTGCTCGATGCCGCGCTCGACCTGTTCGTCGAAAAGGGCTTCGCCGCCACCCGGGCGGAGGAAGTCGCCGCGCGCGCGGGCGTCTCGAAGGGGACGCTCTTTCTCTATTTCCCGAGCAAGGAAGAATTGTTCAAGGCCGTGGTCCGCGAGAACATCTCGGGACGCTTCGCCGAATGGAACGAGGAATTCGCCTCCTTCGAAGGCAGCACGGCCGACATGGTGCGCTACTGCTTCCGGGTCTGGTGGGAGCGCATCGGCAACACGCGCGCATCGGGCATCACCAAGCTCATCATCAGCGAGGCGCGCAATTTCCCGGACATCACCGCGTTCTATCAGCAGGAAGTGATCCGCCCCGGCAACGAGCTGATCCGCCGCATCCTGCGGCGCGGCGTGGAAAGCGGCGAATTCCGCGAGCTGGACGTCGACCACGCGATCTACAGCATCATCGCGCCGATGGTCTACCTCGTGATGGTGAAGCATTCGCTCGCGCCCTGCGTGCCGCAGGAGTACGCGTTCGACCCCGAACGCTATCTGCAATCGCAGGCCGACATCGTCCTGCGCGGGATGTGTGCCGCGGCCGGCAACGGCGCGAAGACGCAATGAAGCGCATCCACTGGCGTTGGGCGATCGCAGCGCTCGTGCTGCTCCTCGCCGCCGCGGGCGCGATGCGCGTGCTCTCCGCGCGCCGGGCGCAACAGGCCCTGCAGGCGAGCGCCGCCGAGCATCGGCAGCAAGTCGTCGTGGAGCTCGCCTCCAGCGACGTCGTCCAGGCGCAGCCGCGCGAGCTGACCCAGGGCCTGCCGATCTCCGGTTCGCTGAAGGCCGTGAACTCCGCTGTCGTGAAGGCGCGCATCGCGGGTGAATTGCTCGGCCTCACGGTGCGCGAAGGCGACCCCGTCACGGCCGGCCAGGTGATCGCGCGCGTGGAGGAAACGGAAAGCCGCGCCCGGCTGAAGCAGGCGCAGGAACAGGCGGATTCGGCCAAGGCGCAGATCGAGATCGCGCAGCGCCAGTGGGACAACAACAAGGCGCTCGTCGACCAGGGCTTCATTTCGAAGACCGCGCTCGACACGTCGTGGAACAACTTCGTCTCCGCGCAGGCGAACCACCAGGCCGCGCTCGCGGCGGTGGAGGTGGCGCGAAAGGCGCTGGACGACACGGTCCTGCGCGCGCCGATCGCGGGAATCGTGTCGCAACGCCTCGCGCAATCCGGCGAGCGCATCGCCATCGACGGCAAGGTGGTCGAGATCGTGGATCTGAGCCGCCTCGAGCTGGAAGCCACGCTCTCGGCCACCGATTCGATGGACGTGCGCATCGGGCAGGATGCCGTGCTGCAGGTCGAAGGCAGCGCGCAACCGGTGGCAGCGAGGGTGGTTCGCATCAATCCCAGCGCGCAGGCGGGCAGCCGCAGCGTGGTGGCGTATCTCGCGATTGCGCCCGTGCCCGGCCTGCGGCACGGCCTCTTCGCGCAAGGCACGCTCGCGACCGGCCGCGCCAATGCGCTCGCGGTGCCGCTGGCCGCCGTGCGCACGGACAAGCCTTCGCCTTACGTGCAGGTCGTGGAAAACGGCAAGGTCGTGCACAAGGCGGTGGAAGCCGGCGCGCGCGGAGAAGCCGACGGGCAGACGTGGGTCGCGGTGAGCGGCTTGCCTGCCGGTGCGGTGGTGATCCGGGGACACGTGGGGCCGCTGCGCGAAGGCACGAACGTGAAGTTCACGCAGGCCGTGCCGTACGCGCCGTCCCCGCCTCTGCCCGCCCCCGGCGCCGGAGGCGGCAGGAGACCCAGTCCGTAGCATGTGGTTCACCCGCGTCAGCCTGAAAAACCCCGTCTTCGCCACGATGGTGATGCTGGCCATCGTCGTGCTCGGACTCTTTTCCTATTCGCGGCTGAATGTCGACCAGTTCCCGAACATCGACTTTCCGGTGGTCGTCGTCATCACCGAATACCCCGGCGCCTCGCCGGAAGTGGTGGAAAGCGAAGTCTCGAAGAACATCGAGGAAGCGGTCAACTCGATCGCCGGCATCAACGCCCTCACCTCGCGCAGCTACGAGGGCCAGTCGGTCGTCGTGATCGAGTTCCAGCTCTACGTGGACGGGCGCAAGGCCGCCGAAGACGTGCGGGAGAAAGTGGCTTCGGTCAAGCCCACCTTCCGCACCGAGGTGAAGGAGCCGCGCGTCGTGCGCTTCGATCCCGCCGCGAAGGCGATCTGGTCGGTGGCCGTGCTGCCGGACGCCTCGCGGGGCAAGCCGATGAACCCGGTGGAACTCACCAACTGGGCCGACCAGGTCCTGCGCAAGCGCCTGGAAAACGTGCGCGGCGTCGGCTCGGTGAATCTCGTGGGCGGCACCAAGCGGGAAATCGACATCTACCTGAATCCGATCGCGATGGAAGCGTTCGGCGTGACCGCGGACCAGGTCGTGGCCGCCGTGCGCAACGAAAACCAGGACCTTCCGCTCGGCTCGATCCGCTCGACCGCGCAGGACCGCACGGTGCGGATCGACGCGCGCGTGGGCCGGCCGGAGCAGTTCGGCGACATCATCGTGACGCGCAAGGCCGCCGCGGGCGCCGGCGCCGCGGGCGCTGGCGCGGCGGTGCGCGTGAGCCAGGTCGCGCGCGTTTCCGACGGCGCCCAGGAAATCGACAGCCTCGCGCTCTACAACGGCGAGCGCACGCTCCTCATCACGGTGCAGAAGTCGCAGGACGAGAACACCATCGCGGTCATCGACGGTTTGAAGCAGACCGTGGCCGACATGCGGGCCGAACTGCCCGCGGGCCTGCGCCTGGAGGAAGTCACCGATGCCTCGCGGCCGATCCGCGTTTCGGTGCAAAACGTGCAGCGCACGCTCGTCGAAGGCGCCGCGCTCACCGTGCTCATCGTGTTTCTCTTCCTGAATTCGTGGCGCTCGACCGTCATCACGGGGCTCACGCTGCCCATCGCGCTCATCGGCACGTTCCTGCTCATGTACGCGTTCGGCTTCACCGTCAACATGGTGACGCTCATGGCGCTGTCGCTGTGCGTGGGGCTCCTCATCGACGACGCGATCGTCGTGCGCGAGAACATCGTGCGCCACGTGCAGATGGGCAAGCCCCCGTACGCCGCCGCGCTCGACGGCACCAACGAGATCGGCCTCGCGGTGCTCGCCACCACGTTTTCCATCGTGGCCGTGTTCCTGCCGATCGGCTTCATGGGCGGCATCATCGGCAAGTTCTTCCATCAGTTCGGCGTGACGATCGTGGGCGCGGTGCTGATCTCGATGTTCGTGAGCTTCACGCTCGATCCGATGCTCTCTTCGGTGTGGCACGACCCCGAGATCGGCAAGCACGGCAAGCCGCGCGAACGCGTCACCCTGTACGAGCGGACCATCGGCCGCGTGACGGGCTGGTTCGACCGCGCGACCGAGCGCTCGATCGACGCCTACCAGGCGATCCTGCGGTGGTCGCTCGCGCACAAGCTCACGACGCTCGGTGTGGCGGGCGCGATCTTCGTGCTCTCGATCGCGATGACGAAGCTGCTCGGCACCGAGTTCGTCCCCAAGGCGGACTACTCGGAGATGAGCATCAACTTCTACACGCCCGTGGGCTCGTCGCTGGAAGTGACGCAAGCCAAGGCACGGCAGGTCGAAGCGATCGTGCGCGAGTTTCCCGAGGTGCGCTACACGCTCTCGACCATCAACACCGCCGGCTCGGGCAAGATCTACGGCTCGGTCTACGTGCGCCTTGCCGACCGCAAGGACCGCGTGCGCAACGTCGATCAGATGTCGGCCATCGTGCGCGAACGGCTGCAGCGAGTCCCCGGCATGACCGTCACGCACGTCGGCTTGCTCGACGCGGTGGGCGGCAACAAGCAGATCGAGTTCTCGCTGCAGGGGCCGGACCTGAAGGAGCTGGAGCGGCTTTCACGCCTCGTCATGGAACGCGTGCGCGGTATTCCCGGCCTGGTCGACCTCGACTCGAGCGTGAAGGCCGACCAGCCCGTGGTGCAGGTCGATGTGAAGCGCGACGCCGCCTCCGACCTCGGCCTGTCGGTCGCGCAGATCGCGGCTTCGATGCGCACGCTCGTGGCCGGGCAGACCGTGGGCAATTGGCGCGCGCCGGACGACCAGACCTACGACGTGAACGTGCGCCTTGCCCCCGAAGCGCGCGGCGCCCCGCAGGACCTGCAGCGCCTGCCGTTCGCGATGGGGACGAATGCCGATGGCAGCACGCGCATCGTGCGGCTGAACCAGGTGGCGACGATCCGCGAATCGACCGGGCCCAATCAGATCAACCGGCGCGACCTCACGCGCGAAGTCGCGATCAACGCGAACGCGGACGGCCGCGCGGCCGGCGACATCTCGAGCGACATCCGCGCGCAACTGGAGCAAGTGCATTTCCCGCCGGGCTACCGCTATTCCTTCAGCGGCTCGACGAAGAACATGGCCGAGTCGTTCGGCTACGCGGTTTCGGCGCTTGCGATGGCCGTGATCTTCATCTACATGATCCTCGCGAGCCAGTTCAAGAGCTTCCTGCAGCCGCTCGCGCTCATGACGTCGCTGCCGCTCACGCTGATCGGCGTGGTGCTCGCGCTGATGCTGTTCGGCTCGACGCTGTCGATGTTCTCCATCATCGGCATCGTGATGCTGATGGGGCTCGTCACCAAGAACGCGATCCTGCTCGTGGACTTCGCCAACCGGGCCCGCGAGGGCGCGGTGGGCCCCGACGGCACGCGCGAGCCGGGCATGGAACGTTCGCAGGCGCTGCTGCACGCGGCCAGGGTGCGGCTGCGCCCGATCCTCATGACCACGCTCGCGATGATCTTCGGCATGGTGCCGCTTGCTTTCGCGCTCACGGAAGGCTCCGAGCAGCGCGCCCCGATGGGCCAGGCAGTGATCGGCGGCGTGATCACGTCGTCGCTGCTCACGCTCGTGGTTGTGCCGGTCGTCTACTGCTATCTGGACGACTTCGCGCAGTGGCTGCGACGCAAACCGAAGACTGCGTCCGGCGGGGCGGGCGGGCAGGCCGTGCCCGCTTCTAGAATGGATGGTTTGTCCTGACCCCGCCCGAAGAAAACCCGCCATGAACGCCGCACTCGATTTGGCTCGCGCCCGCTTCAACATGATCGAACAGCAGATCCGCCCCTGGGACGTGCTGGATCTGGAAATCCTCGCCCTGCTCGACGAAGTGAAGCGCGAGGAGTTCGTGCCGGCCGAGCATCGCGCGCTCGCTTTCGTCGACATGCAGATCCCGCTTGCGGGCTCGGCCGCGGAGGCGATCGAAAGCGGCCAATGCATGCTCGAGCCCAAGGTGGAAGCGCGCATCGTGCAGGACGTTCATCTGAAGCGCAACGAGAAGGTGCTGGAAGTCGGCGCCGGCTCCGGGTACATGGCCGCGCTCATGGGGCGGCGCGCCGAGCGCGTGATCTCGCTCGAAATCGAGCCGCGGCTCGTGCAGATGGCACGCGGCAATCTCGCGCGGGCGGGCATCGCCAACGTGGAAGTGCGCGAAGCCGACGGCTCGGCGGGACTCGCCGCCGAGGGCCCCTTCGACGTGATCGTGCTGTCCGGGTCGGTGGCCGAAGTGCCGCAGGCGATCCTCGCGCAACTGAAGGTGGGCGGGCGCCTCGCCGCGATCGTGGGGGAAGAGCCGGTGATGCGCGCGACTTTCGTGACGCGCGCGAGCGAGGCGGGCTGGACCACGAGCCAGCCGTGGGACACGGCGGCGCCGCGCCTGCGCAATTTCCCCGAGCCCTCGCGCTTTCGCTTCTGAAGGAAGACGAGGAAACAAAGACGATGCTCGTTCAAGTGCGCCCCAGCGAACTCCAGGACTGGCTCGCATCGCTCGGCCCGCACGCTGCCACGGCGCTTTTGCTGGACGTGCGCGAGCCCTGGGAGGTGCAGGCCGCGAGCGTGGCGCCTTCGGGCTTCGAGCTGGCGACGGTGCCGATGAACCGGGTTGCCGCGTGGGTGGCGCAGATCGACCCCGAGCGTCCCGTGGCGTGCCTGTGCCACCACGGGACGCGCAGCCTGCGCGTGGCGATGTTCCTCGCGCAAAGCGGCTTCGAGCGGGTCGCCAACGTGGCGGGCGGCATCGATGCCTGGAGCCAGGAGCTGGATGCGGGCGTGCCGCGCTACTGAAGAATCGACGAACCGACGTGGTATCCATCAAGAAACCGAGGACCGGACTCATGAGATCGATGCGGCTCATTTCCATGCCGTTGGCTTTTGCCGCCGTGTTCGCACCGGCGGCGCGGGCCGAGAGCCTGCTGGCGCTGTACGACCTGGCGAAGGCACAGGACGCGACGTGGCAATCGGCCCGTTCGCAGTACGACGCGAACCTCGCTCGAGCCGAACAGGCCCGTGCCGGGCTGCTGCCGACCGTCGGGCTCAGCGCCGGCATCTCGCGCAGCGCGATCGACATCGACGTGCCGCCCACGGACCGCGAGTACACGACGCAGGGCGCGAGCATCTCGGCGTCGCAGCCCCTGTACCGGCCCGCGAACCTCGCGACCTACCGCCAGGCGAAGTGGCAGGCCGATCAGGCCGCGCAGCAGCTGAAGCAGGCAAGCCAGGACCTGATCGTGCGGGTGAGCCAGGCGTACTTCGACGTGCTCGCGGCGCAGGACACGCTTGCCTTCGTGCAGGCGCAGAAGGCGGCCGTGGCCGAGCAGCTCGCATCGGCCAAGCGCAACTTCGAAGTCGGCACCTCCACCATCACCGACACGCGCGAGGCGCAGGCGCGCTACGACCTCGTGATCGCGCAGGAAATCGCGGCGGACAACGACCTGCGGGTGAAGAAGCTCGCGCTCGATACGCTGGTGGGCAAGGCCGATGCGAAGCCCGACCCCATCGCCGCGCCGATGTCGGTGCCCCCGCCGCAGCCGGCCGATCCGCAGGCGTGGGTGCAGCAGGCCGAAACGGCGAGTCCCGCGATCGAGCAGGCCCGGGCCGCCGTCGAGATTGCCGGACTCGAAGTGGAGAAGGCGCGCGCCGGACACAAGCCGACCGTGGATCTCACGGCCAACTACGGGTGGCAGCGCAACCTCGAGGGCAATTCGTCCACGCCGTTCACGTTCACGCCGAAGAGCGGCACCGTCGGCGTCACGTTCAACATGCCGCTGTTCTCCGGCTTTGCCGTGGAAAATCGCGTGCGCGAGACGCTGTCGCTCGAGGACAAGGCGAAGTCCGATCTGGACGCGACGCGGCGCAGCGTCGCGCAGCAGGTGCGCACGGCGTATTTCGGCGTGGTGTCGGGCCAAAGCCAGGTGAAGGCGCTCGAGGCCGCGGAGGCTTCGAGCCAGAGCGCGCTGGATGCGAACCGGCTGGGCTATCAGGTGGGGGTGCGCATCAACATCGACGTGCTGAATGCCCAGAGCCAGCTCTACCAGACCAAGCGCGATCTCGCGCAGGCTCGGTACAACGTGCTGCTGGGACACCTGAAGCTGAGGCAGGCCAACGGCACGCTGGAAGAAGGCGATGTGGCGCGGCTGAATACGTTGGTGGTGAAGTAGCGATTCGCCTCACCGTTGCTTCGCCAGCAGCTCCGGCAGCTCCAGCAGCTCCAGCAGCGCCTGCGCCGTCTTCGCTGCCGCACCGCGATTGGCCTCCGCGAATCGCTCGCCCGCCGCTGCGGCCTCGTTCAAACGCCCGCGGTCGCGCGCGAGCTCGCGCGCCGCAATCACGCCCTCCCGCATCGACGCCACGCGAACCGCCGCGCCCGAGTGCAACGCCAGCTGCGCGGCCTCGGCGAAATTGAACGTGTGCGGCCCCATCACGAGCGGGCACCCGCACGCGGCCGCCTCGATCAGGTTCTGCCCTCCAAGCGGCGCGAAACTGCCCCCCAGCAGCGCGACGTCGGCCAGCCCATAGTAGAGCGCCATCTCGCCGAGCGAGTCGCCGATCCACACCTGCGCCGCCTGCGGGACGGCGCCCCACGCCGACCGGCGCGAAACCGACCACCCTGCCTGCGCCACCATCCGCGCGACTTCGTCGAACCGCTGTGGATGCCGCGGCACGATCAGCCATTGCACATCGGCGTCGCGCGGCAAGGCCGCGAGAAACTCCGCCTCCTCGCCTTCGCGAGAGCTCGCGAGCATCACCACGGGGCGGTCCAGCCCCGTGCGCCACGCGACGCCGCGCTCCAGCTGCGCGGTGTCGGGCGTCGCGTCGTACTTCAGGTTTCCGAATACGCCCTTCACCGTGGCGCCCGTCTGCGCGAGCCGGCGCGCGTCGTCCCCGGTCTGCGCCCACACGGCCGACAGCGCCGCATACGTGGGCCGCAGCAGCCGCGCTCCCCACTGCGTGCGGCGCATCGTCTTTTCGCTCATGCGCGCGTTCGCGAGCGCGATGGGGATGCCGCGCGCCTTGCATCCTTCGATCAGATTGGGCCACACCTCGGTTTCCATCAGCACGCCCGCGCACGGCCTGAAGTGCTCGAGAAAGCGGCGCACGGCCTCGGGCGTGTCCCACGGCTGCCAGACCTGCTCGTCGCCCTCGCGGACCAGCCGCTCGCCCTCGGCGCGTCCCGTCGCGGTGCCGTTGGTGAGGAGGATGCGTAGCGACGGATCGCGCTTGCGAAGTTCTTCGATGAGAACCGCCGCCGCGCGCGTTTCGCCGAGCGACACGGCGTGAATCCAGAGGCGCCCGGGCTGCGTGGGCGCACCGTAGTGCCCGAACCGCTCTTCGATGTTCTCCAGGTATTTCGCCTCGGCCCGGCCGCGGCGCCGCAGCTTGCGCCTGAGCAGCGGCTGCACGCCGATCACCGCCAGCGAGTAGAGCGCCAAGGCGCAGCGCGAAAGCAATGGGCGCGCGAGCGATGAGCGCGCGAGCGATGTGCGTTCGCGGGGCCGGATCATCGCGCGATTGTGGACTGCCCGACTCGCGTCCACGCATCCCACACCTCGGGGACCACAGGGGTGGGCCGCGCGAAGACGCTTGCTTGATGAGGCGTGTCGAGCGGGCCGGTGCGCCAGGCGGTGTCGAAGTTGTAGATCTGCACGTGCGCGAGACCGAGCGCCACCGCGATGTGGCTCAAGCCGCTGTCGACGCCGATCGCGCCCGCGCAGCCCGCCATGCGATCCAGCAGCGCATCGAGCGACAGCCTCGGCCACACCGTCGCGGCCGGGCCGATGCGCGCGGCCAGCCGTTGGCTCGTCGCGAGCTCCTCGTCCGTTCCGTGGGGCAGCGCGACTTCGAAGCCCTGCTGCACGAGGCGCCCCGCGAGCGCGGCCCAGCTCGCCTCGGGCCAGCACTTGTCGGCGCGCGAGGAGCCGTGAATCAGCGCGATGCACGGCTTCGCGCCCGCTTTCTCGGGGGGATGCACGCTGAGGCCGTAGCGCAAGTCCGCTGGAACTTCATAGCCCAGCGCCCGCGCGCAGATCTCGCGCGCACGCGTCATCGCGTGGATGCGCGGCTCGACCCGCACGGCCACGTCCGCCACCCAGCGCGTGGGCAGTTCGTAGCTCGCGCCGTCGGTCCGATTGGCCATCGCGTAGCGACGGCCCTGCCGCGACACGCGCGCCACGCGGGAGACGACGGCCGATTTCGTGAGCCCCTGCAGGTCGATCACCGCGTCGTATTCCACCTCGCGCAGGCGCGAGCGGAAGGCGGACCATTCGGCGCGCGTGGCGGGCGCGAGCAGCGCGCGGCGCCAGCGCCGCAGCTCCGAAGGGATCACGCGCCGCACGCCTTCGCAGCGTTGCACGAGCGGCGCGAAGCCGCGTTCGACGACCCAGTCGATGGTGGCGTGCGGCACGGCGCGCACGATGTCCTGCACGGCCGGCAGGGTGTGCACGACGTCACCCAGCGAAGAGAGTTTGACGACAAGAATCCGCAAGGAGCCTTCTTTTTCTGGATCCCCGCTTTCGCGGGGATGACGAAGCGCACGGCACACGACAAGTCGCCGAAGACACGGCGCATGCCGGGGACTCGACACGTGCCGAAGCCTCGACACGCGCCGGAGACCCGACACGCGCCGAGAACTCGACACGTGCCGTGGACACAGCGAAATGCCGGACCTTCCGTCATTCCCGCGAAAGCGGGAATCCAGCGAGTTTAGTGGCTCGCATCGCCGATGCGCGCATCCGGCTTCACGGCGCGCAGCACGGCGAGCATCTCCTCTTCGATGCGGTGCATCGCGGCCTCGGTGTGGCCTTCGAAGCGCAGCACCAGCACGGGAGTCGTGTTCGACGCGCGGATGAGGCCGAAGCCGTCCGGCCAGTCGACGCGCAGACCGTCGATCGTTGAGACCTCGGCCGGCGGCGCGAACTTCGCCTGCCGCACGAGTTCGGCGACGACGCGGTGCGGCTCGCCTTCGGCGCACTTCACGTTCAGCTCCGGAGTCGAAAAACTCGTGGGCAGCGCTTCGAGCACCGCGCCCGGGTCGTCGTGCTTCGAAAGGATTTCGAGCAACCGGCAACCCGCGTACGTGCCGTCGTCGAAGCCGAACCAGCGTTCCTTGAAGAAGATGTGGCCGCTCATCTCCCCGCCGAGGGGCGAGCCCACCTCGCGCATCTTCGCCTTGATGAGGGAGTGGCCGGTCTTGTACATCATCGGTTCACCGCCCGCCTCCCGGATCGCGGGTGCGAGGCGTTGCGTGCACTTCACGTCGTAGACGATGGTCGCGCCCGGCACGCGGCCGAGCACGTCGCGCGCAAAGAGCATCATCTGCCGGTCCGGGTAGATGTTCTGACCGTTGCGCGTGATGATGCCGAGCCGGTCGCCGTCGCCGTCGAACGCGAGCCCGAGGTCCGCGCCCGTTTCCTTCAGCTTCGCGATCAGGTCGCGCAGGTTCTCGGGCTTGCTCGGGTCCGGGTGGTGGTTCGGGAAGTTTCCGTCGACTTCGGTGAAAAGCTCGATCACTTCGCAGCCGATTGCGCGATAGATGGCCGGGGCCGACGCGCCGGCCACCCCATTGCCGCAATCGACCACGAGCTTCAGCGGCCGGGCGAGCACGATGTCCGACGCGATGCGATCTCGATAGGGCAGGAAGATGTTGACGTTGCGAACGGTGCCTTCGCGCTCGGCGTCCGTCCAGCTGCGGCTTTCGATCATGCGGCGCAGAGCCTGGATTTCCTCGCCGAAGATGGCGCGGCCGTTCATCACCATCTTGAAGCCGTTGTAGTCCTTCGGGTTGTGGCTGCCGGTCACCTGGATGCCGCTCGTCGTGAGCGTGCTCGCGGCGAAGTAGAGCATCGGGGTCGTGCACATGCCGATGTCGAGGACGTCCATGCCCGAGGCGGTGAGGCCGCGGATGAGCGCGGCGCTCAATGCGGGGCCGCTCAGCCTTCCGTCGCGGCCGACGGCGACGGCGCGTTCCCCTTCGGACTGGGCGATCGTGCCGAATGCGCGACCGAGCACCTCGGCGACTTCCTCGTCGAGGGTGGCGGGAACGACGCCGCGCACGTCGTAGGCTTTGAAGATGGTGGGTGAAATCTGCATCGAAAAATTCTAGGGCCTTCTCCTCGGCCGTATGTGGTCTCACCCCCGTCATTCCCGCGCAGGCGGGAATCCAGGGCGTCCACTGGCTCTTGTCGATGAACACCGTTGAGTTTCCCGAGCTCTGCCCTCCCCGCCTTCCTGGATTCCCGCCTGCGCGGGAATGACAGCGAGGAGACCCGGAGCGACGCCGTCGAGATCGGAAAATGACGTCCTCGAGGCTCGCAGGCACATGTCCGGAAACGGCCAGTCCCCACCGCGGCGCTGCGTATCATGACCTGCATGACGACGCTCGCATCCACCCTTCAGCCGGACGCCTGCTACCTCGCGCTCAAGGCACGCGACGCACGCTTCGACGGCCGCTTCTTCACGGGCGTCACGACCACCGGCATCTACTGCCGCCCCGTCTGCCGCGTGCGCACACCCAAGCGCGAGAATTGCCGCTTCTTCGACCACGCCGCGCAGGCCGAAAGCGCGGGCTTTCGCCCCTGCCTGCGCTGCCGCCCCGAGCTTGCGCCTCAGTCGCTCGCGTGGTCCATCCAGGACGCGGGCAGCATCCTCGCGCATCAGGCGGCGCGCCTGCTCGACGAGCCCGAAGCATGGAGCGATGCGGCGCCCACTGTCGAAGCACTCGCCGCGCGCCTGGGCGTGAGCGACCGGCACCTGCGCCGCATCTTCGAGACGCAATTCGGCGTGTCGC
Source organism: Ramlibacter sp. (assembly GCF_035548915.1). Lineage (GTDB taxonomy): Bacteria > Pseudomonadota > Gammaproteobacteria > Burkholderiales > Burkholderiaceae_C > Ramlibacter. Next base: position 37,483 of record NZ_DASZSE010000051.1, on the reverse strand, counting down.
CTCTTCAGTATCTGCAGACGAGGCGCCTCCTCACCGCCAAGCAGTTGCTGGCCGACACCGACCTCGCCGTCACACAGGTCGCCCTCGTGAGCGGATACGCAAGCGTGCGCCGCTTCAACGCGGCCTTCGCGGAACACTACGGCCTGAGCCCGACGCAATTGCGCAAGGCGGGCGGCTCTCCGACGCAGGGCGTCGAGGTTCGCCTGGGCTACCGGCCGCCCTACGACATCGATGCGATGCTCGGCTTCTTCCGCGACCGCGCGATCGCGGGCGTCGAGACGGTCGATGCGGCGCGGCGCGGGCTCGCGCGCACGCTCGCCGTCGAATCCGCGGGCCGCATCCATTCAGGCTGGCTCGCGGTGTCGTTCGACGTCGAGCGTCACCAGCTCGTGCTGCGTGCCAGCGAAGGATTGCGCGCGGTGCTGCCGCAGGTGATCCGCCGCGTGCGCGCCATGTTCGACCTCGACGCCGACCCGGACGCGATCAACGCATCCCTGCACGAAAGTTTCCCCAAGGGCGACGGCCTGCGCGTTCCCGGCGCACTCGGCGGCTACGAACTCGCGGTGCGCGCCGTCCTCGGCCAGCAGATCACGGTGGCCGCGGCGCGCACGCTCGCGCAGCGGCTGGTCGACCGCTTCGGCGAGAAGATCGAAACGCCGGTCGCATCGCTCGACAGGCTCTTTCCTTCCGCGCAGGTGCTCGCGCGAGCCGAAGGCGACGCATTGGGACAACTCGGCATCGTGCGCCAGCGCCAGGCCGCCATCGTGGGCATCGCTCGCGCCGTGGCCGATCGCACGCTGCAACTGCACGCGGGCTGCGACGTCGAAGCGACGATGCTCGCCTTGAAGCAGCTGCCGGGCATCGGCGACTGGACGGCCAGCTACATCGCGATGCGCGCATTGCGCTGGCCCGACGCCTTCCCGGCCGGCGACGTCGCGCTGCACAAGGCGCTCGGCGTGCAGGGCGCGAAGAACGCGGCGCGCGAAGCCGAAGCCGCATCCGCTGCGTGGAAGCCGTGGCGAAGCTACGCGGTGATCCGCGCCTGGTATGGAGCCAACTCATGAAGCTGAAAATCACACCCATCACGTTCACCCGCTACGCGGGCCCGCTCGGCGCGATGCTGATCGCCGCGGCCGATCAGGGGGTCGCGGGCATCTGGTTCGTGGGGCAGCAGTACGCGCCCGACACGCGAGGCTGGCGCGAGGACGCGCGGCATCCGCTGCTGGAAGACGCCGCGGCGCAGCTCGGCGAATATTTCGCCGGGACCCGCACGCGGTTCGAGCTCCCGCTCGACCTGCAGTCGGGCACGCTCTTTCAGCAGTCCGTCTGGCGCGCACTCCTCGCGATCCCGAGCGGCAAGACCTCGAGCTACGGCGAAGTGGGCCGCAGCATCGGACGACCCGACGCCTCGCGCGCCGTGGGCGCGGCCGTGGGACGCAACCCGCTGTCGATCGTCGTGCCATGCCACCGCGTCCTCGGGACCGGCGGATCGCTCACGGGCTATGCGGGAGGACTCGAGCGAAAGAGCGCCTTGCTGAAGCTCGAAGGCGCATTGATGTGAATCGCGTATCAATGCCGCCGCCAGGATTCATCAATCGCTGTCACGTTCCGACGCGCGTTGCCGCGACACTCGCATCATGAATGCCGCTTCCATCGCAGACTTCCTGCTGCTTTCCGCCATCTGGGGCTCCTCCTTCCTCTTCACTCGCTACGCGGTGGTGGATTTCGGCGTGCTGCCGACCGCGGCCGTGCGCGTCGCGATCGCCACGGTGTTTCTGCTGCCGATCGTCTGGTGGCGCGGGCTCATGCCGCAACTGCGCAAGCACTTCAAGGCGATCGCGGTGATCGGCCTGCTCAATTCCGGCATTCCCTTCGCCCTCTTCGCCTTCGCGCTGCTCTCGATCACGACCGGACTCTCCGCGATCCTGAACGCGACCGTGCCGCTGTTCGGCGCCCTCATCGCATGGGCCTGGCTGAAGGACCGGCCCAACGCATCGCGCCTCGCGGGCCTCGTCATCGGTTTCGTGGGCGTGGCGATGCTCGCGTGGGACAAGACGAGCTTTCGCCCCGGCGCGTCCGGCATCGCGCCGGCCTGGGCCGTGCTCGCGGCGCTCGGCGCAACCTTGTGCTATGGCATTGCCGCCAACGCGGCGAAGCAGTACCTGAGCGGGCTGTCACCGCTCGTCACCGCGGCGGGCAGCCAGCTCGGCGCGACGATCGGCCTCGCGATTCCCGCCGCGTTCCTGTGGCCGGCGCGGATGCCCGGGCCCCATGCGTGGCTCGGCGCGGTCGCGGTCGGCGTGCTGTGCACGGGCGTCGCGTATATCCTCTACTTCCGCCTGATCGAGAACACCGGGCCGGCGCGAGCCGTTGCAGTCACGTTCCTCGTGCCCGTGTTCGCGGTGATCTACGGCACCCTCTTTCTCGGCGAATCGGTGACGCCGTGGATGGTGATGTGCGGTATCGTGATCGTGTGCGGGACGGCGCTTTCGACCGGGCTCGCGAAGTTTCCGAGCCTGCGTCCCCAGACATGAGTTCCTCGGCCCGCAAGATCAAGCTGCACATGCCGCCTCCCAAACCGCGCAATCCGTTCGTGGCGGCGGCCGCGCAGCGCAAGGCGGGATCGCACCGCAAGTCCCGCGCAGCCGAACGCCGCGCCGACAAGATGGCGCTGCAACGGCAGCTGAAGGAAGTCTGAAAAGAAAGAAAGCGGCTCAGAACCGCGGCAGGTCGTTCAGCCGGCGCCCCGGGGCTTCCTCGGCGAGCGCGAGCGTCTCGGTTCCCTCGGCCAGCACGTCGACCTTCACCTGCGGGCCGGGATGCAATTCGCCCGCATCGTCCGGGAAGAGCGTGATCACGGTGTCGCCCTCCACCAGGCGGTCCACCACGTCCACCAGGCGCGTGGGCGCCGGCCCGAGGTCCCAGTGCGCGAGGGAGCTGTCCACCAGCCCCATCATCGCTTCCACGATCTGCGAGCCCGCATAGCGCAAGGCGGTGATCCCGTAAACGGCTTTCTCAACCATGGCGGTATTGTGGTCCCTCGCGGTCGGCCCTCGATCAGCGCTTCCCGCCAATGCGGGTCGGAGCGTGCCTACGGTGGCTACACTGTGCGGATGCCGGACATGAGCGCCGACTTCTCGACTTCCGGCTCGCTGCTGGGCAGGCCTCACGCGCGGCGCCTGCGCGAAATCTACCGCTCCGCGGGCTGGCCTTCGCAGGACGCGCTGGAAATCGACCTGCTCGCCGCGGGCCTGCTGGAGCGAGTGCGTTCCAGCGAAGGGCACGAGACGCTACGCGTGACGGACAGCGGCTTGCGCTGGCTCGCGCAATCGCTCGCGCGCAATCGCGCCGCGCTGTCGGCGCACGAAGCGCTCGTCGAGCAGGTGGCGCTCGAGATGTGCCGCGCCGGGCGGCTCGCGTGGCGCGGTCTCAGCCTGCGCGCGCAGGTCGCCACCGGCGACGCGGACAAGCCGCTGCGCTGGTGCGTCGCGCGGCCGGACGTCTTTTCGATCCGCCACACGTCGGTGGAGTCGTATGTCGAGCCGATCGTGCACGAGGTGAAGGTGCGCCGCGCCGACTTGCTCGGCGATCTGAAGCAGCAATCCAAGCGCGCGGCCTACCTCGATCTCGGCGAATGCTGGTACGTGCTCGGTTGCGACGCGCGCGGCAAGGTCATCGCCGAGCCGGAGGAGATTCCCGCGGAATGCGGCGTGATGGTGCTCGCGCAGTCGCGGCTGCAGGTAGCGCGGCCCGCGCGCAGGCGCACGCGTGGCGGATTGCCGTTCGGTGTGTGGATGGCGCTCGCGAAGGCGACGCCGGTGGCCGATCCGAACGAGGACTCGCAGGCGCCGCTATGAAGCCGATGGGGCAGCCTGCCCCGGATGCTCCGACTTGCCCTCGCCCGGCTCGGGTACATGATGCTTTTCCGGGTCGCGCGGCGGCTGCGCCGGCTCGGGGTTCGGCGGTGGCGCGGGAGATGGCGGGCTGGGTGCGGGCGCCGCGGGCGTGCCGGTCATCGTTGCGCGAGAGCGCGGAAATGCCGCGCTCAGGCGCCCTCATTGTGCCCGAGCACGTCCGCTTCAGGGCCCGAGTCCTCGTCGAGCGGGATGTCGTCCTCGAACATCAGGCAGTCGGGTTCTTCTTTTTCGAGACCCGGGGCGGGCGGCGTGACGCCGGCAGGCGGTGTGCTGTACATGCTCGGTTTTCCTTCATCAATCGGTGGACGGCTTCGGTGCGCGCGGCTCCTCGGGGCGGCCTGGCGGCGTCATCGGCCCGAATTCCGGCTCCACGGGCAGATGGCTCGGATTCGGGGCCTCGGAGCCGCGCTCGTCGGGAGCAACGGGTTCGGGTTCGACGGGATGCGTGGCCATCGATGCTTTCTTCGACGCGAAGCCTGGGCTTTCGCGCCAGCCTCAATAGGGACTCTTGTCGGTGAGCCAGGCCTCGGGCGGCACGTCGACGTGCTCGCGATCCTTCGCGTCCTCGAGGCCCGCTTGCGCGTGCGGCGGCGAAAAGCCATCTTCGAGTTCTTCGGGCTCGGGAATGCCGCCGTGCAGGCTCGGATCGATGTCGTAGGGAATCATCTGCTCGAATCTCCTTCGACTCCCATGTTGCGCCGAGGGGCGCGCCTGCCGCTACGGATGCCGCGCCATCCGCGTGTCGGCCCGCGCGGAACGCGGCGTCAGCGGTTTTCCTCGGTTTCCTGCTCGGCCATGCGCTGCGCCTCGCGCCGCACGACGGCGCTCGGCTCGTGCGTGAACGGCAAGCGCGGCAGGCCGATGAGCGCCTGCAGCCGCGCATGCGCGCGGTCCATGTCGGCACCGATCATCGCGAGCGCGACTTCGTGGCCGGGCTCGGCGCGAGCGACCTCGAGGTAGGCGCCGCGCAGACGCTGGTAGTCCGCTTCGGCGCGCGCAACTTCCTGTTGCAAGGCAAGGATCTTGGCGTATTCGGCCCGGCTGTAACGCATCAGTCCAACTCCACGAGCTCTCGGGCTGCCTCGGCCTCGCGCGTGGCCGGTTCATGGCCGATGCCGCGTTCGTGCAGGCCGCAGGCCGACAGCAATGCCAGCGCTTCGTAGCCGGCTTGCAGGGCCCGCAGGTAAGTCCGGTAGGGCTGCTTGGCCCGTTCTAGCACTACAAGGCGCTTGCCCGCGCTCTCGAAAAGCAACCAGCCGTATCCACCCGTCACTTGTTCGACGGTGAGCGCGATGTGGCGAAGTCTCTCGTTCATGCATGGCATGCTAGAAAGCACGCCAGCGCGGCCGCGTAGGACTTCACGGATGCACGATGCAGGCCGTGCACTTCAGCACGGACATCAGTGCGGTTTGTCGCGCGATTGCGCGTCCTTGCGCGCCATCGCGCGCTCGGTCCAGGCCGCGCGCGGCTTCTCGCGCCGGCGCTCGGGCTGCGCGGGCTCGGCGGGGCTGCGCAGCAGTTCGGCGAAGAGCTCGCGGTAGTGCACGAGCGCCTGCCTCAGGGATTCGGTATCGGCTCGGCCGTCCGAGTCGGCCAGCGCGAGCTCGTGCGCGGCGCGGTAGTGGCTCACCACGCGCGGGTGATCCACCGAGACATCGGCGGCGCGCTGATCGAATTCGCCCATCGGGTAGCCGCACCGGCGCATCAGCTCGCACACGAGCCGGTCCGCATCGCGCACCACGCCGTGCGGATCGTCCACGAAGCTTTCCTGAAGGCGGAACCAGGATTCGCGGAAGCGCCCCGCCTCGCCGGGCGCGAGAGGCACGAGGTGCAGCTTGTCCACGCGCCTGCGCCGCGCCTCGAGCTCGGCCTCTGCCTTGGCGGGGCTGCCGAGTGTTTCAACCGCGCGGTGATACTCCGGGCCGAACTGCCTGATGAGCCGGTTGGAACGGTGTCTGCGCGCTGCGAGCGCCGCGACCAGAAGGATCACGGCCGTCACGAAGATGAGAAGGGCAAGCGGGTTGGCGTCCATTCGAGAGTCTCTTCAGTCCACGGAGCAACGAGCCCCATGAACAGGAAACGTAGCAGCGCCGCCGACACGCGCTGTCGGTGGCGCGCCCGACCTGCTGTCAGGCCACTCGCGCGGGGATGTTCAGGCCGCGCTGCACGGCGGGTCGCGCAAGGAAAGCGTCGAGCACGCGGCTTGCTTCGGTGAACGTGTCGAACCCGACGAGATCGCGCGCCTCGTAAAAGCCCACGAGGTTGCGCACCCACGGGAAGGTGGCGATGTCGGCGATCGTGAATTCGTCGCCCATGATCCAAGCCTTGCCGCGCAGGTGGCCGTCGAGCACCTGCAGCAGCCGCCGCGCCTCGTTCACGTAGCGTTGAAGAGGACGCTTGTCCTCGTAGTCCTTGCCCGCGAACTTGTTGAAGAAGCCGACCTGCCCGAAGAAGGGACCCACGCCGCCCATCTGCCACATGAGCCACTGGATGCACTGGTAGCGCCGTGCGGCATCGGCGGGAACGCACCGGCCCGTCTTGTCGGCGAGGTAAAGGAGGATCGCACCGGACTCGAAGAGAGGCAGCGGCTTGCCGCCCGGCCCATCGGGGTCGAGGATCGCGGGAATCTTCTGGTTGGGGTTGAGCGAGGCGAATTCCGGCGAATGCTGGTCGTTGCTGTCGAAGGCGACGCGATGCACCTCGTACGGCAGGCCGGTTTCCTCGAGCATGATCGACACCTTCACGCCGTTGGGCGTGGGCAGCGAATAGAGCTGCAGCCGCTCGGGGTGCCGGGCGGGCCATTTGTGCGTGATGGGGAAGGCGGAAAGATCGGTCATGGCGCAGATTGGACGATGGATTCAATGCCCCGCGGCGGTGTGGGGCCGTCGGCGCGCGCGGGACTAGACTCTCGTGCATGACGAAGATCCTCATCGCGAGCCCGAGCTACGACGGCAACGTCCGCAAGGAATTCATGCGCTCCATCATGGTCCTCACGGACTACTTCCGCCATGCCGGCATCGAGTGGGACATGCGCATCGAGCAGGCTTCGCTCCTGCACGTGATGCGCAGCGTGATGGCGAGCAAGGCGCTGCTCGACGAGGGCACGACGCATCTGCTTTTCATCGATACCGACATGGAGTTCAGCGTGAGCGCGATCCGCAAGCTGATCGCCGCGGGCAAGGACGTGATCGGGTGCGCGTCGCCCTATCGCACGATTCCGCTGCACGAGCCGGTGAAGGAAGCCGGCAAGACGTTCCGGCAGGCGATTTCGCAAGCCGTGCCGTATGCGGTGCGGCTGCTGCCCGGAACGGCGCTCACGGTCGAGCGGGGTATCTGCGAAGTGGCCTCGATCGGCACGGGCATCGTGCTCATCTCCACCGAGGCGCTCGGCCGCATGAGGGATAGCGGGGCCGTGGGCCGCTATCAGGCGCACTTTCCCTACACGCAGTGGTTCGGGCACGAGAACTACTTCGGCTTCTTCGAGCCGGTGGTGGTGGATGGGACTTACCTCGGCGAGGATTACTCCTTCTGCCGGCGGTGGAGCGAGCGGTGCGGCGGCAAGGTGTATGCGGTGGTGGATGAGGAGATCGGCCACTACGGGCCGATGCCGGTGCTCGGGAGGTATCTGGATCAGGTGCGGGCGAGGCAGGGGTGATGTGCGAGAGTCAAGCGCAACACACCGTCAACTTGGGTGCTTTCCGAGGATGTGTACCAGCGTCTCGCTCGCGCAAAGGCTTCCGCTCCCGCCGGGATGACAGCTGTGCAATGGCTGCTAGCCCGAACGTCAAACGCTGCAAGGCGCAGATCGATGCCGATGGGGCCGATGAGGTCGGTCGGTGCTGCCAGCGGGCCGACGCTCACGGGCAGCGGCATCCGAAGCGTCGCTCTGCCGTCCCTGTTGAAGGCGATCGCAGGCGTGCTCGGCGGCTTCAGGCGAGCTGTCGCTGGCCCCTGTCGTCCGCCCGCTGTCCGAGGTGGCGGTGTGCTGGGAGACAGGCACCGACGCCCGGTACGTATTCAAGCCTTGATGTGTGTGCTGGTGTGTGGGGCAACTCGGCGGAAACGACGGGCCGCATTGGAACTTATCGGGATGCCGCCGCGAGAGGAGGACCTTTACTGAAGCAGCGGGACTTCATTGGCGCTCGGCGGCCACCGGATGGCGCAGGAGTTCTTGAAGGTCGAACGACGGATCGCCCAGGACAAGGGGATTGGGACGCACCCGGGCAGCAACGAGCTTGCGCGCGATCATGTGCTCCAGCGGCCGATTGACCGAATGCAATGCGACGAACACCCCATCACGCAGATACGCCACGCTGAACCTGTCCGAAGCCATCTCGCCACGCACCACGTATTCGTCGCCCGGCTGGGCAATGCCCGCCATCTGAAACTTGAGGTCGAACTGGTCGCTCCAGAACCAGGGCACCTGCGCAGCCGTCGCAGTTCGGCCGGCAATGGTCGCGGCGGCGGCCTTTGCTCCTTCGTTGGCTGCGTGAATCGACTCGAGTCGTACGCGTCGTGCGCCATGTCCAGCGTACGGGTTGGGCGCGCATGCGACGTCTCCGGCCGCAACCACCCAGGGGGCCGACGTTCGCCCGTTCACCTCGACCTCGATCCCGTCTGACACATGAAGGCCTGCGTGCGCTGCAAGTCCGGAATTGGGCCGAACACCCAGACCAAGGACGACCATGTCGCAATGGATCTGGGTGCCGTCTTCAGTCTCGACCGCGGCGACGCGTCCCAAGTGAGGCCTGAAGCATCGAACGCGCTGGCAGGTGCGCACGTCGACGCCGCGCTCACGATGCGCCTCCTCGACGTACGCCGACATCACCTGGCACATGCTGCGGCTCAATAGCCGAGGCGCACGCTGCAGCACGGTGACGAACTTTCTCCGGCTCGCGAGTGCAGCTGCAACTTCCAGTCCGATGTAGCCGCCGCCGATCACACAGACGCGCGTGGCCGTCTCCGCCGCAGTTGCGATGGCACGCGCGTCGTCGAGCGTTCGCAAGTGGAAGACATCGTCCAGATTCGCACCAGGCATTTCAAGCCTGCACGGCGACGCACCGGTGGCAAGAGCCAACCAGCCGTAGTCCAGTTGCGAGCCGTCGGCAAGGCTCAGTCTGCGTTGGGCGGCATCGAATGCCGTCGCAGTCGTGCGAGTAAGCAGCTCAATTCCCTGCTGTTCAAAGAAATCGGGGGATTTGAGGATCATCTGCTCCTCGCGTGTCTTGCCCGTCAGCAACCCTTTCGACAAGGGCGGACGATGGTAAGGCGCGTAGGGCTCTTCGCCGAGCAGATAGATCTTCTCTTCGAAACCGTTTTCACGGGCGCTCGCGGCAATCTGCAGGCCCGCATATGACGCGCCGACGATGACGAGCGGGCGCTTGCCGATCATGACTGCACGAGCGGCACACGCAAAGTGATGCCATCGAGCTCGGGCGTGATCACCACCTGGCATCCGAGCCGGCTCTGCGGCGTGCGCGCAGCTGCGACGGCTTCGAGAAGCTCGGCTTCCATGTCCTCGGGTGGTGCGAGTCGCGGCATGAAGGCCGGATCGACGTAGACATGGCAAGTTGCACACGAACAGCTGCCGCCGCATTCGGCCTCGATGCCCGGCACGTTGTTGCGAATCGCCGCTTCCATGATGGACATGCCGAGCTTCGCTTCGACCGCGATGCGATCGCCTGCAGGCGTGACGTAATAGACCGTTGGCATGCGAACGTCTCAGAAAAGGTCGAAGTACTCGCGGTGTTCCCACTCGCTCACTTCGAGATTGAAGCGATCGATTTCCGCTTGCTTGATGTGGCAGTAGTAGTCGACGAAATTGCGGCCGAAGGCCTCGACCAGGTAGCCGTCGCCTTTCAGCGCGTGCAACGCGTCGGCGAGCGTTCGCGGCAGCGGCTGCGCTTTCGTCTCGTAAGGGACATCGGCACCGGGACCCGGGTCGAGCCCGCGCACGACACCGTCAAGCCCTGAGAAGATCTGCGAGGCGAGATAGAGGTAGGGGTTCGCCGTCGGCTCGCCCGCACGGTTTTCGATGCGCGATGCGGCCTCACCATGGCCTCCGAGCACTCGAAGCATTGCCCCGCGGTTGTCGCGGGCCCATGCCGCGCGGTCGGGTGCGAGCGAATTGGGGCGGTAGCGCCGGTAGCCATTGACAGAGGGGCTCGCGAAAACCGCGGCACCGCAGGCGTGTTCCTTCAGCCCCGCCAGCCAGGCCATCCCCGTTTCACTGAGGGGCGAGCCTGGATCCGCGGGCACGAAGGCGTTCGCGTCATCGCGCGAATGCCTGAGCGACTGGTGCAGGTGCCATCCGCTCGACATCACGTTCGGGATGCGCGGCCGGCACATGAAGGTCGCGTGGTAACCTGCCCGGTGGCAGATCTGCTTGATCGCGTTGCGCAGCAACACCATGGTGTCGGCGGGCAACACGCCCACGGTCGGGCCGAAGGTGAGCTCGAACTGGCTGGGGCCGAACTCGATTTCCAGCGATCGCAACGGCATGCCGAGTGCGAGCAACTGCCCGCGCAGGAGCTCCATCACTTCATCCACTCGGTCATAGCGCAGCTCGGTGAGGTACTGGTGGCCGTGCGAGAGCAATTCGACTTCCGGCGGCCGCCCCGGCTGGCCGGAATGCTCCAGCGCCATGCACGCATCGGTCCGCTTGAACACATGGAACTCCACCTCGAGCCCCGCGACGAATTCGAGCCCGTGCTCGCGCAGCGCATCCACAGCGTGTTGCAGGATTCGCCGCGTTGCGTACGGGCAAGGCTTCCCGTCGGACATGAAGGCGTCGCACAGCACCCAGCCCGTGCGTGGCGCCCACGGCAGCACCTTGAAAGTGGAGGCATCTGGCACGATGGTGAAGTCCGCTGCGCCTTGGAAGCCTTCGAGCGGAAAACCGCCACCTGCGCTGAAGACTGGAAAAACGCTTCGATGCGACGTGTCTTTGGCGATCAGCGTCGAAGTGAGATTCACGCCTTGCGCGAGCGCGCTCGCTGCTTCGCCGGCCACGAGCGTCTTGCCGCGCAGCAGGCCATGCTGGTCTGGCCAGGCGAACCGCACGACGTCGACCGCTGCGCTCTCGAGCCGCCGCTCGAGCTCCGAAGCTTCGCGCGCTGCCTCAGCCGACCGCAGGCCGTGTCGTTCGACAAAAGATGGCATGGCGCGCTCAGGAGGTGGTGGCCTGGGAACGCAAGCGCGGCGCCGCCCAGTCGCACTTCTCGCGGCGATGCCGGTCCGCGCGCCGCCAGTAGCCGTGCGGGTCCGCGGATTCGCCAATGCCGTCAATCGACGCCGGCCCCGAGAGAGCCGCCGCCTGCGCTGCGTCGATCAGCATCGGCGCCGGGCGGCCTTGGCGCGTCGCCTCGATCGCTTCCACCAGCAGCTTGCGATACGCGACGATGCCCTTGTCGGTGGTGCCCAAGTGCTCGCGCGTGCGGTCCTGGATCGGCCCCTGCGACTCCACCGCCCATTGGTCGTGCACGTTGATGTCGTCACCCATGCCCGTGTAGGTGTCCTTGAGCTGTTCGTCGACGTTGAAGCCGTAGCCGTTGCGTTTGTTGCGGCGCGACGTGTAATGGGGCAGCTCGTAGAGCTTCAGTCGCTGCTCGCGCATCTGCTGCCTGTCCACGGGGGTCGTGAAGCTCGTGAACACGGCATACCAGTAGCAGCTCGTGTCGTCCACCGGCACATGCCACTGCGAAATCGTCATCTCCGAACTCATGGGGATGACGAAAGCTTGTGGAAATACGACGTTGGTGACGCGCACATGCGTGCTTCTTTCGGAAAGCTCGCGCAGGGCCGTGAGGCGCAAGCCGTAATCCGTGAGCGTGACGCTGATATCCGGCCGACCGAATTCGCGCAGCACGCGGGTAATGGGCATGTCGGAATCGGCCGAAGCGCCCCGGAACTGTTTGCCGTAGCTGACCGACGGGTCTTCGTCCTGGAAGAAGCGGTGCAGGTACGAAGCGTGAGCGGGGTCGATGCCGACCTCCAGGGCTTGCAGCCAGTTGCACTCGAACAACCCCTTGAATGCAAACACGTGCGTGTCGGGAGCGACGAAGCAGTCGAAGTCCGGGAATGAGGGCGGCGTGCCCTCCCCGATAAAGGCGAAGACGATGCCGGCGCGCTCGACAACCGGGTACGAGTTCTGCTTGATGCGCGTGCATAACTTGCTGCCGGCGGGCTCCGCTGGCGTCTGCAGGCATTGGCCCGTCGCATCGAAGAGCCACCCGTGAAACGGGCAGCGCAAGCCGCCATCTTCGAGCCGGCCGAAAGCCAGGTCCGCGCCGCGATGCGGGCAGTCCCTGTCCAGCATTCCGAGCCGCCCCTGCTCATCCCTGAACACCACATAGTCCTGGCCCATCAGCTTCACAGCCTTCAGCGGCCGCTTGCCCTCGAGTTCGTCGACAAGGGCCACGGGCTGCCAGTACCTTCGCAGCAGTGTGCCGGCCGGCGTTCCGGCGCCCACGCGCGTCATGAACTCGTTTCTCTCTGCGCTTATCAATTCGATTCCTCTTTCTCTGTATTCCGTTGCATGCAATTTGGGAAGTTTGAACAACGGAGAATCCGATCTCAAGCAAAAGATGATGGGTCCCGCTGAAATCCGAAGATTTGGTCCAATGCGGAAGTTCAAATCAGCGCAAGGCTGCAGATCGATGGCTTGCATCAGGCGGCGGCAACGCGGCAGCGCAGTTCCCTGAATGTTTGCGAGCAAGCGGGCGTGAAGAGCACTGCCGATGCGACGACCCCCGACACCATCAGCGCGCCGCTCACGCAGGAGACCGCAGCGAGAAGCCCGATCGAGGACGCGAGGAAGCCCGCCGCGGGGACGAACACCGCCACACCCGCATAGCCCGCCAGGTAATACGCGCCCATCACCTCGCCGCGGTGCGTGACCGGGGTCACCGCTTGCAACGACGCGAGGCTGCCGACATACGAAATGCCCTGGCCGGCGCCGACGCAGACGCTGCCGCACGCGAAGAGCAACAGCGAAGACTGCGCGAGCCCTGTGAGGAAGAGACCCGTACCGGCGGCCATCGCGGCCATGCCGGCGAACATGTCGCGGCGCGCGTTGCGGGACTTGGTCAGCCGCACGAGCAACTGCGCAAGGCCGGAAGCCGCGAATACACCGAACACGGCCAACCCGCCGATGACGGGCTGGCGCCGGTGGAGCATGTCGTGAACGAATGTCGACCCCAACGCCAGGAAAAACGCCGTGGCCACCCAGCCGTGGAGAAACACTCCCGCGCAGCCGGCGAACATGAGCCGAATCCCGCGAGGCACGGAAATCCTCTGGAAACGCATCGCGGCCCGCGCGAACGTCCGGGTCTGCGGAAGGTATCGCATCACGAGCGATCCGCTCGCGGCGATCATCACCATGTCGATCGGCCACACGATGGCGTCGGGCTCGAATCCCAGGCTCGAAACCATGCCCGCGATCAATGGCCCGAATGACAAGCCGCCAACCGAAACGAAGGAGCCCACGATGGCCGCGCGGCCCGGTTTGTCTTCGGGCGCGTAGTCCGAGAGTGCGGCCGTCGCCGTGCCTGCCGTGGCGCCGACGGCAATGCCTTGCAACGCGCGCGCGACGATCAACCATTCGACGCCGCGTGCGAGAAAGAGCATCACCGCCCCTGCGAAGGAGCACGCCAGCGCGGGGAGCAGCACGCGGCGCCGGCCGAGCGCGTCCGACAGCCTGCCTGCCAGAAGGATCACCCCGATGATGCCGATCACGTAAGCGGCAAACACGATCGTGAGCACGGCGGTCGAAAAGCCCCACCGCGCCGCCCACAAAGGGTACAGCGGGGTCGAAAGATTCGCGCTCGTGAGCACGACGCAAAGCGCGAGTGCCGATGCGGCGAACGCGCGCGGAAGCGGTGCGCGCTGGTCGAGCGCCTCCCTGGCAGGCTGTTGCATGGCAGTGAACGTGCGCCGCTGGGCCGGTGAGACGGTGAGGCGCATCAGCGCGCGAGGTCGATCGGCGTGAAGACGCCGCAATTCGCTTCGATCGCTTCCGCCGCGGCCAGGCACAGGTCTTCGCGGAAACGCGATCCGATCACCTGCACGCCGCAAGGGACGTTACCCTCGACACCCGTAGGTACCGATACGGCGGGCAGGCCCAGCAGGTTCACGGAAATGAGCAGCCGGAAAGCCTTCTTCTGCTCGAGCGCGTCCGCACCGTCCGCGATGTCGAACGCCGCACCAGGCACCGGCTGCGTCGAGACCGGCCCCACCACGACGGCATAGCGTTCGAGGAACACCATCCATTCGCGCAGGCACGTGGCCCGCCTCGCGATGTCCTTCATGTAGCCGGCCAGGTCGATGTCGGGCGCGGAAGCCATGTAGCGCGCCGTCGTCTGCCGGAGCGCGTCGTCTCCGAATCTCTCGATGGCCGGTGCGACCACGTGCCTGGTCTCGGTCCACGCCAGGCGCCACCAGAGGTCCGCCGCCAGTTCCACCGAAGGCGGATCCACCTCTTCGACGACATAGCCGGCACGCTCCAGCGCGCGCCCCGCCTTGCGCACGGCATGGGCCACGGCCGGTGCGACGCCCTGACCGCCGGGGTCGATGGCCAGTGCCACCTTCAGCGGGCTCGCGGGCGCAGGCCCTTCAAGCGGCGCCGGCACCCACCACGGGTCGCGTGGATCGCGCCCGCACATCGCGGCAAGGCCCAGCCGCAAGTCGCGCACGCTGCGCGCCATCGGGCCCTGCACGGCAAAGGTCTGGCTGGTGAAGCCGCGGTCTTCCTTCGCCGACGGATTGAATGACGGAATGCGACCGAACGTCGGCCGCAATCCCGTGACACCGCAGCAGTACGCCGGCCAGCGGATGGAGCCGCCGTAGTCGTTGCCGTGCGCCAGGGGCACGATGCCCGCCGCGAGCGCGGCCGCCGCACCCCCGCTGGAGCCCCCGGGTGTGAGCGACGTGTCCCAGGGGTTGAGCGTGGCGCCGCGCAACTCGTTGTCGGTGTGCCAGCGCATGGCGAATGGCGATGTGTTCGTGCGGCCCACGATCACCGCACCGCTGCGCCGCCAGTTGGCCACTGGCGCGCTGTCATCCGGCGCCATCATGTCCCTGAACGCAGCGACGCCCGCCGTGGTGGCGGTGCGCGCCTGGTCCACGTTCTCCTTGATGGCGACGGGCACGCCGTGCAGCGGGCCCAGCGCTTCGCCGCGGCGCAGCGCCGCATCGGCTTCGTCCGCGGCAGCCCGCGCTTCGTCGGCAAGGGTGACGGTGACAGCATTGATCCGGGGATTGACGGTGTGAAGCCGTGACAGACACGACTCGACTGCATCGCGGCTCGTGAGGCGACCGTTGCGGATCGCTTCGGCCAGTGCCGTCGCATCCAGCCTCCAGGGTTCCTGGATCATTTCTCGAAGCATGCGTGCCTCAACCCAGCAAGTGCTTCGGGAACATGCCGTGCACCCCCTTCTCGCCGTTCACGGTCTGCGTGACGTGGAAGTCACAGGCCAAGGAGCAAAGCTGATAGGCCTCACCGCGCGACAAGCGGCAGCGTCGCTCGAGAAATCCGATCATCTGCCGCAGCGCCTGCTTCATCGCCTGGTCGAGGTCTTCGTCGAAACCCATGCTGATGAAGTGCGTTGGCGTCTCCGCGCGCGGATACACCTGCAAGGGGTCGCCGATGCCGCCGCCCTTGTGCAAGTGCAGTGTGAACTTGCCGTCGAGGCAGGTTTCGAGCGCGGTGACGCACACCTCCCCGTCGCCCTGCGCCGCGTGCCCGTCGCCCACGGAAAAATTGGCGCCCGCCACATGCACGGGCAAGTAGAGCGTGCTTCCCGCAACGAGTTCCTTGTTGTCGATGTTGCCGCCATGAACACGCGGCTCTTTCGACGAGATGCGGCCGAAGCGCTCGGGCGGTGCCACGCCCATCACACCGAAGAAGGGCCGCAGCGGCAGCTTCATCCCCCAAGGCAACTCGGCCATCCCGCGCTCGCGGTCGATGGGAATGGTCGCCAATGAATATTCGGGGAAATCTTCAGGCAGCGTACCGGCCAGCGGGCGAATGTAGTTGTAGCCCCAGTCGCAGCCAAGCGTCACGGAATCGATGCGCACCTCCAGCATGTCGCCGGGCTCGGCGTGATGCACGGCCACGGGGCCGGTGATGATGTGCGGCGCCATCAACGGCAAGTCGGCCTCGACAATCGCCCGCAGGGCCTGAGGCACGTGCATGCCGGATCCTTCGGCCGGCAAAAGGTTCGACTTGCCCGATACGGTCTCGATCTCGACGCTGTCGCCCGATGCGATGGACAGCACGGGCTCGAAACTCGCATCGAACATGCCCACCCGCACGGTGGCGGGCGTGGCGCGAAGGACATGAACGGTCACTGCAAGGGCCTTTCGTCATTGAGGTGGCAAGCGGATTCGTGCAAGCTGCTCACTCGCCTGAGTTGCGGCTCCTCCTTCACGCAGCGCTCGAACGCATGGGGGCACCGGGTGTGAAAGCGGCAACCCGAAGGCGGGTTGGCCGCGCTTGGAATTTCGCCCCTGAGGATCACGCGCGGCCGCTTGGCGGCGGAGGGTTCGACTTGGGGCGCGGCGGAGAGCAGCGCCTGCGTATACGGATGCCGGGACTGCAGGAAAATGGCGTCACGGGTGCCGATCTCGACGATGCGCCCGAGGTACATCACGGCGACGCGATGCGTCATGTGCGCCACGATGCCCAGGTCGTGACTGATGAACAGCAGGGACAGGTCCAGCTCGCGCTGCAAGTCCTGCAACAGGTTCACGATCTGCGCCTTGACCGAGACGTCGAGAGCGGACACGGCTTCATCGCACACGATAAGCTCCGGGTTGGCGGCCAGGGCACGCGCGATGCCGATACGCTGCCGCTGGCCGCCACTGAACTCATGCGGCCACCGGCCGATCGCATCGCGCGGCAGGCCGACCTTTTCGAGCAGCGACGCCACGCGCCTTTCGATCTCCTCGGCACGCACGGCGGGGTGAAAGTTGGTGATCGGCTCCGCGATGATGTCGCGCACCTTCAACCGGGGGTTGAGCGACGAGAAGGGGTCTTGAAAGATCACCTGCATGCGCTTGCGCATGGCCCGCATGCGGCCCGCCGTCAGCGTGTCGATGCGTACGCCGTCGAGGTGGATCTCGCCGCCATCGACGGGCAGCAGGCCCAGCACCGAGCGGCCGACGGTGGATTTTCCGCATCCGCTCTCGCCGACCAGCGACAAGGTCTCGCCCCGGGCGATCGAAAACGACACGCCGTCGACCGCGCGCAAGAGCGCGCGAGGCTGAAACGGCAAGGCCGCCTTCAGGGGGTAGTGCTTCTTCAGTTCGTGAACTTCGAGCAGCGCTTCCGTCACGCGGGCTCCTTCATCGACAAGGGGTTGTGGCAAGCGGCCGAGTGAAGGCTTGCGAAAGCGTGAGGTTGCGGCGTGACTCCGCGGCAAACGTCCGTCGCACGATCGCACCGCGGCCGGAACGAACATCCATCGATGTGTTCCTTCGCGCTGGGGACGCAGCCACGGATTTCGTTGAGGCGGCGATAGCCCGAGCCCGCCACGACCGGCGGCGGCATCGCGCCCATGAGGCCGCGCGTGTAGGGGTGCAGGGGTGCGTGGAAGAGCGTCTCCGTGGCGGCGGACTCGACGATTCGGCCGGCATACATCACCAGTACGCGCGTCGCGAATTCACGGACCACGCCCAGGTCATGCGTGACAAGCAGGACGGCCGAGCCTTGCTCGTGAGCGAGGGATTGCAGGACGTCGAGGATCTGCGCCTGGATCGTCACGTCCAGCGCTGTCGTGGGCTCATCGGCGATGAGTAGCTTGGGCCGCGATGCGATCGCCATCGCAATCATGATGCGCTGGCACATGCCGCCCGAGAGTTCGTGCGGATACTGCCGCGCGCGGCGCTGCGGGTCGGGAATGCCGACTTCCACGAGCAGCTTCGATGTGCGCTCCCTCGCTTCGGACCCGCTCATCCCGCTGTGCAGCAACAGACATTCCGCGATCTGCTTGCCCACGGGGAAGAGCGGGTTGAGGCTCGCCATCGGGTCCTGAAAGATCATGCCGATCTCGTTGCCCCGCAATTGCCGCATTTCGCGCTCGGCAAGCAGGCCGAGGTCGCGGCCTTCAAAGAAGATGTCTCCCGACATGCGGGCGTTGGGGCCGAGCAGGCGCAGGATGGACATGGCCGTAACGGATTTGCCGCTGCCGCTTTCCCCCACGATGGCCACCGTCTCGCCCGCGCGGACGTCGAAGGTGACGCCTCGCACGGCGTGCGCCATGCCGCTTGCCGCCGGGAACCGCACGTGCAGGTCGTCGACCTGCAGGATGGGCGCTGCTGGAACTGATTTCATGTGGGGTTCGTCTCAGTCGCGGCGGTTCATCTGCGGGTCGAGGAAATCGCGCACGCCGTCGCCCAGCACGTTCATCGACAGCACGGTGGCCGTGAGGAACAGCGCGGGAAAGAGCACCGTGTGCGGACTCGTCTGCCAAATGCCGCGGCCTTCGGCCATGATGTTTCCCCACGAGGGGATGTTGGGCGGAATGCCGGCGCCAAGGAACGACAGCGCCGCTTCGAGAAGGATGGCTGCCGCGCAGATGAAGGTGGCCTGCACGGCCAGCGGCGACACCAGATTGGGAAACACGTGCCTCGCAAGGATGCGCGCGGGCCGTGTGCCGCTCGCCACGGCTGCCTCGATGAAGAGCTGGCCGCGGATCGTGAGCACGTTGCCGCGCACGAAGCGCGCCACGCGCGGGATTTCCGTGATGGTGATGGCAATCACCACGCTCCATACGCCCGCGTGGCTCAACGCGATCATGGCGATCGCGAGCAGGATCGAGGGGATGGCCATCATGCCGTCCATGATTCGCATCAACACGTTGTCGGCCCAGCGGAAGTAGCCCGCGACGCCACCCACCACCAGGCCCGCCGCACACGCGAGCAATGCGACGGATGAACCCACGATGAGCGAGATGCGCGCTCCGAACACGACGCGCGAGAAGATGTCGCGCCCGAGGATATCGGTGCCGAACCAGAACATGGCGCAAGGGCCCTGCTTCCGATGGACCGGCGCGACGGCTTCGGGGTCCGCGTACGTGATGTAAGGCGCGAAGACCGCCATGGCCACCAGCAGGAGCAGCACGAACCCGCCGATGGCAACGGCCGGGTTGCGGCAGACGGATCGCACCCAGCTCGCGCGCCGCGCGGGAGCGGCAGGCAACGCGGAAGTGCCGTCGATCGCCGCCGGCGGTGCCGGAATGGTTTCGGTCGTCACAGGCGCACCCTTGGGTCTATCACGACGTACAGCAGATCGATCAGCAGGTTCACGACGACGTACATGAGGGAGGACAGCAGCACGACGCCCTGGATCACGGGGTAATCGCGCCGCAGGATGGCGTCGACGGTGAGCCGGCCGACACCGGGGATCGCGAACACGCTTTCCGCGACCACCGCGCCGCCGATCAGCAGCGCAACGCCGATCCCGACCACGGTGACGACAGGAAGCGCGGCATTGCGCAGTGCGTGCACGTAAAGCAAGCTTGCGCGCCCTGCGCCCTTGGCGCGCGCCGTGCGGATATAGCCATGCTGCAGGACGTCGAGCATCGCTGCGCGCGTGGTGCGCGCGATCACGGCGATGTAGATGCTGCTGAGCGACAAGGCCGGGAGTGCAAGGCTGCGCAGCCAGTGGACGACGCCGTCGCCGAGCGGCGAGTAGCCTTGCACCGGAAACCAGCCGAGCTTCAGTCCGAACACGTAGGCCAGCAGATAGCCGAGCACGAACCCGGGAACCGAGAAGCCCAGCACGGCTGAAGACATACTGATGCGATCCACCCAGCCGCCCGGCTTCGCTGCAGCGGCGATACCCAGGGGGACGCCCACCGCCAATGCGAAGAGCAGAGTCAGGACCATGATCGATATCGTGGGCTCGACGCGGGCGGCGATGAGGCTGCCCACCGGCATGTTGGTGAAGATGGAGACCCCGAGCGAGCCGCCGAGGATCTGCCACAGCCAGCTGCCGAACCGCACGAGAAAAGGCTCGTCGAGTCCGAGTGACACTCTGATGTGCTCGAGCTCCTCCGCACTGGCCTGATCACCCGCGATGAGCATCGCCGGGTCGCCCGGTGAGAGATAGAGCAGGCTGAACACGATCAGCGCCACCACGAAGATCACCGGCAGCGTCGCAAGGACGCGCCGCAGGAGGTATGCGGTCATGCCAAACCTTGTCGGATGCGGCGCCGGTCAGCGCTTGTCGATGTTCCAGAAGGCCTGCACGTACGCGGGCGACACGCCGCTGATGTTGGAGCGGTACGCATTCACCACGTCCCACTGCCCCACCGGGATGTAAGGCAGCGATCGCCAGAGGTCGCGCTGCAACGCCTCGAAGGCGGCCTTCTGCGCGACGGGTGTCGTCGCCTGGAAGAACTTCTGGCGCAGCGCCTCGCTTTTCTCGTCGCACGGGTAGCCTTGCCAGTTCTTGCCGCCGCACGACATGTCGAGCGCGACGTTCGTGAGCGGATGGAACCACAGGCTGCCCGTGGCGTTGTACCCGAAGAGGTTGTAGCCGCCCTGCCCCACGGGCTTGCCCTTCGCGCGCACACGCTGGAGCAGCGCCGGGAATTCGAGAGGCTGGACGTCCACCTTCACGCCGATGTCCTTCAGGCGCTGCGCGAGAACCTGCGCCACCCAGGTGTCGCGCCCCAGCGTGGCAACCATCACCAGCGTTTCGCCTTTGTAGCCGGCCTGCGCCATCAGCTCCTTCGCGCGCTTCAGGTCCGGCTTGCGAAAAGGCTCGGAGCCCACCTCGGTGGAATACACCGAGCCGCACACCGTGAAAGCATGGCAGGCTTTCCAGTCGGCATCGCCCGCGGCGATCGGCATCATCTCCTTGGCGTCGACGAGCAACGCGAGTGCCTGGCGCGCCCGGGGATCGTTGAAGGGCGGCACCTGGTGGTTCGGGCGCACGAACCACACGAAAGGCAAACCGTTGCGGCTCATCTGGATGCCCTTGGATTTCAGCGTGCCCAACTGGTCGGGATCGGCTTCGCTCCAGAGGTCCGCTTCGCCGGCGATCAGGGCGCTTGCAGCCGTCGTTGCATCGGGCATCACCATCCACACCACCTTGTCGACCTTCACGACCCGGCTGCCTGCAAGCCCATCCGGCGGCTCCTGCCGCGCGACGTAATCGGGGTTGCGGGCAAACACCGCGCGCGAGCCTTCGATGCGCTCGGCGTCCACGTACCTGAACGGGCCCGAACCGACGACGGGCAGCGGCATCGGCGTGTTGTAAGGGCGCCTGGCGTCCTTCTCGCGCATGATCCCAGGAATCGGTGCGCCGCCCCCCGCCAGCAGGAATTCGACCTGCCCGAAAGGCTCTTTGAGCGTGAGTCGGAACGTGAGCGCATCCTCGATGCCGAGCGGCGACGCCAGCCGCGACTTGAGCTGGCCACCGATGCCCGTGTTGTCGGCCCATCGCTTGATCGACGCCACGACGTCGTGCGCGGTGATGGGCGTGCCGTCGTGGAACTTCAGGTTCTTGCGCAGCGTGTACGTGCGCACCAGCCCATCGGCGCTCGTCGTGAAGCGCTCGACCATCATCGGCTGCGGCGCGAGCTTGCCATCCAGCGCGAAGAGCGTGTCGAACACCATCTGCGAATAGACGCGCGCAATGCGGTTGCTGCCCTGCGTCGGGTCGAGCTCGTTCAGGTCCTGGCTGATCACGTTCAGCACCTTCTGCGGTGCCTGCGCCAGTGCCACGTGGCTGACCAGCGCGATGCACGCGGCGATCAGCACGCGTGCGATTCGTTCGAAAAACATGCTTCTCTCCTAGCTCTTGTATGCCGGGCGGTCAGCCCGGATTGCCGTTGCGCACGATCCGCCCTTTGCCGTCCGTGGTGACGCCCAGCTTCATCGCGGCCTCTCGGATCTGCTGGGACCACTCGATGGGATCGGGCTTCGTGCCGCCCTGGATGGCGACGAGGTACGCATCCTCGGAAGACTCGTTGCGAAAGCCCCGCATCACATTCGGCGGCACCGAGATGACGTCCCATGTCTCGAGCATGAGCTCGTGGCCCTTGCCGCCCCACTGGATGGACCAGCGGCCGGACAGCGGCAGGAACACTTCGGTCGTCGTGTGCGAATGCAGGCCCGAGCCCTTGCCCGGCGCCGCTTTCACGATGGCGACGTGAAAGTCCTGTGCATCGGGGATCGCCACGGGCATTTCCGGGTCTTCGGTGATGCCGCGACCGATCACGCTGAAGAATTCGCGTTCGAATTCGGGGATGACGGCGTCGATCACGGCCAGCTTGCTCGCGCGCAAGTCCTTGAACCGCGCGACGCGCTGCGTCATCTCCTGCGGCGTCATCTCGATGTACTGGGT
This sequence comes from Ramlibacter sp., assembly GCF_035548915.1. Taxonomy (GTDB): domain Bacteria; phylum Pseudomonadota; class Gammaproteobacteria; order Burkholderiales; family Burkholderiaceae_C; genus Ramlibacter. The sequence goes on along the minus strand of NZ_DASZSE010000051.1, from coordinate 15,211 downwards.
CATTGAGTCTCCTGGGGATTCTGGTTATTGCGTTTCTTCAGCGCGATGCGCTTTCGAAGGCGCGATGCGTGACAACGGAAAGCCGCGGCTGCCATGGCGCGAGCTCTTCCACTTCGAAAGCCAGCGCGAAGAGCACGTCCTCGCGGCCGGCGCCGCCGATCATCTGGGCGCCGATGGGCAGCCCCTCGGCGTTCCAGTGCACGGGGACCGTGGCCGCAGGCTGGCCGGACGCATTGGCCGGGATGAGGAAAGCCGTGCGCGCAAAGTTCGCTTCCTGGTGATCGGCAATGTTGCGGGCCTGCGCGATTTCCTGGAGCAAAGGCGGCGGCTGCGTGAGCGACGGAGTCAGCACCACATCGACATTCGACATGAAGCCCGTCATCGCGCGGCCCACGGCGTGGATGGTGGCAACCGCCGCCAGGTAATCAGCGGCAGAGATGGTCTTGCCTTTTTCGTACGCCGAGCGCGTCGCCGGCTCGAGGTCTTCGGGCCCTGGCGCGCGGCCGAGCAGCTTCGCGCGCCTGTCGATGTCGAGTGCGACGTGGCTCGCAAAAAGACGCGTGGTCGCGTCGGCGTAAGCACCGTAGTCGAATGCCGCGGGCTGTGTCACCTCGACCGCGTGGCCGAGCTGCTCGCAGTGCCGCGCGAGCGTCTCCACCGCGGCCACGCAGTCGGCGTGAACGGGATACATCTCCCATGCGCTCGTCCACACCGCGATACGAAGGCGATGCGAGGGCAGGCTCGACCGGTCGGCGTAGTTCACCGCTGGGCCATGAGCCGCGTACGGTGCAACGGGATCCGGCGCGCACACCGCGGCCAGCGCCGCGGCCGTGTCGCGCACCGACCGCGATAGGAAGCCATCGGTGCCGAGCCCCGCGCGGATCTCGCTCGTCAGCGGCCCGGCGGGCAGTCGGCCGCGCGAAGGCTTCAGGCCGAAGAGTCCGCAGCTCGAACCCGGGATGCGGATGGAGCCGCCTCCATCGCTGGCATGCGCAAGAGGCACGATTCCCGCAGCCACGGCCGACGAGGCGCCGCCGCTCGAGCCGCCCGAAGAATGCGTGAGGCTCCACGGGTTGCGCGTCGGCCCGCCGTTGACCACGGCCTCGGTCGTTGCCGACATCAGCAGCTCGGGCGCACAGGTACGCGCGAACGAGACGAGCCCCGCTTCGCCGAAGCGAGTGACGAGCGTGGCGTCCTGTTTGTGCTCGACGTCCTTGAAAAAGCGCGAGCCCATGCTCGTCTTGAACCGCGTGGCGGCGATGGAGTCCTTCAGCAGGAACGGCACAGCGCCGAAGGTTCCCTTCAGAGGCAGCGCGCGCGCGAGCGCAAGGGACTCCTCGTACTTCTCGTAGCAAAGCGCGTTGAGCACCGGGTTGACCTCGCGCGCGCGCGCCACGGCCGCCTCCATCAGCTCCGCCGGCGACACGCGCTTGCGCCTCAGCAGGTCTGCCAACCCCAGCGCGTCGTAATCCTTGTATTCCGAAAACATGCGATTCCTCGAACGAATGCCTCATGCCAATCCACCTTTGGCGGGGAGTGACATTGGCCTTGAATTATGTGCAGTTGCATGAAATTTCCGTGGGCCAATTCAGCTGCGGAAGCTGGGCCAATTCGCCTCCGGATGCGCGCTCTCGACCGCGCGCACCGCGCCGGACTCGCTAACGACCACGGTGTCGAAATGACGCGGCACGACGACTTCCGAGCCGGGCGACACATGCCTCACCTCCGCCACGAAGGTGTCGGCCTGCGCCAGTGCCTCGTCTTGCGGCGCACCGTAGGGCGCCGTCTGAACGTCCCAGTGCGTGGCAACCACCAGCGGGGGCAAGCCGACGCGCCGCAGAAGGCGGCCGGTGTAGTCGTGAATGTGCAGGCGCGGCTTGGCCGCCGGCACGAGGGCGATTGTCGCGTCGATGTCGAACAGTTCCCGCTCGATGTAGTTCATCGAACCGAACACGATGATGCGATGCGACTTCCAGCGGACGAAGTAGCCGAGCGTGCCGCCTTCGCAGTAGTCGATCATGCGCAGCGGCCGCTCCACGTCGGGGGGCACCAGCCTCGACTCGAAGTACCGCTTCGCGGCCAGCGGCGAGTGCAGGCTCGGCAGCACCCGGACCGACAGCGTGTCGAAGGCGTAGTCCTCGCCACCCTTCACGGTGATGAGCTGGCGCTCGGCAACATCGCCGGCACGCGCGACGTTCATCGTGCTCTCGGTGCCCAGCACCAGTGCACCGGTCTTGCGCGCGATGTGCGGCATGTCCATGCAATGGTTGAAGTGCGAGTGCGAGATCAGGATGTAGTCGGCCCGGTCGATGTGATTGTCGACGAGCGCCACGTCGGTGTGCAGGCGATCGGCCGGACGGAAGATGGGGCGCGCGTCGCCGGGAGACACCGGGGCGTCGGGGTCGCCGAAGGTCTTGCCTGCATAGCGCACGCGGGAGAAATACGGATCGACCAGCAACGTCGTCATGCCGTCTGTGATGCGCCAGCCGGCTGCGCCGAAGTGGGTCATGCGAAGCTCGCACGACCCTTGCGGTGATGGGTTTTGCATGGGTGACTGCGCAGATGTCGGGGAAAAAAGGGCCGGCCCCGAGCCGGCCCAACCTTGGAGAACTTGCGGGTTTTGCTTTGTTGCTTCAGAAGAGATGGCGCAGGCCGAGCTCGGCGCCCGTCGTGTTGCCGCCGGGCGTTGTGGTGGGTCGGCCATTGCTGTAGAAGACGCTCGCGCCCTTGTTGTCGACCACGCTGTACGTCGCGTACAAAGCCGTGCGCTTGCTCAGGTTGTGGACGTATCCGATGCCAATCTGCGAGCCATCGTTGTTGCCTGCACCGGCGTTCTGGTTGGCCGACGTGTACGAAAGCTTGAACTCCCCCACACCGAACGGGATCGAGGCACCGACATACCAGGCGCTGTTTCTCGGCTGCAGGGCGGAGCGGATTGCATCGCGGTAGATGCCTGCGAAGAGCTTCGCCACCGCAAAGTCGTATGTACCCGCAAGCCCCTGCTGGACGTAGTCACCCGTGGTGTAGCGGGTGCGGCCGTAACCATAGGAAATATTGCCTGCGCCGAACGAATAACCGAGACGGCCACCGAAATGGTCGCCGTTGTTCTTCGTGCCGCCGGCAGCGTTGCTCGGGTTTTCGCCGAGCGCGTACATCACCTGGCCGTAGAAGCCGCCAAGGTTGGGCGGCAGGAAATAGCCGATGCTGTTCGACGCTCGCACATTCGCCTGCATGCCGTTCGCACTGCCCAGCGAGCCGATGAGGTTGAAGCTCGAGGCCGAGCCGACGTGACCGAACACGTCGTAGAGCGAGGACTGCCAGAACGCGGGGATGTAGTCGCGGCCCAGCCTCACCTCGCCGAACGAGCCTGCAAGGCTCACCGTCGAGCGCCGGTTGAACGTGAGGCCTTGGCCGCCGTTGATACCGGCCAGCGCACTGCCCGTTGGCTGGTTGTTGATGTTCGACGGCTGGAAGGTGCCGCTGTCGTTGTTCATGCCCGCTTCCAGCCAGAAGGAGGCCGACATGCCGCCACCCAGGTCTTCGACACCGCGAAAACCAATCTGGCTCGAACGGTTGGCGCCTTGCACGAGGCGCGTGATGCTTCCGTTGCCATCGCCGCTCACGCGTTGCAGGGCCGCATCGACCACCCCCCAGAGGGTGACCGACGACTGGGCCCACGCCGCGCCTGTTCCCACAAACGCCATGATTGCCGCTGTGATCGCTTTCTTCAAAGTCTGCTCCTCGACCAAAGTTGGTTATTCCAGATGTGCCGCACGGGATCGCGCGGCGCAACGAATGCTAGGAATGCAGGAGCTTCGTGTATGTCGGTGCGCCGACACTTGTGTGGCGTGATCGCGAATGAAAGAAGCAAGAGCGGCGCGCCGGTTTCAGGCCGCGGCTGCAAGCACCGCCGAGAATGAAGACCGCAACCCACCGATGCTCTGCACCGTGATGCGGCCGCGGCGCTTGCCGATCAGCTTCTTTTCCACCAGCGAGTTGATCGCTTCGTTGACGGTCTGGCGTGTGAGGCCCACGATTTCCGCGACATCCTCCTGCGTGACGAACAGCTCTCCGCTGTCGACGCAAGCGCCCTGGCGAGCCGCGCAACTGAACTCGGTCAGTTCCGCCAGTAGCTTGGCGACGCTGGCTTCCTTGCTCGAGATGCGGTCGACATGGCTGCGAACAATGAGGCGCATGTGCCGGCTCGTAAGCGCCTTCATGGCGAAGGCCGCGAATTCGAAGCTGTTGCTGTTCAAAGTCCGAAAGGTGTCCGCGGAAATGCGAAGGACGGTGGCTTGCGTAAGCGTTGCGATGTCGTACATGCGGCAGGTGGCGTTGATGATGTCGCACTCTTCGATCCACTCGCCCGGATACGCCAGGACGAAACTGTGCGTTCGGCCGTCGACGGTATGGAAACTGGCTTTCACAATGCCGCTCAGCACGCCCGTCCACGTGTCGGGAAAGTCTCCTCGTCTTCCGATCAGCTCCTTCGCGGCAAGCCGCTCCAGGCGGCTTGTCGAAAGCACGAGGCTTCGTTGGGTTGCGCAAAGCCCCCGAAACCATTCGTAGCCTTGCAGCGCGTGCTCGGCGGTTGGCGTTTGCGTGCAGCTCATGGCGCCATGTGGACAAGTTCGCCGCCCACCGCAGTGGCCTGCACCTTCACCGTCTTGATGGCATGGGGATCGCATTCGAGCGGGTCCACGGCCAAGCTGACCCAGTCGGCCAGCATGCCTTCTTTCAGCATGCCCCGCTCCCCTTCCGCAAAACTCAGCCATGCAGCGTTGGTCGTATACATCTCGAGCGCTTGCTGCGCCGAGATGGCCTGCTCGCGCCCCAGCACCAGCGTCAAAGCATCCACCCAGCGAGTCACGGCATGCCAGATGCCCAGCAGCGGCTGATAGGGCGTCACTGGCGAATCGGAGCCGCCTCCTACGATCACACCCGCATCCATCCAGTCCCGGATGGGTGTTGCGCGGCCCACTGCGCGAGCGCCCATGCGTTTCACGAGAATCGGCGCGAATTGGTATTGCATGGAAGCCTGCGTGGCAACACCGATGCCCAGGCGTGCCGCCGTTTCGATGTTTCCCTTCGAAGGCCACAGGTACGCGTGAATCACGTGAAAACGCAGGTCGCGGATGGGATGGAGACGGTCGACGGCGTCGAAAGTCGACATGACGATGTCGATCGCCCTTCCGCCCACTGCGTGCACGCCCATCGACCACCCGTGGCCCGCGCAATATTCGGCCAGCCGATGCAGGGTTTCAGTCTGCGTGACCTGGATGCCGCAATTGCACGGATCGCCCGGGTAGGGCTCGCGCATGAGCGAAGTGCCGAGCGACGCCCCGCCGTCAAGCACCACTTTCACCCCGCCGAGTTTCAGCCGCTGGTCACCCTGGCCTGTGCGGCCCTGCCACGCCTGCAGGTCTGCGATCATTTCGTCATCTCCCGCACCCGTCGCCGCCATCGGCATGGCAACCGTGCGAATCGTGAGGCGCCCGTCTTCGTGGAGCTGCCGGTAGGCAGCAAAGTCTTCGCGCGACAAACCCGGCTCGATCAAGCCCGTGATGCCGCAGGCGTGATACTTTGCCTGCATGTCGAGGATCGCTTGCAGCACTTCGTCAAGAGCCGCCGGCGGCACCAGGCGCCCCACCAGGTCGAACGCGGGCCGGGCGAGGAGCACCCCGCTCGGCTCGCCTTCTTCGTCTTTTTCGATCCGGCCGCCCAGCGGATCGACGGTATGACGGTCGATGCCCGCCAACCGCAAGGCGCGTGAATTGGCGACCGCCGCATGGCCCACGCGCGGCAAGTAGACCGGGCGGTCGGGGCAGACGCTGTCCAGTTCCTTTCGTGTGGGATAGCGCCCTTCCTCGAGGTTCACCACATGCCAGCCCATGCCCGATGCGATCCATGGCTTGTCCGGATTCGCGCGTGCATAGGCGGCGACGGCGTCGAGGACGTCCGACACGCTGCGGCACTGCGAAAGATCGGCCAGTCTCTCTTGCATGGCGGTGCGCAGGAGGTGGTTGTGGGTATCGATGAGGCCGGGAAGAATCGCCCCGCCTTCAAACGAGAGAGTGCGCGCATCCCTGCCGAACCGCGCCGCGATTTCATTGCGCGCGCCGATGGCTGCAATGCGTCCGTCGACGACCGCCATCGCCTGCGCAGTGGGGCGCATGGGGTCCATGGTGCGGATGTGTCCGACAACGACTGAATTCATCCGTGCTTCTTCTGTATGTGGCCCGTCATCCGGGTCTGTATGGCCTACCCTTGTTGGACTACAATTTTGAGAAGTTCAGCCGTGATCGGTTGTACCAATTCCAGCGAAGTATTCGAGCCAATGAAAACCGTTCCCTCACGTCTACCCCCCGCGTACGAGGGCGAAAACAAGTCCGCGCTCATCTACCGCATGCTCAAGGAGAGCATCCTCACGGGGCAATTGAAGGCGGGCATCCGCCTGCCGCCGGAGCGCGACTACGCCCAAATCCTCGGCGTGGCGCGGGGGACGGTGAACGCGGCGTACAACCGTTTGCGCGATGAGGGTTACGTGCAATCGAGAACCGGCGATGGCACCTACGTGTCGACGGTCACCCTGCCGGCCGCAGGCAAAGGCCGCGAGAGCAGCGGAAAGACCGGCCAGCTTTCACGCCGCGGTGCGGGCCTCAGCAGCTACCTGCCGGAATGGGGCAACGCGCCGCCCGATCGCAGCCTTCCTTTCCGGCTGGGCCAACCCGCGGCGGAGTTGTTTCCCTTCCGGCGATGGCACGGCTTGTTGCGCGACATGCCGGACCCCGTCGCCCACCGGCTGGCGGACTACCACGGATCTTCCGGCTATGTGCGCCTGCGCGAGGCGTTGGCCGAAGTCGTGTTTCTCTCGCGCGGCATCAACTGCGGCGCCGAAGACCTGATCGTCACCAACGGCGCACAGCAGGGTCTTTCAATGCTGTTCACGGTGCTTTGCGACGCCGGGGATCGCGTCGCGATCGAAGACCCGTGTTATCCGGGCAGCGTCGCGGCCATGAAAGCCGCGGGGCTGGTTCCTGTGCCAATCCCCGTCGATGCCGAAGGGTTGCGGGTCGACGCTCTGGAGCGTTTGCAGGGAATCAGGGCCGTGGTTGTTTCGCCCACGCACCAGTTTCCTCTCGGCTACCAACTCAAACTGAACAGGCGCCTCGCACTCCTCGCATGGGCGCAACAGAACGACGCGTGGATCGTTGAAGACGACTACGACGGAGAGTTCCAGTACAACTTCAATGCCGTCCCGTCATTGAAGAACCTCGACTCCGAGCACCGGGTAGCGTACGTCGGCAGTTTTTCGAAGACGCTCTTTCCGTCGATTCGCCTGGGCTTCGTCGTTGCGAGCCCGGCGGTCGTGAAGGGGCTTGGACGCGCAAAAGCCATTGCGGACCGATTCAGCAGCATCGAGGCGCAATGGTGTCTCTACAAGTTCATCGAGAGCGGCGACTACCTGCGGCACTTGCGGCGCATGCGCAACGTCTACAGCCGGCGACGGGCTTCGTTCGTCGAGCACGCGTCGACGATCTTCGGTGAAAGCGCCTTCGCGGACCTGCCCAACGCGGGCTTGCACATTTGCGTTTCGCTGGACAGTGAAATCGACGACATTGCCATCTGCGAGGCCGCAGCCACTCATGGCATCGACATCGCTCCCATCTCCGCCTATTGCATCACCGCAAAGCGCAAGGGGCTTCTATTCGGTTTCGCCGGCTTCGCCGAGAAAGACGCGTCGAGCGCGCTGCGGCTGTTCAAGCCCGTGTGGCGCCGCCTCACCGCCGGCGTCACGCGAGGCATTGCTCACGCCTGATTCGAGGCCGCTCGCAGGAAGCAGTTCTTCGGCTGCACGAAGGCGCATCCCTCAGGGATGCCAACGGGACACGGCTGCCGGTGTCGCCGACGACTTCGTGCCCGCCAGTGCATACGAAAGCTGGTTGGCCGCCCGGATCACGAACTTCGCGTGCTTGTCCAGCTTCGCCTTCGTGAGGCGCGCGCTCGGCCCCGAAATGCAGATCGAGCCGAGCAGCCTCCAATTCAGTGCGAACACTGGCGCGGCAACACTCGCAACTTCCGCCTCCCGTTCGCCGAGCGAGATGTGATAGCCGCGCTCGCGGATGGATTCGTAGGGCTCGCCGGCCGCGCCACTGAACGCGAGAATGACTCGCCCCGGCGCTCCGCGGTTCAACGGCAGCCGCTCGCCTATCCGAATGTTATGTCGCACCGAGCGCGGGCCTTCGACGCGCGCGACACAGGAACGGATGTCTCCTTCGCGCACGTAGAACGAGGCGCTCTCGCCTGTTTCCTTGACCAGCTGGTGCAGCGCGGGCTCGACGACGTTGTTCACGTCGAAGCCGGCCTGGTAGCGAGCGCCCAGCCAGCCAGCCGCGGGGCCGAGCCGCCACTGGCCATCGTCGGACTGCACCATGTATTGCGATAACGCCAGCGTGCGCGCGAGCCGAAGCACCGTCGTCTTGTGCATGCCGACCCTGCGGCTCAACTCGGCAAGGCTCAGTGTCGACTCGCCGATCTCGAAGGCTTCCATCACGGACAAGGCCTTCGTCACCGCGGCAACGCCCGGGTGCGTGGCCGCAGGGCTCGATCGTTCCTTGGCTGAGTTGCGCATCTTGCACCGCGATTCAAGGAGTGAAACGGTATTGTAGCTCGTGCAACGTCCCTCTACATTCGGTCCACGTGCAGCAAGCACGAACGGAGACAACACATGAATTTCACACGCCGCGCATTGCTCGCGCTCACCGCCGCATCCTTCGTTGCATCCACCGCGTTCGCGCAAGCCTGGCCGGCCAAGCCCATCCGCGTGATCGTGCCCTTCCCCGCGGGCGGAGGTACGGACGTCCTCACCCGCGAGGTCACCGGCAAGATGCCGGGCTACAACTTCGTGGTCGAAAACCGACCCGGTGCGGGCGGCAATCTCGGCGTCGATGCCGCGGCGAAGTCGACTGCCGACGGGTACACGCTCGTCATGGGCCAGACCAGCAACCTGGCGATCAATCCCACGCTGTACTCGCACCTGCCCTACGACCCGGTCAAGGACCTGACGCCGATCGGCCTGGTGGCCAGCTCGCCGCTGCTGATCGTTACCAGCGCCAATTCGCCGTTCCACACGATCGAGGACGTGATCAAGGAAGCGAAGGCGCATCCGGGCAGCATCAATTTCGCTTCTTCCGGAAACGGCACGGTGGCGCACCTCACGATGGTCGAGCTCCAGAAGCAGGCGGGCATCAAGCTCACGCACATCCCGTACAAGGGCGCATCGCAAGGCACCACCGACGTGATGAGCGGCGCGGTGCAGCTGTACGTGTCGTCGGTGCCGACGCTGATCGGCCACATCCGCAGCGGCAAGATGCGCGCGCTCGCCGTCACATCCGCCAAGCGGGTTGCCGACCTGCCGCAAGTGCGGACCGTCGCGGAGTCGGGCTACAAGGGCTTCGAATCCGTGACCTGGTTCGGCATCCTCGGCCCGGCCAACCTTTCCAAGGACATCGTGTCGAAGCTGAACGCCGACATCAACAAGGCGCTCAAGGATGCGGAGCTGAAGAAGCAGTTCGATGCGCAGGGCGCGGACATTCTCGGCGGGACGCCCGAGCAGTTCGCCCGACTCATTCGCGACGACGTCGCCCGCTGGGGCGCGGTCGTGAAGGAATCCGGCGCCAAGATCGATTGAGCGTCGCCCGCGTCGACTCGATCCCCACCTTCAAGAAAGACACCGCATGAACCCCGACATCGTCCGCGACTTCGAGCGCGTTTCCCCTGACCTCGTGCGCCAGGCTTGCGAATTCCAGGCGGCAATCCTTGCCGACGTGAACGGCCGCCGCGGTGCCTTGCACGGCCGCATCGCGGCGCTGCGCCCGCGCATGAAGCTCGCGGGCCCCGCTCTCACCGTGGACGTGCGCCCCGGCGACAACCTGATGATCCATGCCGCCATGTCGCTCGCCAGGCCCGGCGACGTGCTCGTGATCGATGGCAAGGCCGACCAGACGGCCGCGCTGATGGGCACGATCATGATGACCGCATGCAGGCAGCTGGGCATCGCCGGCGTCGTGATCGACGGTGCCGTGCGCGACAGTCTCGAGATCGACGAGATGGACTTTCCCGTGTTCTCGTTCGGCACCAACCCGAACGGGCCGACGAAGAATGTTCCGGGCCGCATCGGCCATCCGATCGCATGCGGCGGTGTCGTCTTGCGGTCGGGCGACCTCGTCGTCGCCGATGCGGACGGCGTGTTCGTCGGCGAGCGGGAACGTGTCGCTTCGCTCCTGCCGCTGGCCCGCAAGAAGGTGGAGGACGAGGCTGCGCGCATCGCCGCGATCAAGAACGGCGACACTGCCGCCAAGTGGCTCGTGCCCGCGCTGCGCGCCGCGGGCGTGCTGAAGGAAGGCGAAGGCCTGTGAGCGCCAGACGCGCGGTCGTCGTCACGGGTGCGGACCTCGCGCCGCAGGCGCTCGATCTCCTACGCGATTTCGATGTGGTCTACGCGGGCAAGACGCCGCAAGAAAACGACCTCATCGCGCTGTGCAAGCGGCACGACCCCGTCGCGATCATTGTGCGCTACGGCAAGGTCGGCGCCGCGGTCATGGATGCCGCACCGTCGCTGCGCGTCATCTCCAAGCACGGAAGCGGAACGGACACGATCGACCAGGACGCGGCCAAGGCTCGCGGCATCGAAGTGCGCGCAGCCGCCGGCGCGAACGCCGCGGCGGTCGCCGAACAGGCGCTGGCATTGCTGCTCGCGTGCGCCAAGTCCGTCGTGCGCCTGAACGAGCGCATGCACGCGGGCCACTGGGACAAGGCCACGCACAAGAGCCTCGAGCTGCACGGGCGCACGATCGGCCTCGTCGGCCTCGGTGCGATCGGCCAGCGCTTCGCGCGCATGTGCGATGCGATGGGCATGAAGGTGATCGGCTTCGACCCTTTCGCGCACCACGTGCCCGAGTACGTGCGGCTGGGGGACTTGCCCACGCTCTGGCGCGAGTCCGACGCGATTTCGCTTCACTGTCCGCTCACGGCCGACAACCGGAACATGGTGAACGCGCAGGCGCTTGCCGCGTGCAAGCGCGGCGTCATTCTGGTGAACACGGCGCGCGGGGGGCTCATCGACGAATCCGCGCTGTTGCAGGCGGTGCGTTCGGGGCAGGTCGCTTGCGCGGGCCTGGACAGCTTCGCCGTCGAGCCGATGACCGTCCCGCATGCGTTCCAGCACGAGCCGAACATTGTGCTCAGCCCGCACATCGGAGGCGTCACCGGTGACGCCTATGTGAACATGGGCGTCGGTGCTGCGCGGAATGTGGTGGACGTACTTCGGTGAATGGCGCGGGCGTTCCCACCCGCCCTTCGCTGTACGGTATTCGGGATGGCTCGGCCGAAGACGATGTGCTCTCCCGGCTCGGGCAGCCGGGTTCTGAAGAACTTGACGGCGTGACCAAGACCCTCCGTACCCTCGGTACAACCTAACGCTGTACTTGGAGAAGCGAATGGCAGCTTCGCGATGCCGCCGCCCCGGTTGGAACTCGGCTTGGCTCTGCGTTACTCATCTGTCCGAATAACCCATGGCGCGAACGGGCCTGGCGTCCGGCCGGCCTGCTCGCCTGCTCGCCGATTCCAGCGGCGCCAACCACCGAGGACTCCCATGTTCGCGCGAACATCCATTTCCCCATCGCTTCCCGTGGCGGCGTCAGTAGGTGACCCCGTCACTTCCCTCGTGCAAAGTCGTGAACGCACTCGACTTTCACTTCCGGCGCCGGCGCGCGTGCAACCTGCGATGGACCGGGGCGAAGTCGACCTTGACGCTGCGCATCGCCCGCGGCCCGCTTCCGAGTTGCTCGGCATTCATGTGTCCGCGGGGCTGCAGCCATTCCCCGCACAGGCTGCTTTGAGCATCCACATGCCTGTTCAGCCGCCGGCACCCGAGGATCGTGCAGGAGGCAAGCGAAAGCCGGAATCGGACGAGCATCTCGCCGAGATGCAATCCACGAGGCGAGCGAGCCCACCGGCCCGCGGCGTGGTCGAAGTCGGCGCGCCGCCCGACGTGGTCCGTCTGGCCGAGTTCACACGAACAATGCCGCTGTTGCGCGCCGAAGGCATTCAGGAATTGCAGCCCACTTCGCCCGAGCTCGGCAATCTGCGCATTGTGTTCGACGTGTCGATGGACGACATGGCGACCATCGTCGTCGACAGGCGAAGCAGCGATGGAACGCTCGATGCGTTGGCGACGAGCGGCTTGTCGACGTGCTACGCAGTCGCGGCGATAGGCCCCGCCGCCGGGGACGATGACAAGGTGGTGATGACACTGGGTCATTTCTCGTTACTGATTCCGGCGGCGCAAGCTGTCGCCCACGTCGCGCGAGCGATGACCGCCAAAGGCGTCGTCGACTGGACTTACTCCATAGCGGGTGGGCAGGCGTCGCTGTACGGGAACGAGGCGGGAATGACACCCGACGGTTCGCCCGGCTCTCTGGACGAGGGGCTTCGGTACGTCGAGGCTGCGGGCACGCGCCTCAGGGCGGCTCGCATCTGCCTGTCGGAGACCGAAGCGTTCGACATGGTGGAAGAGGAAGGATTCCGCCGCGCGCCGAGCACAGGCCGGCCGGAGTCGGTCACGGTGGTGTTCACGCCCGAAGGGATGATGTACTACTGCCGCGACGGGGAGTATGGCAGCCAAGTGCCGGGGATGCCGCCGGAAGACGAGGAGCTTTCCTGAGGGAGACATTTCGATATTTCATCGGTGCGATGGATTCGATTTCCTTCGCGCAGGATTGCCGCAAAGGACATGACGCCCTTGACGCGCAACGAGCGCGCAAACGCCTGGCCCACGCCCGCGAATCGGCGTGGCTGAACCGCGGGCCCAAGTCGAACAGCTTCATCGAGCTGAAGACATCACTCAACTAAAGAATGTGCGGCAGAAACGAACAAGGGCCCGAAGGCCCTTGTCGTGCTTGAAGCATTGGCGGAGTGGACGACTGCCGCCGGATGATGTCAGGTCGTCCCACCAGGTCCCAAAAATCAAGCTGGGCCGATGACTTAGGAGCGTCGGTCGTCTCACGTCGGACCACCACGATTCACCCCGTCTCCGACCAGAATGGGGGTGGCGGCGGGGGCCTGAGAAATTGGGCGGAGATCGTTGGGAGACGGCTTCTCCTGGGAGCCCCGTGCATCCGTGGCGGGTCGCGCATTCGAAGGAGCATTTTCTCCACACCACGCGGCCCAGTCCGCCATGAGGCGACGGCGCCATTCAAACAGGTCGCTGCGGCGGTAGGCGTTTTCAACGGCCGTGCCCACGGTGTGCGCCAAAGCGATCTCGGCGAGGTCGCCCGGATAGTCGGTGACCTCGGCCGCCCAGTCCCGAAACGTCGAGCGAAAGCCGTGAACCGTCAGGTCATCGCGCTGGAGCCGCTGCAAGACCGTCGGCATGGCCATGGCGGACAACCGCGCCCCCTTCTTTGTCCCGGGGAAAACAACCACAGCATCCAAACCGATCTGCGCGCGGAGCAACTTGACAGTCGCATCGCCCAGCGGAACTCGATGCACCCTGCCCGCTTTCATCCGCTCTGCCGGCACGGTCCATACGCAGTTGACCAGGTCGACCTCGCTCCACGACGCTCCCAGCACCTCGTTCGTACGACAAGCCGTGAGGATCGTGAATTCCAGCGCCTGGGCAGCAACGCCTTCCTGCGTCCTCAAAGCTTTGAAGAATGCGCCGATCTCACTGAACGGCAGCGCCGCATGATGCTTCACCTTCTTGAGCTTTGAAGGGGCTGGCAACAGCCACTCAAGATGGCCTGTCCAGCGGGCGGGGTTCTCGCCATCGCGATATCCGCGAGTTGCCGCCCAAGCCAAGACCCGCTCGATGCGTTCGCGCACGCGCGTGGCGGTTTCGGTCCTGCTCGCCCAGATCGGCGCGAGGGCCTTCAGCACAAGGTCCGTGTCAATCTTGCGGGCGTTGACCGAGCCAAAGTGCGGAGAAGCATAGGTGCGCAGTGTGTTCTCCCATTGCTGCCGGTGCTTCGCGCTTCGCCACACATCGCCATGAGCTTCGATGTACTGTTTGGCGCAGGCGTCAAAGGGCAACTCGCGCGCTTGGTCGCTGCGCTGTTTCTCCACCTCCTGACGTTTCTTCTCCAAAGGATCCACCTTGTCGAGGAGGCATCGCCGAGCCTCGCGCGCGGCAACTCTCGCGTCAGCAAGGCCGACGCTATGCAGTGGCCCGAGACCCATGTAGCGTTCGCGCCCGAAAAGCTCATAGCGGAAGATCCAGCTCTTCCTGCCCTGGGGATTGATCTGCAGGTAGAGACCTCCGCCGTCGCCGTAGTTACCCGGCTTGGTGAAGTGCTGAACTTGCATAGCGGTGAGTTTCGCCAATCTCTTGCTCATGTTCTCAGGCTCCGGTCTTCATTGAATTTCAATGAGAAGTTTGGAGCACGACTTCGAGCGGTCAACTGACTAGGCGGCGATTCCGCGACCGGTTTTGCAACCAGATATGAGTGAATCGCAGGCGAAGTGTTTGCTGGTTCAAACTAGGGTGTGACCGCCCTCGAGAACGTACTGTTGGTGGACGGAGCCTCGGACCAGAGTCTCAGCACAGCGTGACCAGCCTGAGGCGAGAGCGCGACTTGAAGCGGCCTATCGCCTCATTCGGTATTCGCCAGTGCCCGGACCGAGCTCTTTAGCTCATAGAGCGCATCGGTGTCAAAACACTTTGCAGGCACCGTTCTCCCAACGGAACCAGATGTGCCCGTCGCTCCGCGTAGTCAGAACCGACCGAGGTCCTTTTCCCCTGAAGCCGGCAATTCCCCTCGCCTTGCTGTAATAGTAGGGTACCGTCTCCTGAGACTGATGCTTCTTTGCGCAGTCGGAAATGACGACGAGTTCTGGGTTGCATCCGTAGAGGTCGAACATCGCTTCGCACTTGCCATTTTCTCGGCCATGGTGCGCTGCCATCAGCACGTGCACATTCGGCAGCAGATTCACAAACGGCTGATACTTGAGCAGGTTCAGAAATCCGGCTCGTTCCATGTCCCCCGGGAACAAGAAGTTGATTCCCCGGATGCTAAGGAACGTCTGAACAAGTCCACCGATGATGCCTTCATGCGTTGAAAGACGCAAAGGAGCTTGAGCGATGAGCCAGCTGAGTTTTTCGGACGCGGAGTACGCCGGCAAGAGGAAGAAGACGAGGCGCGAAGTCTTCCTG
>NZ_DASZSE010000050.1:0-237044 GCF_035548915.1 Ramlibacter sp. | reverse complement strand
AAAGCACAGGCGCCTGCGGCGGGTGTGCCCCGCGCCCCAGCGCGGCGACGAGAGCGCCGCAGGCGCGTATCGCGCGGCGCGTACGTGTTCTGGCTCGCGGCGCTTGTTCGAACGGAGAGTTTGGCGTGCGCGCCAAACTCGTAGAGAGTTGCGCCGCGGGGGCGCGGGGTCGCCCGGCGCAGGGAATCCGGTAGGGCTGCGCGAAGCGCAGCACGACGGACGCCGTAGCGCGCGCCGCGGCCCGCCCACACGCAGCTTTGCCGCGAGGTGGTGGAGAGCTGGATTTCGCGAGCAACCGCGAAGGGGGAGGACGCCACTGGATTCCCGCTTTCGCGGGAATGACGGAAGAGCCGCGGGAATGACGGAAGGAGGAGGCGGGGGAATGACGGAAGGAGGCGCGGGAATGACGGAAGGAAGAGGCGCGGGAATGACGGAAGAGGCGCGGGAATGACCACTTCGCATCGAACCAATCAGAACACCGTCCCGTCGCTCGCCACCGAAAGCGGCGGCAGGCCGTTGCGGTTGCGCTGCGCCAACTCGCGCCCCGCGGCCCAGGTGCCGCCTTCGAGCACGCACGCCAGCGGAAAACGCGCCTCGTCCACGTTCAACTCCTTGCGGACCATCGGCGCCAGCTCGTCCAGCAGCGCGACGGTGAGCGCGCGCCACTCCACCACGATCTCATCGGCCGGATGCCAGATGCGGTCCTTCACGCCCTCGTCCTTCAATCTCAGAACACCCGAGTCGAGCAGCAGCCCGCCATTGCGGTATTCCGGCAGCGCGGTGAGCGCATCGAGCCCATGCAGCTTCACGCCGCTCCAAGCGAAGGGTTCCAGAAGCGAATACGCGAGCCACTGCGACAGCTTGTGAAACGGCACCCACCCGTCGCTCAGACCATCTCCACGCACACCCGCATGGCGCCAGCAGTCGCCGAGCGGGATGCCGCCGATCGCGTTGCCCGAAGGCCAGATCGGCGAGAGGCTGATGAGGAGGTGCGACAGGATGTCGTGCGCCGCGACGTCGGCCGTGGGCGGCACGTCCGGCCCGACCGTCCCCACGATCAGGTCGAAAATGCCCGAAGGGCGCGCCCGCGCCGGGTCGGAATCGAGCAGCTCGAAGATTTCCGGCTGCTCGGCCATCACTTCGCCGAGGCGTCGCATCAGCACCGCGCGGTTGTCCAGCCCCACGAGCGGATTGGCGTCGCTCACCTGCAAAGCCTCGGCCAGGTCCGCGCTCACGAGTGCCCTGAGCCCCGTGGAATCGACACGGAACGGATGGTTCGTGTCGCTCGAGAAAAGTCCGGACGTGAAGGCATGAAAGCTCGCGACGGCCAGCCCCTCCGAACGCTCGAACGTCTTGCCCGTCGCGGGCTCGACGTATTTCCAGTCGGGCCCCGCGCCCGCGTCGAGCAGCACGCTCACCACCGCGAGGTCGATCATCGAGCGCGCGCGCTCGGCATGCGGCAGGTGCGCGATCAGTCTGTCGAGCTGCGCCTTGCGGTCCACGCCGCCCGCTTCGAAATGGCGCCAGCGGCTGTGGAACGGCACGTGATGGCCGTAGCGCTTGCGCGTCGTCCGCACGACTTCGCGCACGGCCGACTCCATGAAGCCTTCGTCCACCGAGAACCAGCGCGACTCGCCGTGGCGCGCGTGCGTGAGAATCTGGCGGCTTCGCTCGCGCACCGCCGCGGTGGAGCGCAGCTCGGCCGCGGCCCGCTCGGCCGCTTCCTGGTCGGCCACCCAGTTGGCACCCATCGTCGTCATGTCGCGAGTCCTCGTCCTTTCGTGCGGCGCAGCTCCTCGTCGTCGGGCACGTCGCCTTTCGTGAAATAGCCCGCCGCGAGTTTCGCTTCGATCTCCACGCGCGCATCGGCGGGGATCAGCTCCGGCGGAATGTCCACGCGCTCGCCGACTTCGATGCCCGAGCCCGTGATCGCGTCGTACTTCATGTTGCTCATCGACACGAGGCGGTGGATTTTCTTCACGCCCAGCCAGTGCAGCACGTCGGGCATGAGTTCCTGGAAGCGCATGTCCTGCACGCCCGCGACGCATTCGGTGCGGGCGAAATACCGGTCGGCCGTGTCGCCGCCCACCTGGCGCTTGCGCGCGTTGTAGACGAGGAACTTGGTGACTTCCCCGAGCGCGCGGCCTTCCTTGCGCGAATAGGCGACCAGGCCCACGCCGCCGCGCTGCGCGCCGGCGATGCATTCCTCGATGGCGTGCGTGAGATACGGCCGGCAGGTGCAGATGTCCGAACCGAACACGTCCGAGCCGTTGCACTCGTCGTGCACGCGGGCGGTGAGCTCGACCTCCGGGTTCGCGAGATCGCGCGGGTTGCCGAACACATAGACGGTCTGGCCGCCGATGGGCGGCAGGAACACCTCGAGATCGCTGCGCGTGACGAGTTCGGGGTACATGCCGCCCGTTTCCTCGAAGAGCACGCGCCTGAGGTCGGCCTCGGCGCACTTGAAGCGCTTCGCGACGCCGGGAAGCCACCACACCGGCTCGATCGCGGCCTTGGTGACGACCGCCGCGCCGCCGGCAGTCAGGATGCGGGCGTCGGGCTTCAGCCGGCCGGTCCGCACGGCGTCGATCACTTCGGGCAGCACCACGTGCGCCTGCGTCACCGCGATGGTGGGCCGGATGTCGTAGCCCGCCGCGATCTCGGCCGCGAACACTTCCGACACCATCGCGCCCCAGGGGTCGAGGCTCACGATCTTCGACGCGTCGCTCCATTGCGGATAGGGGCCGATGACGTCGGTGGGCGAGGTGTCGGTGAGGTCGGCCTTGTGTTCCCGCGAGAGCGCGCCGGCGGCCACCGCGAGCGCGCGGTACACGCTGTAGGAGCCGCTATGCGTGCCGATCACGTTGCGATGGCTGGGCCTGGCGGTCGTGCCCACCACGGGGCCCCGCTCGGCAGGCGTCGCGGCGCCCCACTGGAGCGGGAGGGCGCCGAAGCCTCCGGCGTGGGAGGTGAGGCGGATATGGCGCGGAGGCGTTGCGGACATGGGGCCAATCTACACCACGCCGCACCGCCGAGGGCGCGCGGATCGGCTGCCCGCGCTTGAGCTGGATCAGCCCGAGACGAACTCGCAGAACCGCGCCAGGTCCACGTTCCCGCCGCTGATGATGACCCCGACGCGCGCGCCCTTCAGGTCGAGCTGCGAATGCAGCAGCCCGGCGAACGACAGGCATCCCGTGGGTTCCACGACGATCTTCATCCGTTCGGCATAGAAGCGCATCGCCTCCACGAGCTGCGCGTCCGTCGCGGTGAGGATGTCCGTGACCAGGCGGCGGATGATGTCGAACGTGAGCACGCCGATCTGCTGCGTCTGCGCGCCGTCGGCGATGGTGCGCGGCACCTCGATCTTCACCCGTTCCCCCGTGTGCAGCGACTGCCGGGCATCGTCGCCGGCCGCGGGCTCGACACCGTAGACCTTGCACTGCGGCGCGAGTGCCTGGGCTGCCAGCGCCGAACCGCTCACGAGGCCGCCCCCGCCCGTCGGAACGAAGAGGTAGTCGAGCGGGCCGGTTTCCTCGAACAGTTCCTTGGCGGCCGTGCCCTGCCCGGCGATCACGTCCGGGTGGTCGAAGGGCGGGATGAGCGTCATGCCCCGCTCCTGCGCGAGGCGTTTTGCCAACACTTCGCGATCTTCCTTGTAACGGTCGTAGACGATGACTTCGGCGCCGTAGCCGCGCGTCGCGGCCATCTTCGCAGCCGGCGCATCGTGCGGCATGACGATGGCGGCCGGAACTTCCTGCAGCCGTGCCGCCAGTGCGATCGCCTGGGCGTGGTTGCCCGAGGAGAACGCGAGGACGCCGCGCCTTTTCTGCTCGGGCGTGAAGCGCGCGAGCGCGTTGAAGCCGCCGCGGAACTTGAACGCGCCCATGCGCTGGAAGTTCTCGCACTTGAAGAAGAGCTGCGCGCCGGCCAGGGCGTCGGCCGTGCGGGACGTGAGCACCGGGGTGCGGTGGGCGTGGCCGGCCAGGCGCGCCGCCGCGGCGGCGACATCCTCGAACGTGGGAACCGCAAGTGCCATGACACGAAAAGTAGAATGACAGTCCAACGAATATATCAATGCGGCGGCAAGCCTAGAGGAATCCAGCAAGTGGCCGGACACAGCAAGTGGGCAAACATCCAGCACCGCAAGGGGCGGCAGGACGAGAAGCGGGGCAAGATCTGGACGCGGGTCATCCGCGAAATCATGGTCGCGGCCCGCCAGGGCGGAGGTGACCTCAACGCCAATCCGCGCCTGAGGCTCGCGGTGGACAAGGCGAAGGCCGCGAACATGCCGGCCGACACCATCAAGCGCAACATCGACAAGGCGACCGGCAACCTCGAAGGCGTGACCTACGAGGAAATCCGCTACGAGGGCTACGGCATCGGCGGCGCGGCGATCATCGTGGACACCATGACCGACAACAAGGTGCGCACGGTGGCCGAGGTGCGGCACGTCTTCAGCAAGTACGGCGGCAACATGGGCACCGAAGGCTCGGTGGCCTTCCAGTTCAGGCATTGCGGCCAGTTGCTGCTCGCGCCGGGCGCGAGCGAAGACAAGGTGATGGAAGTCGCGCTCGACGCGGGCGCGCAGGACGTGATCGCGCACGAGGACGGCTCGATCGAAGTGATCACGGGGCCGGCCGAATTCGAGGCGGTGAAGAACGCGCTCGAAGCCGCCTCGCTGAAGCCCGAGATCGCCGAGGTGACGATGCGCCCGGAAAGTACGATCGAGCTCGCCGGCGAGGACGCGCAGCGGATGCAGAAGCTGCTGGACGCGCTCGAGGACCTCGACGACGTGCAAGAGGTCTTCCACAACGCGGAGATCGCGGAGTGAAAGTCCTCGTGATCGGCGGCGGCGGCCGCGAGCACGCGCTGGCCTGGAAGCTCGCGCAGTCCGACAAGATCCAGATGGTGTACGTGGCGCCGGGCAACGGCGGCACGGCGCTCGATCCGCGCCTCGCCAACGTGCCGATCACCGATCTCGTGGCGCTGCGCGAATGGGCCCTGGCCGAGAAGATCGCGCTCACCGTGGTGGGCCCCGAGGCGCCGCTCGCCGCGGGCGTGGTGGACGACTTCCGCGCGCACGGCCTGCGCATCTTCGGCCCCACGCGCGCGGCGGCGCAACTGGAAAGCTCGAAGGCGTTCGCCAAGGCCTTCATGAAGCGCCACGACATCCCCACCGCGGAATACGAGACCTTCACCGAACCCGCCGAAGCCCACGAATACGTCGAACGCAAGGGCGCGCCGATCGTCGTCAAGGCCGACGGACTCGCGGCGGGCAAGGGCGTCGTGGTGGCGCTCACCCCGGCCGAAGCGCACGAAGCCATCGACTTCATGCTGCACGGCAACCGCCTGGGCGTGGCGCACAACGAAGGCGGCGCGCGCGTCGTGATCGAGGAATTCCTGCAAGGCGAGGAAGCGAGCTTCATGGTGCTGGTCGACGGCCGTACCGTGATGCCGCTTGCGACCTCGCAGGACCACAAGCGCCTCTTCGACGACGACCAGGGCCCGAACACGGGCGGGATGGGCGCCTATTCGCCCGCGCCCGTCGTCACCCCGGAAGTGCACGCCCGCGCGATGCGCGAGATCATCCTGCCCACCGTGAAGGGCATGGAAAAGGACGGCATCCCCTACACGGGCTTTCTCTATGCGGGCCTCATGATCGACAAGGACGGCCAGCCGAAGGCGCTCGAGTTCAACTGCCGCCTGGGCGACCCGGAGACGCAGCCCATCATGATGCGGCTGAAAAGCGACCTCTTCGACGTGCTCACGCACGCGACCGCGGGCACGCTGGACCAGGTCGATCTGCAATGGGACCGGCGTCACGCGCTCGGCGTCGTGATGGCCGCGGCGGGCTACCCGATGGACCCGCGCAAGGGCGACGCGATCACCGGCTTGCCGAAGGAAGCCGAGGACGCCGTGGTGTTCCACGCGGGCACGAGCGGCGACCGCGATGTGACGCGCACCTCCGGCGGACGCGTCCTGTGCGTGACGGCGCTGGCCGATACCGTGAAGGCGGCGCAGCATCGCGCCTACGACGTGCTGCGCGGCATCCACTTCGAAGGCGCTCAGTTCCGGCGCGACATCGGCCATCGGGCGATCCGGGGATAAGCGATGCCTGCCACCCAGGTCGACCTCGTGCGCGAATACCTCATCGATCTGCAAAAGCGGATCACCACCGAGATCGCGAAAGCCGACGGCGGCTCTTTCGTGCCCGACCGATGGAAGCGCGGCAAGGGCGAGCTGCTGCAAGGCGACGGCATCACGATGATCCTGGAAGACGGCGCGATCATGGAACGCGCCGGCTGCGGCTTTTCGCACGTGGTGGGCGGCAAGCTGCCGCCCTCGGCGACGCAGAACCGGCCCAACCTCGTGGGCGCGGCGTTCGAGGCGCTGGGCGTCTCGCTGGTGTTCCATCCGCGCAATCCGTACGCGCCGACGGTGCACATGAACGTGCGGATGATGACCGCCATTCCCGAGAAGGGCGCGCCCGAATTCTGGTTCGGCGGCGGCATGGACCTCACGCCGTATTACGGCTTCGAGGAAGACGCCGTGCACTTCCATTCGGTGTGCAAAGCCTCGCTCGATCCGTTCGGCGCCGAGCTGTACCCGCGCTTCAAGACCTGGTGCGACGAGTATTTCTGCCTGAAGCACCGCAACGAACAGCGCGGCATCGGCGGCATCTTCTTCGACGATTTTTCCGAGCTGGGCTTCGACGGCAGCTTCGCGATGCTGAGCTCGGTGGGCGACGCCTTCCTCGACGCTTACCTGCCCATCCTCAACATCCGCAAGGACACGCCTTACGGCGAGCGCGAGCGCAGCTTCCAGCTCTACCGGCGCGGGCGCTACGTCGAGTTCAACCTCGTGTGGGACCGCGGCACGCACTTCGGCCTGCAGTCGGGCGGGCGCGTCGAGTCGATCCTCCTGTCGATGCCGCCGCTGGCGAGCTGGGCCTACGAACGCAAGCCCAAGTCGGGCACGCCGGAGGACGACCTCTACCAGAAGTTCCTCGTGCGCAAGGACTGGATTTGAGCGCCACGCGGCTGGGAATGTTCGGCGGCGCCTTCGATCCGCCGCATCGCGCGCACGTGGTGCTCGTCGGCGCGGCGGTGGCGCAGCTCGCGCTGGACGAACTGCGCGTGTTCCCGACCGGCGACGCCTGGCACAAGGCACGCGCGCTCACGCCCGCGGCCGATCGGCTCGCGATGGCGCGCCTCGCATTCGAGGGTCTGCCTGCCGTCACAGTGGACGACCGTGAACTGCGGCGAAGCGGACCGACGTACACGATCGACACCCTGCGCGAATTGCGCGCCGAACGTGCCGATGCCGAACTCTTCCTCGTGATGGGGGAGGACCAGGCCTCGGCTTTCACGACATGGCGCGACTGGCGCGCGATCGCGGCGATGGCGACGCTTGCCGTCGCGCGTCGTCCGGGCGCGGCGGCGCAGGTGCTGCCGCCCGAAGTCCGCACGGCCGCCCTCGAGTTCGAACCCATGCGCGACAGCGCGACCGACATCCGTGCCCGCCTCACGCGGGGGCAGGATGTGTCCCAACTGGTCCCGGCCGCGGTGGCCGGGTATATTGACCGACATTGCCTCTACCGAACGACCTGATGACCCAGACCGCCACCGTCAAGAAGGATACCCAGCGCCTGCAGCGCGCCATCGTCGATGGCCTGGAGGACGTGAAGGGACAGGACATCCAGGTCTTCAACACGGAACATCTCTCGCCGCTTTTCGAGCGGGTCATCGTGGCTTCCGGCACGTCGAACCGCCAGACGAAAGCGCTCGCGTCGAGCGTCGTCGAATCCGTGCGCGATGCGGGCTTTCCCAAGCCGAGGATCGAGGGCCAGGAAAACGGCGAGTGGATCATCGTGGACTGCGGGGCCGCGGTGGCGCACATCATGCAGCCCGCGATCCGCCAGTACTACCACCTGGAGGAGATCTGGGGCGAGAAGCCCGTGCGGCTGAAACTCGGCGCGCCGAAGCCCGCGATGCCGGCGCCGAAGCCCGCCGCGAAGAAGGCGGCGCCCGTGTCGCTCAAGCGCAGCAGCGCGGTGAAGACGGCGGCAAAGCAGGCGCAGCGCGAAGCGGCGAAGGCGAAGCAGGCGGCACCCGCGAAGACGGGGGCGAAGGCGGGAGCGAAGACGGGAGCGAAGAGCGCGGCGGTGAAGGCGGGCGCGAAGACGGGCGCGAAGGCGGGAGCGAAGAGCGCGCCCAGGCGCGGGGCACCCGCGAGAAAGACGGCCGCGCCCTCGGGCAATCGGCCTGCGTCCGGCGCACGTGGAGCAGCGCCCGCCGCGAGGAAGGCCGCGCCGAAGCGCAAATGAAGCTCGTCGTGGTCGCCGTGGGCCAGCGGGTTCCCGACTGGGCCGAGGCGGCCTGGGACGACTACGCGAAGCGCTTTCCACCGGAGCTCCGGCTCGAACTGAAGGCGGTGAAGACCGAGCCGCGCGTCTCGAAGACGGTGGCTGCATTGCTCGCTGCCGAACGAGGCCGCATCGAGGCGGCGGTGCCCAAGGGCGCGCGCGTGGTGGCGCTCGACGAACGCGGCACCGCGCTCACGACCGTGGCGCTCGCGGCGCGGCTGAAGGACTGGCAGCTCGCGTCGGACGACGTGGCCTTCGTGATCGGCGGGCCCGACGGGCTCGATCCGGCGTTCAAGCGGGCCGCGCACGAGCGCATCCGCCTGTCGGACCTCACGTTGCCGCATGCGATGGTGCGGGTGCTGCTCGCCGAGCAGTTGTATCGGGCGTGGTCCATCCATGCGAACCATCCCTATCACCGGGAGTGAGCGTGGCGGCCGGATCGACATTCATCTACCTCGCTTCGCAATCGCCTCGCCGCCGGCAACTCCTCGAGCAGTTGCGCGTGCGCTTCGAACTTCTTCTGCCCGACGACACCGAAGACGCCGAGTCGCTGGAAGAAGTCCTCGCCGGGGAATCACCGGCCGCCTACGTCAGGCGCGTCACGCTGCTGAAGCTCGACGCCGCCATGCAACGCCTGAAACATCGCGGCCTTCCGCCCGCTCCCATCCTCTGCTGCGACACCACTGTCGCTCGCGGCCGCGCGATCTACGGCAAGCCCGCCGACGAGGCCGATGCCTTTCGGATGCTGCGCGAACTCGCGGGCACGACGCACCGCGTGCTCACGGCCGTCGCGATCCAGCATGGCAGGCACCGGCGCGAAGCCTTGAGCGATTCGCGCGTCACGTTCGCGCCGATGACGCCCGTGCAGATTCGCCGCTACGTCGCCACCGGCGAGCCGATGGGCAAGGCCGGCGCGTACGCGATCCAGGGCGCGGCCGCGGCTCATATTTCGCACATCAGCGGCTCGCATTCGGGCATCATGGGATTGCCGATGTACGAGACCGCGCAATTGCTGCGCGCGGCCGGCTTCACGGTGTGAACGAAGAACAAGACCTCCCATGCAGCAGGACATCCTCATCAACTGGTCGCCGCAGGAGACGCGGGTGGCCATCGTCGAAGCGCAGGCCGTGCAGGAACTGCACGTGGAACGCAACCTCGAACGCGGCCTCGTGGGCAACGTCTACCTCGGCAAGGTGGCACGCGTGCTGCCCGGCATGCAGTCGGCCTTCATCGACATGGGCCTGGAGCGCGCGGCGTTCCTGCACGTGGCGGACGTCTGGCAGCGGCACGGCGAGGAGCCCGCGGGGCGCAACGCGCAGTCGCAGGTGCCCATCGAGCGGCAGGTCTTCGAAGGCCAGGCGCTGATGGTGCAGGTGATCAAGGACCCGATCGGCACGAAAGGGGCGCGGCTTTCCACGCAGATCAGCATCGCGGGCCGGCTCCTCGTCTTCCTGCCGCAGGACGACCACATCGGCGTGTCGCAGAAGATCCCCTCGGACCAGCGCGACGCGCTGCGTTCGCGCCTCACGGCGCTCGTGGGCGAGGCGGGCGGCGGCTTCATCCTGCGCACCAACGGCGAGGATGCGAGCGACGCCGAACTCGCGGACGACATCGCGTACCTGCGCAAGACCTGGGCGCGCATCCGCGAAGGCGCGCAGCGCCTGCCGCCGCCCGCGCTGCTGCACCAGGACCTGAGCCTCCTGCAGCGCGTGCTGCGCGACCTCGTGACGGAGGAGACGCAGTCGATCCGCATCGATTCGCGCGAGCAGTACGCGCTGCTTTCCGCTTTCGGGCAGGAGTACATGCCGAAGGCCGCGGCGCGGCTCGCGCTCTACAAGGGCGAGCGGCCGATCTTCGATCTGTATTCGGTGGACGAGGAGATCGCGAAGGCGCTCGGGCGCCGCGTGGACCTGAAGTCGGGCGGCTACCTGATCGTGGACCAGACCGAAGCGCTCACGACGGTGGACGTGAACACGGGCGGCTTCGTCGGCGCACGCAATTTCGACGACACGATCTTCAGGACCAACCTGGAAGCGGCGCAGGCGATCGCGCGGCAACTGCGCCTGCGCAACCTGGGCGGCATCATCATCGTGGACTTCATCGACATGCAGCGCGACGATCATCGCGACGCGGTGCTCGGCGAATTCAGAAAGCAGCTCGCGCGCGACCGCGTGAAGACGATGGCGGGGGGATTTTCGCAGCTCGGCCTGGTGGAGATGACGCGCAAGCGCACGCGCGAATCGCTCGCGCACATGCTGTGCGAGCCGTGCGAAGCGTGCCAGGGCAAGGGCACGGTGCGCACCGCGCGCACGGTGGCCTACGACATCCTGCGGGAGATTCTGCGGGAGGCGCGGCAGTTCAATCCGCGGGAATACCGCATCGTCGCCGCGCCGAAGGTGGTGGAGCTGTTCCTGGATGAGGAAAGCCAACACCTTGCCGGGCTCTCGGACTTCATCGGCAAGCCGATTTCGCTGCAGGCGGAGACGGCGATGGGGCAGGAGCAGTTCGATATCGTGCTGCTGTAGCGGGCGCTAGCGGTGCACTAGCGGTGCACTAGCGGTGCACTAGCGGTGCCCCCGGCAGTGGCGACGAGCCTGCCGGGCAAGCCTGGCCGCGACGCGGGCCTCATGCCTGCGTCCGCCATGAGTTTCTCGACCGTGTCGCGAATGATGCCTTGCCCGCGGTGCCCCACAACGAATTCGCAGTTCGCTGCGAAGCGGCTGTGCCGCCGGTGATGTTCGAACAGTACCCGTGCCAGCGTCGCGGGCACGCCCTCGTCGTGCTCGTGGAACTCGCCGTGGAAGATCGACCCTGTGTGGAAATTGAATGTGTGCACCACGCCATCGCCTCGCCTTTCTGCCAGGAAGCCCAGTGCGGACTTGAACACGCCCGCCACAACTCCGTCGTGCATCCACTTCAGAGCGCCCTCGATGTCGTTGCGATTCATGCAGCCGGCGATCGCGGCATACCAGATCCGGTCGGCGGGCACCCCTGACTTCACGGCACGGTCGATGTGGAGCCTGGCCTGCACCGCCCGGCCCTTGCGGCTGCCGGCAAGGGCGCACACCACGGCGTGCCACGCCCTTTGGTCGGGTCCGGGAGGCGACGGAATCGTCTTGAACCACTCAACCGCCTTGTCCGTCTGGTCGGCGTCGCCCCAGACGGTGATGATGTCGGCATAGTTGACCGCATCCGGGGCGACGCCGAATTCGCCCATGCGACGAAACCACGCATCGGCCAGATCGGGCTGGCCGGCTGCGGACCACGAGCGGAAAGCGCAGCTGAACGTACGGGCGTCGGGCTGGCATTTCTCTCGAAGCATGTGTTCGAACCACCGGCCGCCCTTCGCAGGATCGGGGCTGCTCGCCCAGGCGTCGATGAGGGCGTTGTAGATCGACGTGTCCACCGGGATGCGATCCCGCACCATGCGCAGGTGCACATCGTCCGCCAGGTCGGGGCGTCCTGCGTTGCCAAGTGCGTGGATGGCGGTTCCGGCCAGACGCGCGGACAGGCCGATCGTGGTTTGCGCGGCGACAAGACAAGCCATGATCTCGTCGGCATCGCCGATCCGGCGGATGGCCTTGTCGACCAATATCGCGACGTCGGCGGCCGGACATTGACCCTTGCGGTACCTCGCGCACACCAGGTCCACGGCGCGCTCCGGTTGGCCGCTCTCGATCCAGGCCGATGCCGCCGACGTGACTTGCCTCGGTTCGGGCGGCAGCGGCGGGCGCTGGCCATCCATCAAGTTCAGCATGGCTTCGGCTTCAGCCGGCTCGTGCATCTCGCGGAATTTCATGATGAAGGCCGACGCCACGTCGTAGCTCAGCGGGGCACCCGTCTGGACGTAGTTGTCGAGGCAGGCTTTCACGACACTCAGAGGTAGCTCCGCTTTGAGACACGAAACGGTGACGGCCCGCAACGCATCGAGGTCCGAATCCCTGCGGAAACGATTGCAGGCGGGCTTGTTGTCTCGCGCCGGAACCGCGAACGGCGCGGGCACGGAATGGGTGCCGGGCGCGGCGGAGAGATGCTGGACTTTCGAGTTGCGCCGGGCCGCCGAAGGCGGGCCGCCGCCTTCGGCGGGATCGAGCGGACGCTTGGGAGGGGCAGGCAGCCTGCCGGCAGTTCGTGAAGTGCCCATGGTGTCGTGCTCCGGTTCAGGCGAACGCCGCCCAGACGGGTGTTTTGACGGCCGTGTCGGCCGCGGGCGCGGCTTGCGCCGCGAAATGATCGAGGTGCCACTGGCGTGCCACTTCCGCCAGCGCAGCGAGGTCGTCGTTGAACGCCTCGATGCCGCCTCGCCCGACGTCGCGGCGTGCATAAAGCGCGAGGCGCTGTGTCGCAGCGTCGATGCAGCACGTCGCGCCGTGCTCTCGGCCCAGGGCGACATTGCGCGAGAGCGCCCGGCGCAGCAGCGCGGCTTCGTCATCACCGCGGGGCAACTCACCGAGGTCGCACCAGACGAACAGGCAGGCATCGCTGTCGACGGGGTCGTAGCCGATGGTGAAGGCCGCGCCATCGACCTGAACCTCGAAGGCGATGGCCGTGTCGGGATCGAAAGTGAACGAAGGGGCTTCGCGCCCCGCCGCCAGGTAGTACGCGCGGACGAACTCCTCGAACCGGCGGCGGGATTCCCCCGAGAGCATGATTTCCATGCAGCCTGTGTAACCGAGGGGCGGCTCACGTTCCAGGCGACTGCGCTCCCCATACGGACGTCGGTGCGCGCGGCCCCGATGCCGGACCTTCGAGCGGCAGGATGAACTTCGCGAACTTCTCGGCTTCCGTCTGCAATGCCGCAGGAAAGGTCGAATCCAGCGGCACTGCCCGTGTCCGTCCGTGCCCGAACAGGTCGCGGCCTTCGGCCATGCACTTGCGGATGAATTCCACGCTCGCGATCTCCGGCGTGTTGAATTCCTGATGCGAGAACGCCGCGAGTTTCTCGACGATCTGCTCGGGCGTCATCAGGTAGGAGAAGTGCCAGCCTGCATCGGCGATCGACTGCGTCCGCAGCTTGTCCCACGCGCGGCGCACCGACCGCAGCGGCCCGTCCGTGCGGTAGTCGCGCAGGCGCCGCATCGAGCCGTACCAATCCCTGAAGTGCCGCACGGTCGTGACGCGCGCGCGACGCCACAGGTTGGGGCGGCCCTCGGCATCGACGGACTCGTTGTTGAACGCATAGAAGAAGAAGCGCTGCTCCAGAATCGCGCTGAGATACCGGCGCGGCTCGTAGGCCAGGAGATGGCGCGGGTGGGCAATCTCGTCCACATCCGACAGCAGGAGCCAGTCGTTGTCGTGGATGCCTCCCGCGATCTCGGGAGGTGGTGAATCGAGAAAACGCGCGAGGGCATTGCGCTGCCGGTTCTCGTTTTCCCACGCGGACGCGGGCTGCGCGTCCAGGTCTCGCACGGGGAGGTAGATCACCGGCGGCGCATCCGGTGGCAGGCGCGCGGGATCGAACTGCAGGGCCTTGGGTTTGCCGGTGAACGTGCGATCGGCTTCGGCGATCACCATGCGATCGACCACGCCCGCGAGCACGCGCGAGCGCAGCCACAGGAGATCGTGCTCGCCGTTGAACGTGAAGCAGTCGAAGATGCGCGGGCCGCCGCTTCTCATGCGCGGCCTTCGAGAATCGCGAGGGCTTGCGCGAGCACCGTCTCGGGCTGGATCTGCAGCAGGCAGTCGCTGCGGCTTGCATGATGGTCCTCGCAGCCCGCCCGGCTGCACGGCACGCAAGGCAGCGACGCCTGGATCAGGGTCACATTGCCGGTGGCCTGCAAGCCCGCGCTGCGCGCGAAGCGGATCGGCGCCGCTTCAGTCGCGGGCCACGGTCCCCAGCGTTGCGGATTGGTCGGCCCGAACACCGCGAGGGTCGGCGTGCCCACGGCCGCGGCCAGGTGCGATACCGACGTGTCGGGCCCGATGTAGAGCGCGGCCCGCCCGAGCAGGCCCGCGAGCTGATTGAAGTCGAGTTGTCCCGACGCATCGAGCAGCGCGGGCGCTTGCGCCACATCCCGCACTTGCGCGATGCCGGCCTGATCGCGCGCACCCGCCGTGCCGGTCAGCACCACCTGCCATCCGCGTTCGACGAGCCCCGCGGCGACCGCGCGAAACTTGAGCGGGTCCCACTGCTTGTAGGTCCACATCGAAGGCACGTGCAGCACGACGATGCGGCCTTCGCGCAGTTGCGATTCGAGCTCGTGCGGCCTTGGCGCGGGCGCGGGCGGGACGACGCGGGCGGCGAGATCGCCGGTCCAGGGTTCGAGCAACCGGAGCTTCTCGCGCACGACGTGCACTTCGGACTCGTCGCCGCCACTCGCGACGGCGTGCGCGAGGAGCGCCCGCTTCCACCAGGTGCTGCCATGTCCTTCGCGCACGATCCCGCTGCGCTTGCGCGCCGCGACCCATGCGATCAGATGCGCGCGGTCGCTCGTTTCCGCGATCAGCGCGAGGTCGTAGCGGCGCCAGAGCCTGCGGGCCCATGCGAATGCGCCGCGCAAGCCCCAGCGCGCGGGCGTGGCGATGACTTCGTTCACGTCGGGGTTGCGCGCGAGCATGCCGAGCGTGCCTTCGAATCCGAGCACGTCGATGCGCGCCGCCGGCCACAGTTCGCGCGCGCGGCGCAGAAGCGGCGTGGTGAGCAGCACGTCGCCGATCTGCCGCGTCACCACGATCACGACCGAGCCGGGAGCGCCTCCCGTCACTTGACCAGCGCCTCGCCGTCGTGCAGCGCCCTGAGGCTCGCGTAGAGGCCGCCCAGGCGCGTGAGCTCGCCGTGCGAGCCAAGCTCGGCCACGCGGCCGTCCTTCAGCACGGCGATGCGGTCCGCATGCTCGATGGTCGAGAGCCGGTGCGCGATGATGAGCGTCGTGCGCCCGGCCATGAGGCGGCGCAGCGCCTGCTGCACGGCACGCTCGGATTCCTGGTCGAGCGCCGAGGTCGCCTCGTCGAGGATCAGGATCGGGGCGTCCTTGTAGAGGGCCCGCGCGATCGCGAGGCGCTGGCGCTGGCCGCCCGAGAGCGCGGCCGCGTTGTGCCCGAGGTGCGTGTCGATGCCTCGCGGCAACTGCTCGACGAGGTCGGAGAGGTTGGCCGCCGCGAGCACATCCCGCACGCGCGCGCGATCGAAGGTGTCGCCGAGCGCGACGTTCGCGGCGAGCGACTGGTTGAACATCACGACGTTCTGGCTCACCATCGCGAACTGCCGCCGGAGCGCCGCCAGATCCCATTCGCGAATGTCGCGGCCGTCGAGCAGGACGCTGCCCGAAGTCGGCTCGACGAAACGCGGCAGCAGATTGGCGAGCGTCGTCTTGCCCGAGCCGGAAGGCCCGACCAGCGCCAGCGTTTCGCCGGAATGCATCTCGATCGTCACACGGTCGAGCGCGGGCACCGAAGCACCGGGGTACGTCACCGTCGCGTTGCGGAATTCGACTCGGCCTTCCGCGCGGGCTGTCGCCCACGTCCCGCCGGTTTCCTGCGGGCACGATTCGGCGAGGTCGAACGAACGTTCCAGCACCGTGATCGACTTCGTGATCGGGCCCGTGGATTCCGACAGGCGCTTGATCGGCGCGATCAGCATCATCATGGCCGTGACGAACGACGCGAAGCCGCCCACGGTGAGCCCGTCGGCGCTTTGCGTGAGCGCCACGCAGATGACGATGGAAAGCGCGGCCGCGGCGATCATGTGGCTGAGCGGCGTGATGGCGGCGCCCGCGACCGTCCACTTCATCGCGAGCTGCCGCAGCATGTTGTTCAGGCGTTCGAAGCGTTCCCCCTGCGCGCCCTGCGCGCCATGCAGCCGCACCTCGCGCGCGGCGAGCACGTTTTCCTCGACGGTGTAGGCGAGCTCGATGGTCGCGCTCTGGCTGCTGCGCGTGAGCCGCTGCAGCCGCGCCGACACCACGCGCATGAGCCAGCCCACGAGCGGCGCCATCAGCGCGACGACGAGCGTGAGCGCCCAGTTGAGATAGAGGAGGTAGCCCACGAGCGCAACGAGCGCGAGCCCGTCCTTCGCGAGGCCGCTCACCGAGTTGGTGAGCATGGCCACCGCGTTCTGCACCTCGTGCACGATCGTGTTGGCGAGCGAACTCGCGGATTCGCGCGTGAAGAGATCCATGCGGGCGGCGAGCAGCCGCGCGAAGAGCGCCTCGCGCAGCGCATACATGCCCGAATTCGCGATCTTCGCGAGCGCGAGGTCGGCGACGAACCCGGCCGCACCGCGCACGCCGAAGATGAGAAGGAGCGCGGCGGGCACGAGCCACGGGCTGAAGCCGCGCCCGGTGAAGCCCTTGTCCAGCAGCGGCTTGAGCAGCGCGGGCACGAGCGGCTCGGTCGCGGCGACGACGACGGTGGAGGCGAAGACGACGGCCCACATCCAGCGCACGTGATGGATGTAGACCTCGAACCTCCGCAGCGCCGCGACGAGCCCGCGGCGAGGCGTCGTCTCGACGCCTGGCGAAGCGGCACCGGGCGTGCGCCGAGGTGCTTTCGGCTCGGGAGCGGGGAGCGGATTCGGCAGGGCACCCGCCGCGAAGAGCGCGACCAGCACGGCGAAGAGCGAGGCGGAATACGAGAGATTCAGCACTTCTTGCGTAAGGCCGCTCGTGGCATAGCCGATCACGACGATGAGGCCGAGATAGCCGTTGCGCGCGCGCGTCGCGTTGCCGCTTGCCACCGCCTTCGCGAAGAGCGCGGCCGGCGCGAGCAGCAGGAGGATGCGCGAGGCCAGGCCGACCACGCCCATGCGCATCATGCTCTGCAGGTATTCGTTGTGCCCGCCCGCGGTCGTCCAGTAGTAGCCGAAGAGGTCCGTGTACATCGCGCGGATCTCGGGGATGGCGAGCACGTCGGGCTCCGTGCCGTAGCCCCAGCCGAACCACGGCTTCTGCAGGAAAAGCAGCAGGTTGGTCCGAAAGAGCGAGAGCCGGATGCCCACCGACGTGTCCGCGTTGCCGTGGTGGATGTACAGGACGATTTCCTGGATCGCCTCGTCGACGCGCGAATGGATCGTCGGGATCGCGGCGTAGGCGAGCGCGAGCAGCGCGAAGCAGCCGGCGAGCGTGAGAGCGAAGCGCCCGGGCCGACCGCTCGCGGCGCGATACGCGTACAGCACCGCGATCGCCGGCAGGATCAGCCAGCCGCTGCGCGACTCCGTGCGCACCGCGATGGCGAGCGCGAGCACCGCGCCGCCCGCGAGCAGCAGGCGGTGCCATCTCGAGCCGGCATCGCGGATGAGGAAGACGCAGATGCAGCCGAAAATGACCGCATGCTCCGACAGCGAGATGGGGTCCATGAAGACGGTCGCGGCCCGGCCGTCCCAGTAGAAACGCTCGGCATCGGGCGCGAAAAGCCAGAGCGCGCATGCGGCGAGCGCGAAGGGAAAGACCCATCGGGACGGCCGGCTGAAGTCGATGCGCTCGCGCATGAGGGCGAGCAGGCAGGCACCCGCAAGGAGAAGCCGCACCGGCGCCTCGAAGCGGCGTCCCACGAGTTCGGCGTGCGCGATCTCCACGATCGCCACGCCCGCGATCGGAGCGGCGAGGCCCGCGAACATCCAGCGAACGGGGGCCTGCCGGAGCAGGCGCGCGACCTCGCCGCGAACGGACGGCCGCAGCACGAGGCAGAGGCACGCGATCTCGAACAGCACGAGCGCCGCGCTCAGCCAGCGCGGCAGGATGAAGTAGCCGCCCAGCGCGATCGCCGGCAGCGCCGCGAGCAGGAAGGATGTGGGGTCTTCGGTCCCGAACGGGAGCCTGCGAGTCTGCATCTGCAGTCCGAGGAAAGAGGACGACGAAGGACGAAGCACGGTCGAGAACGGTTCGCTCGAGCGTTTCCGAGCCTCGCATGATAGCAAAGCACGCCGGCGCGCCCCGCTAGAATCCGCGACCATCACACATGGACCCCGCCGAGTACGCGATCACCTTTGCCTGCTACGGACAGCTCGAATACACGCGGCTGTGCGTGCAGAGCATGGTGCGCCACGGCACGCCGCTCGAGCGGCTGGTGGTGGTGGACAACGGCTCGAAGGACGCAACGCGCGCCTACCTCGATACGCTGCCGCTCGGCGGGCGCATCTACAACTCGGACAACCTGGGCTGCGGCGTCGCGTGGAACCAGGGCGCGCTCGCGCTGCAGGCCGAGTGGACGATCGTGATGAACAACGACGTGCTCGTGAGCGCGGGCTGGATCGAAGGACTGATCGGCGCGGCGCGCGAGCACGGCGTGCGCGTGATCTCGCCTTCGCTCGTGGAAGGGCCGCTCGACTACGACTTCGATGCATTCGCCGCCCGCGCGAGCCACGACATGCGCGACGCGCTGCGGCTGGGCTGGTGCCACGCGGTGTGCCTGGCCGTGCACAAGTCGGTGTGGCTCGAAATCGGCTACTTCCAGCCGGTGCCCGCGCTGCTCGGCTACGAGGACACGATGTTCTTCCACGAGATGGACAAGGCGGGCATCCGCGGCGCCACCACCGGTGCTTCGTGGCTGCATCACTTCGGCTCGATGACGCAGTCCGCCATGAAGCAGGAGCGTGGCCTCGCCCAGAAAGACGGCCTGGGCCACCGCTACAACTACCGCCTGCTCGGCAAGTCATGGCTGCGGCGCAAGTGGGACAAGCTGCAAAGGACGCGCGAGCTCGACGCCTGGCGCGACGCCGAACTCGCGCGCTACGGCATGACGATGCGCGGGCAGGCGCAGCCCGGCGGCGCGATCACCTGGACATGAACGCCCAGGCGTGCGCGATCATGGTCTGCAGCTGCGGGTAGCGCGGCGTCCAGCCGAGCTCGTCGCGGGCGCGCGAAGCATCGGCGACCAGCGCGGGCGGGTCGCCTTCGCGCGCGGGCTCGTCGGCGACTTCGATGGCCCGCCCCGTCACGCGGCGGGCGGCGTCGATCACTTCCGTCACCGAATGGCCGCGCCCCGTGCCGAGGTTGTAGACGGCGCTCGCCCCGCCCGAGCGCAGCCGCTCGAGCGCGAGCAGATGCGCCGCGCACAGGTCTTGCACGTGGATGAAATCGCGCACGCACGAGCCGTCCGGCGTGCCGTGCGAAAGGCCGAAGCGCGCCACGTGCGGCACGCGGCCGGCGGCGGCTTGCAGCACGCGCGGGATCAGGTGCGTTTCGGGTTCGTGCCGCTCGCCGAGCATACCGAGCGGATGCGCGCCGGCCGCGTTGAAGTAGCGCAGCGATATCGAACGCAGGCCGTGCGCGCGGCCGAAGTCGTCGAGAAGATGCTCGACCGCGAGCTTCGAATGCCCGTACGGATTGATCGGCCGGCAGGGATGATCCTCGGGGATCGGCACCCGTTCGGGCTCGCCGTACACGGCGGCCGTGGAGGAAAACACGAGCTGGCGCACGCCCGCGGCGCGCATCGCCTCCAGCAGGACGAGGGTGCAGAACACGTTGTTGCGCCAATAGGCCGCCGGCTCGCGCAGCGACTGCGCGACGAGACTCGAGCCCGCGAAGTGCATCACGCAGTCGGGCCGGTGGCGCTCGAGCACCGAAGCGATGAATCGCGCGTCGCCGATGTCGCCCCGCTCGAGCGGGGCGGCCGCGACGGCATCGGCGTGGCCGCTCGAGAGGTTGTCGACGACCACCACGCGCCGCCCGTGTTCGGCGAGCATCGCCACCATGTGCGACCCGATGTAGCCGGCCCCGCCGCAAACGAGGACGGGTGGATCGGCATAATCGCGGGTCATGTCGGGATTATCCAGCGTATCCGGACGACCGCCCGGGCACGCGCCCGTGAGCGTGATCGTCATCACGCACAACGAAGAGGCCAATCTGCCGCATTGCCTCGCGTCCGTGCCGTTCGCGCGCGAGCTGATCGTGGTGGACAGCGGCAGCACGGACCGCACGCTCGAAATCGCGCGGCACTTCGGCGCGCACGTCGAGCACGCGCGCGACTGGCGCGGCTACGGCCTGCAGAAGACCCGCGCGCTCGCCCTCGCGCGGGAGAACTGGGTGCTCTCGCTCGACGCGGACGAGCGCGTCACGCCCGAGCTGCAGGCCGAAATCCTGCGCGTGGTCACGGCTTCGCGGCCCGCGGCCGACGCGTGGGACATGCCGCGCCGCTCGAGCTTTTGCGGACAGTTCATGAACCATTCGGGCTGGTCGCCCGACCGCGTGCTGCGCCTTTTCCGGCGCGGCACGGCGCGGTTTTCGGACGATGTGCTGCACGAGCGCGTCATCCCGGACGGATGGGTGAGGCACTTCGAGCACCCGCTCCTGCACTACTCCTACCCCGACCTCGAGACGGTGCTCGAGAAGATGAACCGCTACTCCACGGCCGGCGCCGTGCGTCTCGCGAGCGAAGGCCGCAGCGCCTCGCTCGCATCGGCTATGCTTCATGCCGCATGGACATTCGTGCGAATGTATATAGTGCGGCGCGGCTTCCTCGACGGCAAGCTCGGGTTCGTGCTCGCCCTCTCGAGCGCGGAAGGGACGTTCTATCGCTACCTGAAGCTGTGGCTGGACTTGCGCGGCATACGCGCGATGCCCGCCGTAACATCCGGACGCACTCCGGCTTCGAACTCGACCGAGGAATGTGGGACTAAGCAGCGATGAACGATAGCCCCCGCGCCAAGGAGCAACCTTCGCAACCGGGCCGCCGCGCGGCGGTCGCATCGCTGGCATCGCTCGCGGCGCTGGCCGCGTTGCCGGCGCTCGCGCAGTTTCGCGTCGAAGTGACGGGCGTGGGCCTCACGCAGCTGCCCATCGCGCTCGTGCCGCTGCGAGGCGAGGCGCAGTC
Organism: Ramlibacter sp.; assembly: GCF_035548915.1. Classification (GTDB taxonomy): domain Bacteria; phylum Pseudomonadota; class Gammaproteobacteria; order Burkholderiales; family Burkholderiaceae_C; genus Ramlibacter. The sequence continues at coordinate 215,932 of NZ_DASZSE010000050.1, read as the reverse complement.
GCCTCAGAAGATCGCCTCCATCGTGCAGGCCGACCTCGAGCGAAGCGGGCAGTTCCGCACGATCGACGGCTCCGCGGCCGCGCTGGACGAAACGAGCCGCCCCGACGTGAGCCCCTGGCGGCAAAAGGGCGCCGATTCGCTCGCCGTGGGCAGCATCACGCGGCTGGCGGACGGCCGCTACGACGTGCGCTTTCGGCTCTGGGACGTCGTGCGCGGGCAGGACCTGGGCGGCCAGAGCTATGCGGTCGCGCAGGACGACCTGCGCCTCGCGGCGCACCGCATCGCCGACTTCATCTACGAGAAGCTCACCGGCGACAAGGGCATCTTCTCCACGCGCATCGCCTACGTCACCAAGACCGGCAACCGCTACAACCTCTGGGTCGCCGACGCCGACGGCGAGAACGCGCAGTCCGCGCTGGCGTCGCCCGAGCCCATCATCTCGCCCGCGTGGTCGGCCAACGGGCAGCAGCTTGCCTACGTCTCGTTCGAATCGCGCAAGCCCGTCGTGTACGTGCACAGCGTCGCTTCGGGGCAGCGCCGCCTCATCGCGAACTTCCGGGGCTCCAACAGCGCGCCCGCGTGGTCGCCCGACGGGCGCACGCTGGCCGTTACGCTCACGCGCGACGGCGGCTCGCAGCTCTACACGATCGATGCGAACGGGGGCGAGCCGAGGCGCCTCACGCAGTCGGGCGGCATCGACACCGAGCCCATCTATTCGTCCGACGGCCGCTCGATCTATTTCGTGAGCGACCGCGGCGGGGCGCCGCAGATTTATCGCATGCCCGCTTCGGGCGGCGAGCCCGAGCGCGTGACCTTTACGGGGAGTTACAACATTTCCCCGGCGTTGAGCGCCGACGGCAGGTGGCTCGCCTACATTTCGCGAATCAACGGCGCCTTCAAGCTTCAGGTGATGGAGCTCGCGAGCGGCAATGTGCAATCGGTGACCGACACGACCGCGGACGAGAGCCCGAGCTTCGCCCCGAATGGCCGGCTGATTGTCTATTCGACGCGCGTGGGCGGCCGCGAAGCGCTCATGACGACCACCCTCGACGGCAAGATCAAGGCGCACCTCGCCGGCAAGGGCGGGGACATCCGCGAGCCCGACTGGGGCCCGTTCCAGCGATGACCCGGTTCGCACGGGGATTCGGATTCCATGCAATGCACTCAGGAGGTCATGCAATGAGAGATCGTGCTTTTGCGGCGGTGCTGCTCGCGGCACTGCTGGCCGGCTGTTCGAGCGTGCCGCTCGACGACGTGCCGGTCGAGGACAAGAAGCCTGTCGCCACCACGGGCGCGCCCGTCGCGCCGCCCGCGCAAAGCCAGGTGACGCCGGTACAGGCCGACATCACCTCGGCGAGCCAGCAGGGGCCGCAGAACGTGGCGCGCATCGTGTACTTCGATTTCGACAGCTACTCGATCAAGCCGGAATACCAGTCGCTGATCGACGCGCATGCGCGATTCCTGAAGCAGGACCCGAGGCGCCACGTCGTGATCGAAGGTCACACCGACGAGCGCGGAGGCAGCGAATACAACCTCGCGCTCGGCCAGCGCCGCTCGGAGGCGGTGCGCAAGTCGCTGAATCTTCTGGGCGTGGCCGACTCGCAGATGGAGGCGGTGAGCTTCGGCAAGGAGAAGCCGGCCGTCGAGGGGAGCAATGAAGAAGCGTGGGCGAAGAACCGGCGCGCCGAGATCGCATACCGGCGATGAAGAGCATTGCGCGTTCCATGCTGGCCGCCGCGTTCGCGGTGTCCGCCCTCGTGTCGCTGCCCGCGCGCGCCGCCCTGTTCGAGGACGACGAAGCGCGTCGCGCCATTCTCGACCTGCGCGGCAAGGTGGAGGCGAACCGGCAGGCGAACGCGGACGAGATCCAGCGCCTGTCCGACGAGAACGCGCAGCTTCGGCGCAGCATCCTCGAGCTGCAAAACCAGATCGACATGACGCGCACGGACATGGCACGGCTGCGCGGCGAGAACGAGACGCTCATGCGCGGCATTTCCGACATGCAGCGCGCGCAGAAGGATATTTCGGCGAGCGTCGATGAGCGGCTGCGCAAGTTCGAGCCCGTGAAGGTGACGGTCGACGGCCGCGAATTCACGGCCGATCCGGCGGAGCAGCGCGACTTCGAAGCGGCGCTCGCCACCTTCCGCAAGGGCGACTTCCCTGGCGCGCAAGCGGCTTTCGCGGACTTCATCAAGCGCTATCCGCAGTCGGGCTACAGGCCCGCGGCGCTCTTCTGGCTGGGGAACGCGCAGTACGCGAATCGCGACTACAAGGGTGCGATCGCGAACTTCCGAGCGCTGCTCGCGCAGGCGCCGGACCATGCGCGCGCGCCGGAGGCGGTGCTATCGATCGCCAACTGCCAGATCGAGTTGAAGGACAATGCGGGGGCGCGTCGCACGCTCGACGAGCTTGTGAAGGCCTACCCGCAGTCGGAAGCCGCGCAAGCGGCGAAGGAGCGGCTCGCGCGCTTGCGCTGAGCCGATGACACACCTCGACGAATCCGCGGTCGACCTGCAGCGCCGCTTCGGTGGCCTGGAGCGCCTGTACGGCATGGATGGCGCAGCCGCGATCCGTGCGGCGCATGTGGCGGTGGTGGGCATCGGCGGTGTCGGCTCGTGGGCCGCGGAGGCGCTTGCACGAAGCGGCATCGGCGCGCTCACGTTGATCGATCTGGATCACATCGCCGAATCCAACATCAACAGGCAGGTGCATGCGCTCGATGGCACGCTGGGCCAGGCGAAGGTGTTCGCGATGAAGAGCCGCATCGCGCAGATTCATCCGGTGTGCCGCGTGGAGACGGTCGAGGATTTCGTCGAACCGGACAACTGGCCGGCGTTGGTTCCGGATGGCGTGGATGTCGTGATCGATGCCTGTGACGAGGTGCGGGCGAAGGTCGCGATGGCGGCTTGGGCCTTGAATGGCAAGTATCTTTTCATCGCCTGCGGGGCGGCGGGCGGCAAGCGGTTTGCGCACAAGGTGGATGTGGACGACCTTGCGAACACGACGCACGACCCGTTGCTCGCGCAGGTGCGCTACCGGTTGCGCAAGATTCATTCGGCGCCGAGGGAAGGCAAGCGGATCGGCGTGCCGTGTGTCTTCAGCCGCGAGCCCGTGGCGCCGCCGGACCCTTCGTGCAACCTCGAAGGCGATGGGACGCTGAACTGCCATGGGTATGGGAGCGTGGTGAGCGTGACCGCGACGTTCGGGCAGTGTGCGGCGGGGTGGGTGCTGGACCGGATCGCGAGCGGGCGAGGGCGGCGGCCGCCCCGAGGCACAAAGCTATAATTCAAGGCTTTGCCGCGTGCAACGCGCGGTGGAGAAGGCGGGACGTTAGCTCAGTTGGTAGAGCAGCGGACTTTTAATCCGTTGGTCGCAGGTTCGAATCCTGCACGTCCTACCACACAGGCCGATGTCCCCACGGGGCATCTCAGATCCCCAGGTAGCGCTGCTGAAGGGCAGGATCGCTCCGAAGTCTTTCGGTGTCACCGGTCCACGCGACGCGGCCCTTTTCCAGCACCACGAGGCGGTCCGCCACGCTGGCGAGTTCCTGCAGGTTCTTGTCCACGACCACGATCGCCATGCCGCTGCGCTTGAGCGCGCGGAGAGCGGACCAGATCTCCTGGCGCACCAGCGGGGCAAGGCCCTCGGTCGCCTCGTCCAGCAGAACGAGCCGGGGGCAGGTCATCAGCGCGCGTGCAATCGCGAGCATCTGCTGTTCGCCTCCGGACAACTGGGTGCCCAGGTGGCCCTCACGCTCCTGCAGGCGCGGGAAGAGTTCGTGGATTCGCTGCACCGTCCAGCGCGGCGTCGACGTCGCCCGGCGCGATTCCGCCATCAGAAGGTGTTCCCGCACAGTGAGGTTTCGAAACACCTGCCGGCCTTCCGGCACGATCGCCACGCCCGCGCGCGCAATACGAAAAGCAGGCTGGCGCTGCATCGGCACGTTCGCGATCCGCACGGTGCCACGGCTCGGTCGCGTCAGACCCATGATGGAGCGCAGCGTGGTGGTCTTGCCCATGCCGTTGCGACCCATCAGACCGACGACCTCGCCCTCGCCGCCGCTGAAGCCCACGCCGAAGAGCACCTGGCTGCGGCCGTAGAATGTTTCAAGGTCCTCGACCTGCAGCAGCGGCTCCATGGTCATCCCAGGTACGCGCGGCGCACTTCCGGGTGCGCGCGAATCTCGGCCGGCGTTCCGGTGACGATGCGCTCGCCGTACACCAGCACGGTAATCCGGTCGGCCAGGGTGAAGACCGCATCCATGTCATGCTCCACCAAAAGCATGGGGACGCTGCCCTTCAATGCGAGCAGCATCCGGGTCAAGCGCGCCGAGTCCTCGATGCCCATTCCGGCCATGGGTTCGTCGAGCAGCAGGACCTGCGGTGTGCCGGCCAAGGCGATCGCGATCTCGAGCTGCCGGTGCTGCCCGTGGCTCAGGTCCGAGGCCGGCCGGGCCGCCTCGGCGGCGAGCCCCACGCGTTCCAGCAGCGCGTGGGCCGCGCCGGTAAGGCCCTCGTCGGCCAGCGCGTTCTTCCAGAAGCGGAACGAATGGCCTTCCTTGGCCTGCACCGCGAACATGGCGTTTTCGAGGACGCTGAGCTCGTGGAACACCGAGGTGATCTGGAACGAGCGGGCCAGGCCCAATTGGGCCCGGCGATGTGGCGGCAGCCGCGTGATGTCCTTGCCGCGGAAGAGGATCCGGCCCTCGTCACTGCTGATCTCGCCGGTGAGCTGCCCGAGCAAGGTCGTCTTGCCGGCGCCGTTGGGGCCCACCAGCGCATGCACTTCCGCCGGCAGCACGTCCAGGTCCACCTTGCTGGTCACCACCAGCCCGCCATAGCGCTTGACCAGCCCGCGCGCGCTCAGGACTGCGGTGGCCGGGTTGCCGAGCCGCGTGCCATCGGCGGGCGAGCCGGCATCGGGAGCCCGTCGCCGGCCCGCTGCGGCACTGACCATGGCGCGATGCATCGCGATGTCCTGCATCACACCGCACCCCGCACCCGGCGCAACAGGCGGCCGAGATCCCCCAGGCCGTTGCGCGCATACATGACGATCACCACCAGCACCAGTCCCATCAAGGCCTGCCAATGGTTGGTGAGGTGGGCCAGGCCTTCCTCGAGCAGCAGGAAGGCCGCCGCTCCCACCAGCGGCCCGACCACGCTCGACATGCCGCCGAGAAGCACCATCAGCAGCAGCTCCGCGGAGCGGCTCCAGTGCATGTACGCCGGGCTGACGAATTGCGAGAGGTTGGCAAGGAGCGCGCCGGAGATCGAAGAGAGCGTGCCCGCCAGCACGAAGGCGGCGAGCCGGTAGCGGTAAGCGTGCACGCCGATGGACCGGGCGCGCGCCTCGTTGCTCTTGATGCCGCGCAAGGCGATGCCAAAGCGCGACTGCACGACGCGCCGCACGATCCAGGCGGTCAGCACGAGCCATGCGAGCACGAACAGATAGAGGGCCTCCGGCGTGTTCAGCGGCACGAGGGCGCCGAAATCGCTGCGGCCCCTGAACGAAAAGCCGTCGTCGCCGCCGTACTGCTTCAGCCCGGAGCCGACGAAGAACAGCAGTTGCGCGGAGGCCAGCGTCAACATGATGAAGGACAGCCCCCCGGTGCGCAGGCAGATGGCACCGATCACGACAGAGGCTGCTGCGCCCACGGCGATGGCGGCCGCGAAATGCAGATAGCCGTTGGAAATGCCGTGCAACATCAGCAGGCCGACGGTATAAGCGCCGATGCCCATGAATGCCGCATGGCCCAGGCTGGTCATGCCGCCGAAACCCAGCACGAGGTTCAGGCTGAGGGCTGCCATGCCGAAGATCATCACCCGCGTCGCGAAGCTGACATAGAAGCCGGCATCGAGGGCATGCGCCACGGGCGGCAACGCCAGCAGGATGATGGCAACCCACGGAAGGGGATCGCGCAGCCTTTGCATCAACGAGTCTTCGCGGCGAACAGCCCTTCGGGCTTGACCAGCAGGATGACCATCATCAGGAGGTAGATCAGCATGGAGCCGGTGGCAGGCCCGAGCGCATCCGCGACCGGGCGCGACAGGAATGCGGCGAAGAACTGGGGCAGGAAGCTGCGGCCGAGGGAGTCGACCACGCCCACGATCAAGGCCGCGATGAAGGATCCGCGGATGGAGCCGATGCCCCCGATCACGATGACCACCAGCGCGAGGATGAGGATCGAATCGCCCATCCCCGACTCGACGGAGAACAGCGGTCCGGTCATTGCGCCCGCGAAGGCCGCGAGCATCCCGCCCACGGCCACGACGCCGCGGAACAACCATCGGATATCGACGCCCACCGCCTCCACCATCTCGGGTTTGTCGGCACCCGCACGGATGAACATGCCGACGCGGGTGTACCGGATGACGACGTAGAGGCCCACGGCCACCACGACGCCGGCTGCGATGATCACCAGTCGGTACACCGGATACAGCATTCCGACGCCCAGCGTGATGCTTCCCGCGAGGAAGGGCGGCACCGTGACATACAGCCCAGCGGTACCCCACAGGATGCGGACCGCCTCGTTGAAGAACATGATGAGCCCGAAGGTCACCAGCACCTGGTCCAGGTGGTGCCGCTGGTAGAACTTGCGCAGCACGATGTACTCGACGAGCGCCGCGGTGACGAAGACGGCCGGCAGCGCCAGCAGGGCTCCCAGCACGAAGGAGCCGGACCAGTTGGTCAGCGCCACCGCGAAATAGGCGCCGATCATGTACAGCGACGCGTGGGCCAGGTTCATGAAGTTCATGATTCCGAGCACCAACGTCAGCCCCGCGGTGAACAGGAACAGGGTCACGCCGAACTGCAGCCCGTTCAGCAACTGGATAAGGACGAGGGCCGGCGTGATGACCACGTCTGCGTTCCCGCCTTATTTCATGGCGCAGTCGCCGACGTACGCGTCGACGTCGTCCTTCACGATCAGGCCGCGATTTGCCTCGATCAGCTTGCCGTCCGCCATGCGGATGACTTCGGTGGCGTAGAAGTTCTGCACCGGGAAGTGGTTCTTGCCGTAATGGAACGGCCCGCGGATCGAGTCGAACCTGAGCGCCTGTATTGCCGCGACGAGCGCGTCCTTGTCCTCGACCTTCCCCTTCACGGCCGCGATGGCCGCATCCATGATCCTGGCGGATTCATAGGCCTGCGCGGAGATGTTGGACGGCACGTAGCCGTACTCCTTGCGGAAGGCTTCGACGAAACGCTTGCTGGCCGGGTTGTCCATGTCCGGCGTCCAGAAGCCGGCCGAGCGTGAGCCGAGAGCGGCGTCACCGATGGTTTCCAGGTAAGGTCCGTAGACGGTGAAGGTGGAGTACAGCGGGATGGTGGCTTTCAGCCCCGACGCCGCGTACTGCTTCACGAAGTTGATTGCGGGAGAGCCGGCGATGAAGGCGAACACGGCGTCCGGCTTGCTGGCGGCGATCTGCGCGATCTCCGCGGAGAAGTCCGGCTGCGTGAGCGGCGGAAAGATTTCCTGCACGACCTGTCCCTTGAAGGTCCGCTTGAAGCCGGCGACGCTGTCCTGGCCCGCCTGGTAATTCGAGGCCATGATGAACACCTTCTTGGCGCCTGTCTTGGCTACATAGGCGCCGACCGCGCTGGCTGCCTGATCGGTCTGCCACGCGGACGAGAAGAAGTAGGGACTGCATTGCTTGCCCGCCAACTGCGAGGGGCCGGCGTTGGCGCTGATCACGATGGTCTTGGCCTCGGTGAGCGGGTTGATCATGGGCAGCAGCACATTCGAAAAGAGGAACCCCGTGGCGAAATCCGCCTGCTCCTGCTTCACGATGCGATCGGCGATCTGGCGCGCAACGTCCGGCTTGAACTGGTCGTCGTAGAGCTTCACTTCGGCCGGAAGGCCGCCGAGTTTCCCGCCGAGTTCCTTGATGGCGAGCATGTACCCATCCTGCTGGTGCTTGCCCAAGAGTGCCTGCGGCCCGGACAAGGTCGACACAAAGGCGACCTTCACCTTGTCGGCGGCGTGTGCGGTGGCTGCAAGCACGACGCTCGCCGTGACGAATGCTAGCGTGGCGGCAAGTTGGCGATTCATGGGTTTGTCTCTCTCTGGTGAATGAGGCTGGTTTGCGGATGCTCAGGTGGCAGCTTCAGCGAGTGCCGTGTGCTTGACCATCGGGGGTACCCCGACGGTCGTGGAATGTTCGAGGTGCAGCACTTCGCCGGGATGCACGCGAGGGAAGATGTGGTGCGCTGCCGCCGCGATCTCCGCGAAGCCGGTCAGGATCAGTTTCAGCTTGCCCGGGTAGGAGCTGATGTCGCCCGCCGCGTAAACGCCGGGCCGGTTGGTCTCGCTGGTGCCCGGATGGGTCCGGATCTGCTGGTGCTCCAACGCCAGGTTCCAGCCGGCGATAGGGCCGAGCTCGGTGGCAATGCCGAACAGCGCCAGCAGCACGTCGGCTTTCAACAGGCGCTCTTCGCCGGCTTCGGTGCGCACCGTGATGCCGTGCAGGTTGTGGCCGTCTCCCTCCAGCGCGTGCAGCTGGTAAGGCGCAACCAGTTCGAGTCGCCCCTCGCGTTCGGCCGTGTGCAGCGCCTCCACCGAGGCCGGTGCCGCGCGGAACTTCAAGCGCCTGTGCACCAGCATCACGTGCTCGGCGATGCCCGCGAGTGCCAGGGCCCAGTCGACAGCCGAGTCGCCGCCGCCGGCCACCACGACGCGCCGCCCGCGCAGTTCCTCCAAGCGGTTGACGCGGTACAGCACGTGTCGGCCTTCGTACCTGTCGATTCCCGCCAAGGGTGGTTTGTTCGGACCCAGGGTCCCGCCGCCGCCGGCGACGATCACCGCTTTCGCGACGAGGCACGCGCCGTCCGAAAGGACGACCGCGAAGGTGCCGTCGTCCAGGCTGCGCAACTCGGTGACTGTCCGACCCAGGTGGTACACCGGGCCGAAGGGCGCCGCCTGCTGTGTGAGCCGTTCGATCAGTTCACCCGCATCGACGCGCGGGAAGCCGGGGATGTCGTAGATCGGCTTTTCGGGATACAGCGCGGTGCACTGTCCCCCGATGGCGTCGAGCGTGTCCACCACGTGGCATTTCATCTTCAGCATGCCGCACTCGAACACGCCGAAGAGCCCGACCGGACCTGCACCGACGATGACGACGTCTGTGGCGTGGACGTTCGGCATCGGGCGATCAGGCCTTCGCAGACTCGGCTGCGGCCTCTTCGGTGCGCACCTTGGCCGCGACGTACTCCCGCAGCTTGTTCTTCATGACCTTGCCGCCCGCGGACTTGGGCAACTCGGTCAGCAATTCCAGCCGCTCGGGCATCTGCCAGGTGGGCATCTGCTGCGTGCGCAGGAATTCGAGCAGCGACGGCAACGAGATGGCGGTGCCCGAGCGCGGCACCACGAAAGCGCATGCGCGTTCACCGAGCACCTTGTCGGGATAAGCAGCGACGGCCACTTCGAGCACGCGCGGATCGCGGCCCACCATTTCCTCGATCAGGCGCGGGCTGATGTTGCGGCCGCCACGGATGATCATGTCCTTCACGCGCCCGACGATGCGCAACCGGCCGCTTTCGTCGAAGCTGCCGAGGTCACCCGTGCGATAGAAACGGTCCGAAGTGAATGCCATCGCCGTCGCCTCGGGGTCGTTCAGGTATCCATAGGACTTGTCGGCGCATCGCCACTGGATTTCGCCCGTGACATCGGGTCCGGCGGGGAGGGGTTCGCCGACCTCGTTCATGAGGCGGATCTCGCATTCATCCTGCGGCCGACCCACGGTCGTGAGCCTCTGCTCCTGCGTATCCTCTTCGATGGAGGTGCAGCTCGCGACGCCTCCGTCCGTCGCGCCGTAGATCACGAAGATCTTGCAGCCCATCTTCTCCTCCACTTCACGACCGACGTCGGGGGAGAGCGGGGCGCCCGCATTGGTGAAGCAGCGGAATGCGGCGAAGTCGCCGGGCGAGCGGGCGGAAATCGCCGGCAGCATCTGCGTGAGTTGCGCGGGGACGCCGGTGGCGTACGTGCACCGGTTCCTGATGATCAGATCGACCGCCAGTTCGGGGTCTCCCCAGCGCTCCAGGATGACCGTGGTCGCTCCGTTCAAGAGGGGGCTCAGGATCGGATAGACGTAACCGATGGCCCCCGTCCCCGCCGGCGCCAAAGCAGCGGCGACGTCGTCGGGCCGGATCTGGATTCGTTTCCAGAACGGTTGCAGCAGGGCCATCAGGCCGTTGCTCGAAAACACGCTGACCTTCGGCATGGAAGTCGTGCCGGAGGAGAGCATCAGGTCGCCAGGTGCATCCGGATCGACCGGCCCCAGCGCCCGGACGGCTTCTTCGCTGCCACGCTCGAGCAGGGCGTCGAAGGAGTCCGCATGCGGGCTGGGTTCGCCGAGCGCCCATACCTGCTGGAGTTGGGGCAGCTTCGGCCTGAGCGTTGCGTAGAGGGCAGGGTAGTCCACGTCCTTCAGCCGCGAGGGCATGATCGCAGCCACGGCCTTGCCGAGCGAAAGCAAGTGCGGCAGTTCTGCGTCCAGCCACGATTCGTGGATCGGCATCGCCAGCGCGCCGATGCGATTGAGCGCCAGGTGGGCGATGGGAATCTCCGCGGAATTCGGCATCTGAACGGCGACGACATCCCCTTGCCGGATACCGGCGTCGAGCAGGCCGCGCGACAATGCGCGCACACGCTCCAGCAGCTGCGAATAGGTCAGCACCCTGTCGGCTTCGATGACCGCATTCTTGTCGCCGTACCGCAGCGCAATGCGCTCGAAGCGCTCATAGACGGTTTCGTCGGGCCAGGCGCCGGAGCGCCGATACCGGTCAGCCTCCTGCGCCGTGGTCAACGGAAGGTCGCGAGATGCGCGCATGGTTTGTCTCCTGAGTTGCGCTGGCTTCTGCGGCGCCTGGCGCTCACTGAAAGCGGCGATTGGCGTTGTCGTCGGGCACCTTGATGCCGATCTTTTCCAGAAGCGGGCGGGTGTCCTTGATGTACTGCTCGCGAAGTTCCGCGTTGCCCTTCTTCTGGATGCCCCACTTCAGGTACACCTCGCTCGACTTCGAGCCGGATCTGCCGAACATGTCAAGCGCCGCGGGCCACCACTTGTGGATCAGCTCATTGGCTTCGGCCAGCCCTTCCGGAGTCTTGCAGTGCTTGACCAGGTTCTTGTAGCCGAGGTTGCAATGGAACAGCTCCTCGCTGTGCAATTGCGGCGCCACGGCGCGCATCGGCTCGTAGGGAACATCGCCCCAGTTCTCGCCGACATAGGTTCCGACGCGGTCTGTGAGCGCCTGGAAGTAGCACAGGTCGCACCACGTGTCGATGGGCAGGTTGAAGGCGTACTGGTACTTGTCCACCGGAACGTCCACCTGGTTCACGCCGAAGTCCTTCAGGATGCGCCACGTGATCACGCCGTGGCCGACCTCCTGCATCATGAGCAGCGCGAGCTGGTCCTTGGTTTCTTCGTCGGGACACAGGGTCATGCACCGGTCCCAGAGGTAGCTGAGCAGCTTGGTGAAGTGCGGGTTGGTCGAGTTCTCGATGTGCTTTGTCAGCACCTTCACGATTGCATTGCTCAATTCCTCGGGCATGTCCGGATCGCCCCTTTTGTAGATGCGGCCCATTTGGCGTTCGACGGTGGCTTCCATGATTTCTCTCCATTGATTGACGGGTGGCGGCGCATGCGCCGGGCTTATGTCTCGGTCCAGTCGGCGGGGCGCTTCTCGAGGAAAGCCCGCACTCCTTCGCGGTGGTCTTCGGTCTTCTTCAATACGCTTTGACCAAGACGCTCGAGACGGCGACCGGTTTCCAGATCGACTTCCGCACAGGTGTTCAGCACGAGCTTGGCCATCCCGAGCGCGAGGGGCGCCTTGGCTGCCAGCACCTGGGCCATGACCAGAGCTTCCTCGAGTGCGCCGCCTGCCTCGACCAGGCGCGTGACCAGGCCGAGTTCGTTGGCGCGCTGCGCATTCATCACGCCCTCGAGCATCAGGATTTGCTTCGCGCGAGCCAGCCCGACGAGCCGTACCAGCCGCGAACAGCCGCCGGATCCAGGGATCAGTCCGACATTGGTTTCGGGCAAGCCGAAGCGGGCCTTCGCGCCAGCCACGCGGAAGTCACAGCTGAGGCAAAGTTCCATGCCGCCGCCGGCCGCCACGCCCTCGACGGCGGCGATCACCGGCAGCTCCAGCGCCTCGAGTGAGTCGAAGACATCGTGGAACTGGCGTGCGATGCTGCGGAAGCGCTTCGTGGAAATGTCGGCGAGGTTGTCCATCCCGCGAACGTCCTCGCCCGCGGAAAACGACTTCTCGTTGCCGCAGATGATCGCGACGCGGGTGTCGGAATTGGCCAGGTCCTGCACGGCCTGGGCCATTTCGGCCCGCATCGGCCCGTGCCAGGAATTCATCGTGTCCGGCCGGTGCAGCATCAGCACGCGCACGTGAGGCGCGGGCTCCATCACCTTGACGAACTCGCCCGTTGCCGAGGACAGCATTTCGTCGCGAGTCATGGTCATGGCTGCCTCCCCTCGGCGGTGGCGTAGCTGCCGGCCAGCGCCTCGCCGTCGCCTGCCCGCAGCGAGAGCTTGCCGTCTGCGGTCGCCTGCAGTTGCAGCGCCGCTCCGGGCAGCACGGGAGCCTTCAGGCGCACCGCGAGCGAACTGATGCCCGCGGCACCGTAGGCGGCCACCAGGGCGTCGAGCGTCACGAGGTAGGTGAGGGGGCCTTGGGCGATGACGCCGGGCAGGCCGGCCGCTCGCGCGAACTGATCGTCGTAATGGATCGGGTTGAAGTCGAGTACGGCGCCCGCGAAGCGAACGAGATGCTCGCTGGTGAGCGCGGGCAGCGAGATGTTCAATTCCTTCATGCCGCAGCCCCCTTGGCCTTGGCCGCGCGTTCAATGAACGTGGTGCGCTGGATCTGGATCGGCTGCCCGTCCGGCGTACTGAAGCTCGTTTCGAAAACGCCGATTTCCATGCCGTTCTTTTCCTGGTAGTCGACCATCTTCATTTCGGCCTGCACACTTTCGCCCGCTTCGAAGGGCCGGATCCAGCGCGTCTCGTGCCCGCCGAGCAGGGCCCGTTCCAGGTCGAGGCCGATCGCGTCCACGAAGTTGCGGTAGCCGACCACGGTGGGTCCGAAGAACAGGCCCAGGCGCGCTGTGTCGCGAGCGCTGGGGGTGTTGCCGAGGGCGCTCGCAAGTTCGTCCAGCTTGACTTGGTGCGCCACCAGGGAAGCCCTCAGGAGGGTGGCGCCGACGCGATCGCTTTTCATACTGCCCCTTTTAGATACTGACCGTACGGTATGCTAAGCCTTGATGTCGATCAATATATCGGGGTTATCCCCAGTATTGCGGACGCCCTGCCATCGCTTTCGGGATGTACAATACTGACCAGTTAGTATGTTAGTGACGCGACCCTGCATGCCCAAAGTGACATTTGTTCAGATGGACGGCGCCGAGCACGCCGTCAAGGTCGCTGCGGGCACCACCGTCCTGGAGGCAGCCAAGGCCAATGACTTGCCCATGGTCGGGACGTGTGGGGGTTCGATGGTTTGCGCCACTTGCCACGTGAAGATCTGCGCTGCGGATCGCGCGAGGCTTCCCCCTCCAACCGAAGACGAGGAAGACACCCTGGACCTCGCGTTCGGCGTCACCGCCGATTCACGGCTGGGCTGCCAGATCGAGCTGACGGATGCGCTCGAAGGCATTCGAATTCAGCTCACGTCCACCATGTAGCCATGAAGCGCCCCTTCCCCGAGGACGCACAATCCGGCGCCATGACCGACAGCACACCCAGGATTCAGGAGCGGCCGCCGACCAAGCGGGGGCAAAGGGAAGCGAGCATCGACCGTATCCTCGAATCGGCGCTCGACCTGATGGTCGTACGGGGGTGCAACGCCACCACCGTGGACGACATCGCCAAGCGTGCCGGCCTGACAAAGGGCGCGATCTACTTCCACTTCGAGAACAAGACCGCCGTGGTGCTGGCTCTGCTGGACATCGTGGAGAAGCTTCTCATCGGCGGCCTCACGGACCGCCTGGCCGGCGCCGGCCCCACCAACAAGGACAAGCTCGTCGCAACGCTCCACAACCAGGGGATCCTGGCCGGCAGCAAGACGAAGTACCTCATGATGTTCACGCTGACGCTGCTGGAGTTCAGCGGCACCGGCACCGAGATCGAGACGCGCGTGCGCGCGATCTACGAGTCGTTCGTGCGATCCGTGGAAAAGATCGTCCGCGCCGGCTGCACCGCAGGGGAATTCCGCAGCGACCTCGACGCGCGTGAGCTCGCCGCGGTGGTCCTCGCGCTGCAACATGGAACTCTCGTGGAGTGGTATTGCCGCTCCGATACCCTGAACGGGCAAGGCCTGGTGCGCTCCGCGCGAGTCGTCCTGCTCGACGGCCTGATGCACGGCCTGGCCCCTCCACCCAAAGACTCGTGACCGAATCCAGCGTGAGCAGCCGAATGGCTGAACGGGTCCGACCGGGCGGCGCAAGCCGACCGCGGCGGATGTGCCTGTGCGCGATCGGTGCTTGGTGAACTGACTGGCATGGTGGAATTCTTCTTCGATTGCGGCAGCCCGTGGACGTGGCTCGGCTTCCACAACATGCAAAAACTCGCGGCCGAACTGGACGTGCGGGTGAACTACCGGCCCGTGCTGCTGGGCGCCATCTTCAACGCTGTGAACCCTGCCGTCCTCGAATTCCGTGAACACGGGTCGCTTCCCAAGAAGCGGTACATCGAAAAGGACCTCCAGGATTGGGCGAGGCAGGCAGGACTCACGGTCCACTTCCCGAACAGGGTGTTCCCGCTGAACAGCGTGAGGCTGATGCGCGCCTGCGTGGTGATGCAGGAGCAGGGCCGCATGATCGAATTCGCCAATGCCGCATTCCGCACCTATTGGGCAGACCAGGTCGACCTGGGAACGCTCGAGGGCCTGAGAGAGCTTTGCGCGCGCGTAGGCATCGATGCCGCCCCGCTGCTGGCCGCGATCGAGAGGCCCGAAGTGAAGTCCAGACTGCGCGCCAACACCGACGAGCTCATGGAGCGGGGCGGTTTCGGCACCCCCACCATCTTCGTCGGCGGCGACGACATGTATTTCGGCAACGACCGGCTGGGATTGGTGCGCGAGGCACTTCTGCAGCGCCGGGCCAGCCCCCTCACCCAGGAGCCTTGATGTTCGAGTTTTCCCCACGTGCCAAGGAGCTGCAGCTGCGCGTCGGCGAGTTCATGGAGGAGCATGTCTACCCCAATGAGCGTCGCTACTATGAAGAAGCGGAAAGACTGGGCCCGTGGGCGGTCTATCCGGTCGTGGAGGAACTCAAGCCGAAGGCTCGTGCGGCCGGGCTGTGGAACCTGTTTCTTCCGCAGTCCGAACAGGGCGCCGGCCTCACCAACTTCGAGTACGCGCCGCTGTGCGAGATCATGGGCCGGTCCCACCTGGCGCCCGAGGTGTTCAACTGCTCCGCGCCCGACACGGGCAACATGGAAGTGCTGGCCCGCTACGGCAGCAAGGCGCACCAGGAGCGTTGGCTGAAGCCTCTGCTGGCAGGCGAGATTCGCTCGTGTTTCGCGATGACGGAGCCGCAAGTTGCTTCGAGCGACGCCACCAACATCGCGTCGCTGATCGTGCGCGACGGCGACGAATACGTGATCAATGGCCACAAGTGGTACACGACCAACGCGACCGATCCGCGTTGCAAGATCTGCATCTTCATGGGGAAGACGGACCCCGACAACCCGGACCGCCACCGCCAGCAATCGATGATCCTGGTGCCGATGGACGCGCCGGGCGTGCGGGTGATCCGCCCGATCGCGGTGTTCGGTTTCTATGGCGTGCCGGACCGCGCCTCCGAGGTGGTCTTCGAGAACGTGCGGGTCCCCGCGTCGAACATGTTGCTGGGCGAGGGTCGCGGCTTCGAGATCGCGCAGGGCAGGCTGGGGCCGGGTCGCATCCACCATTGCATGCGCCTTGTCGGCCTGGCCGAGCGGGCTTTGCAGACGATGTGCGAGCGCGGCCTGTCGCGCGTCGCCTTCGGCGCACCCATCATCAAGCATGGCGTCTGGTCCGAGCGCATCGCCGAGTCCCGCATCCTCATCGACCAGGCCCGCCTGCTGACGCTGCAGGCGGCCTGCATGATGGACACGGTGGGCAACAAGGAAGCAAAGACCCAGATAGCGATGATCAAGGTCGCCGCGCCCGCCATGGCCTGCAAGGTGATCGATTGGGCGATCCAGGCATACGGCGGGGGCGGGACGAACAATGACGTGGGGCTCGCGAGCGCTTATGCCACCGCGCGCCTGCTGCGGCTCGCGGACGGGCCCGACGAAGTCCATCGCAACCAGATCGCGCGGCTGGAGTTGGGCAAGTACGAGAAGCGAACATCGCGCGTTGCGCATTCCAGCCATGAACACACCTGAATTCACTCCCTACGGGTGGCCCGAGCCCTCGCCGCTGTACCTGCAGCCCACGTTCTTCCTCGATCACGACAGCGCTTCGGTCGCCGCATTCGCGGTGCGGGCCATCGGGGACGCCTCCGACGCGCGCGAGCGCGCGATTCGTCTGTTTTACGCGGTGCGTGACCAGGTTCGCTACGACCCGTACGGGATCCGCCTGGATCGGGCGTCGTTCCGCGCAAGCACGGTGCTGCAAGACATGCGCAGCTACTGCATCCCGAAGGCGGTACTGCTGGCCTCGGCTGCCCGCCACGTGGGCATCCCGGCGGCGATCGCGCTTTCGGACGTGGTCAATCATTTCAATTCACCGCGCATGCGGCAGGCCATGGGTGGACGCGAAGTGTTCCTGCACCATGGCTGGGCCGCTCTCTTCATCGAAGGGCGATGGGTGAAGGCCGCGCCCGCATTCAACGCGGAACTCTGTGCGCGCATGAAGGTGCCTCCCACCGAGTTCGACGGCCGCAATGATGCGGTTCTGCAGCAGTTCAACCAGGAGGGCTCGCGGCACATGAGCTACCTGCGAGACCACGGGGTCTGGTCCGACCTGCCGCATGCGCGCATCACGGAAGACTTCCTCGGCTACTACCCCCCGACGATGTGGCAGGCACACCCGCAGGGGGCTTCGTTCGAGGCCGAGGCCACCGCGAGCTGAGGTGACACGGCGCACGCGCCTCGGCATTCGCCTAGGGTTTCCGCGAATGCCGGGGGATTGCGGTCCAGACAAAATCGATAAAAATTAGACACTATCGTCAATTTTATCGATTTTCGGAGTCCACTTGGCCCAGCCTTCCCGCCGCCATCTCATCAAGTCCGCCGTCCTTGCGGCCGCTGCAGTTTGTGTTCCGCCGCTCGGGCGGGCGCAGGAAAACATCACCCGGCTCGTCGTGACATTCCCCCCGGGCGGCATCGGCGACATCGTGACGCGGCTCATGGCGCAGCAGCTCGCGAAATCGATGGGGCAACCCTTCGTGGTCGAAAACCGCGCAGGGGCCAGCGGGCGGGTCGGTACCCAGTTCGTTCATCGGGCAGCGCCGGACGGTACGACCTTGCTGCTCGGCAACACCGTGACCATGGTGACGGGCCCGCTGGTGTGGAAGACCACCGGCTATGACCCGATCAACGATTTCATCCCGATCTCCCAGGCACTCGAGTTCGAGCTTGCCTATGCCGCCGCACCGAACGTCCCCGTCAAAGACCTGCGCGAATACGCCGCATGGGCCGCGCGCGATCCGAGGAACGCGGTGTTCGGATCGCCCTCGATCGGCGGCCTGGGTCACTTCCTTGGCCTGCAGGTGGGCCGTGAGATCAAGGTCGAACTGACGCACGTCGGCTACAAGGGCTCGGCCCCGCTCACGAACGACCTCATGGCGGGCCAGATTCCCGCCGGGATCGACACGCTCGACGCGCAGGTTCGTGCCCGCAATGCGAAGCTCCTCGCGACAACGGGGCGCAAGCGTTCCGCATTCCTTCCCAACGTCCCGACGTTCACGGAACTCGGCTATCCCGAGGTGCAGGGCACAGGCTGGTTCGGCTTTTTCGCGCCGGCCAGGACCCCCAAGCCGCTGATCGATCGCCTGAGCCGTGAGTTCGCGGCTGCCGCACGCACACCGGAGGTGACGCAGCGGCTCCGCGCAATTTCCTACGAGCCGATCGGCAGCACCAGCGAAGAGTTCGCGCAGACCCTGCGTGCGGACCGCGAGAAGTTCTCGCCCCTGATCAAGGCATCCGGCTTGGTGCTGGACGAGTAGGCAATGACGGATCGTGCGCCCTCGTCGATGCTCGAGGTTTGCGCAGATGGGCGGGCGCGGCTGGACCGGCGCGCCTATACCAGCGCTTCTTTGTACGACCGCGAGATGCAAGGCATCTGGCATCGCACGTGGGTTTATCTTGCGCACGAGAGCGAGGTGCCGACACCGCACGCGTACGTCACCCGCCGCATCGGGCGGCAGCCGGTCATCGTGATCCGCGATGA
Source organism: Ramlibacter sp. (assembly GCF_035548915.1). Classification (GTDB taxonomy): domain Bacteria; phylum Pseudomonadota; class Gammaproteobacteria; order Burkholderiales; family Burkholderiaceae_C; genus Ramlibacter. The sequence continues at coordinate 197,545 of NZ_DASZSE010000050.1, read as the reverse complement.
TCGCGGTGAAATCCGCGCATTCATGAACGCGTGCACGCACCGAGGCGCGATGCTGCTTTCCGCGCCCAAGGGACAGGCCCGCACCATCGTGTGCCCTTATCACGCGTGGACGTTCGGCAGCGGCGGCGACCTTGTGGGCGTCACGGGGGAAGCCGCGGGCGCGTACCCACCGTCGTTCGACAAGTCCACCCTGGGCCTCGAGCCGGTCGCGAAGATCGACAGCTACCGGGGTTTCATTTTCGGCACGCTCGATCCCGGCGCCATCTCGCTGGCCGACCATCTCGGCGATGCGTCCACGTGCATCGATTTGCTGGTGGACCAGTCGCTGCGAGGCTGGGAGGTTCTCAAGGGCGTCTCGACCTATAGCTACGACGGAAACTGGAAACTGCAGGCCGAAAATGCCGTGGACGGGTACCACGCCCCGGTGGTGCACGCGAATTTCTCCGCGACCATCGAAAACCGCAAGCGTTGCGACACGGCGGGCAGCCGGCCGGGCTCGATGAAGATGCGGCATGACCCGCGCGACATGCATGGCGGCTTCTTCGACCTCGGCCGCGGGCACCTGATGATTTGGCGCGACTGGGACAATCCGCAGGACCGTTTCAACTACGGCCAGATGCCGGAGTTCGAGCAGCGCATGGGGAGCGTTCGCGCCAGATGGGCCGTCGGCCGGCTGCGCAACCTGCTGATCTTCCCCAATTTGATGATCATGGACCAGATGAGCACGCAGCTGCGTGTGATCCAGCCGATCGCCGTCGACCGGACCGAGGTCACCGGCTACGCATTCGCGCCGGCGGGCGAGCCCGCGGACCAGCGCCGCAAGCGTTTGCGCTTCTACGAGGACTTCTTCAATCCGAGCGGCATGGCGACGCCGGACGATCTGGAGATCTTCAACCGGTCGCAGCAAGCCTTCGCGGCCGAACATCCCCGGTTCAGCGACATGAGCCGGGGCGCCGCACATCAGGTGGAAGGCCCCGACCGTTTTGCGCAGGAGCTCGGCATCCGGCCGAAGATGTCCGGCGGATGGATACAGGACGAGGGCCTGTTCGTCGGCATGTACCGCGCGTGGGCGCAGTACCTGTCCGAGGGCGGAATCGATGGCTAGCTCGCCCGACACCCGCGGGCAGGTGGAAGCGCTGTTGCTGCGCGAAGCCGAGTGCCTGGACGAGCGACTGTGGGATGAATGGCTGGCGCTGTTTTCGCCCTCGGTCGAATACTGGGTTCCGGCGTGGGACGGGGAAGTGCCGACTTCAGATCCGGGCAATGAACTCTCCCTCATCTACTACGACTCGCGCAGCGGCCTGGAAGATCGCGTGTTCCGCATTCGGTCGAAGCGCTCGGTTGCCTCGCATCCGTTGCCGCGCACCTGCCACTTCGTCACGAACATCCGCTGCCTGGTGGACGCAGACGGCTGTGCCGCGAAGGCGAATTGGCGCGTGTGCAGCTGGCGCAACGGGAAACAGGTCGAGTTCTGGGGCCGGTATGAATACGCGCTGGAGCGGGGCGGCGAATACGGCTGGCTCATCCGGCGCAAGAAAATCCTCTTGATGAACGACGTCGTGCCGGGCGTTCTGGACATCTACCTCATCTGAGCGGGCCATGACACCTGCCGGGCCCATCCTCGCGACCGTGATCGGCGACCCCTGCGGCATCGGCCCGGAGGTCCTGGTGAAGGCCCTGGCCGAATCGCCGCCGCGTGCGCGCGTGCTGGCGATCGGTTCGGCGCAAGCCGTGAAGGCCGCCGCATCGTCGATGCGAGGCGGCGGCCCGCGAGTCCGGGCAATCGCGCGCGCGCGCGATGCGAGCTACGCGCCCGGCATTCTCGAAGTGCTCGACCCCGGAACACTCGATGCGAAGCACATACGGCCGGGGGTGGTGTCGGCCGACTGCGGGCGCGCCGTTGTCGAATGGCGCGCGTTGGCCGCGGAAATCGTCCACCGCGGAGAGGCCGATGCGATCGTCCAGGCGCCGATTCATTCCGGCGCGATCCAGGCCGCACTGGGAACCGGTCCCATCCCGTCGCTCGCGGGAGGCGCGCCGACCCACCTGATGCTCGTTGCGGGCCGGCTTCGCATCGTGCACCTGACGGACCACATCACGTTGCGCGAGATGCTCGACCATGTGCGGGCCGTCGAACTGCTGGCGCTGCTGCGCCTTGTGCACGACAAACTGGCTCAGTGGGGGCTCCGCTCACCGGTCATCGCGGTGGCGGGTTTGAATCCCCATTGCCAGGGGCCCGAAGAGCGCGACGAGATCGCGCCCGCGATTCGCTCGGCGGTGGAGAGCGGCATCGACGCGCGCGGGCCCATCGCACCCGACGCCGTGTTTCGCCTCGCGGCGCGGGGCGACTACGACTGCGTGGTCGCGCACTATCACGACCAGGGCCACATCGCGGTCAAGACCGCGAACTTCGGGGAGGGTTGCGCGATCGTGCTGGGCGAGCCGCACCTGCGCGTCTCGGTGGCGCATGGCACGGGTTTCGACATCGCGGGCCGCGGCGTCGCGAGTGCGCAGGGGATGACCGTGGCATTGCACACGGCGACGTCCCTCGCGGCCGGCCGCGGATTTTCCGGGCCCGGGTAACGCCCGGCCCAGGCCGGAATGACCTATCCGCCTTCCTTTTCGGAGCTTTCGGCGCGGGGCTTGTGAAACACCACCGGCTTGCCGCCGAACTGGCGTTTGCACATCCAGGCTGCCAACGCGGAATCAAGATAGTCGGCATGGCCTGGAAACCAGCGCGCAAGTTCGGCGACGAACGAGGGCGCATGCCGGACGTCGCCGGATCGCGCGAGCTCGAGAACTTCGGCCGAGCTTTTCAGCACGGCTGCATGTTCGTCGATGTGACAGTCGCGAGGCGGAAAGTCGGTCTCGGACATCCACCGGTCCTCCGCCGCGAAATGTTCGCGCAGGTGCGAATCGATCCGGGCCAGGAGCTGCGGCCAATCGTGCACCGCGACGCCGTTCGCCGAACTCAGCAGGTGTTCGAACTCCGCATGGAGCGCATCCATCGGTTGGAAGCCGAGTGGGGTGCAAGCCGCGGAAGCGGACGGAGCCTCGGCCGCATGTTTTCTGTCGCTCATGGAAATGCTGGAGTGTTCGTACCACGGTTCGTTTTCAGTTTACCCCGCCGCCGCGCAAGTTGTTCGAGTACGCGCGCTCTTCCTCGGGGACGAGGCGAGCCGGCATGTTCCCTTCGAGAGCGCGGCGCACGTTCCGCGCGGCTTCCTTCAATGCGGCGGCCCATGCGCCTGGAACCGACGCCGAGTTGTGCGGAGAGCCGATGACGTTCGGCAGCGTGAGCAACGGAGTCGTCGTCGCGAATCGGCCGTGGCGGCCGGGCTCGATCCACCACGCATCGATACATGCCCAGAACCGGGGCGAGGCCTTGAGCCGCTCGTAGAGCGCGGCCTCGTCGACGATGTCGGCTCGCGCGACGTTCACGAGGATCGCGGCGTCCTTCATCAGGTCGAGTTCCCGCTTGCCGATCAAGCCGCGCGTGCGCTCGGTCAGCGGGCTGCACAGCACCAACACGTCGGAGGCCCGCAGCAGTTCATCGAGCGCTTGCGGCGTCGCGATCCAGTCGACAGGCACGTCGGCATGTCCGCGCCGGTTGATGGCGTGGACCTTCATGCCGAAGGCGCGGGCAAGTGGCGCGATGGCCTGGCCGATCCCGCCGAAGCCGAATATGCCGCAAACGCTGCCGGCGAGGAGGCGATTGGCCTCGAACATGTTGAACTCGCCCTTCGTGAGGCATGCATGCTCGGTGAGCAGGCGCTTGGATGCGGCCAGCGCCAGGGCCATCGCATGCTCCGCCATCGGCTGCGCGTATGCACCCCTGTTGCTCGCGATCGGCACGTTCGGCGGCAGGCAGGCGAGCGGCATGAAGTCCACGCCCGAGGTCACGAACTGCACGAGTTTCACTTGCGAAATCATGGCAAGTTCGGCCTCGCCGAGTTCCTTGCCGATATTGCGGGAGATCAGCGCCGCGGCGGACCGCAGCATCCGTTCGCGCGATTGCAGGTCCATGGTCTCCGGCAGCGGGACCAGTTCGGCCTGGTCGCCGAGTTCCTCCTCGATGAGCTTGCGCTGCGCGTCGTCCAGGGCCAGCGTGGCGACAACGACGTGCTTACTCAAGCTTGACCCCTGCCGCTTTGATGAGGTGGTCCAGCGTGTTCACTTCCTCGGCGATATAGCCCCGGAACTGCTCGGAGCTCATGGGTTGCGCGGGTTCGGCGCCCGCGCTGAAAAGCATCTCATGCACATCCGGGCGCGCGAAGATGGCGTTGACCTCCCGGTTCAAGGCAGCCACGATCGGCGCGGGCGTCTTCGCCGGCGCGAAGACGCCGATCCAGCCTGCGATGGGCATCATTCCGGGGACGATGTCCGCCGCGGCGGGAATCTCCGGCGAACGGGTCGGAGGGCGCCGGTTGAACGTGGCGAGGATTCGCACCTTGCCTGCGGCCTTCAGCGGTGCGAAGGACGTCAAGTCCGACACGCCGGCGTTGACCTCGCCCGATGCCACGGCCAGGGCCGCAGGCGATGCGCCCTTGTAGGGGACGGACGTGAGTCTGATGCCCGCGGCGTACTGCAGGATTTCGGCGAACAGGAAATGAGCGGATGCGGAGCCCGAGCTGCTGTAGTTCAGCATGCCGGGGCGCGCCCTGGCGTAGTCGACGAATTCCTGCAAGGTGTTCACCGGCAATGAGGGATTGACCGCCAGCACCGACTGAATCTCGGCCAACATGGCGACGGGAGCCAGGTCGACAAGTGCATCGTAGGGTTGCTTCTTGAAGAAACGCCCCGTCGTGATCGCGCCGTTCGGCGTGACAAGGAGGGTGTAGCCGTCGGGAGCACGGCGCGCTGCCGTCGAGACGCCGACTTCGCCCGCGGCCCCGGCGATGTTCTCCACCACGACGGGTTGACCCAGGCTCGAAGTGAGCCGCGTGCCCAGCGTTCTTGCGAGCAGGTCGGAACTGCCGCCCGGGGGGTAGGGGACGATGATGTGAATGGGCTTGGCGGGATATGCCTGGGCCAGCGCGCTGTTGAAGCCGAGGGCCGCCGCGCCCACGAGCGCGGCCATGACCGCGAAACGAAGCTGTGCTCTTGTCACCGGTTTCTTTCCCGCCATCGTCAAAGCGCGAAGGCACGTGGCAATCTAGGTCCGCGCGGGGCGATGCGTCAACGTTGATCGGTGGCTCAACCCGTGCGGCCGCACACTCGCCGTGCCCGCGGCGCTCCACGGGAGATTGAGTCTTCAATCAAGATTGATGCGCATCGGTGCACTGACCAGAATCTGCGCATGGAGCAGAGCGACCTTGAAGCGCCCGCGCAAAGCTTTTGCACGCAGCGCGAGCGGCAATCCCGCATCGAGCTGGCCGGCGCGTACCGGCTTGCTTCGCACTACGGGTGGGAGCCGCTCATCTACAACCATATCGCGCTTCGGGTCCCGGGGGAGCCTTGCTTCCTCGTGAAGCCGCATGCGTTGCGCTTCAGCGAGATCACGGCCTCCAGCCTCCTGAAGCTGCGGCTCGACGGCAAGCCCATGACTTTCGGAGAGAACGTCAATACTGCCGCGTTCGTCATCCACACCGCGATCCTGAATGAACGGCCCGATGTGAACTGCACGCTGCACGTTCACACCGTGCCGGGCATGGCGATGTCGGCGCACGCGCGGGGGTTGTTGCCGCTTACGCAGTCGGCGATGCGCTTCTACGAGCGAATCTCATACCACCCGTTCGAGGGGTTCGCCACGGAAGTGGAGGAACGCCAGGCGCTGGCGCGCGATCTCGGGCCGCGCAACAAGGCAATGATCCTGCGCAACCACGGCTTGCTCACCTGCGGCGCCACCGCGTACGAGGCCGTCGCCACCATGCGCGCGCTCGTGCAATGCTGCGAAACGCAGCTGATGCTGGAAGCGTCAGGTGCCGAGATGGTTTTGCCCGAGCCCGCCGTTTGCGCCCGCAGCGCGGCGCAGTTCGAGCAAATTCTCCTTCAGACCGCAGGGCACGAAAGGGCCGCCTACCTGCGGCTCCTGGACGAGATCGCGCCAGGTTACGCCAATTGAAGTCATCGACCATGAATGCATTCAGCCTTGAGGACTACGTGGACGACCGGGCCGCAGATGGCCGTTTCTCGGTCCACCGCAGCATCTTCACCGACCCCGACGTCTTCGATCTGGAGATGAAGCACATTTTCGGGCGCACCTGGATATTCCTCGGGCTTGCCAGCCAGGTGCCCCACCCTCACGACTACCTGTCGGCATGGATCGGCCGGCAGCCCGTGCTCGTCATGCGCGACGGCGCCGGGAAACTGGGCGCCTTCTACAACACCTGCCGTCATCGCGGCGCGCTGGTCTGCCACACGGAAAAGGGCAACGCTCGCGTCCATGTGTGCCACTACCACGGGTGGGCCTACGACTCATCCGGGCGCAACGTCGACGTGAAAGAGAAGAAACATGGGGCGTACACGCCGGCATTCGACGAGGACAGCCACGACCTGGCTCCTCTGGCCGCATTCGCGAACTATCGCGGCTTCCTCTTCGGAAGCGCCTTCGCCGACGTACCCTCGATCGAGGAGCATCTTGGCGGCGCGCGCAAGTTTCTCGACCTCGTCGTGGACCAGAGCCCGCAAGGCGTCGAACTGGTCCCCGGAAATTCGGTCTACACCTTTCGCGCGAACTGGAAGCTGCAGATCGAGAATTGTTCGGATGTCTACCACCTGACCACCACGCATCGAAGCTTCCTTGCCATCAACGAACGCCGGCGTTCGGGCGAATCGGCATATGCGCTGCGGACGGTCGATTCGAGTTCCTGGCGCTCGCCCACGCTCGTGCGAGGAAGTTTCACCTTTCCGCGCGGCCACGCTGTCGTGTGGGGGGAAAACCCGGCCCCCGAGATACGCCCGCTCTATGCGCAGGTCGACGCCCTGCGCGCGCGGGTGGGCGAGGCGACGACGCGGTGGATGCTGGGCAGCAACAACCTCACGGTCTATCCCAACATGCAACTGGCCAACAACGCGGCGATGCTCATGAGGGTGATCCGCCCGCTCGCGGTCGATCGAACCGAAATGCGCCTGTATTGCGTGGCTCCGGTCGGCGAGCCCGAACACGCCCGCGAATACCGAATCCGGCAATTCGAGGACTTCTACAACGCGACCGGGATGGCGACGCCCGACGACAACGTCTCCTATGAAGATTGCCAGGACGGCTACGCCGCGGCCGCGGTCGATTGGCAGCAAGGTTATGCGCGCGGCCTGGCATGCGTCGAGAAAGGCGCGGATCGATACGCGCGCGAACTCTCCATCCAGCCGGACACCAGCATGTCCGGGCATTTCAGCACCGGCGACGAAACCGTTTTCCATTCCAGCTACCGGGAGTGGCTGCGCCTGATGCGCGAAGGGCTCGCGCGCGGCGAACCGGACGAATCGCGGGGAGCGCGGGGAGCGCGGCCATGACGTGGACCGCCGAATCCTGCGCGGCGTTCCTCTACCAGGAAGCGGCGATGCTGGATGCGCAGCGTTGGGACGACTGGCTGGCGCTCTACACGGCCGACTGCGAGTTCTGGCTGCCCGCATGGAAGTCCGAGCACGAACTCACCGCCAATCCCCGCGCCGAACTGTCGCTCATCTACTATCGCACGCGCGCGGGCCTGGAGGATCGCGTGAGCCGCGTCAAATCGGGCAAGTCGGTGGCGTCGATTCCGTTGCCCCGCACACAGCACTCGATCGCCAACGTCCGCATCGAACCTGCCGCCGATGGATCGGTTCAGGTGTACTCGAACTGGGTTGTGAACGAGTTCCTCACGAAATCACGCGAAGTGCGCATGCAATTCGGGCGGTACGAGCATCGGCTGACCGAGAATGCCGGCGAGAAGCGCATCTCCCGCAAGAAGATCGTCATGCTGAACGACTACATGCCCGCCGCCCTGGACTTCTACGACATCTGAGGCGCTAGGGCATGTAGGCGCCGTTGTTCACCCAAAGCACTTGCCCGGCCACCGAAGCGGCATCCGCGGACGCGAGGTAGAGGATGACCCTTGCGACATCGTCGGTCGAGGCGATGCGCCCCTGCGGCGTGCTGTTGAGCTTGTCCTCCCACGCTTTGCCCTCGCCGGTCATCGCGCGCAGGCGGGGCGTATCGGTGCTTCCCGGCGCGACGCAGTTCACGCGCACGCCCTTTCCCGCCACGGCCATCGCGAGCGAACGGGTGAACGCGATCACTCCGGCCTTCGCGGCGGTGTAGGCGATGCGGTCCGGGCGAGGGACGTTCGCATAGGTGGATGCCGTGGTGACGATCGCGCCTTCGCCTTGCTCGACCATGATGCCCGCTGCCGCTGTCGCCACGACATAGGCCGTGTCGAGATTGAACGTGATCTGGCTGCGCCATCCGTCCAGGTCCAGCGCCAGGGGGTCGGCCAAACGCGCCCCGCCGACCGTCGTCACGACGGCAGCGAGCATTCCGCTTTCCTTTCGGACCTCGGCCAGCAGATGCTTCACCTGGCGGGGATCGGATGCGTCGCAGCGCCTCGACTGCGCCCGCCCCGCGGCAACGATGTCGATGCCGGCCTGGCCTTCGTGGATGTCTGCGATCACCACGCTCGAGTAAATGTCCGCGCCGAGCCTCGCGACGGCCAGGCCGATCCCGCTGGCCCCGCCGAATATCACGATGGCGCCTCGACGCAGGTCCCGGTGTTCCATGCGAGGCAGTCTATGGAGCGCGGGGAAGCCGGTCAATGTTGATGGTGGATCAAGATTGATGGCGGTCGAGGGCGCCAGTAGATTCGAGGACCGATATGAACAGAGACGAACAACACGAGCAGCTTGTACGCACGGGCCCCGGCACCCCGATGGGAGAGCTGTTTCGCAGGTACTGGCTGCCGGCCCTGCTCGCGAAGGAGCTCGACGGCCCGGGCGGCGACCCGGTGAGGGTCCAGCTGCTTTCGGAGAGGTTGATCGCGTTTCGGGACAGCGAAGGGCGGCTGGGCGCCGTCGACGAGTTCTGCGCCCATCGCGGTGTGTCCCTCTGGTTCGGCCGCAACGAGGAGGGCGGCTTGCGCTGCCCGTACCATGGGTGGAAGTACGACGTGAACGGGCACTGCCTCGAAGTGCCGTCCGAGGCGCCGGGAAGCACGCTGCACCAGCGAATGGGACTCAAGTCGTACCCGCTCGTCGAAAGAGGCGGCGTGATCTGGATCTACATGGGGCCCGCGGACTCGCGCCCGGCGTTGCCCGAGTTCGAGTTCGCCATGGTGCCGGACCCTCACCGTTACGTCGGCAAGCGCCTGCAGGAGACCAATTTTCTCCAGGCGATGGAAGGCGGCATCGATCCGCATCACGTCGGGTTTCTGCACAGCAGCGAACTCAGGCACGATCCTTTGATCGGCTCCAGCAATACCGCGAAATACATCCGTGCCGATCTCGAGGTGAAGACGGAAGTCCAACGCACCGAGGGCGGCCTCGTCATCGCGTACGCAAGGCCGGCCGAAGACGGAAACGCCTATTGGCGCCTGATGCAATGGGTCATGCCTTGTTTCACGCTGATCCCGCCGTTTGCCGAGCATGCCGTGCACGGGCACTTCTGGGTCCCGATCGACGACGAGCATTGCTGGGTGTGGACGTACGACTACCACCCCGGCCGGCCCTTGACGCCCTCCGAGCGCGAAGGTGCGGCCGAGGGCAAAGGCATGCATGCGAAGCTGGTTCCGGGCACCTTCAGGCCTGTCGCGAACCGGCAGAACGACTACCTCATGAACCGTGACGCGCAGCGCTCGCGGCGGTCGTACAGCGGCATCGAAGGCGTCGCCATGCAGGACGCGTCGCTGCAGGAAAGCATGGGCCCCATCCAGGACCGCAGACGGGAGCACCTGGTTTCGAGCGACAAAGCCATCGTCGCTGCGAGGCGGCGCTTGCTCGATGCCGCGACCGCGCTGCAAGGGGGCGCCGAGCCGCCGGGGCTGCGGCCTCGGGCGCAGCGCGTGCGTTCCGCGACGGCCCTGCTGCCACTGGACTGCGCACCCGTCGAGGCGGTGCGCGAATCGCTCATCGCTCGCGAGGGCGTGCCCTTCCTATCCACTTGATCCCACGATGATTTCAAGAAGATCCTTCTCGGCGGCCGCGGCGGCTGTCGCGGGCATGAGCGTCTGGCATGCATTCGCACAGTCCTATCCATCGAGAGCACTGCGCTTCGTCGTGCCATTCGCTCCCGGGGGCAGCGCGGATCTCATGGCCAGGACGGTGGGCACGATGCTCGGCGAAGCCTGGGGCCAGGCCGTCGCCGTCGAGAACGTGCCGGGTGCGGGAGGCGAACTCGGAGTGTCCAGCGTCCTGCGCCGTCCCGCCGATGGATACACGGTACTCGTCACACCGAACGGCCCCATCACAACCGGCGGGCTCTTTCGCAAGCAGCCGTACGATGTCGCGGCCGATCTCATCCCGATCTCGCAGCTCGGCATCATCCCCTCGGTGTTCGCGATCCATGCTTCGATCCCCGCGAGTACGCTGACCGAATTCGTCGCGTGGGCGAAGGCGAGAGGAGTCAAGGTGAGTTGCGGGAACCCCGGCAGCGGCTCGGGCAATCACCTCGCTGCGGAGTTGCTCGCGCACGCCACGGGCGTGCCCATGACCCACGTGCCCTACCGCGGCTCGGCGGCGGCGGCGCTCGCGCTCATGAGCGGCGAGCTCGAAAGCGCATCGGGAGATCTCAGCTCCTACCTTCCACACGCAAGGTCGGGAAAGATCAGGATTCTCGCGACCTACGAACCCCGTCGCGCCACGGGCGCGCCGGAAATCCCGACAGTCGTCGAAGCCGGCTACCCGTCGTTCGGTTATTTCACGGGCTGGATCGGGATGTACGTCGCGTCGGGCACGCCTGCGGAAATCGTGGAGCGGCTTTCAGGGGAAGTCGCGCGCCTTCTTCAGCGCGCGGAGCTGCGGCGCGTGGTCGCGAACGCCGGGATAGAACCCGGGCAGCCGATGAACTCCCAGCAACTCGCTCATTACATTCGCGACGAAATCACCTTCCTGACCCGTCAGACCCGCGAAGCGGGCATCAAGCTCGGATAGCACGGCGACGCAAGCTGCGGGTCCGCCACGAGCGAAGCGTTGTTGATCCTGCGATGCAGATTGCCAGGCTTTCCCGTCCTGCATAGCATCGATTTCGTCCATAGGAGATGGTGATGGGTGCATCGAAATCGGCAGCGGAGCGCGCGGCGCGCATCGAACTCGCGGGCGCCTATCGGCTGGCGGCCCACTATGGCTGGGAGTATCTGATCTACAACCACATCGCCTTGCGCGTGCCGGGCGAGTCATCTTTTCTGGTCAAGCCGCACAGCCTGTGCTTCTCCGAGGTGAGAGCGTCGGACCTGATCAAGCTCGGGCTCGACGGCAAGCCCGCCACGTTCGAAGAAGACGTCAACACCGCGGGGTTCGTCATTCACACGGCGATACTCAACGCGCGCCCGGACATCCATTGCACGTTGCACGTGCACACGGCCGTCGGCATCGCGTTCGCCGCCCTGAAGCGGGAGCTGCTGCCGCTCAACCAGAACGCGATGCGTTTCTACAAGCGGCTGTCTTATCACGATTTCGAAGGCTTCGCGACGGAGCTCGACGAAGCGCGAACGCTTGCCTCCGACCTGGGCCCCAGCAACACGGCCATGGTCCTGCGCAATCATGGCTTGCTCACTTGCGGCGAAGGCGCGGCGGAGGCCGTGTCCACGATGCTGGCGCTCCTGCTTTGCTGCGAAGCGCAGCTCCTCGTCCACGGCAGCGGGGCCGAATACGAGCTTCCGCCCCCAGCGATCTGCGAGCACAGCGCCGCGCAGAACACGGCGATCCGCCGCCAAGTGGCCGCCCAGGAGCGCGCCGCTTTCGACCGGCTGCTGGACCGCATCGATCCATCCTACAAGCTCTGAACCTGAAAGCACCCGATGAATGTCGCTCGCAGACTGTTGCTGGCCGTGTGGCTGGCCGTGCCGTGCCTGGCGATCGCACAAGCGGACCGATATCCGGAACAGCTCGTGAAGATCGTGGTCCCGTATCCACCGGGCGGCTATTTCGACCGCATCGCGCGGATCATGGCCGAGCAACTGCAGGCCGGACTGAAACAGCCCTTCATCGTGGAGAACCGCGTCGGCGGCAGCGGAATCGTCGGCTCCTCGTTCGTGGCGAAGGCGAAGCCGGATGGCTATACCCTGCTGATCGGCGGACAGACCCAGAGCGTGACCGCGCTTCTCGTGAACCCGAAGCTGGCCTCGTTCGACAGCATACGGGACTTTTCACCCATCGCCCTGCTGGTCGAGGCGCCGAACCTGCTGGTCGTCAACGCCGAATCGAAGATATGGACCATGAACGACCTGATTGCATACGTGAGGGCGCGGGGAGGGAAGGCGAGCTACGCGAGCAACAGTTTCGGGACCGGCACGCACCTCATGATGGAACTTCTCAAGAGCCGTCTCAACCTGGACATCCAGCACGTCCCCTACAACGGGAGCGCTCCGGCGATGACTGCCCTGGCCGGTGGGCACGTGGACGCGCTGTTCTCGTCGGTGCTCGACATCATGCCGCTCATCAAGGCGGGAAAGGTGCGTGCCATTGCCGCGACCAGCCCGAAGCGTTTGCCCGTCCTGCCGGATGTGCCGACGATGACGGAGGCGATCGGGCCGGGTTTCGAGATGTCCACGTGGATCTCGCTCGTGGCCCCCGCAGGGACGCCGCCCTCCGTCATCGCGAAGCTCAACTCCGAGGTCAATCGCATCCTCGCCGATCCCGCGGTCGTCAAGCACATCTCCCCCGCGGGCGAACTCACCATCCTGGGCGGCAGGCCGGAACGTGTGACGACGACCATCCGCTCCGAACTTGAAACCTGGGGCAAGCTCGTTCGCGACAAGAATATCGTGGTCGAGTGACGGCGAAACTTCACACGAAGCGGAATTCGAACCGACCGAGCGCGCCATAGTCGACATCGAACCGGTCGCCTTGCCTTGCGGCCACGGGCCGGGTGAAGGATCCCGCGAGGACGATCTCTCCGGCGCGAAGGGATTCGCCCCAGGGCGCCAGCTTCCGCGCGAGCCAGGCCACGCCGATCGAAGGATCGCCCTGGACGCCCGCCGCGAGGCCTGTTTCCTCGACGACACCGTTCTGGCGCAAGATCGCACCTGTCCACGCAAGGTCGACGCCGCGGGGGTCGACCCGGTGGCCGCCCATGACCAGGCCGGCATTCGCGGCGTTGTCGCTGATCGTGTCCTGGACCCTTCTCATCTGGCGCGTGTGGCGATCGAACTGTTCGATGCGCGCGTCGATGATTTCGACAGCGGGTGTCACGTACTCCGTGGCCGCAACGACATCCTGTGGCGTCACGCTTTCTCCGGACAGAGGCGCTTTCAGGACGAAAGCCAGTTCCACCTCGACCCGAGGCGCGATGAAGCGCGAAAAGGGGATGTCGCCAGGCGGGAACAGCATGTCGTCCAGCAGCGTTCCGAAGTCGGGCTCATCGATCTGGCTCGCCTGCTGCATGGCTCTGGACGTCAAACCGATCTTGTGCCCGACGGGCTTGCGGCCTTCGGCGATCTTCATCGCGACCCAGGCGCGAGAGATGGCGTAGCCATCGGCGATGCTGATTTCCGGGAACCTGCGAGAGAAGTGCTCGACCTGGACTCGCGTCTTCTCGCTGTGGTGCAGCTCTTCGGCCAGCGCCTGGATGGTCTCGGGATTCAATGGCAATGGGATCTCCTCATGTCGGGTCGGGAAAGCGGGTCGAAGGTGCCCAGCCGATGCACATTGCGGGAGCCGGCTTAGAATCAGGCGCGCGCCGGTTGCGCGGCTTTGGCGACAGGAACGACCGATGGATCTCGGATTGCGTGGAAGGAAAGCTCTGGTGTTCGGCGCCGGAAGCGGGCTGGGTGCGGCCATCGCGAAGGAACTTGCTGCCGAAGGCGCCCACGTCGCGCTTGCGGGCCGGCGTCTCGATGCGCTCCATTCCACCGCCGATGCCATCTCGAAGTCGGGAGGCACATCGTTTGCCATTGCATGGGACTTGGCCGACCTCGCGGTGATCGACGAGAGAGCCGCCGCTGTCGAAGCGGCGCTGGGCAAGATCGATGTGCTGGTGAACAACACGGGCGGGCCTCCGCCGACGCCTGCCGCTGCGCAGCCCGCCGACCTGTGGAAGGCCCAATTCGAGGCGATGGTTCTGTCGGTCATCAAGATCACGGACCGTTTCCTGCCCCACATGCGCGAGCAGCGATGGGGCCGCATCCTCACGAGTACGTCTTCGGGAATCACGGTGCCCATCCCCGCACTCGCGATTTCGAACACGTTGCGCGCCAGCCTGGTGAACTGGTCGAAAACCCTTTCGGCCGAAATCGCACGCGACGGCGTCACATCCAACATCATCGTGCCGGGAAAGATCGCAACCGCGCGCCTGCGGTTCCTCGACGAATTCACCGCCGGCAAGAAGAGTGAGCCCGTCGATGAAGTCACCGCGAGGAACGAAGCGGCGATCCCGATGAAGCGCTACGGCACCCCCGAGGAATACGCCGCCGCCGCGGCTTTCCTGGTGAGCGAGCGAGCGTCGTACATCACCGGCTCCGTGGTTCGCGTCGACGGCGGCGCGATCCCTTCGATCTGACCGGCGCGAGCCGCTGGCGCTCGTTCGGGCTTGCGGATCATGCAGGATACCCATCAAAGGTCCAGCACGAGAACCGGGCTTTTCGATCGCGAGCAGCACGGCAGAAATGCGTCGTTGCGGGCGCGCTCCTCGGGCATGAGGTAGATGTCGCGGTGGTCGGGCTCGCCCTCCAGCACGCGCGTGAGGCACGTTCCGCAGACTCCTTGCTCGCACGACGTATCCACATGGATTCCCGCAGCCGCGAGGCACTCGACAACAGTCTTTCCGGCGTCCACGCGGATCACCTGGCCGGTGCTCGCGATCTTCACGTCGAACGGTGAATCGCCGTCGATCGCAACGGGCGCCGCGCCGGCGAAGAATTCGTAGTGCAGCCGGTCCTCGGGCCAGCCGGATTTCCTCGCCGCCTCGAGTACGGCATCCATGAGCCCCTTGGGCCCGCAGACATAGAGTTGCGTGCCGGCAGGTTGATCCGAGAGGACGCGGGCAAGGTCGAACCACTGGCTGGGCGCGCCGTCGTCGAAGTGGAATCGCACACGATCCGCGAACGCAGACTCGCCGATGCGCCTGCGAAACGCGGTACGCTCCTCGCTGCGCGTGCAGTAGTGCATCTCGAAGTCCGCGCCCAGGACCGAGAGGCGCTCCGCCATGCAAAGTATCGGCGTGACACCGATGCCACCTGCGATGAGCAGGGACCGGTTCTCCGTTCCCGCGAGCGCGAAGTGGTTCTTGGGGGTGCTGATCTTCAGCGTGTCGCCGACCTGCAGGGCATGCATCGCGGCGGAGCCGCCGCGCCCCGCCTGCTCCCTCAGCACGCCCAGCATGTATCGGTGGCGGTCCGACGGGTCGTTGCAAAGCGAATACTGGCGAGTCATGTCGCCCGCGAGGAAGACATCGACGTGGGAACCCGCTGAAAACGAAGGCAGCGGGGCGCCGTCGCAGGCGACGAGTTCCAGCACGCAGATGTCGGGCGTTTCCTGCATCCGGCGCGCGACCTTGACCTGGTGCGTGTCCATGAGTTTGACGAAAAGGTTCGAAATCAGACTTCGGTGTCAATATTCTGGCGCCCGAGGCGCGCTATTTCGCGTCGGGCCGGCCCATTTCGAAGAGCGACTCCACCGCGGTGTAGTTGTAGCCGCCGAGCCTCGCGAGCGGCCGCGCGCGGGCAGAGTCGAAGCGGCCGGCGTCCGTGAGGTACTCGTCCGCCACGTGCACCGCGACCACGCGCCCGATCACGAGGCCGCAGTGACGTTCGCGAGGCGACTCCGGCATGAGGTCGACGATCCGGATCACGACGCACTCCAGCGCCGCCGGCGAGGCCGCGACCCTCGGCGTTCGGATCTTCGTGTTCGCCGCCTTCTGCAGGCCCGCCAGTTCAAACTCGTCCGTGCCGGTGGCAACGGTCGCGGAAGTGGTGTTCATTGCGTGCCGCAGATCGAAGCTCGCAAGGTTCGCGCAGAACTCGCCCGTGGCGCGTACGTTGGCCAACGTGTCTTTCTCTTTGCGATCCGCGGGAGCATTGCACGCAAAGACCACCATGGGCGGCGTGGCGGAGATCGCATTGAAGTACGAAAACGGCGCGAGGTTCACGTTGCCCGCTGCGTCGCAGGTCGAGATCCACCCGATGGGGCGGGGCGCGACGATGGCGTTGAAGATGGAGCTCGGCCACTCCTTGCTGGTGTCGAAGAGCATCGGCGGCCCGCTACGCGGCCAGCTTGTCGCGATTGGTGGAAAAGCCCGGGCGGGATCCGAGCAATTGCGGTGCGTGCTTCAGGTCTTCCTGCCAGAGAAGGGATTCCATGTAGATGTGCAAGGGCTGGTCCTGGACGGTGAGCTCGTAGACCTGCTCCTCGTACGACGCGTGGTTATGCACGGCCCAGCCCGGCGCGGACAGCATGAGGTCGCCCGGGCCCCACTCGTAACGGTTCCCTGCGACCATGCTGAACCCGCGGCCCTTGAAGTAGTAGTTGATTGCCGCGGACACATGCCTGTGCGGGCGGTCCACGATGCCGCCGGGGCGGATCGTCATGGTCGCGAAGAAGCTCGGCGTGATCCCGTTGAACCGGGTCGTGAGCGGGTTGTACATCATGTAGAGACGCCGCCCGACATACGACTTTCCGAGAGCGACAAGCTTGTCGAGCTCCGCTTTCACCTGTTCCCAGGGAAAGTGCAGAGCCTTCGATTCCGCGGCGACCGGATTGATGAGCGTTTCGTACGGCATGAGCATGCCGCCCTCATCGCCGATGGCAAACGTGCCGAACGGGCTCTTGCGCGTGGGGTCATCGGTCCGTGCGTGGTCCGGCACCGGCCCCGCTTCCTGCGAGACGGGCTCCTCATCGGCCAAGTACACCTGCAGGTTCTGAAGCAGGGGCGCGTTCGAGTAGGTCAGCTTGACGACCGGTTTGCGCGAGGTGTTGTGATGCGTGTATGCCGAATACGACGGGTGGTTCCACACGTCGTACTGGCGGTGTCGGATGACCTTTCCGCCGATGCGGGTCTCGCCTTCGCCGGCGATGCAGAAATTCACCTCGGTGGCGTTGTGGCGGAATTGCTGCGTGCTTTCGCCCGGCAGCAGCACGCTCAGCCGGACCTGGATGCCGGGTGCGAGCCCGGGCGCCCGCGCGGGCGCCATGGGATGGGTGATGAGTGACTGGCGCCACCCATTGCCGGGCTTGGGGATCGAGCAGAGCCGCTCGATTTCCGCGTCGATCTGCGCTCGGGTGATGACCACCGGCGCCCAGTAGGAATTGGCATCTTCGGCCGGCTTGCCGGAGATGTCGGTGAAAAGTGCGCCCGTGGCGGCAAACTCTTTTTTCAACGCGCTCATTCGCTTTCCTTCCTCAAGCTTGGAAACCGTCCTCGAAGACGGAAGGGACGGGGGGCGCCAGCTGGAACGTGTTCACGACCAGGGCGTGGGTGACATAGCGGCCGACCAGGAAGACCAGCGTCACCGCTTCCGCCGCGGTGAAATGCTCCTGCAAGGCGGAGAAAGCGGCCTCGACGTTCTTGCCCCGGCTTTCGAGGGCAGCGAGCGCGAAGCGCTGCGCCGCCCGCTGGCCGGGGGTCAGCCCCAGCGCGTCGTCGGGCAACAGCCGCTCGACCTCGCGCAGCCAGTCGCTGCCCAGACCGGTTCGCACGCAGAGACGCTCGTGCTGGTTTCGCTCGTAGGCGTTGTCCATCCAGCCGGCGACAGTGAGCACGACCGTCTCGCCGATATCGAAGGCCAAGCCCTCTTTCAGCGCATCCGTTAGATGGAGGAAGTGCTGCAGGACCTGCGGCGCATTCGCGCCCACCTGGAACATTTCGCCGAGATAGCCGAGGCGCCGCACGCGCGGCTCCAGGTAGTCGGCAAGATCCTGCGGCATCTGCGCCCTCTCGATGCGGGGAATCCAGGCGTGTTGCATCGGTGTGTCCCCGGTCAGTACAGCGACGCGAGAGGCGTTCCCGCGCGAAGGTGCCCGCACAGGCGGGACCAGCGCCGGCCACATTCGACGGATGCCGCCGTCTGTGCGTCCGTCATGGGCCCGTAGGGCGGGCGTACGGGGCCCGGATTGCAATAGCCGGCCGCTTCGATCCGCGTCTTTTCCAGCTGGATATTGCACAGCGCGAACACTTCGGGGTTGAACACGATGGGCTCGATGGGCTGGTTGGCCCACGCGATCGCCGCGTCCAGCTCTTTCGCCCGCGCCGAATCGCCGCTCGCCAGCGCCCTCATCAGCGCCACGACCGGTTGGGGCCCCATGCTCGCGGCGGTGGCCCAGCAGGCAATCGTCGTCTCGGGACTCTCGGCGACGAACTTCGGGATGGTCATCTCGTTCGGGATGATGTTCACGCGTCCTTGCGTGATCTGGACGAGCTTGCGAAGGTCGCGCGGCATCGCGTATTTCGCCGAGGTGACCGTGGGCGCCGAACGCACGACGGCCTCCCAGAATTCATCGGGAAAAGTGAACCGGAATGCGCGCTGGTTGGCATACACCATGATCGCTACTTCCGGGAAGCCGCCCGATAGCTCCGCGAGATAGCGAACGGCCGCGTCCGCCGTCATGGGCTGCCAATGCGGCATGCCCAGCAGCGTGCCCTCGGCCCCGAGCTTGCGGATGAATGCCATCCGCCGCCACACTTCATGCCCCGATGCGGCCGTGGTACCGATGAATGTCGGTACGCGCCGCCGCGCCGTTTCGACCACGCAGGCGGCGAAGCTTTCATAGTCGTCCTGCGACAGGGTCGGGCATTCGCCGGTCGTGCCCAGGGCGATGAGGCCGTCGCAGCCATCGTCGATCAGGCAGTTCACCAGGCGCTCGGTTTCCTGGAGGTTCACCGTCGCGCGCGCGTCGAGGCGCTCCGCGCCGGGCAGGGCGGGCGTCGGCATGATCGCGTACGCGCCGCGGATATCCTTTGCGCTCAGCATGTCGATTCCTTTGCTTTCAGGCTTTCAGTGACATCGGTTCGTAGTCGCGAATCTCGTAGGTCCGGGCGCCGCCGGCGATGACCGGGTCCTTGTCGAACCAAGCCTTCACTTCCTCTTTCGAATTCGCCTGGCAGATCAGCACTCCCTGGATGCACCCGTCGGAGTAGTCCGGAAATTTCATTCCGTCGACGACCCGGCCGGCGGCGATGAGCGACTTGAGGTATTCGACGTGCTTCGGCCGCAACGCGTTGCTCGACTCGACGCTCAGGATCCGGTAGATGACAGCGAATTTCTTCATTGCAGTTGCTCCTTCACACTTTCACCCGCGTCGCCGTCGTGCGCGCGAAGATTTCCGCGGCATCCAGAAGGCGGCCGCAAACGCCTTGTTCATGCGCGAAGCCCAGAAATGCATCGAGCGTGGCGCGGTTCGCTTCGATGCCGTACGGCCAGAAATCCTCGCCCAGGATGGCTTTGGCCTGGTCGGCATAGGAGGGTATCCAGGGCAGGGGCACGGTCGAGGCCGTGATGTCCGAGATGCGTTCAAGGCTGCGGCGCTTCGCCTCCTCGAATGCGTCGAGCAGGTTCATCGCGACCCACGGATGCGCGTCGAGGACCGCGCGACGAACCGCCACGACGTGCATGATCGGGAAGATGCCGGTGCGTTTCCAGTACGCGAGTTCTTCCTGGCGCGAATCGGCGAACATCCGGCGAAGGCGCGGCTTTGCCTCGAGAAACGCGGCCGGCGGCCGTGCGGAGAAGACTGCATCGACTTCCCCTCGAAGCAGTAAGTCGTTGAGCGACTGGTCGGGAACGCTGCGACATTCCACGCCCTGCGGCAGCCGCAGCCCCACTTTTTCCTTGCGTCCGGCCTGATTCACGCCGGCCTGGACCCAACGGGCTTCGGCAAGAGGCACGCCATAGTCGCGTGAAAGCATGCCGCGTGTGTAGACCGAGGCGGTCTGCGCCCACTCGGGGACGCCGATGCATTTGCCGCGCAATTGCGAAGGTGAAGCCAGTTCGCTGTCTTGCCTGACATAGATCGACGAATGGCGGAACGCGCGCGACGGAAACACCGGGATCGCGACGATGTCGCAGTCGGGGACGGATGCCAGAGCCACATATTTCGCAAAGGACATCTCGGAGATGTCCCACTCGCGATAGGCGGTGAAGCGATGGAAAATCTCTTCGACCGGGCGCCTCTTCGCGACGACGAGCTCCATGCCTTCGGCAGTTGTGTCCCCGCTCAGCAGGTCGCGGGTGTGGTCGTAGTCTCCGACCGCGATGCTCAGGGTCAGCTTCGGCATGCGACTCCTTCAGTCGAGCTTCACGTTCACGTTCTTCGTGTACGTGAATTCGAGAAGCTCCTCGAAGCATTCCTCCCGCCCGATTCCGGACTGCTTGACGCCGCCGAAAGGCGCCCCGAGGAAATGCTGGCTGCTGTTGTTGACCCAGACATACCCGGTGTGGATGCGCGACGCGGCGCGGTGGGCGGTGGCGATGTCGCGCGTCCAGATCGATCCCGTCAAGCCATAGTCGACGCCGTTCACGGCCTCGAACATCTCGTCCTCGTCGGACCAGCGGAAGACGGACATGATCGGCCCGAACACTTCCTCCCGCGCCAGGCGCATGTGGGGCTTCACGTCGGCGAAGATCGTCGGCTCGAAGAAAAAGCCCTTGGCGAGCGCGGGGTCGGCGGGGCGTTTGCCGCCCGCCACCAACCGGGCGCCATCGGCCCGCGCGGACTCGACGAAGCCTTCGACCTTTTCCAGCTGTGCGCGGCTCACGAGCGAGCCCATCGTCGTCGCTGGGTCCGTCGGGATGCCGGGCTTGTGCAGCCTGGGAAGCTCCCTCGCGACGGCGTCGAGCACCTCATCGTGAATGGATTCGTGCAGGAAGACCCGGCTCGTCGAGCCGCAGCTTTGCCCCGACCACGTGAAATTCATGCCGCCCACGACTCCACCCACGAGCCTGTCGATGTCGGCGTCGGGATACGCGATCAGGGCGTTCTTGCCGCCCAATTCGAGCAGGACCGGCTTCAGGCCATCGGCGGCGCTTCGCATCACGGCTTTGCCCGTCGGAACGCCGCCGATGAGCGTCACCTTGCGCACCAGCGGATGCCGGGTCAGCGCCTCGCCGCACTCGCGCCCGCCCGTCAGGAAGTTCACTACGCCGGGCGGAAAAATGTCTTCGATCAGTTCCGCGAGACGAATCGTCGACAGCGGCGCCTGGTCCGGCGCCTTGACGACGACGGTGTTCCCCGCAGCAAGGGGGGCGGCAATGCGTAGCGCGGCGAACATGAGGGGATGGTTGTAGGCAATGATCCGCGCGACAACGCCGAGAGGCTCGCGGACCGTGTAATTCAGGTTGCCGCTTCCCATTGGAATGGTTTCGCCCTTCACCTCGGTGGCGAGGCCCGCGAAATACTCGAGGCCATCGGCCGCGATGCCCGCGTCCTTCGCCAGCGTGCTGACGGGGTTGCCGTTGTTCAGCGCGTCGAGCATCGCCAGTTCATGCGCGTTTTTCCGCAGGACCGCCGCGGCCTTGCGCAGCAGATCGCCCCGCCGCTGCGGGGGCATGGCGCGCCACGAGGTGAATGCGATGTTCGCCGCCGTCACCGCCGCGTCGACGTCGTCGGCTCCTGCCATCGGCGCCTTCATGATGGGCTCGTCGTAGGCCGGATTGATGGTGTCCGCGTATTCGCCCGACCTGGGCGCGTGCCACGCGCCGCCATAGAAGAGCTGCGTGCGGGTGGGGAGGATGCCCCGCGGGATGTCCTTGGTTCTCATGTCGATTCCTTCGCTCGCTCGCGATCGATCAGGTTGCCCAGCACTCGCCTGACCCTGACTGCCGCCGCATCGATCGAAAACAGGACTGGATGCAGGCTCTCGAGGTCCGCGGTTCCCATCACGGACTGGCAAGCTTCGATCATCGCGCCATCCTGTTCGGTCAGCCCGGCTTTCTGCCACCACCTGATGCGCTCGTCGATACTTTCGTCGTCGAGCCGGAAGTTGCGCGTGTGTGCGAAAAAATAGTGCGTGGTGAGCTCCGTCTCCGGCGTCATGAAGTGCGAGCCGGTGCGCAAGATGCCGGGTGTGATGCCGTCGACCGGGATCAGCGAGACGCTGTTGCGCACCAGCCCCGGCGGCAGCCAACGGAAATTGATGGAGTAGTCCACGCGGGTTTGCGGATCGTCGAAATATGCCGCGTATGCGGCCGGAATCGCGCTGCCGGGAATGAGATAGTGGCTGTGGACCGCCTCGCCGTCCTGGAAGACTTCGTGCTTGCTGCGCCGAAAGGCGTCGGTGCCGAGAAGGTCGGAATGGACGTATTGCGTGTGGCTCGCATCCATCAGGTTGTCGGCGATCAGCTCGTAGTGCGCGCGCACGTTGGCAAGCCCGCTCACCGTCTTGCGTTCGGGTGCGTCGAGGTAGCTGAAGTCCGGAATCTGCTCCTCGTCCGCGAGCGCGGCATCGCCCGGCCAGAGCCAGATCACACCGTGGCGTTCGGCCACGCGGTAGCTCGGTACCTTGCAGCCCGCGGGAACGGCGCCATCGCCGTGCGGATTGTGGACGCAGCGGCCCTGGCCGTCGAAACGCAGGCCGTGGTAGCCGCACTCGACCGAGCCATCCGCCAGGCGCCCCCGGTGAAGCGGAGCGAAACGGTGCGGGCAATAGTCGGCGATCATCGCCGGGCCGTCCTTGCCGCGGAACATGACGGTGGGCTCGTCGAAGAAACGGCGCGCCAGGAGCCGGTCGGGCGCGAGTTCCGAGCTCCATGCCGCCGCGTACCAGGTGTTCTTCAGATGTCTCATCGATGGGCTCGTCGTCGGGTTCCCGGCGCGCCGGCGCGCCTGTTCGGTGTCGCGCCGATTCTGGGGCGGGCTCCGTGACTGATCAATCTTGATTGCTCTTTCAACCCAGCGGCGTCATTGAGCGGACGATCAAGATTGATTCACGCGGGCGCGGCGTGGAATACTGCGGGCACGAGAACGAGAGGCATCGATGGGTGACGCCGTGATTACCGGATTGAGGAGCATCGAGCTCGAGGTCGCCGATGTTGCGCGATCGTTCGCCTTCTACGAGTCGGTCTGGGGCCTCGAGCGGCTGGGCGCCTCGCCGCACCTGCGCGCCGGCGGCATGGAGCATCACGCTCTATCGGTGTATGCGGCTGCCCAGCCGGGGTTGCGAAGCATCACCCTGGCCGCGCGGGATGACAAGGCGGTGGATTCGCTTTGCGAGAAGGCGCGCAACCACGGTGTGCCGCTGCTTGCGGCGGGGCATGAGCTCGAGGCCGATGACGGTGGTGGTTATGGCGCTTGTTTCGAAGCGCCGGGCGGCTTGCGGGTGCGGGTATCCGGCGGCGTCGCGCGGCAACAAGCGGGCCTGCGCGCGCCCGACAAGCCGGTGGAATTGACGCACGTGGTTCTCAATTCGCCGGACCTCGCGCAGCTCTCGGACTGGTTTTGCGGCTTCCTTGGCTTCAAGGTCAGCGATGAAACCGCGATCATGCGATTTCTTCGTTGCGGCGCCGACCATCACACGATCGCGATCGCTCGCGGGACTTGCGTCGGCCTGAATCATGCAGCCTTTCTCATGGAGGATTTCGATGGGCTCATGTATGGTTGCGGGCGTCTCACCGAGGCGGGCTACCCCATCGAGTGGGGCGTGGGCCGGCACGGGCCCGGCAACAATGTCTTCGCGTATTTCATCGACCCCGACGGACACGTGGTCGAATACACCACCGACATGGACCAGGTCGACGACACCTACGTCGTGCACGACGCCGCCTATTGGGGGAATTTCCCGCGCCGCCCCTGCCGCTGGGGCCTGGCCCGCAAGCCTTCGGAGCGGATCATGAAGGCAATGGCCGGAACGCCGCGCCGGCAGACGGACTCGGCCTAGCCGTTCAGTGCATCACGAAGCCGCCGTCGACGTTGAGGGTCTGGCCCGTGATGAAATCGCTGGCCGGCGATACGAGAAAGACCACCGTGCCGACGAGATCCGCGGGAAGCTGCGTCCGCTTCAGCGCCTTGCGTTCGTTGAGCGCCTCCATGCGCGCGGCGTATCCCGGGTCCGTGCTCGCGACCTGCGTGTCGCTCGCGGTGAATCCGGGCGTGACGGCATTCACGCAGATGTTGTCGTCGCCTACCTCCCGCGCGAGCGCACGCGTGAATCCGATCACTCCGGCTTTCGACGTGGTGTAGTGAAGGCGGTTCGGAGTGCCGTCGAACACCCGGTTGGATGAAATGTTCACGATCTTGCCGCCGCCGCGGCGCTTCATGTGAGGATAGACGGCGCGGCAGCACAGGAAGAGTCCCCGTGTGTTGACCGCCATCACTCGATCCCAGTCCGCTTCAGTGATGGAATGCCAGGGGCCGCGCGGCAGCGTGCTCATGAGAGCGGCATTGTTGATCAGCGCGTCGACCGTGCCGAAGCGGTCGACGACATGGCGCACCATGCCGTCGACCGAAGCCGCGTCGGCGACGTCGCATCGCGCGCCCGTCGCCTCCCAACCGGCCGCCGTCAATTCGTCCGCGCAGCTGTTCGCGGCCTTGCCGTCGATGTCCGCGCAGGCGACGCGCGCGCCGAGCCTGGCGAGCTCGAGGCAATACGCCTTGCCCAAGCCCGCGCCCGCGCCTGTGACGATGACGACGCGTCCCCGAATGTCGAAGAGTCCGTTTTGCTGTTCCTGCATTGCGATTTTTTCCAAGGCGGACCAATATAGAGTCTCTCCATTCACTTTATCAATGTTGATTGATGGTTCAAGACAGTTATGCCCAGCCGCCGGCCGGTGACAGCCAGGAGCGCTACCTCACGCGCGCCGAAGCCATGTCGCGCCTGGGCATCAAGGCGCAGACGCTCTATGCGTACGTGAGCCGCGGCTGGATTCGCCGCATGCGCAAACCCGGTGGCGGCAAGTCCAGCATGTACTCGCTCGACGACGTCGAAAAGGTCAAGGCGCGTGCCACGGCGAGGAGCAGCCACGGCGTCGCCGCGGCGGGCGCCATGCGCTGGGGCGAGCCCATTTTGCCGACCTCTGTAACGGAAATCACGGCCGAGGGTCCCCATTACCGCGGCCGATCCGCGGTCGCCATGGCCAAAGGTGGCGCGGCTTTCGAGAACGTGGCCGAACTGCTCTGGAGCGGCATGTGGTTCGAAGAACCGATCTGCTGGCAAATCGTGCGCATTCCCACGGGAATCGGCGCGCTGGGCCGGCACCTGCCGCTGCGCGAACGCAAGGACCGGCTGCTTGATCTTTTTGCCATGTCCGCGCTTTTCCTGGGCATGTCGCGAGGCACGGTCGCGCAACAGATGCAGACCGCCGCGCCCTGCGAAGCCGCGCGCGAGCTCATTCAAGTCATGGCGGCCACGATGGGCTATCTCACCCTGGCCGGTCGGCCGGAGCCGATGCGCGCGGGCGAATCGGTCGCGGCCGCTCTCCTGCGAATCCTGGGCGCCTCGCACCGCGGGGAGGACGCGGAGCACGCCCTGAATGCGATCCTCGTGCTTCTGGCCGACCATGAACTGACCGGTTCGACCTTCGCGGCGCGCGTGGCCGCGTCGGCTGGAACGTTCATGCACGGCTGCATCACCGCCGCGCTCACCACGCATTCGGGCCTGTACATCGCGCGCATCCACGACCGAGTGGAAAGCTTCGTGGCATCTTCGCGGGATCCTGACGAAATGCTCGCGCGTCTGAGGGAAGCCCAGCGCAATGGCAATACGCCGGCCGGTTTCAATCACCCGCTCTATCCGGGCGGCGATCCGCGCGCCGAATGCCTGCTGGAGATCGCGGCGAAGCTGGCCCCGAAGTCCCGCAAGGTGCGGCAGCTCATCAAGTTCCTCGATGCGGCGAAGGCGCAGCTGCACGTGCACCCGCGAGTCGAGATGGGCGCCGTCGCGGTTTGCAATGCCCTGCAGTTACCGCCGAAGACACCCAGCGCCTTGTTCGCGATTTCGCGGACGGCGGGCTGGGTTGCACACATCCTCGAGCAAAGGACTGCGGGTTTCCTGGTCCGTCCGCGGGCCAAGTACATGACCCCGGAAGTCTGAGACCGCTATCTCGTCGCCGCGATGGCGACGGCGCGAGCAGCCATCACGCTGATCATGGCCGCACGGTAGTCGGCCGATGCGTGAAGGTCGCTGTTGATGTCATCGGCGCGCAACCGGATGGCCTTGGCCGCTTCCGGCGTGAACGACGTGGCCAGGGCTTCTTCGAGCGGCTTTGCGCGAAACACGCAGGACTTCGCGCCTGTCACCGCGACCCGGACGCCGCCCGGGCCGCGGCTCACGAAGACGCCGACCAGCGCGAATCGCGAAGCGGGCTGCTTGTGCTTGACATACGCGGCCCGATGCAATGCCGGGAACCTGACGTCGACGATCAATTCCCCGGGCTCGAGGGCCGTCTCGAAGAGTCCCTTGAAAAACGAGTCGCCTTCGATGGTGCGCCTGTCGGTGCGCACCTGGGCGCCGAGTCCCAGCACCGCCGCCGGATAGCATGCGGCCGGATCCGCGTTGGCGATCGAGCCACCGATCGTTCCCATGGTCCTGACCATCGGGTCGCCGATGCCGCCCGCAAGATCAGCGAGGGCCGGGATCATGCGGCGAACGTCGGCTGACGCGCCGACCGCGGCATGCGTGGTCATCGCACCGATCGTGACGCTGTCGCGATCTGCCGTGATGCCCTGCAAGTCGGCAATGCCGCCGAGATCGACGAGGCGCTCGCTTTGCGTCAGGCGCAGCTTCATCGACTGCACCAGGCTTTGCCCGCCCGCGAGATACCGTGTGTCGGCAGTCGATTGCGCCGCGGCGGCGGACCGGCTCGCCGGCCGCCGGTATTCGAACTCATACATGACGACATCCTTTGTCCATGTCGATGGTGGCCGGTCGGCGCCAGATGAAAAATCTCGCGGCGAGCACGATGGCCGTCACGACTGTCGGCTCGTGTCCGAGGCATTGCCCTTGAGCAACGGTTCGGCGCGTTTTTCGACGAAGGCTCGCAATCGATCCAGCGTCTCGGGGGAGCGCGCCATGGCGTTGTTCAGCGATTCGACGAACAGTCCGTCGTTGTGCGACAGATCGTTGATGCGGGGCAGGACATTCGTGATCTGCCAGTTGATCATCGGCGCGTTGCCGGCGATCCGTGCAGCAAGTTCCCTGGCGCGAGCCAGCGCCTGGCCTGGCGGGACGATGTATTGCACCAGCCTGAATTGGCGACCTTCCTCGGCGGTGAGCATGCGGCCGGTCAGCATCATGTCCGCCATCGTTTCATAGCCCAGGATCCGCTGGATCCGCACCGTGCCGCCTCCTCCGACGAAGATTCCCCTTTGCGCCTCCGGCAGGCCGAACAATGTCGTTTCCTCGGCGACGCGGATGTGCGCCGCGCAGGCAAGCTCGAGGCCGCCGCCGATGGTCGCGCCGTGCAGCGCCGCCACGTACGGAATGCCGCCCCGCTGGATGAAGTCGAATGCTTCATGCCACGCACTCGGCTTGCGCCTGCGCGGCGGCGGCGCATTCGCAGCAATGCGAGCGGCCAGCTCGGCGAGATCCAGTCCCGAGGAGAAATTGAGGCCGTGCCCGAAGAGGACCGCTGCGTCGGCTTGCGCATCGGCGCGCGTTATGGCCTCACGAAGGTCCTTCAGCACGGCTTCGCTCATGGCGTTTCGCTTGTCGGGGCGATTCAGGCCGATCAGCGCGACCGGCCCCTCCATCTCGTAGGTTACGAACGACATGCGGGCTCCAGACTGATGGCGTGATTGTTGTCCATGAGTGATCAGGTGATCTTGATATCTTCTTCCTTGATGATCGCCGTCCACGAAGCCGCGTCCTCACGCACCATCGCTGCGAATTCCTTGCCCACCTTGTCGACCCGCACCGCGCCGTTGTTGGCGATCCATTCGGAAATGGCCGGCACCTTCAGGGCTTCGGCAATGGCACGCCCGAGCGTCGCCTGGACAGGGGCGGGGACGCCCGCGGGAGCGAAGATGGCTTGCCATGCCAGCATTTCGAACTTGGGATGGCCGAGCTCGGCAAGCGTCGGGACGCTGGGCAGGGTTTGCACCCGCTTCGGACCCGTCACCGCGACGAAAGCAAGCGCCTTGTCCCTGGCGAAAGGCGCCAGCGTCATGGTGTCGAGCAACCCGACGTTGATGGTTCCCGCAATCAGGTCATTGAGAAGCAGCGCGTTTCCCCTGTACGCGACATGCGTCAGCTCCACGCCCGCCTGCCGGCCCAGGAGCACTCCCTGCACGTGGCCGCTGGACCCGACGCCGGGCGAGCCGAAGGCGAAGTCCTTGGGCTGCGCCTTGGCCGCTGCCTTCAGGTCTCGAAGATTGGTGATCCCGGTCTTGGCCGAAACCACGACGACGTTCGCGGCACTGACCACATGGGCGAGGGGAGCGAAGTCGTTCATGAAGTCGTACCGGGTCTTCACGCCCAATGCCGGATGCATGATCGACGTGGTGGACGCCAGCAACAGGGCATTGCCGTCCGGCCGCGCCTGCAGCACGGATTCGGCGGCGACAATCCCGCTGCCGCCGGGTTTGTTGTCGACGATCATGGGAATCTTCAGGCTGGCCGAAGCTTCCTTGGCAACCATGCGCATGACACCATCGGCGCTGCCGCCCGGCGCGAAAGAAACCACGAGCCGGATGGGGCCGGACGGCGCGTCGGCCTGCGCGAACACAGGACCCGCCGCCCCCACTGCCAGGAGGCCGAGCATGTCACGGCGATCGATTGGGGACATGTAGGTTTTCATCGGTTATGTCTCTTTGATGCGCTTGGTGTGGATGCACGCCGCTCGCGCGAGCTGCGAATTGTTCAAAGACCAAGCGACTTCGCCATGATGTTTCGCTGGATTTCGTTCGAACCGCCGTAGATCGACAGGACGCGGTAGTAAAAATACGTCGGTGCGCAGATTCCTTCTTCGCCCGTGAGCAACGGCGAGGCGCTTTCTTCCTCGCCGTTCGGCGGCGCGAACTGGATCCCGAGGGGCCCCAAAGTCTCCAGTTTCAGTTCGGTCAGGCGCTGCTGGATTTCCGATCCCTTGATCTTCAGGAGGTTCGCCTCGACGCCGGTCGCGACGTCCTGGCTGCGCTTCGCCACTCTCAGCGCCGTCATTTCGAACGCGAGCATTTCGCACTCGAGCGCGGCTACCTTGCTGGCGAAGACGGGGTCGCGCAGCAGGGGCTTCCCGTCGACGAGGTGCGTTGTCGCGAGGGCCTTCAACCGCTTGAGTTCACGCTTGGACTGCCCGACGCGCGCGACGGAAGTCCGCTCGTGACCGAGCAGATGCTTCGCGTTCTGCCACCCGCGGTTCATTTCGCCGACCAGGGCATCCTTGGGCACCCGGACGTTGTCGAAGAACACCTCGTTGGTGTGATGATCCTCGTCGATCGTGATGATGGGTCTGATCGTGATTCCCGGAAGGTCGAGCGGGAAGATCAGCATCGAGATGCCCTCCTGCGGCCGCGCTGCTTGCGGATCGGTGCGCACCAGGCACACGACATGCGTTGCCATGTGGGCCAGCGATGTCCAGATCTTCTGCCCGTTGATCACCCACTCTTCGCCCTCGAGGTGCGCGCGGGTCTTCAGGGAGGCGAGGTCCGAGCCCGCGTTCGGTTCCGAAAAGCCCTGGCAGAAGTAGTACTCGACCTTGCGGATCCGGGGAAGGTAGTGATTCTTCTGCTCCGGGGTTCCGATCGCGAACAGCACGGAGGCCACCATGTTCTCGCCGAATGCGGGGGCCGGCGGCGCGCCTTCCTCGGCCATGACGACATCGTAGGCATGCTGCTCGAGCGCGCTCCAGCCGGGGCCGCCGTACTCGACGGGCCAACCCGGTGTTGCGAACCCCGCGTCGATGAGCTTCGCCTGCCACTGCGCCTGTTCCTCGCGCGTGATGCGTTGGTCGGCCAGCGTCTTGCGGCGGATGGAGTCGGGCAGGTTGGCGCGCGCGAATTCGCGCAGCCTTTGCATGAAGTCCTGGACTTCCTTGGGATATTGCAGTTCCACCATCGTCCTTTCAACATTCGGCCCAGGACAGCCGGGCATACCTTTCCAGGTGAAACGAACTGTCGCCGTACATCATCTCGGCCGCCGCCAGGCGGCGGAAGTAGTGGCCAGCCGCATATTCGAGCGTCACGCCGATGCCCCCATGCAGCTGGATGGCGCCGCGTCCGACGATCTGCGCCGATGCGCCCACCTGCACCTTCGCCGCGGACACTGCCTGGCAGCGTGTCGCGGTGTCCGCGTAATCGGCAGCCGTCAATGGGACGATGGAGCGTGCCAGCTGCTCCGCGATATTCATGTCGGCGAAACGGTGTTGCAATGCCTGGAAGGAGCCGATGGGCCTGCCGAATTGTTGGCGGGTGCGCAGGTATTCGCCCGTGAGCGCGTTGAGAGCCGTCATGGCGCCCAGGGAGTCGTAGCAAACGGCGATCGCACCCCGGTCGATCGCCCATTCGAGGTGCTGCAGACCTTCGTGCGGCGCTCCGAGAACATCGGCTGCCGTGACCCGGACCGAATGAAAGCTCACCTCCGCGGAGCGCTTCCCGTCGATCGCGACGCCGTCGTGAACGGCGACCCCCGGCGCAGTTCGCGGCACGACGAACAGCGACAGGCCTTTGCCCGTCCGGGCGCTCACGATCAGGAGGTCGGCGTCAGCGGCGCCCAGCACCGCGCATTTCCGGCCAACGATCACATAGCCGCCGCCCGACGTCTCCGACGCGCTGGTTTCGATGCGCTCGAGGCTGTAGCGCGAGTCGCGCTCCACGTAGGCCAGGGCAAACTTCAGCTGTCCCGCCACGACCCTGGGAAGCAGGTTGTCGCGCTGCCGCGCGGAACCCGCGCGCGAGACGAGTCCCGCCCCCAGCACGACGGTCTCGATGAACGGGTCCACGACCAGTCCCCGCCCAAGCTCCTCCAGGACGACCCCGAGGTCCCGAAGGCTGCCTGCGCTTCCGCCGTGCGCCTCGTCGATCTCCGCGCCCAGCAGTCCCATCTGCGCGAAGTCGCTCCACAAGGGACTCCACTGCGCCTTCGCGATGAAGGCCTTGCGCTGCTCGAAGCCATGGCGCTCGGAAACCAGACGCCGGACGTTGCTGCGCAACATTTCCTGCGTATCCGTCAATTCAAATTCCATCGAATCAATCCGTGGTTGATGAACACCTTGCAGAGATCGTCATGCGCGATCGGGTCCCTGTCGTTGAAGCAGCGCCCACACTTTCGGGGCGGTGAGGGGCATCTGCAGCCGCTCGGCCTCGCCGGCGAAGCCGGCCCGGTTCAGCGCGTCGTTGACCGCGCTCACGACCGCGGGCGTGGCTCCGATGGTTCCCAATTCGCCCACGCCCTTGGCGCCCAGGACGTTCGTCTTGCAGGGGATCGACGTATCGAAAACCGTTTTGTAGTCGCGGAAGATGTCGCAACGAGGCAGCGCGTAATCCATCAGGCTCGCGGTTTGCAACTGCGCGCTGCCGGCGTCGTAGACGACCTGCTCGCAGAGGGCCTGGCCAATGCCTTGGGCGGCGCCGCCTTCGACCTGCCCGCGCGCGATGACCGGATTGACGATGCGCCCGATGTCGTTGACCGATGCGTAGGCGACGACCTCGACCGCGCCGGTTTCGGGTTCGATTTCGACCTCGCAGACGTGGCAGGCATTCGGCCAGCTCGCGCCATCCGCGTTGGCCTTGCCCTGGACGACGAAGGCGCCGCCCGGCTGGCGGGCCGCGAGTTCGAAGAGCCCGATGCTCGATTCCTTTGTCGCCAGACTGAAACGCCCGGCGGCATACAAGACGTCGTCGGACGCCGCTTCGAGGGCCTCGGCCGCCAGCTCCCGAGCTCGTTGCAGCGCAAGCTCGGACACGGCCCTGACCGCTGCTCCGCCCGTGAACAGCGAACGCGAACCGACACTGCCCATCCCGTTGGCGCGGTCGGTATCGCCTTGGACGATCCGGACGCTTTCGATCGGCACGTCGAAAACGTCGACGGCCAGTTGCGCGTAGCTTGTCGCGATGCCTTGGCCCATGGCCTGCGTCGCGGAGACAATCTCGATGGTGCCGTTCGCCTTGATCGACACGGTCGCTTGCTCGCTCAGCGTTCCGCCGCCGGTCCATTCCAGGAAGGTCGCGATGCCGCGGCCTCGCAAACGGCCGTGCGCCGCGGCGGCAACACGCCGGGCCTCGAAGCCGGACCAGTCCGCGAGCTCGAGCCCGGCGTCGAGGATTCTGGGGAACTCGCCGACGTCGTACACCATGCCTGTCGCGGTGGTGTAGGGCATCTGCTCGGGCCGGATCATGTTCCTTCGCCGGATTTCCGCGGGGTCGATCGCCATCCTCCGGGCCGCGGCATCCAGCAGCCTTTCGATGATGAAGATTGCCTCGGGGCGGCCCGCGCCGCGATAAGCGCCCACGGGTGCCGTGTTCGTGAGCACCGCGACCTGTTCAAGGTCGATCAGCGCAATGTCGTAGATGCTCGTGCTGACCCAGGGTCCGAACAGCAGGTGCAGCATTGCCCCGACACCCGCGACGTACGCACCGAGATTGGCGTGCGAGACCGAGCGCAGCGCGAGCACCTTGCCCTGGGCGTCCAGCGCCAGTTCCGCGTGCGAGTGCAGGTCTCGCCCGTGCGGGCCCGCCAGGAATTCATCCAGCCGCAGCGAGCGCCACTTGACCGGCCGCTTCAGTGTCCAGGCGGCATAGGCCACGACGACGCTTTCCGGGTGAAGACCCGCCTTCACGCCGAAGCCGCCGCCGATGTCGCCGACCGTGACGCGAACCTGATCGGCGGTGAGGCCGGGAATCGTCGCGACAAGGCCATCTCGCACCCCCGTGGGTGTCTGCGAGCCGATGAAGATCATCAGCCGGCCGTCCTCCGGGTTCACGTAGGCGACCTGCGCGCGCGGCTCGATTGGACATGCCGCGATGCGCTGGTTCACGAGATCGAGCGAGACCACATGGGCGGCCTTCGAGAATGCCTCGCGCACCGCATCGGTTTGTCCGTAGCGGACGACGGCGCAGACGTTGTCGGGCGCCTGATCGCACAACGGGACCGCGCCGGATCGCATGGCCGACGCCGGGTCGGTGACCGCCGCCAATTCCTCGTAGTCGACCATGATCGCATCCAGCGCCGACACGGCCGCGGCATGGCTGGTCGCGATGACGGCGGCGACTG
Organism: Ramlibacter sp.; assembly: GCF_035548915.1. Classification (GTDB taxonomy): domain Bacteria; phylum Pseudomonadota; class Gammaproteobacteria; order Burkholderiales; family Burkholderiaceae_C; genus Ramlibacter. The sequence continues at coordinate 164,352 of NZ_DASZSE010000050.1, read as the reverse complement.
CCTCGCCCACGTAGCGAACCCGCTCGTGGGCAAGGGCACGCCTGGGGGGGCTCGCGCCCGCGCTACCGTCCGGCCGCTTGAAAGGCACGAGCGAGGGGATCGGCTTCACCCCGGCGGCGGCAAGAGACGCACCGGTCAACACCTCCACGACGCCCGCCGATGCGCGGGCTGCGCTGACGTCCACATTCCCGAGGAGCGCGTGCGCGTACGGCGAGCGCAGGAAGGCGACGTGCAGCTGATCGGGGTGGCTGGCGTCGTCGGTGTAGCGCCCCTGGCCCGTGACCAGCGCGTGGTCTTCGATGCGCCGGACGGGGTGGCCGCTGCCCTGAGGTGGCGGGACGACGGGAAGATCTCGTTTACTCATGCTCGCGAGTCCAAGGGATCATCGACGCGGGCTGCGGGCATCCGGGCCGCTGCCGCCTGCACGGCCTTGACGATGTTCACGTAGCCCGTGCAGCGGCAGATGTTTCCTTCGAGCGCGGCGACGATGGCCCGTTCGTCGGGGTTGGGATTCCTGGCCAGCAGCGCGGCACAGGACATCACCATTCCGGGCGTGCAGAACCCGCACTGCAGCCCGTGGGTCTCGATGAACGCTTCCTGTACCGGGTGAAGCGCCTGGCCGCCCTGCGCCAATCCCTCGATGGTCGTGATGCAGCGCCCCTGCACCTGCAGTGCCAGCACGCTGCAGCTCCTCACCGGCTCACCGTCGGCGAGGACCGTGCATGCGCCGCACTGCGCGGTGTCGCAACCGACGTGCGTGCCCGTCAGACCCTCGTGACCCCGGATGAAGTCGACAAGGAGCGTGGTCGGCGGGATTTCCGCTTCCACCGCGCGGCGGTTGAGTGTCAGTCGGACCTTTTGCATCTGAATGATTCCCACGACTTCGTTCATGAAAAGACGAAGAGGGCGTCCAGCGCGACGACGCCGTCGGCATATGCGACCAAGGGGTTCACGTCGATTTCGGCGATGTCAGGACGTTGAAGCATCAGACGCCCGACCTTTTGCACGGTCCCGGCGACCGCTTGCATATCGACGGGCGGCAGGTGACGAAATCCCTTCAGGAGTCTGGCGCCTTTGAGACGCTCGAGTTCGAAGCGGACTTCGTCGACCGAAGCCTGCGCAGCGATGACGCGCACGTCGTCCATGGCCTCGACCAGGACCCCACCGAGGCCCACGAGCGTGACCGGGCCCCACTGCGGATCGCGATGTGCGCCCACGAGAAGTTCGAGCCCCGGCGCAGCCATTTTTTCGACGAGCATGCCGTCGAGGGCTTCCTGGACGCCGGCATTGGCCAGGTTGCGAACAAGGCTGTCCCAACCCGCGCGCACCCCATCGGCGTCCTTCACATCGAGCAAGACGCCACCGGCGTCGGTCTTGTGAGTGAGGCGAGCCGACTGCGCCTTCATGGCGACCGGATAGCCGATCCTCTCGGCCATCGCGACCGCTTCTCCGGCGTCCCTCGCCAGGCCACCGGGCGGCACCGGAACGCCGATCGTCCGCAGAATCTGCTTGCCTTCCCATTCGGGACGCGGGCCCGCGGCCGGTTGCGGCACGATCGCGGCCGGCTCGAGCGGGAGCCCCGCGTCTTCTTCGGACGCGGCGAACCGGCCACCGATGACCCGCCCCAGCGCTCGCATCGATCGATCGGCGGAACGAGACAGCACGATGCGATGCTCCCGCGCCCGCTCCACGAATCCGGGGGGCAACGGCGCGGTGTCGCCGAACATCGCGAGGCAGACCGGCTTCGAGCTCGCGCAGACGGCATCGATCACATGATTGAGATAGATCATCGCGTTGGTCGGGCCGGCCGCCGGGATCGCGATGACAACGCCCGCGATCGAAGTCTCCGCGAGCAGCACCTGAAGTCCCGTGAACACGAGGTCTCGCTGCACCAGAACCTGCGTGCCCAGATCGAGCGGGTTCGAAGGCGTGATGTAGTCCTCGAGTTTCTCCGAGAGCACACGCAGCGCCCCCGCGGAAAGTTCCGGCACGTCGATGCCGAGGCTGGCGCAGAAGTCCTGGGCGATGCCGCACACGGCACCGGAAAAAGTGAGGATGCCCAGCCCACCCAGCTCGGGCTGGGGATAGCGCGCGAGAACTTCCGTGACATCCACGAGTTCGTCGAGCGAGTCGACGTAGAACACGCCTTCCCGGCTCACCATGGCGCGCATCACCGCGTGATCGCCGGCCATGGCACCCGTGTGCGATTGGGCGGCGGTCTGGGCTTTGGTGCTCCAGCCCGGATGCAGGAGCACGACCGGCTTGCCGCGGGCCTTCGCCGCCCGCGCGGCGTCGATGAACCGCTTCGGGTTGCGAATGTGCTCCGCATAGACGGCAATCACCCGCGTCGACGGATCTTCAGCCAGGTACTGGATGAAATCTCCGAGACCTTGGTCCATTTCGTTGCCGGTCGCGATCGAATAGGACACGCCCACGCCTCTGGCGACCAGCGCCTGGAAAACGTGGCCCTGGATTCCTCCGCTCTGGGCGACGATCGCGACGGCATCTCCCGTGCCGGAGGCAAGCCTCGGCACCTTCACGACCGTCACGAAGCCGATGACCTGGCCGCTGATGAAATTCGTGTAGCCGGTACAGTTCGGCCCGATGACAGGCAACCCCGCCTCGGAGGCGAGCATGCCCACGCGCTCTTGCTCCGCCGCTCCCGCAGGGCCCGTTTCGGCAAAGCCGGAACTGAACACGACGGCGCCGCCAAAGCCGCGAGCAATGCAACCCTCGAGCGCGTCGCCCACCGCAGCGGCCGGCACAAGCACGATGGCCAGGTCGATATCGAACGGCAGGTCCTCGACCTTCGTCTTGATTTCGATGCCGTCGATCTCGCCGCCGCTGCGACCGACCAGGTGAATGGGGCCTTCGAACGCATTCACACGCAGGTTCTCGAGGACCTGTCGACCGAAGGTCCCGGGCCGCGAGGACATTCCGATGATGGCGACCGAGCGAGGATTCAGCATCCGCTCGAGTCTGCGGCGACGTGCCGATGGGCCGGCAGCTTTCGGTTCGATTGACATGTCGTGAGGAGGTGCGAAGCTTGCCTGCGTTCGTGTTCGGCGATGGACGGATGCGTGAATGAGTGGATGGCGACATTAAGCTTTTCGCCTCGTGCCATCAACGTTGATTCTCAAGTTCAACTCACAGGGTATCTACCGAGCATTCCATTCACGAAGGCAACGACCCGCCGCACGGCGCGTGTCACTGAGGCTCGATGCCGAGCGTCTTGACCGCGTTCAGGAAAAGCCGCTCGTCTCGAAACGCCAGGTCGCGCAGCTCCTCGGGCGTCGAACTCGTCAGCACGGCGCCAAGAGGCTCGAGCACCGCATTCGCGCGCGCCGATCTGGAGAAGTTCACGATCTCCTTGTTGAATCTTTCCGTCACGGCCGGCGAGAGTCCGGCAGGTGCGAAGAGGCCATACCAGACACCGAGATCGGACACCGTGTAGCCTTGCTCGGCGAGCGTCGGGACCTGGGGGAATCCGGCCACGCGGACTTGCTCGGTCGTGGCGAGAATCTTCACCTTGTTCGCCGCAACCAGCGGGCTCAAGGTGGACATCGCTTCCAGCATGTAGGTGATGTCGCCTCGAATCAAGGCCTGTATCGACTGGGCCGAGCCCGTGTAGAGGATCGGTTCGGCCTTGATCCCGAGGGAGCGGTTGAGCAATTCGGACATGACGCGAGTGGTTGCGCCGTACGTCGCGTAGTTCAGTTGGCCCACCCTGGACTTCGCGTACCGCGCGAGATCGCCGACGGAATCGATCTTCGCGTCCGCAGCGACGGCGATGAACAGCGGTACGCGCGATACGGTCGAAATGAAGGTCCAGTCCCTGTGCAGATCGAGGCCGGAGTTCTTCGAGAACGCCGAGTACGAAGCCATGGCGGATGTCGACAGCAGCACGGTGAGTCCGTCGGGCTTGCTCTGGGCGGTTGCTCTCGCCCCCACCATGGTGCCGCCGCCGGGCCGGTTGTCCACGATCACGTTCTGCTTCCACGCGGCCGACAGGTGCTCCGCGAGCAGTCGCGCGGTCATGTCCAGCGATCCTCCGGGGGGCACCGGAGCGATGATGCGGATGGTGCCGCTTTCCTGCGCGTGCACTGCTGCGATGGACGCCGCCGCGAACCCGAGGGCAAGGAACGCCGTGCGAAGGATTGCCTTGATGGTCATATGCGACAGGCTCACATCCCGGCCGGGTCGTCCAGCAGGGAAAAGGTTGGGTAGAACTTGCAAGCAAACACTACGTGGTGGCGCCGTCATGATCAAGATTGATTCCGGCAATCAACCGCGACGCGGCGTGCCGGGTAGCGCGTCATTTCGTCGCAAGGCGACCGAGACAGGCGGACCTTTTCTTGATTGACAAAAAAATCAAGATTGAACGAGACCCGTGCCGCGTCCAATACTTCGCCTGAACAAGGAGACAACATGGCTTCTCGTCGCGGAGTTCTCTCGGCCGCGTTACTCGCAGTCGCGCCTTTCGGCGCGCCCGCGCAGCCAACGGCGCAGCCGACAACGTCCTATCCCGGCAAGCTTGTCCGTATCGTCGTGGGCTATTCGCCCGGCGGCGCCAACGACCTGCTCATGCGAATCGTCGCCGAAAAGCTTCAGCTCGCATGGGGCCAGCCCGTCATCGTCGACAACAAGCCGGGGGCGAGCTCCGTGATCTCGCTCGATGCGGTCAGGCAGGCCCCACCCGACGGGCATACGATCACGCTGAACGGGATCGGGCCCATGGTCATCCTTCCTGCTGCCCGGGTGAAGCTGCCCTACGACGCGGCGAAGGATTTCGTCCCGTTCGGCCCGCTGCTGGAAGTTCCGTTCGTCCTGGTCGTCAATCCCGCAGTCCCGGCATCCAATGCGCAGGAGTTCGTCGCGTGGGCACGGGCCAACGAGGGAAAGATCAACTACGCGTGGTCGGCACCGTCGTCCGTCGTCGCGACCGAGCTGCTTCTGCAGCGCATGGGCGTCAAGGCCACGGCGATCCCGTACAAGGGCGGTGCGGAGCTCTCCGCCGCACTGATCGGCGGCGTCGTGCAGTTCGCGATCTTCGACAGCGCGTCGATCGCGCCTCACCTGAAGGCGGGCCGCGTGCGGGGAATCGCCGTGACCTCGTCGCGGCGCGCCGCCTCGCTGCCCGAACTGCCGACGATGGAAGAAGCGGGACTGTCGGGCTTGCACATGTCGCTCTGGCTTTCGATGTTCGCGCCCGCGGGCGTGCCGCCGGAAATCCTCGCCAAGTTGAACACCGAGATCGCGAGAGTCTTCGCCCTGCCGGACGTGAAGGAAAAAATGATCCCTCTCGGAGTGGAGGTCGTGCCCTCGTCGCCCGCCGCGACCCAGGCGCGCATGCGTCGCGAATCGGAAACTTACGCTGCCGTCGTGCGAACGGCGGGACTCAAATTCGACTAACCCCGATCCGGGACAAGGTACTCACATGAAGTTGTCGTCATCATTCGCCGCGGCGCTGGCCGCCTGTATCGCGATCGTTCTGGCGCCCGCCGCGATGGCGCAGGATTACCCGTCCCGCCTGATCCGCATCGTGGTCCCGTTCCCGGCGGGCGACGGCTCCGACCGCATCGCGCGCATCCTCGCGGAGCGCATGCAGGCGAAATGGAATCAGCCGGTGGTGGTCGAGAACCGCACCGGCGCCGGCGGAAACATCGGCGCCGAATTCGTCTCGAAGGCTCCGGCCGACGGGTACACGCTCATGGTGACGCCGCAATTCACGCTCGTCATCAACAAGAGCCTCTATCCCAAGCTCAACTACGATCCCAACGCATTCGCCCCGGTCTCCGTGCTCGTTGGCGGCGACATCGTCCTGGTCACGAATCCCCGCGTGGCCGCCAACAACGTGCAGGAACTCATCGCCCTTGCGAAGGCGAAGGGCGGCACGATGAACTATGCATCGCCGGGCGCCGGTTCGATGGGGCACCTGATTGGCGAATATTTCAAGACACGGGAAGGCGTGAGCATCGCGCACATCCCGTACAAAGGCGGAACGCCCGCGCTCATGGACCTGCTCGCGGGACAGGTCGACATGATGTTCGTCGCGCTCGGGCCGACCGTGACGCACGTGAAGGCCGGCAAGCTCCGCGCGCTGGGGGTGACCGGCGAGAAGCGTTCGCGCAGCCTGCCGGATGTGCCGCTCATGAGCACCATGCTGCCCGATTTCGTCTTTACGTATTGGTTCGGCATGGTGGCCCCCCCCGCAACGCCGCCGGCGATCACCGCCAAGCTCTCGGCGACCATGGCCGAAATCCTGAAGCAGCCGGACGTCCAGCAAAAGGTCAACGACCTGAGCCTGGAGGTGGTGGCGAGCACGCCCGAGCAGATGGAAGCGGCAATGGCCAAGGAGCGCGAGCGCTGGGAGCGCATCATCAAAGCCACGGGTGTCACCGCCGAATAGGAGCGTGCAAGGTGAGCCTGCAAGCCGCGATCAATCCGCTGTGGCTGGTCCACAAGTCGGTCTATTCCCCCGAGGCATTCGTCGCGGAGCGAAAGGACGTGCTGCGCAAAGTGTGGCTGTTCGTCGCGCACGAAAGCGAATTTCCCGAAGCGGGGAGTTTCGTCGCCCGAGAGATCGCAGGCGATCCCGTCCTGATATCCAGGGGCGCGGACGGTCGGATTCGCGCCTTCTACAACACGTGCCGGCACCGGGGCGCCATCGTGGCCTCGCAGGAGCAGGGGACCGCGCGCGCCTTCCTTTGCCCGTACCACAACTGGTCCTACAACCTCGACGGGTCGCTGCGGGCGCTGCCGGGTGCCGAGGCTTACGAGGTCATCGGGTTCAGGAAGGAAGACTTCGGCCTGGCGCCGGTGCGCCTCGAGAATTTCTGCGGCCTGCTGTTCGTCTGCCTCGATCCGGACGCGCCGTCCATCGAAGCTTTTTTCGGCGAAGAGCTGACCGGCCTCATGCGGCGCACTCTCGGCGCCGCGCGATACGAGGTCTATCGCAAGGATGTCTTCGACGTGAAGGCGAACTGGAAGATGCTGTCCGAGAACTGGCGGGACGGCTACCACGTACCCAACGTTCACCCGAAGCTCGCGAAGGGCATGCCGCCGCAGCGGTACAAGCTCACGGACAACGGCCACTGCATCCAGTACATCACCTACGGCCGTGGCTTCGTGGCGGACGACGTATGGGAAGCCACGCAGAAACATGCGCTGCCGGGCCTCGAGCCTTTGACGGGCTTTCACTTCCACCTGTTCCCGGGGCTCGTGATCCAGCCGCTGAACAATCAGCTGCAGATTCTTTCGCAGCGTCCAGTCGATGCGCGAAGCACGATCTGGGAGCGACGCGCGCTGGGCGTGGTCGGTGACACGCCCGAGGTGCGCGAGACGCGGGTGAAGTGCTGGACCGCTTGGTCGTCCAACCAGGTCGCCGAAGACATCGTCGTGCTCGAGCTCCAGCAGCGCGGGATCATGTCCGAAGGCATGCCGTTCAGCATCATGGCGCGAGGCGAGGAGGTCACCGAAGGCATTCGCGGCGACGACAACCGCATGAGGCAATTCTGGAATCGCTGGCGCGCGATGATGGGCGTCGCGCGCAACGAGTGGCGCCCGCACGGCACGTGAACACGGTCGTCGTCGGACTCGGAACGTTCGGCCTCGCGATCTCGCGCCGGCTGGACGGCCGCGGGCAGCCGGTGCTCGGCGTGGACACGGACGCGCAACGCCGCGAGTTCTTCTCGGAAGCGACCGGCAGATCCGCGTTCGCGGACGTCCGCGAGATCGACCCGTCGCAAATCGCGCGGATTCTCGTTGTCGTGCGCACGGAGACCCAGGTGCGCCACGTTCTGCAGACGCTTGCGGCATGGCGGGACGGCCCCGCATGCGCGGCCTATGTCATGGCGACGGTCTCGCCCACATTCGCCCGGGAGATGCCGGCAATGGCGCGAGCGGACGGGGCCGTCATCGAGATGCCGCTTACCGGAGGCGAGCCTGCCGCGCGGGCGGGGACCCTTGTCGCCATGGCCGCCGGGACGTTGCCGCAAGGCGAGAAGGACGTGCTGCATTCCTTTGCCGAGCGCATCGTCGAATTCGCGCGGCCCGGTGAACCGGCCCTCGCGAAGCTGTTGAACAACCTGACCATCGCATACCAGGCGGCCACGCTCGCCGAGATTCTGAAGATGGGATCGGACCGCGGCCTGCCCGCCGCATCGTTGCTGGAAGTGATTGCCAATGGCGCGGCCACGAGTTTCATCAGCCGTGCCCTCCTCACTTACAACGACGGCCTGCTGGCCAAAGACATCGAGCTGCTGCGGACGGCAATCCCCGAATTTCCGCAGGTCCGGATCGCCGATATCCAGGAGCAATTCGCGGCCGCGCGGCGGCTGCTTTCCTGAGCCGGAGCCTGCGTGTCACTGGCGCGCAACGAAGGGTGAGGCGATTTCGCGATGCATTGACTTGTGCGACGGTTTTTCGACTAACATGTCAGAATGACAAATGACGCGGAAAGGCGCTCCGCGTGTGAACGACACAGGGCCTGCGAAGCACGGGCCGAAGGGAAGAGGGCGAACGGCGCCGTTTCGTTCGAAAGGGATCAGTCAAACGGGTGCGGTTATTCGCGCGGTCCGATCGCTCGGGCAAAAGCAAAAGGAGACATCGTGGGGCGTTACCAGAAGATCTTTTCGGCCATGGCCATCACCGCAGCCGGCGGCGCGTTCGCGCAACCGGCGATCACGGGCGACAGCGCTGTCCAGCTCTATGGGCGCCTCGACCTATCGGTGAACTCGGTGAGGGTGCAGCGTGCAGGCACCACAAACACTCTGAGCAGCGACACCTCGATGTGGGGCATGCGCGGCACGGAACAACTGGGCGACGGCATGCTCGCCTACTTCAAGCTCGAATCGGGCATTTCTGCCGACAACGGCAATTTCGCCAGTGCGACGCCGTTCAATCGCGAGTCGTACGTGGGCATCGGCAGCCCCAAGATGGGTTACCTCGAACTGGGCGAGCATTGGGCGCCCGGCATCTGGCTCACGGTGCGGGTGGATCCATTCAACCGCGTGCAGATGGGAGCGAGCGAAACGCTCCTGCAAGGCGCGGGCAATCGTGGATACAACATCACGCAGCCCAATTCGGCGCAGTACATCACCCCCGACATGGCGGGCTTTCGCGGTCGTCTGCTCTACCAATTCGGCGAGGGCGCCCCGACGCGCAACCGCGCCGTGGCACTGGACTACACGAGAGGCCCGCTCTACATCGGCGCCATGTACGACGTGGCGGAGGTGAGCGCCGCGACGGTCGGCCTCACGGGCATTCCGGTGCGAAGCAAGACTTCCGCCGTGGGCGCCTTGTACAGCTTTCCCGTGGTGCGGGTCTCCGCGTACGTGCAGCAGAACCATGTTGACGGACTGAAGTCGGCGCGCGGCTGGCTGGTCGGAGCTTCGGTGCCGGCAGGCACGGGAGAAATCAAGGCCTCCTATGTCCGCACGAACAACCCGGGCTTCGAAGCGTCACAGGTGGCGGTGGGGTACAACTACTTCCTGTCGAAGCGCACGACTCTCTACACTACGATGGCGAAGATCAGCAACGAAAAGGGCGCGAAATTCGCGCTTTGGCCCGCGACGCAGGACATGAGCGCGGCCGCCAAGCCAACCGCCGGCGCGGACACCAGCGGCGTTCAGGTCGGCATTCGCCACACGTTCTGAGCTTCGGCCACGACCCGGGCGGCTCTTGCGGGCCGCCCGCTTCATTTGCAGCGCCCGTGAATACGCCAACAGAACACGTCCTCCACCCTGTCGAAGGTGTCCGGTACTGCGAGCCGGAACTCGCGGCACTCTACATCCGTGAGGGCGCCTGGCGTAACACCACGGTGGGTGAGATGCTTGCGGCCACTGCGAGCCAAGTTCCCGACGCGATGGCTTTCGAGGCCGACGGGCGGGTGCTGACCGTCGCGCAGTTGCGCGATCAAAGCGACAGGCTCGGCGCCGCGCTGCTGAAGATCGGCCTGCGTACCGGCGATCGAGCGATGTTTCAGATGGGGACGGCGATCGAAACCGTGCTCGCGCTGCTGGCGTGTTACCGCGTCGGGGTGATTCCCGTCTGCGCCGTGCCGCAGCATCGGGAAGTGGAGATCGGCCAGCTTTCGCGCCTCGCCGAGCCGGCGGCGTACTTCGTGCAGGCCGACTTCAGCGGCTTCGACCTCGTCGGCTTCGCGCGCCGCATGATGGACCAGCATTCATCGTACAGGCACCTCATCGTCGCGCGCGGGGGCGGTGGCGGCGACGGCTGGAGCATGGGCGACATGCTGGAGGGCATGACGGCGCGCGAAGCGCAGGAGATTCTTCGCGACGTGCGCCTGGGCTGCGGCGACGTTCTCAGCTTCCAGCTCTCCGGAGGCACGACCGGCATCCCCAAGATCATTCCGCGTTTTCATGGCGAGTACCTGGCGCATTCGGCCACGCTCACGAACATCCACGGTATCGACGGGACGAGCCGGATGATCTGGGCGCTGCCGCTGATCCACAACGCCGGCCAGTTGTATTCGATCATGCCCGCGGTCTGGGGCGGCATCGGAACAGTGCTGATGTCGAAGGTCGACATCCCACGAATGCTCGACCTGATCGAGAGCCACCGCGTCACGCATGCACTTTCCATCGGCCCGGTCGCGCCGAAACTGCTTGCCTACGAGGATGTCGCGAAGCACGACCTGTCATCGCTGAAACTCTTCGCGACCATGAGCCGCGCCGACAAGCTCGAACGTCACATCGGCGTGCCCTGCGGAAATCTCTTCGGCATCACCGAGGGCCTGCTGCTGGGCACACCGGGCGATGCGCCGCAGGCCGCGCGGCATGGCACGCAGGGAAAGACAGGCTGCAATTTCACGGAAATTCGCCTGCTGCAACCCGATAGCGAGGTGCCTGCCGCCCCAGGCACGATGGGCGAACTGTGCTTTCGCGGGCCGTCGTCCCTGCGCGGCTATTTCCGCGGCGACCCGGCGGCGTTCACGAGCGAGGGCTTCGTGCGCACGGGCGACATGATGACGGCGCACGTGATCGAGGGTGTCGCCTACTACGCCTTCGAGGGGCGCTCGAGGGACAACGTGAATCGGGGCGGCGAGAAGATCGGTTGCGAGGAAGTCGAAGCGTTCGCCAGCCGCCACGCGGCGATCGCGGATGCGAAGCTCGTGGCCATGCCCGACGAGTTCTACGGCGAGAAAGGCTGCCTCTTCGTCGTGCCGCGCCCGGGTGCGAAAGCGCCATCGGTGAACGAACTGGCGGAGTTTCTCGCAAGCGAGGGACTCGCCAGGTACAAGTGTCCGGAGCGCATCGAAGTCATCGACGAGTTTCCCGTGACCCGCATCGGCAAAATCGACAAGCCGGCCCTCAAGCGCAAGATCGCTGAACTGCTGGCGAAAGAAGCCGCGCACCGAGCGGGCTGACGTCCGATCCCGGGCGCCGTCGACGCGATCCGGCCGCTGCTTCATGAAGACAGCCGGGTCTCCTCGGAAATCCCGCGTGCTTCCCCTGCAGCCGCCTTCTCCACCGGCGAGCCGAGCGAGGGGTGCAGGATCATGTCGGCGGCCTTGCAGGCGATCATCATTGCGGCCGCGTTGGTGTTCGCCCGCGTCACGATCGGCATCACCGAAGCATCGACAACACGAAGCCCTTGCACGCCGCGTACACGCAGATGCGGGTCCACGACGGAATCCGCGTCGCTTCCCATCCGGCAAGTGCCCGCGGCGTGCTGGCCGATCATGCAGACGCGGCGCAGGTAGGCTTGCAGCTCGCGCACATCCGTGCATTGCGGACCGGGCATGTCCTCGGTCGCGCCCATCGCCTGCAGCGCGGGTTGGCGCAGCAGCTGCCTGCCAATGCGGATCGCGGCCACCATCGCGTCGACGTCGCGGGGCTCGGTCAGCAGGTTCAGGCTGATGCGCGGCGGCATGCGGGGATCGCTTCCCGCCAGCGTCACCGAGCCGCGGCTCGCGGGACGCACGAGCTGCAGCATCAGCCCCTGGCCGTACGCCGCGCGTCGCCGAACCAGGGGAAACCACAGCTTCGCGTTCTTGTCGATCGGGAAGCACGAAACCTGGATGTCGGGGGCCGCCAGTTCCGCGCTGCTGCGCGCGAACAAGTGGCCGCCGCAGAAGTTGCTCGCGAAAAGGCCGCGGCCGAGCAGAGCCCACCTTGCGACCGCGGCGGCCGCGCGGTCCCAGCGCAGCTCTTCGACGAGCGACGGCTCCTTCGTGACGTAATGAAGCCAGGTCATCGGATGCTCGGCCAGGTTCGCGCCGACTTCGGCACGGTCCACGAGCGGCGCGAGGCCCGCGGCCCGGATCGCTTCGGGCGGGCCGATGCCGGAGAGAAGCAGCAATTGCGGCGAGCCGTACACGCCGCCGCACAGGATGACTTCGCCGTCGCAGTGGGCTGTTTCCATGCGGTTGCGACGCATGTACTCGACGCCCGTCGCGCGTCCGCGCTCGATGAGGACCCGGCTGGCGTGGGCCCCGGAGACGACCGTGAGATTCGGGCGCCCCCTCACAGGTCGCAGGAACGCGCGGTGCGCCGACATTCTCCTGCCGCGCCGGTCCGCGGTGAGCTCGCTCGGAACGAAGCCGTCGCAGCTGCGCGGGTCCAGCTGCGCCGGCTGGTGGCCGGCCTGGATCGCCGCCGTGCGAAAAGTGTCCTGCAGAAGGCGACCGTGGTCGGGCGCGCTCACGATCGAGGCCTCGAAGCGCTCGAAGTAACGGCGCACATGTTGCCAATCCCAATCCGGCGACGACAGCCGGGCCCATTCGTCGAAGTCGCTGGCGTGCCCTCGCGTGTACACGAGGCCGTTGATCTGGGATGAACCTCCCAGGGTCTTTCCACGCGGGAGCGGGACCTTGCGGCCGTCGAGGCCGGGCTCGGGCTCGCTCGTGAAATTCCAGCTCAGGTCCGGCCGCCCGGCCATCATCTTGAAGATCGACCCCGGCATGTCGCGCAGCACACCTGTGGGCTCGTGGCCTGCTTCGAGCAGGAGGACGGTGCACGAGGGATCTTCCGTGAGGCGGCTGGCAAGAATGCATCCCGCCGAACCCGCGCCGACGACGATGTAGTCGAACCACCGCATCCGGGATGTTCAGGCCGGTGAAAGCGCAGCGCCACTGGCCGCCTGAAGCGCCTGCTCTTCGGCAATACGCCTGTCGAGTTGGCGGCGGAACACGATGCGCGCTTCGTCGGATTTGATGTCCACGGTCTCCCGGTCGGGAAAGTCGGCAACAAGCTTCTGCTGGTTCTCGCAGATCACCTTGTCTTCGATCAGCGTCGGGTACACCTGCCCATAGGCGATTTCCGTCACCTGCGGGTTGTCCTGCGCCCAGCCGTTGGCGACCGAGAAGAAGTAATGGCAGGTCGTGTCGGTTTCAGGCACGACGCAATGGAGCACGCGCATGGCGAACCCACCCTCGCGGCTGCCGCCGTGATAGGCGTCCTGGGCGACGTCCACGCCGCCCGTGTACTGGATGATCGAGCACGGCGTGATGAGTTCGAGTTCCTGCCACCGGTCGATGTGCCCCGGGAAGTTCGCGGCCTTCAGGTACGTGGGGGGCGGCATGCTGTCGAGCAGCCAGCGCTGGAACTTGACGCCGCGCTCGGTGCGGTCCGTCTTCATCAACGCATTGGAGTGCGCCCCGGGCGAGCCGCCGATCGTTCTGGCGTGCACGTAGCCGAGGTGCGTGAGGTCCATGATGTTGTCCAGCAGCATGCGGTAGTCGCACGCAACCGGGATCAGGCCTTCCTTGTGCGGCCATTTCTTCGTGTCGCCGTGCCACGGGTAGTCGACGATGAGCGAGCGGTCCGCCTTGGCGGGGTCGCCCAGCCACAACCAGACAATCGAGTCCTTCTCTTCGACGGCGTAGTGTCGAACGCACGCCTTGGAGGGAATGTGCGACTGGCCCGGAATGCGCACGCATTCGCCTTTGCCGTCGAACACGATGCCGTGATAGCCGCATTCGATGCCTTGGGCGACGACCTTGCCGAGCGAGAGCGCGACGGCACGGTGAGGGCACCTGTCCTCGACCGCGGCCACTTTGCCCGAGGCATCCCTGAAGAGGCACACCGGTTCGTTCGCGATCCTTCGACCCAGTGGCTGGTCGGTCAATTCGCCGGCCCATGCGGCCATGTACCAGTCGTTCTTGATGTACGAACTCATGCGCGCCTCCAGAAATTGACTGAGATGTCGAAGATTAATCTATGATGTCTAATAGACCTCTCCGCAAGAACCGCGTAAACCCTACTCAGAACGGGTACTTCGGGACCGCCGTCCGCACCGTCCGCCATTGCCACTCGGTGAACTGATCGGCGTTGACCGTCGTGCCGTAGTTCCATCCGTTGCCTGAAGCACCCACGCCGCCCACGGGGCCATAGACCTCGTGGACCACGGTCTGGTCATTCACGTGGACCATGCCGGCATGCAGCTGGTCGGCGATGCGGCCGGCGCGCGCGAGATCGGGGGAGACAACCGACGACACGAGCCCGTAGTGCGTTGAATTGGCGAGGGCGACGGCTTCCTCGTCGGTCTCGAACGTGACGATCGGCGCCACGGGGCCGAATATCTCCTCGTCGAACGCAGGCATGCCGGGACGCACGTTCGTGAGGATCGTCGGCGGGTAGTACAGGCCATCGCGGCTGCCGCCGGTGAGGACCCTGGCGCCCGCGGCGACCGACTCCTTGACGACGCGTTCCACATTCACCGCCTGCTTCTCGTTGATGAGTGGGCCGAGGTCCACGTCGGACCGGAAAGGGTCGCCCATGCGCAGCTTGTTCGCGCGCGCGGCAAGCTCGCTGGTATAGGCGTCGGCGATGGACACATGCACGATGTGCCTGCCCGTGGTCGTGCAGATCTGGCCCTGGTGGAAAAACGAACCCCACGCGCCGGCGGCGGCCGCCGCGGTGACGTCGGCGTCGGGCAGCACCACATAGGCGTTGTTGCCGCCGAGCTCCAGCGACACCCGTTTCCCGTGCTCGCCGGCGAGCGCCCCCACGCGCCTGCCCGCGCGCGTGGAACCCGTGAACGAAACCATGTCGACGCGCGGTTCGCAGACCAGCGCTTCTCCGGTTTCGACGCCACCCGGCAGGATATGCAGAAGGCCCTCCGGCAGGCCTGCGGCTTGCGCGAGCGCGGCAAGGACGACGCCGCCGCTCACGGGCGTCTGCGGATCGGGTTTCAGGAGCACCGCATTGCCCATCGCGAGCGCCGGCGCGATCGCGCGGCAAGCAAGCGTGAGCGGCGAGTTCCACGGGGTGATGACGGCCACGACGCCGACCGGAATGCGCATCGCGAAGCTTTGCCGGCCCGCCTCCCAGGTCGGCAGGATCACTCCCGACGGCTGGCTCGTGAGCATGGCGCCCTCCATCACGACCTTCGATGCCAGTTGCGCCTCCCAGCGACCCTTGAGGCGGCTCGATGCGGTTTCGCGGATCAGCCATTGCGCGATTTCATCCACGTGGTCGAGAAACGCCGCGGCGAAGCGGCGAAGTGCCTCGCCGCGTGCAGGTGCGGGCAGCTTGGCCCATTCCTTCTGCGCCGCGCTCGCGATTCCCGCCGCGTGCGCCACGTCGGCGGCGGACGCGAAGCCGATGCGGCCGATCTCCTCGCCGCCGGCCTTGTCGAGGATCGGGTGTGTGCCGCCGTTGGGCGACTGCCATTGACCGGTGTAGATCTTTCCGCTCCAGATCTGCGGCGGTGCAAGCTTCGAATTCGCGCCCATGTCTGGCTCCTTGCTGCTCACTGCTCGACCTTGATCTTCGCGTCGCGAACGAGCTCCGCCCACTTGTCGCTGTCCTTGGTGACGAAGGACTGCATTTGCGCCACCGTCATCGGCATCGTCTCGAGACCGGCGCCCTGCAGCGCGGCGACGACCTCGGGCAGCGCCAGCACGCGCGAGGTTTCCTCGTTGAGGCGAGACACGAGCGCCTCCGGGGTGCCCGCCGGGGCAAACATCCCGATCCACGCGTCGGCGCTGTAGCCCTTGATGCCGAGCTCCGAAACGGTGGGGATGTCGGGCGCCGACTTCGTGCGCTGGCTACCCGTGACGGCCAGGATCCGGATGCGTCCGCTGCGGGCAAGCGGCAGGAGCGTGTTCAGGTCCGAGATCGTCATGGGCACTTCGCCGCCCGCGACGGCCGTCGCCGCCGGCGCGGCGCCACGGTAGGGAATCGGCGTGAAGTTGGTCGCCGTCAGCCGTCGCAGCAGTTCACCCGAAAGGTGCATGTGCGTGCCCCGCGCGGAGACGCTGTAGTTGATGGGTTTGCCGCTGTCCTTCGCTGCCGCCAGCAACTCCTGCAGGCTCTTGTAGGGCGTGTCCGCGTTCACGGCGATCGCCGTGGGAACGTAGGCCACCATCGCGACGGGGGTCAGGTCCTTGATGGGGTCGTACGGGACCTTCATCAGGTGCGCCGTGATCACCATCGGGCCCGAGGGCGTGAGCAGGAGCGTGTTCCCGTCAGCCGGCGCCTTGGCCACGTACTGCAGGCCGATCTGTCCGCCCGCGCCGGACTTGTTGTCGACGACGAGCACCTTGCCGACCTTGTCGGCGACCTTCTGCCCGACCATCCGCGCCAGCATGTCGGTTGAAGCGCCGGGCGCGAACGGCACCACAATGTGCATGACGTTCTGCTGCGCGAGCGCGGACGTCGAAGCGAGGGCGGCGGCCGGCAGTGCGCAAATCAGGCTGCGGCGTGAAAGCATGTTCTTGTCTCCTTGCGTTGAAAGCGGTCAGATCGGATAGACCAGGTAGCGGGGTGTTGCGACGGTGTCGAGAACGGCGCGGCGCGAGCGGAAGAACGCGCCCGAATCGGGCAGTCCGATCTCGTCGAGGTACTGGCCGGTCGCGAGAATTTCGGACGATCCGGCCGCAGTGGTGTACGTGACCATGAAGTTGCTGCGAACCGTCACGAGGGTCTCCGTGCCCGGTTGCACGGTGAGCCGTTGCACGAAGTGCCGGGTGGTGTAGTCCTCGAACGTGCCCGCCCAGACCTTCGTCACGAACTTGGCCCGGTCGCGGATGCGCGCAATGCTGTCGTCCATCATGAGCGCGAGGGGAAGCTCATCGCGCACGTTCTCAAGGGCAATGCAGATGTAGGAAGCGCCTTGCTCGTCGAAGCAGTTCACCCACGCATCCATGTCCTTGCTGTCGAGTGCGTCCGCGTAGCGCAGCTGCAGGGCATCCACGCGCGAAATCAGTTCGAGTTCACCCACGGTCGAACCCCATCAGCTTGCGGTAGTGTTCCCACCGGACCAGGTTGCCCGCCTCGTCGTTCTGGGCGAGGGTGGTGCGCAGCTCCGTGAGGTCGCCCACGCCCTTCTGGAAGTTGGCGGTCCCGCCACCGGCAGCCCCCACATGAAGGCGGTTGAACACGGCGCCATCCTCGAGCGAAATCAATCCGCTGGGCCCGAGCAGGTTGGACGCCTGGCGCAAGCGGTGCCGCTCCAGCTCGGGGCTGTCGTCCACGTGCGAAAAGTACGCGTAGTGCACCTCCGTGCTGTCGGGGGAGCGAGGAATGGCGTAGCGAATCGTCATGACGTCGAGGTGCTTCAGGATGAGGCTCACCGGAAACAGCGCCACGATGATCGACTGCGGCGCCCTGGATCTGTCGAACAGCTGGATGAGGCTCGGGTCGTTCAGGAAACCGTTGTCCGGCGCATGGCCCAGTTCGGCCGCGGTCACCTTGTGCGCGTCGCCCGCGATGAACTGAACGCCTTTGCCGCCTTGCCACTGCAAGAGCCTGAAAGCACCGTGCAGCAGCGGCGCGTGGTAGCCCTCGTTGTCGCTGTACTCCTTCCAGTTCGTGGCGAACGTGACCTTCTGATAGCCCATGAGCTTGAGGCGGCCATCGCCCCCCAGCGCCCGCGCGATGTATTCCGGCGTGCCGCCCAGATAGGTCTCCAGGTCCGCGACCTCGGCACTCAGCGTGGTGAACACCACCCCGTGCAGAAGCGCCGTGCGAAGAGATTTCAGCCCGTTGTCTTCCTTGCGGAACCCGGCGGGAAAGTCCTGGAGCCCCGGCGCGCCCAGGAGCTCACCGCGCGTGTTGAATGCCCAGCGGTGATAGGGGCACTCGATGGCGCGGCTCGTACCCCGGCTGCACGTCTTCAGCTGCGTGCCGCGGTGAGGGCATGAATTCACGAAGACGCGAACCGCGCGGTCGTCTCCGCGAACAACCAGGACCGGCACGGGACCGATGTGCATGGTCTTGTAGTCGCCGGGGTTGGGGACTTCGCACTGGTGCGCCACCGGATGCCATTGCGGGCCCTTGTAGATGCGCTCCATCTCGCGCTCGAACACGTCCTCGCGGCAAAAGACCTCTTTGGGAACCTTGTTCAGTTCCGACGGCCAATCAACTGCTTTCATCGATTCCATTTCCATCGTCTCGGGGCAGTCACATCCGGTCGAAAGTCGGGATGCGGAAACCTGCCGTGAGGCCGCCGTCCACGACCAGGATGGCGCCTGTGATGTAGGAGGCGTCATCCGATGCGAGGAACAACGCCGGCCGCGCGATTTCCGCCGGCTCGGCGGAGCGCTTCATCGGGCACAACTGCGCCGCTTCGCTTTGGCCCGTGGGCGAGCGCTTCCAGTACTGCTCGGTGCGCGGTGTGCGTGTCGAGCCCGGTGCGACCGCGTTGACCCGGATGTTGTCGCGCGCGAAGTCCATCGCCATGTTCTTCGTCAACAGCACGACGCCGCCCTTGGAGGCGCTGTATGCGCCGCAGCGGTTCTCGGCCATGACGCCGGCGATGGATGCGACGTTCACGATCGCGCCGCCGCCCCGCCTGCGCATGTGCGGGATCGCGTATTTGGAGCTGCGGAAGATCGACGTGAGGTTGGTCTCCATCACGGCCTCCCATTCTTCTTCCTCCATGGTCTCGACGTTCTTCGGGATGTTGGTCCCGGCCACGTTGAAAACCACATCGAGCCCGCCCAGCGCGACGCACGCCTCGACCGCGCCCCGCAGCCCCTGCGCGTCGCGCACGTCGAGGCCCATGGCCGAGGCTTGCCCGCCCTGCGCCTTGATGGAGCCGACGACTTCTTCGGCCAGCGAGACATCGCGATCGGTGACGAGCGGCAGCCCGCCGCGTTCGGCGAACTCGATCGCGATCGAGCGTCCTATGCCGGCGCCCGCGCCGGTCACGAGTGCGATCTTTCCCTCGAAGTCACGCCGGAAATTGCGGGTGGGGTCCAAGCTGTTTGCCTTTTGCTCGAGTGAAGAAGACGTATCAGGAAGCCGGGCGATTCACCGACCCGACATCCATGCCGGCGACACGCTGGTACCGCCTGGAGATGTCGCGGATCTTCTCCGCGGGGAGCACGTCTTCGAGCCTGGTGAACGGCGCGCCGCCCGTGGCGGTCTCCACGGATTCGATGATGAAGTCGGGCGGCTGGGTGCGGTTCGTCAGCACGACGTTCGAGGTGGTCTCTCGACGCTGCGCTTCGTAGGCTTGCAGGGCCTCCTCGGGAACCCTCGCGCCCACGAGCGCGGCTGCCATGCATTCGGCATCGAGGATTGCCTGCGCAGCCCCGTTTCCGCCGCGGGGATACATGGGATGCGCGGCATCGCCGAGCAGCGTCACGCGTCCGAAAGTCCACCGGGGCAGGGGATCGCGGTCGACCATCGGATATTCGAGGGTGAACTCGGTGTTGGCCATCAATGCCGGGATGTCCAGCCATTCGAAGTGGCGGTCTGCGTAGTACTCGATGAAATCTTCAAGCCGTCCGCGGCGGCTCCAGTCGGCATGAAGCAACGCCCCTTTGCGGATTTCGGCCACCCAGTTGATGAGTTGTGTGCCGTCCGGATAGTTCCGGATCGGGTAGATGATGACCTTTCCGAAACGCAGCGACCCGCATCGCATGATGTTGTGGCCGCCCAGGAAAGGCTTTGCGCGTGTCGCGCCGCGCCACATGTGAATGCCGTCGAAGGCGGGCGGCCCTTCGTCCGGGTAGAGCTGGCGGCGGACAGCCGAATGAATGCCGTCGCAGCCGATGAGCGCATCCGCCGTCTCAGCATGCGGGGTGCCCTCGGCATCCTCGAAAGTGATTTGCACGCTCGCCTCGGATTGTTCGAATCGCATCAGGCGCCGATCGGTCAGCACACCGCGGGGCCCGAGGCGCTCGCGCACGGCGTTCATGAGGACTTCGTGCAGGTCCCCGCGATGGATCGAGAAGTGCGGCCACTCGTACCCCGCGAACCGGCCGCAGGGCTCCGAATGGATGAACTGGCCGTGGCGGTTGTAGAAGCTGAACTCGCGCGGCTCAACGCCCCGCTCGGCAAGCGCATCGGCCAACCCGAGTTCCGCGAGCCGCCGAAAAGCATGTGGCAGGATATTGATGCCCACGCCCAGCGCCTTGATTTCAGGCACCGCTTCGTACACCGTGCAATCGACGCCGACTCGGTTCAGGTACAGAGCCAGCGTGAGCCCACCGATGCCCCCGCCGGCGATGGCGACTTTCATGCGGCCGCTCCCACGGCCTGCCCGGTCGGGGTCCGGTAGCGACCGGAAAGCAGGGCCCCTGCGCCCGGAACGACGGGTTCCAGACCGAGTCGGTCAAGCATGCCGCGCACCGTGCACACGGCCGTGGAAACGACGGGTGTACCCAGGCGTTGTTCGACCAGGTCGATCACCGGCAGGGACTGCATCTGCACGCACGCGGAGAGGACGACCGCGTCGACGCCGCGGGTGTCGATGCGCTTCACGTCCTCGGCCAGCAGCCGGGGGTCTCTGCGCCCGACATCGAGGTTGTCCTCGATTTCGAACGACAGGCTGGCCACTACATCGATGCCTTCGGCGCGGATGTACTCGACGACAAGCGCCGTCAATGGCTTCATGTACGGCGCGATGAGTGCGACGCGTCTGGCCCCCATGATCTTCAGGCCCTCGATCAATGCTCCGGCCGACGTCATCACGGCGGCCTTGCAGGCATTGGCCGCAACGACTTCGGCCAGTTCGCGCTCGACCGACCGGTGATAGCCTGCACCCATGGCCATGATGGCCACGAGGCATGCCGTGCTCAGCACGTCCACGCGCGCGTCGGCCAATTCCGCGGCGCAGCGCAGGCCTTCGCGGTTCATCGCGGCGAGTTGCTCCTTCGTGACCTTGTGCATCCGCATGCGGCTCGAATGGAACGTGAACCGCTCGGCATGAAGCGCTTCGCGCGCGCGAAGCATCGCGGGTATCTCGGTCTCCATCGTGGTGTTGGAGCTCGGGACGATCTGGCCGATCCGGAACGTGGGGGGGCTGGAAGTGCTCACGCGGCTTCCACTTCCCGGCTCGGCGCGGGCACGATGAGAATTCGGTCGCGGTCGAACACCTCGATGATGCCGTCGAGCCCACCGGTCGCGAGGCCATACCAGAGGGCCGGCGTCATCCCCAGCTCTTTTCGCCCGAATTCCAGCGGCCCATCGCTCTCGACCGCATCGTGACTTGCCAGCGGCACGATCCTGCAACCCTTGCGTTGACGCGCGGCGTCGAGCAGCGGCTCGAACTCCTTGACCCTCGGGACGAAGAGACGTGCTTTCCCCGCGGCCGGCGCGCCGGCGTTCGCTTGCAAGAGCCTGGCCTTGTGGCGCCACACATCGTCGATGCGGAACTGCCCACCCGCGGCTCGCGCTTCGTCTTCGGCAAGAAGCGCCGCCTGCAGCGTGAGCGAGCCATCCTCGGCGTCGACATCACCGATGGCGCGCAGCTTGTAGGTAAATTCGATGAAGTAGCCGTTTGGATCGCGCACGTAGATCGACTGGATCGTCTCGTGCGTCGTCGGTGCGGACACGTCGAGTCCCATCGATTCGAGACGTCCCTTCCATGCCATCAGCGCGCCGGCGTCGGGCACGAGCCAGGCTGTATGCGTCGCATCGAACACGTGATCTTCCGGCAGAGGGGCGAGCTCCGCGCGGCCCCGCAGCAGGTCGGGCTCTTCGCTGCCGAGGTAGTAGAAGAATGCGATGGTGCTGCCGTTGCCGCTGTCGAAGAAGAAGTGCACGAAGTCCGGGTGCGTGCTCGGGCCCCAGCCGCGCGCGGAAATCACGTGAACGAGCGGCAGGCCGAGCTTGTCGCGATAGAACTCGATCGTTTCGCGCAGCTTCCAGGTTGGCCGCGCGGTGTGGTCCACGCCATGCAGGCCCAGCTTCGGAGGAAGCTTTTCGGATGTCGCAGTTGCCATCGCAGAACTCCTTGTGTTTTCTTGTTTTCGTCAGGCCGCGAAGCGGTCCCTGAGCCAAGCCTGTACGTGCCGTCCCGCTATGTAGCGGCCGGCTTCCTCGCCTGCCGACAAAGCGCGGCCATGATGATCGCCTCGCACGCGAAATTGCTGCTTGTCCGTCGACGTGATCATCGATTCGATCTTGCGCAGGTCCGAGGGGAAGCACGCCTGGTCCCCTGTGTATTCGATGAGCAGGACGGGCGAGGCGACCGAAGCAAGCGTGCGGGCGAGCCCTGCATTGGACGAGATGGCCGACCACGTCGAGAGCCAGCTTTCGGGCGTGCACACCCGCGCGAATCCGACCGACCCGAAATTCGAAGCGAAGGGGTCCTTGCCCCAGAGCGAACCGAACTTCCGCTCCGATGGGTCCAGGGTGAGGTCGAAGCAGCGCAAGTCCGCATCGGTGCGCCAGACGCTGAAGATGGACGAATGAGCGGCCTCTCGCCGATCGATGACGGAACTCTCGCCGCCGCCCGCCTTGACGCGCCCGCGCGCTTGCGTGCGGCGCGACAGCAGCCCGCGTGCGAAGGCATCGATGCGCTCCACCCGAGCACGCTGACCTTGCCGGTAGCGGGCCACGAAGTCCTGGGCGTAGTGCGTCTTGCCCGGCCCGCCGAAGCCGTTGGCGGCGCTCAGCGGATCGAGGGCCGGGTCGACTTCGAGCGGTGCGTTCTCGTCGACGACGGAGGGGTCGATGCAGTTGAGGAGGAGCGCGCCCTGGCCGGGATGGGGGGCCAGCAGGATCAGGCCGTCCACGGCAGGCATGACAAGACCATCGAGTCCCGTCGGCCGTCCCGCAGGCGTGCGCTCGATGCGCGCCTGCGCGGGCAAAGCTGCCTGCTCGGCGTAGAGCACAAAGAGGCCCGCGCCGCCGGAGTTTCCGACCAGGACGATCTTCTCGAACCCCTCGCCTCTCAGAAAGGCAAGTCCCGCGGCGACGTCGTGCAACGCGATTTCGTGTTCGAGGCGAAGGTCGTTGCCGACGGAGCGGGGCGATTGCGACCACGCCGCGAATCCCGCCGAGACAATGTCGGGGATGAGGTAGTGGCAGGCCATGAACTCGCGTGGGTGCATCACGCACACCACGGTCTTCGGGCGGCGGCCCGCGGGCACGTAGAGCGATCCGCCGGTCGCGGCATCGTCGGCGGTGCGAAGCGCCACGTTGCGCGTGGTGGTGCCGGACGGTACGTCGCGGGGGCTCCAATCGGTATTGAGGAACCCCGCGGTCACGGCTGCGGAAGCAAGGGCGCGACTGTCGGAGGAAAGCATCGGACTCCTGTCCTATTTGTGCCTTGTTTGGCAAGCATGTTGTTTGGCAAGTATGACATATATTTGACGCAGGAGTCGATAATTTCACTGCCGGATTGCCGAGTCTCTTCGGTATGATCGTCGGCAAGCTACCCCCGCACACAACATGCAGAAGAGAGCGCCGGCGTCGAGGAAAACCCAAGGGCCAACCGCCCGCGCCACGGGCCGCCGCGCGACGGCGAAAGCGGCGAAGGCGTCGAGCGGCGAGCCCGCGGCTTTCGGCAAGCCCGGCCGGCCCAGCATGAAAGGTGAGGTGCTTCGACGCGCGATCCTGGAAACCGCGGTGACACTGTTCATCCAGCGGGGGACGGCGGGCACCAGCATCCAGGACATCGCCGAATCGCTGGGGCTGACGCGCACGGCCGTCTACTACTACTTCAGGAAGAAGGAAGACATCCTCCAGGCTCTCTCGGAGGAGGTCACGCTTTCGGCGCGCCGCATCGGCGCGAGCGTCATGGCCCGGGGCGATTTCGACGTCGTCGCGACGCTGCGGGATCTCGTGCAGCAGCATGCGGCCGTGATCATGTCCCATCCCCAGGGATTTCGCGTGATCGAGCGCAACGAGCGCGAGCTTTCCGATGAGCACGTCCGGGCGGCGCAGGGTGCGCGCCGGGCGATCTTCGAGAATTTCCGGGCGGTCATCGAGCGCGGAATCTCGAGCGGAAGGTTCCGTGTCGTCGATGCGGACGTGGCCGCCTTCGCGCTGATCGGGATGTGCAACTGGACCGCATGGTGGTTTCAACCGGGGGGGCGAATGAAAGCGGAAGAGGTCTCCGGAGCCATTGCGGACATGGCCGTGCATGCGTTGATGCGCGAGGACGCGCGCGTGGCGCGCACGCCCGACGTGTGGGAATCGTTCAGGCTGCTGCGCGAAGATCTGTCTTACCTGGAGCGCCAGCTGAAAGTCATCTCGAAAAGCTGAGCGATCGGCCCATGGCGCATCGCGGGCGGGCAGTCTCCATCATGAATTGACGTAAGTGTCTAAAACTGGTCTACTTCGTCAATTGTTGGAAGATCGGTCAGGAGACACCGGAACATGCCCAAATCGAAGGCGCGTCTCAGCGCGGCGGACATTCACGGCGCTTGGGCAATCATCCCCACGCCCGCCAAGGACAACGCGTCGGACTGGCGCGCGACCGACACGGTCGACCTGGACGAAACCGCGCGCACGGTCGACAAGCTCATCCGGTCCGGCGTCAATGGCATCCTGAGCCTCGGGACCTTCGGCGAGGGCGCGACGCTG
This sequence comes from Ramlibacter sp., assembly GCF_035548915.1. Taxonomy (GTDB): domain Bacteria; phylum Pseudomonadota; class Gammaproteobacteria; order Burkholderiales; family Burkholderiaceae_C; genus Ramlibacter. Next base: position 139,618 of record NZ_DASZSE010000050.1, on the reverse strand, counting down.
ACCTGGGCCGAAAAGAAGGCGTTCATGGCGACGGTCGTCGAAACGGTCGCGGGCCGCGTCCCGTTCTTCGGCGGCACGACGTCGCTCAATACCCGCGAATCGATCGAGCAGACGCGCGCGGCGGCCGACATCGGCGTGGACGGAACGATGCTGGGCGTGCCGATGTGGTGCAAGGCCGATGTACCGACGGCCGTCCAGTTCTATCGTGACGTCGCCGAGGCTTGCCCCGACACCGCGATATGCGTCTACGCCAATCCGGAGGCGTTCAAGTTCGATTTCCCGCGGCCGTTCTGGGCCCAGGTGTCCGAGATTCCGCAGGTGGTCACGGCCAAGTACGTGGGCATCGATCGCCTGCTGGCGGACCTGCGGCTCACGAAAGGCCGCATTCGCCTGCTGCCGACGGACAACAACTACTACGCCGCGGCACGCATGGCGCCCGATCAGTGCACCGGGTTCTGGACGGGAGGCGCCGTCTGCGGGCCCGAGCTCGCGATCAAGCTGCGCGACGAGGTCGACAAGGCCAAGCGCAGCAACGACTGGACTGTCGCCCGTGAAGTCGCCGAATCGGTGGCAGCGGCGCTGGCGCCACTGTTCCCGCGAGGCGATTTCGCCGAGTTTTCCAAATACAACGTCGGCCTCGAAAAGGCTCGCATGAACGCCGCGGGGTGGATGAAGGCGGGCCCCTGCCGCCCGCCATATCACCTCGTTCCTCCCGATTACCTCAAGGGAGCCGAAGAGGCAGGGCGGCTCTGGGCACAGCATGCGGCGCGGTACGCCGGTTGAGACGGTGCCCGCATGATCGACTTCTACTTCGACTTCCTGAGCCCTTACGCCTACCTCGCGCACCAGCGCCTGCCGGAACTCGCGCGCGCTCTCGGCCACGAGCTGGCCTACCACGTTGTCGACCTGGCCTGGATCAAGAAAAAGGCGAACAACACCGGGCCCGCGACGCGCGACATGCCGCTCAAGCTCAAGTACGCCCGTGCCGACATGCAGCGCTGGGCCCGTAAATACGGTGTGACCCTCGTCCCCCTTGTGTCATATGACTCATCGCGTGCGAACCGGGGGGTGTTCTACGCCGCGCAACGCTCCGCGGCCGGAGGTTATGTCACACGGTTGTGGCGGGAGGTCTATGGGCAGGGCGGCGACATGAGCAGCGACGAGGTCCTCGGCCATGTCGCGCAGTCGCTGGGCTGGGACCGGGCGGAGTTTCTGCGTTTCGTTGCGTCGGACGAATCGTCGAAGTTGCTGAACGATTCGAACGAAAATGCCCATGCCCGAGGCGTGTTCGGTGTGCCGACCATGCAGGTGGGCGATGACATGTGGTGGGGCAACGACCGGCTCGAGCTCATGTGCGAAACGCTGGCCGCCGCGACGCACGCCGCGAGAACGGGCGCCCCATCATGAGCATCCATACCGTCGAACGCGTCCTGTACGAAATAGCTTCGTCGCCGGCGATCGCTGCCGCTTACAAGGCCGACCCCGCGAAGTTCCTTGCCTCGTATCCCCTCGAGGCCGAAGAAGCGCAAATGGTCCTGGGCCTGCGTTTTCGCGAGCTGACCGACCGGGGCCTCAATCACATGCTCGCGATGCGGGCGTTTTCGGCACTGCAGGGGCGCGACAAGGTTTCCGACTACCTGCGCGAACTGAAGGGATAGACCATGGCATCCATCGTCGGGGGCTTCTGCGTGCCTCATGACCCGCTCATCACAGCGTCACCTCGGGCGGCCTCCGCGGAGCAGGCGGAAAGGGTGCTCGACGCGTTTCGCACCGTGCACGACCGCATCGAGGCGCTGGAGGCGGACACGGTCGTCGTGATCGGCGACGATCACTGCGCGATGTTCGCGCCGAATTGCCACCCGCGGATCCTGATCGGCATCGGGGATCTCGAAGGGCCGATCGAGCCTTGGCTCGGCATCGAGCGTCGGCATGTCGCCAACCACATGCCACTCGCCGAACACATCATGAATTTCGGCTTCGAGAACGGCTTCGACTGGGCGGTCGCGAAATCGATGGTCCTGGACCACTCGACCATGGTCCCGTTGCACCTCTGCGTGCCGAAGCCGGTTCGTTGCGTTCCCATCTACGTCTCGTGCGGCATGACGCCGTTCATCCAGGGCAGGCGCTGCAAGGAACTCGGCGGCATGATCGGTCGCGCGATCGCCCAATGGCCCGGGGACGAGCGGGTGGTCATGCTCGGCACGGGCGGGATCAGCCACTGGGTGGGGATGGCGGACATGGGCAAGATCAACCCGGAGTTCGACGCTCGCGTGCTCAAGCTGGTGGAAGAAAACGACATCGACGAGCTCGCCAATCTTTCGGACAAGGAGATCGTCGATGAGGCAGGCAACGGCGCGCTTGAAGTGCGCAACTGGATCGTGGCGATGGCGGCCGTCCCCCGGCTTGAAAGCCGCGTTCTGGCGTACGAGCCCGTGGCGCCGTGGGTGACGGGGCTCGGTTTCGCCGAGCTCGCGGTAGCCGCCTGAGCGTGCGCTGTCGAGCGAAGAAATACGCCTGCGCATTGCGCGGCGACGGCATGCGTGCCGTCGACTTCACTCTTTTTTTTCCAGACGGAGACACATCATGCGCCTCGGTTCGATGATCCAATTCTCACGGCAAGGCGCGCGCGTTGCGGCCATCCTCGCGTCCGTCGCCATCGCTGCCACCGCGGCGCATGCGCAGGACCCGTTCCCGACGCGCGCGGTGAAGATCGTGGTCAGCGCGCCGCCCGGAGGCCAGACGGACAGCCTTGCCCGGTTCCTGGGCGACGGCCTTTCGAAACGGTGGGGTCAGCCGGTGGTCGTCGAAAACATTCCGGGCGCAGGGCAGACCATAGGTACGGCCAAGGTCGCCCATTCGCCGCCGGATGGCTACACGCTGCATCTCGCGATGCATGCGACTTTCACGCGCAAGCTCTATTACACGAGCCTGAACTACGAGCCGACCGCACTGACGCCGCTCCTGCAGTTGGGCGAGGCTGGCTACGCACTCGTAGCCAGGCCGGATCTTCCCGCCAAGGATGTGCGCGAACTGATCGCTTATGCAAAGCAGCAGGAAGGCCGGACCAGCCTCGGCCTTCTCGGAATGGGTGGAGATTCCCACGTGCGGATGGTGATCTTCGGCCTGAGGAACGGAATCAAGTTCACCCAGGCGGCTTACAAGGGTGAATCCGACATCCTGAATGCGCTGGCGGGCAGTCACCTCGACATCGCCATGGTGTCGCTTTCGAGCGCCCTCGCGCTGGTTCCGAAAGTGAAGATCATCGCCATCACGTCCGCCGAGCGGAATCCGGCCGCGAAGGACCTGCCGACCTTCGCGGAAAGCGGCGTGCAGGATTTCTCTTTCGGCATCCGGTACTTCCTTGTCGGCCCACCCGACATGAACCAGGCACTGCAGAAAAAGATCCATGAGGACGCGGCCGCCGTCATGGCGGCCCCGGATGCGGCGGCGATGCTCGCCAGGCTCCAACTGACGCCGAGCGACAGGAGCCTCGACGCGGCGCGGAAGGGGGCGGCCGCCGAAGTGGAAAGTTTCCGGCGGATCATGGCCGAATCGAAACTCGAACCCCAGCGCTGAACCCATCATGGACCTGACTCCTGGGAGCATCGTGACGCCGCCGAAGGAACGCCGCGCAACCGGCTATGGCGCCCTGATCGAGCACGATCGTGTGCACGCCAGCCTGTATTGCGACCCGGTGGTTTTCGACGACGAAATGCAGCGAATCTTCTATGGCGGTTGGGTATTCGTTGGCCACGAGTCGGAAATCCCCAATCCCGGTGACTACGTCTGCCGCTTCATCGGCCTCGAAGAAGTCGTCATGGTCCGCAACCAGGCAGGCGTGGTGCGCGTGCTCTCGAACCGGTGCACCCACAGGGGCAACCGGATCTGCCCGACGGAAAAGGGGAACGCGCGAGTCCTGACGTGCCAATACCACGCGTGGTCTTTCTCGCTGGACGGCGAGTTGCTCGCCGTCCCTCGCCCCAACGGTTTTTGCAAGCCGAAGGAAGAGTTCCATCTCCAGGGGCCCGCGCTTGTCGACAGCTATCGCGGATTCGTCTTTGCGAGCTTCGACGCCGGCGCCGGATCGTTGCCGGCCCATCTGGGGCATGCGGCGGCGATGATCGACCGCGCAGCCGACCAGTCGCCGACGGGAAGGATTTCGCTCTGCGCGGGGTGGGCACGCCATGCGATCCGCGGCAACTGGAAATCGCTGCTTGAAAACGCGACCGACGGCTACCACACGCCGGTGGTCCACGCGTCGTTCCTGCAGACTTTTCGCACGCAGTACGACGTGACCGCCGCACCCGAGCGCGAGCGCGTGGCCGAGTCGAGGGACCTTGGCAACGGGCACGGCGAAGTCAATTTCGTCCCGCGGTACAAGAAGATTCTCGAATGGCTCGGATCGAGCGCCGAGAAGTTGCCGGGCTATGTCGAAGCGATGGAGCTCGCGTACGGCAAGGAGCGCGCGCACCGGCTCATGCTCGAAGGCGCGCCGCACGTCACGATCTTTCCCAACCTGTTCATCGGCGAGGCGAACATCGTGATCTTCCAGCCGATCTCGGCGGACGAATCGGTCCAGTGGCACACAGCCATGCTGTTCGAGGGCGCCGATGCGTCGATGAACGCTCGCGCGCTGCGGCAATCCGAGGGCGCGCTGGGTCCGTCGTCCTTCCTGCTGGCCGACGATGCGGTCATCTTCGAGCGCCTGCAATCGGCCGGACGCGGCCGCGCGGGCTGGCTCGACCTGAGCCGCGGCCTGAACCGCGAGGAAGAAGCACAGGGCATCAGGACGGGGTACGCCACCGATGAGACGAGCACGCGTGCATTCTGGCGCCAGTACCAAAAGGTAATGAAGGCATGACGGAAGACGCGCGAGCCGAAACCGGCGTTGGCGCCGAGCTGTTTCACGAGGTCGAGCAATTTCTCTTTCGGGAGGCGCGGCTGGCGGATGAATCCCGCTATCGCGAATGGGAAGCGCTCGTCGAGGACGACATGATCTACTGGATTCCGCTCGGCGAGGGAGACTTCGACCCGAGCAAGGACTTGTCGATCACCTACGACAACCGCGCGCGGCTTGCCAACCGGATCAAGCAGCTCGACACCGGCAATCGCCTGTCGCAGAAGCCCGCATCGGCAATGCGGCGGATGATTTCCAACATCGAGGTCGCGCAAACGTCGCAAGGCGACCTGCATGTCTTCTCCAACTTCGTGCTGTACGAGCTTGCGAAGCAATCCGGCCGCGGGCTGGAAGTCTGGCCGGGCCGGGCCGAACACCGCCTGAGGCGGCGCCAGGACGGCAGCCTGGCCATGTTCTTCAAGAAGGCGATGCTCGTCACGGGGTCGGGTCCCGTGCGCAGCATGGCTTTCATCCTGTAGTCGATGAATCCGCTTTCGTCCTGCGCCATCACCGGTCTGGGCTTCAGCGAGTTGTCCCGGCGCCCGATCGGCACCGCGAGGGCGCTGGCGGTGCAGGCAGTGTGTGCCGCTGCGGCCGATGCAGGACTGGGCCTGGCGCAGATCGATGGCCTGTTGATATCGCGCAGTTCCTCGGCGCCGTATGGCGATCTGCCGATGGCATTGCGTGACGACCTCGGGCTCGACGGGCTGCGCCTGCTCAACACGCTGGAAGGGGAGGGGACCAGTGCGATCCAGCTGGTCCAGTCGGCGTGCCTCGCGGTGCGCGCGGGGATGGCCACGACGGTGGCCTGCGTGTTCGCCGATGCGCCGCTCAAGCCAGCGTCACCCACCGGCGCCAGTGCGTTCCGGCGGGTCATGTCCCTCACAGGCATCGCCGGCTGGGAGTCCGAATACGGGCTGTATGCCGCGGCCGGCCCTCACGCGATGGCCGCGCGCCGCTACATGCACCTGTACGGCGCCGCGGAGGAGGATTTCGGCGCGTACGCCATTTCATGCCGCGAGTGGGCATGTCTCGACGAGCGTGCTGCGTTCCACGACCCGCTCGCCTTGGCCGACTACCTGGCCGCGCCCTACATCGCGGAGCCGTTGCGCGCGTTCGATTGCGCGTATCCGGTGAATGGGGCCGTCGCGCTCATCGTGGGTCGTGCCGACTCGATGTCGTCGGCGCATCCTGTCTACGTCCATGGGATGGGTCAGGGGCATCTTGCACGCACGGGTCTGAACAACACGGACAGGTCCACCCGCACCGGTGCCGAGCTGGCCGCAAGAGAGGCATACAGAACGGCCGGCATCCGGCCGGCCGACGTGCAGGTGGCGCAGCTGTACGACGCTTTCTCGTACCTTGGCATGCTGGCCATGGAGGAGTACGGCCTGTGCGAACGAGGCGGGGCCGCCGACTTGCTGCGATCGGGCCGCACGCGGCCGGGCGGCGACCTTCCGCTCAATACCGGGGGCGGCCACTTGTCGGGGTTCTACCTTCAGGGGATGACACCGCTGTCGGAGGCGGTCCTCCAGGCGCGAGGCACGGCCGGGAAAAGGCAGGCCGCCCGCCACGAAGTCGTCCTCGCTACCGGCGTCGGCGGATGTCTGGACTATCACGCCGCGCTTGTCCTGAGCCCGTCCAAGGAGCTTGCATGAAGGATCCAGGCATCGCGGCCGCGCCCGACTGGTCCACGCGCTTCCGTTCGTTCATCGAGGCTCGCGAACTGCGGATCGCGACCGACCCGGACACCGGCGAGGCGCTGGGCTATCGGCAGCGCGTGGTGCAAGGACTGCCGGGGCGCGAACCCGCGTGGATTGCGGCCAGCGGGAAGGCGACGCTGCATTCTTTCACCGTCTATCACATCACCTACGCGGAAGAATTCGCGGCGCCCTACAACGTGGCCGAAGTCGCGCTCGAAGAGGGACCCATCCTGGTGTCCACCGTGATGAAGCCGGGTGGAGGCGGCGACCTCGTCGCCTGCCTGCGCGACGACCTCGTGATCGGCATGGGCCTGCGCGCGCACTTCCGCGCCGACGGCAAGCTGGTGTTCGTCAAATGAAGGCGATGCTTCCGAGAGAGCTCATCGAGCGCTGTGCCCGGAACTTCCCGAACAAGGTGGCCTATTACCACGGCACGCGTTCGCGGACATGGGCGCAGATGCACTCCCGGTCCGACGCTGTGGCCGGCATGCTGCAATCGCTCGGCATCGGCCAGGGCGACGCGGTCGCCATCATCGGCTTCGAAGGGTTCGAAATCTACGAGCACTTCTTCGCCTGCATGAAGATCGGCGCCATCCGAGTAGGCCTCAACCGCAGGTACCCGGCCTTGGAGCTGCTTGCCCTGATCCAGGATTGCAAGGCCAAGGCCTTGCTCGTGCAGGCGGGGTTCGAGGAGTCGATCGCATCCATCCGCAAGGATCTCGAAGCGTTGCGGGTCGACGTGATCGGGTACGGTGGGCAGCACGGCTTCGAGAACGACTACGAGTCGCACCTGGCGCACTCGCGCTCGCCGGTCCTTCCGGCCGTCCGCGGCGACGACGCGCTCTTCTACACCTACACGTCCGGCACGACCGGCACGCCGAAGGGAATCGTCGTATCGCACGAGGGCACCGTCGCGATGCTGATGCAGCTGATGCTGGTGCGCGGCCTGAGCCCCGATGACATCGTCTACATCCCGTCGCAGTCTTCGTGGGTGACGGTCGTCATGCTGGTGCTGGGCCTCATGAACGGGCTGGCCAACGTGCTGCCCGAAGGGGAGTTCAGCATCGACCGCTACCTGGAAGACATCCAGCGATTGCGCGTGACCGTCGCGTCGTTTCTGCCGACCGTCATGCGTCGCGCCATCCGAAGACAAAGGGAGTGCCGCTACGACCTCTCGTCGCTGCGGCTGGTCACCTACGGGTCCGCGCCGGCGTCGCAGGAGCTCGTGAGGCAGGCATGGGAAGTTTTCGGTTGCGAGATGCTCCAGGCGTACGGATGCACGGAAGCCGGAGGATGGGTGACCGTGCTCACGCCGGCGGATCACCGCCGCGCGATCGAGGTTCAGCCGGCGCTGCTCGGCTCGGTGGGCCGCGCGGGTGTGCTCTACGAAGTATCCATACGCAACGAGAACGCCGAGGAAGTCGCGACCGGCGTCGCGGGTGAAATCTGGATCCGGGGTCCCTCGCTGATGAAGGGTTACCTGAATCTGCCGGAACAGACCCGGGAAGTGATGCGCGGCGACTGGCTCAGCACCAACGACATCGGCCGGCTGGACGCCGACGGATACCTCTATCTGCTGGATCGCAAGAAGTTCCTGATCATCACGGGCGGTGTCAATGTCTTTCCTTCGGCGGTGGAGGCTGTCCTTCATTCGCACGCGAGCGTTCACGAAGCCGCCGTCGTCGGCGTTCCTCACCCCGAATGGGGCGAGGCCGTCGTCGCCATGGTGGAGGTCGGTGCGGGCGCCGCGCCTTCGGAGCTCGAGCTGATCAAGTTCTGCCAGCTGCGATTGAGCAAGCCTGAATGCCCGAAGCGGATCGTGTTCGAGGAAATCCCGAAGTCGGCCAACGGCAAGGTCGACAAGCTGGTCCTCAGGAATCGTCTGCTCTCGAAATCCGCAGACCTGTGGGGCAGTTCCTGACCAAGCCCTGCGGGCGGCGTCCGTTGACTACGCAATCAAGATTGATCGACCCGAGGGCGCCTGAAATACTCAACCCAAGATGGAGACATTCATGAAATTCCGCAGACGACAAGTCACGGCCTGGCTCTTCTCGACGGCCGCGCTTCCGGCCTTTGCGCAAGGATCGGGCAACGCAGGCGCCGCCTATCCCAGCAAGGTCGTGAGGATCATCGTCGGCTACGGCGCAGGCGGCGCGAACGATGTGCTCATGCGCATCGTCGCCGCCAAGCTGCAGGAGTCGCTGGGCCAGCCGGTCATCGTCGAGAACAAGCCGGGCGCGAATTCCGTCATCGCGCTGGAAGCCGTGATGAATTCGCCCGCCGATGGCCACACGCTCACCCTGAACGGCACGGGCGCGATGGTCATGTTTCCCGCCGCGCGGATGAAGCTGCCGTACGACCCGCTGAAGAACTTCGTGCCGTTCGGGCCGCAGATCCAAACGCCGCTCGTGCTCGTTGTGCATCCGGACGTGCCGGCGAAGAACCTGAAGGAGTTCATCGCGTGGGCCCGCGCCAACGAGGGCAAGATCAACTACGCATGGTCCGCTCCGTCGGCGTATGTGGCGACGGCGCTTTTCCTGCAGAAGACGGGCCTCCATGCCCAGCCCATCCCGTACAAGGGTGGGGGCGAACTTTCCACCGCCCTCATCGGCGGCGTCGTGCAGATGGCCTTGTTCGACATCGTCTCCATCGCGCCGCACTTGCGCTCCGGGCGCGTGCGGGGCATCGCGGTGACCACGCCGCAGCGCGTGCCGCAGATGCCCGACCTGCCGACGATGGCGGAGAGCGGCCTGCCGAATTTCGAAACGTCCCTGTGGCTGTCGATGTTCGCCCCCGCCGGCGTTCCGGCCGAGGTGCTGGCGAGGCTGCAAACGGAAGTGTCTCGCATCTTCACGATGCCGGACGTGCGCGAGAGAGTGATGGGCCTGGGCGCCGAGATCATTCCTTCGACGGCGGCGGCGACCGAGGCGCGCATGCGCAGCGAGATCGAGATGTACGGTTCGGTCGTGCGGTCCGCGGGCATCAAGTTCGATTGACATGAAGCCATCCGTGAACGCGCTCGCAGGGGTGAAGGTCCTGGACCTCACGCGGTTTCTCGCCGGCCCTTTCTGTACGCAACTGCTCTCCGACCACGGCGCCGACGTGGCGAAGGTCGAACCCTTCGAGGGCGATCAAGCCAGGGCCTTCGGGCTTCCGCCCGGCGTGAACGAAGGCGACGACGGCCAGTACAGCCTGTACTTCCAGAGTATCAACCGGAACAAGCGCAGCCTCGCGCTCGACCTGCGGCGAGACGAAGGCAAGGAGGTGCTCCGGCGCATGGTCGCGGGCGCCGACGTGCTGGTCGAGAACTTCCGGCTCGGCGTGATGGAGCGCCTCGGCCTTGGCTACGAGCAGTTGCGCGAGATCAACCCGCGCCTTGTCTATGCGGCGGTGCGCGGGTTCGGCGACACGCGAAGCGGCGAGTCGCCGTATTCCGAGTGGCCATGCTTCGACATCATCGCGCAGAGCACCGGGGGACTGCTCAGCATCACGGGCGACCCCGACGGTACGCCGACGAAGGTCGGACCGGGGATCGGCGACACGCTGCCGGGCATCTACCTCGCGTTCGGGATCCTCGCGGCGCTGCACCAGGCGACGCGGACGGGCAAAGGCCAGTTCGTCGACGTGTGCATGACCGATGCGATCCTCGCCATCAGCGAGAGGGTCGTCTATCACTACCAGCTGTCGGGCAGGAGCCCGAAGCCCGAAGGGAATTTCCATCCGTTCTTCTGCCCCTATGGCCTGTACCGCGCGGCGGACGGCTGGGTGTCGATCGCCTGTGTGTCCTCGGGGTTCTGGCAAAAACTGGCGCAGATCATCGGCAAGCCGGAGCTGGGCACACGCCCCGACCTGCAAACCGATTCGCAGCGCAGCGCGCAGCGCGATTTCGTCAATGCGCAGGTGACCGAGTGGACCCGGGGGCAGACGAAAAAGCAGCTGGCCGAGGCATTGGGCGGGATCATTCCCTTTGGCTCGGTGAACACGGCGGAAGACATCTTCGCCGACCGGCATTTCCAGCGGCGCGAAATGCTGGTCGAAGTCGAGTCCATGGGAAAAGGGGCAAAGCCACTCACGCTCGTCAACACGCCGGTGAAGATGAGCGACACGCCTTCGCATGTGCCGACGCGGGCTCCGTTCCTGGGCGAGCACACCGTGGGCCTTCTCGCCGAGTATGGGTTCGCGCAGCAGGAGATCGACGATTTGCTGGGCCGAGGCGCTGTGCGCCGGTCCGCGCAGGAAGAGCCGCGATGACGCCGCAGCAGAATGAATTGCTCACCCGGGTCGGCGCGGGCACGCCGATGGGCTCCCTGCTTCGCAACTACTGGATCCCGGCCCTCACGTCGTCGGCGCTCGTGGCGGATGGCCCGCCCGTGCGGATCCGGCTGCTCGGCGAGGACCTGCTGGCTTTTCGCGACAGCAGCGGCCGCGTGGGCGTGGTATCGCCGGCCTGCCCGCACCGCAGCGCGCCGTTGTACTACGGCCGCAACGAAGAAGGCGGGCTGCGCTGCGTCTATCACGGCTGGAAGTTCGACGTTACCGGTGCCTGCGTGGACCTGCCGACGGAAGAAGCCGCTGCGAAGATCATGGCAAATGTGCGCTTGCATGCGTACGAGGCGATCGAAAAAGGCCAGGCGATCTGGGTCTGGATGGGCGCGCAGGGGCAGGCGCCCGGCTTGCCCGATTTCGAATGGATGGGTGTGCCGCAGGAGAACATTCATTTCTCGCTTCGTGTGCAAGAGTGCAACTGGGTCCAGGCGCTGGAGGGTTCGATCGATAGCGCGCACGCCGCCATCCTCCATGGCCGCGTCGACAAGCAGGGGACGTCGGTCCTCAGCCGGTCGACGATGCTCTCCCGCGTGAAACAGCCGCGGCATGAACTCGTCGATTCGCCCGCCGGCGTTTCGATCGCCACCTTGCGGCAGCTCGATGATCTGTCCTACTGGCGGATCACGCAGTTCCTCATGCCTTTCTACACGCTGGTTGCGCCGTTCGAGGACACGCTGAGCGGCCAGGCTTGGGTCCCCATGGATGACGAACACACGCTGGTCTTCATGTACAGCTACGACCCGAACAAGCCGCTGGACCCGAAATCGCGGGACATCTACGCCAATGGCTACAAGGGCCGGGACTCGGGCCATGGGACACCCAATGGTCTCGAGCGGCGCGTCGGCCAGCCTTACGACAGATACTGGCCCCGTTTCAGCCGCCACAACGATTTCGGCATCGACTGGGAAGAGCAGCGCACGCGCAGATTCAGCGGCATCCCGGCGCTCTGGGCTCAGGACAGCGCGGTGCAAAGCGGCCTCGACCCCATCGTGGACCGCTCGCGCCAGCACCTCGGGACGACCGACGCCGGAATCGTGCGGGTGCACAGGCGCCTGATCGACGCGGCGACCCAGCTGGGCGAACACGGCAAGCCGCCGGCCGCTTCGCGCGATCCCTCGTCGTATGCACTTCGCTCGTTCTCGCTGAGCCTGAAGCCCGGTGAGTCGTGGAAGGATTACGTGACGCTTGCCGGCAAGCCGGGAGGCCCGGTGATGAGCGCCGGCCCGCCGGAAGCCTGATGCAAAGCGGTCGCAAGCCGGCGCCTCGGCCCGATGGCAACACCGCGGCGTACTGGAGCGGGGCCAAGGCGGGCAAGCTGTTGCTTCCCCGATGCGAAGACTGTGGCCGCATTTGCTTTCCACCGCTGCCGCGCTGCAAATATTGCCTGTCCGAAAAACTGGCATGGGCCGCGATGAGCGGGCGAGGCACGATCGACTCGTTCTGCGTCGTCCACACGGATCTCGTCGGGGGCTTCTCGCCTCCGTACGCGGTGGCGCAGGTCCAGCTCGAGGAACAGGCGGATCTCCTGTTGCCGGCCAACATCGTCGGTGCGCGTGCCGCCGACCTGCGGATCGGCGCGCCAGTCGAGGTCGTGTTCGAATCCCGCGAAGACGGCGTCGTCGTCCCGCAGTTCAGGCTGGCCTCATGAAAGGGACGACAGCCGCGGTCGCCGGCGTGGGCTACTCGCAGATCGTCAGACGGTCCGATCACACCGCGCTGAAGTTTGCCCTCGACGCGGCGGTGGACGCGATGGCCGATGCGGGCGTCGCGACGCCGGACATCGACGGCATCGTCACCTGCGCGGCGGCGCCCAACCGGGCGGCGCGTCACGACGACGGCGTGGACGACGTGTCGATGTTCATCCTGGAAGAGGCGCTCGGGCTGAAAGGTCTCGAGTTCCGTCTCGACACCGATCTCATGTCGGGAAGCATGGTGGCCGCCGCAACGCACGCGATCGCGTCGGGCGCGTGCCGCTGCGTACTGATCGTGAAGGCGCACTACAACGACAGCGCGAGCCGATATTCCGACCAGCGTATCGAAAGCATCGGCGGGCCGCCGCAGTTCAGGCTGCCGTACGGGCTTGGCCTGGGAATGCAGCGCGCGTTCTGGCTGAAGCGGTACATGCACGACCACGGCGCGCGCCGCGAAGACCTGTACCCCATCGTGCGCATGGCTCGCAACCATGCAGCGAAAAATCCGGTGGCCATCTGGCGCGATCGCGCGCTCAGCCGGGACGAATACATCGCCGCGCCGTGGTTCTGCGAGCCCATGTCGCTCCTGGACGTCGACATGCCAGTGTGCGGCGCCGGCGCGTTGCTGATGGTGAGCGCCGAGATGGGCAAGGCGCTGGGGCGCCCGCTCGCGCACGTCAAGGCATGCTGCATGCAGGATTCCATTCGCGGCGTGCTGAGTGACAACGAGCTCGACGCAGGGCGCCTGCCGGTGGCGCAGATCTACGACGGGTACGGGATGTTCATCCTGCACTGGCTCGAACATCTGGGCATCTGCGAACCAGGGCAGGCGTGGAAGTTCATCCAGGACGGCGCGATCGAGCTGGGCGGCAAGCTTCCCCTGAACACGTTCGGCGGCAGCCTGGGAGAAGGCCGGCTCCACGGCATCGGACACCTTCGCGAAGGGGCCCTGCAGGCCATGGGCCGCGCGGGCGAGCGGCAGGTCGAAAGCGGCGGGCGCCACAGCCTCGTGCAGATCGGCGTGCCCGAGAACTCCTGGTGCGTGCTGTTCGCCGCGGAGCCCTGAGCCGGATGAATCCCGAGATGAATTCGACCCACCCCAACAACGAACCGGTGATCGCCGGCTACGCCGAAACCCCCGTTCGGCACAACAGCGGCTTGAACGTCTACGAACTGGCGGCCGAGGTGTTCGCGGGGCTGCTGGAGCGCACGGGAATTCCCACCGCCGACATCGACGGCTTGTCGGTGTCCAGCGCGCTGGTGGAGTTGAATCCTTTCTATGCGCAGTGCGTGGCCGACATGCTGGGCTTGTCCACCAGCTGGCTGCACACGAGCGGCATGGGCGGATGCTCGGCGGTAGCGGGGCTCGCGCGCGCGATCGCCGCGGTCCGCGAAGGCGAATGCTCGGTGGCCGTGGTCCTCTCGGCGGATGCGCCTTCCAGCTTTGCCCGTGAGCCGGCGCGCGGCTATCGGCACGAGTTCGAAGCCCCGGTTCCGATTTCCAGTCCGCCGACGGTTTTCGGCCTGATGATGAGCGATCGCGCGCATCGTTTCGGTCCTTGCGACGAGGCGCTCGGCAAGATCGCAATCACGCAGCGAGCCCACGCCGTCCTGAACGAAAACGCCCTGGCGAAATTGCGCAAGCCGCTCACGATGGCCGCATACCTCGACTCGCGAATGATCGCCGAGCCGCTGCGAATGCTCGACTGCGTCATGCCGTGCGACGGGGCGAACGCGTGCATCGTGACCACGGCCGATCGCGCGCGAGCCTATGGGCTGGACAAGCTCGCCCGCAGCCGGGGGTATGCGGAGCTGACGAACTTCCGTCCCACCGACCAGACGCCGGACATCCTGGCGAACGGGTTCCAGGCCATCTCGGCGCGGCTCTGGCAGAAGTCCGGTTTGGGTCCGGGCGACATCGGCCACTTCCAGCCCTACGACGACTTCACGATCGCCGTGCTGCTGCAGCTGGAGGCCTTCGGCTTTTGCGCGCCGGGCGACGGCGCGCGGTTCGTGGCGCGCACGGACCTCTCGCATTCCGGCGCTCTTCCCCTGAACACTGGAGGAGGCCAGATCTCGTGCGGCCAGCCAGGGCTCGCGGGTGGCGGCATCCAGGTGACGGAAGCGTTGCGGCAGATCTATGGCGAAGGCGGCGCAAGGCAGGTGAGGAGCCCCGGTCGCGCGCTCGTGACGGGCATCGGCGGAATCATGTTCGCGCGCAACTGGTTCAGCAGCGCCGCGATGATCCTGGAGGCGATCTGATGGGAGTGCCGCAGCCATCGCTTCGATACATGGACACGCAACCGTTCTGGGACGGGGTGCGCGAGCGTCGGCTCGTGCTGCAGGTCTGCAGCGACACCAGGCGTTTCCAGCATCCCCCCAGGCCGGTGAGCATCTTCACCGGGTCGCGCCGGCTCGAGTGGGCGCAGGTCAGCGGCCGCGGACACGTCGCCGCCTTCACGATCGTTGCGCCAAGCCGCGCGAATCCGGCCGAGCGGCAATGCATCGTCACGGTCACGCTCGAGGAAGGCGTGAGGATTGCGGGAAAGCTTCTGGGCCCTCATGCCGCCGCGATGGTCGGGGCACCTGTGCGCCTCGCCTGGGAAATCATGGCGAATGGCGAGCCCTATCCGGCGTTCGAACTGGATCCATCAGGCGAGCGAACATAAGCAGCGCGGCCTCACACGGCCTCACACGGCCTTGCGATGCCGCGCGATGCACGTGTCGAGCGTTTCCCCCGCGTCGCGCAGCCACCAGTTGCCCGTCGAGAAGATTTCCACCTCGCTGTACCCCGCGAAGCCCTGCGCTTCGACCCACCCGCGAATCCGCGGGATATCGATCACGCCGTCACCCATCATTCCGCGGTCGTTGAGCAGATCGGTCGTGGGCGTGAGCCAGTCGCACACGTGGAACGCCAGAATCCGTTCGCGGCCGGCACGCTCAATCTGCGCTTCGAGCTTCGGGTCCCACCACACGTGATAGACGTCGACCGCGACACCCAGGTCGCCGCTTCGGTGCGGATCGAGCACATCGCACAGATCAAGCGCCTGCTCCATCGTGTTCACGCACGCGCGATCGGCCGCGTACATCGGGTGCAACGGCTCGATCGCAAGCGGCATCTTGCGCTCGCGCGCATAGTCGAGCAATTCGGCGATGCCATCGCGCACCTGCCCGCGCGCAAGCGCGATGTCCTTGTGCGCGGCCTGGCCCTGCAGCGCGCCCGGCAGACCGCCGACAACGAGAACCAGGCAACGCGCATTCAATTCGCAGGCCTCGTCCACCGCGCGGCGGTTGTCGTCCCGCGCCGCCTTCAGCCCGGCAGCATCGGCCGCGGGAAACATGCCGCCGCGGCAATAGCCCGAGAGTTCCAGGCCATGCGCGCGAACGAGCTTCGAGATGTTCGCGAGTCCCGCCGCCTGCACCTGATCGCGCCACGGCGATATCGCACGGATGCCCCGTGCGACGCACGCTTCGATGATCTCCGAAAGCGGCAGGTCCGCGCCGCGGCTCTTGCGGATCGTGGCCGTGTTGATCGAAAGCCAGCGATGGTCCCGCGAAAAATCTCTCATGTGCGCAATCACTCGATCCCGTGCAGCGCGAGCAGCGTCTTCATGCGCCTCACCGCGAGCTCGGGCTGTTCGAGCACGTTCGCGGCATCGGCCAGCCGGAAGAGCTCGGCGAAATGCGGCAGGCTGCGCGTGCTTTGCTGCCCGCCCACCATCGTGAAGTGCGACTGGTGGCCGTTCAGCCACGCCATGAACACGACGCCCGTCTTGTAAAAGCGCGTCGGCGCGGCAAAGATGTGGCGCGACAGCGGCACGGTGGGGCCGAGGATCGCGTGGAAGCGTTCGATATTTCCATTCGCGAGTTCACTCAGTGCCGCGCTGGCGGCCGGTGCGATCGCATCGAAGATGCCGAGGAGGGCGTCGCTCTTGCCGTGCGTGGGTTCGCTGCCGAAGCCGTCGCCCGCGATCAGCTCGGCGTAGTTGAAGTCGTCGCCCGTGTACATGCGCACGCCCGGCGGCAGGCGCCGGCGCATCGCGATTTCCTTGCCTTTGTCGAGCAGCGAGATCTTGATGCCGTCCACCTTGTCGCGATGCGCGGCGATGATGCCGAGCGCGGTGTTCATCGCGGCGTCCACGTCGTTGGAGCCCCAGTATCCGGTGAGGGCCGGGTCGAACATGTCGCCGAGCCAGTGCAGGATCACGGGCTCATGCGCCTGCGAGAGGATGCGGTCGTAGACTTTCTCGTAGTCGGCCGGCGTGCGTGCCACGCGCGCGAGCGCGCGGCTCGCCATGACGATCAGCTTGCCGCCGAGCTTTTCGATGGCGGCCATCTGTTCTTCGTAAGCGCGGATCACGTCGTCGACGTCGCGCGCGTTGTCGGGGGCGAGGTGATCGGTGCCGCATCCGCTTGCGACCATCGCGCCCGGAACGTCGCGCGCGGCGTCGAGCGAGCGGCGGATGAGCTCGAGGGAAGTGGGCCAGTCGAGGCCCATGCCGCGCTGCGCCGTGTCCATGGCTTCGGCGACACCGAGGCCGAGTGACCACAGGTGTCGGCGGTACGCGATGGTGGCGTCCCAGTCGACTGCGCATTGGAGCCAGGGGTCGATCGCGGCCGTCGGGTCGGCCACGACGTGAGCGGCGGAGTAGGCGATGCGGGTGAACGTCGGGACGCCCTGGATTCCCGCTTGCGCGGGAATGACGGAAGTCTGCGCGGGATTGACGGAAATCTGCTGGGGAATGACGGAGGAGGTGCTCTGCATTCCCGGCTTCGCCGGGATGACGTGGCCTTGCAAGGCATACGTTTCGAGCCTGCCCTGCGCATCGGGAAGCCGGATCGACAACGCCATCTCAGACCTCCAGCCTGGGCAGGTCGACCCAGCGGCGTTCCTTCCAGCTTTGCAGCGCGGCTTCCACGAACTGAACGCCCTTGGCGCCCTCTGCCAGCGTCCACTTGTACGGCGCGTTCTCCACGACGTGACGGATGAAGTGTTCCCACTGGATCTTGAAGCCGTTGTCGTACACCTCCGTATCGGGCACCTCCTGCCACTGGTCGAAGAGGTTCATCGTCTGCTTCACGTCCGGATTCCACACCGGCCGGGGCGTCGTCACGCGCGACTGCGCACGGCATTCCTGCAAACCCGCGACGGCCGAGCCGAGCGTGCCGTCGACGTGGAACGTGACGAGATCGTCGCGCCGCACGCGCGTGGCCCACGACATGTTCAGCTGCGCGATCACCGGCTCGCCGCCGTGCCCGATGAGTTCGGCGGTGGCATAGGCCGCGTCGTCCGCCGTCGCCTCGTACGGTCTGCCGCTTTCGTCCCAGCGCTGCGGAATGTGCGTGGCACCCAGGCAGGAGATCGATTTCACCTCGCCGAACAAATTGTCCAGCACGTAGCGCCAGTGGCACATCATGTCGAGGATCATGCCGCCGCCTTCTTCGGCGCGGTAGTTCCAGCTCGGGCGCTGGATCGGCTGCAGGTCGCCTTCGAACACCCAGTAGCCGAACTCGAGGCGCAGCGACAGCATGCGGCCGAAGAAGCCCGCTCGCCGCAGCATGTCGAGCTTGCGCAGGCCCGGCAGGAAGAGCTTGTCCTGCACGGCGCCGTGCTTCAGGCCGCTTGCCTTGGCGAGCCGCGCAACTTCCACCGCTTCGTTCAGCTGGGTGGCGATCGGCTTTTCGCAGTAGACGTGCTTGCCCGCACGGATCGCGCGGGCGAGCAGGGCGGGGCGCATCTGCGTCGTGCCCGCGTCGAAGAACACGGTGTCTTCCACATTCGTGAGCGCCGCGTCGAGATCGGTCGTCCAGCGCTCGATGCCGTGGGCTTTCGCGAGCGCGCCGATCTTGTCGGCGTTGCGGCCCACGAGGATCGGGTCGGGCATCACCTTGTCGCCGTTCGAAAGCGCGACGCCGCCTTGCGCGCGGATGGCAAGAATCGAGCGGACAAGATGCTGATTCATGCCCATGCGTCCGGTGACGCCGTGCATGATGAGTCCGAGGCGATGCGTGGGCATGGGCGGTCCTTAATTCACTGGATGGTGAATTATAGGGAGGGGCCGGAAATGCGCAAGGGGCACGCGCCCGTCACTCGCCCGCCACTCGCCCCTCAGTCGCTCAACTGCGCAGCAGATACCCGAGGATCACATCCACCATATGCGACAGCCGTTCGCTGCGCGCCTTCGGCGCGAGCAGGTCGCGCCCGAAGATCGCCGACAGCGTATGGCTGTTGGAGAGATAGAAATACGAAAGCCCCGCGATCGAGACATAGAGCTGCACCGGGTCCACCCCGCCGCGAAACACGCCCGAGCGGCGGCCGCGCTCGAGAATCTCCGCCAGCGTCTCGATCACCGGCGAATTGAGTGCGCGCGCGCGCTGCGATCCCTCGAGGTGGCGCGCCTTGTGCAGGTTCGCGCTGTTGAGCAGCGTGAGGAATTCGGGATGCTCGAGGTAGTAGTTCCACGTGAATTCGACGAGCCGCCGCACCGCCTGCGGCGGCTCGAGATCGAGCAGGTGCAGCTCGCGCTCGCGGTCCCGGATGTCCCGGTACGCCTGCTCCAGCACGGCCTGGAACAGCTTCTCCTTGTCCTCGAAGTAGTAGTAGATGAGCCGCTTGTTGAGCCCCGCGCGCTCCGCGATGCGGTCCATGCGCGCGCCGCCCAGCCCATGGTCCGCGAATTCGTCGCGGGCCGCTGCTAGGATGATGCCCTGCGAGCGGTCCGCATCGCGCTGGCGCTCATCGGGGGCGGGGGCGGGGGCGGGGGCGGTGCCGGGGTCTCTCGCCATGAGTGAATAATTCACTGTATGGTTAATAAAGTCAAGCGTCGCTCCGCGACGAACCAGGACCACTCCTCATGACGCAGCCAGCCGGCCATCTCCTTGTCGAATGTCTCGTGGCGCAAGGTGTGACGCATGCCTTCGGCGTTCCGGGCGAAAGCTACCTCGCGGTGCTGGACGGATTCCACCGCTACCGCGAGGAAGTGCGCTTCGTCGTCAATCGGCAGGAAGGCGGCGCGGCCTTCATGGCCGAAGCGCACGGCAAGCTCGGCGGCCGCCCCGGTGTGTGCTTCGTGACGCGCGGGCCGGGCGCGACCAATGCGTCGATCGGCGTGCACACGGCGTTCCAGGACTCCACGCCGATGGTCCTCTTCGTCGGCGACGTGGCATCGGATCAGCGCGACCGCGAAGCCTTCCAGGAGGTCGACTTCAACAGTTTCTTCGGCCCGAGCACCAAGGGCATGGCCAAGCGCGTCGAGCGCATCGACGAGCCGGACCGCATCCCCGAATACGTGGCGCGCGCATTCGCCACTGCGATGAATGGCCGGCCGGGCCCGGTCGTCGTGGTGCTGCCCGAGGACATGTTGACGCGGCCCACGCCGGCGCGGCCGCTGGCGCGGGTCGATCCGGTCGAAGCGTGGAGCGACCCGGGGTCGCTGCGGACCTTGCGCGAACTGCTGCTCGCGGCGAAGCAGCCGTTCATGATCGCGGGCGGCGGCGGCTGGACGCCGCAGGCGGCGCAGGCGCTGCAGCGCTTCGCGGAGAACTGGAAGCTCCCGGTGGGCAATGCCTTCCGCTTTCAGGACACGTTCGACAATCACCACGCGCTGTACGCGGGCGACGTGGGCATCGGAATCAATCCGAAGCTCGCCGAGCGCGTGAGGCAAAGCGATCTCATCCTTGCGATCGGTCCGCGCCTGGGCGAGATGACGACCGGCGGCTACACGCTGCTCACGCCGCCCAAGGCGCGGCAAAAGCTCGTGCACATCCATGCGAGCGCCGAAGAACTCAATCGCGTGTACCAGGCCGACCTCGCGATCAACGCGACGATGAACGCGGCGGCGCGTTCGCTCGAAGTGCTCACCGCGCCCACGGAGGTCCCCTGGACCGCGTGGACCGAAGCCGCGCACGCCGACTACGAGGCGAATCTCGTGCCGCAGGCTCTGCCCGGTGACGTCGACATGCCGGCGATCGTCGCGGCCTTGCAGAAGCATCTGCCCGAGGACGCGGTGCTCACCAACGGCGCGGGCAACTTCGCGTCGTGGGTGCATCGCTTCTTCCGCTACCACGGTCTGGCGAAGGGGATGAAGACGCAGCTCGCGCCGACGGTGGGGGCGATGGGTTATGGCGTGCCGGCGGGGATCGCCGCCAGCATCGTGTCGGGCCGCACGGCTTTCACGATCGCGGGTGACGGGGATTTCCTGATGAATGGACAGGAACTCGCGACAGCGTCCCAATACGGCGCGAAGTCGATCATCGTGCTCCTGAACAACGGGATGTACGGCACGATCCGCATGCATCAGGAGCGCGAGTACCCGGCGAACGTCTACGGCACCGAGCTTGCGAATCCGGATTTCGTGGGGCTTGCGCGCGCGTATGGCTATGCGGGGGTGCGTGTCGCGAAGACGGCCGAGTTCGAGCCGCAGCTCGTCGCGGCGCTGGAGCGCAAGGAAGGCACGCTGATCGAGGTGATGCTCGATCCGGAAGTGATCACGACGCGGGCGACGCTGTCGGCGATCCGCAAGGCGGCGTCGAAGGCGTAGGCTGAGGGCGGGGGTGCGGGGGTTGTCGTTCGCCGTCGTTCCACCGTCATTCCCGCGAAAGCGGGAATCCAGGGTTTCTGGAACGCCCTGGATTCCCGCTTTCGCGGGACTGACGGGGGGGGGGTTAGTGTATGCGGGAATGACGGGGAGTGAGTGCGGGAATGGGAATCGGAGCGGGAAGACGCGGGGTCAAAGCGTCAACCGAAATCCCTCCACGATCGCGCCAGGGCAGGTCACGCCGGCCAGATACCGCGACCCGTACGTCCTGTTGTCCGGCACCGCTTCGGCTTCGCTCGTGAGCGCCACGAGCCCCTCGCCGAACATGCGCAGGAACGAATCGTCGAACCGCATCACACCGATCGGCGCAACGAGCCGACCCGCTTCCACCCAGAAGCAGGCAAAGCGCGTCATGCCCGTCATGCGGCAAGCCTGCCGGTCGCTGTAGTTGAGGTAGTGCAGGTTGCTGATGAACACGCCCGTGCCGAGCGCGCGCAGCACGTCGGCGGATGCCAGCGTGCCCGTGTCCATCGCGAGCGAATCGGGTGCCTCGAGGGCCTGCGCGCCATTCGCCTGCACGCCATACTCCTTCGCGGTGCGCGCGCAAACGAGATTGCCCGCGACGCGGCCGCCCGCCACGAGCGGCACGGCATCGGGCTTCACGAAGCCGTCCACCTGAAAGCCCGGTGCGATGCCCTCGGCCACCGCTTCGGTGAGCGCGACCGATGGATGCAGCCGCGCTTCGCCGCGATGCATGCGCACGAGCGTGCTCACGCCCGTCTTCGTGTCCTTCAGCCCGAAGCCGCCCCAGGCCAGCGTGGCGAGCAGGTCCGCCACGGCCACGGGGCTCAGGTAGGCACGATAGCTGCCCGGAGGCAATTCGCGCCGAGGCAGGGCGAGCAGGCCCAGCTGTTCGCGTGCCGCGATCATCTTCGAAGCGAAGACCGAATCGTCCCAGTGCGTGCCCGCATAGGACGACTTCACCGCCTGGTCGGCTTCGCGATACAGGCACCATTCGAACTGGAAGCTTTCGATGCGATGCCAGTTGCGCTGCCCGCGGCTGTCGGCGAAGGCGCGCACCACCGGCCCGCCCCAGTAGCACCCCACCATGTCGGTGCCCGCGGCTTCGCGCGTGGCCGCTTCGATGACCTCGCGCGACGAGGCGAGCTTCCCCGTCGCATCGTGACTCGTCGACTCGACCGTGTCGGGGAGCAGCAGATGATCGTCGTCGGGCACGAGCGCGAGATCGGCAAGCAGCCGCTCGCGTTCGGCCAGAAGCGCCGCGATGTCGTTGCCCGCGTGGCCCGTGACGGTGACCGTGCTGGTTGCCTGCCGCCGGCCGGCCGCGACAGACAGGGTGGCCCCATGCTGCTCGACGTGCGTGGCCTGCCGCACGCGCGCCTGGTTGAAGCGAATGAAGTCCGTCGACTCCGCGGCGTAGTGCAGGCTCGCGCGTTGCGCGCCCGGCGGCACGGTGCACACGGCCTCGGCAAGATGCTCGAAGTACTCGCGGTTCATTGCGCCCCTCCGAACACGGCGACGCCGCTGAACTTGCAGGCGGGCGCCGCGTGGCCGACGCGGATCACCTGGTTGGGCTCGCCCTTGCCGCAGTAGGGCGTGCCCATGACTTCGAAAGTGCCGCGATCGCCCACCATCGAGAGCGACCGCCAGAAGCGCGACGAGATGCCGCGGTAATTGGGCCGCTTCACGACTTCGGCGAGCTTGCCGCCCCGGATCATCCGCGCGTACTCGCAGCCGAACTGGAACTTGTTGCGCGAATCGTCGATGCTCCAGGACGAGTTGGTGCGCATCTGCACGCCGTAGTCGATGCTCGCGATCATCTCTTCGAGGGTGGCGTCTCCGGGCTCGACGTTGAGATTGCTCATGCGGTCGATCGGCGGGCGGTTCCAGCCGCACGCGCGCGCGGTCGCGACGCCCGCGATGTCGTGGCCGAGGCGCCGCGCGCGCGCCTGCGACAGCGCCCCGCCGAGCGGCCGCTGCAGGATGCCTTGCCGAATGATCCACTGGCGCTCGGCACGCGAGCCTTCGTCGTCGAAGCCGAAGCTCGCGAATTGCGCGTGCACGCCGGGGTCGTAGGTGACGTTCAGAAGCGCGCTGCCGTACTGGAAGCTGCCGAACATGTCGAGCGTGACGAAGCTCGTGCCCGCGAAGTTGCGTTCGTCGCCCAGGATGCGGTCGAGCTCGAGCGGGTGGCCGATGCTCTCGTGGATCTGCAGCATCATCTGGTCGGGCATGAGAAGCAGGTCCATCTCGCCGGTCGGGCAGTTGGGCGCATGCACGAGTTCGAGCGCCTCGCGCGCGACGCGCGCGCCGTCGTCCGCGAATCCCGCGCGGTCCAGCACTTCGAGCCCGCCTTGCTGGCAAAAGCCGTTGTACTGCCCGGCCGAAGAGCGGCTCTGCGTGTCGCCGCCGGCACTGGCGACCGCGGTCACGCTGGGCACGACGAGGTCCCACACCTGCTCGATGCGCTCGCCCGAGGACGTCACCATCAGCTGTTCCGTATGCGTGGTCCACAGCGACGCCGTGCGGTCCACGATCGCGTCGTCGACCTTCGCGCTCGCGCAGACCCGCCCGATGAGCGCGAAACGATCGGCCAGCGTGAGCTGCGACACGGGCCGGTCGTTGGGTGACTGCCAGCGGCCGCTTGCGTGCGGCAGCTCGACTTCGCGGTAATCGACGACCGACTTGCCCACCGCGGCGCGCGCGAGTTGCAAAGCCGCTTCGAACGCGGCGCGAAGGCCGCCTTCGGTGAGGTCGCTCGTGGCCGCATAGCCGAGCGCGCCATGCTCGATGACCGACACCATGGCGCCCGCGTCGCGCTGGCGCTGGGGCGGCTCGGGCACGTCGTTGCGGACCGTGAGCTGTTCGGAGGATTCCGTCACGCCGCGCAGCGACCAGGCGTCGCAGCGAGGCGCGGCCTTGCGGGCGAGGTGTTCGAGGGTGTCCATGCGTTTCCTTCGTGTCGCCACCGGAGCAAAGAAAAAGGCCGGTGTCGCCACCGGCCTTGTCTCTCGGTTGCGCGACTCTCAGCTTACTTGACGTGCTTGCCGATCAGGCCCGCCATCTCGAACATGGAGACCTGCGCCTTGCCGAAGAGTTCCTTCAGCTTCGCGTCGGCATTCACCATGCGCTTGTTGACGGCGTCCTGCAGCTTGTTCTTCTTGATGTACGCCCACAGCTTGCTCACGATCTCGGTGCGCGGCAGCGGGGCGGTGCCCACCACGGCGGCGAGTTGCGGGCTCGGGGTGAGTGGCTTCATGAACGCCGCGTTCGGCGTGCGCTTCTTGGCCGGAGCCTTCTTCGCCGCCTTCTTCGCGGGCGCGGCCTTCTTCGCCGCCGCCTTCTTCGCGGGCGCCGCCTTCTTCGCCGGGGCCTTCTTCGCCGCCGCCTTCTTCGCCGGAGCCGCCTTCTTTGCCGCGGCCTTCTTGGCCGGAGCCTTCTTCGCAGGCGCTTTCTTCGCCGCTTTCTTTGCAGTTGCCATGATCGAATTTCCTTCTAGAAGTTTGCAGATGAACCACCAATGGAAAACTGCACCCATCGGCACTGCGGATGCTAAAGCCAAAACACCCGCTTTCCAAGCGAAAGCGGGTGTTTTTCATTGGGAGATGTTGCTTTTTCAGCGCGCTGCGCGCTGCGGCGCCGAAGCGGATTTCCCTCTGAAGATCAGAAAAACGCCCGAGAGGATCACGCCGCAGGCGATCCATTCTCCGCCGCGGACCGCCTCGCCGCCGAGCGCGACGCCGAGGAAAAGCGCGATCACCGGGTTCACGAACGCGTAGCTCGAAGCCATCGCGGGGCTCGCGTTCGCGAGCAGGTAGAGGTAGGCCGAGAAGCCCAGGAGCGAGCCGAACACGAGGAGATAGGCCCACGCGAGCGCTGCGAGCGGCTCGGGCGGCCACGCGAACTGCTCACCCGTTGCGAGAGAAAACACCATCAACATCGCGCCGCCGCACAACATTTCGCTCGCATATCCCATCGCTCCCGCGGCGAGCGGCAGCTTCGCCACCTGCAGCACCGAGCCGAGCGTCCAGAGCACCGTGGCCGCGGCCACGCACGCCATGCCGCCGGGCGAGGCGGAAAAACTCGCGCCTCGCACGAGCAGGAGCACGCCCACGGCACCGACCGCGATGCCCGCGAGTTCCCCGCGCGTCGGTCTCTGGCCGAAGAGAAGCCCCCAGCCGCACATCCAGATCGGCGACACGGCGATGAACGCCGCGACCAGCCCGGAGCCGATGGTTTGCTCGGCGACGGCCGTGAGCCCATAGCCGCCGCCCAGCATGAGCGTGCCCAGCACGAGCGCATTGCGCCACTCGGCGAGCGTCGGCATCGGCGAGCGCCTGCAGATCGCCCAGGCCATGAGAAGGGCGCCGGCGGCGAGAAAGCGCGTGCCCATCTGGAAGAAGGGCGCGAAGCTCACGAGCGCCCAGCGGATCGCAAGGTAGGTCGAACCCCAGATCAGGTAGACGGCGAGAAGGGCGGGGACGACGAGCGAGGTGCGGCGCGCTGTCGCGCCCCCGAGAGCGGCGGAGTTCATTTCCCGATGGTAGGTTGCCCGGCTCGGCCGTTCCATGGATGATTCAAGGTTCTCGCCTGTCTTCACCTTCATTTTCAAGGCCGAACCGAATGCCGACCGAAGTTCCGGAGATCGACGCCCACGACGGGCGCATCCTCGCCGAGCTCCAGCGCGACGCGCGCATCACGATGGCCGAACTCGGCCGCCGTGTCCACCTGAGCCAGCCGGCGGTCACCGAGCGCGTCCGCAAGCTCGAGATGAGCGGCTTCGTGAAGGGCTACCGGGCGATCGTGGACTACCAGCGGCTCGGCTACGGCATCCGCGCGGTCGTGCGGGTGGGCCGCGTGGACTACGCCCGCATGATCAAGCTGATCGAGCAGACGCCCGAGGTGGTGAACGCCTTCAACGTCACCGGCGAGGACAGCTGGCTGCTGGAGATCGCCGTCATCGACGTCGAGCACCTCGATGCGGTCGTGACGAAGTTCTGTATCCTCGGGGAAACCTCGACTTCCATCGTGCTCAACATGCCGCGCGAGAATGCGGCCGTGTTGCCGGCGCGGCGGGAGAGCATCAAGCCCGCCATCCGAAAGGTCACCGGACGATGAACGACACGACAGACACCCTGCGCTTCAGCACCTGCGACCTCTGCGACGCGCACGAGAACGACGAGCCGCCCGTTCTGGCGGCGCTCGCGCCCGTCTTCGCGGACTTTGGCGGCGTCTCGCGCTTTTGCGGGCCGGTCGCCACGATCCGCTGCTTCGAGGACAACTCCCGCGTTCGCGAAGCCGTGCAGACCGCGGGCGAGGGCCGCGTGCTCGTGATCGACGGCGGGTCGTCGCTGCGCGCCGCGCTCGTGGGCGGCAACCTCGCGAAGGCCGCCGCCGACAACGGATGGGCCGGAATCGTCGTGGACGGCGCCGTGCGCGACCTCGCCGAGCTGCGGGCCGTGAAGGTGGGCATCCGCGCGCTGGCGGCGATGCCGCGGCGCTCGCGCAAGCACGGCGAAGGCGAGCGCGACGCGGCAGTGACCATCGCGGGCGTCTCGGTGCGTCCCGGCGACTGGGTCTACGCCGACGAGGACGGCATCGTCGTCGCGACGTCGAAGCTGCTCTGACGGCAGGCCGATGCCCCCCTTCTCGCAGGCCCTCTCCAGGCGGCCCGCCGCCGCCGAAGGCCCGGGCGATCTTCTCCATGCCAGCACGACGACGCGCGTCCTGCGCCTCGGAGGCGTCCGCGCCGGCGAACGCTGGATTCGCAAGGAGTACCTAGGGGCGCAGGCGGCGCAGCGGCGGCGCAACGAACACGAAACCCTCGCACGGCTTGCCGGCATCGCGGGCGTGGTGCAGCTCGCCCCCGCGACGGGCGAGGGCGACACGCTGCTGCTGCGCGACTGCGGGCGGACCTCGCTCGCGCACATGCTGCGCGCCGGGGCGGCCGAACCGGCTGCGGCGGTCGAGTTGGCCGCGAAGCTCGCCCGCATACTCGACAGAGTCCATCGGGCCGGCGTCATCCACCGGGACATCAATCCGGCCAACATCGTTCTCTCGGCCGCTGGCGAGCCCGTTCTGATCGACTTCGATCATGCGGTGACGGCCTGCGCGGCCGGGCCGCGCGGGGAGGACGCAAGGGAAGGCGAGATCGTCGGCACCTTCATGTACCTCGCTCCCGAGCAGACGGGCCGCACCGGCCGCGCGGTGGATGAGCGCGCCGACCTCTATGCGCTCGGCGCGACGCTGTACGAGCTCGCCACGGGCCGTCCCCCCTTCGACGAGACCGATGCGCTCAATCTGATGCGCGACCACCTGGTGAGCGAACCCGTGGCGCCCTCGGTCGTCGATGCGCGCGTGCCGCGGGCGCTCTCGGACATCGTGATGCGGCTGCTCGCCAAGGCGCCGGAGCAGCGCTATCAGAGCGCGGAGGGGCTGCTGCACGATCTCGAACGCCTGCCCGAGGCGCTCGCGCGCGGCGGCGAGGGCACGTTCGTCCCGGGCGAACGCGATTTCCCCGCGCGGCTCGCGCCGCCCGAGCGCATCGTCGGCCGCGAGGCCGAGCGCAAGCTCTTGCAGGACGCGTTCGCGGCGGCGCAACGCGGCATGGCACGCGCGGTCCTGGTCGAAGGTCCGCCCGGTGTGGGCAAGAGCGCGCTCATCCACGAGCTGAGGCCGCTCGCGACGGCCGCGGGCGGCTGGTACGTGGCCGGCAAGTTCGATCAATATCACCGCGGCTCGGCCGCGACGACGGCTGTCGTGCAGGCGCTGCGCAGCCTGGGGCGGCTGCTGCTCGCGGAGCCGAAGGATCTCCTTGCCGCGCACCGCGAACGCATCCTGCGCGCGCTCGGCCGCTCCGCGGCGCTGGTCGCGCAGTTGCCCGAATTCGGACTGCTGCTGGGCGAGCTGCCGGCCGCGCCGCCCGCGGATCCCGCACGCGCCGAGGAGAGAATGCGTCGCGCGGTGCTGGACCTTCTGGCGGCCGTGACTTCGGCGCGGCCTCTGGTGGTCGTGCTGGACGACCTGCAGTGGGCCGACACGAGGTCGCTGCGCGACTTCGACGCCGTCGTTGGCGAGGCCGGGCTCGAGGGAGTGCTCATCGTCGGCGTGTATCGCGGCGCGGAGGTCGACGCGTCGCACGCGCTCGCTCCGATGCTCGCGCGCTGGCGCTCGCGCGCCGACCGGCCCGCGGAGATCGCACTCGCGGAACTTCCGCTCGCTCACGTGGCCGAGCTCGTCGGGCGGATGCTGCGCCTGGACGAGGGCCGCTCGTTCGAGCTGGCCGAGGCCGTGATGACGCTCACACGGGGCAATCCCTTCGACACCGTGGAGATGCTGAACGCGCTGCGCGGCGACGGGCTGCTGCGCCTCGGCCGCAACGGGTGGGAATGGGATGCGCGGGCCATCCCGCACTTCGTGGGTCGCGGCAACGTGACGGACCTGCTCGCCGCACGCATCGCGCGGCTGCCGGGGCCATCGCGCGAGCTGCTCGAGGCCATGAGCTGCCTGGGCGGATGGGCCCCGCGAGCGCTGCTGCAGGCCGCCTCCGGCGTGCCGGAAGATGCGCTGGCCCGCCACTTGCACGCGCCCATCGCCGATGGCCTGCTCACCGAAAGCGAGGCCGAGCAGACGTTGCACTTTCGCCATGACCGCGTGCATCAGGCCGTCCTCGCGGGCATGGATGCGAGGCGGCGCGGCGAACTGCACCTCGCGATGGCGCGCTCTCTCGCGCGGCAGTCGGCATTCAGGCAGCACACCGCCCAGCTCTATCTCGGCTGCGCGCATCTGCTCGCGGATGCGGCGGAACGGCGCGAGGCGGCGCTCCTCTTCCACGGTCTTGCGGTGCGGCTCGCGGAGACGGCCACGTACGCGCTGGCGGAGTTGTACCTGTCTTCGGCTTGCGATTTGCTCGCGGCGCTGGACGACCCCGCCGACGCCGCGCTTTTCGCACAGGTCCTCGCGCGCCGCCACGCGGCGCTCTACAGCCTCGGGCGGCTGCAGGAAGCCGATACGGCCTATGCGCAGTTCGAGTCGCGCGTGACCGATCCGCTCGATCTCACCGAGCCGGCCTGCCTGCAGATCAGGAGTCTCAACATGCGTGCGCGTTCGGCGGATGCCGTGCGGCTCGGCATGGCGCTCTTGCCGCGCCTCGGGCTCGTCGCCGCGCGGCAGGCTGGCGACGAGACGATCGCCGCCCAGCTGGCCGCGCTCGCCGAGTGGGTGCGCGAGGACAAGCGCGCCGACCTGAGCGAGCGCGCCGCGATGGCCGACCGGCACGCGCTCGCGACGGCCCGCCTGCTGAGCCGGCTGCAGCGATCGGCATTCCTCTGCGACATGGATGCGGCGGTCTGGCTGATGCACGAGAGCCATCGGCTCTGGTCGGCGCAAGGACCGTGCGCGGCGCTTCTGCTGTGCCTTTGCTGCACGAGCTCGCTCATGATCTGGGCGCGGCAGGACTGGCGCACGGGCTACGACGCCGCGCGCCACGTGCTGGCCGTGGGCGAGGCGCGTGGCTTCGAGCCCGAGACCTCCGAGGCGCGCACGGTGTTCGCGAGCAGCGTGTGCCACTGGTTCGAGCCGCTCGAAAACACCGTGCGGCAGGCGCTGCTCGCGCGCGAGGGGCTGCAGGGGGGCGACGCCTTCTATGCCTGCTACACGTATCGCGCGTCGATCGCGGCGCTGCTCGACTGCGCCCCGACCCTCGAAGTCTGCGCCGCCGAGGTCGACGCCGGCCTGAAGCTCGCGCAACGCGCGGGCAACGATCACACCCGCGCGCTCAACCAGGCCGAACGGCGCCTGCTCGATTCGCTGCGCGGGCGCGCGCCCGGCCTCGGCTGCCTCGGCGAATCGCCTGGCGACGAGCGGGCCGGCTTCGAAGCCATGGCTGCGTATCCGATGGCCGAAGTCACGTGGCACCTTCGCAAGTGCCTGGCGGTGGCGCTCGCGGGCGACGAAGACGCGCTCGACTTCCATTCCGCCGCGGCCATGCCTTTTCTGGACGGGATCGCGGGGTTCTATGCGACGTCGCACGCCTACTTCTTCCGCGCGCTCGCGCTCGCCTGGAAGCTGCAGGCCACCCCCGGCGAAGATCGGTCACAGCCGCAAGCGTGGCTGGCCGCGCTGGAAAACTGCCGATCGTGGCTCGACGCTCGCGCTCGCGACGAGCCGCACAACTTCCTGCATCTCGTGCGGCTCTTGGATGCGGAAGCCGCGTGGGCGCGGGGTGACTCCTGGGAGGCCGCCCGTGCGTTCGACAGCGCGATGGCCGAAGCAGAGGATCGCCAGCGTCCGTGGCATCTGGCGCTCGCGACCGAGCGGGCCGCGCGATTTCATCTCGCGCACGGCATGGCGCGCAGCGGCCGGCTGCTGCTGGCGCGTTCGCGAGACCACTATCACGCGTGGGGCGCGCGCGCGAAGGTCGAGCGGATGCAGGAAGAACACGCGTGGCTCGGCCTCACGCTGCAGCGGGAAGGCGCGCAGGCCGGCGCGCTGTCGGCAACGGCCACCACCACGACCGACGTGCTGGACCTGATGGGGGTGCTGCGCGCCTCGCAGGCCCTGAGCTCGGAGACGAGCATGGAGCGGCTCGCGTCGCGCGTGACCGAGGTCCTCGGCGCGCTCACCGGCGCGACGCGCGTGCGCGTGCTGTCGTGGCACGACGGCCAATGGTGGCTTGCCGCGCCGGAGGCGAACGGCGCTTCGGCGCGCGCGCTCTCGCTCACCGAAGCGTCTCGCGCCGTCTTGCTGCCGCTGTCGGCCGTGCACTATGCCGAGCGGACGAACGAGCCGCTGCTGGTCGACGACGCGGCGGCCGACGACCGCTTCGCGCTGGACCCGTACTTCATCGGTGTGCCGCTTTGCTCGATGCTGCTCGTGCCGATCGGGGGCCCTGGCATCGCGCGCACGATGCTCTACCTCGAAAATCGGCTCGGGCGCTGCGCGTTCAATGCGAAGCGGCTCGACGCGGTCATGCTGATCGCGGGCCAGCTCGCGGTTTCGCTCACCAACGCGCAGATGTACGAAACCCTCGAGCAGCGGGTGCGGTCCCGCACGCGCGAGCTGGAGGCGACGCAGGCCCAGCTTGTGGCAACCGCGCGGCGCGCGGGCATGGCCGAGATCGCGAACAACGTGCTGCACAACGTGGGCAACATCCTCAACAGCATCAACGTGTCGGCCGGCGTGGTGAGCAACACGATCCGCAACTCGCGCGTCGAGGGGCTCGCACGCGCCGTGGCTCTCATCAACGCGAACGCGCGGGACCTCGCGAACTTCATGACCGAGGACGTCCGCGGCAAGGCCCTCATCGCCTACCTGAACGACGTCGTGTCGGCCCTGCGCGCGGAGCGGCAGGAGGCGCTCGACGACCTGGGGCGGCTCGTGCGCAGCGTCGAGCACATTTCGTACGTGATCGCCACCCAGCAGTCGCACGCGGGTCCGTCGAGCGTCGTGGAAATCGTGCAGCCGAAGGAGGTGCTCGAAGAGGCCCTGCGGCTACGGGCGGATGCCGTGGCGGGCATGGGCCTCGCGGTCGAGCGGCGCTACGAGGAAGTGCCCTCGATGGCGCTCGACCGGCAGCGGCTCCTGCAGATCCTCGTGAACCTCATCGGCAACGCGGCGCAGGCGATGGAAGCCGTGCCGGAGGAGGCGCGCTGCCTGACGCTCGGCGTGGGGATCGTGCGCGAAGCGGGGCGCGAGCGCCTGCGCATCACGGTAAGAGACGTGGGCGAAGGTATCAGCGCCGACAACCTGAAGCGGCTCTTCGCCCACGGCTTCACGACGCGCCGGCGCGGCCACGGCTTCGGCCTGCACAGCAGCGCGCTCGCCGCCATGGAGATGGGCGGCAGACTCACCGCGCACAGCGACGGGCCGGGGCGGGGCGCCATCTTCACGGTGGAAGTGCCCCTCAAGCACGACTGACCCGGCGAACGGGAGGGACCCGGAGACGCGGCCCGAATGCAGGCGGCTGAAGCGAATCAGATTCGCGTGCGGGCGGGCAGTGTGGCGAGGACCACGCCCGCGAGGGCGGCGGCGAACGCGGCCAGCTGGATCGCGCTGAAGCTCTCTCCGAGAACCGCGACGCCGACGGCGGCGGCCGCGACCGGCAGCATCACCGTGAACACGCCGCCCTGCGCGGCGGGAATCGACTTCAGGCCGGTCATCCAGAGCCACACGGTCCACACGCTGGCCGCGAGCGCGTAAAAGACGAGGAGCAGCCACGTGCCCGCGCCGAGCGAGCCGAAGTCGAAGTGCAGTGCGCTGTACGCGCCGAAAGGCGTGACGAGCGCGAAGCCCCAGAGGTTGATGAGCGCGGTGATGCGCTTGGGCCCGAGCGCGCCGGTGAGGCGCTTGCCGATCACGGCATAGGACGCCTCGCACAGCACCGCGCCGAAGACGAGGAGGTTGCCGAGCCACGTGTCGCCGCCCGAGGAAGGCTGCGCATGCGGTTTCGCGACCGCGAGCAACCCGATCCCGAGCGCGGCCAGCGCCACCGCCCCCCAAACGCGCGGCGCGATGCGCTCGCGCAGGAAGGCCCAGCTCAGAAGGGCGACGATGGCGGGGATGGCCGCCATGATCACGCCTGCCGAGACGGCGCTCGTCATGCTCACGCCGAAGAGCATGCAGATCGAGAACATGAAGTTGCCGAGGAACGACTCGAGAAAGACGAGGCCGCGCGTGCGCCGTGTGATCGGCGGCTCGTCGGCGGGCCGCTTCAGCCAGTGCACGATCGCCAGCCCGCCGATGCCGAAGCGCAGCCATGCGAGCAGGAACACGGGGATCGCCGCCACGAGCGGCTTCGAGAGCGCCACATAGCAGCCCACCAGCGACATGCTGAGCGCGAGACAGGCATAGGCCAGCGGGCGGGGGGGCGCGAAGCTCATCCAGAATACGGGTCGGACAAACCGCCGCATCATGCCTGAAGCCCACACCGCCGGCGACGCCCGGCACGTCTTCGTCTATGGGACGCTGCGGCGGGGCGGACGCAACGACATCAATCGCCTCGCGCCCGCGCCGCGCTACGTCGGCATGGGCGAGGTGAAAGGCGTGCTGTACCGCATGGACTGGTATCCGGGCCTCACGCTCGGAGGCGAGGAGGCCGTCACGGTGATCGGCGAGGTGTACGAGATCGAGCCCGCGCTCGAGGCCGTGCTCGATGGAATCGAAGGCATCGTCGACAGCGCCACGAGCGAATACTTCAAGCGCGAGGTGCCCATCGAAGTGCAGGGCCGGCTCCTCGTCTGCCTGGTCTACGAGGTGAACCCCGCTCGGGTGCGCGGCCGCGAGCGCATCGGCCATGGCGACTGGATCCTGTTTCACGGAGCGTGAAATGCATTTCGCATCGCGAAATCATCCGATGGTGCGGCGCGCAAAATTTTCTCGATACAAGAAATTATTTTTCGGATAGAGAAATGGTGTGTGCAAGTCATTGACAGAAAAGGAAATAAAAATCTCTCTTCTATAAGACACAAGAGGCCGCAAAGGTCTTGTACAAGACTTAAAGTCACTCCAACGGCATCGCGCTTGCATGAGGCGCTTGGCCAACAGGTTCGACACCAACCAACGGAGTGAAAGCATGAGCAACTGGACCCACCTCAGCCGCGAGGCGCAGATCGCGCAACTGGAGAAAGACTGGGCGGAGAACCCGCGCTGGAAGGGCATCAAGCGGGGCTACAGCGCGGCCGACGTCGTGAAGCTGCGCGGCTCGCTCGCGATCGAGCACACGCTCGCCAGGCGCGGCGCCGAGAAGCTGTGGAACTCCATCAACACCGAACCCTTCGTGAACACGCTGGGGGCGCTCACGGGCAACCAGGCCATGCAGCAGGTGAAGGCGGGGCTGAAGGGCATCTATCTCTCCGGCTGGCAGGTCGCGGCCGATGCGAATTCGGGCGGCGAGATGTACCCCGACCAGTCGCTCTACGCGGTGGATTCCGTGCCGAAGGTCGTGCGCCGCATCAACAGCACCTTCCAGCGTGCCGACCAGATCCAGTGGAGCGAAGGCAAGGGCCCCGGGGACGAAGGCTACGTCGACTACTTCCAGCCGATCGTGGCCGATGCGGAAGCGGGCTTCGGCGGCGTGCTGAACGCGTTCGAGCTCATGAAAGCGATGATCGAAGCGGGCGCCGCCGGCGTGCACTTCGAAGATCAGCTCGCCTCCGTGAAGAAGTGCGGCCACATGGGCGGCAAGGTGCTCGTGCCCACGCGCGAAGCGGTGGCCAAGCTGGTCGCGGCGCGTCTTGCGGCCGACGTGATGGGTGTGCCGACGATCCTGCTTGCGCGCACCGATGCCGAAGCGGCCGATCTCGTGACGAGCGACGTCGACGACAACGACAAGCCCTTCTGCACCGGCGAGCGCACCGTGGAAGGGTTCTACCGCACGAAGAAGGGCTTCGACCAGGCGGTGAGCCGCGGCCTCGCGTACGCGGAGTACGCGGACCTGATCTGGTGCGAAACGGGCACGCCGGACCTGCAGTTCGCGAAGGACTTCGCCGATGCCATCCATGCGAAGTTCCCGGGCAAGCTGCTCGCGTACAACTGCTCGCCCTCCTTCAACTGGAAGAAGAACCTGGACGACGCGACGATCGCGAAGTTCCAGAAGGAACTCGGCGCGATGGGCTACAAGTTCCAGTTCATCACGCTCGCGGGCTTCCACAGCCTGAACTACTCGATGTTCGAGCTCGCCTACGGCTACGCCCGCAACAACATGAGCGCCTTCGTCGAGCTGCAGCAGAAGGAATTCTCGGCGGCCGACAAGGGCTTCACGGCGGTGAAGCATCAGCGCGAAGTGGGCACGGGTTACTTCGACTCGGTGACGACGACGATCGAAGCGAACGCGTCCACGGCGGCGCTGAAGGGTTCCACCGAGGACGAGCAGTTCTTCGACGGGCACAAGAAGGCGGCCTGAAGTCCCGTTCCGCGGCCGATCCGTGCAAATGCCCCGCCACGGCGGGGCATTTTGCTGAACCGTGCACACGGAGCTGTAGCCCATCCGAAAGGCTCGGATCGAGGCAGGCTACTTTTCCGCTCCGCGCATTGGAACCATTGAGCCACTTGCGTTACTTACCGGGACCACTCCACTCCAGGTTGAGGATCGCATGAGTACCGAGTCTTCGTCAGACCCAGCGGCGGCCGCGTTTCTTCGCATGTTCAGCGGCGAGACGCTTTCCGACATCGAGGCCGTACCGCAGTCGCGCCTGGAGGCTGCCTACGCCGAGGCCTGCGTGCTCATCGATAGCGAGGACTTCGAAGGCGCCCTCGATCGGCTGCTCGACCTCGTGATGCAGGACCCCTACGATTTCCGCTTCCAGTTCGGCTATGGCCTGTGCCTGCAGCAGCTGGGGCGAACGAAAGACGCCGCCATGCATTTCGGCCTGGCCTGGATGCTGGACCCGTGCGATGCGGGCTGCGCGTATCGCCTGGGTGAGTGCCATGCCGCCCTGGGAGACCGCGAAGCCGCGGCGGAAGCTTTCGAAACCGCCATCGCCCTTTGCAGTCCTCCCGGCCTCAACCCGGACATTCGGCTCGCATGCGAAGCCGCTCTCGATCAACTTCACGCCTGAAAGATTCGAATCATGCACCTTCGCACCACCGCTGCCGATCCCCTCCTGTCCCGTGTCTCGGGCGAGGGCTTTGTTCCCACGCCGCCCGCCGGGGCGGCTGCACCCGCCCCGCCGCAGGCTGCGGGCAGCGTCCGCAGCGCCAAGATCACGCCGATGCGTGCCGCCGAGCCGGCGACCGACGCCGCGGGCACGCCGGAAAGTGGCCGGGATCGTCTGGTGGCTCGCCTTGCCAACGTCCAGGCACAGATCGCCAAAGCCAAGGAGCTCGGCGTCGACCCCGCGAAGAAGACCTTCGCGATGAAGGTGTTCAAAGCCGCGGTCGCCGCGCTCCTCGTGGCCGCGACGGCCGCCCTGGTGGCCGCGACCGGGGGCGCGGCGCTGATTCCCGCGGCCATCGCTCTCGGGTGCGTGGCCCTCGCGTTCACGATCAAGACGGCCGACGCCGGGCTCGCCTACATGGAACTCTGCAACGCCCGGGCCGCCGAAAAGGGACTTCCGAAACCCTACGAACTGCCCCCCGTCGGCGCGAATTCCGTGGCCGTCGTCCTCTACAAGCTGTTCACGGCAGGGGGCATGGCGCCGGAAAAAGCGAAGTCCCGCGCTGTCTTCGGGGGCGACGCGGTGCTCGTCCTGCTCGATGTGACCGCGACCGTACTCACCCTGGGTGCCGGCACGGCGGTGAACGCCGCTGCCGAATCCGCGCGCATTGCCACCACGATCGGCAACGTTGTGACGGTGTTTCAATCGCTCACCGGGCTGCTGGCCGACACGGGTAGCGCGGAGGTTTCACCGGAAGCCGCCGCGACTCTGAACGACCAGCTCGACGCGATCCTGCGCGACCTCGAGGGCGCCGGGCTGCCCGACCCGGACCGCAAGAATCTCACGGCCATGGTCGAAGCAGTGCGGAAAGACGCGAGCGAGCTGAATGACGAGGCGTCCACCGATTCCGCGCGGGCAGCGCCCGTCGCCGAGCCGGTGAAGGTGTACGAGATCGACAGCAGCGCTGTGCTTGCGGCGCTGTTGGGCGTACGCCCAGGCGCTTACCGGCGCTTCTGACGCAAGGCCGTCCGACCGGCCATGACCGCCCTGGGCAGCGCCGCCTTGCCCCGGCGCCCCTCGGGCGGTAGAGTGTGCCCGTCCCAGCCCATTCAGGGGAACGCCCATGACCGAGAAGACCGGGGTCTTCGATGCGACCAAGCTCAACCAGATGAAGTGCCCGGACTGCAACGGCACGGGCGAGCTGCGCTTCGACAGCGAGAACATCAACGAGAACTTCGAGGTCGAAAAGCAGGTGATCATCACCGAGTGCCAGCGTTGCGGTGGCACGGGGTATGTCCCGGCGAGCTAGAATAGGGCGCACTCCCATTACAAGAGCGAGAAAGGCGGCCTGGTTATGACACCGCGAACTACCCGGCAAGGGTTCACGACCGCTTGAGGTCGGAGAGGTCGCGCGTGCATTGATATCCGGCGAGGGATCGACGAGAAGGCGCGGCATCCGACCGCGCCTTTTTGTTTTTTCTCGCCCGATCGAAGAGCACACCATGATCCAGATCACGCTTCCAGACGGCTCGAGCCGTGAGTTTTCCGAGCCGGTGACGGTGGCGGACGTCGCCGCCTCCATTGGCCCCGGCCTCGCCAAGGCCGCCATCGCCGGCAAGGTCGACGGCCAGGTCGTCGACACGACGTACACGATCCACGGCGACGCGAAGGTCGCCATCGTCACGGCCAAGGACGCCGAAGGCCTGGACGTCATCCGCCATTCCACGGCGCACCTGCTCGCGTACGCGGTGAAGCAGCTGTTCCCCGATGCGCAGGTCACGATCGGGCCGGTGATCGAGAACGGCTTCTACTACGACTTCTCGTACAAGCGCCCCTTCACGCCCGAGGATCTCCAAGCCATCGAAAAGCGCATGGCGCAGCTCGCGGCCAAGGACGAGCCGGTGACGCGTCGCGTGCTGCCGCGCGACGAGGCCGTGAACTACTTCAAGTCGATCGGCGAACACTACAAGGCCGAGATCATCGCGAGCATCCCGCAGGGCGAAGAGGTGTCGCTCTATCGCGAGGGCGGCTTCGAGGATCTCTGCCGCGGCCCGCACGTGCCGAGCACGGGCAAGCTGAAGTTCTTCAAGCTCATGAAGGTGGCCGGCGCCTACTGGCGCGGCGACTCGAGAAACGAGATGCTGCAGCGCATCTACGGCACGGCCTGGGCGACGAAGGAGGAACTGCAGCAGTACCTCACGATGCTGGAAGAAGCCGAGAAGCGCGACCACCGCAAGCTCGGCCGCGAGCTGGACCTCTTTCACATCGACGAAGTGGCACCCGGCGTCGTCTTCTGGCATCCGCGCGGCTGGGCCGTCTGGCAGGCGGTGGAGCAGTACATGCGCGGCGTGTATCGCGACACGGGCTACCTGGAAGTGAAGGGCCCGCAGATCCTCGACCGCAGCCTCTGGGAAAAGACGGGCCACTGGCAGAACTACCGCGACAACATGTTCACGACGGAGTCGGAAAAGCGCGACTATGCGCTCAAGCCGATGAACTGCCCGGGCCACGTCCTCATCTTCAAGCAGGGCATCAAGAGCTATCGCGACCTTCCGATCCGCTACGGCGAATTCGGCCAGTGCCATCGCAACGAGCCCTCGGGCGCGCTGCACGGCATCATGCGCGTGCGCGGCTTCACGCAGGACGATGGGCACATCTTCTGCACGGAAGACCAGATCCTGCCCGAGTGCGTGGCCTATACGGAGCAGCTGCAGAAGGTCTACCGCGACTTCGGCTTCACGGACATCCTCTACAAGATCGCGACGCGGCCCGAGCACCGCGTGGGCTCCGACGAACTGTGGGACAAGGCGGAAGAAGCACTCATGGAGGCGCTGCGCCGCTCGGGCGTGCAGTTCGAGATTTCGCCGGGCGACGGCGCTTTCTACGGCCCGAAGGTCGAGTACACGCTGAAGGACGCGCTCGGGCGCCAGTGGCAGTGCGGCACGATGCAGGTGGACTTCAACACGGCGGAGAGGCTGGGTGCGGAATACGTCACGGAGACGAGCGGCCGCGCGCATCCCGTGATGCTGCACCGCGCGATCGTCGGCAGCCTCGAGCGCTTCATCGGGATGCTGATCGAGCATCACGCGGGCGCGCTGCCCGCCTGGCTCGCTCCGGTGCACGCGGCTGTGCTCAATATCACGGAGCATCAGGCCGACTATGCGCAAGAGGTCGCCAAATCGCTGCTAAATCAAGGGCTTAGGGTGGCACTCGATCTGCGCAACGAGAAAATCACGTATAAAATACGCGAGCATTCGTTGCAAAAGCTGCCCTACCTCCTCGTCGTCGGCGACAAGGAGAAGGCGGCTGGTGCCGTCGCAGTGCGCGCCCGGGGCAACAAGGACCTGGGTGCGATGTCCGTCGAGGCCTTTTGCGAAAGGCTGAAATCGGACATCGCCAGCAAGAGCTGATTCATTCGATGAAGCTGTAGCCCGCGCGTACCGGGATGGTTGTGCTACTGTTTTTGTAGCTCATATTTGATTGAAGGATGAACCATCGCTACTGATTTTCGCGACCGCCGCCAGCGCGAGGAACGCAAGCACCGCCTGAACCGGGAGATCATGGCCCCGGAAGTCCGCCTCTCCGGACCCAACAACGAGCCCCTCGGGATCGTGAGCCTGCAAGAGGCGTTGCGAATGGCGGGCGAGCTGGATGTGGACCTGGTCGAAATCGCCGCGACCGCCAGCCCGCCGGTGTGCCGGCTGATGGATTACGGCAAGTTCAAGTACCAGGAACAGAAGAAGGCTGCGGAAGCGAAGGCCAAGCAGAAGGTCATCGAGGTGAAGGAAGTCAAGTTCCGGCCAGGCACGGATGACGGCGACTACAACATCAAGTTGCGCAACATCCGCCGCTTTCTGGAGGAAGGCGACAAGTGCAAGATCACGCTGCGCTTTCGCGGCCGCGAGATCACGCACCAGGAAATCGGCATGGCGCTGTTGCAGCGCCTGCGCGACGACCTGGCCGACACGATCGTGGTCGAGCAGTTTCCGAAGCTGGAAGGCCGGCAGATGATCATGATGATCGCGCCGGGCAAGAAAAAGAGCAGCCAGAAGGCGCCCACAGAAGTGCAATCCGCGGCTGCGGCTTGAGGCCTTCGCAGCGGGATTGAATCCGGATTCGCGGGCAACCGCGCAGAGGTGGGGCAGCCGCAGGGCGCTCCACCGCAGCGGCGAGCTGAGAAGCTCGCCGCCCAAGAAGTGGCTCGGGGCCATCAAGGCGCGGAAGGATTCGCGACGCCTCACGAGCACAAATCGAAGAAAAGGAGCATGCAAATGCCCAAGATGAAGACCAAGAGCGGCGCGAAGAAGCGCTTTCGCGTGCGTCCCGGCGGGACGGTGAAGCGCGGCCAGGCGTTCAAGCGCCACATCCTCACCAAGAAGTCCACCAAGAACAAGCGCCACCTGCGCGGACCGGTGGGCGTGCACGAGACCAACATGGGCCACATGGCGGCGATGCTGCCGTTCGCGGGCCTGTAATCCACGAGCGAAGAAGGAGAACACACATGCCTCGCGTCAAACGTGGTGTCACGGCTCGTGCCCGTCACAAGAAGGTCCTTGCGCTAGCCAAGGGTTTCCGCGGCCGCCGCGGCAACGTCTTCCGCATCGCCAAGGAAGCGGTGATGAAGGCGGGCCAGTACGCCTATCGCGACCGCCGCACGAAAAAGCGCGTGTTCCGCCAGCTCTGGATCGCGCGTATCAATGCCGCCGCCCGTGCCAACGGGCTCACCTACAGCCAGTTCGCCAACGGCATCCGCAAGGCGGGCATCGACATCGACCGCAAGGTCCTCGCCGATATCGCCGTGCACGACCCGGCGGCGTTTACCGGCATCGTGGAGCAAGTCAAGGCCAGGCTGGCTGCTTGAGTTCACGTACGGGCGCGCTCGCGCCCGGATGCAAACCACAAGGACAGGGCTAGGGCCGAAGGCTCTAGCCCTTTTTTTTTCGAACCTCCCATGAATGACCTGCAACCCATCGTCGACGGCGCGCGCGAAGCCTTCTCGAAGGCGCGCACGCCCGCCGACCTCGAAAACGCCAAGGCGCGATTCACCGGCAGGTCCGGCCGCATCACCGAGCTCATGAAGGGTCTCGCGTCGCTTTCCGTCGAGGAAAGAAAGACGCTCGGCGCCGCGATCAACCAGGCGAAGCAGGCCATCGAGGCGGCTTTGAACGAGCGGCGGCAGCAGCTGGCCGACGAGGAGCTGCAGGCGCAGCTCAAGGCCGAAGCGCTCGACGTGTCGCTGCCCGGCCGCAGGCGCGAACCGGGCGGGCTGCACCCGGTGAGCCGCACGATGGAGCGCATCGAGCAGATCTTCGCGAGCATGGGCTTCGACGTGGCCGACGGCCCCGAGGTCGAAAGCGACTGGCACAGCTTCACGTCGCTCAACAACCCGCCGAACCACCCGGCCCGCTCGATGCAGGACACGTTCTACGTGGACATTCAGGGCGACGACGGCATCTGGTACAACCTGCGGCCCCACACGAGCCCCATGCAGATCCGCTACGCGCAGGCGCAGGTGAAGCGCTGGGCG
The DNA here is from genome assembly GCF_035548915.1 of Ramlibacter sp. Taxonomy (GTDB): domain Bacteria; phylum Pseudomonadota; class Gammaproteobacteria; order Burkholderiales; family Burkholderiaceae_C; genus Ramlibacter. The sequence goes on along the minus strand of NZ_DASZSE010000050.1, from coordinate 98,322 downwards.
CGCGAGGGCACGCCCGAGGCGAAGCGCGAAATCCGCGTGATCGCGCCGGGCCGCACCTATCGGGTGGACAGCGACGCGACGCACTCGCCGATGTTCCACCAGTGCGAGGGGCTCTGGCTCGGCGAGAACGTGAGCTTCAAGGACCTGAAAGTCGTCTTCACGGATTTCTGCCGTACGTTCTTCGAAAGCGACGACCTCGCGCTGCGCTTTCGCCCGAGCTTCTTCCCGTTCACGGAGCCGAGCGCTGAGATCGACATCCAGTTCCAGCATGGGCCGCTCGCCGGCCGCTGGCTCGAAGTCGCGGGTTCGGGCCAGGTGCATCCGCAGGTGGTGCGCAACATGGGACTCGACCCCGAGCGGTTCATCGGCTTCGCGTTCGGCATGGGGCCGGACCGGCTCACGATGCTGCGCTACGGCGTGAACGATCTGCGCCTCTTCTTCGAAAACGACATCCGTTTCCTGCGCCAGTTCCAATAGAAGACAACGTCCGATGCAATTCCCCGAGTCCTGGCTGCGCGAGTTCTGCAACCCGCCGCTCGCCGCCCAACAGATCGCCGAGACGCTCACGATGGGCGGGCTCGAAGTCGAGGAGCTGAAGCTCGCGGCGCCTCCATTCACGAGAGTCGTCGTCGGCGAGATCAAGGAAGCCGTGCAGCATCCGAACGCGGACCGCCTGCGCGTGTGCCAGGTCGACGTCGGCGCCGGTGCGCTCCTCAACATCGTCTGCGGTGCGCCCAACGCGCGCGTGGGCATCCGCGTGCCGACGGCGCTCGTGGGTGCGGTGCTGCCCCCGGGCGAGGACGGCAAGCCGTTCGAAATCCGCTCGGGGCAGCTGCGCGGGGTGGAAAGCGCGGGCATGCTGTGCTCGGCCCGCGAGTTGAAGCTGAGCGAAGACCACAGCGGATTGCTGGAGCTCGACGCGGACGCGCCGCTTGGCCGCGACGTGCGAGAGGTCCTGAACCTCGACGATCATGTCTTCACGCTCAAGCTCACGCCCAATCTTGCGCACGCGTTGAGCGTGTACGGCGTCGCTCGCGAGCTCGCCGCGCTGACGGGCTCGCCGCTCGCGCAGCCTTCGTTCGAAGGCGTTCGTGCGGCGAACGACACGAAGCTCGAGGTGCATGTCGAAGCGTCCGATCTCTGCGGCCGCTTCTCCGGCCGCGTGATCCGCAATGTCGACACGAAGGCGAAGACGCCGCGGTGGATGGTCGACCGGCTCGCGCGCTGCGGCCAGCGCAGCGTGACCGCGCTCGTGGACATCTCCAACTACGTGATGTTCGAGTTCGGCCGGCCTTCCCACATCTTCGACTATGACAAGCTGCACGGCGCGCTCCACGTGCGCTGGGGCCGCAAAGGCGAACAACTGAAGCTGCTGAACGGCAACACCGTCGAAGTCGGCGAGACGGTGGGCGTGATCGCCGACGACGTGCAGGTCGAGTCGCTCGCGGGCATCATGGGCGGCGACGCGACGGCGGTGTCCGACGACACGAAGAACGTCTACGTGGAAGCCGCCTTCTGGTGGCCCGAGGCGATCCAGGGGCGTTCGCGCCGCTACGGGTTCTCCACCGACGCCGGGCACCGGTTCGAACGCGGCGTCGACCCGAGCCAGACGGTGGAGCACATCGAGCGCATCACGCGGCTCGTGATGGACATCTGCGGCGGCGAGCCCGGTCCCATGGACGACCAGGTGGCGAAGCTGCCCGAACGCAAGCCGGTGGCCCTGCGTGTCGCGCGTGCGGCAAAGGTGATCGGCATGCCCGTCACCGCCGCGCAGTGCCTCGATGCGTTCGCGCGGCTCGGCCTCGCCGCCGCGGAGGAGGGCGGCGTGATCACCGTTGCGCCGCCGCCGTACCGGTTCGACCTCACGCTCGAGGAGGACCTGATCGAGGAAGTGACGCGCATCGTCGGCTACAACAACCTGCCCGAAGCGCCTCCGCTCGCGCCCATCACGGCGCGCGTGCGCGCGGAAGGCGAGCGCAGCGCCTTCGACGCGCGGCGGCTGCTGGCCGCGCTCGGCTACCAGGAGACGATCAGCTACAGCTTCGTCGAGGAAGCGTGGGAGCGGGACCTCGCGGGCCGCGCTGACCCGATTCGTCTCCTGAACCCGATCGCGAGCCCGATGAGCGTGATGCGGTCTTCTCTCGTGGGGTCGCTCCTGCAGGTGCTGCGTCACAACCTCGACCGCAAGGCCGAGCGAGTGCGCGTGTTCGAGATCGGGCGCGTGTTCATTCGCGACGCATCGGTGAGCACCACCGATGCCACTGTGCATGGGGTGCATCAGCCGATGCGCGCGGCCGCGCTCGCCTACGGCCCCGCCGACGGGCTGCAATGGGCGCGCAAGGACGGCCCGGCCGACTTCTACGATGCCAAGGGCGACGTCGAATCGCTCTTGTCGCCTGCTCGTGCTCGGTTCGTGCCCGGCGAGCACCCCGCGCTGCACCCGGGCCGCTGTGCGCGAATCCTGCTCGATGGCCGCGAGATCGGCGTCGTGGGCGAGCTTCACCCCCGGTGGCGCCAGCAGTGGGAGTTGCCGCACGCACCGGTGCTCTTCGAGCTGGACATGCAGGCCGTGCTTGCGCGGCGCGTGCCGGTCTTCGAGCCGGTGCCTCGCGTCCAGCCGTCCGAGCGCGACATCGCGGTCATCGTGGCCGACCACGTGACGCATGACTCCGTGATCGAGGCCGTGCATGCGGCGGCGACGGGCGGGCTGCTGCGCGACGCGGTGCTCTTCGATCTATACAAGCCCAAGCAGCCGACGGCCGGGCTCGGCGCGGGCGAGAAGAGCCTCGCCGTGCGCTTGACGCTGGCAAGCACCGAAGCCACACTCACCGACGAGCAGATCGATGCAGCCGTGCGCGCCGTGGTGCAGGCAATCGGGGAGCGGCTCGGCGGCCGCTTGAGGGGATGAGGATGGCGCAGCCGATGACAAGAATCCAGCCGGAGGACACCATGGATTTCGCGGTCGAGAGCCTGGAGACCCCGGCGCTCACGAAGGCGCAGCTCGCCGAACTGCTCTTCGAGCAGATCGGCCTGAACAAGCGCGAATCGAAGGACATGATCGACGCGTTCTTCGAGCTGATCTCCACGAGCCTCGTGGAAGGCAAGGACGTCAAGATTTCGGGCTTCGGCAATTTCCAGATTCGCACCAAGGCCCCCAGGCCGGGCCGCAACCCCCGAACGGGAGAGGCGATCCCGATCGATGCGCGCCGGGTCGTGACGTTCCACGCGAGCCACAAGCTCAAGGAGCAGATTCAGGGCAATGCCGGCGACGAGGCCGCCGACGGCTGAGGCTCGCCCTTCCCCCCCAGACAGGGTCCTTAAAAAAGCAACGCTCGCCGGATGCCCGGCGCGGCTTGGCTTTGCATTGACGGTCAGTTAGAGTAACCTTGGAGCTTTCTCTCCTACAACATTGATTTCAATGGAGAAAGCCCTCCCAGCCATACCGGCGAAGCGCTACTTCACCATCGGCGAGGTCAGCGAACTGTGCGGCGTCAAGCCCCACGTGCTACGGTATTGGGAGCAGGAGTTCACGCAGCTGCGTCCGATGAAGCGGCGCGGCAATCGGCGCTACTACCAGCACCACGAGGTGCTCATGATCCGGCGCATCCGCGACCTGCTGTACGACCAGGGCTTCACCATCAGCGGCGCGCGCAACAAGCTGCAGGAGATCGTGCAGGTGGAGCGCGACAAGCGCCGCGCGGGCGAGGTGATGCTCGATGGCGTGGAAGTGATCGAGGTCGACGATTCGAGTTTTCCCGAATCGTCTTTCGATGACGCGACCGCCGAGGAGCGCGAGCTCTTTTCGCAGAAGCTGCAGTTCGTGCGACGCGAGCTGTTCGAGATTCGCGACCTGCTCAGTTCGACGCATTGAGCGGCCGCTATAATCCGCAATTCGGCGTGTAGCGCAGCCTGGTAGCGCACTTGCATGGGGTGCAAGGGGTCGCGAGTTCGAATCCCGCCACGCCGACCAGTCGACAAGGTGAACGGAAGCCGCCCGGCGTGCGCACGCCCGGCGGCTTCTTCGTTTTTAAGTGTGGCGTGCCGGCATGGGTCACGCATACAATCCCCGCAGCATGGCCACCGTCGTCTTTGCGGATCTTGTCGGCAGCACCGGAATCTTCGAGCGGCTCGGGGACGAGACCGCCGGTCGCTTCGTCACCCAGCTCACCACCGCGCTTTCCAAGACCTTCGAGGAACACAAGGGGCGCGTGATCAAGTTGCTGGGCGACGGTCTCTTCGTCGTGTTCCCGCTCGAGGAGGATGCGATCCGCTCCTGCGTCGCGATCCAGAAGCGGCTGCTCGAGAAGCCGGTCTATCCCGGTCATCTCGCCACGCCGGTGCAGATGCAGATGGGCGTCGAGTCCGGCGAAGTGGTCGAGATCGAGGGCGACTGCTACGGCGACGCCGTCAACAGCGCCGCGCGCCTCGCCGACCTGGCGGGCGCCGACCAGATTCTCACGACCCAGCGCGTGCGCGATGCGCTGTCGCTCGAGCTGCAGGCCGACTTGCGCAGCCTCGGGCCGATCTACCTGCGCGGCAAGGGCGAGGCCAACGAAGTGTTCCGGGTGGAATGGCAGCCGCAGCAGGACTCCGACGCGACCGTGATGGGCGTGTCGATGTTCAAGCCGCCGCGCGATGCGCACCTCGAGATCGTGGCCGCGGGCAAAATGCTGCAATTGCAGCCGCGCGGCCCGAAGCTCACGCTCGGACGATCGATCACGGCGGATCTCACCGTGAACGACGGGCGGGTTTCGCGCGTGCATGCCACCGTGGAGTGGCGCGGTGGGCAGTTCGTGCTGGGCGACGCTTCGAGCTTCGGCACATGGGTGTACATGGGCAACCAGACGGAGCCGGTGGTCCTGCGCCGCACGGAATGCTATCTGGTGGGGCAGGGCGTCATTGCCCTCGGATGCGACCGCAATGCGGAGGACGCGCCACTGGTGACGTTCGCCGTCAAAGGGTGACGCCCGCCGGGGCCCACCATGGCGCTGGAACTGCGCATCGCGGGACCCGGCCTCGACGTGACCCGGCGGCTGGAGCCGGGACAGCCCGCGCTCATCCTCGGGCGCGATGCGGAATGCACGGTCTGCCTGCCCGATACCGAACGCAACGTGTCGCGCCGGCACCTGAGCGTGTGGAACGAAGGCGACCAGCTCCACTTCCACGTGCTGTCGGTGGTGAATGGCGTGGACATGCCTTTCGGCGAAGCGCCTCCCGGTGCGCGCGGCATCCTGCCCGTGGGGCAGGTGCTGAAGATCGCGGCCTACACGCTCACCGTCGAATCGGCCGCGGGATCGCACCGGGCCGATGCGGACCCATGGGTGACCCTGCGCCATGGCGATCCGCAGGAGACGCAACCCGTGCCGCTGCACGGGCTCGATTCCGAAGCCGACCCGTTCGGCGACTGGGGATTCGAGACGACCTTCGGTTCGGACGATCCGCAGGGCGGCGGTGGCCTGCATGCCGACGGCTTGACCGTGGCGCAGGATATCGCGGCCTTCTACCAGGGACTCGGTATCCAGCCGCAGAAAGTGGGCGTGCTGAGCCAGGGCGAGCTCGAGGCGATCGGCCGGACGGTGCGCATCGCGATGATCGGTGTGGTCGAATTGCACAAGTCCGTTGTGGGCGCGAAACAGGAACTGCGCGCGGAAGACCGCACGATGCTCGCGCCGAAGGGCGAGAAGAATCCGCTGAAGGAAGGCTCGATGCCGCAGGACGTGGCCCTGCACTTTCTCTTCGGCGGCCGCGTGGCCGCTGCGGGCTACATGGGGCCGGAGCGCGCGCTGCGCGAGGTGATGGCGGACCTCAGGGTCCACGAGGAAGCCAGCGCCGCGGCAGTGCGCGCGGCGATCGAGGGGGTGCTGCGCGAGTTCGACCCGGAGGCGATGAAAAAGCGCCTGATCGGCGACGGGTCGCACCTTTTCGAATCCTCTCGCGCGTGGGATGCGTACACGAAGGAATACGATGGGCGCCGGGAGCAGCTGACCGAATGGGCCCAACGACTTTTGGACAAATACTTCGCCGGCGCGTATCTGCGCGAGAGCCAGCGTTTGAAGCGCGAGACAGGCGCGAAGCGACCCTAGCGTCATTTCGACGATGCGGCGCTAGAATCCTTTTCCATTTGTAAACCACGGCGCCGAAGTGAGTCTCAAGAAACTGGGTCGCTACGAGCTGGTCCGAGTCCTTGGCAAAGGCGCCATGGGGATCGTCTACGAGGGTAAGGACCCGAACCTCGATCGCCGCGTGGCGATCAAGACGGTGAAGGTGGAAAACCTCTCGGAGGAAGCGGCTGCGGAATACGAGCACCGGTTCCGCACCGAGGCGCGTTCGGCCGCACGCCTGCAGCACCCGAACATCGTGAGCGTGTACGACTCCGACCGGGACGGCGACATCGCCTTTCTCGTGATGGAGTTCATCCAGGGCGACGACCTGAAGCAACACCTGGATCACGGCACGCGCTATTCGCTCGAACAGTCGCTCAAGATCATCCGCGACCTGCTCTCCGCGCTCGATTACGCGCACAAGCAGGGCATCGTGCACCGCGACATCAAGCCGGCCAACCTGCTGATCGAGCCGAGCGGGCGCGTGAAGCTCACCGATTTCGGGGTGGCACGCATCCAGGATTCGGGCGAAGCCACGCGCACGCAGGGCAGCATGGTGGGCACGCTCAAGTACATGTCGCCGGAGCAGGTGCAGGGGCAGAAGGTCGATGCGCGGGCGGACCTCTTCTCCGTGGGCGTGGTGCTCTACCAGCTCCTCACGGACAAGCGGCCCTTCGACGGCGACAACGACTTCTCGATCATCCACGCGATCATCGGGCACGACCCGCCGCCGCCGAGCTCGGTCAATCCGCGCCTGCCCAATGCGATCGATGCGGTGGTCGCGCGCGCGCTTGCGAAGTCGCGCGACGAACGATTCGCCAGTGCGCGCGATTTCGCGGTCGCGTTGCAGTCGGCGATCCGCCGCGCGGAAGACCAGACGGTGGTGCCGCCGGCCGATCCCACGAAGAAGCCCGACCGGGGCGCGACGAACACGCCGGGCGCGATGACGAGCCCGGGCGGACGCAGCGTTCCAGGCTCGCCCGGGGCGAGCAGCTCCGTGCCGGGCAATCTCACTTCGCCGGGCTCGATGAGCACGGTCACCCAGGAAGTCGAGCTCGTCTACTGGAAGGACATCAAGGAGTCGAACGACCCGGAGGAATTCCACGCCTTCCTCGAGCGTTTTCCGGCGGGAATCTATGCCGACCTCGCGCGGCGGCGCCTGCGCAAGCTGCTGGGCGGCGGAGACTCCACGGTGCTCGGCGAGCCCGATCTCGAAGCGACACGGATGCGGCCGGCCGACTCTTCGCGGCCGCCGACGAAAGACGCGGTGTCAGCCGGTCCGGGCGCGAGTGGGTCGGACGACGTGCTCGACGACGACAGCGACTGGACGCCGACCGTGGTCGAGCCCCTGCGTCCGGATGTGGCGGAAGCCGCCGCAGCGGCCGCGGCCGCCGCTGCGGCAGGGTCCGCCGAAGCGCGAACGCCCGGGGCCGCCGTGCCTTCTGGCAAGCCTTCTCCTGCGGCACCCGCTTCCGACGCGGCACGAACAGCGACACCGGGGACACCGGCGTCGACCGCGACGGCGACGCCTTCTACGCCTTCTACGCCGTCTGCGCAGCCCGCGAAGAAGAAGCCGCCGATCGCCGTGCTGGCCGGTGTGGCCGCGCTCGTGGTGATTGCGGGAATCGGCGGGGTCATGATGGCGGGCAAGAAGGCCGAAGTGCCTCCCGATGCCGCGCTGGCAGCGGCTTCCGCGCCCGCCTCGGGCGCCGTGGCGGCCGCCAGTGTGCCGGTGCCCGCGGCGTCCACCGTGGCGGCGGCAGCGTCGGCGGAAGCGGCTGCGGCGGCGAGCGCGGCGGCTTCGGAGGCTTCGGCGGCCGCGGCGGCCTCCGCCGCGAAGGCGGCCTCGCTGGCCAAGCACGTGTCGAGTGCGCCGCGCAAGCAAGCCAGCAAGCCGGTGAAGCCCGAGGTCCAGCCGGTCGAGCCGCCCCGCTCGATCCTCGTTGCGCCGGTGATGCCGCAGCCGCAGGCTTCGCGGCCGACGTTCGCGCCTCCGCCGCCGCCCACTTCGAACGACTTCGCGAAGGTCGACGAATGCAAGGACAAGGTCTTTCTCTCGCGCGAACTGTGCCTCGCCGAGCATTGCGACAAGCCCGGCGCGCGCAATCACCCGCTGTGCGTGAAGCGGCGCGAGGACGCGCGTCTGCGCGAGGAAAGCAAGGTGCGGCAGGGGCCGCAGCAGTCACCCTGAACGGGGTGATCAGACGATATCGAATGCGTGCACTTCGAACCGCCCCTTGCGGCGATCCTCGAAGTAGCGATGCAGCGTTTCCTTCACCGTTCGAAACGCGATCTCTTCCCACGGGATCTCGTCTTCGGTGAAGAGACGCGCCTCGATCGTCTCGTGCCCGGGGTTGAAGGCCTCGCTCAGGAGCTTCGCGCGATAGAAGAGGTGCACCTGGCCCACGCGCGGCACGCTCATTACCGTGATGAGGCCTTGCATTTCAAAGAGCGCGCCGGCTTCCTCGTCGGTTTCGCGCGCCGCGCCCTGTTCGGTCGTCTCGCCGAGCTCCATGAAGCCCGCGGGCAAGGTCCACTTGCCCCAGCGCGGCTCGATGTTGCGCTTGCAAAGGAGCACCTGGTCGCCCCAGTGCGGCACCGTACCGACGACGGGAAGCGGGTTCTCGTAGTGGATGGTGTCGCACGCGGGGCAGACCGCGCGCTCGCGGGTGTCGCCGTCGTCGGGAATCCGGTAGACGACGGTCGTGCCGCAGTTGCGGCAATGCTTGATCGGGCTCCTGAACATCAGGCAGGCAGTTTACAGACTCCCATGCTTTCGTCTCCGGGGTTTGCAGTGAAGCGCATGGAACCGCCGCGCGCGGTTGCGTTACGAACCGGGTTCAAAGAAAGGATTTTCCATGCCCTCTTCCATCATCTTCGGTGTTGCCGCCGCAGCTGACACTTCTTCCGGAACCACGATCGGCACCGCGTCAGGCGTGCAGCAGGTGGAGCCGGGCGCCCGCCGCGGGAATTTCTTTGCCAATCCGGCGTACTACGCCGAAATCTCGAACGAACTGGTGCAACCATTTCAGGCCGTCTGCAACGGTCCGCTGAGCGATATCGCAGGTATCGGCACGGAAGAGGACACTCCAGCGGCCGCGCAAGCCATCGCCGCGCGTCTTGACGCCACGCTCACGCCGTTGGCGCCGCACGACCGCGATACGGTGCTCTGGGCGAGTGTCGGCCGCTACGTGACGATAGGCCGCCCCGACCAGGTCGCGCAGCTTGAAAGAGGCCTGGGCCGTGTGAAGGCGCACCTTGCCGGGAACACCAACATCGGCGCGATCGAGAATCTGTTGCCGACGGCTCGCCAGGCATACGACCAATTCAACCAGCCCAAGTTCAGCAAGTCGCAATCCTGACCCCATCAGCGGGTCGACGGCGTCTGCGGGAAACCTCAGCGCGCCGGGGTGACCTTGACGCTCAACGGCGAAAGTCCGGTCACGCCGCCTTCCAGCAGGTCGCCGGCCACCACCGCCGCCACGCCTTCCGGCGTGCCGGTGAAGATCAGGTCGCCCGGGGCGAGTTCCCAGGCCTTCGACAGGTGCTCGACGATCTCGCCCAGATTCCAGATCAGCTTCGAAACGTTGCTGCGCTGGCGGTCCTGACCGTTCACCTTCAGCCAGATCTCGGCATTCTCGACGTCGCCGACCTGCGCCGCAGGCGTGACGGCGCCGATCGGCGCCGACTGCTCGAAGCTCTTGCCGATTTCCCACGGCCGGCCCTGCTTCTTCATTTCGCCTTGCAGGTCGCGCCGCGTCATGTCGAGACCCACGGCATAACCCCAGATGTGCTTGCGCGCATCGGCCGCGGCGATGTTGCGTCCGCCCGTTCCGATGCAGGCCACGAGCTCGATCTCGTGATGCAGGTCCTTGGTGAGGCTCGGATATTCGATCTTGCCGGTCTCGCCCTCAGGAACGGGAACGACGGCGTCGGCCGGCTTGAAGAAGAAAAAAGGTGGCTCGCGGCCCGTGAAGCCCATTTCCTTCGCGTGCTCCACGTAGTTACGCCCCACGCAGTACACGCGGCGCACGGGAAAGCGTTCGGCGCGGCCGACGACCGGCAGGCTCGCGACCGGCGCGGGAGGGATGACGTAGCTCATGACAACCTTTCTGTGGGGCCTGGAAGGCGCGCCTTCCGCGGATCGAGCACCGAGTGTGCCACGGCAAGCCTCGGCGCATCGATGCGACGGCGGCGCATCAGGATTGCAGCGCGCGCTTCAACTGCGACGCGCACAGCTGCACGGCGACGTTGGCCTCGTCGATGACGCGGCCCATGAGGATGAAGCCATGAATCTGCCGTTCGAAGCACACGAGCGACGCACGATTGCCGCTTTCGGACAGACGCTGCGCGTACTCGAGCCCTTCGTCGCGCAACGGATCGTAGCCCGCGGTGAGCACGAAGGCACTCGGCAGGTTCGCCAGATTCGGCTGCAGCAACGGCGACGCGCGCCAGTCCCGATCGCTTGAACCGCTTCCCAGATAGTGACCGAGGTAATAACGCACCGAGTCCTTCGTGAGCAGATAACCCTCGCCGTTCGCGACGTGGGAGGGATGCCCGCAACGCGCGTCGGTGGCCGGATAGATGAGAAGTTGAAACGCGATGGGCAGCTTGCCCGCGTCACGCGCCATGATCGACACGACCGCCGCGAGATTGCCGCCCGCGCTGTCGCCGCCGACGGCGATGCGTGACGGGTCCACGAGCAAGTCGGCCGCGTGTCCGTGCACCCAGCCGAGCGCGGCCATCGAATCGTCGACGGCGGCCGGGAACGGGTGTTCCGGGGCGAGGCGATAGTCGACGGAGATCACCGCGCAATCGGCACCGTTGCACAGTTCGCGGCAGAGCGTGTCGTGCGTGTCGAGGTCGCCGATCGTCCAGCCGCCGCCGTGGTAGTACACGAGCGCAGGCAACGCGGCTGCCGCCGGGCTGCCGATCGGGCGGTAGAGCCGCAGCGCGACGCCATCCGCATCGATGTCCCGCACGTGCGCCACCTCGGGCGGCGAGGGCTGCGTGAACGCGCGCCGGTCGCGATAGAGCTTGCGCGCGTCCTCGGGGGTGAGCGTGTGCGTGGGCGGGACGCCTCTTTCCTCGATCAGACGCAGCAGCGCGCGGGACTGGGGGTGCAGCATGGCTGGCTCCTTGCGTTTGGCGGCAGTATGCTCGAAGAATGAAGCTGCACAACTACTTCCGTTCGTCCGCGTCGTTTCGCGTCCGCATCGCGCTTCAGCTGAAGGGCCTGCCTTACGAATACCTGCCCGTGCACCTGGTGAAGGGCGAGCACCGGCAGGACCGCTTCGCGGGCATCGCGCCTTCTCGCCTCGTCCCCGTGCTGGAAACGGACGGAGGTGAACTCCTCAGCCAGTCGCTCGCGATCATGGAGTATCTCGACGAGACGCATCCGGAGCCGGCGCTCCTGCCGCGCGAAGCAGGAGAGCGCGCGCACGTGCGCGCGCTCGCGCTGCTCGTCGCGTGCGAAATCCATCCGCTGAACAACCTGCGCGTGCTGAAGTACCTCGCCAACGAGCTGAAGCTCGACGAGGAAACCCGCAACGGCTGGTACCGCCACTGGGTGCGCGTGGGCCTCGAAGCGTACGAACGCGAACTCGCGCGGCTGCCGGCGTCGACCTACTCCTGCGGCGACACGCCGACGATCGCGGACTGCTGCCTCGTGCCGCAAATCTTCAATGGGCGGCGCGTGAACACCGACTACAGCGGACTCGACCGCACGATGCGCGTCTTCGATGCGTGCATGGAACTGCCCGCTTTCCAGAAGGCGCAGCCTTCCGCCCAGCCGGACAGCGAACCTTGAACCTGCCGCTTCACTTGCCGCTTCACTTGCCGCTTCTCCTGCCCGACTGGACGGCGCCGCGCGGCGTGCGAGCCGCATGTTCGACGCGCTCGAGTGGCGTCTCTGCGCCGCCGTACGATTCGCTCAATCTCGGGGACCACGTCGGTGACGGCGAAGCGAACGTCGCCGCCAACCGCGACCTGTTCGCGCGGGCGATTCAGGCGCAACCCGTCTTCATGCATCAGGTCCACGGCGTCGGGGTCGTGCGGCTGGACGCGCGCACCCCGCACGGCATCGAAGCCGATGCGTGCTTCACCACCGAGCGCGGCGTCGCGTGCACGATCATGGTGGCCGATTGCCTGCCGGTGCTCTTGACCGATGCGCGCGGCGAAACGATCGCAGCGGCGCATTGCGGCTGGCGCAGCCTCTCGGGCGGAGTGATCGAAGCGGTCTGCGCAAAGCTCGCGACCGAGGGCGCCATGGCCTGGCTCGGCCCATGCATCGGCCCGCGCGCGTTCGAAGTCGGACCGGAGGTCAAGGCCGTATTCGAAGCGGACGACGCGGCCGCCGCGCGGCATTTCAAGCCGCATCGCGAAGGCAAGTGGCTGGCCGACCTTGCGGCCCTGGCGCGCATGCGACTGCAGCGATGCGGCGTGAACTTGATCTGCGGCAACGATGGCACCGACGCCTGGTGTACCGTCGGCAACCCCGCGCGGTTCTTCTCGCACCGGCGGGACAGGGGTCTCTCCGGCCGGATGGCCGCCTGCATCTGGCGCACCTGAACTGGACTGGACCGAGCTGGACTGGGAGCATTGGCATGTTGCACTGCAACATGAATGATGGGATACTTCGGGTTAACCAGAAGAACCAAAGGAGACAAGATGAATTCTCAGGCAGATTGGGCTGCCGCCGCACTGCAGTTCCCGCAGGAACTCGCCCACAGCTGGAACAAGGCGCTCGAATCGTTTCACCTGGCGCCGCTGCCCACCGAAGCGTTGCCGCAGCTCACGTTCTCCACCGAGAAGCTGCAGGCGCTGCAGAAGGCCTACGTGCAGGAAGCCGCGCAGATCTGGAACCAGGGGCTCGGGGTCAACCCGGGCACGTCCGACAAGCGCTTCGCCTCCGATGCGTGGTCGCACAATCCCTTCGCCGCCTTTTCCGCCGCCGTGTACCTGCTGAACGCCCGCACGCTGCTCGGGATGGCCGAGGCTGCCGAGACGGATCACAAGACCAAGGCGCGGCTGCGTTTCGCGGTGGAGCAATGGATGGCCGCATCGGCGCCCAGCAACTTCCTCGCGCTCAATGCCGAAGCGCAGAAGAAGGCGATCGAGACGCATGGCGAGAGCATCGCGCGCGGCCTGAAGAACCTGCTCGCGGACATCCAGCAGGGGCACGTCTCGATGACGGACGAGAGCGCGTTCGAGGTGGGCCGCAACGTCGCGACCACTGAAGGCGCGGTGGTGTTCGAAAACGAGCTCTTCCAGCTCATCGAATACAAGCCGCTCACGAAGCAGGTGTACGAGCGACCGTTCCTCGTCGTGCCGCCTTGCATCAACAAGTTCTATATCCTCGACCTGCAGCCGGACAACTCGCTGATCCGCTACCTCGTCGAGCAGGGCCATCGCACCTTCGTCGTGAGCTGGCGCAACCCGGACGCGAGCCTCGAGCACAAGACCTGGGACGACTACATCGAAGACGCCGCGATCCGGGCGATTCGCGTGGTGCAGGAAATTTCCGGCCGCAAGGAACTCAACGCGCTCGGCTTCTGCGTGGGCGGCACGATCCTCGGCACGGCGCTCGCGGTGCTCGCCGCCCGCGGTGAAAAGCCCGTGAAGGCCGCAACCTTCCTCACCACACTGCTCGACTTCAGCGACACGGGCGTGCTCGACATCTTCGTCGACGAAACCGCCGTCAAGATGCGCGAATACCAGCTGGGCCAGGGCGGCCTCCTTCCCGGCCAGGACCTTGCCTCCACCTTCAGCTTTCTCAGGCCGAACGACCTCGTGTGGAACTACGTGGTCGGCAACTACCTGAAAGGCGAAACCCCTCCGCCGTTCGACCTGCTCTACTGGAACAGCGACTCGACCAACCTGCCCGGGCCGATGTACACCTGGTACCTGCGCAATACGTACCTCGAGAACAACCTCGTGAAGCCGGGCAAGCTCACCGTGTGCGGCGAGAAGGTCGACCTTGGCAGCGTCGACATCCCGGTTTATATCTACGGTTCGCGCGAGGACCACATCGTGCCCATCAAAGGCGCCTACGCTTCGGTGCAGCACCTGCCCGGCAGGAAGCGCTTCGTCATGGGCGCGTCGGGGCACATCGCCGGTGTGATCAACCCTCCGGCGAAGAACAAGCGCTCCTACTGGACGAACGAGAAGCTCGGCCAGTCGCTCGAAGAGTGGACGAAGGGCGCGAAGGAACACCCCGGCAGCTGGTGGCCCGACTGGGCGGGCTGGCTGAAGGGGCACGCGGGCAAGCAGGTGCCCGCACCGAAGGGCTACGGCCGAGCGCCGCGGTACAAGGCGATCGAGCCGGCACCGGGCCGTTACGTCAAGGCAAAGGCTTGAAGAAAGAGAGAAAGATCATGGAAGACATCGTCATCGTTTCCGCAGTGCGCACCGCCGTCGGCAAGTTCGGCGGCTCGCTCGCCAGGATCCCGGCCACCGAGCTCGGCTCCATCGTGATCCGGGAAGCGCTCGCGCGCGCCCGGGTCGACCCCGCGCAGGTGGGCGAGGTGATCATGGGCCAGGTGCTTGCCGCGGGCGCCGGCCAGAATCCGGCTCGCCAGGCATCGCTGAAGGCGGGCCTGCCGAAGGAAGTACCGGCCCTCACCATCAACGCCGTGTGCGGCTCGGGCCTGAAGGCCGTGATGCTCGCCGCGCAGGCGATCGCCTGGGGCGACAGCGAAATCGTCGTGGCCGGCGGGCAGGAGAACATGAGCGCGGCACCCCACGTCCTCATGAACTCGCGCGACGGCCAGCGCATGGGCGACTGGAAGATGATCGACTCGATGATCGTGGACGGCCTGTGGGACGTCTACAACCAGTACCACATGGGCATCACCGCCGAAAACGTCGCGAAGCAGTACGCGATCGACCGCGCCTCGCAAGATGCGCTCGCGCTCGCGAGCCAGCAGAAGGCCGCGGCCGCGCAGGAAGCGGGCAAGTTCAAGGACGAAATCGTTCCCGTCTCGATCCCGCAGAAAAAGGGCGAGCCGCTCGCCTTCGACGCCGACGAATTCATCAACAAGAAGACCAGCGCCGAGGCGCTCGCGGGTCTGCGCCCCGCGTTCGACAAGGCGGGTACCGTGACAGCGGGCAATGCCTCCGGCATCAACGACGGCGCGGCAGCGGTGGTGGTGATGAGCGCGAAGAAAGCCGCGGCGCTCGGCCTGAAGCCGCTCGCGCGCATCGCCGCGTTCGGCACGTCGGGCCTCGATCCGGCCACGATGGGCATGGGCCCGGTGCCGGCGTCGCGCAAGGCGCTGCAGCGCGCCGGGTGGAACGTGCAGGACGTGAACCTGTTCGAACTGAACGAAGCTTTCGCGGCGCAGGCGTGCGCGGTGAACAAGGAGCTGGGCATCGACCCGGCCAAGGTCAACGTGAACGGCGGCGCCATCGCGATCGGGCACCCGATCGGTGCATCCGGCTGCCGCATCCTCGTCACACTGCTGCACGAAATGCAGCGCCGCGAGGTACGCAAGGGGCTCGCCGCCCTGTGCATCGGCGGCGGCATGGGGGTTTCCCTTGCCGTCGAACGTCCGTGAAGCAGTACAACCCGTGAACCAGCGAGAGAGACAGGAGAGCAGCGAATGAGCCAGAAAATTGCATACGTCACCGGCGGCATGGGCGGCATCGGCACCGCCATCTGCCACCGCCTCCACAAGGACGGCTTCAAGGTCATCGCGGGCTGCGGCCCCACGCGTGACTTCAACAAGTGGCTCGATGAACAGAAGGCGCTCGGCTTCACGTTCTACGCGTCGGTCGGCAACGTGAGCGACTGGGAGTCCACCGTGTCGGCATTCGGCAAGGCGAAAGCCGAGCACGGCCCGATCGACGTGCTCGTGAACAACGCGGGCATCACGCGCGACCGCATGTTCCTCAAGATGACGCCCGACGACTGGAAGCAGGTGATCGACACCAACCTCAACTCCATGTTCAACGTGACCAAGCAGGTCGTGGCGGACATGGTGGAGAAAGGCTGGGGCCGCATCATCAACATCAGCTCGGTGAACGGCGAGAAGGGCCAGGCAGGCCAGACGAACTATTCGGCCGCCAAGGCCGGCATGCACGGCTTCACGATGGCGCTGGCGCAGGAGCTCGCCTCCAAGGGGGTCACCGTGAACACCGTGAGCCCGGGCTACATCGGCACCGACATGGTGAAGGCGATCCGCCAGGACGTGCTGGACAAGATCGTCGCGACCGTTCCGGTCAAGCGTCTCGGCGAGCCGGGCGAGATCGCGTCGATCATCTCGTGGCTCGCCGGCGAGGAGAGCGGTTATTCCACCGGCGCGGACTTCTCCGTGAACGGTGGGCTGCACATGGGCTGACCTACTCCACCAGGTCCTCGATCACGAGGTGCCTGTACTTCTGGCCGTAGGAGATCCGCGCGCGCTTCAGGACGTTCATGATGTGGTCGGTCTCCGCGGCCGTGGGCGCGTGGATCATGAGGGCCCAGTGGCCCTGGCTCGCGAGTTCGGCGAAGCGCCGCACGGTGTCGGCTTCGGTGCCGGCCGAAGGCAGCGGTATGTCCGCGTTGCCGACCGTGCGCGCGATCTCTTCCTGGATCACCTGGGGCGAGACGAGCGACACCGATTCGCCGCTGTAGCCGTCGTCCTCGAGCATCTTCTCCGCGTCGCGCGCGTCCTGTTCGCTCGGGAACATGAGGAACATGTGGCCGGTGGGGTAGAACACGCCGCGCAGCGTGACCATGTTCGGCTCGATGTGGAAAGCTTTCATGCGCAACTCCTTCCTGGGCTCGTCCTTGTTGCCGAATTACCGCCCATGGCCGGGCTTGCGTCTGTCGGCGCGGGCGTGTTGCGGATGTAGGAACGCTGCCGTGCCCGAAGAATGGAACGGGCGGCGGCGGAAGTCAAATGCCGCGCTGAAATGCGCGAGGCCCGAGGGGAAGCGCGCGCAAGCTCAGCCGATCAGCGTGCGCAGCATCGTGCGGCCGGTGATCATCGCGCCGTTGTCGCCACGATAGAGCCCGGCAGGCTTCACCGTCCAGAAGGCCGGGCCCGTGCCGAAGACACCCGTCGTCCGGCGCTGCAGCACGCCCAGTTCCATGAGGGCCTCGCAGGAGGTCGGGCTGGTCTGGTAGAGGGCCTGCATGTTGCGCCCGATCTCGGAGCTCGCGGCCACCGAAATCGTGGCCGCGCGCCCGCGGCTCGGGGGCACGGGCGGCGACGCCGAGAAGAACATCTGGTAGATCTGCGGAAAGCCGAGCTTGAAGCATTCCACGTGGTGCTGGTTCACGAAGAAGTTCGGCGTTTCGCTCATGTAGCGGTCGAGCTCGTTGCCGACGTCGCGCGTGATGATGCCGCCCATCGCGGCCTTGCCGACGCCCTTCTTGCCGAGCTTGCCGTAGGCCTTCTGTTTCTTCTTCACGAGCGCGTACTTCTCGCTCAGCTGCATCGCGCTGAAGATCGTTTCGGCTTCCGTGAAGCGCGTGCCCATGCCGGCCAGGAACTTGTAGGACATGTAGCGGCAGATTTCCGGGACCTCGTTCAGGTTGGAGTCCTTGCCGAGCTTCACGGGCGTGTCGTGCGAGCCGGGGAAGGGAAGCAGGGCGAGCTTCGTCGCGTCGCGGTTTTCCACGCGGATGCGGTTGATGTCCTGCGGGCGGAAGCCGCCGCGCCGGTCGTCCATCATGAGGACAGCCACGTAGTTCTTCACGATCTGCGGGATCGTGTACGTGTCGGCCACCGCCGTGCCCAGGTCGCCGCCGGCCACCGGGTCCACGGCGAAGATGTTCACGTTCATCCCGCCGCCGAAGAACTCCTGGATCCAGTTGGCCATCCGCATGCAGGTGATGGCGCCCCGGCTCCAGCCGACCATGTTCACCGTGTGGCCCGTGAAATCAGTCCATTTGTTCGCCATGGCGGCGATGGCGTGGCGGATGTTGTCGTCCATGCCTTCGCCGTAGACGAGGCCGCGCGCGGTGTCGCTGCTGCGCAGGGCGATCGTGCCCACGGGAACCACGATGGGCGAGAGGAGGGTGGAGACGAGCCCCGCGCCCACGCCGGCCTTGCCGCCCTGGTACATGTTGCCGATGCCGCTCACCACGTTGCCCACGTTGCTCGGGTTGTACGTGGGCGCGGAGCCGCCGGTTTCCCAGCTCGACACGTCCATGATGCGGTTGCTGGTGCGGCTCCAGGAGGGGGCCGAGCCCTTCGCGCCCTTGTTACGGTCGAAGGCGTCGAAGGTGCCCGCCATGCGGTTCACGGTGTCGGACTTCACGCCCTTGCCCGGCCCGTCGAGGATCAGCCAGTCGTCGTATTCGGTACCCGCGGCCTTCGCCGACAACGCATGGACCAGCTCGGTGCTGTGGCCGTTGGCGCGGTGCTCATTGGTACCATGGCAGAAAACCGTGAAGACAGCCACAGGCGGACCCTCCGTTTCGCCTCATCATACGGGCGAAGCGTGTCAAGACCATCACGTTTTCCATGACTTGGGCGCGGACCGGCCCTCGCAGTGGCGCCGCCCGTGAAGAACCGCGCGGCGGCGTTGGTGTTTGGGGATGGCGATGCGAGATTCGGCCGCCGCACCTGGTCACCACGAAAGAACAGCCACGCCGCTTGGGGTCGCGCGCCACACGAAGGGACGCCCCGAAGCCTTGTCGGCGGCCGTCGCTGGAGCCTGTTGCTTCATGCTCGGATCAACGCATCGGCCAAACCGTGGTGGCCTTTTTCAGCGTGGCTCTAGTGAATGGCGGGAGCGAACGCGATGGCGAACCTTTCGCAAAGTACTCCGAGCTTCTTGTCGAGCGTCCAGAGCTTCGCGCCCGGTGTGAGCAGTGTCGATGCGAGCAGCGACATGTCCACGAGGCCGCACCCGAGGCCGTAGAGCTTCTCCGTCTCGACGAAGCGCAGCACTTCCTCATGGCTCGCGGGGCGCACCGAAGTCAGCAGGGCCATGTCCTGGAGAGTCCGGTCCCGCGAGGGCGGAGTTCCGCAGGCAAGCTCCCCGATCACCATCGGATGCGTCAGGGCCTCGTCGACGACGACCAGATCGACCAGCACCTTGTTGGCGCGGCGGAAGTGGTGGACCCACACCGAGGTGTCGACGAGTACGCTCATCGACCGTTACCGCCGGCGCGGCGACGCGGAATCCCCTTCATCCGCGGCGCGGCGCCTCCCAAGGCTGCCAGCCGCTTCGATGCCTGCACACGCACGTACGTCTTCATGGCTTCGCGGAAGATCTCGGACTTCTCCAGGCCGGGATCGGCCAGCTCCAGGGCCTTCTCGTAAAGCGCGTCTTCGATGGTGACCGTGGTGCGCACGTGAGCTCCTGAATTGATGTAGAGTCACATCAATTATGACATCAAGCCGCCAAGAAGAATATTGCGACTCTCCATGAATCAAGACGTTGGCTGCGACGAATCCCCGTGGCGGATGTGCGTCGCACCGATGATGGACTGGACCGACCGCCACTGCCGCCACTTCCACCGTCTCCTCACCCGCCGCACGCGCCTCTACACCGAGATGGTGACCACGGGCGCATTGCTGCACGGCGATGTTCCGCGGCACCTTTCCTTCGATGCGGCCGAGCATCCCCTCGCGCTGCAGCTCGGCGGAAGCGAACCCGCCGACCTCGCGCAATGCGCCAGACTGGGCGAGCAGTGGGGCTACGACGAGATCAACCTCAACTGCGGCTGCCCGAGCGAGCGCGTGCAGCGCGGCGCGTTCGGGGCCTGTCTCATGGCCGAGCCACGGCTCGTCGCCGACTGCGTGAAGGCGATGGCCGATGCGGTCGCCATCCCCATCACGGTCAAGCACCGCATCGGCATCGACCGCACGGAAAGCTACGAGTTCGTGCGCGATTTCGTGGGCACGGTGGCCCAGGCGGGCTGCCGCGTCTTCCTCGTGCACGCGCGCAACGCCTGGCTGAAGGGGCTCTCGCCGAAGGAAAACCGCGAGGTTCCGCCGCTGCGCTACGAAGTCGTCCATCGTCTCAAGAACGATTTTCCTCATCTCGTCTTCGGCGTGAACGGCGGCGTCACGCGCGATGCGCAGGTGCACGAGCAGCTTGAGACGCTCGACGGCGTGATGATCGGACGCGAGGCCTACCACCACCCGTGGTGGCTCGCGAGCTGGGACGCGCTCTATTGGAGCGAATCGCCCGTCGACCTCAGCCGCGAAGAGGTGGAGGAGGGCGTGGTGGCGTACATGGAACGCGAGGCGGCTCGTCGCGGCACGCCTTGGGCCAACGTCGCGCGCCACATGATGGGCCTCTACAACGGCGTCGCCGGTGCCCGGAAGTGGCGGCAGGTCTGGAGCGATCACCGCCTGAAATCGCTCGCGCCGCGCGAAGTGATGTCCATCGCGCGCCGAGCGATGCGAGTCGCGCAGCCTGTGGATTGAGTCAGGGCGCTTGCGGCCGCCACCGTTCGCGCCTAAAATAGTTTAAGCCTAAACAAATCACGATTGAAGCAAGGCCCGAGGCCAGCCATGCGAGGAGCGCGCCCATGAAGATCACCTGCATCGGCGGCGGCCCCGCCGGCCTGTACTTCGCCCTGCTGATGAAGCTGCAGGACCCGTCGCATCGCATCGCGGTGGTGGAACGCAACCGTCCTTACGACACATTCGGCTGGGGCGTCGTGTTCTCCGATCAGACGCTCGGCAACCTGCAGCTCGCCGACCCCGAAAGCGCGCGGCAGATCCTCGACGCGTTCAACCACTGGGACGACATCGAAGTCCATATCCGCGGCGCGCGCATCCGCTCCGGCGGTCACGGCTTTTGCGGCATCGGCCGCAAGCGCCTCCTCAACATCCTGCAAAAGCGTTGCGAGGCGCTCGGTGTGGAACTCGTCTTCGAGTGCGACGTGCAGGACGACTCGGCCTACGCGGACTCGGACCTGATCATCGCGAGCGACGGCCTGAACAGCCGCATTCGCTCCAAGTACGCATCGACTTACGAACCGGACGTCGACGTGCGAAAGTGCCGCTTCGTCTGGCTCGGCACGCACAAGCTCTTCGACGCCTTCACCTTCGCCTTCGAGGAAACGCCCCACGGCTGGTTCCAGGCGCACTGCTATCGCTTCGACGCGGAGACGTCCACCTTCATCGTCGAAACGCCGGAAGAGACATGGCAGAAGGCGGGGCTGGACCGGATGGAGAAGGAGGAGTCGATCGCTTTTTGCGAGAGCCTCTTCGCGAAATACCTCGACGGGCACAAGCTGATATCCAACGCTTCGCACCTGCGGGGCTCGGCCCAGTGGATCAAGTTCCCGCGCGTCGTGTGCCGGCACTGGGTGCATCACAACGGCCGCACGCCCGTCGTGCTGATGGGCGATGCGGCGCACACGGCGCACTTCTCGATCGGCTCCGGGACCAAGCTGGCGCTGGAAGATGCGATCGAGCTCGCGCGTTCGATCGGCAGGCACCCCGGCGACCTGGCGCGGGCCCTGGAGGAGTACGAAGCCGTCCGCAGCGTCGAAGTGCTTCGCATCCAGAACGCGGCTCGCAACTCCACCGAATGGTTCGAGAACGTCGAGCGCTACGTCAACCTGCCACCCGAGCAGTTCGCGTATTCCCTCCTCACGCGCAGCCAGCGCATCAGCCACGAAAACCTGCGCCTGCGCGACAGGCAATACGTCGAGCGCTACGAGGACTGGATCGCGCAGGCCGCCGGCGTCCACCGCGAGCCCGCGCGGCAGCCGATTCCGCCCATGTTCACGCCCTTCACCGCGCGCGGCGTCACGCTGAAGAACCGCGTCGTGGTCTCCCCCATGGCGCAATACTCGTGCGTGGAGGGCGTGCCGGACGACTATCACCTCGTGCATCTCGGCTCGCGCGCGATGGGGGGCGCGGGGATGGTGGTCGTGGAGATGACCTGTCCATCGCCCGATGCGCGCATCACGCCGGGGTGCCCCGGCCTCTGGAGCGAGACACAGCGCGACGCTTTCAGGCGCATCGCCGATTTCGTTCACGCGAACACGGACGCGAAGATCGCGATGCAGCTCGGCCACGCCGGCGCGAAAGGTTCGACACGCGTGCCGTGGGAAGGCGAGGACTTGCCGCTCGAATCGGGCAACTGGCCGCTCGTGTCGGCTTCGCCGCAGCAGTACATCGATGGTGTGAGCGACGTGTCTCGCGCCATGACCCGCGCCGACATGGACCGCGTGCGGGACGACTTTGTGCGCAGCACGCGCTACGCCGCCGAAGCGGGCTTCGACTGGCTGGAGCTGCATTGCGCGCACGGCTACCTGCTCTCGTCCTTCATCTCGCCGCTCACCAACCAGCGCACCGACGAATTCGGCGGCTCGCTCGAAAACCGCTTGCGCTTTCCGCTCGAAGTGTTCGCCGCCATGCGCGCCGTGTGGCCCGAGCACCTGCCGATGTCGGTGCGCATTTCGGCGCACGACTGGGTCGAAGGCGGCATCACGCCGGACGACGCGGTGCGGATCGCCCGGACGTTCAAGGCCGCGGGCGCCGACATGATCGATTGTTCCTCCGGCCAGGTGTCGAAGAAGCAGAAGCCCGTGTACGGCCGCATGTACCAGACGCCGTTTGCCGATCGCATCCGCAACGAAGCGGGCATCGCGACCATCGCGGTGGGCGCGATTTCCGAAGCCGACCACGTGAACAGCATCATCGCGGCAGGCCGCGCCGACTTGTGCGCGATCGCGCGGCCGCATCTGGCCAACCCGGCGTGGACGCTGCTCGAAGCGGCGAAGATCGGCTACCACGACCTGCGCTGGCCGAAGCAATATCGCTCGGCCAAGACGCAGCTCGAACGCAATCTGGAGCGGGAGAAGGCGATGACTTCAGCCCCAGCGCCGCAAGAGTGACACGCCCGCCCCTCGTCGTGTGGCGGTCAGCGAAGCGCACCTCACCGCCCATCCGCCGCAGTCCAGGAGACATTCATGAACTCAAAAGACAACCGCATCGACCCCGGACTCGTCGCCGGTAACACCCGGCCGGCCGCAGGCTACGAAGCGAAGCATTTCCTCTGGAAGGTGGCCGCCGGCGTAGCCAGCATCACCCTCGACCGCCCCGAGCGCAAGAATCCGCTCACGTTCGAGTCGTACGCCGAACTGCGCGACCTTTTCCTCCAACTCCGATACGCAGACGACGTGCATGCGGTGGTCGTGCAGGGCGCGGGCGGCAACTTCTGCTCCGGCGGCGACGTGCACGAGATCATCGGGCCGCTGCTGAAGCTGAAGGCGCCCGAGCTGCTCGTCTTCACGCGCATGACGGGCGACCTGGTGAAGGCGATGCGCGGCTGCCCGCAACCGATCGTCGCGGCGGTCGACGGCGTCTGCGCGGGCGCCGGTGCGATCGTGGCGATGGCATCGGACCTGCGGGTGGGCACGGCGCGCAGCAAGACCGCATTCCTCTTCAACCGCGTAGGTCTGGCGGGCTGCGACATGGGCGCCTGCGCGATGCTGCCGCGCATCGTCGGCCAGGGCCGTGCGAGCGAGCTGCTCTACACGGGCCGCTCGATGAGCGGCGAGGAAGGCGAGCGCTGGGGCTGGTTCAATCGGCTCGCGTCGCCCGAGGCGCTCGATGAGGAAGCGCATGCGCTCGCGCGCAACCTCGCATCCGGCCCGACGTTCGCCAACGGCATCACGAAGACGATGCTCCACCAGGAGTGGGCGATGACGATCGAACAGGCGATCGAGTCGGAAGCGCAGGCGCAGGCGATCTGCATGATGACCCAGGACTTCCGGCGCGCCTACGATGCCTTCGTCGCGAAGGGCAAACCGAAGTTCGAGGGCAACTGAGATGAACCACCTCGACTGGCCCTTCTTCGAAGAGCGGCATCGTGAGCTCGCGGGCGAGCTCGACGCATGGGCGAGCGCCAGCGTTCGCGACGAGCATGGCGGCGATGTCGATGCGACTTGCCGCAAGCTCGTGAAGATGCTCGGACAAGGCGGCTGGCTGCGCCATGCGGTGGATGGCAGCGGAAAGATCGACACGCGTGCGATCTGCCTCATCCGCGAGACGCTCGCGCGTCACAACGGGCTCGCGGATTTCGCGTTCGCGATGCAAGGGCTCGGCTCCGGTGCGATCTCGCTGCAGGGAACGGCCGCGCAGCAGGAGCGCTATCTGCCTCGCGTGGCGCGGGGAGAGGCGATCGCCGCCTTCGCATTGTCCGAGCCGCAGGCGGGGTCGGACGTCGCGGCGATGCAGTGCGCCGCGCGTGTGGAAGGCGACTTCGCGATCCTCGACGGCGAGAAGACCTGGATTTCCAACGGCGGCATCGCCGACTTCTACGTGGTCTTCTGCCGCACGGGTGAAGCGCCCGGAGCTCGCGGGATTTCTGCATTCATCGTGGATGCCGGCACGCCGGGGTTGGAGATCGCCGAGCGCATCGAAGTGATCGCGCCGCATCCGCTCGCGCGGCTGAAGTTCAGCGGCTGCAAGGTGCCGCTCGCGCAGCGGATCGGCGCGGCGGGCGAGGGCTTCAAGGTCGCGATGCGCACGCTCGACGTGTTCCGCACGTCGGTTGCCGCGGCCGCGCTCGGCTTCGCGCGCCGGGCGATGGAAGAAGCCCTCGAGCGCGCGAGGACGCGCAGGATGTTCAACCAGACGCTTGCCGACTTCCAGCTCACGCAGGCGAAGCTCGCGCAGATGGCGACGACGATCGACAGCGCCGCGCTGCTGGTCTATCGCGCCGCGTGGCAGCGTGACGAGGGACGCAATGTGACGCGCGAAGCCGCGATGGCGAAGATGGCCGCCACCGAGGGCGCTCAGCAGGTGATCGACGCGGCCGTGCAGATGTTCGGCGGGCTGGGCGTGGTGAGCGGGGTCGCCGTGGAGCGGCTCTACCGCGAAATCCGTGCGCTGCGCATCTACGAAGGCGCAACCGAAGTGCAGCAGCTCATCATCGCGCGCGAGCTGCTCAAAGGAGAGAAGTGATGCACGAGACGATCCAGCCTTCGAACTGGCTGCGGCCGAAGGGCTATGCGAACGGCGTCGTGGCGAGCGGCCGCATGCTGTTCGTCGCGGGCATGATCGGCTGGGATGCCGAGCAGCGCTTCGCCGGCGACGACTTCGCGACACAGGCGCGGCAGGCGCTCACGAACATTGCCGAGGTGCTGAAGGCCGCAGGCGGAAAGCCCGAGCACATCGTGCGGATGACGTGGTACGTGACGGACAAACGCGAATACCTGGCCGCCGCGGCCGATGTGGGGCGCGCCTTCCGGGAAGTCATTGGCAGTTATGCTATTGCCATGACGGCCGTGGAAGTGAGGGCCTTGATCGAAGACCGGGCGAAGGTCGAGATCGAAGCGACTGCCATGCTGCCGGATTGAATGCGTTCGCGGGGCGCCCTTCGGTTGCCCTGCCGCACGCCCAAGGAAAGCCATGCCCAAAGCCACCTTCAACTGGTCCGACCCCCTGCTGCTCGAGTCGCAGATCACCGACGACGAGCGCGCCGTGCGCGATGCGGCCCACGCCTATTGCCAGGAAAAGCTGGCGCCGCGCGTGCTCGAATCGTTCCGCCACGAAAAGACCGATCCCGCGATCTTTCGCGAGATGGGCGAACTCGGCCTGCTCGGCCCCACGATTGCCGAGCAGTACGGCGGCGCGGGCCTGAACTACGTCTGCTACGGCCTCGTCGCGCGCGAGGTCGAGCGCGTCGATTCCGGCTACCGCTCGATGATGAGCGTGCAGTCGTCGCTTGTCATGGTCCCCATCGACGAATTCGGCAACGAGGCCACGAAGCGGAAGTACCTGCCGAAGCTCGCGCGAGGCGAATGGATCGGCTGCTTCGGCCTCACCGAGCCGAACCATGGCAGCGACCCCGGCAGCATGATCACGCGCGCGCGCAAGACGGACGGCGGCTACAGGCTCACGGGCTCGAAGATGTGGATCACGAATTCGCCCATCGCGGACGTGTTCGTGGTGTGGGCCAAGGACGACGAAGGCGCCATTCGCGGCTTCGTGCTGGAAAAGGGCTGGAAGGGCCTCACGGCACCGAAGATCGAAGGCAAGGTGGGCCTTCGCACCTCCATCACCGGCGAGGTCGTGATGGACGAGGTGTTCTGCCCCGAGGAAAACGCCTTCCCCGAAGTGCGCGGCCTGAAGGGCCCCTTCACGTGCCTCAACTCCGCGCGTTACGGCATCGCCTGGGGCGCGCTCGGCGCGGCCGAAGACTGCTGGCACCGCGCCCGCCAGTACGTGCTCGATCGCAAGCAGTTCGGCAAGCCGCTCGCGGCGAACCAGCTCGTGCAGAAGAAGCTCGCGGACATGCAGACCGAAATCACGCTCGGCCTGCAAGGGTGCCTGCGCCTCGGCCGCATGAAGGACGAGGGCACGGCATCGGTCGAGATCACCTCCATCATGAAGCGCAACTCCTGCGGCAAGGCGCTGGACATCGCGCGGCTCGCGCGCGACATGATGGGCGGCAACGGCATCAGCGACGAGTTCGGCGTCGCGCGGCACCTCGTGAACCTCGAGGTCGTGAACACGTACGAAGGCACGCACGACATCCATGCGCTGATCCTGGGACGCGCGCAGACGGGCATCGCGGCCTTCTGAGCCTCACTCGGTCGGCCGCGCCTCGAACCAGTCGAAGTGGGGGAAGGGCGGGCGGACTTCGGTCACATCCATGCCGTCCACGAGCGCATCGGGCATGTCGTTTTCCATCCAGTCGCACATGGCGTCGAGCTGCGCGGGCGTGCCTTGCAGCAGCGCCTCGACCGAATCGTCCATGCGATTGCGCACCCACCCCGTGATGCTGCGTGAGCGGGCCTGCGCGATGCACGCGTCCCGGTAGCCGATACCCTGCACGCGGCCGCGCACACGCACGAGGCGGGTCTGAAGCAAGGTGTCGTCGACCATGACATCCGCGACTCTAACGCCGATTGCGCATCAGGTTTCCTCGACGGCCGCTTTCTGGATGCCGATCAGGTCGAGCATGTGCGCGACCGTGTGATTCACGATCTCGCCGATGCTCTTCGGCTTGACGTGGAATGCCGGCGTGGCGGGGCAGGCGATCGCGCCCATCTGCGTCACGGCGGTCATGTTGCGCAGATGCGCGAGGTGCAGGGGTGCTTCGGTCGTGAGGACGAGAAGCGGGCGTCGCTCCTTCAGCATGACGTCGGCCGTGCGCGTGATGAGGTTGTCTGCCAGGCCGTTCGCCACGGCGCCGAGCGTGCGCATCGAGCAGGGCGCGATCATCATCGCGTCGCACGCGTACGCGCCGCTCGCGATCGCCGCGCCGATGTTGCCCGAGTCGTGCACGACGTCGACCATCGCGCGCAGTTCGCGGTCGGAGGTCTGCAGCTCCTGCGCGATGGTGCGCCAGCCCGAGGGCGAAACCATGAGATGCACCTGCACGTCGCCGACGTCCATCAGCGCGCGCAGCAGCTTCTCGCCGTAGATGGCGCCGGTGGCGCCGGTGATGCCCACCGCGAGGCGGCGGGGACGTGTCGCTTGTTCCATGGGGCACTCTCCTGGCCGCACGTTATGCCGGAGAGCGCAGTCTCGAACTGATCCCGGTCAAGCAGGCTTCGAATCTCCGTGCTTCCGATGACCGTCAGTCGTCCGCCGGTTGCATGGAAGGCATGTGAATCGTCATCGGCCGTCGCGGTGCCTGTTGCGATTTCGAGGCGATGCTTCGCAAGCGCCTTGCGCGGGCGCGCTCGGAGCGCGCGAGTCTTCCCGCGATCCTGTTCAGCGACTTCGCGCCGATCGATTCCAGCAGGTGCTTGCGGACCGGTTCCGAACCGCTGTCGATTCCTCGGACGACCGCGGCAAATGTAGCCGTAGCGGTATTCCTTCTCGATTCAGGATCGGGCCCGCCGAAGCAGAACGTCCGTTTGTCGTCGAGTGTCAGGTGCGGCGACCCGGCCACCTCGGATATCAGGACGGCAATGGCCTTCTTCGTGACCTCGTCGATCGGCCCTTCTTCGTCCAGGAAGCCGTTACCGTGTCCGCAGACGTAACTCCCCGACAGCCACCGGAGTTTCTCGGCTTTCGGAATCAGGTCGTCGGGCAGCGCGAGGACGGCGCGCACGCCGTCGCGCATGCGGTCGAGCACGTCTCGCGTGGCATCTCCGCCATTCCGGACGGTCTCGGACAAGGGATGCCTCGCCGGGTTCACCAGAGCTCGCAAGGGGCTCTCGCTGGCTTCACGCAGGGTGTGGGAGAGCTGCCGGGCGCATTCGGTTGTCACCGTGCCCGCGCTGCCGTGAGAGAACACGATCGCAAGGACCCTGTCGTGGAGCCAGTTCCTGCGAAGGGGCAGTTGATCCAGTGCCAGGGAGCG
Source organism: Ramlibacter sp. (assembly GCF_035548915.1). Classification (GTDB taxonomy): domain Bacteria; phylum Pseudomonadota; class Gammaproteobacteria; order Burkholderiales; family Burkholderiaceae_C; genus Ramlibacter. Next base: position 69,988 of record NZ_DASZSE010000050.1, on the reverse strand, counting down.
CGCGTCGCGCTGCTGCAGGACCTCGGGTGTTCGCTGGTTCAGCAGAGACTTCGCCTCGGCACCGGCCACGCCGAGCGCGGTGGCGCATGCGGCGGACAGGGCGCACTGACCTGCCCGCCACTCCACGAGCAGGAGTCCGACGACTACGCCCACGGGGGCGGCGAATCGAAGCGCCCGGTTCGCTTCCCGCATCCACTGCCACTGCATGTCGAGGCACTTGAATTCCGCTTCGATGATCGGCAGTGCCCGGGTCACCCGCCTGTCGAAGACGATCAGGTCCTGCATCGTGAACCGCGAAAGGGCGTGCCCGTCTTGCGAGTCCGTGTCCGGCGCATCGACGAGGACTTGCCGGCTCGCCGGTGTCTCTGGGCAAGCCTGCGTTCCGGATTGCGAATCGGGCGGACCGGCACGACCTTCGGCTTCGAGCAGCCCGAGCACCCCCTCGTGCCGTTCGCGAGTTCGAGCACGCGGGCAGGTCAGGACGCGGCAGAAGAGGACCCAGCATCCCGCGTCGGCGCGGCTTGCGGCCGCCGACGGCTCGGGACTCGATTGCGGGGAGGTGGATCGAACGCGCATGCTGTGTCTTTCGGACGGGCGGAATCGTCGTTTGCCCGGACATCGCTTGGTAACGGCCGGACGATTCCGGTTCCCTGAAAGGAAGCCGAAGTTCAGCGACGAGGGCCGCTCGGCCGAATCAGCCGGCCGCTTCGAGCCCGTTGCTGAAATGCTCCTGCGTGCGCTTCGTCGCGCCGCGCGCGTCGCGATGCACGATCGCTTCCATGATCGCGCGGTGTTCGAGCATCGACTCCTTCACGCGCCCCGTCTTCAGAAGCGAGTTGTGCCGGTTGAGCTTCATCACCTTGCGCAGGTCGGCAACGAGCTGCTCTCGCCACCGGTTGCCGGCGATCTGCAGCAGGCGCATGTGAAAGCGCTCGTTGATCGCGAAGAACTTCTCGCGATTGTTCTGCGCGGCTTCCAGTTCCTTGTGGATCTGCTGCAGTTCGCGGCGCTCCTCGTCGGTCGCGTTGCGGGCGACGACGCCGGCCGCGTCGCTCTCGAGGAGGGAAAGCAGGTGATAGACGTCGGCCAGATCCTTTTCCGACACCTCGGTCACGTAGGCGCCGCGCCGCACCTTCATCGTCACCAGGCCCTCGGCGGCCAGCACCTTCAGGGCTTCCCGCAGCGGCGTGCGGCTGATGCCGAATTCCTGCGCGATCTTCACCTCGTCGATCCAGCTGCCGGGTTCCAGCTCGCGCTGGAAGATGCGCTGGCGCAACTGTTCGGCCACCTGCTCGTAGAGCGCGCGGGGGGCGAGATGGGCGGACACGGTGGGGGAAGCGACAGCGGACGCGGCGGCGGAAGCCATGGTCCGCAATTCTACGGACTTCCGGATTCTTTATCAATAATTATGAATGCGATATGATGGCCGGATGAACGCGCCACGCCCCGAAACCCGCACCGCCCCGCCCAACGCGGAATTTCCAGAGCCCGACCTGGACGCGTGGCGCCGGGCGGCCGCGAAGTCCGCGCCCGGCGGCGACGTCCAGTCGCTCGACTGGGTGACGCCCGACGGCATCGCCGTGAAGCCGCTCTACACGGCGCAGGATGCGCAAGGCCTGCCGTACGCGAACACGCTGCCGGGCTTCGAGCCGTACGTCCGGGGGCCGCAGGCCACGATGTACGCGGCGCGTCCGTGGACGATCCGCCAGTACGCGGGCTTCTCGACGGCGGAGGAGTCGAACGCGTTCTATCGCAAGGGCCTCGCCGCGGGCGGCCAGGGTGTGAGCGTGGCCTTCGACCTCGCGACGCATCGCGGCTACGACAGCGACCATCCGCGCGTTCTCGGCGACGTCGGCAAGGCGGGCGTGGCGATCGACACGGTGGAGGACATGAAGATCCTCTTCGACGGCATTCCGCTCGACCGCGTGAGCGTGTCGATGACCATGAACGGCGCGGTGCTGCCCGTGCTCGCGGGCTACATCGTCGCGGCGGAAGAGCAGGGGGTCGCGCAGGAGAAGCTTTCGGGGACCATCCAGAACGACATCCTGAAGGAGTTCATGGTCCGCAACACCTACATCTACCCGCCCGCGCCTTCGATGCGGATCGTGGGGGACATCATCGAGTACACGGCAAAGCACATGCCGAAATTCAACTCGATCTCGATCTCGGGCTACCACATGCAGGAGGCGGGCGCGAACCAGGCGCTCGAACTCGCCTTCACACTCGCCGACGGCAAGGAGTACGTGAAGACCGCGCTTGCGAAGGGGCTCGACGTCGACGACTTCGCGGGGCGCCTTTCCTTCTTCTGGGCGATCGGGATGAATTTCTATCTCGAGATCGCCAAGATGCGCGCCGCGCGGCTGCTCTGGTGCCGCATCATGAAGGGGTTCGGCGCGAAGAAGGACAAGAGCCTCATGCTGCGCACGCACTGCCAGACCTCGGGCTGGTCGCTCACCGAGCAGGACCCGTACAACAACATCGTGCGCACAACTATCGAGGCGATGGCGGCCGTCTTCGGCGGCACGCAGTCGCTGCACACGAATTCGTTCGACGAAGCGATCGCGCTGCCTACCGAGTTCTCGGCGCGCATCGCGCGCAATACCCAGCTCATCCTGCAGGAGGAGACGCACATCACGAACGTGATCGACCCGTGGGGCGGCAGCTACATGATGGAGAAGCTCACGCAGGACATGGCGGATGCCGCGTGGAAGATCATCGAGGAGGTCGAGGCGATGGGCGGCATGACGCGCGCCGTCGACTCGGGCTGGGCGAAGCTCAAGATCGAGGCGGCCGCCGCGGAAAAGCAGGCCCGCATCGATGCGGGGCGCGACGTGATCGTCGGCGTGAACAAGTATCGGCTCGCGCAGGAAGACCCTGTGGAGATCCTCGAGGTGGACAACGTGAGGGTGCGCGAGCAGCAGGTCGGGCGGCTGAAGAAGATCAGATCCGTCCGGGACGCCGTGCAGGTTCGCGAAGCGCTCGCCGCGCTCACGCATGCCGCGAAAAGCGGCGAAGGCAATCTGCTCGCGCTGGCCGTCACCGCGATTCGCGCGCGCGCGACGGTGGGTGAAGTGAGCGAGGCATTGGAGCAAGTGTTCGGGCGCCATCGCGCCGATACGCAGAAGGTGACCGGCGTGTATGCAGCAGCCTACGACTCGGCCGAGGGCTGGGAAAAACTGAAGCAGGAAATTTCGGAATTCGCGGCAGCGCAAGGCCGGCGGCCGCGCGTGATGATCGCGAAGCTCGGGCAGGACGGGCACGATCGCGGCGCGAAGGTGGTGGCGACGGCGTTCGCCGATCTCGGCTTCGATGTGGACATCGGTCCGCTGTTCCAGACCCCCGAGGAGTGCGCGCGGCAGGCGATCGAGAACGACGTGCACGCGGTGGGCATCAGCACGCTCGCGGCGGGCCACAAGACGCTGGTGCCCGCGATCGTCGCCGAGCTCGAGAAGCAAGGCGGCGGCGACATCATCGTGTTCGTGGGCGGCGTGATCCCGCAGCAGGACTATGAGTACCTCTACAACGCGGGCGTGAAGGGCATCTATGGTCCGGGGACTCCGATTCCGGCGAGTGCGAAGGATGTGCTGGAGCAGATCAGGCAGGCGGTGGGTTCGGCGTGAGCTGCTTCGTCGTCGCATCAACCGGTCGTCGCTGCGAAGGCGGGGAGGCGGAGCGTTCGCGGGACGCCCTGGATTCCCGCCTTCGCGGGAATGACGGGAGGGGGACGGCGGGATGGTGTGCGGCGATGACGGGACGGGGTGCCGGAATGACGGGACGGGGCGCGGGGACTGCGGGACGGGGCGCCGGAATGACGGGACGGGGCGCGGGATGACCGGAGGCGCGCTTCGATGACCGCGCGGCTGCTCGCCGCGAAGCTGGCCCTCGGTCCGGTCCTGCTGCCGCAGGCGCGATGGGTGCGCCGCAACGCGTTGCGTCTGCCCGAAGCGGCCGGAGCGCGCGAGGGCATCGTGGGGACGGGACAGCCCGCCCTGCGGATTCTCGTCGTCGGAGATTCCTCCGCCGCGGGCGTGGGCCTGGCCGACCAGGCCCAGGCGCTCGCGCTGCCGCTTGCGCACAAGTTGCACGAGACGCTGCAGCACGGGGTCGGCTGGCAGCTCGTCGCGCGGTCGGGCGTGGATTGCGCCGCGGCACGCGCAATGGTGGCGGATGCGAAGCTCGAGCGCGCGGACGTCGTGGTGACCGTGCTCGGCGTGAACGACGTGACGGCGCAGCGGTCCGCGAGCGCGTATGTCAAGGAGGTCGCGGGCCTCTGGAGCGATCTGCAGGCGCGCACGGGCGCCCGCTGGGCCGTGGTGTGCGGCCTGCCGCCCATGGGTCTCCTCACCGTCGTGCCCCAGCCGCTGCGCTGGTATCTCGGGCGGTATGCCGACTGGCTCGACGGCGCGCTGCGGCAATGGGCGCAGGCGCAGTCGCTCGGGTTTTGCGATCTGCGCTGGGCGGCGGATCCGGCTTTGCTCGCAAGCGATGGGTTCCACCCGGGGCCGAGCCTCTACCCCGCGTGGGCCGCCCGGCTCGCGGCATCGATCGCGCAAGCCCGCGCGGACTCGTTTCATCGCTGAGCATGGAGTTCTGTATACTGTGTGACAGTATGACAAAGCTTGCACAGACCGCCATGTCGACCCTTTCCATTCGCCTGAACCACGAGCTCGAACTCAAGCTCGATCGCGAGGTGGCTCGCCTCGGAACCACCCGCTCGCGCTTCGTCCAGGATCTGCTGGCACAGAAGCTGGACGCACCGACACCCGCCATGCTGCTGAGCGAAGCCCGCGCCGAATACAAGCTGCCCGACCCGGCCAAAGCGAAGGTGAGGACCCGCAAGGCGTCCAACGTGAAGGCCCTGGTGCGCAAGGTCGTCGCTCAAAAGAAAAAGGGTGCGCGTTCGTGAGTTTCGTGCTGCTCGACGCGAGCGTGATGGTGGCGCTTTTCGACGACGCCGAGGAGAGCCACGCGCACTATGCGGACAAGCTCTCGCGGCACGGGAGCGCCTTCAGCCTCGTGACGAGCTGGCCCTGTGTCACGGAAGCGAGCTACCTCCTTTCGCCGCGCAACCACATGGCCTTGCTTTACTGGCTGCATCGCGGCGGCGCCCTGGTCCGCAACATGGAAGTCGCCGATCTGGGTGAACTGCTCGCCTGGATGAAGCGCTACACGGAGCGCGGCAAGACGCTCATGGACCTTGCCGACGCGTCGCTCGTCTGGCTGGCCATCGAGCTGCGCACGTCGCGCATCTTCACCGAGGACAGGCGCGACTTCCTGCGCTACCGGCTGCCCGATGGCACGAGCTTCGAGGTGCTTCATTGACCGCGCACCCGCTTGCCGAGTCCGTCTTGCGCGGCGCGCCCACCGCGCGGCGTCGCGCGGTCGCCAAGGCCATCACGCTCCTGGAGTCGTCGCGGGCCGACCATCGCGCGCAGGCGGACGAACTGCTCACCGAACTTCTGCCGTACAGCGGCAAGTCGTTTCGCCTCGGCGTGAGCGGCGTGCCGGGCGTGGGCAAGAGCACGTTCATCGAAGCGCTCGGCCTCTTTCTCATCGCGCAAGGCCACCGTGTCGCGGTGCTCGCCGTCGATCCGTCGTCGAGCGTTTCGGGCGGCTCGATCCTCGGCGACAAGACGCGCATGGAGCAGCTTTCGGTGAACGATGCGGCGTACATCCGGCCGAGCCCGTCCGGCGGCACGCTCGGCGGGGTGGCCGAGAAGACGCGCGAGGCGATGCTCGTGTGCGAAGCCGCGGGCTACGACGTCGTCATCGTCGAGACGGTGGGCGTCGGCCAGAGCGAGACCGCGGTCGCGGGCATGACGGACATGTTCGTGCTGATGCAGCTGCCCAACGCGGGCGACGACCTGCAGGCGATCAAGAAGGGCGTGATGGAGCTCGCGGACCTCGTCGTGATCAACAAGGCCGACATCGACGGCGATGCCGCGACGCGCGCGCAGGCGCACATCACGAGCGCGCTGCGCATCCTCACGCAGCACGGCCGGGAACGCGGCTGGCACCCGAAGGTGCTGCAGCTGAGCGCGTTGCGCGCAACCGGCGTCGAAGCATTCTGGAAGACGGTGCTGGAGTTTCGCGAGGCACAGGCCCGGGACGGGCGCTTCGCGGCGCGACGGCAGCATCAGGCGCTCGGCTGGATGTGGGAACGCATCGAAAGCGGCTTGAAGAACGCGTTTCGGCAGCATCCCGAGGTGAAGCGCATGCTGCCGGACATCGTGAAGGAAGTGCAGGAAGGCCGGCTCGCCCCGTCGACGGCGGCGCGGCGGCTGCTGCAGGCAGGACACATGGAGAACTAGAGATGCACGACATCCTCGAGCAACTGGAAAAGAAGCGCGCCGCGGCGCGTCTGGGCGGTGGGAAAAAGCGCATCGACGCGCAGCACGCCAAGGGCAAGCTCACCGCGCGCGAGCGCATCGAGCTGCTGCTGGACGAGGGCACGTTCGAAGAGTGGGACATGTTCGTCGAACACCGCTGCACCGACTTTGCAATGGAATCGAACAAGGTGCCGGGCGACGGCGTGGTCACGGGCTACGGGACGATCAACGGCCGCATGGCCTTCGTCTTCAGCCAGGACTTCACCGTGTTCGGCGGGGCGCTTTCGGAAGCGCATGCCGAGAAGATCTGCAAGGTCATGGACCAGGCGATGAAGATCGGCGCGCCGGTGATCGGCCTGAACGATTCGGGCGGCGCGCGCATCCAGGAAGGCGTGGCTTCGCTCGGCGGCTACGCCGACGTGTTCCAGCGCAACGTGATGGCCTCCGGCGTGGTGCCGCAGATCAGCATGATCATGGGCCCGTGCGCGGGCGGCGCCGTCTATTCGCCCGCGATGACCGACTTCATCTTCATGGTGAAGGACAGCTCGTACATGTTCGTGACGGGCCCCGAGGTCGTGAAGACGGTGACGCACGAGGAAGTGACCGCCGAGGAGCTGGGCGGCGCCGTCACGCACACGAGCAAGAGCGGCGTGGCCGACCTCGCTTTCGAGAACGACGTCGAGGCGCTTCTCATGCTGCGGCGCCTCTACAGCTACCTGCCCCTGAACAACCGGGAAAAGCCGCCCGTGCGGCCGAGCAACGATCCGGCCGAGCGCATGGATCATTCCCTCGACACGCTCGTGCCGGACAATCCGAACAAGCCCTACGACATGAAGGAGCTGATCGCCAAGACGGTCGACGACGGCGACTTCTTCGAGCTGCAGCCCGACTACGCGAAGAACATCGTCGTGGGCTTTGCCCGCATGGAAGGCCAGACGGTGGGCATCGTCGCCAACCAGCCGCTCGTGCTCGCGGGGTGCCTGGACATCAAGAGCTCGATCAAGGCGGCGCGGTTCGTGCGCTTCTGCGACGCCTTCAACATTCCGGTGATCACCTTCGTCGATGTCCCGGGCTTCATGCCGGGCACGAGCCAGGAGTACGGCGGCATCATCAAGCACGGCGCGAAGCTGCTTTACGCGTACGCCGAATGCACGGTGCCGAAGATCACCGTGATCACGCGCAAGGCGTATGGGGGCGCCTATGACGTGATGAGCTCCAAGCATCTGAGAGGCGACGTGAACTTCGCCTGGCCGAATGCGGAGATCGCGGTGATGGGCGCGAAGGGCGCGGTGGAGATCATCTTTCGCGAGGACAAGAACGATCCCGCGAAGCTCGCGCAGCGCGAGGCCGAATACAAGGCGCGCTTTGCCAATCCGTTCATCGCGGGCGCGCGCGGCTTCATCGACGACGTGATCCTGCCGCACGAAACGAGGCGGCGCATCTGCCGCTCGCTCGTGATGCTGCGGGGCAAGAAGATCGAGAACCCGTGGCGCAAGCACGGGAACATCCCGTTGTGAGATCGCGCAAGGACAACATGCGCCTCATCCCCGCGAAGGCGGGGGTCCGGGGCGTCCCGGCCGCCTTGAATGGCGCTGGATTGCCGCCTTCGCGGGAATGACGGAAAAGGAGAAGAGTGAATGTTCGAAAAGATCCTCATCGCCAACCGCGGCGAAATCGCCTGCCGCGTCATCGTCACCGCGCGCCGGATGGGCATCAGGACCGTTGCCGTGTATTCCGACGCGGACCGCGATGCGCGCCACGTCGAGCTCGCCGACGAAGCCGTCTTCATCGGGCCGGCGCCGAGCCGCGAGAGCTATCTCGTCGCGGACAAGATCATCGCCGCGTGCAAGCAGACCGGCGCCCAGGCCGTGCATCCGGGGTATGGCTTCCTCTCGGAAAACGAGGACTTCGCGCGCCGCGTGGAGGAAGAAGGCATCACCTTCATCGGGCCGAAGCACCATTCGATCGCGGCGATGGGCGACAAGATCGCCTCCAAGAAGCTCGCCAACGAAGCGCGCGTGAACACGATTCCCGGCTGGAACGACGCGATCGAATCGGCCGAGCGCGCGGTGTCGATCGCGAAGGACATCGGCTACCCCGTGATGATCAAGGCGAGCGCGGGCGGCGGCGGCAAGGGCCTGCGCGTGGCGTACAACGACAAGGAGGCCTTCGAGGGCTTCACGTCGTGCCGCAACGAAGCGCGCAACAGCTTCGGCGACGACCGCGTCTTCATCGAGAAATTCGTCGAAGAGCCGCGCCACATCGAAATCCAGGTGCTGGGCGACGCGCACGGCAACGTCGTGTATCTGAACGAGCGCGAATGCTCCATCCAGCGCAGGCACCAGAAGGTGATCGAGGAGGCTCCGTCGCCCTTCATCAGCGACGCGACTCGCCGCGCGATGGGCGAGCAGGCCGTGGCGCTCGCGAAAGCGGTGAAGTACGAGAGCGCGGGCACGGTCGAGTTCGTGGTGGGCAAGGACCAGTCGTTCTACTTCCTCGAGATGAACACGCGCCTGCAGGTGGAGCACCCCGTCACGGAGTGCATCACCGGGCTCGACCTGGTGGAGCTCATGATCCGCGTGGCGGCCGGCGAGAAGCTTCCCTTCGCGCAGGCGGACGTGAAGCGCAACGGCTGGGCGATCGAATGCCGCATCAACGCGGAAGACCCGTTTCGCAGCTTCCTGCCTTCCACGGGAAGGCTCGTGCGATTCCAGACGCCCAGGCAGACGATGTTCGCGGGGGAGGTTGGGAGTGAGGCGGGCGTGCGCGTGGACACGGGCGTCGCCGAAGGCGGCGAGATCCCGATGTACTACGACTCGATGATCGCCAAGCTGATCGTCCACGGCGCGGACCGCAACGAGGCGATCGAAAGGATGCGCGAGGCGCTCGACGGTTTCGTGATCCGCGGCATCTCGACCAACATCCCGTTCCAGGCCGCGCTGCTCGCCCACCCGAAGTTCGTCGCGGGCGACTTCAATACCGGCTTCATCGCCGAGCACTATGCCCAGGGCTTCCGCGCCGAAGACGTGCCGCACGACGATCCGGACTTCCTCGTCGCGCTCGCGGCGTATGCGAACCGCAAGGTGCTGCAGCGCTCGGCGGGCATCAGCGGGCAGCTCCCGGGACACGAATTCAAGGTGGGAGAGGACTTCGTCGTCGTTCGGCTTTCGCCGGGGGGCGAGCACGTGCGGCAGCCCGCGCGCGTGACGGACTATCAGGCGCGATCGGGCTCGAGCGTCGTCGAAACCGGCGGCAAGCGCTACGAAATCTGCAGCAACTGGCACCTGGGCGGCGCGCGCATCCGCGGCAGCGTCGGCGGGCGGGCGTTCATGGCGCAGATCGAGCGCGGCCCGGGCAAGAACCCGCTCGTCACGCGCATCTCGCATCGGGGCGCGCGGCTCGACGCGCTCGTGCTCACCCCGCGTGCGGCCGAGCTGCATGCGCTCATGCCGCACAAGCCGCCGCCGGACATGAGCCGCTTCCTGCTGTCGCCGATGCCGGGGCTGCTGGTGGACATCGCCGTGCAGCCGGGGCAGAAGGTTCAGGCCGGGGAGCGCCTCGCCGTGATCGAGGCGATGAAGATGGAAAACGTGCTGTTCGCCGTGGCCGACGGCGTGGTGGACAAGGTGCTGGCGGGCAAGGGCGAATCGCTGGCGGTCGATCAACCGATCCTGGAGTTCGCATGACGGAGAGGCCATCGAAGCCGTTTCGCGTGCTGGGGATCCAGCAGATCGCCATCGGCGGCGAGGACAAGGCACGCCTTCGCATCCTCTGGGTCGACCTGTTCGGCCTCGAGGTGACGGGCACTTTCAGGAGCGAGCGCGAAAATGTCGACGAGGACATCTGCGCGCTCGGCGCGGGTCCGTTCCGTGTCGAGGTGGATCTGATGCAGCCTCTGGACGCGCAGAAGAAGCCCGCGGTCCACACGACGCCGCTCAACCACGTGGGCCTCTGGATCGACGATCTGCCCAGGGCGGTCGAGTGGCTCACGGCGCAGGGCGTGCGCTTCGCGCCGGGCGGCATCCGGCGCGGTGCGGCCGGCTTCGACATCTGCTTCATTCATCCAAAAGGCAACGAAGCATCCCCCATCGGGGGTGAAGGCGTGCTGATCGAGCTGGTCCAGGCGCCTGCCGAGGTGATCGAAGCCTTCGCACGAATGCGATGAAGCTGTAACCTCCGGTTTCGGAGGTGGTCGCTATCCATGTTCTGCCCGAGCTGCGGCGCTGAAGTCGCGCCCACGGCGAAGTTCTGCCCGAGCTGCGGCGCCGCGCAGACGCCCGACGGCGAGCCCGCGCCCGCGCCGGCGCGGCGAACGTCGCGCCCGAGCCTTCTGCTCGGCGGCGCGGCCGTTCTCGTCATGGCCGCCGCCGCGGGCGTGTACGCCCTGCGTGAGGTGCGGCTGCAACATGAAATCGACGAGCGGCGTGCGGCCGAGGCGCGGATGCAGGCGGAGCTGAAAGTCGTTCGCAAGCGCGCCGAAGACGTCGAGCAGGCGCTCATCGACGCGGAGCAGGAGGCTTCGCTCGCGCGCAAGCGCCAGGATGGCGCCGCCCCGTTCGCCGCGGCCGCGCCGACGCTGCCTGCCCGCGTGACGCGGCTCCTCGATCCGCGCGAGGCCGCCGTCGCGCGTGCCGCGCGCGCCTCGCAGGCCAGGCGGCAGGCTTCGGAGCGCGCCGCGCAGGAAGCGCGCGAGCGGCGCCGAGCCGAAGAGGCCGCGGAATCGGCGCGGGTGCTGCCGCCTCCACCGCCGCCGCCTCCGGCCACCTCGGCGCCGATACAGACCGCGCGAATCGGGCCCGAGCAGATGTGCCGCACCGCGGCAAATTTCATCGCCAAGGCCGTGTGCGAGACTCGCGAGTGCATCAAGCCGGAAAACGAGTCGACGGCGTACTGCAAGGCGCTGCGCGCGCGGGCCTCGCCTCCCGCTCAATGACGCCTGTTGTGCGGGCGCGCGGCTCGTAACACCCATGTCCAAGGTCTCGCCTTCTCGGCGAGAATGCCAGACGGACCGACGTGCGATGGACAAGGCGCCTTCATTCCTCTTGACGGCTGCAGCGCCATCGGCTGCAGCGCTCGGCGTGCTGCGCGCGCAGGCCGCCCTGTTCGCATTCGACCGGCTTGCGCAGTCGGCATGCGCTTTCGCAAGCGAGGTCGCGCAGGTCGTCGGCTGCGGCGAATGCGCGGTCGGCCTCCTTGCCGACGGAACCATCGCCATTGCCGGCACGAGTGCCGCGGCCGAACTCGATCCGCGCTCGGCCGCCGCGGCGGCCCTCACCGCGGCCATGCACGAGGCGTGCGATCAGGCGCGCGGCATCGCGTGGCCCGTCGCACGCGAAGCGGACCATGCCATCGCCCAGGCGCAGCGGCAGCTCGCCGGACGCGGCGCGGCGGCGAGCGTTCCACTTGTGGATGGCACGCGCATCGTCGGCGCGCTCACGGTCGTGCGGCACGATCCGATCCCGTTCGGCCCGGATGATCTGCTGCTGCTCGAGGAGATCGCGGGCTTCTGCGGTCCGGTGCTGGAGATGCGGCGCAAGCTGCACCGCACCTGGCGCGAGCGCGTCCGCGACGCGCTGCGGGAGGGCGTGGCGCGACTGGGGGCGGGCAGGCGCGGGTGGATCGTCGCGGGTGTCACGGTGTGCGTGCTCGCGGCACCCTTGCCCTGGCGCGTGAGCGCGCCCGCACGGCTCGAAGGCGCCGTGCAGCGCGCGGTGGTTGCCGCAAGCGACGGCTACCTGCAGCAGGTGAACGTGCGACCCGGCGACCGCGTGAAGGCCGGGCAGGTGCTGGCCGAGCTGGCCTCGCAGGACCTCGAGCTGGAGCGGCAGCGCCGCGAGAGCGAGCTGCGCCAGCACGAAACCGCCTTCCGCGCCGCGCAGGCGCGCTACGACCGCCCGCAAATGGTCGCCGCGCAGGCGAAGGCCGCCGAAGCCGAAGCGATGCTCTCGCTTGCGCAGGCGCAGCTCGAACGCGCCCGCGCGGTGGCGCCGTTCGACGGCGTGGTGATCAAGGGCGATCTCTCGCAGACGCTCGGGGCGCCCGTGCAGCGCGGCGAGACCCTGATGGTGATCGCGCCCGACAACGACTTTCGCCTGATCCTCGAAGTCGACGAAGCCGACATCGCGGCGATCCAGGTGGGGCAGCGCGGCGAGGTCGCGCTCGCCTCGCGCCCGGGTGAGCCGCTCGGGTTCGAGGTGCGCCGGATCGTGCCGGTCTCCTCGTCGTCCGAAGGACGCAACTTCTTCGAGGTCGAGGGGCGGCTGCAGGACCCGTCGGGCGCGTTGCGCCCGGGGCTCGCGGGCATCGCCAAGGTTCACATCGGATGGCGCCCCCTGGCGATGCTGCTCGCGCACCGGCCGGCGGCCTGGCTGCGCATGGCATGGTGGGGGCTGGTGCCCTGATGGCCGAGCCGCTCGTGAGTCCCGCATGGCACAGGGTGGCGGCGCTGCGGCCGAGCCTCGTGCCGGGCCTGCGCATCGTGCGCCATCTCGTGCGCGATCAGGTGTGGCAGGTGCTCGTGGCGCCTTCGACCGGCGCCCAGCTGCGGCTCAACCCCGTGGCCTACGACCTCGTGGGCCGCTTCGACGGCACGCGCAGCGTCGACGCGTTGTGGCAGGAGGTGCTCGCGCTTCGCCGCGACCAGGCGCCCACGCAGGACGAAGTGCTGCATCTCGTCTCGCAGCTCTTTCGCGCCGGCATGCTGCAGTTCGACGCGGCCCCGCACCTGTCGCTTCTCTTCGCCGATCGCGAAAGGCAAAGCGAGCGCCGCCGCGCGGCGCTGCTCAATCCGCTCATGCTGCGCACTCGCCTCGCCGACCCGGGGCCCTGGCTCGATCGCCTCGCGCCGCTCGCACGGGCCGTGTTCAGTCGCGCGGCATTCGCGATCTGGCTCGCGGCGCTCGCCTGGGCGGTGCTCGCCGCCGGATCGCACTTCGACGAACTGAAGGTGCAGGCGGCCAAGCTCGTCGATGCGCCGCGCAGCTTCCTCATCGCGTGGATCTGCTATCCGTGCATCAAGCTGCTGCACGAACTGGGCCACGGGCTTGCCGTGCGCCGCTACGGAGGCGAGGTGCGCGAGTTCGGCGTGTCGCTCATGTTCCTCGTGCCCGCGCCCTACGTGGACGCGAGCGCGGCCAGCGCATTCGCCTCGCCGCGCGAACGCATGGTCGTGAGCGCGGCGGGCATCCTCGTGGAACTCGCGATCGCGTATGCGGCGCTCGCGGCGTGGCTCGTGCTCACGCCGGGCACGCTGCGCGACGCGGCGCTCGTCGTGCTGCTCATCACGTCGATCTCCACGGTCGCCCTGAACGGCAATCCGCTCATCCGGCTGGACGGCTATCACATCCTCTGCGATGCGCTGCAACTGCCCAACCTCGCCTCGCGCAGCCAGGCCTGGTGGCTGCGGGCGTGGACGCGGCTCGTGAACCGCGAAGCGCCCGCGGCCGACGTGACGCTCGCCGCGGGCGAGCGCAAGTGGCTCATCGCCTACGCGCCGCTCTCGTGGGCGTGGCGGCTTGCGCTGCTGCTCGCGCTCGTCATCTGGGTCGGCAGCCACAGCTGGCTGTTCGGATGCGTGATCGCCGCGTTCGCGCTCGCGTGGCTTGCTCGGCGCGCCTGGCTCTGGCTCGCCGCGGCCGGCCCGCGCGCACAGCGCGGGGGGCTCGCGGCCGGCGCGCTGCTGGTCGTGGCGCTCATTGCCGTGCCCGTTCCCCAGTCCGTGGTCGTGCGCGGGGTGGTGTGGCCCTCCGCCGAAGCGCTGGTGCGACCGCAGGTCGCGGGGTTCGTGCGCGCGGTGGAGGCCGAGGATGGGCGGCAGGTGCAACCCGGCGATCCGCTCGTGGCGCTGGAAGACCCTGTGCTCGTCGCGCAGCGCGATCGCCTCGAGGCCGAGCTCTCGGGGCTGCGCACGCAGCAGTTCGGCACGATGCTCACCGATCCGGTCGCGTTCGAACGGCTTGAGCAGGACGTGCGGCGCGCACAGGCGGAAGTCGACCGCACGCGGCAGCAGCTCGCGCAGCTGGACCTGCGCAGTGCCGCGGGGGGCACGGTCGCCTGGGCGCGGCCCGAGGACCTCGAAGGCCGCTATGCGCGCCGCGGCGAATTGCTCGGCCACATCGTCGCGCGCGGCGCGGTGACGGTGCGGATGGCGCTGCCCGAATACGAATTCGCGGCCGTTCGCGGCCGCGTGCGCGGCGTGGAAGTGGTGCTTGCAGAAACACCGTTTCTCACGCAGGCGGCGCAGCTCGTGCCCGGCTGGCCCGGCGCCAGCCATGAGCTGCCGTCGGCCGCGCTCGGCGACCGTCAGGGCGGCCCCATCCCGACCGATCCGGCCGACAAGGAGGGCACGCGCAGCCGCTTTCCCGTGTTCGTGCTCGAAGCACGGCTCACCGGCGTGCTCGCGGCGGATCGCATCGGCGGACGGGCGTGGGTGAAGCTCGCGCTGCCGCCCGAGCCTGCCGCCTTCCAGCTCGCCCATCGCGCGCGGCAGCTCCTGCTGCGCGAGTTCAGCCCGTCGGGGCGGCTATGAGCGCGGCGGCGGCAAGGACGAATGCGGGGACGACATGGCCCTTCCCGGGGCTGCTCTGGGGCGGGTACCCGCAGCGCAAAGTGCGTGCCGCGCAGCGCCGCCCCGAGCGGCTGCGCGAGGATGCATTGCGCGTGTCGGCCCAGGCGCTGGCCGCGGGCGAGCGCAACGCCGGCGCGGACGCGCTCGAGCGCAAGCTGGCCGAAGCCTGCGAGGCGCTCAAGCGGACGCTGCACGTGCAGCCTCGCTGGCAGCAGATCATGGCCGCGCGGGCCATGCTCGGGGAGCGGCTCGTGGAGATGGACACGGGCGAAGGCAAGACGATCGCGATCGCGCTCGCCGCCGCGACGGCCGCGGCGCTCGGCTCGCCCGTGCACGTGGTCACCGCCAACGACTATCTCGCCGCGCGCGATGCGGGCGAGCTGGCGCGCTTCTATGCGCGCCTGGGCCTGCGCGCGGGCTGTGTGAGCGGCGGCATGGACGAGCGGCAGCGGCGCTTCGCGTATTCCGCGCACGTCACCTACGTCACCGCGCGCGAGCTCGCCTTCGACTACCTGCGCGACGCGGTGAAGAGCCCGCGCGACGGCACGCCGCTCGAGCAGCGTGCGCGGCTGCTCGCGGCGGGCTCCGCGTCCGCGCCGCTGCTGCCGGGCCTGTGCGTCGCGCTGATCGACGAGGCCGACACCGTCCTCCTTGACGAGGCGCGCGTTCCCTTCGTGCTGGCCGAGTCGCGCGGGCGCGACGGCGAGGCCGCCTTTCTCGCGCAGGCTCGGCACTTCGCTTCGATGCTGCGCGAAGGCACGCACTTCCGCCTGGAAGCGGGCGGCTCGGAAGTGCGGCTGCTCGCGACGGCGCACGACGTGCTGCGCCTTTGGCCGCGCGTGAGCGATGCGCTCTTCGACCATCCGGCGCATCGCGAGAACGCGGTCGTCTTCGCGCTCACCGCCCGCCACGTCTTGCGCAAGGGCCGCGACTACCTCGTGCGCGGCGGGGCGGTGGAGCTCGTGGACGGCGCGAGCGGCCGGCTGTCGATCGGCCGAGCGTGGTCGCATGGGCTGCACCAGCTCGTCGAACTGAACGAAGGCCTCTCGCCCACGCAGCCGCACGAGCCGCTCGCGCGGATCACGTTCCAGCAGTTCTTCGCGCGTTACGTGCGGCTCGCGGGAATCAGCGGCACGCTGAACGAAGGGCGGCGGGAGCTCGCGCGCGTCTATGGCGTGCACGTGCTTCGCGTTCCCGCCCACCGGCCGCGCCGCGTCGAGGCCGGGCCGACGCGGCTCTTTGCCGACGGCGCCGCTTTGTGGACTGCCGTCGCGCAACGCGCGCAGACCCTGAGTCGCGCGGACCGGCCGGTGCTGATCGGCGTGGGAAGCGTGGCCGAATCGCAGGCCTTGTCTCGCGTGCTGCGCGAGCGCGGCATCGCGCACCGCGTGCTCGACGCAAGCCAGGGCGAGGAGGAACGTGAAGTGCTGGCCGCGGCCGGCGCGGCGGGCGCGATCACCGTGGCCACGAGCATGGCCGGGCGCGGCAGCGACATCCGGCTCGATGCGCGCGCCGCGGCCGCCGGCGGCCTGCACGTTCTCCTCACGCAGCAGAACGCATCGCCTCGCACCGACAGGCAGTTTCTCGGCCGCGCGGGACGCCAGGGGCAGCCGGGCAGTTGCGAGCACTGGGTCGCCGCGGACCAGGGCCCGGTCGCGCGGCTCCTGCGCGGGCGGCGATCGCGCGAACTGGCGGCGCGCTGCGCGGGGTGGCCCGCGACCGCGCTGCTGCGTGCGGTACAGACACTGCGCGCTTATACTGAGATGCAACAACGTGTAACGCTTCTGCGCGCTACAGAGGCCGAAGGGAGGCATTTCGTGTTCAGCAGGAATTCGATCGCATGAAATCCGTCTTCGGCAGGCTCGCTGGATTGGTTGCTCTGGCGTCGATGCCTGCCGTGGCGGCCGTGCCGTCGCCGCTCGGGTGCCTGATCGAGCCCTTCCAGAGCGCGGAGGTGGGCAGCCCCGTGGTCGGCGTGATCGAGGCGATCCAGGTCGAGCGTGGCGACCGCGTGACGCGTGGGCAGCCGCTTGCGACGCTGCGTGCCGACGTGGAGCGGATGTCGATGGCGGTCGCGCAGAGCCGGGCGAATGCCGTGGGCGAACTGAAGGCCGCGCGTGCCAATGCGGAACTCGCGCGGCAGAAGCTCGCGCGCGCGGAAGACCTCGCGCGCCAGCAGTTCATCTCGGGCCAGGCGCTCGAGCAGGCGCGCGCGGAGGCCGTCGTCGCCGAGAACCGCCTTGCGCAGGCCGAGGAGCAGCGCGGCATCTATGCGAGCGAGCAGCGGCTCGCGCGAGCGCAGCTCGAGCTGCGCACGATCCGCAGTCCGAGCAACGGCGTGGTGGCCGAACGCTACGTGTCGGTGGGCGAGCGCGTGGAGGAAAAGCCGATGTTCCGCGTGGCGGAGGACGACCCGCTGCGCGTGGAAGTCGTGCTGCCCGTGAGCGTGTTCCCGCTCGTGAAGAAGGGCATGCGCGTCACCGTGCTGCCCGAGCTGCCGGGTGCCACGCCGCGCGAGGCGCGGATCATCATCGTCGACCGCATCGTCGAAGGCGCGAGCAACACCTTTCGCGTGCGACTGGAACTCCCCAACCCCGACCGGTCGCTGCCGGCCGGCTTGCGCTGCAAGGCCGAACTCTCGGACGTGGAAATCGCGCTGCATCGCGCAGCCGCGACGCCTCTGCGGCCCACCGCGGCGCGAGCGTCCGCCGCGCCGCCGCCGCACGCTGCATCGCCCGCGCCTGCGGTGCCTTCGATAGCGCCGTCCGCGCAAGGCGCGCTTGCACTGCGGCTCTCGCCACAGCTCGGCGCTGTGCCGAACACCAGGCCCTGAGCCATGTGGCCGCGGCTCCTGCGCACGCTCACCCGGCCGCCTCGCAGGGCGGCGCTGCAGGTGGAAGCGTGCGAGCAGCGGCTGCTCTTTTCGGCCGACACGTCGGCGCTGATCCATGCCGCGCTCGGCCTGGGCGCCGACTTCGAGCCCGCGCCCGTCGTGCGCATGCTCGAGCCGGCGCCGCAGGCCGTCGCGAGTCCCGCGACGGTGACGGCGAGCTACGTGACGACGCAGCTCGCGTTCGAAGCCAATCGGGGGCAGCTTGCCGCGGGCACCGACTTCGCCGCGTTCGGCAGCGGCTATGCCGTGACCCTCGGCGCCGGCAACGCAAGACTCGCGGTGGCCGGCGCATCGCAATCCGTGGAGCTCGCGCTCGTGGGCGCTGCCGCGCCCGCGGGGCAGGGCGAAGGGCTGCTTGCCGCGCGCAGCAACTACTTCGTCGGCGCGGACCCCGCGGGCTGGCACACCGACATCGACAACTACGCCGCCGTGCTGTACCCGGACGTGTATCCGGGCGTGGACCTGCGCTATTACGGCACCCAGAGCCAGCTCGAATACGACTTCGTCGTCGCGCCCGGGGCCGATCCCACGCAGATGGCACTTCGCATCGGCGACGCGCAGGACGTGCGCATCGCGGCCAACGGCGACCTCGTGCTCGTGCTCGCGGGCAGCGGCGAGGAGATCGCGTTTCACGCGCCGCTCGCCTACCAGATGGGCGACGGCGGCCGCGAAGCCGTCGCGAGCCGCTACGTGCTGCAGGCGGACGGCACGGTGCGGTTCGAACTGGGCGCGTACGACACGGCGCGTGAGCTCGTGATCGATCCGGTGCTCGCGTACGCGACCTACTTCGGCGAGCACGCCAAGGAGTCCGCGCTCGACGTCGCCGCGGGGCCCGACGGCAGCGTGTACGTGACCGGCCGCACGCAATCCAACGGCGGCGCCCTCGCGGACGAGCTGGGCGCGGGCGGCGGCGGCGACATCTACGTCGCGCGATTCAGCGCGGACCTCTCGACGCTGCTGTGGTCCACGCGCATCGGCGGCACGGGCGACGAGCAGGGCAACGGCATCGCGGTGGATGCGAGCGGCAACGTCGCGGTCGCCGGCTGGACGAAGTCCAACAATTTTCCACTCGCGAACGCGGACCAGTCGACGAGATCGGGCGGCCAGGACGCCGTCATCTTCAAGCTGAACGCGAATGGCAACGCGCTTGTCTTCAGCACGTACTTCGGCGGCAACGGCGGCGCCGACACGGGCAACGACGTGGCGGTCGACAGCTCGGGCAATGTGTATGCGGCGGGCATGGTCGAGTCGACGCTGCTGGGCCTCGTGAACAGCCAGAACGCATTCCTGAACAAGTACTCGGCCACCGGCACGGCGGTCTACCAGCAGCAGTTCGGGGGCTCGGGCGACGACGCGGCCAATGGCATCGCGGTCGCGTCGGGCGGCGTCGTCTACATGGCGGGCGACACGAAGTCGGACGACCTGCCGGTGCTGGGCGGCGTCCTCGGACTCAGTTCGAAGGATGCGTTTCTCGCGCGCTTCGATGCGTCGGGCAACGTCGTGTACGACACGTACATCGCGAGCGACGACGACGACTTCGCGACCGCGGTGGCGGCCGACGGGGCGGGCCACGCATACGTCGTCGGGCAGACGAAATCTCCGCGAGGTTCCGACTTCGCAACCACGCCGGGGGCCGCCCAGACGGTGCGCGTGAATCACACGACGGGCTACCTTCGCATCTACGACACCAACGTGACGGGCGCGGGCTCGCTGCTGTATTCGACTTTCGTGGGCGGCACGGGCGACGCCAACGGCAACGACGGGGGTGGCTTGAGCGACGATCCCACCGGCGTCGCGCTGAGCGCGGGCAAGGTCGTCATCCTCGGGCAGACGACCACGGCGAATCTCATCACCACGCCCGACGCCATCAGCGCGACGAGCCCGGGCGCGAGCAGCGGCTTCCTGTGGGTGCTCAATCCCGCGGGCGGCGGCACGTCAGACGTGCAGTACGGCACGTACTACGGCAAGAGCCTTGCGACCGGCGGCGTCGCGGTCGCGAACGGCAACGCCTATTTCGTGGGCTCCACGTCCACCGCGGGGCTCGCTACGGCGGGCGCGTACAGCACCACGATCGCGGGCGGGCAGGACGCGCTCGTCGGCGTGCTGCGCCTCGGCAATACGGCGCCCGTCCTCGGAGGCAGCAACGCATTGGCCTCGGTGCTGGAAGATTCGGCAGCGGGTGGCGGCACGCTCGTGAGCGCGCTTCTCGCCGGCCACGTGACGGATGCGGACGCCGATGCCGTGTCGGGCATCGCGCTCTATGCGGCCGACGGCGCGAACGGCACCTGGCAATACACGACGGACGGCGCCACGTGGTCGCCGTTGCCGGCCGTCTCGAGTGGGCACGCGCTGCTGCTCGCGAGCGACGCGCAGACGCGCCTGCGCTTCGTGCCGGGCGCGAATTTCGCGGGGACGGCCGCGGTTTCCTTCCGCGCGTGGGACCGCACGAGCGGTGCCGCCGGCGGATTTTCCGATCTCGCGGGCAACGGCGGCTCGAGCGCGTTCAGCGCGCAGACGGCGGATGCGACGATCGACGTCGCGCCCGTGAACGATGCGCCCGTGCTTGCCACGGGCAATGTGGCGGACCTCGTCGTGCTCGAGAACTCCGGCACGACGAGCCTCGGACTCTCGGGCGTCACGTACGGTCCCGGCGGCGGCGCCGACGAAGCAGGGCAGACGCTCGCGGTCGACGTGGTGGAAGTTCCGTCGCCGAGCTTCGGCGACATCGTGCTGGCCGACGGCACCACGGTGGTGTCGGTGGGGGCGAGCTACACCGTGGCGCAGTTGCAGGGCATGCAGTTTCGCGCGGCCTCGGGCGCGACGGGCGGACCGGCGAGCTTGCGCTACAACGTGCGCGACAGCGGCGGCACGGGCTCGGGCGGCAACGACTCGCTCGCGCAGGCACTCTCCATCACGATCTCCGGCGCGAACCAGGCGCCCGTGCTCGGTGGCGCCCATCCGATGCCCGACCAGCTGGAGGATGCGGCCGCGGGGACGGGCGTGCTCGTCGGCGATCTCATCGCCGGCTTCGTGAGCGATGCGAACGTGAATGCATTGCAGGGCATCGCGGTGACCGCGGCCGACACGTCGCATGGCGCGTGGGAATATTCGACCGACGGCGGCGCGTCCTGGCATTCGCTCGCGGGCGTGTCGGAAACCCAGGCGCGCCTGCTCGCAGCCGACGGCGCGAGCCGCGTGCGCTTCGTGGCCGATGCCGACTGGAACGGCACAGTGGCGATCGGCCTCGTGTTCCGCGCGTGGGATCGGACCGCTGCCGCGGCGGGCGGGCTGGGCGACGCGTCCGTGTACGGCGGGAGCACCGCGTACAGCGCGCAGACCGCGAGCACGAGCGTCGTCGTGCAACCGGTGAACGACGCGCCCACGGGACCCGCGACGATAGCGGACGTGACGGCCATCGAGGCCGGCGGCGCGGTGAGTCTCGGCATTGCCGCATCGGATTACGGGCCCGGCGGCGGCACCGACGAAGCGGGCCAGGCGCTGCATGCCGTGATCACCGCGTTGCCCGACGCGGCGCTGGGCGCCGTGGTGCTGGCCGACGGAGTGACACCCGTCGCCGCGGGTGGCAGCTATACCCTCGCGCAACTCGAAGGCATGCGGTTCCTGCCCTCGGGCGGCAGTGCCACCGGCACTTCGAGCTTCGCCTTCGACGTCGTCGATGACGGCGGTGGTGCGAATGGCGGGATCGATGCGCTGTCGCAATCGCTGCAGGTCACGGTCGTGCCGGCGAATGCGGCGCCCGAGCTTTCGGGCACCGAGGACTTGCCTGCCATCCTCGAAGACGAAAGCGCGTCGCAGGGCACGCTGGTGGCCGACCTCATCGCGGGGCACGTGAGCGACAGCGACCCCGGTGCGCAGCGCGGTATCGCGATCACGGCGGCCGCGAGCGCGAACGGCACGTGGCAATACAGCACCGACGGGGGCGCGCACTGGAGCGACGTCGGCCCCGTGGCGAACGACAACGCGCTGCTGCTCGCGGCCGATGCGGTGACGCGCGTGCGCTTCGTGCCCGCGCCCGACTGGAACGGCACCGCTTCGGGGCTGCAGTTCCGCGCGTGGGACCGCACGCGCGGCACGGTGGTCCTCACGCACGTCGACACGACGGTCAATGGCGGCAGCACGGCGTTCAGTTCGGCCACCGCCACGACGAACATCGCCGTGCAGCCCGTGAACGATCCACCGGTGCCGCTCGGCGGCCCGAACGCGCCGGCGTCCGCGACGATCGGCGGCGCGGACGTGCCGCTCGGGCTTGGAAGTCTCGCGTATTCACCGGGCGGCGGCGTGGACGAGCAGGGGCAGGTGCTGCGAGTCACGATCGATGCGTTGCCCGATCCGGCGCTTGGCACGCTGGTGCTCGCCGATGGCGTCACGCCCGTGTTGCCGGGCACGCCGTACACGCTGCAGGATCTGCAGGGCATGCGATTACGGCCGGCAGCCGCGGGCGCGGGCGGCACCGCGACTGTGTCGTGGACGGTGCATGACGATGGCGGCACGGACCATGGCGGAGTGGATTCGACGGCGGACCATGTCGACGTGGCCGTGGCACCCGCGCCGACGCCTGCGCCAACGCCCGCGCCGACACCTGCGCCGACGCCTGCACCGACGCCTGCGCCGACACCTGCGCCGACGCCTGCGCCGACACCTGCGCCGACACCAGCGCCGACACCTGCGCCGACGCCAGCGCCGACACCTGCGCCAACGCCTGCGCCGACACCTGCGCCAACGCCCGCACCGACGCCTGCACCGACACCAGCGCCGACACCAGCGCCGACACCTGCGCCGACACCTGCGCCGACACCTGCGCCGACACCTGCGCCGACGCCCGCACCGACTCCCGCGCCGACGCCTGCGCCGACTCCTGCGCCGACACCCGCGCCGACACCCGCACCGACTCCCGCGCCGACTCCCGCACCCACGCCGGCCCCCACTCCCGCACCCCTACCCGCGCCCGCGAAGGCGCCCGCACCCATGACGACACCCCAAGCTCCCGCGAAACAGGACGGCTCGTCGCATCGCGTCGCGCTGATCGGCAAGATCGACGACGCCGCGAGCGAAGTCTCGGCATTCCTCGAACAGCTCGGCCTGGAGCCGGTGGTGATCGGCAATGCCACGAGCGCGCTGGCCGCGATCGAACGCGTCGAGGAACTGCGCGGTGTCGACTTCGCGATCATGCTCCCCGCGCGCGACGACGAGGCGCCGCAAGGCATGCTCGCGATCGGCTTTCTGCTCGCGACGCTCGGGCGCTCGAAGATTTGCTTTCTCTCGAAGGCGACACCGTGGCAGGGCGCGTTGCAGGTCGCGCTCGACGAGGGCGGCCTCTGGAAGCTGCTGCTCGCGCGCGAGATGAAGCGAGCCGGTGTCGATGTCGACCTGAACAAGGCGATCTGACCGGCCGGACGGCGGCGCCACCGCAGGGCGCCCCGCCGAACGCCCCGCGCCCGCTCACCGCTTCGCGAGCTTCAGCCGCCGCAAGAGCCAAGGCAGTGTCGGCGCCTGCACGAGCAGGCTGAAGAACACGACCGCGTACGTGCCCACCACGAGCGTGTCGCGCCCCGGAAATTCCGGCAGCGACAGCGCAAGCGCGATCGAGATCCCGCCTCGCACGCCGCCCCACGTCAGCACCTTCACGGCATGCGGCGTGGTGTGCCGCAGCCACGGCCGCACGAGCAGGGCGGGAATTCCCGTGCTCAGGAACCGCGCCGCAAGCACCACCGGCACGAGCATGCACGCGGCGGGCCACAACGCCGCGGTGCCCCCGAGCCCCATCAGCTTGAGGCCGATCAGCCCGAAGAGCAGCAGGTTCAGCACTTCGTCCAGCAGTTCCCAGAACGAGAACAGGTTCGCGCGCGTGCGCTCGCTCATCGCGCTCTTCGCGCCATGATTGCCGATGACGAGTCCCGCGGCCACGACCGTGAGCGGCGCCGACACTTCGATGCGCTCGGCCAATGCATAGCCGCCGGTGGCGAGCGCGAGCGTGAGGATGATCTCCACCGGATAGCTGTCCACTCCTTTGAGGAGCGCGAACGCGGCGTAGCCGAGCACGACCCCGAGCGTGAGCCCGCCCACCAGCAGTTCCAGCAGCATGACGGCGATGTCGGGCGCCTGCGGCGTGCCGCCGCCGGTGGCGATGCCGAGCATCACGAGGAAGGCCACCACGCCCGTGCCGTCGTTGAAGAGGCTTTCGCCCGCGATTTCAGTTTCGAGCGCCTGGGGCACGTCGGCCGTGCGCAGCAGTGCGAGCACCGCGATCGGATCGGTCGGCGAGATGAGCGCACCGAAGAGCAGGCAGTATTCGAGGTCGATGTCGACCCCCATCGCGCCCAGGAGCCACCAGGCGCCGAAGCCGACCAGTACGGTGGAGAGGACGACGCCGATCGTGGCGAGCACGATCACCGGAATCTTCTGCCGCGCGAGGTCGCTCAGGTTGATGTGCAGGCTGGCTGCGAACAGCATGACCGAGAGGAAGCCGTGCAGCAGCAGTTGCGGCAGGTCGAATCGCGCGGCGACGCCGCGTGCCCAGTTCGCTGCGCCGGGAACGAGCGGCGCGGCGAGCGCGAGCACGCCCGAGACCAGCAGTCCGGTCGCCGCGATGCCGATCGCGTCGGGCCAGCCGATCACGCGGTGGTTGATGTAACCGAGGACGGCCACGGCCGCCAGCAGCACGGCGATGAGTTCGAGGAGGGACATGCGGACAGGATAGCCCGTCGGCGTGCTTGCTTTCGCGAGGGAGCGGTCCGGCGCGCCTCAGGAGCGGTGGGAGGAGCGGTGAGAGGAGCGAGGAGAGGAGCGAGGAGAGGAGCGGGGGGGGCGTCTCACGAGCGAGGCGAGCCAGCGAAGCGGTGCGGTGATGCGCCAGCTCGTGCTGCTGCGCAGCGCCGCGAGTTCCGCGTCGCGCGCGGCGAGCTGCGCCTCGCGCGAGGCGAGGAGGCGAGCGAGTTCGGCCTCGTGCAAGCGGTGCTGCTCGGCGGCTTGGCTGGCGAGTTCGAGCTCCGGCGACGACCCTTCAGTGGCGGGCCGCGATGCGGCCGCCTGCGCCTCGGACACGATCGCACCGAACGAGACCGGCCTCGGTCCCGGCAGTCCGCTTTCCACCCCCGCATGCGCCACCCCCGCATGCGCCGCCTCCGCATGCGCCACCTCCGCATGCGCCCCCTCCGCATGCGCCCCCCCCGCATGCGCCACCCCCGCGTGCGCCGCCTCCGCAGGCGCCGCCCCCGCGTGCGCCCCCGCACCCCTGCCGTCATCCCCGCGAAAGCGGGGATCCAGAGCGACCATCTCCCCGGGCACCAGTCGCATCAGCTCCCGCTCGATTCCATCCGCATCGAGCAGCAGGAACGCCTCGGCCGCCTGCACCTGCGCCCCCAGGGTGTACGTCCGGTAGCGATTCAACCCGCGCACCTGCTGCGCATAGTCCTGCTGCGCAAGCTGCGAGGCATACTTCGCACCCGCCGCGTGCTTGCGCTCGACCCAGCGCGTGATGTCGACGAAAACATTGGGCACGAGCGGTGCCCCGACCTCATAGAACGCGACCCGCACCCCGCTCGCGCGCGCGGCTTCGACGGCCAGCCGGGCTGCCGCGCGATGATCCGGATGCACTTCCCACGGTGAAGGCGCATAGACGAGATCGATGCCCCCGTCCCTCACGCAGTCGACGGTCCGCGCCACGAGCGCTTCATCGACGCGAAGCGAACGATCCGCGATGCGCCAGAACGCCGGCTCGCCACAGCCGAGCACCGCGCACGCCGCGCGGCATTCCTGTTCCCTCACCTGAGCGTCACCATAAAGCGCGCCGTCCGTGAGCACGACGACGTGCACCGGCACGCCTTCGTCCGCATGGATCGCCATCGAGCCGCCGCAGCCGAAAGTCTCGTCGTCCGGATGCGGCGCCAGCACGAGTACCGCGCGTGCGGGAATCCGCGCGAGGGCGTGATAGGGGACGAGGTCGTGTTCCACGAACGCGAGTCGGGCAAGGGGTCAGGGATGATAGCGAGCGAGCAGGGCCGAGATGAGCGCGTACAGTGCGCCCGCGCCGAAGATCGCGCCGAGAGCCGGTAACGAGCGCGACGAGCGAGACGAGCGCGACCAGCGCTCCGAAAGAGCCGCCGCATCCGCGGACTTCGCCTCACCCCCTGCCGCCGCGTAGGCGAGCGCGAGCGCGGGAACGATGAAGTAGCGCCCCTGCACCCCGCCCACACTCTGCGCCGGAAACGGCGTCCACGTGACGAGCAGCGCGAAGAACGCGAGGAGCACGCTCGCCGCGGCCGTGCCAAGGAGCAGCAGGCGCGCGTCCGCGGCTTGCCTCAGCTGCGCTCGCGCGAGCGAAACCGCGAGGCACACGGCGAGGCCACCCCAGAGCGAGGGGTACCAGAACGCATCGAGGCCGGTGTCGAGCCAACCGAGCACGCCGATGAACGAGCGCTCGTACAGCCGGGCCAGATCGGGCTGGGCGAGCGACGCTCCGATCAGCCGCACGACCTCAAGAGGATGCTCGACGTAGTAGCGCACCAATTCGCCGGTGCCGTGATCGCGCCGCACGCGCAGGTCGACCGTGTGCGTGATCGCGTAGCCGGTCCAGACGAGCGTCGCGATCACCGCGAGGATGCCCGCCACCGCGTGCGCGCGCGAGCCGCGCCGCCACGCGAGATACACCTGCAACCCGATGAGCGGCGCCACCTGCGCGCGCGTGGTCGCGACGAGGAACATGCAGCCGGCGAGCACCCAGGGCTCCCAGGACGGCCCTTCGCCGGGTTCGAGCATGCGCCGCATGAAGAGCGAAAGCCCAAGCACGGCGAGCGCGGTGGTGATGCCGTCGAGCGTCGGCAGCACCATCTGGAACACCGTCATCGGCAACAGGAGCAGCGCGACGGCCAGCAGGGGCGGACAGTGGATGCGAAACGCCACGACGAGCAGCGCGGCGATGCACCCCATGCACAGCAGGCGCGCGAGCCAATAGCTTTGCAGCACCGTGAGCTCCAGCGCGCGGCCGAGCGCGAGTCCGCTCGCGTGCGGCAGGTACGCGAGCGGGAAGTAGTAGCCGGTCCCGGGAGCCGGTCGAAACGCGCGATCCCGCGTCCAGCGCAGCTCGCGCGTGAGTTCGCTGTGGCTCGCCGTGAGCGCGCGGCCTTGATGCGCGACGATGTCCTCCAGATAGGCCGCGACGAAGGTGTGGAGCACGGGGTCGGTCGTGCCGCCGCTTTCGCCTCCGGGAGGCGTTTCCAGCAGCCACTGGCCCCGACTCAGCATGTCCGCGCGCAGGACGTGGCTGTTCTCGTCGGGCGACTGCATCGGCGGGACGAGCGCGCTCACGCACGCGGCCAGCACCACCAGCACCAACCAGAGCGCCGCGCCGCCCGTGCGCCTCATTCGAGCGATGACACCCACACGCCGGCGAAGATGATGGCGGCCCCCGCGAAGGTCTGCCAGCGCAGGGGTTCGCCGAGCGTGAAGTGGGCGAGCACGGGCACGAAGAAGAACGCGAGCGCGACGAACGGGTACGCGACCGCGAGCGGCACCTGCCGCAGGAGCGCGATCCACATCACGGTGGCCGCGGCGTACACGGCGAGCGCGACGACGAGGTGCGGGTTGAACACCCATTGCTGCCAGCCCCGCCCCTGCATGGAAACGGCCGCGAGCTTGAAAAGCACCTGGCCGGCCGCGAGCGAGGCGACCGTGAGGACGAGGAGGGCGTACTGCGTTCGGGACATGGCGGCTTCGCTCTCAGTCCGGCAGTTCGTCGTGGATGGGCTGGCGCGGCACGTTCGATACGTCGAAGCCGACGAAGGCGAGCAGCAATTGCAGGCCCACGAGCGTGGGGAGCGCCGCGAGCATGATGGTGCCGAGCGGCGCCGCGACGCCGGTCGATACCGAAAGCCACCAGTGCCGGGCGCCGAACACGACGCCGAACGCGAGCAGCGCCGTGCCGAACACGAGCTCCAGCGAGCCGACCGTCATGTCGCGCAGGAAGTAGCTGTAGGCGATGCGCTTCACGAAGTTGCGCACGTGCTTCGCCATGAATTCACCCGCGACGCGTCCGATGCGCAGGCTGCTCGTCTCGTCGCCGTACGACGCATCCATGGGCACGTCCTTCACCACCGCGCGCACGATGCTCAGGCGAAACAGCATGTCGGTCTCGAAGAAGTAGCGCCGGCTCAGTTTGTCGAATGGCACGCGCCGCAGCACCTTCGCGTGGATGGCCGTGAAGCCGTTGGTCGGATCGAACAGATTCCAGTAGCCGGTGGAGAGTTTCGCCATGAACGATAGCACGGCGTTGCCCGCGAGCCGCGCGGGCGGCATCCGGCGGATGTGCGTGAGATCGTAGAAGCGGTTGCCCTTCGTGTAGTCGGCGCGGCCCTCGGCGATCGGCCGCACGAAGCGCGCGATGAGCGCCGGGTCCATCTGCCCGTCGCCGTCGATCTTCACGAGGACATCCGCGCCCGCGGCCAGCGCGGCCGCATAACCCGCCATCACGGCGCCGCCCACGCCCTGGTTCTCGGCGTTGCGCAGGACCACCACGCGCGGGTCCGTGCAGTGGTCCCGCACGTGGTCGCCGCTTCGTTCGGGGCAGGCGTCGTCCACGACGTAGATGCGCCCGACCTCGCTGCCGATCCGCGCGAGCACGCCGAGGACCTGCGCCTTCACGCGGTAACAGGGGATAATGACGGCGATCGTGATCTGCATCGGGCAGGGACTCGCGCGCGATTGTAAAGAACCAGTGATCTCCTCCGATTCCAGCGCGCAGACCGAAGACGCCGCGATCGAGGGGCTGCGCGGACTCGCGGCGCTGGTCGTCGTGGCGGTGCACTTCGCGCCCCTCGTCACGCCGGCGGGCGGCCCGTGGGGCTTCGCGGCCTCGGGCGTCGATCTCTTCTTCGTGCTGAGCGGCTTCGTCTTCGCGCCCTACTTCTTCGGCCGCCGGCTCGCCTGGGCGCCGCACCTCGTGCGCCGGGCGTTTCGGCTCTACCCCCTCTATCTCACCGCGCTCGCGGTGTACGTGCTGCTGAAGCTGCCCGACCCGGCCGCCACGCGCCATCTCGCCGAGCATGTCTTCATGCTGCACACGCTGCGCTCGCCCGAGGTCGCGTTCTTCTACAACGGCGCGTTCTGGAGCCTGCCGCCCGAAGTGGAGTTCTATCTCGCGCTGCCGCTCGCCGCGGGCCTGCTGCGTGGCCGGGGCTTCGGCATGTTGTTCGCGGCAGCGCTCGGGCTGCATCTGGCGCTCGTCGCTCTCGCGGACGGCGCGCAGCCCGCAAGCCCCGCCAGCATCGCGACGATTCATCTGCCCGGGCTGCTGGTCGAATTCTGCCTGGGCGCGGCCGCATGGCAGCTCGCGCGCGAGGGCGGCGCGCGCCGCCTTCGCATGCTCGCGGGGCTGCTCGTGCTGGCCGTCATGCTCTGGCTCTATTCGACCTACATCGCCGAGGATCCGGCGCGCGCCCAGTTCACCGCGCACTGGCTCGCGGGCAACGTCGGCGTCGGCGCGGCGTGCGGTTACGCGCTCGTGGTGAGCGCCCTCGCCGGCCGGCCGAACCCGAGCGGCTGGCGCCTGCGGCTGTGTCTCCTGGGCGGCCAGCTCAGCTACGGGGTGTACCTCTTCCACAACGCGCTGCTGCAGATGCGCGTGAAGTACGGCTGGCCGATCGACGGCTGGGTGGCCGTGGCTTGCTGCCTGCTCGCGACGCTCGCGCTCGCGTGGGTGCTGCACCATGCGATCGAAGCGCCGGCGCGCGATTTCGGCCGCAACCTGAGCCGCCGGCTCGCGCCGGCGCGGCTTGCCTGATCGGCGTCACGCGCGGTCGAAGTGGACCCAGTGCATCGCCCCCGCGGCGTCGCGCAGCAGCGCGGCGTAGCGCGCGGGCTCGAGGAGCTGCCATTCGTCTTGCGTGAAGGGCGAGGGTGCCGCCGTGCGCGGCCGGAAGATGGCCGGCATCAGCAGCGGCGACGGGCTGAACGCCTCCACGGCGTGCGTGCCTGCTTGCGCGTGAAAGTCCTCGAGGGTGCGGCACGGTCGCGGCAGCACTTCGGAAGGCGCGGTCCGCAACGGCCGCGCGAGAGCATCCACGCGCCGCAGTCCGCCGCTCAAGCGCCAGAAGAGCGGGTAGCGCTTGCGAAAGTAGATGTCGCGCGCCTGCGCCATCAAAGGCCCTTTGCTTGCCTTGTGACGGTACTCGTGCACCGCATCGGCGGCGCCGCTCACGCCGAGCGTCCAGCCGCCCGCGCGCAGCCTGAGCGACAGGTCGCTGTCCTCGAAGAACATGAAGTAGTCCGGATCGAACAGGCCGCCGCAGGCGTCGACCGCCTCGCGGCGCACAAGTAGCACGGCCCCGGAGAGGAAGTCGACGCGCGAAGTGCCCGGGCATTCCATCAGCGCGCGCTGGTGACGCAGGTGGTGCCGCGCGGCGATTCGCGCGAGCGCACGAAAGCGCGGCGCGAGGGTGAGCGACAGCGTGTAGGCCGGTGTCTGGGCGAAGGCGGCC
This sequence comes from Ramlibacter sp., assembly GCF_035548915.1. Lineage (GTDB taxonomy): Bacteria > Pseudomonadota > Gammaproteobacteria > Burkholderiales > Burkholderiaceae_C > Ramlibacter. The sequence goes on along the minus strand of NZ_DASZSE010000050.1, from coordinate 39,709 downwards.
GGCAGCAGGAAGGTACGCCGCGGGTTCCACCACATGCGCGGCGAGAGCGCGGCGCAGCGCGGTTGCGCTTCGAGCTCCTTCACGAGCGCTTCGAGCGCGGCGGCCGTGATGCGCGCGTCCGGGTTCAGCAGCAGGAAGAACGCAGCGCTCGACCGCGCATACGCGAGGTTGCAACCGCGGCCGAATCCGAGGTTCGCTTGCGCGTCGATGCATTCGACGCCGTCGCGCCCGCGCAGCGCCTGCGCGAGCGCCTGCGCCTCGGAGGCATCGGCGCTGTTGTCCACGACGAGGATGCGCCCGCGCGGCCAGGGCCCGAGCACGCGCAGCGCCTCGCGCACGTCGGCGGCGCCGAAGTAATTGACGATGCAGATGTCAACGCAGGCGGGCGAGGACATGCCAGGTCTCGGCCGCGAGGCTCGCGCGATCGATGGGCAGCCCGATGCGCTCGGCCGCGGCGGCGAAGTCGGCGAATTCGGGCGGCAGGGCGGGCCCCGCGGACTCGCATCGCTCGACCTCGAAGCCTTCGCGCTCCAGCAGTTCGCGCAGGCTGCGCGCGGTGAAGAAGCGCACGTGCGTCGTGCACAGCACACCGACCGGCAGATAGTCGAAGCGGCCCTGCGCGAGGTCGCGGACCACCGACCAGTGGCCGATGTTCGGCACCGACAGGAGAAGCCATCCGTTCGGGCGCAACAGCCGGCGCGCGCGAGCGAGCATCGCTGCCGGCTCGGCCACGTGTTCGAGCACGTCGAGCAGGCTCACCGCGTCGAAGTGGCCGTCGAGCGCGGCATCCAGATCCTCGATGCGGCCGCGCATCACGTGCAGCCCCGGGTGCCGCGCCGCTCGGTCGGCCGCGGCGCTCGGCTCCACGAGCCAGGCCTTCCCGCCGCGCGCTTCGACGAAGGCGCGCGCGAAGCCGCCTTCGCCGCCGCCCACGTCGAGCAGCGTGCGCACGTCGCCGGGCAGCAGCTCGAGCATTTCCCCCCGCGCGAGCTGCTGATAGCCGGCGTAGGAATGCACGAACGCCCGCGGCGCGCGAACGGCACGCGCCCCGAAGCGCGCCGGCACGTCCTCCCAGGCAAGTGTTTCGTCGGCGCGCAGGACTTCGGCCGCCTGTGCCGCATCCACCATGAAGGCCCAGGCAACGCGATCCGCAGGAGCCGGGGCCAGGGGAAGGGCCACCGGCAGCGCGGCGCGCCGCGCCACGTAGGCTTCGAAGTCGGCTCGCGTCGTGTAGGCCGGGCACCACTCGCCCGCGGCATCGCGCGGATCGGCCGCGACGGCGCACGCGGCTGCGGATGCGTCGAGGCAGCCCGCAAGCTCGTCCGCGAGCGACGGCGCGGCGAGCAGCGCGGGATGCAGCAGGACGAGCAGCCGGTCGGCGCGGCAATCGCGCAGATCGTCGGCGGGCGCGCGTTCGCCGATGGCGCGTTCGTGCCATCCCACCACGTTGTTCGCGGTGCCGAGCGCCTCGCGCAGCATCGCCACGCCGCAAGCGAGTTCGTCGCAGCCCGCGAGCGTGCTGTCGGTGAGCAGCAGCACCTGGATCGTCTTCGGCGCCGCGGGCGCAAGCGGCATGGCCGTGAGCAGGTCCGATGCCCACCAGCCGCCCGGGTCCGCCTCGATCGCGTCACCGAGGAACCGGTAGCAGGCCGCGACGGTCTGCGGATCTTCGGCCGGCCCGATCGCGCTCATCTCGATGCGGTAGCGCCGCCCGCCCAGGTGGCGGCACACGAACGCACCGATGTCGCTGCCGGTCGCGCGCGCCAGGCGCAGTGCGCCGCCGGCGAGCCGCCGCGTTCCGCCGGCGAAGGGCACGACCATCTCCGCCCCGTCGGGCAGCACCGGCGCGTCGCCGATGATCACGAGCACCTCGCCGCGGCCGAGCATCCGGTAGAACTCGCGCGGCGGGGTCTTCTCGTGGTCGGGTACCTTTCCGCCGTTCAGGTAGCGCTCCAGGCCGCGGTACTTGTCGTCGAAGTGCCGCTGCACGGCCGGGTCCACGCGCGGGTCCTGCGTGACCGAGGAAGACATCGAGTTGATCGTCGCACCCGTGGCGCGTCCGAGAAACGCGATGCCGAGAAAGAAGCTCTCGAAGTGCGCGGTGACGAGCACGAGGCCGCGGCTGCGCCCGGCGAGTAGTTGCCGCGCGTCGCCGGGCCCCGCGATTTCGCATTCGAGATCGTCCACGCGGCCGCCGGCGGCCAGGCGCGACTCGTATTCGTCGCGCGCTTCCGCGACGAAGCGCCCGCGCGTCCAGGCTTCGATGTCGGCGGGGGGCGCATCGGGCCGCAGTTCGCGGTAGGCGATCGCGCACTGCCGCCGCAAATGCCGAAACCCGAGCGCCATCGATCGCCAGTCGCGGCCCAGCATCGCGTTGAGCTCGCCCCGCACGCGGGCGAGCCAGTGGCCGAGGGGGATCGGCAGCCGCGCGAGCGCGGGCAGCACGCAGGCGAAATCCCAATGGTGAACGCGGCGCGCGATCTCCCAGCCCCAGCGGCGAAGGAAGGAGTCGTGCGCCACGTCAGGCGCCGCGCGGATGGGAGACGAAGCGCTCCACGTCGCCGGGTCCGCGGATCGTGAGCCACGACGTGTGGATCGGCATGCGGCTCCGCCACTTCGCCTCGAATGCGCGGCCGCTCGCGAGGATGCGTTCGGCGAGACCCGCGGCGATGTCGCTGCCCGAGGGCGTGTCCGACCAGTGCTCGCAGTACGCGTCGACGATGGCCGCCTGCTGGCCGGCGGCCTGCGCCTGCAGCACGAGGTCCGTCGCATAGAAGTCGAACGCGAGCGCCGGGTCCAGCCGCAGGCGCGCATCGGCCCGCACGGCGAAGAGCAGCTCGTCGAGACTGTCGGCGCGGCGCGGAAGCGGCGACGCCTCGCGCAGCAGCGTGCCGCGATCCAGCACGTGCCCCGCGCGCGTTTCTCCGTCGAGCCCGTACACGCCCGCGACCGAGAGCGCATCGAACGCTTCTTGCGCCTGCCGCAAGCGGCCGAGGAAGAGCTCGTCCCAGCCGGCGGGCAGAAAGACGTCCTGGTGGACCCAGACGAGCCAGGTGCCGGTAGCCGTGCGCAACGATTCGATCGCGCCGTTGAATGCCTGCGCGGCCGACCGGGCATTGAAGTGCGCAATGAGCGGATAGCGGCCGCTTGCGATGCAAGGCGAGGCGCACAACCGCTCGCGCAGCACCTCGAGCCGGCTCACGGCGGTCACGAAGACGAGTTTTTCGGCTGGAATGGAAGTCATAGGAAGTCGGTATCGCCGCCCGTCAACCACCAGTCGAGCCGGGCCAGGTCGGACTCGGCGATGTCGGAGCGACAGGGAATCCCGATCCATGCCGCAACCGCCGTGTGCTCGATGCGGGTGGGCGTGAGCGATTGTGCCACCGCGGGCGAGGCCCACATGGTGAGCCGCTTCGCTCCCGCGCGCTGCGCCGCCTGCGCGCACGCCGCCCAGGCAGGCGGCAGGTCCACCGGGCGGCCGATCCAGTCGAGCCACTGCGCGGCCTCGCCGGTGAGGTCCAGGATCGCCACGCCCGCCGCGCCGCCGAGCCATCGGTCGCGCAGCGCGATCGCGCGGTAGGTGCGGCCCGGCCGCTCGAAGAAGCGCCAGCGCACGTAGGCGGTAGTGCGCTCGCCGAGGACCTGGCCTCCGCAGGCGGCCAGCATGCGGCGCCAGGCGCGCTCGACGGTGGCGTCGAACCGGGCGTCGCGCTCGTCGAGCGGCACCGCGGCCCACCGCCAGCCCAGCTGCGGCCGAGCGGTCGCGAGGTTCCACGTGAGCCCGTGCACGGGGCCGCCGTCGTGCAGCAGCTTCGACTTCACGGCCAGCCGCAGGTGCCGGTCGCTCGGAAACCCGAAGGCGATCGTGTGCTCGCGCCCGGCGCCCACGTGCGCATCGTAGAACGCTTGCGACACGTGGAAGAAAGGGCCGCGGCGCGTGAGGATGCCCCGCCACTCGGGGGTCACCATCACGTCGCCGATCTGGATGCCGCTTCGGCTTTCGCCTCGCACGCGCAGCGCCCGCGGCAAGCCCGCGCAATGCGCGACGAGCTGTCCTTCGTGCCACATCCCGGTGCCGAAGCCGCCGCCGCGCACGTACTTCCACTCGTACCACGCGTCGCTCGCGCCCTCGCCGAAGACGCGCCGGTGCAGGGCGACGAGTGCGGCGGCGTCGTCGGGCACGAGGTCGCGCAGCTCGAAAGCATGGCCCGCGATGTCGATGCGGCGCGGCACCGGCTCCTCGGCCCGCGCGGTCATGCCTGCCACTCGTGCGCGAGCGTGACGAGCCCCTGCTCGAGCCCGGTCTGCGTCACGTGCAGCAGCACGCACCGGTCCACCTGCTCGTACAGGTGCACCCCGTCCTCCGAAATCAGGAAGGCGGTGATCCAGTAGTCGCCCTTCAGGAGAGGCAGGCGCGGGAACACGATGCTCGCGCGGCCGCGCCCGGCTTGCATGCGCAAGGCGACGCCGTCGTTGTGGCTGGACGCGCTCGCGACCGTGAGGCCGTTCGCGTCGGAGATGCCGAGGGCCACCGCGGGAACGGGCAGGGCCGGATCGGCCGCGAATTCGAACGTGAGGGCAAGATCGCTACGGCCGCTTCGCAGCGCGAGCTCGGTGCCTTCGCAGCCGTCGGCCGAAGCGCCCACGCGCGTGATCCACGCCGCGCCCGTGCCGGGATTGGCTGCCGTGTCCGCATGCGAAGCGCGCGCGGGCGCGAGCGCCGCGTTCAGGCTCGCCTGATACGCAGCCGTGACTTGCGCCGCTGCGCCGATCTCGCGCAGCTGCCCGGCTTCGATCCACATCGCGCGCGAGCAGAGCGCCTCGACCTGGTACATCGAGTGCGAGCAGAAGAGGATCGTCTTGCCCGCGTCCTTCAGGCGCATGATGCGGTCGAACGACTTGCGCGCGAATGCGCCGTCGCCCACCGAGAGCGCCTCGTCGATCACGAGGATGTCCGGCTCGACGGCGGTCGCGACCGCGAACGCGAGGCGCATGAACATGCCGCTCGAATACGTCTTCACCGGCTGGCCGATGAAGTCGCCGATGTCGGCGAAGGCGATGATCTCCGCGAGGCGCTCGTCCACTTCCGCGCGCGAAAGCCCGAGGATCGCCGCGTTCATGTACACGTTCTCGAGCCCGGTGAAGTCGGGGCTGAATCCGGCGCCGAGTTCCAGCAGCGGCGCGATGCGCCCGCGCACGTCGAGCCTGCCTTCGGTCGGCTGAAGCGTGCCGCACACGAGCTGCAGCAGCGTCGACTTGCCCGCGCCGTTGCGCCCGACGACGCCCATCACTTCGCCCGGCGCGATCTCGAAGTCGATGCCGCGCAGCGCCCAGAATTCGCGCGCGTAGCGGCGCCGCGCGCCGAAGAGCAGCTGCTTCAGGCGGTCGGCCGGCCGGTCGTAGAGGGCGTAGCATTTGCCGAGCCCGCTCGCGTGGATCGCTGGCAGCCCCACCGTGTTCAGACGACTTCCGCGAAGCCCGGGCGCACGGCCCGGAAGAAGGCCGCGCCGCCTGCCGCAATGGCGACGCACACGGCGAAATTCAGCGCGAGCGCGCTCCACGACGGCCACGTGCCTTCGAGCAGCACCTGGCGCGTGCCCGTGATGAGCGGCGCGAGCGGATTCACGACGAGCCACGGCCGCAGCGCGGCGGGCACCGCTTCCAGCGGAAAGAAGATCGGGCTCATGAACATGAGGAGGCTCAGCAGGAGCGCAATCAGCTGGCCGATGTCGCGGATGTACGCGCCAAGCGCCGCGAGCCACCAGCCGAGTCCCACCACGAGCGGCGCAAGCGGCAGCCACACGAGCGGCAGCGCGACGAGCGTGGCCGGCAGGCGCCCCGAGTCCCACCACGAGAGCGCGAGCAGGAGCACGAGCGCGATGGCGAGGTGAACGCCCGCCGCGAGCGCGCTTGCCCACGGCAGCACTTCGAGCGGGAAGCGCACCTTCTTCACGAGGTGCGGCTGGTCGAGCACCACGCGCGGCGCGCGGCTCACGCATTCGGCGAAGAAGTTGAAGAGCGCGAGTCCGCAGTAGAGGCGCACCGCGAAGCCGATGTTGCTGCCTTCCGGGGCGCTGCCCCAGCGCACGCCGAAGATGTGGCGGAACACGAAGGTGTAGACGGCCAGCGTCAGCAGCGGCGTGAGAACGGCCCATCCGAGGCCGAGCCAGGAGGCGCGGTAGCGTGCGTGGACGTCGCGTTCGGCGAACTGGCGGATGAGGCCGGCGTGCCGCCACGGGACGAGATAGGTAACCAGCGAGCTCATCGCCGGGGGGATTCTAGCAGCGGGGTCTTCGCGGGCGCCCCGGACGGGAACGGTTGATGCTTGCGCCTTTCCCTGCGGCACCGACCCGCGTGCCGAGGAGGTGACTCATGACCACGGACTTCTCTCACGTGAGGCCCGGCGACAACGGCTACGTGTCCGGCGGATTGCGCGACTTCTTTCTCTACCGCGATCTGGGCGTCGCCGCCGCGACGCACGGCAAGGTGATCGCGCACCTCGTGAAGGCGAATATCGCACCCGAGAGGGGCACGGGCTGGCACCGGCACGAGGCGGAGTTCCAGATCGTGATCATGCTCAAGGGCTGGGCGCGCTTCATGTACGAGGACCAGGAGACGCTCGTGTCGGCCGGCGACTGCGTGCATCAGCGCCCGGGCATCCGGCACTACCTGTTCGACTATTCGCCCGACATGGAGTACCTGGAGATCGTGTCGCCCGCCGACTTCAGGACGGTGGACGTGGAGCCCGTGTGCGACATCCCCGAGCCCACGCCGTGGGTGGAGGAGTCGACGAGCTAAGAGCGGGTGACTTACTCCCTCTCCCTCCGGGAGAGGGAGCAAGTCACGACGTTCCCAACTAGAACTCGGCGTCCAGTTCCTCGACTTCGTCCGGCTCCTCCTGCGCGAGCGCGACCCACGCCTTCATCGCGGGCAGCTCCATCACGCGCTTGCAGTAGGCGGCGCAGGCCTTGTCCAGCGCCACGTCGTAGGTGAGAAAGCGCGTCACGACCGGCGCGTACATCGCATCGGCCATGCACGGCTTCGCGCCGAAGAGGTACGGCCCGCCGTAGCGCGCGAAGCAGTCGCGCCATATCGCGACGATGCGCTCGATGTCGGCCTGCGCCCGCGACCACACCTTGAACCCCGGAAAGCGCGCCTTGATGTTCATCGGCAGCGCCCCGCGCATCGCGGAGAAGCCGGAATGCATCTCCCCGCAGATCGAGCGGCAATGCGCTCGCGCGGCGGCGTCGGCGGGCAGCAGCCCCGCCTTGGGCTTGATCTCGTTCAGGTACTCGCCGATCGCGAGCGTGTCCCAGACCTTGATGCCGTCGCTCTCCAGCGCCGGCACGAGCATGGAGGGCGACAGCAGCAGGATCTCCGCCTTCATCGCCGGATCGTCCGGCGGGATCATCTTCTCGGTGAAGTCGAGGCCGGCAAGCTTCGCCATGAGCCAGCCGCGCAGGGCCCAGGCGCCGTAGTTGCGGCTGCTGATCGTCAATCGGGGCTTGGCCATGACAGCGCTCCTCGCGGAAATCGGGGCTGCCTCCGACCCCGTGCCCCCGAGCAGCAAGCGCCATGCCACCGTTCTGGCGCGCAACTTGCCTTCATCCGCACCACAGAGGGCCGCGAGGCACCCGGAGTCGAGCATGCTCTATCACGCCTACCAGGCGCATTGCGACGCGCTGTCGCCGCTCAGGCTCCTTGCGCAGCAGCAGGGAGCGGCGCTGCGCCTGCCCCATGGCGAAGGCGCGCCGTTTCGCAAGCTCAGGGCGGCGCTGGAGGTCTTTTCGCAGCTGCGCCTCACGCATGCCCGGCCCGCCTACGGCATCGATTCGGTCGCGACCGACGCACGCGTGTGGCCCGTGGTCGAAGAGGCCGTGTTGCGCCTGCCCTTCGCGACGCTGCTTCGCTTCCGCAAGGTCGGAGCACCGCCCGCGCCCCGGGTCCTGCTGGCCGCGCCGCTGTCGGGCCACTTCGCGACGCTGCTGCGCGAGACCGCGCGCACGCTGCTCGAGGACCACGACGTCTACATCACCGACTGGCACAACGCGCGCGACGTGTCGCTGCGCGAGGGCGCCTTCGGCCTGGACGACTACATCGACTACATGGTGCGGTTCCTGGCCGCCCTCGGGCAGCGCGCGCATCTCGTCGCCGTTTGCCAGCCGTGCGTGGCCGCGCTCGCGGCGACCGCGGCGATGGCGAAGTCCGGGCATCCGTGCGAGCCGCTCAGCCTCACGCTGATGGCCGGCCCGGTGGACTGCCGCGTGAACCCGACCGAGGTCAACCGCCTCGCCACCGCGCATTCGATGTCCTGGTTCGAAAGCCGGCTCGTCTTTCACGTGCCCGCGCCGCATCGCGGCTTCATGCGGCGCGTGTACCCGGGCTTCGTGCAGCTCACGGCCTTCATGAGCATGAACCTGGAGCGCCACCTCGAGCAGTTCCGGCGGATGTACGACCTGCTCGCCGCCGGCGAGGACGAGGAGGCCGCGGCGATCCGCCGCTTCTACGACGAATACCTCGCGGTCAACGACCTGCCGGCGGAGTTCTACCTGGAGACCGTGCGCCGCGTCTTCCAGGACTGCGACCTCGCGCGCGGCGAGCTCTTCTGGCGCGGCGAGCGCGTCGACCCGTCGGCGATCCGCCGCACGTGGCTGCTCACCGTGGAGGGCGAGCGCGACGACATCTGCGCGCCCGGTCAGACAGTGGCTGCGCACGATCTGTGCACCTCGATCCGTCCGTACATGATGTCCCACCACGTGCAGACGGGCGTCGGGCACTACGGCGTCTTCAGCGGCAAGCGGTGGAACACCCAGATCTACCCGCGCGTGCGGGAGATGATTCATTCGGCCGAGGCCGCCGCGGCGCCCAGGGTCCGCGCGGAGGCACCGGCGATCGCCTGACGCCTGGCCTTGCCGCCCGCCGGCGGGCGGCGCCGCTCTGCGGTGCGCCACCGATTGCGGCCCGCCCCGATTCGTGCGACAAGGAGGTGCCCCGCACGGATGGAGTCTGCGCATGGCCAGATGGCACCTTCTCGACAACGTCATCGGCGACCGGCGGCCGGACCTCGGCAGCGCCTCGGCGGTGCGCGAACTCGAAGCGACGCCCTACGACGATCGCATCGCGGCCGAAAGCACCTACGACGTGCTGCAGCTCGGCGCGGGGCGCGACCCCGACGCGCCCGCCCTGCAGTTCCTCGCGAACGCCGACCCCGAGGAGACTCCCGTCACGCTCAGCTACCGGCAGTTCATCGCCGGCGTGACGCAGGCCGCGAACATGTTCCACGATCTCGGCGTCGGCCCCGGCGACGTCGTGAGCCTCTTGCTGCCGCTCGTGCCGCAGGCCTTTCTCTCGCTCTTCGGCGCGCAGGCCGCCGGCATCGCCAACCCGGTGAACCCGCTGCTGGAAGCCGGACAGATCGCCCAGATCCTGCGCGCCGCGGGCACCAAGGTGCTGGTCACGGTCGGCCCGGCCGCGAGCGCCGAAATCTGGAGCAAGGTGCAGCGCCTGCGCGGCGAGCTCACCGAGCTGAAGGCGATCGTGGTGGTGGGCGCGCCGACGCACGACGAGACGGGCTTCTTCGCCTACGAGGCGCTCGCTTCGGCGCAGCCGGCCGACCGCCTGAAGAGCGGCCGCCATATCCGCGCGGAGGACACCGCCTCCTACTTCCACACGGGCGGCACCACCGGGATGCCGAAGCTCGTGCGGCACACGCACCGCAACGAGGTGTACCAGGCGTGGGTGATCGGCCTCATGCTGCCGAGCAACCTCATCCTCTTCGGGCTGCCGCTCTTTCACGTCGGCGGCGCGCTCACGCAGGGTCTCGGCATGTTCGGCACCGGCGCGACCGTGGTGGTGCTGTCCGCCGCGGGCTGGCGCAACCCGGCGTCGGTGCGCAACGTCTGGCGGCTCGTCGAGCGCTACCGGCCGCGTGTGTTCGGGGCCGTCCCGACGGTGCTTGCCGCCGCGCTCGCGGTGCCCGTGGGCGATGCGGACGTGTCGAGCATCCGCTGCTGCTCCGGCGGCGGCTCCGCGATCCCGGTTGCGGTGGGCGAGGCTTACCAGCTGCAATTCCACGCGCCGGTGCTCGAGGTCTACGGCATGACGGAGACATCGAGCGTGCACACGATTTCCTATTCCGACCGCGAAGTGCGGCTCGGCTCCGTCGGGCAGCCCGTGCCCTACAGCCGTGTGCGCATCGTCGAGATGGGTGCCGAGGGCAGGTACGTCGACTGCCCGAGCGGGCGAATCGGCATCGTCGCGATGGCGGGCCCGGGCGTCTTCAGCGGCTATGTGAGCGACAAGCACAACCGCGACGCGTTCGTGGAACCCGGCTGGGTGAATTCGGGCGACCTGGGCCGGCTCGACGAGGCGGGCTATCTCTGGATCACCGGGCGCGCGAAGGACCTCATCATTCGCGGCGGCCACAACATCGATCCCGCCCCGCTCGAGGAGATACTCTTTCGTCACCCTTCGGTCGCCTTCGCCGCGGTCGTCGGCGAGCCGGACGCGTATGCGGGAGAGCTGCCCGTCGCGTATGTCCAGCTCAAGCCCGGATCGCGGGCCGAGGCGGCCGAGCTGGCCGAGTACATCGCCTCGCAGACTCCCGAGCGTGCGGCGACGCCGGTGCATGTGTACTTGCTCGATGCGATGCCGCTCACCGGCGTGGGCAAGGTGTTCAAGCCGCAACTGCGCTGGGACGCGGCCGAGCGCAAGGTGGGCGCGATGCTGAGCGATCTCGATCGGCCGGGGTTGCATCTGGCGGTGTCGGTGGCCCCGCACGACCTGCTGGGCAGCCTGATTACGGTACGCGCGCATGGGCCCCGTGCCCCGCAGCCCGAGCGCGACGCGCTCGAGGACGAAGTCCACGCACGGCTCGCGCCGCTCGTGACGCGGCACGAGATCGTCTGGGAATGAGGCAGGGGCACGGCATGCGGCCCCGGCAGGAGGAAGGAGTGGATGTATAACTGGGCCGGATGACGCCGCATCCGAAACTGCCGCGCGCAAAACGCGTGCTGCTCCTCATCGACTTCATCAATCCGCTCGACTTCCCCGGCGCGGAGAAGCTCGCGCAGCCCGCGGTGCGCGCTGCCCGGGCGACGGTGCGGCTGCGCGACCGGCTGGACGGATCGAAGGTGGCCGTCGTGTATTCGAACGACAACTACGGGGTGTGGCAGTCCGACTTCCACAGCCTCGTGGCCCAGTGCATCGGCCGCAATGACGAGAGCGGCCGCATCTCGCGGATGCTCTCGCCGCGGCCGACCGACATCACCCTGCTGAAGCCGCGCCACTCCGCCTTCTTCGGCTCGCCGCTCGAGCTGCTGCTGGATGCGATGGAGACCCGCGAGCTCATCCTTGCGGGCCTGGCCACCGACATCTGCGTGCTCATGACGGCGGCCGATGCCTTCTTGCGCAACTACCGTGTGATCGTCCCGCGCGATTGCACGGCGGCCGAAACGCCGCGTGCCAAGGCCGAGGCGCTGCGGTACATGGCGGGCATCCTGAAATGCGAGATCGTTTCCTCTCGTGACCTGCGCTGATGCGCGCCCGAGGGGGAGTTTCTCCCTCTCCCGGAGGGAGAGGGGGAAACTTCCCTGCTGCGGCGCAATTCCTAGCTAACCGCGCTGCACGAACCGCCTGTTGAACCACTCCCGCAGCATCCGCTTTTCGTAGTACAGCGGCTCTTCCGAGCGTACCGTCGACAGACCGCGCGTGTACTGCGGATCGCTCACCCATTCCTCTCCGCTCAGGGCTGTCCGGCCTGCGACTTGCACCGTGTAGCGCAGCTGGATGCGCGGGATATCCGCGGCGCCACGCACCGTGCGCACGCGCACCGCGGCAGAAGGCTTCACGGTGCCCGCCAGATCGACGTCCAGCAACTCGATTCGCACGCTCGTGTCGGGCGGCAGCAAGCGCGCGCCCAGGCCCTCGAGGAAGCGCGAGAGCGCCTGCACGTTCGCCTTCTCGTCCCACGCCGTGTTGCCGGCATCCACGAAATGGTCGGCGTTCACGGCCACCACCTCGACAGTGCCCGCATGAGCGAGCTGAGCGAACGCGAGCTGAGCGAACGCGAGCAGAAGCGAGGCACGGATGAGACAGCGGGTCAGCGTTTTCATGGGGCGTCTTCCTTGTACCGGTTCGGCCGGGCTCCTCATTGGACCCCGACAGCGCAGCGGAGTTCTCGCGCTCAGGCTCACTCGCAAAGGCGCCGAATCTCCGGCGGGATCTCCACCGCGCGGATGCCGCGTTCGTCGCCCGGCTTGCGGGCGGCGAAGATGCGGACCTCGTCGCATTCCAGGATGAGGTCCGCCGCGCGCATGACCCGGTAGCGCTGCACGAAACTCTTGCCGCGCCACTCGGCAATGGACGTGTGGAGCTCCAGCATGTCGCCATAGCTCGCGGTCTTCACGAACCTCGCGTGCGTGTCGACGATCGGCGTGCCGATCACGCCCAGCGTCTTCTCGGTCTCGTGCCAGGGCGGCACGCCGCACTCGACGAAGAAGTGCCGCGACGCCGCGTCCATCCAGCGGAAGAAGTTCGGGAACCACACGATGCGCGCCGGGTCGCAGTCGCCGAACTCCACGCGGACGGTGTAGACGATGTCTTTCACGATCCGCCTCCGGGCCGCCGCCCCAGGGCGGATCGCGCCGCCTCGGGGGGCGGCGCGGTGCACGAAGTGACAAGCGTCGGGGCCGGCGTCATCCCATTCGTCCCGGCAGCCACAGGGCGATGAGCGGAAAGGAGATCAGGATCACGAGCCGCGTGATGTCGGTCGCCACGAACGGCAGCACGCCCTTGAAGATGGTCGTGAAGCTCACGTCCTTCACCACGCTCTTGATCACGAACACGTTCATGCCCACCGGCGGGTGGATGAGCCCGAGCTCCACCGTCATCACGATGATCACGCCGAACCAGATCGGATCGAACCCGAGCTGCGTCACCACGGGAAAGACGATCGGCACCGTGAGGATGATCATTGCCATGGCGTCCATCAGGCAACCGAGCACGAGGTACATCACCATGATGAGCGCGAGCACGCCGTAGGCGCCGATGCCCAGGCCCGTGAGGAACGCGGTGAGCTTCTGCGGTACCTGCGTGATGGTGAGGAAGTAGCCGAACATGAGCGCGCCGATCAGCACCGTGAAGACGGCCGCGGCGGTACGCGTGGCGGTGAGCAGCGCCTCCTTGATCTTCGCGCGGTCGAGCTTGCCGCGAACGAGACCGAGGATGAAGGCGCCGCTCGCGCCCACGCCGCCGGCTTCGGTCGGCGTGAAGAAGCCGCCGTAGAGGCCGCCGATCACGAAGACGAAAAGCACGAGCGGCGCCCACACCGCTCTCAGGTCCTTCAGGCGTTCCGGCCACGGCTTGAGCTCGCCCTTGGGCAGCCACCCGGGGCGCACGCGCACGATGAGAACGATCGTGAGGACGTAAAGGAGCATCGCGAAGAGGCCCGGGATCACGCCCGCCATGAAGAGCTTGCCGATGTCCTGCTGCGTGAGGATGGCGTAGACGGCAAGCACGGTGGAAGGCGGCAGCATCGCGCCGAGCGTGCCGCCGGCCGCGATCACGCCGGTGGAGAACGATTGCGGATAGCCGAAGCGCCGCATCTCGGGATACGCGACGCTCGAAAACGTCGCGGCGGTCGCGACGGACGAGCCGCAGATCGCCGCGAAGCCGCCGCAGGCGAGCACGGTCGCGACGCCGAGGCCGCCGCGGAAATGGCCGATCATCGAGTTCGCCGCCTTGAAGAGTTCGCGGCTCACGCCCGACACCGAGACGAATGCGCCCATCAGCATGAACATCGGGATCACGCCGAACGTGTAGTCGGTGACCGTGCGCATCGACGTCTGCCCCACGAGCTTCAGCGCGGGAAGGGCCCCCGCGATCATGCCGTAGCCCGTGATGCCCACGAGCCCCATCGCCATGCCGACGGGCACGCGCAGCAGCATGAGCGCGAAAAGCGCGACGAATCCGGCGAAGGCGAGGACGTCCGGGTCCACTTACTCCACCTGGTCGAAATGCTGGTCGTGCAGGGCTTCGGGCTGGAAGACGAGACGCCACGTGCGAATCGCGATCAGCGCGACCGCGCACACGTCGCCCGCCCACGCCACCGCGTAGAACGGCCACGTCGGGATGTTGAGGTCGTAGGTGAGCACGTGGTCCTGCCAGGTGAGGCGGACCTTGTCCACGAGCATGACGGTCTGCACGGTCACGACGAAGAGCAGCACGAGCGTGGCGAACACGTCGATCAGGCGCTTCTTGCGCCGGCTCACCGCGGCCCACACGAGGTCCACGGTGATGTGGCCGCCGCGGTAGCTCGTGGCCGCGATCCCCCAGAAGATGAGGATGCCCAGCAGCATGCGGCCGAAGTCGTACGAATCCGGGATCGACGTGCTGAAGAACTTGCGCAAGACGACGTTCACGAAGATGTTGAGCGCGACGATGCCGACGAACATCGCCGCGAGCCACTCGATGGTGTCGATGAAGCGGTCGGCGAAGGAACGTGGCTTCGTCATCGATGCTTGCGCGGGTTGGCGAAGGCGCACCCCGCCACGGGCTTACAACGCCGCCTTGTACTTCGCCAGGCTCGCCTTCAGCGAATCCATCGCCTGCTTCGGGTCCGCGCCCACTTTCTTCACGCTCTCGGCCCACTGGGCTTCACCGGGCGCCACCGCCTGACGCCACGCGTTGAGCTGCTCGGGCGTGAGCTTGTAGATCTCGTGCCCCGGCTGCGCGAGCTTCTGGTGGCCGGCGCTTTCGAAATCCGCCCAGGGCGACGCGACCTTCTCGGCCCACTCGGTGGTGCAGTGATCGTCGATCACCTTCTTCTGCGCGGCCGACATCGCGTTGTACTTGTCCTTGTTCATGACCCACACGAAAGGCGTCACGTAAAGCGGCACGTCCATGTGGTAGTTCACGACCTTGTCGATGCCGAAGAGCGGAATCGAGCCCCACGGAAAGGTGATCGCGTCGGCCACGCCGCGCTCCAGCATGTCGCGCGCCTCGGGCGCGGAAGCCTGCACGTTGGTGCCGCCGAGCGAAGTCACCATGTTGCCGATCGTGCTCGTGGCCGGGCGAATCTTCATGCCCTTGATGTCGGTGGGCAGCGTGATCTTCTTGCGCGCGTGGAACGTGCCGGGGTCGTGCACGAACGCGAAGCAGAAGTGCACGTCCTTCATCTCCTGCGCGGCGTACTGGCGATACCACGCGTCGATGGCGGCCGTGCCGCCCTTGGCGTTGGCGAAGAGAAACGGCAGCGACGCGCCCGCCATGATCGGAAAGCGCCCCGGCTGGTAGCCCGGATTCACGTAAGCGAAATCGGCGATACCGTCGCGCGCCATGTCGTAGTGGTCGAACGCCTTGCCCAGCTGCTCGCTCGGAAAAAGCGTGGCGCCGATCGTGCCGCCCGAGGCCCGCTTGATGTCCTCGGCCCAGGCCTGCAAAGAGGGATTGAGCGGATGCTGCGCCGGCACCCAGCTGGACATCTTGAGCATGACGGGCTTGTCTTGCGCCTGCGCGGAAAGGGCGAGCGCGGCGGCCGCGGCAGCGAGCGCGGCGGCGGCCAGGCGCAACAGGGTGCGGGGGGGTTTCATGAGGCGTGTCTCCTTCGCGTCAAATATTTAATTTATTAAGCATGTCGCGCCAATGGGGTGTTACCCCATGGCGGTCGCCTTCGGCTTTCGCACGAACCGGATCGGCTGCTCCGTTGGCGGGCGCGGCGGTGCGCCGTGGCGCGCGAGCGCGGCATCGAACGCCCGGCCGCCGTCGTCGGCCAGCGCGGCTTCGCGCGCGGCGGCGACGGCCTGCGCGGCCGCACGGGGATCGGCGCCCCGCGCGAGGTGATCCAGCGTGTGCAGCAGGTTCTCCTTGCCGCGCTCGTTGGTCGCGCCATAGCCCTTCACGAGGCGGCCGCTTGCCGCGATCTCATGGCCCAGGTGCCAGTCTCGCCGCGTGCCTTCTTCCAGGGCGGCGAGCCAGTGCTCGATCATCCGCTGCTCGGCGGCGTAGCGCGCGCCGCGCACGCGCAGCCACCTGAGCGAGGCGAGCGTGCGCAAGGCGAGCATGCCAGGCACACCGTGCGAAGCGATCTTCAGCGGCAGCGCCCAGGGGGCCTTGCCCCGCCCGGCGCGGCGGCGGTCCCATGCGACGAGGCGGGCTGCGAGCGCGGGCGGCAGAAGCGCCGCGAATTCGGGCACGCCCGGCTTGAAGTGGTCGTAGACCTTCAGCAGGTCGCCGTCGGACGACTTCACTTCGCGCCTCACCCGCTCGAAGCGCGAGGCGCGGCTTTTCAGGTCCGCCACGCGCACGATGTCGTCGAAGGCCATCCAGAGCGCGAGCCAGCGCGCGGTCTCGCGCGCGATCGCGTGGCGGTGCTCGCCTGCCGGGTCGGCGTCGCGCTCGGCGGCGAGCACGTCCCGCAGGCGGCGAAAGTAGAGCTGCGCGTAGCGCTCGTCCTGGTATTCGAGCACGCGGTCGTAGCCGAGGCGGGCGAACTCCCGAACGCTCTCGGGGAGCGTGTCGCTCGGGTGGGCGGCGGTGCCGCCGGGTGGGAGCGCCGCTACCTTCGCGCTGGATGCGAAGGTGGTGGCGGCGGCGCGAGCCGTGACGATGTCGAACGCGCGAGCGAAGCCCCTGCGGCTCGCTTCATCGCCCACCACGGATTCGTACTGCGCGCGAGTGAACGGGAACACACCGCAGCCCGCGATCGCGCCGAACATCACCGCGCTCACGGCGGTGCCGCACGCCTGCGCCACCGAGTTCATGTCGAACACGCGATGCTCGCGGCTGAAGTCGCGCACGAGCTGCTCGAGATCGCCGTTCGCGAGGCGGCCGTCGCCGAGCTGCATGCGCTCCGAGGTGGTCAGCGCGCGATTCGACGACGTGACGACGAGCGTGCGATCGGACGCCGTCATGCCGTTCGCGACCTGCCTCGCGGTTTCGAGCAGCTCGGAGGACACCAGCGCATCCAGTGCGCCCGGCACCGGATTCAGGCTGAACACCGGGCGCCTGCCGCCCAGCCGGTCGATCGGTTCCGCAAAGACTTCGATGTAGTAGGTGGTCGCGCCCGTGCGCTGCGCCACGC
The DNA here is from genome assembly GCF_035548915.1 of Ramlibacter sp. Lineage (GTDB taxonomy): Bacteria > Pseudomonadota > Gammaproteobacteria > Burkholderiales > Burkholderiaceae_C > Ramlibacter. The sequence goes on along the minus strand of NZ_DASZSE010000050.1, from coordinate 22,629 downwards.
CCGGAATCGACGTCGCCTGGGCGGGATAGCCCGCGCGGCGCGCCGTCTCCACGAGCCATTCGGTGAGCACGCCGCCGCCTTCGCCGCCGAGCGCGCAGATGAGCAGGGTGATCGGTCTCATGCCGGCTGCAGCGCGCGCACCACGGCGCCGCGCAACGAAGCGAGCAGGCGCTCGTGCCACTTCGGGTTGCGCACGACCTCGGCGCGGTAGAAGCTCGGGCAGAGCGTCGCCGCGTGCGCGTTCTCGCCGCACAGGCCGCAGCCCACGCATCCGTCGATGACGGTGGCCACCGGGTCCACCTTCAGCGGGTCGGGATTGTCCTTGAGCGTGAGCGTCGGGCAGCCCGAAAGGCGGATGCACGCGTGGTCTCCGTTGCACACGTCCTCGTCCACGCCGTATTTCACGCGCACCACGCGTTCGCCGCGCTCGAGCAGCTTCGCGATCCACGGCTTCAGCCGGCGCTGGCGTTCGAGCTGGCATTCGCCTTCGGCCACGATCACCTTCAGGCCGTCGAAGTCCGAAGTGAAGGCTTCGGTGAGCGTCCTGCGCACGTTGTCCACTTCGTAGGTATGGACGGTGCGCAGCCACCGCACCCCCAGGCCCTCCAGAGTCGACTCGATCGTGCGGTTGGTGTGCGCGAGGCTCAGGCCCTTGTCGGACGCATCGAGCTTCGCATCCTCGCGCGGCGTGGAGATGAGCTCCTGCGTGCCGGTGGCGGACGTGTAGCCGTTCTTGAAGATCACGAGCACCGCGTCGTCGCCGTTGAAGAGGGCCGATTGCACGCCCGTGAGCAGGCCGTTGTGCCAGAAGCCGCCGTCGCCCATCACGGCCAGCGTGCGCCGCCGCATCATGGGCGAGACGCCCGCGCGCGAGGCGAGCGACATGCCGTAGCCGAGGATCGAATGGCCCATCGAGAACGGCTCGAAAGTGGCGAACGCGTGGCAGCCGATGTCGGCGGCGATGTGGACTGCGCCCACCTCGCGCTGCGCGAGCTTCAACGCGGAGAAGACCGGGCGCTCGGGGCAGCCGACGCAGAAGGTGGGCGGACGGGCGGGGAGAGGGGTGGCGAGGTGGGTCGCGGCGGCGCGTCGGCGCGCGTCGAGGGAGGCGAGCCACGCGGGGCCCTCACCCCTGCCCTCTCCCAGAGGGAGAGGGAGAAAAGTCAACAGGCCGCGGGTGAGGACTTCAACCGTGTATTCGCCGCCCATCGGCAGCACGTCCTTGCCTCGAAGCGCCGTGCGGATGTCGAGCCGCCGCAGCAAGGTCGCGATCTCCTGCTCGATGTACTCCGGCTGGCCCTCCTCGACGACGAGCACCTGCTCCTTGCCCGCGCAGAATTCCGCGATCTGCTCGGGCACGAGCGGGTACGTCACGTTCAGCACGAGGATCGGGATCTCGCATTCGCCGAACGCATCCGCGAGGCCGAGCTGCTGCAGCGACCGCACGAGCGCGTTGTACAGGCCGCCCTGCACGACGATGCCGAGGTCGCCGCGGCGTCCGGCGAAAAGTTCGTTCAGGCCGTTGCCGACGATGTATTCGCGCGCCGCGGGCATGCGCTGCTCGTGCTTGAGCTTCTCCTGCCGGAACGTCACCGGCGGGTGCGCGAGCCGCATGTAGTCGAACGCGGCGGGACGGTCCATCGGCGAGCGCGTCGAAATCGCGGGCGCGACGTTGTCCTTCGCCTCGAAACTTCCGCGCACGTGGCAGGCCCGGATGCGCAGCTCGAGAACGACGGGCATGTTCGACGTTTCCGAAAGGAGAAAGCCCTGTTCCACCATCCGCACCATCACCGGCAGATCGGGCCGGGGGTCGAGCAGGCACATGCCCGACTTCATCGCATAGGCGTGCGTGCGCTCCTGGATCACCGACGCGCCTTCGCCGTAGTCCTCGCCCACCACGATCAGCGCGCCGCCGGTCACCCCGGGCGAGGAGAGGTTCGACAGCGCATCGGCCGCGACGTTCGTGCCCACGATCGACTTCCACGTGACGGCGCCGCGCAGCGGATAGTGGATCGAAGCGCCGAGCATGGCGGCGGCCGAAGCCTCGTTGGCGCACGCTTCGACGTGCACGCCCAGCTCGTCCAGGTAGTCGCGCGCCTGCACCATCACGTCGAGCAGATGCGACACGGGCGCGCCCTGATAGCCGCCCACGTAGGCGACGCCGGACTGCAGCAATGCCTTCGTGATGGCGAGGATGCCCTCGCCGTGAAACGTGTCGCCGGCGGCGAGGCGCAGCGACTCGATCTCCTTGCGGAATGAAACTTCCAAGCGTGTGTCTCCTGCCAGCGTGGGAGTTTGAACCTTCGCCGGGCATCCATCAACAAAGCGAGGTGACTATCGACGAGGTAGCCCTCCCCGTCAACGCATGGCACAGGGGCCGCGGCCGACCGCGTCGCGCGCCGCCTCAGCGGACACGCGACAGGAAGTACGCGAGCAAGTCCAGCTCGTCCGCGCTCGCGGGCACGAGCGCTTCGTTCATGGCCTGCGTGTAGCCCACGCGCCTTGCCTGCTTGAACTCGCGCAGCACGCGTCTCAGGTAATCCTCGCGCTGGCCGGCCAGGCGCGGCACCTGGGCGCCGCCCGCGAGGTCGGCGCCGTGGCACTGGGTGCATTGATTGCGCCGCGCGATGTCGCGCGCGCGGGCCATGCGCGCGGCATCCGCGTCCGCGGCGGGCGGCAGGCTCGCATCGGGCAGCCGGCCGATCAGGTCGGAGAAGCCGCGCAGGTCATCGTCGGAAAGCGTGCTGGCCACGGCCGTCATCGCCGCGTTCGTGCGCCGCCCGGCGCGAAACAGGAAGAGCTGCGTCGCGGCGTAGAAGGCGGGCTGGCCCGCGAGGGACGGCGTATCGGGCGTCGTGCTCACGCCCTCGCTGCCATGGCAATTCGCGCAGAGCGCGGCCCAGCGCTGGGCATAGGTCGGTGGCTGCGCCTGGGGCTGCGCCTGCGCGGGCGCCGCGGCCGCAGCGACGGCGAGGCCCAGGACGGCAGCCCCGAGCCGCATCAGCGCGCGTACGTGATGCGGTACACCGCGCCGTTGTGGTCGTCGCTCACGAGGAGCGAGCCGTCCTTCATCACCATCACGTCCACGGGCCGGCCGAGATATTCGTTGTTCTCGACGAGCCCCGTCATGAACGGCTCGACCTTCGCGATGCCGCCCTTGCCGTCCGGGTAGGCGACGACGATGTCGGCCGCGTACTTCTGCGTGCGGTTCCACGGGCCATGGCGCGCGATGAAGATCGCGCCCTGGTATTGCGCGGGGAACATCCGCCCGCTGTAGAAGCGCATGCCGAGCGGGGCCGCGTGCGGGCCGAGCAGGGCGGCGGGCTTCGTGAAGTCCGAGCAGCTCTTGCCCCAGCCGAACTCCGGATCGGCGAAGTCGCCCTGGTGGCAATACGGATAGCCGAAGTGCTGGCCCGGCCCCGTCACGTGGTTCAGCTCGTCGTTGGGCATGTCCTCGGAGAGCCAGTCGCGCTGGTTGTCCGTGAACCAGAGCTCGTGCGTCTTCGGGTCCCAGTCGAAGCCGACGCTGTTGCGCACGCCGCGCGCGACCGTCTCGACGCCGCTGCCGTCCAGGTTCATGCGCAGGATGCGCGCGTGGTTGTCGTCCGGCTCGCAGATGTTGCAGGGCGCGCCCACCGGCACGTAGAGCTTGCCGTCGGGGCCGATCTTGATGAACTTCCAGCCGTGCGGGATGTCTCCGGGAAGCTTGTCGTAGACCTTCACGGGCGCGGGCGGGCGGTCCAGGCTCGACTCGATGTTGTCGAAGCGCACGATCTCCTTGGGCGTGGCGACGAAGAGCGAGCCGTTGTGGAATTCGATGCCGTTGGGCAGTTCCATCTTCTCGGCGATCGTCTTCACTTCACGCTTGCCGTCGCGGTTGGCGATCGCGTAGACCTTGCCCGCGACGAAGAGCGAGCTCACGAACACGGTGCCGCGGTCGCCTTCGCGCAGGCCCCGCGCATCGAGCAGGTTGGACGCATACACCTCGGCATGGAAGCCGGGCGGCAGCTTCAGCTTCGCGATCGGCAGCTTGTCCGCCGGGGTCGCGACAGGGAATGCGGGCACCGGCGCCATCTTGGCGACTGTCGGATTCTTCGGGCGTCCCACCGCCCAGAAGGGCTCTTCCTGTGGCTGCTGCGCAAGCGCGCTCGCGCCGAGCGAGAGCAGGCCCGCAACAGCGGCCCTGCGCAATGCGATCCGGGAAATGGAACTGCCGAACACCCTCATGGTCGTCTCCTTGTGCGGCGGGGAGACGGAGTGTGCGCTGAATGGCGCAGTCCGACAATATTGCGGTGCAACGCCAAAGCGGCGGTCGCCGCCCGGGCCGTGAGGGCCGAGGGCTCGAGCCTGTTGCGCTCAGGGCAGCTCCGCCCCGCCCATCCGTGCGACGATCACCGAGGCCCGGTGCGAGAGATAGGCCGAGTTCGGCACTTTCTCGAAGTACTTCGGCCGCGGCAGCATCACCGCGAGGCGCGCGGCTTCGTACGGCGTGAGCTGCGACGCCTCCTTGCGGTAGTAGTGGCGGGCGGCGGCTTGCGCGCCGAACACGCCCTCGCCCCACTCCACGCTGTTCAGGTAGATCTCGAGGATGCGCTCCTTCGACAGCATCCGCTCCAGCGCGAAGGTGAGCACGATCTCCTGCCCCTTGCGCAGCAGGGTGCGCTCGCCCGAGAGCAGGAGATTCTTCGCGAGCTGCTGCGTGATGGTGGAGCCGCCCACGATCTTCGGCGGCCGCTGCGGCGCGCGCGAAAGCTGCGCGCGCCGCGCCGCGGCCTCTTCGGCCTTCTCGTTGCGCTGCCACGCCTTCTCGAGCGCCTCCCAATCGACGCCGTCGTGATTCACGAAGGTATCGTCCTCGGAGGTGATCACCGCCCGCTTCAGGTGATCGGAGATGCGCGCATAGGGCACCCATTGCTGCTGCCACGGCAGGCGGCCCTTCCTCTGGTTCGCGATGCGCCACGCCTCCGAACGCTGGAACGCCGTCGACTCCGGATCGACCTGCGCCATGAGCGCGATGCGCGCGATGAAGAACACCTCGAGCATCGCCGCGGCCACCGCGACGAGAAGAACCCAGCGCGCGAGCGCCTTCATCGCGCGAGCGTGGCGCGCAACTCGTCCAGCACCCGCGCGGTGGGCGGGCGCACGCCGCGCCAGACGAGGAAGGCTTCGGCCGCCTGTTCCACGAGCATGCCGAGCCCGTCGCGCGGCTGGGCGCCATGCGAACTCGCCCACTGCATGAAGCCGCGCGCGGCCTCGCCGTACATCATGTCGACCGCGAGCGTTCCCGGCTTCAGGACGGAAGGCGGGACGGGCACGCCCGCGCCCGCCATGCTCGCGGCCGTGCCGTTGACCACCACGTCGTACGCGCCGCGGACTTCATCGAGGCCGCATGCCGTCACTTCGACGCCTTGCGCGCGCGCCAGGTCGCGATGGCGATCCACCAGCGCCTGCGCCTTGTCCGGCGTGCGGTTGCACACCACGATCCGCGCGGGCTTCGCGGCGATGAGCGGCCCGAGCACGCCCGAGACCGCGCCGCCCGCGCCCGCGAGCAGCACCTCGCGGCCGGCGAGCGGGACGCGCGCGTTGTCTTCGATGTCCTTCACGAGGCCGACGCCGTCGGTGTTGTCCGCGAGGATGCGTTCCCCCTCGAACACGAGAACGTTCGCGGCCTGCGCGAGCGCGGCACGCCCGGCGAAGCCGGTGGCGATCCGCGCGGCCTGGAACTTGAACGGCACGGTGATGTTGCAGCCCTTGCCGCCTTCGGCGCGGAAGGCCCGCACGGCTTCGGCGAAGCCGTCGAGGGGGATCAGCCGGCGTTCGTAGGCGATGTCCTCGCCCGTGAGCTCGGCGAACCGCGCGTGGATCCAGGGCGATCGGCTGTGTTCCACGGGGTTGCCGAGGACGCAATACTTGTCCATGGGAGCAAAGATGAATCAGCGGCTCGTGAGCCGGGTCTCGAGCGTCTCGTCGCGGGTGAACTTGAAGCGGGAGACGACGACGATCTGGTCGGCGCGCCGCCGCATCGCGGGGCTGAACTCGCCGAAGGGGCCGGCCGAGCGGGCGATGTGCTGCGCCCGGCGGTCGAGCAGCCCGTCGCCGGAGCCTTCCACCACTTCGGTGGAAAGCACGCGGCCGTCGTTGTTCACGGTCACGATCATCGTGAGCTCGCCATAGAGCTTCTTGCCCGCCGCCGTCGGGAAGTTCTGCGTGCCGCGGTCCTCGATCTTGCGGCGCAGCGCGTCGTAGTAGATCGCATAGACCTCCTCGCGCGTGGCGGGGCTGATGTAGCGCTTCTTGGGCCGGGCGTTTTCTTCCTCGATGCGCTTTTCGATTTCCGCAAGGAGCTTGATCAGGTGGCGGCGCTTTTCCTCCTGCGCCTGCGCGTCCGGGTCGGTCGCGGGCTGCTTCGGGTCCGGCGGGGGGAGGGCGGCGAGCGCGCGCTTCACCTGCGCGAGCAGCACCATCTGCTGCTCCTGCATCGCCTCGATCTTGCGCTGCGCCTCCTCGGCGGAGTCGCCGAGCTCGGTGAATGCCGAAGGCGGCAGCGGCGACATGGCGCGGCCCTTCTCGGCGTCGCCGCCACCGGCAAGCGACGCCTGCGCGATCACCTGCGCGCGGTCCGCATGTTCGTTGGTGCGCGCGTTCACGAGCACCACCTCGAGCGGGGCATCCTGGAACACGCGATTGAATCCCTCGGGGTCCACGAATCGCAGCGTGAGCAGGCTTCCGTGGATGAAAAGCGAGATACCGAGAGCGATCTGCAGGTTGGTGAACGACTTGATGAACGAATTCACGAGGAGGTATTTTCTCCGGCTGCGGGCGCCTGCGCAGTGTCGTCCACATCGACGGCGATGGCAATCGGGCCCGCCACGGTTTCTTCCTCGCCTTCGTCGTCTTGCGGCGACAATTCCGCGCTCGCCGTGTCCAGGCGCTGGACCATCGTGCCGGTCACGTCCAGCGCGATCTCGTCGATCGCGCCCAGGCGCACGCGCACTCTCGCGCCCCGGGGCAGGTCGCCCGCCCCGAGGACGGGCAGCACGAGCGGCACGTCCTCGGCGCGCGCGAGGTTGTCCTTGAAGACGGTGGCGACCAGCTCGCGCACCTCGTTTTGCCGCAGCCAGCGCAGCGTCCAGAACCGCTCCATCGCCGCCTGGTGGCTGTTGTAGGCGGAATAGGCCGCATCGAAGGCGGAGATGATCGAAAAGAGCTCCGCGTCCTTCGGCTTGAAGGGCGCGGCAAGCGCCGCAGTGCGGCCGTGGCGTGCGGCAGCGACGATCTGCCACTGGTTCACGAGGTCGGTGTAGCGGCGCAGCGGCGAGGTGCTCCAGGCGTAGCTTTTCACGCCGATCCCCGCGTGCGGCAGCGACTTCGTTCCCATGCGCACCTTCACGCCCGGCGCGAGGCTCGCCTGGCTGCGATAGATGGCGGGCACGCCCAGGTCGGCGAGCCACTGGCCCCAGGTGCTGTTGGCGAGGATCATCGCCTCCGACACGATCAGGTCCAGCGGCGAGCCGCGCCGCCGCACGGTGATTTCCACCTGCTCGTCGCCGGTCGGTTCGCGCCCATCGTTGCCTGCGAGCCGGAAGTTGTAATCCGGACGACTGAAGTTTTCCGGCTTGCCGCGCGCGATCTCGCGCTGCGCCTTGAGGTGCTGCGCGAGCCGGAAGAAAAACGAGAGCGGCTCGCGCACCCGAAGCGCGGCTTGCGGTGCGTCGCCCTGCGCGCCCGCCGGATTCGCAAGCCAGGCTTCGGTGAGGTGCGCATCGAGCTGGTCGTGCCTCAGATTCGCGACGATCGGCACGCGTTCGAGCCGCGTTTCGCTTCCGAGCACGGCGAGCGATGCCTCGTCGAGCCGGACGTAGAGCGAGACGGCCGGGCAGTCGCGGCCCTCCTGCAGCGTATAGGCCCGCACCACGTCGTCCGGCAGCATCGTGATCTTGTACCCGGGCATGTACACGGTCGACAGGCGCTCCCGCGCGAGCTGGTCCAGCGCGCAGGCGGGCTGCAACGCGAGCCCGGGTGCCGCGATGTGGATGCCAACCGTCACCGTGCCGCTGCCCAGGCCCTGCACCGAGAGCGCATCGTCGATTTCCGTGGTGCTGGAATCGTCCACGGAAAACGCCTGCACGTCCGCGAGCGGCAAGTCCTCGTGGATCGCGGGCGCGGCCAGCGGCGGAAAACCCGTGCCCTTCGGGAAATGTTCCAGCAGGAACCGGCGCAAGTGGAACTGGTAGGGCGAATCGATCGCGCCCGCCTTCTGCAAGAGCGCGAGCGGCGCCTGCTGCGCGTGGCGCGACGCTTCCACCACGGCCTTGTACTCGGGAGCGTTCTTGTCCGGCTTGAAAAGGATGCGATAGAGCTGCTCGCGCACGGCCGCGGGGCAGCTGCCCGCTTCGAGCTCGCTTGCCCATGCGCAGATTTGCTCCTGCACGGCTTTTTTCTTCTCGATGGCGGCCAGGGCCTGCCGCACAGTCTCGGCCGGCGCCTTGCGAAACCGCCCCTTGCCCGCGCGGCGAAAGTAATGCGGCGCCTCGAAAAGGCGCAGGAGCGCGCCCGCCTGCTGGGCGAGCGTGGGGCGGTCGCTGAAGTAGTCGCGGGCGAGGTCGTTGAAGCCGAAGTCCTCGTCGGGTGCGAATTCCCAGGCAAGGTCGAGATCGATGGTGGCGGCGACCGACTGCGCATCGGCCATCAGCTCGCCGGCGGCGGGCTGGTCGAACTTCAGCAGCACGCTCGTGGACTTGACCTTCACGCGCTTGCCGCTGTCGAGCTCCACCTGCACCGAGGTTTGCGCTTCCGAGAGCACGCGGCCGGCGAGGAATTTGCCGGCGTCTTCGAACAGGACGAACATCGAGCGATTGTCCCATGCGCACCGAGGCGCGTCGCCCGGCTAGGCGCCCGATCGCGCGAGCCCGAGGAACGCGAGCACTTCGTCCAGGTAGTCCTCGAACTCCGGGATCGCGTGGTCGCTGCCTTCCAGTAGGCGCACGTGCGCGCCGGGATACCTCGCGGTCATCTCGCGCCAGTCGAGCACTTCGTCGCCCTTCGCGATCAGCGCGAAGTAGTCCCCGGGACGGGCGACGGGCCCATGCTCCAGCGCCCGCAGCTCATCGACGAACTCCGGCGCGAACCGGAAGCGTGTCGCGGGATCGTGCCAAGCGACTTGCTCGCCCACGTATTTCGCGAGGTCCCGCGCGGCGTGAACCGCCGGGTTCAGGAGCACCGCCTTGCATCCTTTCGTTTCGGCGACGTGGGTCGCGTAGAAGCCGCCGAGCGACGAGCCGATCACGCCCATGCGTTCGGCGGGCCAGTCGCGGATGCCTTCTTGCACCATGGCCATCGCTTCGCCCGGCGACGGCGGCAGTTGCGGGCACCACCACGTCACTTCGGGATGGTCCCGCCGCACGCGCCCGGCCACACAGCGCGCCTTGAACGATTGCGGCGAGGAGCGAAACCCGTGCAGGTAGACGAGATGTGTAACGGGGAGGCGGGCGGCGGGCCGGTCGAGTGTCATCGGCGGATCATAATTTCGGCATGTCCGCTGTCTTCGAAAAACCGCCGCTCGCGCAGCGGCTCGCGCCGATGCTCCAGGGCTTCGACGGCCCGCTCGCCTTCGCCTGCCTCGTTCTCGCCTGCGCGGGCCTCGTCACGATGTATTCGTCCGGCTACGACTACGGCACGCGCTTTTCCGATCACGCGCGCAACATGGTGCTCGCCACGATCGTCATGTTCGTGGTCGCGCAGGTGCCGCCGCAGCGGCTGATGAGTTTCGCGGTTCCGCTCTACACGCTCGGCCTCGCGCTGCTCGTGGCCGTGGCGGTCTTCGGCATCACGAAGAAGGGCGCGAAGCGCTGGCTGAACGTCGGCATCACCATCCAGCCCAGCGAAATCCTGAAGATCGCGATGCCGCTCATGCTCGCCTGGTGGTTCCAGAAACGCGAAGGCCAGCTGCGCCCGCTCGACTTCATCGTCGCGATGGTGCTGCTCGCGGTGCCGATCGCGCTCATCGTGAAGCAGCCGGACCTCGGCACCGCCGTTCTCGTGCTCGCCGCGGGCCTGGCGGTGATCTTCTTCGCGGGGCTTTCGTGGAAGCTGATCGTGCCGCCCGTGGTGCTCATGATCGCGCTCGTCGTGTGCGTCGCCGTGTTCGAGTCCGACCTCTGCGCGCCCGGCTTTCGCTGGCCCGTCCTGCACGACTACCAGCAGCAGCGCATCTGCACGCTGCTCGACCCCACGAAGGACCCGCTCGGCAAGGGCTTTCACATCATCCAGGGAATGATCGCGATCGGCTCGGGCGGCTTTCTCGGCAAGGGCTTCATGCAGGGCACGCAGACGCATCTCGAATTCATTCCCGAACGCACGACCGACTTCATCTTCGCGTCGTTCTCCGAGGAGTTCGGCCTCATCGGCAACCTCGGGCTGATCGCCGCCTTCATGTTCCTCGTGTTCCGCGGGCTTTCGATCGCGCTGGATGCGCCGACCCTCTTCGCGCGGCTGCTCGCGGGCGCGATCACGATGATCTTCTTCACGTACGCCTTCGTGAACATGGGCATGGTGAGCGGCATCCTGCCGGTGGTGGGGGTGCCGCTGCCCTTCATCTCCTACGGGGGCACCGCGATGGCGACGCTCGGGATGGGGCTCGGCATCCTCATGTCGATCGCGAAGTCCAAGCGGCTGGTGCAAAGCTAGTGGCGGCTTGCGGTGGCGACTGAAGCGAATCCACGCGACCCCGAACGGGTTGCCGCCGCTTCCCGCGTCGCGCTCGTCGGCGCGGGCACCATGGGCGGCGCGATGGCCGCGCGGCTGCTGGACGAGGGCTGGACCGTGCGCGTGCACGACATCGTGCGCGCGAGGGTCGATGCGCTCGCGGCGATGGGTGCGACGGCTTGCGCGTCGGCGGCCGAAGCCGCGCGCGGTGCTTCGGCGCTGATCGTGTGCGTGGTGGACGCGGCGCAATGCGAGGACGTCCTGTTCGGCACCGATGGCGCGTCGCACGTTCTGCGGCCCGGCCAATGCGTCGTGCTCTGTCCCACCATCGCGCCCGAAGACGTCGAACACTTCGCCGCCCGGCTCGCGCATCGGGGCATCGATGCCATCGACGCTCCGATGTCCGGCGGCCCGGTGCGCGCCCGCGACGGCAGCATGAGTCTCATGGTGGCATGCGAGAGTGCGGTATTCGAGCGGCATCGCGCGCTGCTGCAGGCCTTGAGCTCCCGGCTCTCGCGCATCGGGGAGCGCCTGGGCGACGGCGCGCGGACCAAGCTCGTGAACAACCTGCTCGCGGGCATCAACCTCGTGGGTGCGGCCGAAGCCATCGCGCTCGCGCAGCGCCTTGGGCTCGACGCCGCCCGCACGCTGGAGGTGATCGGCGAGTCGAGCGGCCAGAGCTGGATCGGCACCGATCGCATGCGGCGGGCGCTGCAAGGCGACACGAAGCCGCAGGCGCTCATGACGCTGCTGCACAAGGACACGCGGCTCGCGCTCGAAATGGCGCGGGCGTGCGGCTTCGAAGGGCCGCTCGGCGCCGCGGCGCACGGCGTGTTCGATGCCGCTCTGCGCGCCGGGCTCGCGGATGCCGACGATTCGGCCTTGCTGCGCCTGCTCGCCGGGCAGCACAATCCGCCCCGGAATTGACCGCAGAATCCACGTCACAATCCGCCGCACAATCCGCCGCACAATCCGCCGCACAGTCCGCCGCAGACATGACAACGATCCTGATCGTCGAGGACGACGATGCCATCCGCAACAACATCACCCGCCTCCTGAAGCTGGAGGGGTACGAGATCGTGGCCGCCACCAACGGCCGCGAAGGGTTGGAATGCGCGCGGGCGCACCGGCCGGACGTCGTGATCTCGGACATCGGCATGCCGGAGATGGACGGCTTCGAGTTGCTGCAGGCGCTGCGGGGCGAGCGCTCGCTCGCGTCCATGTCGTTCATGATGCTCACCGCGCTCGACGACCGCGCCAGCATGCGGCGCGGCATGACGGCGGGGGCGGACGACTACCTCGCCAAGCCCTTCACCCGCGTGGAACTGCTGGAAGCGTTGCAGGGGCTCCTCAAGAAGCGCGGGCGCATCGAAGAAACGATCGAGTCGGCGGTGCGTTCCCGCGAGGAGCACCTGCGCCTCGCGTTCACCGAAAGCCTGGGCGGGCGGCGGCTCGCCGACAAGTTCGGGCTCGAGCCGCCCGCCGGAGCCGTCACCGACCAGGTGATGCGGGCGACGGTGCTTTTCTCCGACATCCGCGGCTTCACGTCGCTCGCGGAAAAGCTGAGCGCCAACGAAGTCGCCGAACTGCTCACCGACTACTTCGAACGCGTGACGGTGCCTGTACTCACCAACGGCGGGCGCCACCTCAAGTTCATCGGCGACGGCCTGATGGCGGTGTTCGCCGAAGGGCAGGGCGGCTCGCCGCTCACGGCGGCCCGGCGCGCGATCTCCGCGGCGCTCGCGCTCGCGCTCGCGGCGCACGAATTCCGCGGCTGGCTCGACCAGCGGTTTCCGAAGCGCGGCCTGCCGCCCTTCGCGATCGGTGTCGGCCTGCACGCGGGCGAGGTCGCGATCTGCCGCGTGGGCACCGTCGACAACCGTGACACGATGCCGATCGGCGAGGCGGTGAGCTCCGCGGCGCGGCTCGAATCGTCGAGCAAGGAGCTCGGCTGGACCGTCGTCGCGAGCAACGCGGTGCTGCAGGAAGCGGGCGACGGCGTGCAGACGGGCGGCATGACCTCGCTGGAAGTCGAAGGCCGCTCGGGCTATCTCGACGTGGCCGAAATCGTGGGGCTCGTCACCAACATCGACGACAAGCGCCACGGGATGGCGACCCTCACGGAGCGCGCGGCCGAAATCCGCACCGCGGTGCAGGTGAATTCCGAGATCACCGCGCGCGCGGTGAAGGGCGCGCTCAATTCGAAGCTCTCGGCCTTCAAGCACCACGCCTTCGGCGCGGACGGCGAGCCGCTGCGGCTGAAGGGCTACCGGCTCGTGCGCAAGATCGGCGCGGGCGGCATGACCGAGGTGTACCTCGCGGTGCGCGAGGAAGACGGTCTCGCGGTCGTGCTGAAGGTGCTTTCCGCCGGCGGCAGGGCGACGAGCGCGAACCTCTCGCGGTTCATCCAGGAATACACGCTGCTGTCGAAGATCGAGCATCCGAACGTGATCCGCATCTACGACCAGGGCTTCACCGACGACCACGCGTACATCGCGATGGAGTACTTCCCGCGGGGCGACCTGCGCGGCGAGCTGAAGGCGGGGATGTCGCAGCACCGCGTGCTCGAAGTCGTGCACCAGGTCGCCACCGCGCTCGATGCGATCCACACCCGAGGCGTGATTCACCGCGACCTGAAGCCGGAGAACATCATGCTGCGGCCCGAGGGAAGCGTGGCGCTCGCGGACTTCGGCGTCGCGAAGTCGATGCTGCAGCAAGACGGCCTCGGGCTCACCGAGACGCGGCACGGCGACGTCGTCGGCACGCCCTACTACCTGAGCCCGGAGCAGGCGTCCGGCGCGCGGATCACACCCTCCACCGATCTCTATAGCCTGGGCGTGATGCTGTACGAGATGCTGACGGGCGAGCGGCCCTTCGTGGCGGAATCGCTCGACATGCTTCTGGCGCGCCACGTCTCCGCGCCGACGCCCCTTCTGCCCCCGCCCCACGAGCCGCTGCAGCCCGTGCTGGAAAAGCTGATGGCGAAGAAACCCGAGGACCGGTACCGCTCGGCTTACGGCCTCATCCAGGATCTGCACGAGCGAACCCTGCTCCGAACGAGGCCGGGCGCCACGGCTTGACGCGCCGCGGCCTAGAATGGCCGGATGATCTCCCGCGAACCCACCCTCGAGCGGCTGGCCACGGCCAGGCAGCTGCTGCTCGATCCCTTCGGCCTGGACGAAACGCACCTCAGCCGCGCGCTCGGCGTGATCGGCGCGCATCACGTGGACGAGGCGGATCTTTACTTTCAGTACACGCGCAGCGAAGGCTGGAGCCTGGAAGAAGGCATCGTGAAGACCGGCAGCTTCAGCATCGACCAGGGCGTGGGCGTGCGCGCGGTGAGCGGGGAGAAGACGGCTTTCGCCTATTCCGACGACATCTCCGAGGCTTCCTTGCTGGACGCGGCGCGCACCGTGCGCTCGATCGCGCTCGCCGCGGCGGGCACGCGCGTGAAGGTGCCCGCGCGAAAGATCGCGGGCACGCGTTCGCTCTACGGCGGCATCGACCCGATCGGCTCGCTCGACAGCACGGCGAAGGTGCAGCTTCTCGAGCGCGCGGAGAAGATGGCGCGCGCCCGCGACCCGCGCATCGTGCAGGTGATGGCCGGGCTCGCGAGCGAATACGACGTCGTGCTCGTCGCGCGCGCGGACGGCACGATCGCGGCCGACGTGCGCCCGCTCGTGCGCGTGTCGGTGACGGTGATCGCCGAGCAGCATGGCCGCCGCGAGATGGGCTCCGGCGGCGGCGGGGGCCGCTTCGGGCTCGAGTATTTCGACGACGCGCGCATCGCCTCGTACGTGGACGACGCGGTGAAGGCCGCGCTCACGAATCTCGAATCGCGGCCGGCTCCGGCCGGCGAGATGATCGTGGTGCTCGGCCCCGGCTGGCCTGGCGTGCTGCTGCACGAGGCCGTGGGCCATGGCCTCGAGGGCGACTTCAACCGCAAGGGTTCGAGCGCGTTTTCCGGCCGCGTCGGCCAGCGCGTCGCCTCCAGGGGCGTGACGGTGCTGGACGACGGCACGCTCGACGACCGCCGCGGCTCGCTCAACGTCGACGACGAAGGCAACGCGAGCCAGCGCAACGTGCTGATCGAAGACGGCATCCTGCGCGGCTACATCCAGGATTCGATGAACGCGCGCCTGATGGGCGTCGCGCCCACCGGCAACGGCCGGCGCGAAAGCTACGCGCACATCCCGATGCCGCGCATGACCAACACCTACATGCTGGGCGGCGAGCACGACCCCGGCGAGATCGTGGCGAGCATGAAGAAGGGCCTCTACGCCACCAACTTCGGTGGCGGCCAGGTGGACATCACGTCGGGCAAGTTCGTCTTTTCGGCCAGCGAAGCGTACTGGGTGGAAGACGGCAAGATCCAGTACCCGGTGAAGGGCGCCACGATCGTGGGCAACGGGCCGGATGCGCTCACGCGCGTCACGATGATCGGCAACGACATGAAGCTCGACACCGGCGTGGGCACCTGCGGCAAGGAGGGCCAGAGCGTGCCCGTGGGCGTGGGGCAGCCGACGCTGCGCATCGACGGATTGACGGTCGGCGGCACCGCCTGAGCGGCGCTTGCCGCGCGGCGCTGCGCTGGGATACTCGGCGCAAGATGTCATGAACGAGTCCACCCGTCCCTTGCGCCTGCCGCTGGACCCCTCGACGAACCTGCCGAGCATCCAGACGTTCGGGGAGCTCAGCAACTTCCTGCGCAGTGCCGTCTCCGACGAGGACACGCGGCAGATCACCGACAGCATGGCGCTCCTTGCGAACCACATCGAGGCGATCGTCGCGGCGCTGCGTCTCGACCGCCAGCGCGACCGCATCGCGCCGCAGCTCGTGGACCTGCTCACGGTGCTGCGGGAGCACCGCAACCTCATCGTGGGCCTCGGGCTGCCGTGGCGCGGCCTCTACGAATACGCGGCCTACCTGCAGGCGCTCAACAACTTCCGCGTGCTGATCGGGCAGTGGCTGCTCGACGGCGCACCGCATGCGAGCGAGCTGCCCGCGACGGCGGAGGACTTCCAACTCGTCGCGTGGCGAACGCTCGGAGAAGGCATGCTGCTCGTCGACATGTACGACCAGTGGCTCGCCACCGAGCCGGCGGACAGCACGCCCGCGGCCGAGCCGAAGCCCACCGAGCCGCAGGTGGTGCGCGCGATCCAGTGGTGGAAGAAGCTGCGGCTTTGAGCGTGTGGTACATTCGACGCATGGTCCGCGTCCGCGCCTCTTTTTTCTTTGGCTACTTTTGGTTCTCCACGCCCCCCGGCGGTAGAGAGGTCTGAACGTACCCGCGACGCGCAACCCCTCCAACGAAACCGCCGGCACCCCCGGCGGTTTTTTCTTTTCGTCCGCAACGATTTCGAAGCACAAGGAAGAAGAGCCGACATGACTGCGAAGACCGCCAATCCCGAAGCGTGGCAAGTGCGCCCCGTCGACAAGACCAGCCAGACCGACGACGCGCGCATCAAGGACATCACCGTGCTGCCTCCGCCCGAACACCTGATCCGTTTCTTCCCGATCGCGGGCACGCCGGTGGAGGCGCTCATCACGCGCACGCGCCGCAGCATCCACGACATCATGGTGGGCAAGGACGACCGGCTGCTCGTGGTGATCGGCCCGTGTTCGATCCACGATCCGGCGGCGGCGCTCGACTACGCGCGGCGGCTGAAGGAGGCGCGCGAGAAGCATCGCGATGCGCTCGAGATCGTGATGCGCGTCTATTTCGAAAAGCCGCGCACGACCGTCGGCTGGAAGGGGCTCATCAACGATCCTTATCTCGACGAGAGTTTCCGCATCGACGAGGGGCTGCGCATCGCGCGGCAGATGCTGATCGAGATCAACCGGCTCGGGCTGCCGGCCGGCAGCGAGTTCCTCGACGTGATTTCGCCGCAGTACATCGGCGACTTGATCTCCTGGGGCGCCATCGGCGCGCGCACGACCGAAAGCCAGGTGCACCGCGAGCTCGCGAGCGGCCTGTCGGCGCCGATCGGCTTCAAGAACGGAACGGACGGCAACATCAAGATCGCGACCGATGCGATCCAGGCGGCGGCGCGTGGGCATCACTTCCTGTCGGTGCACAAGAACGGCCAGGTCGCGATCGTGCGGACCAATGGCAACCGCGATTGCCACTTGATCCTGCGCGGCGGCAAGGTGCCCAACTACGATGCGGCGAGTGTGGCTGCCGCGTGCAAGGAGCTCGAATCGCAAAGGCTCGAGCCGGTGCTGATGGTGGATTGCAGCCATGCGAACAGCAGCAAGCAGCATGAGAAGCAGCTCGATGTCGCGCGCGACATTGCCTCGCAGATCGCGCGCGGATCGCGGTCGGTGTTTGGGTTGATGGTGGAAAGCCACCTGAATGGCGGCGCGCAGAAGTTCGCGCCGGGGAAGGACGATCCGGCCCGGCTGGAATACGGCAAGAGCATCACGGATGCGTGCATCGGGTGGGGGGAGTCGCTCGGTCTGCTGGACGTGCTGGCGGATGCGGTGAAGGCGCGGAGGGGGAGGTAGCGGGGGATGCTCACCCGCGGGTCGCTTCTTGCCCCTTTGCGGGTGGCGGGTGTTCGCTCTCCTTGACTTCGGACTTGGGTTGAATTGCCCTTGCAGGGCGGCGCCTTGCTTGCCCTATGGCATGGGTGTCGGACTTGGGTTGCATTGCCCTTGCAGGGCAGCACCTCGCTTGCCCTATCTCTCCCCCCCGCCCCTCTCTTCCCCAGCGGGGAAGAGAGGGGAGCCAAACACCGATTTGGGCTCGTCGGGCCGACAAAGGGCCGAAGACCCGATAGGTCGGGTGGCGGGGCGACATGTGTAGCTCCGTGACCACCATGGCGCGCGACGGCGGACATGCGCAGGCTCGTTGTCGTTTCTAAATTTGGAGCACCGCCCGACCTTGCGGGTCTTCGGCCCTTTGTCGGCCCGACGAGCCCAAATCGGATGTCCGTGTTAGCTCCCTCTCTTCCCCGCTGGGGAAGAGAGGGCGGGGGGAGAGATAGGGCAAGCGAGGTGCCGCCCTGCAAGGGCAAATAAACCCAAGTCCGACACTAATGCGATAGGGCAAGCGAGGTGCTGCCCTGCAAGGGCGACGCAACCCAAGTCCGAACCCCTTGCGATAAGGCAAGCACGGCGCCGCCCTGCAAGGGCAATTTCACCCAAGTCCGCGAGACCCACGCGAAAGAGCAAGTCAACGCGCCGACGCCGCCGCGTCCACCCCCTCCAGCCCCGCGAGCAGCTTCTCGTGAATCCCGCCGAACCCGCCGTTGCTCATGCACACGATGTGATCGCCACGCCGCGCGGCACGCAGCACCTGCCGCACGAGCTGCGCGACGTCGTCCGCAACCTGCGCACGCTCACCCATCTCGCCGAGCACCTCGCGCGGATCCCACCCAAGTCCACCCGCGTGGCAGAACGACAGATCGGCCGCCTCCAGACTCCACGGCAGCTGCGACTTCATCGTGCCCAGCTTCATCGTGTTGCTGCGCGGCTCGAACACCGCAAGGATGCGCTCGCCGCCCACCTTGCGGCGAAGACCGTCGAGCGTGGTGCGGATCGCGGTCGGATGATGCGCGAAATCGTCATAAAGCGTCACGCCCCGCACCACCCCGCGCACTTCCATTCGCCGCTTGACGTTGCGAAACGTCGCGAGCGCTTTGGCCGCCTCCGCGGGTGCAACACCCACGTGCTGCGCGGCGGCAATCGCGGCCAACGCATTGAGCTGGTTGTGAACGCCGGTGAGTTCCCATTCGACTCGTCCCACCACGCGGCCGTGTTCGAGCACGTCGAAGTTGCCCGGTTCGCCCTCGGCGAAAAAGTCGCTCGACGCCGCGCCGAAGCTGCGCACCTCGCTCCAGCAGCCCTGGTGCAGCACGCGAGCGAGACTCTCCTCCAGACCGTTCACGACGACGCGGCCACTCGCGGGCACGGTGCGCACGAGATGGTGGAACTGCCGCTCGATCGCGGCGACGTCGTCGAAGATGTCGGCGTGATCGAATTCGAGGTTGTTGAGGACCGCCGTGCGCGGCCGGTAGTGCACGAACTTGCTGCGCTTGTCGAAGAACGCCGTGTCGTATTCGTCCGCTTCGATCACGAAGCACTTGCCACGCCCGAGCCGCGCGGAGACGCCGAAATTCACCGGCACGCCACCTACGAGGAAGCCAGGGTCGAGTCCGGCCCGCTCGAGGATCCACGCAAGCATCGACGTGGTCGTGGTCTTGCCGTGCGTGCCGGCCACCGCGAGCACATGGCGGCCCTGCAGCATTTCTTCGGCGAGCCATTGCGGGCCGCTCGTGTAGCGCTCCCCGGCATCGAGGATCGCTTCCATCAACGGATAGCGAGGCGTGCCGTCGGCCAGCCGCGCGCGGGAGACGACGTTGCCGACGACCCAGATGTCGGGCTGCAACGCGAGCTGCTCGACGCCGAACCCCTCGACCAGGTCGATGCCCAGCGCGCGAAGCTGGTCGCTCATGGGCGGATAGACGCCGGCGTCGCAGCCGGTCACTTCATGGCCGGCTTCGCGCGCTAGCGCGGCCAGGCCACCCATGAAGGTGCCGCAGATGCCGAGGATGTGAATGTGCATCGCCCGATTATCGTGGGCAGACCCATCCCGCCCCGTCATTCCCGCCCCGTCATTCCCTCCCCCCTTCGTCATTCCCGCGAAGGCGGGAATCCAGTGGGCAGACGCGAAGACGACGCCTTGGAATCAAGCCGGGTAACGTTCGCGCAGCTTCATCTTCCAGAATTTGCCGGTGGACGTGCGCGGGATCGCGTCGATGAATTCATAGCGGTCCGGCAACTGCCACTTCGCGAAGCCATGGTGCAGCAGATGCGGCCCGAACTCTGCCGCACCGGCTTTTGCGTCCTTCTTCAGCACGACGCACGCGAGCGGACGCTCGCCCCACTTCTCGTCGGGAACGGCGATCACCGCGGCCTCCGCGACGGCGGGATGCGCCATCAGCGCGTTCTCCAGGTCCACCGAGCTGATCCATTCGCCCCCCGACTTGATCAGATCCTTGGTGCGATCGGTGATGCGCACGAAACCCAGCGAATCGACGGCGGCCACGTCGCCGGTGCGCAGCCACTCGTCTTCGGTGAACTTGTCGCGCGCGACCGGCACGTTGTGATAACTGCCCGTGATGAAGGGGCCGCGGACCTGGATCTCGCCGACCGACTTGCCGTCCCAGGGCTCTTCGCCCGCATCGCCCCACACGCGCAGGTCCACGAGCGGCACCGGCACGCCCGCCATCGCCGCGCGGCGGTACTTCTCGTCTTCGCTCGCATCGTGCAGTTCGGCGCGCGGGTACGAAACCGTGCATACGGGCGAGGTTTCCGTCATGCCCCAGCCCTGCAGGATCCAGATGCCGTGCCGGTCGAAGGCGCGAATGAGCGCCTCGGGCACGGCCGCGCCGCCGACGAGCGAGCGCATCCCGCGCGGGAGCGTCCAGCGGCCGTGGTTGGGCGAATCCTTCGCCTGGGCGGCGTCGTAGGTCTGGATCAGCGCCATCCAGATCGTGGGCACGCCGAGCGAAAGCGTTGGCGGCTCGATCTGCATCAGGTCGAGGAGGTCGTCCGGGTGCAGGTGCGGGCCGGGGAAGACGACCTTCACGCCCATCATCACGGCTCCGTAGGGCATGCCCCAGCAGTTCGCATGGAACATCGGCGTGACGGGCAGCACGACGTCCGTGCCGCGCAGCCCCCAGAAGTCGCCGAGACTCGCGACCAGCGTATGCAGCACCGTCGAGCGGTGGGAATACACCACGCCCTTCGGCCGCCCCGTCGTGCCCGACGTGTAGCACATGGCCACGGGGTCGTCTTCCTCGTGCGGCACGTAGTCGAAATCGTCGGGGTCGCCGGTTTCGAGGAAGGCCTCGTAGTCCGTCGCGCCTTCGACGCTCGTGCTTGCGGGCTTGCCGGCAAAGGGAACCACGATCACCTTTTCGAAGCGGTGCAGCTGCGCGAACTGCTGGTAGAGCGGCAGGAGCACATCGTCCACGACGAGGAAGCGATCCTCGGCATTGCCCGCGATCCAGCCGATCTCGGCCGGGGCGAGCCGCAGATTGAGCGTGTGCACCACGCCGCCCGCCGCGGGAATGCCGAAGTAGCACTCCAGGTGCGCATGGTGGTTCCAGCAGAGCGTGGCGACGCGGTCGCCCTTGGCAAGCCCCGCTTTGCGCAGCGCGGAGGCCAGGGCCCGCGTGCGCCGGTAGAAGTCGGCATAGGTGTGCCGCTTCAGGCTCTTGTCCGGCAGGCGCGACACGATCTCGTTGCCGCCGAAGAGCCGCCCCGCGCGCTCCAGCAGATGGTTGAGCGAGAGGGGGACCGGCATCATCGTGCTCTTCACTGGCATCTCCTCTTCGTCATGCCCGTACACCGACGGTGCCTCGCACTGTAAGTGCACAATGGCCCGATGGACAGCCTCGCGTTGGAAATTGCCGCGACCGCCGCTCGGATCGTCGTGGAGGAAGGGCTGGAATTCGGGCCGGCCAAGCGCCGCGCCGCAAAGCAGCTCGGGCTCGCGGCCCGCGCGCAGCTCCCGGACAACGAGACGCTGGAAGACGCGGTGCGCGAATACATCAGCGTGTTCTGCGCGGACACGCAGCCCGCCGAACTCGCGGCGCTGCGCAAGCTCGCGCTCGCGTGGATGGACCGGCTGAAGCAGTTCCGCCCCTACCTTGCAGGAGCCGTGTGGCACGGCACGGCGACCCGGCTGTCCGACATCTATATCCAGCTCTTCTGCGACGACCCCAAGTCGGCGGAGATCGCGCTGATCGAAAACCGCGTCGACTACGAACCGCGCACGGTCACGGGCTTCACCGGCGAGCAGGTCGAGGCCCTGAGCCTCACGGCCTTCAGCCGCGAACTCGACGAGCCGATCGGCGTGCACCTCATGATCCACGACCACGACGACGTCCGGGGCGCGCTCAGGCGCGACTCGCGCGGCCGCGTCCCGCGAGGCGACATCGCGGCCGTGCGCGCACTTGTGGAGGCGGGCCAGTGAGCGCGATCGGGCCAACCGAGAATGCGCCCGCCGAAACCGCGCCGCGCGCGGACGCTGGGGCGGGCGACGCCGCCGCACCGCCCCTGCCGGCGGCTCGATCTCGCCGGGCGCTGCTTGCCGGCGCCGGCGCCGCAGCGCTGCTCGCCGGTGGGGCTGCGGCATGGTGGCGCCTGCGCGTCGACGAATCCGCGGGCAGCATCGATGCGCTCTGGCCGCTTTCCTTCCGCACGCCCGAGGGCGCAACGCTTGCGATGGCGGGTTTTCGCGGCAAGTCCCTGCTCGTGAACTTCTGGGCGACGTGGTGCCCGCCCTGCATCGACGAGTTGCCGCTTCTCGATGGCTTCTACCGCGAACACGCGTCCAAAGGCTGGCAAGTGGTCGGCCTTGCCATCGACCAGCCGAGCGCGGTGCGCGCCTTCCTGCAACACACGCCGGTGGCTTTCCCGGTCGGACTGGCGGGCTTGCAGGGCACCGAGCTCACGAAGACACTCGGCAACGAAGTCGGTGGCCTGCCGTTCTCCGTCTTCGTCGACGCGTCCGGCAAGATGCGCGAGCGTAGAATCGGCCGGCTGAGCCGACCCGACCTCGATCGCTGGTTTGCGTCCGGCTGACACCGGCCCCCCTGGTTCGAAGCGGCGGCCTTTCATCGAGCAGATGGAAGAAAATTCCCGGCAAATGCGGGAAGTAACGGAATTTTGCTGTAAATTCCCGATCCTTCCAAAGAAATACCGGAGAAGACGATGGACCTGCGCAAGCTGAAGACGCTGATCGATCTGGTCTCGGAGTCCAACGTCTCGGAGCTCGAGATCACCGAAGCCGAAGGCAAGGTCCGCATCGTGAAGGGCGGTGGAGCCGTGGTGCAGCACGTGGCCGCGCCGGCGGCGCTCGTGCCGCCCGCGATGCCCGCCGCGGCGGCCGCGCTCGCGCCGGCCGCGGCA
>NZ_DASZSE010000049.1:0-2019 GCF_035548915.1 Ramlibacter sp. | reverse complement strand
CCGGTAGCCGCACAATCCGAGTCTGGAGACACTCCGCATGCCAGCCCCCGACCCGTACACCCATCCGCACGCCTTCCTCGAACATCTCTACCGCGCGGCGGTGCAGCGTGCGCTGCCGCTGCACAACACCGCGCGCTTCCTGCCGCCGCCGCCGCGGGGGCGCACCGTCGTGCTGGGCGCGGGCAAGGCCGCGGGCGCGATGGTGCATGCGGTGGAAGCGCTGTGGCCACCGGATGCGCCGCTGTCGGGGCTGGCCGTCACACGCTATGGCCATACGCCGCCGCGACCGGTGGGGCTCACCCAGCGGGTGGAGATCGTCGAAGCCGCGCATCCGGTGCCCGATGCGGCGGGCCTGGACGCCGCGCGGCGCATCCTCGCGCTGGCGCAGGGCCTGACGGCGGACGACCTGGTGCTGTGCCTCATCTCCGGCGGCGGCTCCGCGTTGCTCACGCTGCCGGCCGAGGGCCTCACGCTCGAGGACAAGCAGCGCGTGAACCGGCAGCTCCTCGAGTCGGGCGCGAACATCGCGGAGATGAACTGCGTGCGCAAGCACCTGTCGCGCATCAAGGGCGGGCGGCTCGCGGCGGCCTGCGCGCCCGCGAAGGTCGTGACGCTCACGATCAGCGACGTGCCGGGCGACGACCCGTCCATCATCGCGAGCGGACCCACGGTGCCCGATGCCACCACTTGCGCCGATGCGGTCGCTGTCCTGCAACGCTACGGCATCGAGGTGCCCGGCGCGATCATGAGCCTGCTGGAGCGCGGCGCGCTCGAAACGCCGAAGCCGGGCGATGCGATGTTCGGCGGGCACGAGGTGCATCTGATCGCGACGCCGCGGCAATCGCTGGACGCGGCGGCGCTCGCGGCGCGCGCGGCCGGGCTCGACGCGCACATTCTCTCGGACGAGATGGAAGGCGAATCGCGCGAGGTCGGCAAGGTGCATGCGGCGCTCGCGCGAGCCGTCGCGCGGCGCGGCGAGCCGTTTCGCAATCCCTGCGTGATCCTTTCGGGCGGCGAGACGACGGTGACGGTGAGAAAGCAGCCCGCAGGCACGCCGCGCGGCCGCGGCGGGCGGGCGGCCGAGTTCTGCCTCGGGCTTGCGCAGGCGTTGCAGGGCGAGCCGGGCATCTGGGGGCTCGCGGCCGACACCGACGGCATCGACGGCAGCGAGGACAACGCGGGCGCTTGCGTCGGGCCCGAGACGCTTGCCCGGGCGCGGTCGCTCGGCATGAAGATCGATCACTATCTCGATCGCAACGACTCGTACGGTTACTTCCGGTTGCTCGACGACCTCGTGATCACAGGTCCCACGCATACCAATGTGAACGACTTCCGCGCGATCCTGATACTCTGAGGGTTTTCGTCGCAGCGGCAAGGAGGCTGGATGACCGGCGGCAAGGGGCACGAGAAGGGTCAGTCGCTCGAGACCGCGCTGGACAAGCTCGCGCGCAACATCCGCGATCTGCGCAATTACGACGTGGGAAGCATCCAGGACCGCTGGGACCCTCGCCTGGAAAGTTTGCAGAAGAAGGTGAATGGCGTGCTCGCGGACGTGCTCGGACAGGGCACGCCGGAATACAGGAAGCATGCGATAGGCAAGGTCGATGCGGCGCTCGACTCGGGGTTCGGCGAGCGGCGTTCGACCGGTGAGCTGCGCGAGGCCGTGAAGGAGGCGATCACGCAGGCGATCGCGAAGCTGGAGTCGGCCCGCAAGGTCGTGTCGGAGCGCGGTGGCGTCGCGCCGCCGGCAGCGAAGCCGGTTGCCACGCCCGCGCCGACGCCTGCGCCGACACCTGCGCCGACACCTGCACCGACGCCAGCACCGACTCCTGCGCCGACGCCCGCGCCGACGCCCGCGCCGACGCCCGCGCCGACACCCGCGCCGACACCTGCGCCGACACCTGCACCAACGCCTGCACCGACACCTGCACCGACACCCGCCCCGACACCCGCGCCGACACCCCCACCAACACCCGCCCCGACACCAGCCCCCCCACCCCCCCCCACACAGCCACCGCC
>NZ_DASZSE010000048.1:0-2657 GCF_035548915.1 Ramlibacter sp. | reverse complement strand
TCGGTCAGCACCAGATCGAATCGCGCCGGCTGCTCGCGAAACGCATCCAGCGCCTCGGAGGCGCTCGTGTAGGCGTCCACGCGGTAGCCGAGCCGATCGAGCATCCGGCTCGCGAGGCGCACGAGCGGCTCCTCGTCATCGAGGAACAGCACGCGCTCGCCGTTGCCCGGCAAGGCCTCCACGAGCGGTCCGCGCCCGATCGCGACTCAGTGCTTGATCGCGACGAACGCGGCCCAGTTGAACCAGCGGAAGCAGGTGTCGACGGTCGAGAACCCGCAGCGTTGCAGCAACTGCACGTTCTCCTCGACGCGATACGGCACCAGCACGTTCTCGAGCGACTCGCGCTTGCGCTGGATTTCCTCGGCCGTGTAGCCCTGGCGCGCCTTGTAACGGTAGTACAGCTCGATGTAGAGACGATTCAAAAGAGAGTCTTCCACCAGCACCTTCTCCGCCATGAGAAGCGCGCCGCCCGGACGCAGCCCCGCGTGGATGCGCTTCAGCAGCGCCTCGCGATGAATCGGCCGCACGAACTGCAGCGTCCAGTTCATGAGCACGACGTTCACCGAAGGCAGCTGCAGATCGCCGTCGAGATCGGCCTTCACCAGCGTCACGCGCTGCGCACGCACGTGCGGCGCGAGCTTCTCGCGCGCCTGATCCAGCATGGCCTGCGCGTTGTCGATGCCGTACGCGTGCGCGCTCGCCGGACAGCCCGGATTCGAGAGAATCAGATCGATGGTCGTGCCGGTCGAGCAGCCGAGGTCGCACACCTTGCCGTCCTGCGCCGGCAGGAACTGGAGGCACAGGTCCGAAAGCATGCGCTGCAGCTCGCCGTAGAACGGCACGCTGCGCGAGACCATATCGTCGAATACCGCGGCCACCTTTTGATCGAAGGTGAAGTCCCGCGCCGCGCTTTCTTCCTGAAAAATGACGTCTCGTGCCATGGTGATTACCTCAGCGGGCTGGTCCCCGCATCGCCGGCGCCTTCGGCAGCTCGATCGCTGCGTGCGGCGCTCTGGTAGACGTTTACGAAGAATTCCAGGATCGGTCTGAAGAGCGCGTGCACCTCCGGCGCCGTGAGCGGTCCCCGACTCTCCGCCGCAAGTCGCTGCAAAATCGCGTCGGTGCGTGCCTGGTTGAAGCGCGGCACGCCCTGCCGTTCCTTCAGCGTGTAGATGTCCCGAACCACCGCGGCGCGCGCGTTCAGCAGCGCGAGAAGCTGCGTGTCGATGGCATCCACGCGCTCGCGCAAGGCCGCCAGCTCTGCTTCGAAACGGTTAGGCACCGGCGGTCGCAGGCGGCGTCCGCTTGTTCATCTGGCGGGACGCAAACCACAACACGAAGCGTGCGGCGATGACCAGCACCATCACCGCCGTCAGGATCTGGTTGTCGTCGAGCAGGCTCGCCTGGCCCAGGCGGATCAGAATGACGAGCGCGGTCGCGGAGAACCAGTCGAAGCCCGCGCGGTACTCCTTCATCACCACGCGCCGCCAGTCGAACTGCATGCCGCGCAGGGTCTGGCCCAGCCCCGAAAGGCGCGGCACCCAGCGATTCACGCGGGCGCAGTACGCCTCGAACTCCGCGCCGAACTTGTTCCGCAGGAAGTTCTCCTCGGCCGCGACGATCGCCTTGTGCATGCCCAGGCTGAGCGGGATGCCCACGAGCGCGAACACCCATGAATTCGATGCCATCGCGAGGCCGAGCAGCAGGAAGAAATTGCCCACGTACATGGGGTTGCGGCAGTGGGAATAGAGGCCGCCGGTGACCAGGTTCTCGGCGTAGACCTTGTGATCCTTGCCGCCGCGAATGATGTAGTCGAGGCCGATGGTCCCCACCCGCACCGCCTGGCCGATGACCGCGAGCACGAAGCCGATCGTGCCGGCCACCGCGGGGTCCGCGAACAGGCGCGGGCTCGGCAGGACGAGGAGGATGACGGCGATCGGCAGCAGATAGCCGCGATACTTGAACGAGAAGTCCCCGAGGGCAACGAGCGGTGATCCCATTGGGCGCGAATCCTGCCGCAATCGAATGGTGCGCGCCAGCACTTCGATGCGGCGCGCGTCTCGGCGGCGATGAAATGTGGGCGCGGTGAGGCGCGAGGCCCCCGACGCTCAGCGCGTTTTCGGTCCGCGGCCGAACGTCGACGGGTATGGATCGCCCGGCTTGGGCGGGTTCAGTGTCTCTTTCGCGGGTCGCAGCGGCTGGTGCGGCGGCGTCGGCGCCGAAGCCTTGGCTGCGGCGGGCGGCGGTGTCACGAGCGGCTGCCGTGACGAGGCCAGCGGCGACTGCGAGCCGAAGACCGGCTTCGGCGCGGGAAGCACCGCCGGCCGCGGCGGCATCACTTCCACCTGCAGGCTGACGACGCGCTCCTCGGCGTTGGCGAGCGCCCCGACGTTGATGACGTAGCGTGCGATCTCCTCACCGCGCTCGTTCCGGACGAAGACGACCACCGTGTATTCCCACGGGTCTTCCTGCGGCGGGTGGCGGATCTTGCCCTCCACCTGCAGTGCCGTGCGCGTTTCCACCTTCGGTCCGGCGTCGCCGCCGAAACGAAGGTGGTGCTGACAGCCCGGGCAGACGCTCGCGCTTTCGAGGATGACCGCCTTGCAGTGGGGACAGGTCCGCGTCTTGCCCGGCGATACCGGGCGAACGCTGCTCAT
>NZ_DASZSE010000047.1:0-157278 GCF_035548915.1 Ramlibacter sp. | reverse complement strand
GAATTTCGCCCCGGCGCTTCTGCGTTTCGCGCCACGCGGCGGGCGTTTCGTCCCATGCCGGTGGCCCCCTCGAGGGAGTCTGGGCACAGTCCCTTCCATTCAAGGACGGAGACCCCCCATGCAACTCACCCCGACCATTCTCATCCACATGACGGCCGCCATCGGCGCGCTCGTCATCGGACCCGTCGCGCTCTGGGCCCGGCGCGGCCGGCAGCAGCGGCCGAAGCTGCACCGCGCGTTCGGCTACGCATGGGTCACGCTGATGATCGTCACGGCGGTCTCGGCCTTCTTCATTCGCGACACGCAGTTCCCCAATGTGGCCGGGTTCACGCCGATCCATCTGCTCATCCCGGTGTCGCTGTTCGCGCTGTACCGCGCCTTCCGCGCCTTGGCGCGGGGCGATATCCGCGTGCACCGCATCACGATGCAGTCGCTCTACATCGGGGCTTGCGTCGTGGCCGGTGCCTTCACGCTGCTGCCGAGCCGCCTGCTGGGCTCGATGCTCTGGGGATCGCTGCCTTCGGCCGGGTTCGTGAGGCAGGTTCTTTCGGGGACGCCCGCCTGGGTCTGGGGGCTGCTCGCCGCGCTCGTGGTGGTCGGCTATCTGCAGACGCGCGACCGCACCGCGAGCCTCGCGCGCATCCTGATCCTGCCGGTGGCGCTGGGTGCGTACTCGGTGTGGGGCATGCTCGGCGCATTCGGTGCGGGCATGAACGTGATCCTGCCCTGGCTCGCGGCCGTTGCGATCGTGGTCTATGGATTCAGCCGCCTCGGTGCGCCCGAAGGCGTGAGCTACGACGCGAACACTCGCGTCTTCCGCATGAGCGGCAGCTGGGTGCCGATGCTTCTCATCCTCGGCATCTTCTTCACGCGGTACGTGGTGAGCGTGGACGTCGCGATCCATCCCGAACTGAAGACGCATGGCGACTTCGCGCTGTCCATCGCGACGCTGTATGGCGCGATGAGCGGAATCTTCGCGGGGCGGGCGCTGCGGATCGCGCGCATGGCAATCGGTGGGGTGCCCGCCGGCTTCGTCACCCTGCAAGCCCGTTGATATTCCTGTCGCAACCACTTTTCCAAGGAGCATTCGTCATGACCGACCACGACCTCGACCGCCTCGCCCGCAAGCGCGCCAACGCCAAGATCGGCTGGTACGTCCACGCCACCGTCTTCGTCGCCGTCAATCTGCTGCTCGCCACCGTCGCATCGGTCTCCGGCAAGCCGTGGATCGCCTTCCCCGCCCTCGGCTGGGCCTTCGGCCTCGGCATGCACGGCCTGGCGGTGTTCGTGTTCGGCCGCGGCAGCGGCCTCTACGCGAACCTCGTCGAGCGCGAACGCAGCAAGCTCGAACTGCAGCGCGACCCGTGGTGAGAACCTTGGTGAGAACCTTGTGAGAACCCGCGGGGATTGACGGCGATGCGCAACGCGAACCTCGCAACTTACAATTCCCTCCAAACCATGCCCGAGCGACTTTCCACCGAGGAGATCGAACGCCTGGCGCGCAAGCGCGCGGCCGCGAAGATCGGCTGGTACTTCCATGCCGCCGTGTACGTGATCGTGAACACGGGCCTGTACTTCATGTCGGAACAGGGCTTCGGCATTCGCCGCTGGAGCCTCGGGCCGGTGTTCGGATGGGGACTCGGGCTCGCGCTGCACGGCATCTCGGTCTTCATCCTCGGGCAGGGCAGCGGCTTGCGCGAAAACCTGGTGCAGAGGGAGCGCGAGCGCCTGCAGCGCGAGCAGGACCGCCTGGACGGCCGATGAGGATCGACTGGATCGCCAAGCTGCGGCACCTGCTGCAGGTGCTGGCGTTCTGCCTCGTGATCGCCACGGTGCAGTACGTGTTCATGGCCGACCGGCCGTATGCGAGCCTCGTGGCGTATTCGATCGCGATCGGCACGAGCATCTGGTTCCTGATCGACATGGGGCGCCACTTCGTGCCCTCCGCGCGCGAGACGGGCTGGCCGGAAGGCGCAAGCGGGATTGCGCTGCCTTTCGTGAGCATCGTCGTGGGCTTCTTCGCCGGATCGAGGATCGGCGACGTGCTGTGCCGCACCCTGGGCCTCTATGCCGGCGGCCCGCCGATCGATGCGAACGTCGACCTGCGCAATTCGATGCTCGTCACGCTGCTCTCGGGCGTCGCGGCGAGTTACTACTTCTACAGCCTGAGCAAGAGCGCGTATCTGCAACGCAAGATGGCCGAGGCGCGCCAGCATGCGAACGAAGCGCGCCTGAAGCTGCTCGAAACGCAGCTCGAGCCGCACATGCTGTTCAACACACTCGCGAACCTTCGCGCCTTGATCGGCGCGGACCCGCCGCGCGCGCAGGAGATGCTCGACCACATGATCGCGTACCTGCGCGCGACGCTGAATGCGTCGCGCTCGACGATGCATCCGCTCGAAGCGGAGTGCGAGCGGCTGCGCGACTACCTGGAGCTGATGGCGATCCGCATGGGGCCGCGGCTTTCGTATCGCATCGACGTGCCCGATGATCTGGCGCACGTGCGTGTGCCCGCGCTCCTCTTGCAGCCGCTTGTGGAGAACAGCATCCGGCATGGACTGGAGCCGAAGGTGAATGGCGGCGCGGTGACGGTGAGTGCGCGCACGGAGGCGGGCGAGCTGGTGCTGGAAATTCGGGATACGGGTGTTGGCTTCGCCGATGCGTCAACCCTTTCAGCGACGCCCGCCTCGGTGTATGCCGGCGCCTCTGCCGTCACACCCGCGTCCTCCCCCGTGATACCCGCATCGTCCCCCGTCATACCCGCCCCCCGTTCCGTCATTCCCGCGAAAGCGGGAACCCAGGGCGTCGCGCGCGACGAATCCAGCGGCTTCGGCCTCGCCCAGGTCCGCGAACGCCTCGCCGCCGTCTACGGCCCCTCCGCCTCTCTGCGCTTTCACAGCACCCCGGGCGAAGGCTCCGCCGCCGAAATCCACATCCCCCTCGCCTGATGCCCACCGCCCTCATCGCCGAAGACGAACCGCTGCTCGCGCACGCGCTGCGCGCCGAGCTGGGCCAGGTGTGGCCGGAGCTCGACGTCCTCGCGACGGTCGGCGACGGCGCTTCCGCCGTCGACCAATCGCTCAAGCTCCTGCCCGACGTGCTCTTCTTCGACATTCGCATGCCCGGTCAAGGCGGCCTGGAAGCCGCCGCGGAGCTTGCCGACGAATGGCCGCAGGACAGGCGCTTTCCCGCGCTCGTGTTCGTTACGGCCTATGACCAGTACGCGGTGCAGGCTTTCGAAACGCAGGCGATCGACTACGTGCTGAAGCCCGTGCAGCGCGCCCGCCTGCAGAAGACGGCAGCGAAAGTGAAGGACGCACTCGCCCAGCGCGAGAAGCAATTCGACAAGGACGGCGCCGATCTCGAAGCCACGATGGCGCAGCTGCGTGGACTGCTGGGCGCAGGCTCGGCTTCGACCCGGCAGCACAGCCTGAAGGTCATCCAGGCGAGCGTCGGCAATGCGATCCGCATGGTGCCCGTCGACGAAGTGCTTTACTTCGAGGCGGCGGACAAGTACGTGCGCGTCCTCACGCAGGACCACGAATACCTGATCCGCACGCCTCTGCGCGAGCTGCTGCCGCAGCTCGACGCCCAGGAGTTCTGGCAGACTCATCGCGGCACCGTCGTGCGCTCGAGCGCGATCGAAAGCGTCACGCGCGACGAAGCGGGCAAGATGCATCTGACGATGCGCGGCCGCAAGGAAAAGCTGCCCGTGAGCCGCCTCTACGCGCATCTGTTCAAGGCGATGTGAGGTTTCGTGAGGAAGGCCGCAACCCGGCCGTACCGCTTCAGCCGCCGTCTGGCATTTCGCGTCGGTTGCGTCCTACACAGAGGTTCCGGCGAACCGCTTCTACTAACGGCACTGAATTGCACGGAGAGCCAGGCGGCTCTCCGTCACGGTCACCCCGACTCCTCTGAGTCCCCTCCTCCTCCGGGGTGAGCTGGTCCGGCCCTCCGTCCCGCGACTGGCATTGGTACCCCCAGGTGCGAACCTGGGGGTTCTTTTTTTCCCCTCGCCGTGCGCCCTTGTGCCCCTGCGGTGTGCTCGGCCGGGTCGGCACTGTCCGACTGTGAACGCTTTACAAAGCCTGCATGCAAGACGTATTCGCAGTCGCACAGTAGCACTCGAGACTGAAGGAATACGAATCGTGGGACGTGCAGACAGAGATCGCCCGGGCGAGGGGCTGCCCGAGGCGCGCAGAACAAGTGCAACGAGTGCAACGCGGGACGGGGCGGCGTGCAGGCCGGCCGGTGGGACCGGCCGTGCCAGCGCCGCGGATGGCGCGGCGGGCGACAAGACTGGCGACAAGGGGCGAAGCGGCTATGGTTCGGAGAGCGTCCGGCCGTACCTGCGTGCGCAGCTCAGGATGAAGGAAACCATGGCAGAGGCGCTGAACCCCGGCGACCCGCTGGCCAAACCCGGCTGCCGCCCGCGCGGAAAATCTTCTTCCTACTGACACCCGCAGAAAAACGCCCCGGTGCGAAAACGCACGCGGGGCGAACATCACCTTGGAGAACCAACCGTGGCCTGAGACCTCGGCGTTGGCGATGCAAGCATTAATGATGCCAGTGCCGATGCCCGCCGCGCACGTAAACAACGTGTGACGAAGGGTAGTAGACGCGACGGGGCTGCCAGTACACGGATTCGTACACGACGGGCGCGGTGGCATAGACGGGCGCGGGCGCGTACACGGGCGCGACGTACACCGGCGCTGGCGCGACGACCACAGGTGCGGCGTTGCCGAGACCGATGGTCACCCCCGGTGCGGCGGCCATGCCGACGGACCAGTAGACATGCCCCGCGGCTTGCGCCGCGCCGATGGCCCCGAGCGTGGCCAGACCGGCCACGAGAATCGAACGGATCAGTTTCATCTTTTGCTCCTTGGAGTTCATGCCGTGAAGGACCTGCCGATTTAACGGGACACGGATGGCGCCGCGCACCACTCGTGCGTGAAAGACGTTGCGGGAGGTAACCCGACCCTGCGGCCAGTGCAGTGCAGCAATCATGACAAAATCTGTTGCATATGGCCTCATCCCCCGACAAAGACGTCCCAACTTCGGGCAAGCCGAGCAACTTTCTGCGCCAGGTGATCGAGCGCGACCTGGAGCAAGGCACCTATGCGGATCGCAAATGGGGCGGCAGCCCCGGCGACCGGCAGCACCATGAGGACGGCGTGCCCGACCCCGCGAAGATCCGCACGCGTTTTCCGCCCGAGCCCAATGGCTACCTGCACATCGGGCATGCGAAGAGCATCTGCCTGAACTTCGGGCTGGCGCAGGACTATGGCGGCGTGTGCCACCTGAGGTTCGACGACACGAACCCCGAGCGGGAGGAGCAGGAGTACGTCGACGCGATCCGCGACGCCGTGCACTGGCTCGGCTACACGTGGGAGGCGAACGGCACCAACCACGACTACCACGCGAGCAACTACTTCGACTTCATGTACCGCGCGGCCGAGTACCTGATCGAGAGCGGAAACGCCTACGTCGACGAACAGTCGGCCGAGGCGATGCGCGCGAGCCGCGGCGACTTCGGCAGGCCGGGCGTGGATTCGCCGTATCGGTCGCGTTCGGCCGAAGAGAACCTCGCGCGTTTTCGCGAGATGCGCGACGGCAAGCTGCCCGACGGAGGCGCGGTGCTGCGCGCGA
The DNA here is from genome assembly GCF_035548915.1 of Ramlibacter sp. GTDB lineage: Bacteria > Pseudomonadota > Gammaproteobacteria > Burkholderiales > Burkholderiaceae_C > Ramlibacter. The sequence continues at coordinate 151,629 of NZ_DASZSE010000047.1, read as the reverse complement.
AGATCGACATGGCGAGCCCGAACATCAACATGCGGGACCCGACGATCTATCGCATCAAGCATGCGGAGCATCACAACACGGGCAACAAGTGGTGCATCTATCCGATGTACACGTTCGCGCACCCGATCGAGGATGCGCTGGAGAACATCACGCACAGCATCTGCACGCTGGAGTTCGAGGACCAGCGCCCGTTCTACGACTGGCTGCTGGATCGGCTGGCCGAGGGCGGGTTGATCGAGACGCCGCATCCGAGGCAGTATGAGTTCGCGAGGTTGAATCTCACCTACGTCGTCACGAGCAAGAGGAAGCTGCGGCAGCTGGTGGATGAAGGACATGTGGACGGATGGGACGATCCGCGGATGCCGACGATCGTGGGGCTGCGGCGGCGGGGGTATACGCCGGAGTCACTCAGATTGTTCGCGGAGCGGATCGGCGTCAGCAAGGCCGATAGCTGGATCGAGTACTCGGTGCTGGAGCAGGCGCTGCGCGACGATCTCGATCCGAAAGCGCCGCGAGCGATGGCGGTGCTCGATCCGGTGAAGCTCGTGATCACGAATTGGGATGAGCTGATGGGCGAGGGGTATCTCGACCCCTGCACGGCGCCGGTGCATCCGCACGCGCCCGAGCGGGGGAAGCGCGAATTCACGTTCGGCAAGGAGCTGTGGATCGAACGCACCGACTATGAGGACACGCCACCCAAGGGGTTCTTCCGGTTGTTTCCGGGGAACAAGGTGCGGTTGAAGTATGGGCATGTGGTGGAATGCACCGGCGCGATCAGGAACTCTTCCGGCGCCGTCACCGAAGTGCGCGGCAGGCTCATCGCCGACACGAAAAGCGGGACGCCCGGAGCCGATGCCATCAAGGTCAAGGGCACCATCAGCTGGGTCGGCGCTGCCGACGGCATCCAGGCGGAAGTGAGGCTCTATGACCGCCTGTTCCGCGTTGCGCAGCCGGGCGCAAGGGACAATGAGTTTCGCGAGGAGATCAATTCCCAGTCGCTCAAGGTGCTCACGTCGTACGTGGAGCCCTCGCTCGCCTCATTCCGATGGGATGACAAGGTCCAGTTCGAGAGACACGGCTATTTCGTTGCGCAGCGGATGCACCCGCACGCATCCCGAACAACGGATGGTCCCGTCTTCAACAGGATTACCGGCTTGAAGGACAGCTGGGCGAAGTAACGCTGGTCTCCACGAGAGTGGGCTTTTCACGCCAGCGCCGCGCATCACGCCTGTTGGCGCAAATATTCCCTTTCCGTCTCCCGAACCAGATCCGCGGCGGATACGCCCAGCGCGACTCCCAGGCCGATCAGGGTCGTGATGGTGGGCTGCTTGAGTCCGCGCTCGAGCCGCGACACGAATGTGCGATCGACGCCTGCCTCGAAAGCAAGCTCCTCCTGAGATAGCTTTTTCTTGATTCGGACGCGCTTCAGCACGTCCCCGAAGATCGGTCCGACACCTGGAACCCGGGCATTCGCCATGGCTGGACTTTCTCGGCAATGAGGCCTATAGTCCACGGCCTATAGGCACGTCGCGCAACCCGAAGGTCACGAGCTTTCAGCGACGGAGACTCGACACGCGCTCGACCCGGCACACACGGTACCGCCCAACGCTCAACGCAGTCTTGTTCGAGAACAAGGATGAACGAAAGATCGAGATCGGATTCCTGCCGGTACGGCTCGGGTGGAAGAGACAACGATGCCATCGAACGCCCTTGCGCCAACGGCGACGACGAAGATCAAGCCATCCGCCGCGCGCTCCGCATCCTCACCACCCGTCTCCGACATCGCGACGTCTTTCCCACCATGCAGGCTGTGAAGGACTATCTCCGCCTCCAGGCCCAAGGCCTCACCCACGAGGTATTCGCCGTCATGTACCTCGATGCTCGCGGCCGGATGATCGAATACGAGCGGATGTTCAGAGGCACGCTCACGCAGACAGCCGTCTACCCGCGCGAGATCGCGAAACAGTCTCTTTCCATGCACGCGGCCTCCGTCATCCTCCATCACAACCACCCTGACGGCGTGTGCCTGCCGAGCCCAGAGGACGTTGCACTGACCCATTGCCTTCGGGCTGCCTTGGACCTGGTCGATATTCGCGTGCTGGACCACATCGTCACCACCGAGGACGCCGCGATTTCGATGGAGGAAGCCGGTTTGCTGTCTTGAATTCCAGAGATCGGCGAACGCGGCCCTCGCTTCCTCCTTCGAATGGAGGACGCACCCGCCTCCCGACACTGCTAGCCTGCCTCCCGACATCCGCGAAACGCGTGAGGAGCAAAGCATGGACACGAATCAGGCCATCGGCGACGCGACCACCAGCCCCACCGCCGCGGAAGATCTGCTGATCGCGTCCCGCAGGACGGCAGCGGCCGTCCCCACCGAGCCGGACAAAGTCATCGCCCCTCGCGTCGCCCTCGCCCTCTCCGGCGGCGGCATTCGCAGCGCCACCTTCTGCTTCGGCCTGCTGCGCGCGCTGGCCAAGGCCGGCACCCTGCCGCACGTGGACTACCTCTCGACAGTCTCCGGCGGCGGCTACGTCGGCGCCGCGTTCGCACGGCTGTTTCGCGATGGCCGCAAGCCGCAGGACGTGTACGCGGGCCTCGCACGCGATGACAGCGTGCTCCTCTGGTGGCTGCGCAACAACGGCCGCTACCTCACGCCCGCGGGCATGCGCGACGTGCTGCAGGCCTTCGCATCGCTTTTTCGCGGCACGCTGTCGACGCACTTCGAAGTCGGCATGCTGATGGTGCTGGCCGCGTGCGCCATGCTGGCCCTGCCCGTGGCCCTGCTCTGGCTTCCCGGCACGCATGCAGCGGGAGAGTCGTGGACGGAAATCGTTCGAACCCACCATCTGAGCGTCTGGTGGTGGGCTGCCGCGTTGCCGCTGTTTCTGGTCGGGCGCGAAATCTTCGCGTACTGGTTCTCGCGATCCAACGACGACGTCGAATCCGGCCGGGTCGACGTGGCCGTGACCCTGATCGCCACGATCGTCGCCTTCGCCGTGGGCTGGAAGCTGATCTCCTCGCTTCCCGCCTCCTCGGTGTGGACATGCCTCGCGACGGTGCTCGCCTATCCGCTCCTCTGGACGCCCGCGGCCGCGCTCGCCGTGCGCGGCCGCGAAAGAAAGGCGAAGCTCGAGCTCGGCCCCGCGCGGCTCAGACACACGAAGGCACTGGGCAAATGGCTTGCGGGTTTTCTCCTCGTGGCGATCGTGGGCCTCATCGACATCGTTTCGTACGAGCTCGTGCGATGGTTCGGGCAGGCGGCACTGCGCATCGGATTTCCGGGCGCGGCCGCCTTCGTCGCGGTGGGGCATTGGATCATGTCGCACTGGAAAACCGGGCGGGAGAACGTGAAGGCGGTGATGAGCCGGCTCGGCACCTCGCAGACGATCAACATCGTCGGCCTCGTGTTCCTGGCCATCGTCGCGCTGGTGTGGACGATGTTCGTGCAATGGCTCGTGTTGCCTTCGACGGCGTGGCCATTCGCACCGGACCTCTCCGACCGGCTCGCGTCTCTGCTTCACCTTGTGGTCGTCTCGGCCGCCGCGGTGCTCTACGTGTGGTCCACGCGCAATGGCCTCGAAACGCTCAATCTTTCGTCGCTGCACAACTTCTATCGCGCGCGGCTCGAGCGCGCGTACGTCTCCACGGGCAACGACGAGCGCTTCGACACCAAGATCCTGGAGCCCAAGGAAGCGGTCGTCGGCATCGAAGACAGGATGCGAATCACCGAGGCAATGCATGGCGACGACATCGCGCTTGCCGAACACCGCCCGCACACAGCCGGCGGGCCGATCCACCTCGTCAACTGCTGCGTCAACCAGACGGTGGATGACCGCACCGACCTCTACAACGCCGACCGCAAGGGCGTGGCGCTCACCGTGAGTTCGCTCGGCGTGGAAACGGGCACGCACATGCCCGACGGCACGCCGCCGCCGGGCACGCTCTCGCAATGGATCGCGGTCTCCGGCGCCGCGGCGAGTTCCGGCATGGGTTCGCAGACCACGCCGGGCGCGGCGGCGCTGCTGTTCCTGTCGGGCCTGAGGCTCGGCTACTGGCAGCCTTCGATGCTCGGGCAGCGGCCCGATTCCAAGGTGAGGAAGATGCGGCGGTTCCAGATGCTGAAGGCCGAATGCCTCGCCCGTTTCCCGGGCCTGCGCAGCCCGCAATGGTACGTATCGGACGGCGGCCATTTCGAGAACACCGCTGTGTACGCCTTGCTCAAGCGCGAGGTCGAATTGATCGTGGTCGCGGACTGCGGCGCGGACCCGAAGTACGAATTCGACGATGTCGAGAACCTCGTGCGCAAGGCCGCGATCGACTATGCGGCCCGCATCGAGTTCGTGCTTCCGAAGGCGTGGCAGGGCAACCTCGAAGAGGACCCCGACGCGGAACTGCGCCGCGCGGTGGGCCTGCCGCGCGGATCGGGCGACGAGGCCATCGGCAAGCGTGAAGGCGACCGCTGGCTGCTGCTCGGGCGCATCCGGTACAACGGCGGCGCTCGCGGCACGCTCGTGATCGTGAAGCCGCGCGTCGTTCCCGGGCTGCCGCTCGATGCCGCGAGCTATGCATCGCGCAACGGCGTGTTCCCGCAACAGACCACCGGCGACCAGTTCTTCGACGAAGCGCAGTGGGAGTCGTACCATGAGCTCGGCGTGCGCCTCGGTTCGATCCTGACGCCCGGGCGACTGCGACAGCTTCGCGAATGGGCTGGAGATTCACAAGGGAAAACGCCGAATGGTTGATCCGATCGCCGACCGCCTCGCCCAGTGCTACACCGGCGTCGTGCACGACGTCATGCGCGGCATGGGCCTGCGCGACTTCACCTTCCCGCCCGAGCTGCGCCCGCTCTTTCCCGAGCGCCGCTTTGCCGGCCCCGCCTTCACCATCGACGGCCGGGTCGATCCTCGCGCCGATGCGCACGAAACCTTGCTCGCGTGGACCGGTCTGCTGTCCAAGGCCAGGGCCGGCCATATCTGGGTGTCGCAGCCGAACGACCGCGTGGTCGCGCACATGGGCGAGCTCTCTGCCGAGACGCTGAAGAACAAGGGTGTGCTCGGTTGCGTGGCCGACGGGTTCGTGCGCGACGTCGACTTCCTCATCGACATGGGCTTCCAGACGTGGTCGCGCGGGTTCACGCCGCGCGACATCGTGGGCTACTGGCTGCCGCGTGCCATCGACGTCGACATCCGCATCGGCGAGGTGATCGTCGCGCCGGGTGACTATCTCCTGGGAGACCGCGACGGCCTCGTGCGCGTGCCGAAGGCGATCGCCGAAGAAGTCGTGACGCAGTCCGAGGCTGCCATCGGGACCGAGAACAAGGTGCGCACCGCGATCCTCGCGGGTGTGGATCCGCAGGAGGCGTATCGGAGGTTCGGGAAGTTCTGAGGCCGGTGACGCAGCGGTTTCGATGGCACTGGGTGGCGCGTTCAAAGCTTTGCACGCCCGCACCTGAATGCAGCACAATTATCGAATGCGCCCCGCCAAAACTGCCGTTCATGTCGACCCCCCCACTCGCGCGGCGGTTTCAGCATTCCTGAAGAAGGCGTCGGCAGCCTTACCGGTCCAGCATGCCATCCTCTATGGCAGCCGCGCACGAGGAGACGCAAGGCCGGACAGCGACGCCGACGTAGCAGTGATCCTCCCGCAGGAATCGGGTCCCGACAGCATCGTCAATGCCCAGATGCAGCTGAGCGATCTTGCCTACGACGTATTGCTGGATACGGGTATCCGCGTTTCCCCATTGCCGATCTGGCAGTCCGAATGGGACCACCCGAAGGACTCGCCGAATCCCCGGCTGCTCGCCAACATCCGTCGCGAGGGCATCCGCCTTTGAATGCAAAGCAGTGGATCGGAAAGGCACGTGTCGCTGCGGAATCGGCTCAGCTGTTGTTTGAACACGGCGACTCAGACGGTGCCTGCAATCGCGCTTATTACGCGATGTTCAGCGCGGCTCGAGCAGCCTTGGAGATCGCAGGCGGCGCATTCCGCGCCGAACAGCTCAAGACGCACAGCGGCCTGATTTCCGCATTCAGCATGCGACTGGTGAAGACAGGTCTGGTGAGCCACGACCTCGGGCGCACTCTCAACAAGGCCGAAGACCTTCGGCTTGCCTCGGACTACCGTGGCGATGCTGTGAAGCCTGAACTCGCCGAGTGGGCGGTTCAATCCGCGACGGAGTTCGTTGCGGCCATCGATGCGGCCTTCTTCCCGAGTTCCTGAGTTTTGCATCGGTCCTGCCAGCAGCCAACTCATTCTCGTTCGATCAAGCCGCAAGCGCGCACATCTGTGCACAGGCTCGCCTCACTGCTTCCCCACCCTCAACCGCGTCGTATCCCCCACCCGCAGTTCCCCCGCGAACACGAACTTCCTTTGCGGGAACTTCCCCTGCGCCAGCCGCTCGAGCATCAGCTCCGCCGCCTTCGCCCCGATCGCATCCGCCGGGAAATGCACCGTCGTCACCGGCCGCCTCACGTAGTTCCACACATCGAACGCATTGAAGGACGTCACCATCACGTCGTCCGGCACCTTCAGCCCCTGGTTCTGCAGGATTTCAAGCGTCGCCAGCGCGATCGCCTCGTTGCCCGCCATGTACGCATCGGGCTTGCCTCTCAACTGCAAGTCCGCGCGCACCTGCTCCTCCACGGCGCGATAGTTGTCGCTCGCGCAACGCAGCACGCTGAACTCCACCCCCCGCGTCGCCGCCATCGTTTCACGCCCCGCACGACTGCGCTCGGCCATATTCGGCCAGGAGTAATCGGGTTCGATGAAGCGGATGCGCCGCGCGCCCGCGCGCAGCAGCAACTGCAGGATCTCGAGGGCCGCGCCGTGGTCGTCCTGTCCCACGCTCGCGAAATCGCCGTACTTGCGCATCGCGAGCGTCTCCTGAATGCCCACCACCGGCTGGCCCGGCGCGAAGCGGTCCCAGATCTTCGCCCGCTCCTGCGGCGTGCCGGACAGCATGGCGATGATGCCGTCCGCATGGCGCCACTTCAGCAGCACCGATCGGTCCAGTGTCTCGGGACTCTGCGTGTCGACCAGAAGGCCGTACCCGCTCTCGCTGAACGCATTGCTCATGCCCGAAAGCATGGCGCCCACCCACGGCAGCGTGAGGATGTCCGGCTTGTGCATGACAAAGAGCATGCCCACCACCCACGAACGCGAAAGGCGCAGACCGCGCGCATGCTGCTGCGGCCGATAGCCGAGACGCCGGATCGTGGCAAGCACGCGTTCGCGCAGTTCCGCCCCGACCGACGCGCGGCCGTTCACGACGTTGGACACGGTCATGACCGACACGCCGGCCTCGCGTGCCACGTCCGACAGCGTGGGCCGGTCAGCCAGTGCCATGTTCGACGACCGCAGCACCTGCGGACGGCGCCGCGACGCGCGAGCCATAGCCCCCGCCGCCCGCACTCTCGACGATCACCACGTCGCCTTCGGCCAGCTGCGTGTTGGCGCAGCCGTCGAGCGCCTGCGTCTCACCGCCGCGTCGAATCGTCACCCTGAAGGGGGCACCGTCTTCGCCGCCGAACAATCCGTAGGGCGCGATGACGCCGCGTTCGAAGACGGTCGTGAGCATCACCTTGTCCTGCAACACGAGATATTCGCGGCGAATGCCGTTGCCTCCGGCGTGGCGGCCGTGTCCACCCGAGCCGGCTCGGACGGCGGAGCGCAGTACCTTCAGCGGATATTCGCGTTCCACGAATTCGGCGGGTGTGTTGGCCATGTTGGAGAGATGCACGCGCGTCGCCGAACAACCGTCACGATGGGCGTGCGCGCCCTCGCCGCCGCCGTGCGTTTCGTAGAACGTCCACCAGTTCCCGTTGCCGCGCTGGCCCGAGAATATCAAGAGCCCCGCCGTTCCGCATCCGCCCGCGCACACGCGTTCGGGAATCGCCTGCGCCAGCGCCTTGACGATGGCATCCACGATGCGCTGCGACGTCTCGTGATTGCCCGCGGCAACCGGCAGGCCGAGCGGCGGATCGACGATCGAGCCCTTGCGCGTGCGCAGCGTGATGCAGCGCGCAAGGCCGTCCGCATGGTAGATCTCTTCGCCGGCGATGGCCTTCAGCACGTAGAGCACCGCCGAATTCGCGACGAACCGCGTGGTGTTGAGCGGCGAGCGGATCGCGTCGTCCGAGCGCGTGAAGTCGAAGTCGATGTCGCTGCCGCGCACGGTCACGTTCACCGCCACGCGAGGCGAGCCGCCGGTGCGATAGTCACTATCGATACGATCCCATCCGAAGTACGTGCCGTCCGGTATCGACGCGACGACCGAGCGCATCTGCTTTTCCGCGAGCGAATGCAGCTGCGCGATGGCGCTGCGAAAGCCCGCGAGCGAGACGCGCTCCACGAGTTCCAGCAGCCGCTTCTCGCCGAACCGCAGTGCCGCGACCTGCGCGCGGATGTCGCCCTCGCGCTCCATCGGGCCGCGAACGTTCGCCTTCACGAGCGCGAGCACGTCCTCGACGTACGCATCCGCCCGGACGAGCCGCACCGGCGGCATGCGCAAGCCCTCCTGCCACAGGTCCGTGGCGGCGGCGTGGTAGCTGCCCGGCATGCCGCCACCCACGTCGGCCCAGTGCGCGAGCGACACGGCGAAGGCCACGAGTTCCGCTGCCACGAACACCGGGCGAACGATCTTCACGTCGGGCAGATGATTGCCGCCGACTTCCACGTCGTTCAGGATCCACACGTCGCCCGGCTGGATCGCGGCGAGGCCGACCGTGGCGATCAACGCCTTCACGGTCGTCGCCATCACGCCGAGGTGAATCGGCAGATCGTTGCCCTGCGCGATGATGCCGCCCTGCGCGTCGGTGAGCGCCGAAGAGAGGTCGCCCGCCTCGCGCAGCGCGGGCGAACGCGCGGCGCGCATCACCACCGCCGTCATCTCGTCGGCGATGGAAGCGAGCCCGTGCCGCACCACTTCCATCGCGAAGATGTCGCGCGAGCCTGCCTGCGCGTCGTCACTTGTCATGTCGTTCCAGGATGATGTGTTCGCCCGATGCCTTCACCGCCGACCACCCCTGCGGCACGACGATGGTGGACACCTCGTCGGTGATCAGCGCGGGGCCGTCGATCCTCACCGAGCCCAGGTCGCCGCGATGGAATTCGAGCGCGTCGCAAAGACCCAGGCCTTGCATGTACATGCGCGCGTGGGCCACCGGCCGCGGCGCGGTTTCGGCAATGGGCACAGTCTCGTGAGAGAGCTCGCGCCTCTCGCCCAGCGCCGTCGCACGCAGCGCGACGCAGTCCCATGGTTCGTCTGCGCTGAAGCCGTAGAGCGCCTCATGCCTGCGGTGGAAGTCGTCGCCCATCCGCTCCAGTTCGACGGGCCGATCGATCGGAACCTCGATCTCGGAGCTCTGGCCCGCGTAGCGCATGAGGGCGGAATACCGCACGCGCGCATCGTCGGAAGCGAGCTCGGACGTCACCGTCTCGGCCAGCTCGTCGAGCAGTCTCTCGATCTTGCCGCGATCGGTTTGCTCCACGCCGCCCGCGACCGTCCTTTGCCGCGTGAACGACGGGCGCGACGAGATGCAGCCGAATGCGGAAAGCGAACTCGACCTCGCGGGCACCACCACTTTCGCGATGCCCACGTCCTGCGCGAAGTGCGCCGCGAGCATCGGACCGGTACCGCCGTAAGCCACGAGTTCGCAGGTGCGCAGGTCCACCCCCTGCCCCATCGTGATGCGCTTGAGCGATCGCGCGGCCACCGCGTTGGCGACCTTGAGCGCACCGAGCGCCGCGGCCTCCACGTCGATGCCGAGCGCCTGTGCGATCGGTGCGAACGCGTCTCGCGCCCTTCGCACGTCGATCTCGATCGGCCGGTGCGTGCCCGCGCCCGTGCCGAAGTAGCCGAGCACCGCGAAGGCATCGGTGAGCGTCGGCTCCACGCCGCCGCGGCCGTAGCACGCCGGCCCCGGCGACGCACCCGCGCTGTCCGGTCCGACTTGCAGGCCGTTCGCGGTCAGGCGGATGATCGAGCCGCCGCCGGCCCCGATCGAATCCACGGCCATCATCGGCTGGCGAATCGGGTGCGCGCCGATGCTGCCGCTCATCTGAAGTTGCGGCCGACCGTCCAGCACCAGGCTGCAGTCGGTCGTGGTGCCGCCCATGTCCATCGTCACCGCCCGCTCGATGTGCATGCGCTTGCACACCTCCGCCGCCGCTTCCACGCCCGCGGCGGGGCCGGACATCGCGAGCATCAATGGAAACCTTGCCGCCGCACGCGGAGACAGCATGCCGCCGGCCGAGTGGAAGAGATGCAGGTGGCCTTCGCGAATGCCCGCCTGCGCAAGTGAATCGACGAAGCTCGCCATCATCGGCAGCAGCGCCGCGTTGAGCGCGGTGGACGCGCCCCGCTCGTACTCGCGCGCTTCCGGCGACACGTCGTGCGATACCGACACGAACCGGCACTCGCGCGACAGCACCTCCGCCACGCGCTGCTCGTTCGCCGGGTTCGCATAGGAATGCAGCAGCGAAACGGCGACGGCGTCATAGGGTGAGACTCGCGCAGCGAGCGCCGCCACGTCCTCGGTGCGCACCCCGGTTTCCACCTCGCCGCTCGCGAGCGTGCGCTCGTCGATTTCGAAGCAATCCCCGTGCGGCACCTGCGGCGGCGGCCGGTGCCTCGCCTTCAGGTCGAAGACGACATTGCGCCGCTGCCGCGCGATCTCCAGCACGTCGCCGAAGCCGGCGGTCGCGACGAAGGCCACGCGGGCCAGCTTGTTTTCGACGAGGGCGTTGGTGACGGCGGTCGTGCCGTAGACGACCGTCGCGATGTCCTCCAGCGGGATGCCGAGCGCATCCAGGGCGGCCCGGATGCTCTTGCCCGGCGTCGCCTTCACGGTCCAGACCTTGCGTTCGAGCCACTGGCCGCTCGCCTCGTCGCAGGCAATCACATCGGTGAACGTGCCGCCGGTGTCGATGCCTATGCGCCATGCCATCGGTGCAGGCTCCCGGTCAGCGCGCGGCGGTCGCGCCGAGCTGGCGATACGGCCGTGGGTCGAGCATTTCGCGCTCGAAGTTCACGTCGCGCTTGATGAGCTTTTCTTCGGCGAGGCGATTGGCCGTGCTCTGCAGCTCGCCCAGGTTCTGCGGGGTGTAGTTGAAGCCGAAGCGCACCGCCTCTTCGTAGCGCAGCGCCGTGTCCGGCTCGATCTTGAGCGCCTTGGCCATCAGCGCCGCCGCGTCCTTCGGGTTCTGCGCCATGTACTTCATCGAGCGGTCGAGCACGCGCAAGAGCGCGTCGACGGTGCTCGGATGCTCCTTGGCGAATGCCTGCTTGGTGAAGAGCACCGCGGTCGCGTTGTGCAGGCGCTTCGGGCCTTCGGCATGCGGCATCCTGGAGACGTTCTGGTAGTGCAGCATGTGCAGCTCGGGCTTGCCCGCGATGGCGCGGTCGATGAAGGGCTGCCAGAGCGCGGCGGCGTCGACGGAACCCGCCACGAGCGCCGTCACGGCTTCGGGCGCCGACATGTTGATGACCTTCACCTTCGAGAGGTCGCAGCCGTACGCCTCGCAGAACCTGCGCAGGTAGAACTCGAGCACACTGCCCTTGGGCAATGCGACGTTCTTGCCTTCGAGGTCCTTCGCGGTCTTCACGGCGGCCGATCCGATCAGCCCGTGCAGGCCCGTCATGTCGGAGTAGATGCCGAAGACGCTCAAGGGCTGGCCGCCCGCGGCGAGCGCGAACATCGGCTGGTCCGCGACCGCCATCGCCTGGATGTCGTCCGTGATGAACGCAGGGAATGCCGGCGGCGCGGAGGGGTACTGCACGATCTCCACGTTCTCGAAGCCTTCGGCCTTGAAGAAGTCCTTGCCGGCCGCGACGAACCAGGGGCCGCCGATCTGCACGTCGGAAGTCGTCATGAGGCGAAGCCGCTTCACGTCCGGCGCGGCGGGCTGGGCCTGCACGGCCTGGTGCGCGAGCAGGCACACGAACACGCATGCGAACACGCGAGCCGCCGCGTGCCTGAGGAGGCCGAACGCTCGGCCGGGCGATGTCGTCGTCATCATCTTCCTTTCATGAGTCTTCCGAGGGAGGGCGCCACTTGATGAGGCGGGATTCCAGCGCGAGGAGCGCGCGGTTGATCGCCCAGCCGAGCAGGCCGAGCGTGACGATGCCGACCATGATGTGATCGGTCAGAAAGTGTTCGCGCGCATCGGTGATGAGCCACCCGAGCCCGCTGCTCGCGCCGATCAGCTCCGCGGCGACGAGCACGAAGATCGCCATGCCCGCGCCCAGCCGGAGACCCGTGACGACGCTCGGCGTGGCCGCGGGCAGCACGACGTAGATGAACACCTGGCGCGACGACGCACCGAGCGCCCGCGCGGCGCGCAGCAGCGAGTTGTCGATGGCGCGCACGCCGTGGATGGTGTTCAGGAGGATCGGGAACACCGCGCCGTAGCTGATCACGATCACCTTCGACGTCTCGCCGATGCCGAACCAGAGGACGGCCAGCGGCAGGAAGGCGATCGGAGGCACGGGGCGCAGCAGTTCCACCCAGGGGTTGAGCGCCGCGCCCACCCACTTGAAGCGCGCGATGAGAATGCCCGCCGGCACGCCGACCGCCGCGGCGATGGCGAAGCCGCCGAGCGCGCGCGCGAAGCTGATCGCGAGGTGGCGGATGAGCGTGCCGTCGGCGATCATTTCCCACACCGCGGCGGCGACCGAGGCCGGCCCGGGCAGCAGCATCGGGTTGGCGAGCTTCAGATAGGCAACGAGCCACCAGACGAAGAGCCCGAACAGGATCGACGCGGCCGAGACGATGGCGATCTGCAGCGTCTTCATGCGGCGCGCTCCCGCGGTTCCTGCGGCTCGTGCGGTTCCTTCGGCTCGTGCGGCTCGCGCGGCTGCGGACCGGTCTGCAACAGCGCACGAATCTCGCGCACGCGTGCGACCGACTGCTCGGACGTGCGGTCGCGAGGATGCGGCTCGTCGAGCACGATGTCCGCGATGATGCGCCCCGGCCGCGCGGCCATCACCACGACGCGGTCGGCAAGGTACACGGCTTCGGGCACACTGTGCGTCACGAAGATCGTGAGCCGCGGCTCGAGCGCGCAAAGGCGCCGCAGTTCTTCCTGCAGCGTCTCTCGCGTCATCGCGTCGAGCGCGCCGAAGGGCTCGTCCATCAGCAGCACGCCGGGCTTGTTCGCGAACGCGCGCGCGATCGCCACGCGCTGCTTCATGCCGCCGGAGAGCTGATGCGGATACCGCTCGGCGGAGCTTTCGAGTCCGACCATGCGCAGGTACTTCTCGGCGACGCGCTCCTGCTCTTCGCGGCTCGCGCCCCGCATGCGCGGGCCGAACTGCACGTTCCTGCGCACCGTGAGCCAAGGAAAGAGCGCGTAGTCCTGAAAGACAAGTCCGCGATCCGCGCCCGGCTGCGTGACCGCGGTGCCGTCGATGCGCACGCTGCCGGCAGTCGGCTGCAGGAATCCCGCGATGAGGTTCAGAAGCGTCGTCTTGCCACAGCCGCTCGGGCCGAGCAGGCACAGAAGCTGCCCATCGGGCGCGCTCAGGCTCACGCGCGAGAGCGCCTGGAACACGGGTCCGGCCTCGGCGGGATACTCCTTCACCACATCGCTCACGACCAGCTTCGGCTGCGCCGCCGCCTTCGGCGCGACCGAATCCGAGGCTTCGTGAAGGGCGCTCATCGGGGAAGGTTCATGTAACGTTATACCTGTCGGACGGAGCATCGGTTTACCAATCGCCTGCAGAGACCAGCTCCTGCCTCTCTTGCAATCGGCGGCCGATTTGATGTAACGTTAAATGAGTTGACCACCCCCGTCAAGAAGGATTTCCGATGAGTCCCAGCCGCCGTGCCGCAGAACTCCCTGCCGGGCAAGCTTCGTGGCAATACGAACGAGCCGGCCCCGCGGAGCGCGAGATCCTCGCGCAGGACGACCGCATGTCGGTGCGCGGCGCGAGCGACGACGTGTGCGTCCTCGCGATTTCGCGCGCGCAGGGCGCGCACATCGAAGACGAGTCGGGCCGCCGCTATCTCGATTTCTACGGCAACAACTGCCACCACATCGGCCACCGGCATCCGCGCGTGCTCGCCGCCATCGCGGATCAGCTCGGGCGCAATGCATTCGTGCCGCGCGGGCTCACCTCATCGCAAAGCGTGCATCTGGCGCAGCGGCTGCTCATGCTCGCGAGGTGGCCGCAAGGCAAGGTGATCGCCGCTCGCACCGGCTCGGACGCCACGGAAATTGCGTTGAGCGCGGCCAAGGCCGCGACGGGCCGCTACAAGGTGCTGTCGTTTCTCGATTCGTATCACGGCCGCAGCGCGGGCGCGCTCAGCATCGGCGGGCGGCCGCTCGACACCCGCGGGCTCGGGCCGCTCCTGCCCGGATGCATCCATGTGCCGCCGCACTACCCGATCGTGCGCGAGGAATACGCGGTCGGCCCCGAGGAAACGGCGCGAAGGTCGCTGCATGCGATACGGGTCGCGTTCGCTCATCATGCGGACATCGCGGCGCTCGTCGGCGAGACGATTCGCAACGGCCCGCACATGCCACCTGACTGGTACTGGCCCGAGGTGGCTGAGCTGTGCCGGCGTCATGGCGCTTTGCTCGTGCTCGACGAGGTCGCCACCGGGCTCGGCAAGACGGGAAGGATGTTCAATTTCCATTCGTTCGGCGTCGAACCCGACATCGTGACGGTGGGCAAGGCGCTCGGTGGCGCGGTGCTGCCGATGGCGGCCGTGTTGCTGGCGCGGCCGCTCACGATTTCCCCGTCGCTCAATCTCGGCTATTTCACTCACGAGAAGAATCCGCTGTGCGCGGCGGCGGGGCTCGCGACGCTCGATGTGCTCGAGGACGAGCGGCTCGCCGAACGCGCGAAGGAGCATGAGCCGCGAATCGCGGAGCAACTCTCACGCATGGCGGCGCAGAGCGCGGCAGTCGGCGGATTCGAATGCGCGGGCATGATGTATTCGGTGCGCTTCGACGTGGATGGCGACGATGCGTCGACGGCGCGGCTCGTGCAGCGCATCTACCGCGAGTGCGTGGAGCGTGGCCTGCTGCCGATGCCGACTCGCGGCGCGACGCTGGCGTTCTCGGGGCCGCTCATCGCGCAGGCGGGCGAGGTCGACGAGGCGCTTGCGATTCTTCAGGCATCCGTGACAGCAGCGGCGATCAACTAGGTTCTCTCGCATCCGACGGCTCGGGGTGATCCATGATCGGCGCGACGCGGTACGCGCGCGATCGCGGGGGGAGGTGACCGGCATGCGGCGCACCCCGACCGGTCGCGCGGGCGGTGCTACATTTCGCTGCATCGTAAGTCGAGGAGCGCACCATGCCCAAAGGCGACCAGCGGAGCAACAAGATGGTCAAGAAACCCAAGAAGGATTCGTCACCGCCGAAGGACACGACGTCCGATCGCCCCACGCCCCCGGTGACGCTGGTGGCGCCGAAGGGCAAGATGAAGAACAAGCAGTAGCGCCGGCACGCCGCACGCTGCAGGCCACGCGCGCTCGCAGCGGCCCAGCCGCGGCGAGCGCCCTTGCGCGCACGCGTCCGGCCGCACGCGTCCGGCGTGAACGCTCGACCCGCCTCAGCCACCCATCTTGATCGGCTTCAGCGACTTCAGGTACTTCACGATCGCGGCCATGTCGTCGTCGCCGATGTTGCGGTACCAGTCGAAGGCCATCGGCGGCTTGTACGGCTGACCTTCACGGTTCGTGCCGGTGCGGATGCTGTGCGCGATCTGCTCGTCGGTCCAGCCCTTCAGGCCCGTCGCATCGGGCGTCAGGTTGCGCGACACGCTCTCGCCCCACGGCCCCGGGAACACCTGGCCGCCCGCACCCACCTTGCCCTTCACCAGCATGCCCTTGTCGTCGCGCGGCGTGTGGCAGTCCATGCAATGGCCGATGTCGGTCAGGTACTTGCCGTACGCCACCGTCCTGCCCGCGGGCGGCGCCTTCACGCTCTTCACCGGCGGGCCGTAGCTCGCCGGCAGCGGCATGTTGAACTTCGACTTCTCCACCGCATGCTTCACGGGCGGCTGGGCGCGCAGATAGGCAACGATCGCAGCGAGGTCCGTGTCGGAAATGTGGCGATAGAACCCGATCGGCATCGGCGGGCCGATCACGCTGCCGTCGGGGCGGATGCCTTCGCGGATCGCCTTCGCGAGCTGGTCGTCCGTCCACTTGCCGATGCCCGTCTCCGGATCGGGCGTGATGTTGGGGGCGACGGCGCGGAACATCTTCTCCTCGAAGACCATGCCGCCGGACAGACCCTTGTCCATCAGCGGCTCGCCCTGCGGCCCGCGCTGCGTGTGGCAGTTGCCGCAGGCCACCACCGAATCCATCAGGTACTTGCCGCGCTCGATGTTGCCGGGCGGCAGTGCGAAAGCCGCACGGGCGGTGAACGCGAGCAGAGCCAGTGCGACCCACCGCGAGGAGACGATTCCATGACGCATTGCGACTTCTCCGGACAATTGCGCGAATTTACGGCGCATGCGCGCTCAAGGCAATCGGGTGCATCCAACGCGCATGCGCTTGAAGTCTCGCGCTCCGGCGCGACGATGCTGGCGCCTTCCGTGTGTGCTAATGTCACCGCTTGGACCGATCGATCGAATCGCTGTTCGGCACCGATGCTGTGGAGACGCCGCCCGCGCTGGCGGCGTCGCTGGCGCCCGTCCCGTCCCCCGGTCAATACGACGAACTGCGCGGTACGTCCGCGGGCGCCAACGCACCGCCCGCGCCGCACTGGGCCCGCTTCTTCGACAACCTCGGCCTCGAAGGGTTCGCCGATCTCGACCACCGCACCGCCAACCTCCAGCGGCAGGTGCGCGACAACGGCATCACCTACAACGTCTACGCCGACGACGACGGGCCGCAGCGGCCGTGGTCGCTCGATCTCTTTCCGCTCATCGTCACGCCCGAAAGCTGGCAGCAGATCGAAGCCGGGGTGCTGCAGCGCGTGCGGCTGCTGGACCGCATCATGGCCGACGTGTACGGAGCGCAGGAACTGCTCGCCGCCAACCTGCTGCCGCCCGCATTGGTCCAAGGCCATCCGGGCTACCTGCGCGCGATGCACGGCGCGCGCCCCGCGGGCGGCACGCACCTGCACATCGCGGCGTTCGACCTCGCGCACGACGCGGACGGCCTCTGGTGGGTGGTCACGCAGCGCACGCAGGCGCCCTCGGGGCTCGGCTACCTGCTCGAAAACCGCCTCGTCATCTCGCGCCTCTTTCCCGAAGCGTTTCGCGATCTGCGCGTGCAGCGACTCGCCGCCACCTACCGCGCGCTGCTGGAGAGCCTGTACTCCATGTGCCCGAGCGGCGACGGCGAGCCCCGTATCGTCCTGCTCACGCCCGGGCCGTACAACGAGACGTATTTCGAACACGCCTATCTCGCGCGCTACCTCGGCATCACGCTCGTGGAGGGGAGCGATCTCGCGGTGCGCGACGAACGCCTCTACCTGAAGACGCTGAAGGGGCTCGAGCCCGTGCACGGCGTGCTGAAGCGCCTCGACGACGAATTCCTCGATCCGCTCGAACTGCGCGCCGATTCGCACCTGGGCGTGCCGGGCCTGCTGCAGGCGATCCGTGCGGGCAATGTGCTCGTGGCCAACGCACCGGGCTCGGGCTTTCTCGAGTCGACGGGCCTGCTCGGATTCCTGCCCGGGCTCAGCCGGCACCTGCTGCAGGAAGACCTGAAGTTGCCTTCGATCGCGACGTGGTGGTGCGGCGAACGCGCGACGTTGGACGCCGCTCTGCCGCAGCTGCGCACGGGGGTCATCAAGCCGACGTACGTGGGTGCGGGCGCGACCGCCGTGCTCGGCAAGTCGCTGTCGCGGCGCGAGCTCGACGAGTGGGCGGGCCGCATCGCGCGCGAACCCGACGAGCACACGGTGCAGGCGTACCTGCCGCTCGCGCAGATGCCCACCTGGAGTTCGGGCCGCATCGTGCCGCGTGCCGCGATGCTGCGCGTCTTCGCGGTGTCGGACGGGCCGCGGAGCTGGCGCGTGCTGCCCGGCGGGCTCACGCGCATCGCGAGCGCGGCGAACGACGTCGCCTCGATGCAGCGCGGCGGCAGCAGCGCCGACACCTGGGTGCTCACGCACGGCGAGGTCGACACGACGAGCCTGCTGCATCACTTCGAGCATCCGTCCACCGAGATCAAGCACCGGCGGCGCGCCGTGACGAGCCGCGCCGCGGAGAACCTCTTCTGGCTCGGCCGCTACACCGAGCGCACGGAGAACACCGCGCGCCTTGCCCGGCTCGTGCTCGAATCGCTCGGCGGCGAGGACCAGACTTCGCAGCCCCTCCTCGCATGGCTCACGCAGACTTCGGTCGCCAACGGGCTCGTGCACGAGGCGGTGCCGCCCGCCACCGGCTCGCGCCGCGTCTTCGAGCGCTCGGTGATCGCGGCGCTCGGGGACACGCAGGAGTCGGCAAGCGTAGGCTTCAACCTCGCCGCGCTGCGAGCTTCCGCGTCGGCCGTGCGCGAGCGGCTGTCGCAGGAAACCTGGAACGTGATCGTGCGCGCGGAGCAGGAATTCAACACGGGCTGCGAAGAGGCGCGGGGGGACGGCGAGTTCTCCTCGATGGAGGCGCTGCGCGTACTCGAAACGCTTTCGGGACGCACGGCCGCCATGACCGGCGCGCAGACCGACCGCATGACGCGCGACAACGGCTGGCGGCTGCTTTCGAGCGGCAGGCACCTGGAGCGGCTCGCCTTTCTCGCCTCGGCGATGGCGATCTCGTTCGACACCGGCGCCGTGCACGACGAAAGCGGCTTCGAGGCGCTCGTGTCGCTCTTCGACAGCACGATCACCTTCCACGCGAACTACCAGCAGCGCCACGACATCCCCGCGCTGCTCGATCTGCTCGTGCTTGACCGCGACAATCCGCGCTCGCTCGGCTGGGTCGCGCAGACGCTGCGAGGGCGGCTCGCGAGGCTCGAGGGCACGCCTGCCGGTGAAATGCCAGACATCGTGCAGGACGTGCCCGATCCGGCGCAGTGGTCGCTCGATGCCGTGTGCTCGGTGGACGAGGATGGCCGCCACGCCTACCTGATGCGGCTGCTTGCCCAGTGCGTCGAGTCGGCGTACCGGCTCTCCGACGATCTCACGGTGCGCTACTTCGCCCACGCGGGCGAGGCGCGCTACAGTGTCGGCGCCTGAAAGCCAGAATTACCCCGCAGTTCCTTTTTCCTTCGACATGCTGCTGCGCGTCGTTCATCAAAACGAGTACGTCTATGCGCCGCCTGTGAAAACGGCGCAGCACATGGCGCATCTGAAGCCCGCGCACGACGCGCATCAGCGGCTCGCGAGCCATCGCCTGCGCATCGCCCCCGAGCCCGAGCAGTTGCGCGAAGGCGTCGACGTATTCGGCAACACGCGCGCGTACTTCAGTGTTCAGTCGGTGCACGAGCGCCTCGAGGTGGTGGCCGACAGCCTGGTGTCGACCACGACCACGCCGCCGATCGACAACGACATCTCGTGGGAAGATGCCCGCGAGCGGATGCGCTATCAGCGCGGCTCGCACTACGACCCCGCGGCCGGCTTCGCATTCGCCTCGACTTACGTTCCGCGTCACGAACGCTTGCTCGAATACGCGCTGTCGAGCTTCACGGCCGGGCGGCCGCTCGTGGATGCGGCGCGCGAGCTGATGCATCGCATCCACGAGGACTTCGAATACGTGGCCGCGGCCACCGACGTCGGCACGCCGGCGCTGAAAGCCTTCGAGCTGCGCCAGGGCGTGTGCCAGGATTTCGCGCACGTGATGCTCGGGTGCCTGCGCAGCCTCGGGCTGGCCGCGCGCTACGTGAGCGGCTACCTGCTCACGGAGCCGCCGCCGGGCATGCCGCGTCTCGTGGGAGCGGATGCCTCGCACGCGTGGCTCGCGCTCTACCTGCCGCGCGCCGACGGCGCGGGCGAATGGATGGGCCTCGATCCGACGAACGACCGGTCCCCGGGCGAAGACTATGTGCGCCTCGCCACGGGCCGCGACTACGCGGACGTGTCGCCGATGCGCGGGGTGATCCAGGGCGGAGCGAACCACACGCTGAAGGTCGCGGTGACGGTGGCGCCGGTGCCGAAGTTCGGGGCCTGAAACCGGGACCGGCGGCGGGGTGCGTGTCTGCGCACTCCTTAGAATCGCGGCAAGCCCCAACCCCAGGAGACTTCGTTGAGCATCTACGACAAGCTGAAGGAACTCGGCATCGCCTTGCCGCCCGTGGCCACGCCCGCCGCCGCCTACGTGCCGTTCGTCCGGACCGGCAACCTCGTCTTCATCTCCGGCCACATCGCGAAGAAGGACGGCAAAGCATGGGTCGGCCAGCTCGGCAAGACGATGACCACCGATGAAGGCAGGGCCGCGGCCCGCGCGATCGCGATCGACCTGATGGGCACGCTGCACGCGGCCGTCGGCGACCTGAACAAGGTGCAGCGCATCGTGAAGGTGATGAGCCTCGTCAACTCCACGCCGGACTTCACCGAGCAGCACCTCGTCACCAATGGCGCAAGCGAGCTCTTCGGCCAGGTCTTCGGCGACAAGGGCGCGCATGCGCGCAGCGCGTTCGGCGTCGCGCAGATCCCGATGGGCGCCTGCGTCGAGATCGAGCTGATCGCCGAAGTCTAGGAAACCGTCTGGTAGTAGAGATTCTGCGGATGCCGCGCCTGCGCGAAGAAGAACCAGCGCTCCGCGATCAGGCCGGCGTACTGCAGCGGAAAAGCCAGCACGCACGCGATGCGTGAGTCCGCAGCCAGCCCCCAGGCCAGCAGCGCGATCGGCACCGCGAACGTGAGCACAAGAAAGATCCGCTTCGCGTTGCGATAGAACCGTTGCGACGCGCCGTGGAAGAACTCGCGCGTGTTGAACGAGCCGCCGGTCATGCCCATCGACGTCTGCACCACGCGCGGCGCGCGGATGCCGGTGGCGGACTGCACGGTCGATCGCGGCGCGAGCCTTGCATTGCGCGCGAGCGCGAGGCTGCGCGTGACCCACGCGAGGGCCGTTGTGCCGATGGCCCATTTCGCGGTGGCGGCGGCGAACGTCGCATCCCCCGCGAAGGCGGCAAGCGCGCAAGCTGCCACCAGCCCCGATGCCAGCCCGAGCAGCAGGTAGTTCACGATGGTCAGCGGGTGCGCCCACTCCTGGATGAAGCGGATGCACGCATAGATCATCGCGGTGCAGTACCAAAGCAGCAGCGCGAGCGCGATCGCAAGCCACGGCAGCACGTTCGCCGCCACGCTCGCCTCGGCTGCGAATGTCAGCGCGAGCGCCCATGCCGCCGTCACCGCGATGAACGCAGGCAGCACGATCACCTCGCGCGACATCCACGACGTGCGCCACATGAGCGCGGCGCGCCATGCGCGCAGTGGATGGCCCAGATGGAAGAACGATGCGGCGAGCGCGAGCACGAGCGTGCCGGTCGCGATCCAGAGCATGGCAGCCGCGCCCTGCGGCATCGCTCCCGCGAGCATCGCGACGGCCAGCGTGACCGCGAGCCCCTGTGCGGCGCCGGCGAGCGTCGTGAAGAAGATGATGGAGAACGCGGGCTTCATGACGCTCGCGTGATCTTGCGCGGCAGGTACTGGTTGGCCGGCTTCGTCTCCCACTCGGGCATGAGCGAGTAGCCGCCGCGCTCGCGGATCGCCTTCGAGACCTCCGACTGCGGGTCCTTCACGTCGCCGAAGAGGCGCGCGCCCGTCGGGCAGGCCTTCACGCACGCGGGCTTGCGATCCTCGGGGGCGAGATGCTCGTCGTACACGCGGTCCACGCAAAGCGTGCACTTCGTCATCACGTTGCGGCCTTCGTCGAACTCGCGCGCGCCGTACGGGCAGGCCCAGCTGCAGTACTTGCAGCCGATGCACTTGTCGTAGTCGACGAGCACGATGCCGTCTTCCTTCCTCTTGTAGCTCGCACCCGTGGGGCACACCGGCACGCACGGCGGCTCCTCGCAGTGCAGGCAGCTCTTGGGGAAGTGGATCGTCTGTGTCTCGGGGAACGATCCCGCTTCGTACGTCTGCACGCGATTGAAGAAGGTGCCCGTGGGTTGCGCGTCGTACGCATTCATGTCGGTGAGCGGACCGGCCGCGCCCGACGTGTTCCATTCCTTGCACGACGTGACGCACGCGTGGCAGCCCACGCACACGTTCAGGTCGATCACGAGGGCGAGTTGCTTCGCGAGGGTTTCCCGAGGTGCGGCTGGCATCGTCATCTCCTGTTCGCGCGGTGGCGCCCGGCACCGAGCACGCCCGGCGCGGCGGGCACGGCGGCGACTTGCGGGAAGCTCTCGCGCGGCTCCTCGGCCGGCGCGGGCCGGATGCGCACGCGCACGTCATACCAGCCCGCCTGCCCCGTCACCGGGTCCGAATTGCTGATCGTGCCTTGGCCGAAGGGCAGCTCCTCGCTGATCAGGTGATTCAGCAGAAAGCCCTTGCGCGATTCGTCCGCCGAGGGGCCGAGATGCCATGCACCGGACGCCTTGCCGATCGCATTCCACGTCCACACCGTGCCCGGCTCGACGGCGTCGCTGAAGCGCACCAGGCAGCGCACGCGGCCCCATTCGCTTTCCACCCAGGCCCAGCCGCCATCCTCGATGCCGGCGGCCTGCGCGGTCACGGGATTCACGTGCAGGTAGTTGTGGCTATGAATCTGCCTGAGCCACGCGTTCTGCGAATCCCAGGAGTGGTACATCGCCATCGGCCGCTGGGTGATGGCCGCGAGCGGGTACTTCTGCGCGTCGACGCACTCGTGCTCCAGCGGCGGATACCAGAAGGGCAGCGGATCGAAATAGGTCGCGATGCGCCCGCGCAGCGCGTCCGGGGGCTGCCGCCCCTTCGACTTGCCCTGCGCCGCGAGCCGGAACGATTGCAGCGTGTCCGAATAGAGCGCAAGCTGCACCGGGTCGTTGCGCTGGCGCCAGCCCTTGGCCATGGCGAAGTCCAGGTAGGGCCGGTTCCAGTTGCGCATGTACTGCTGCTCCTCGGGCAGGTGGTACTGGAAGACGCAGTTGTTCTTCGCGTACATCTCCCACTGCTTCGGATTCGGATCGCCCCGCAGGTGTTCGGTGCCGTCCTTGCCGCGCCACCCCATGAGGAAGCCAAGGCCCGGCTGCGCCTGGTAGTTGACGATGAAGTCCGGGTAGTCCTTGAACTTGCGCGACCCGTCCTCGCGCGTGAACGCGGGGAACTTCAGCCGCGACGCGAGCTCGATCAGCACTTCCTGGAACGGCTTGCATTGCCCCGTCGGTGGCACGACCGGCACGCGCACCGAATCCACGGGCCCGTCGAACTCGGAGATCGGGCGATCGAGCATGCTCATCACGTCGTGCCGCTCGAGGTAGGTCGTGTCGGGCAGCACGAGGTCGGCGAACGCGACCATCTCGCTTTGGAAGGCGTCGCACACCACGAGAAACGGAATGCGGTAGTTCCCGTCCGCGCCCTTCGCGTTGAGCTTCTCGCGCACCTCCATCGTGTTCATCGTGGAGTTCCACGCCATGTTCGCCATGAAGATGAGGAGCGTGTCGATCTCGTAGGGGTCCCCGCGCACCGCGTTGGTGATGACGTTGTGCATGAGGCCGTGCGCGGCGAGCGGATGCTCCCACGAGAACGCATGGTCGATGCGCAGCGGCGAGCCGTCGTCGCAGACCGCGAGCTCTTCCGGGTTCGCGGGGAATCCGAGCGGCGCCGAATTGAGCGGCGTGTTCGGCTTCACCATCGCGGGATCGTTGAACGCGCGGTAGTTCGGCACGATGTGCCGCGGATACGGCGCCTTGTGGCGAAAGCCCCCGGGCGCATCGATCGTGCCGAGCACACTCATGAGCACGGCGAGCGCGCGCACGGTCTGGAAGCCATTGGAATGCGCGGCGAGGCCACGCATCGCGTGGAAGGCCACCGGGCGCGCCTGGGTCGTCGCGTGCCGCTTGCCCCAGGCATCGGTCCAGGCAATGGGCAGCTCGAAGCCGCGATGCAGCGCCGTCACGCCCAGCTCGCGCGCAAGCTGGCGGATGCGCTCGACGGGGATGCCGGTGATGTCGGCCGCCCACTCGGGCGTGGTCGTCGCGACGCGCTCGCGCAGAAGCTGGAAGGAAGGCGCGACGCGCGTTCCGTCGGGCAATGTGTAGCGGCCTTCGAGCGCGAGCACGCGGCCTTCTTCCAGTCCTTCGGGGTACGCGTGCACGGCCGCGCCGCTCGCGAGATCCCAGGCGAGCTTGTTGTGCGGATTGCGTCCGTCGCCCGGCGGACCCGCGAGCGGGTCGAATGCGAAGAGGCCTTCCCGCTCGCCTTCGTCGAGCACGACGAGTTGCGGCGCATTCGTGTAGCGCTGCAGGAACTCGCGATCGATGAGGCCGCTTGCGATCAGCTCGTGCAGCAGCGCCATGAAGAGCGCGCCGTCGGTGCCCGGGCGGATGGGAATCCATTCGTCCGCGATGGCGGAGTAGCCGGTGCGCACCGGGTTGATCGAAATGAAGCGGCCGCCTTCGCGCTTGAACTTGCCGAGCGCCATCTTCATCGGGTTGCTGTGATGGTCCTCCGCGGTGCCGATCATCACGAAGAGCTTCGCGCGGTCGAGGTCGGGCCCGCCGAATTCCCAGAAGCTTCCGCCCACCGTGTAGATCATGCCCGCGGCCATGTTCACCGAGCAGAAGCCGCCGTGCGCCGCGTAGTTGGGCGTGCCGAACTGGCGCGCGAAAAGACCCGTGAGCGCCTGCATCTGATCGCGACCGGTGAAGAGCGCGAACTTCTTCGGGTCGGTGCTGCGGATCTGCTGAAGACGCTCGGCGAGGATGTCGAACGCGCGCTCCCATGTGATCGGCTCGAACTGGCCCTCGCCGCGTGCCGACCCGGCCTTGCGCAGCAGCGGCTGCGTGAGCCGCGCGGGCGAGATCTGCTTCATGATCCCCGAGCTGCCTTTCGCGCAGATCACGCCCTTGTTGATCGGGTGATCGGGGTTGCCGTCGATGTATCGGACCTCGCCGTCCTTCAGGTGCACGCGGATGCCGCAGCGGCACGCGCACATGTAGCACGTGGTCGTCTTCACTTCGCGCGCGCCGTCCGTCCTGGCCGTCGGGTCGTGCAGCGGTTCGCGAGAGAGCAGCTTCGCCATGGACCGATGCTAGGGCCGACGACCGATCTGCGTGGCGCATAATTCGCTTCGCCTTGACCCGGAAAATCGATCAACGCCTGCGCCTCACGCTGCGCCAGCTCGAAGTGTTCGCGGCGCTCGCGCGCGGCGGCACGACGCGGGCCGCGGCGGACGAAATCTCCCGTTCGCAGTCCGCGGCGAGCAATGCGCTGGGCGAGCTCGAAGCCGTGCTGGGGGTGCAGCTGTTCGATCGCGTGGGCAAGAAGCTCGTGATCAACGAGAACGGCCGCGCCTTGCTGCCGCGCGCGGCCGCGATCCTCGAACAGGCGGTCGAGACCGAAGCGCTCTTCACGGCGGCGCATGCCGCGCCGCTGCGGCTCGCATCGAGCTACACCATCGGCGAATACCTGCTGCCGGATCTGATCGGCCGCTGGAAGACGACGCACCCGCGCAGCCACGTGCACCTGCGCATCGCCAACACGCACGACGTGTTCGATGCGGTGGCGTCGTTCACGGCGGATCTCGGTTTCATCGAAGGGTCGCACACGCATCCGGCGCTCACGGTGCGGCGCTGGCGGTCGGACGAGTTGACCGTGATCGCGTCGCCGAAGCATCCGCTCGCGGGGCGCCGCGCGTCGCCGCGCGCGCTTCAGCAGGCGACGTGGATACTGCGGGAGCCCGGCTCGGGCACGCGCGAGGCGTCGGACCGGTGGCTGATCCCGAACCTGCCGCAGATGGAAGTGGAGCTGGAGCTCGGAAGCAACGAAGCGGTGAAGCGCGCAGTAGCTTCCGGCATGGGGATCGGATGCCTCTCACGGCTCGCGGTGGAGGACGCCGTGGCGAGTGGCTGGCTCGTGGAGCTGTCGACGTCACTGCCGCCGATGCGGCGGGCGCTCGCAATCGTGTTGCATCGGGCAAAGAAGCTCGGCTCGGCGGCGGAGGGGTTCCTGAAGCATTGCGTGGAGTCGTGAAAGAGAAGGCGACGGCCCCCTTCGACGTAAATGCGGCATTTACGCCGAAGCCCCCAACATTGATCCCGATTTGACCGGCTCGCTCCTATTCTTGCGTCATCAGGAGCTTCACATGGAACCCGCTTTTGCATTCGCCTGGACCCAGTTCACGGACTGGTGCGGCGCCCTGTCGCCGGAATTCGCCTTCCTGCTCGCGCTGCCCTTCGTGCTGAGCGCAGTGTCGTTCGCCGCGGAATTCGTGCGCAGGGCACGTGCGCGGCCGGACCCGGCGCGGCAGAAAGAATTCGCCTGCCATTGTCTCGGTGCGGAATCACGCTGAAGACGAACCTCGGCCTGGCATCAACCCATTCACGCCTCATCGGCGCGCGAACGAACGAATTCGCGGTCGCGCGTGAAAGAGGCCCGGTCGTGCGAGCCGAGCGTCATTCCACTCTCTCCACCGTGGTCAGCCTGAAGCCGAGGTCCACCGATTTCCCCTTGCGCCCGCGATGCCCCATCGCGTTGTTGAGGGAGCGAATCTCCAGCACTTCCTCGCGCGGCTTGTCGCCGCGTCCGATGCCGCCGATGCGCACCGAGCGCGTGTAAGCGGCCGCGCCGGCCAGCGCTTCCTTCGGCCCCAGGTCCATCAGCATCAGCCCGCGGCCGCCGTTGGGCATGGCCTTCAGTTCGCCGATCGCGAACGTGAGCAGATGGCGCCCGGTGGAGGCGCAGCACACGTGCGTCGCGGGCACGTTCGCCGCGCCCGGCTGCGCGCCCGCGGGCGCGGGCACATTCGCGGGCGACGGCCGGCACACGGTCTCGCCCTCGCCCACGCTGATGAAGGACTTGCCGCCCTTCAGCCGCGTCGTCATGTTCTCCACCGTCGCGAGAAAGCCGTAGCCGCCCGAATTCGCGAGCAGCAGCCACGCGTTGGCCGCACCCGCGAAGTAGTGCACGAGCTGCGTGCCGCTTTCCAGTTCCACGAGCGTCGTGAGCGGCTGCCCGTCGCCGCGCGCGCCCGGCAGCGTCGCAACCGGCACCGAATACACGCGCCCGTTGCCGCCGAACGCGAGCAGCGTGTCCACCGTGCGGCATTCGAACGTGCCGTACAGCCCGTCGCCCGCCTTGAATGCGAAGCTCGCCGCGTCATGCCCGTGCCCCTGCCGCGCGCGCACCCAGCCCTTTTGCGACACGACGACGGTCACGGGCTCGTCCACCACGCGCACTTCGGCCACGGTCTTCTTTTCCGCCTGGATCAGGGTGCGGCGCTCGTCGCCGAACTGCTTCGTATCGGCTTCGATTTCCTTCACCATGAGCCGGCGCAGCGCGGCGGGCGAGCCCAGGATGTCCTCCAGCTTCTTCTTTTCCTCGCGCAGCTCCTTCAGTTCCTGCTCGATGCGGATCGCCTCGAGCCGCGCGAGCTGGCGCAGCCGGATTTCGAGGATGTCCTCGGCCTGCCGCTCGGTGAGCCCGAAGCGCGCGACGAGCGCCTGCTTCGGCTCGTCGCTGGCCCGGATGATGCGGATCACCTCGTCGATGTTCAGCAGCACGAGCTGCCGGCCCTCGAGGATGTGGATGCGCCCGTCGACCTTTTCCAGGCGATGGCGCGAGCGCCTCTCGATCGTGCGCTGGCGGAATTCGAGCCACTCCGCAAGCAGCTGCCGCAGCGACTTCTGCGCCGGCCGGCCGTCGAGTCCGACGACGGTGAGATTCACGGGCGAGGAGGTCTCCAGGCTCGTGTGCGCAAGCAGCGTGGTGGCGAGCTCGCCCTGGTCGATGCGGCTCGTCTTCGGCTCGAACACGATGCGCACCGGCGCGTCCTTGCTCGACTCGTCGCGCACCGCGTCGAGGACCGAGAGCAGCGTCTGCTTCAGCTGCACCTGCTCCTGCGACAGCGCCTTCTTGCCGGCCTTCACCTTCGGGTTGGTGAGCTCCTCGATTTCCTCCAGCACCTTCTGCGCGCTGGTGCCGGGCGGCAGTTCGGTGACGACGAGCTGCCACTGGCCGCGCGCCAGGTCCTCGATCTTCCACCGCGCGCGCACCTTCAGCGAGCCGCGCCCGGTGGTGTACGCATCGGCGATGTCGGCGGCGCTGCTGATCACCTGGCCGCCGCCGGGGAAGTCCGGGCCGGGCACCAGCGCGAACAGTTCCTCGTCCGTGAGCTTCGGGTCCTTCACCATCGCCACGCACGCCTGCGCGATTTCGCGCAGGTTGTGGCTCGGGATTTCCGTGGCAAGACCCACCGCGATGCCGCTCGCGCCGTTCAGCAGCGTAAAGGGCAGCCGCGCCGGCAACACCGCCGGCTCCTGCGTGCTGCCGTCGTAGTTGAGGACGAATTCGACGGTGCCCTCGTCGATCTCGTCGAGCAGCAGGTTGGAGATCTTCGCGAGCCGCGCTTCGGTGTAGCGCATCGCCGCCGCGCCGTCGCCGTCGCGGCTGCCGAAGTTGCCCTGCCCGTCGATGAGCGGATAGCGCTGCGCGAAGTCCTGCGCCATGCGCACCAGCGCGTCGTACGCGGCCTGGTCGCCGTGCGGATGGAAGCGGCCCAGCACGTCGCCCACCACGCGCGCGCTCTTCACCGGCCTCGCGCCGGCGTTGCCGGCGCCGAAGCCCAGGCCCATGCGCCACATCGAATAGAGGATGCGCCGCTGCACCGGCTTCTGGCCGTCGCTCACGTCGGGCAGCGCCCGGCCCTTCACCACGCTCAGCGCGTATTCGAGGTAGGCGCGCTGCGCGTACGTCGCGAGGTCGAGGCCTTCGCTCCCATCGCCGCCGCCGTCGCCGCGGTCTCCCCGGCCATCGAAAGAAATCAGTTCCTGTTCCATCTTTCCCGTCGTCACACCTGCGTGGTGACTTCCTCGTTGCTCACGGTCACGATGCGGCGCTCCGTGGGCGATTGCAATTCCTGGTCGAGCCGCGCGCCGAGGCGGTGCAGCAGCGCCTTCGGGGAGATGTCTTCCACCGGTACCGGCGCGAGCACGATGCGAAACCGCAGGAATTCCGCCGGCAGCGACGGCACGGGCTCCCTGAGCCCCGCGACGAGGATGCGGCTCGCGACGTTCGCCGCGCCTTCGGCCGGCGACAGACCCTCCGCCAACACCGCCATGCGCGAATGCGTGAGGCGCGCGGCCACGTCGCCGTCGCGCACGCATTCGCGCACGCGTTCGGCCGCGGCGAGCAGCGCCGCCTCCGACGCTTCGGGCCCGAACTCCTGCGCGAGGCGCGCGAGGCCTTCGATGTGGATCATCATGATCACGCTCGGGTGTCCGTAGCGCCGCATCATCGTTGCCGCGGCGCGGATGCGTTCGTGCAGCATGAGCGGCATCGCAAGCCCCGTGAGCGGGTCCACCGTGTTGCGCGCGTCGATGCGAGCGCGCGTCTCGCCGAAGAGCCGGCCGCGCCAGTCGGTCGCGAGATAGATGGACGCCGCCCAGAGCGTGAGGAGCCCGCCCACGGGCAGCGTCCCTTCCCCCGCATCGCCGAGCACGAAAGCGCCCCGGACGAGCGCCGCCGCCACGAGCGACGCCATGCCGGGGAGCACCCACCAGACCCAGGGCCGGCTCTGGCGCCAGGCCTGCTGCAGCACGATCCAGACGACAGCGCCCCAGGCGAGCGCGCCGAACGGCAGCACCCACTCCTCGAGGATCGACGCGAGCGCAAGCGCCGGCATCAACCCGAGACTCACGCCCACCAGCCACCGCCTGGCCTGGCGCAGCCCGCCCGCATGCGCGATGAGATCGCGCAGCTGCATGCCCGCCAGCGCCATCACCGCGAGCAGCACGGCCTGCGGAAAGAGCCGCTGCTTGCCCGCGAGGTTCTGCACCGCGAGCACGGCCATCATCACCGCGGCCGCGTGGAAGAGGTAGGCGCGTTCGCGGTAGGCGTTGGCCTTGATCACGCTGAAGAGCACGACGAGCACCTGCGCCCCCGCGAAGATGCCGAGGGCCACGAGATCGTCGGGCTCGGAAAGCGGCTGCGGCGTCACACCGGCCAGTCGGAGGAGGAGGGAGCGCCCACGGTGGGCAGGTTGCCGCGGCCGATGGCGCCGCCCACCGCAGGCGTGCCCGGCTTCGCTGCGGGCAGCTCCATGCGGATGCGGCTCGGCGAGCGGCCGCCCGCCGCCGCCGAGGGGGGCTTCAGCACTTCGTAGAGCTGCAGCACCGTCTTCACGTAGTTCTGCGTCTCGCGGATGTCGGGGATGCGGCGGCCCGCCCGCAGCACCGCGCCTTCGCCCGCGTTGTAGGCGGCCAGCGCGAGCTCCAGGCTGCCGTGGAACATGCCGATCAGGTCGTGCAGGTACTGCGCGCCGGTGCGGATGTTGATGCGCGGGTCGGTGAGCTTTTTCTGCACCGACAGCTTGCGGTCGGCGGTGATGCCGTAGCGCTCGGCGGTGGCGGGCATGACCTGCATGAGCCCGATGGCGCCCTTGGGCGAGACCGCGGCGCTGTCGAAGCCCGATTCGGTCGCGATCACCGCCTGCAGCAATTCGTACTCGACGCCCTGCGACTTCGAGGCTTCGCGCAGATGGTGCTTCACCTGCCGGTACGCGGGCGACACCTCGAAGAAGGCGATGAGCTTCGGCGGCGCCGTCGGCACCTGCACCGCGCGCGGCAGGTTGAGCCCCTGCGCGGTGTCGAAACTCTCGCCGCCGCGGAAGAAGAGCTCGTAGCGTTCGTCGAGCTTTTCGGCCGCGAAGTGCGCAACGCCCTTGTCGTCGACATAGCCCCACACTTCGGCGCGGGCGAGAAGCGGCCCGAGAGCCAGGCCGAGCCCGAGCACGAAGGCGGCTGCACGGGCGGCGGGCTTCATGCGCGCATCTCCAGCCCGCCCGAGCGGCGAGCCGCGAATTCGTGCAGCAGCATCGACATGACCACCATCGACACGAACCCGTCGGACGTCTTCACGGCTTCGCGCATCACCCCGTCCACGAGGAAGCCCTCGCTGTCGTAGAGCGCACGCGCGCGCGCGTTGCGCGCCTTCACGTCGAGCCACAGGCGGTTCGCGCCGAGGTCGTCGAAGGCCACCTTCTTCACCATGCGCAGCGTGGCGCGGCCGAACCCCTCGCCCTTGGCGTGGATCACCATGCGCTTCAGCTCGAGCGACTGATTGGGGTTGCGGCAGCCCACGAGAATCACGAAGCCCACCGCTTCGAGCCCCGCGCCGCCTTCGACGATGAAGTGGCGGAAGTCCGGAAAGCGGATGGCCGCCTCGTGCTGCGTGCGTTCCCAGGGCGTGATGAAGGGCAGGTTCTCCGGGTCCTGCTCCAGCGACACGACGTAGGGCAAGTCGCTGGACATCGTGGGGCGCAGGCGCACGCGGGCGGGCATGCGCTCCAGGGGCTCGACTGCAGGCTGAACGGGGTTCATGTGCGGCCTCTCTTCAGATGTGTCGCCGGGCGTCCTCAGACGTCGATCTCCACCGCGTCGCCGTGCCGCTCCATGAGCTCGCGGCGCGCGGCGGCCTCCCCCTTGCCCATGAGCTTGGTGATGAGGCCCTCGGTGGCAACGAAATCGAAGCTGCCCAGCCGCACCGGCAACAGCCGCCGCGTATCCGGGTTGAGCGTCGTTTCCCACAATTGTTCCGCGCTCATCTCGCCCAGGCCCTTGAAGCGGCTGATGGTCCACGCGCCTTCGCGCACGCCTTCCTTGCGCAGCTTGTCGAGGATGTGGGTGAGCTCGCCCTCGTCGAGCGCGTACATCTTGGCGGCGGGCTTCTTGCCGCGCGCGGGCGCATCGACGCGAAAAAGAGGCGGCCGCGCGATGTAGACGTGGCCTGCCTCGATCAGCTTCGGGAAGTGGCGGAAGAAGAGCGTGAGCAGCAGCACCTGGATGTGCGAGCCGTCCACGTCCGCGTCCGAGAGGATGCAGACCTTGCCGTAGCGCAACCCCGAAAGATCGGGCGCATCGCCGGGGCCGTGCGGGTCCACCCCCATCGCCACCGCGATGTCGTGGATTTCGGTGTTGGCGAAAAGGCGGTCGCGTTCGACCTCCCAGGTATTGAGCACCTTGCCCCGCAGCGGCAGGATCGCCTGGCACTCCTTGTCGCGGCCCATCTTCGCGCTGCCGCCCGCGGAATCGCCTTCGACCAGGAACACTTCGTTGTGCGTGACGTCCTTCGATTCGCAGTCGGTGAGCTTGCCCGGCAGCACGGCCACGCCCGAGCCCTTGCGCTTCTCGACCTTCTGGCCCGCCCTCTGGCGCGACTGCGCGGCGCGGATCGCGAGCTCCGCGAGCTTCCTGCCGTAGTCCACGTGCTGGTTCAGCCAGAGCTCGAGCGCCGGCCGCACGAAACTCGAGACGAGCCGCACCGCGTCGCGCGAGTTGAGCCGCTCCTTGATCTGGCCCTGGAACTGCGGGTCGAGCACCTTCGCCGAAAGCACGTACGAAGCGCGCGCGAAGACGTCCTCGGGCAGCAGCTTCACGCCCTTGGGCAGCAGGTTGTGCAGTTCGATGAAGCTCTTCACCGCGTTGAAAAGCCCGTCGCGCAGGCCGCTCTCGTGGGTGCCGCCGGCGGTGGTCGGGATCAGGTTCACGTAGCTTTCGCGCACCGGCGAGCCGTCTTCGGTGAAGGCCACGCACCACTGCGCGCCCTCGCCCTCGGCGAAGTTGTCGGTCGTGTCCGCGAAGCCCTCGCCCTCGAAAAGCGGAATCACCGGCTCGCCGGTGAGCGTCTGCAGCAGATAGTCGCGCAGGCCGCCCTTGTACTGCCAGGTCTGCGTTTCCCGCGTCTTCTCGTGCGTGAGCTGCACCGTGACGCCGGGCATCAGCACCGCCTTGCTTCGCAGGAGATGAGCGAGCTCGGCAGCGGGCAGCTGCACCGATTCGAAATACTTCGCCTCCGGCCAGACGCGCACGGTGGTGCCCTGCCTGCGGTCTTCGGCCGTGGCCTTGCGCACCTGCAGCGGCTCGATCACGTCGCCGCCGGAAAACGCGATGGTCGCGACCTGCCCTTCGCGATAGGTCGTCACTTCGAGCCGCTTCGACAGCGCGTTCGTCACGGAGACGCCCACGCCGTGCAGGCCGCCCGAGAAGCTGTAGGCGCCGCCCTTGCCCTTGTCGAACTTGCCGCCCGCGTGCAGCCGCGTGTAGACGAGCTCGATCACGGGCGCCTTTTCCTCGGCGTGCAGGCCGAAGGGGATGCCGCGGCCGTCGTCTTCGACGCTCACCGAGCCGTCCGCATGCAGCGCAACCTTCACGCGCTTGCCAAAACCCGCGAGCGCTTCGTCCGCCGCGTTGTCCACCACCTCCTGGATGACGTGCAGCGGGTTGTCCGTGCGCGTGTACATCCCCGGGCGCTGCTTCACGGGCTCGAGGCCCTTCAGCACCCGGATCGACGCTTCGGAATATTCGGTGGGAAGTTTGCTGGCCATGCGGTGCGTGATCGGAGCGGCGATTGTAGACCCGAACGCCGCGGAAGCTGTATGCGCATCCAGCCGCGTGACAATCCATGCGCCCCGCGCATCATTCCTCGCCGAAAGTTTCAACAGTTCTGTCATCCTCACGACGGGTAGGGACAGGGTTTCGCCGATAGAGTCGCTGGCATGCAAACGCCGAGCCCGAAACTTTCCGTCGCGCGCGTGCTCGCCTGCGGCGCGCTGATCGTCACGCTGTCGATGGGTATCCGTCACGGCTTCGGCCTCTGGCTGCAGCCGGTCACGCAGGCGCAGGGCTGGACGCGCGAGACCTTCGCGTTCGCGCTGGCGGTGCAGAACATCTCCTGGGGCTTCTTCGGCATCTTCATCGGCATGCTGGCCGACCGGTTCGGCGCGTTCAAGGTGCTCGCCGCGGGCGCGGTGATCTATGCGGGCGGTCTCGCGGGCATGGCGCTGTCGCCCAACCCCACGATGTTCGTGCTCACCACAGGCGTGCTCATGGGCCTCGCGCAGGCCGGCACGACCTACCCCGTGATCTACGGCGTGATCGGCCGTCAGATCGACGATCCGAAGAAGCGCTCGTGGGCCATGGGCGTGGCCGCCGCGGCCGGCTCCTTCGGGCAGTTCCTCATGGTGCCGGTGGAAGGCTTCCTGATCGGCGGCATCGGCTGGCAGCAGGCGCTCCTCGTGCTCGCCGCCGCGGCGCTTCTGATCGCGCCGTTCGGATTCGGATTGCGCGAGCCGGGCTTCGTCGGGCACGCGAGCGCGAAGCGCGAACAGACCATCGGGCAGGCGCTGCGCGAAGCGGTGCGCTACCCGAGCTTCCTGCTGCTCACCGCGGGCTACTTCGTCTGCGGCTTCCAGGTCGTCTTCATCGGCGTGCACATGCCGAGCTACCTGAAGGACCATGGCCTGTCGCCGCAGGTCGCAAGCTATGCGCTCGCGCTGATCGGCCTCTTCAACGTGTTCGGCACCTACGTCGTCGGCATGCTCGGGCAGCGGCTCGCGAAGGCGCGCATTCTCTCCTTCATCTATTTCGCCCGCGCGGTGGCGATCACCCTTTTCCTCTGGGCGCCCCTCACGCCCGCGTCCGTGTACGTGTTCTCCGCCGCGATGGGCTTCCTGTGGCTCTCGACCGTGCCGCCCACCACTTCCGTCATCGCGCAGATCTTCGGCGTGGCGCATCTGTCGATGCTGGGCGGCGCGGTGTTCCTGAGCCACCAGATCGGCTCGTTCCTCGGCGTGTGGCTGGGCGGCCTGCTCTACGACAAGACGGGCAGCTACGACATCGTGTGGTACATCGCGATCGCGCTGGGCATCTTCGCGGGCATCGTGAATCTGCCGGTGCGCGAGACGCCGATCGCGCGGCAACCGGTGCCGCAGCCCGTGTGAAATGAAAGCGCTGCTCGGCTACGGCATCGCGCTGGCCGTGCTGGCCGCCGTGTTCCTGCTCTACACGCGGCCCGAAGTCATGGTCTCTGTGTCCGATCTGATCTGGACTTGCTTTCACTGAATCGCCTTCCTTGCGCATCCGCGAGGGCCGCAGCGCGACAGTGAAGTAACGGCGCCGCCACTGCTCACCCACCGCACCCGCCTCGGCCTATATTCACGGGGCAGTGCCAAACGAGTCCCGTGCCAGCCGCCAAGTGTTCAGTCCGGGGGCCGTGCTGGCCGCGCAGGCCACTGTCGCGCTCGTCATTGTCGGGCTCGTCGTGGGCGTGCCGGCGTTCGGCACCTGGCGCGAAGCCGCCTACCAGGCGCTCGGCGAGCCCGTCGCGCAACCGATTCCCTTCAGCCACAAACACCACGTGGGCGACGACGGCATCGACTGCCGCTACTGCCACACGACCGTGGAGACAAGCCGCCACGCGGGATTTCCCTCCACACGCATCTGCCTCACCTGCCATTCGCAGCTCTACACGGACGCACCGGTGCTCGCCGCGCTGCACGAAAGCGGCCGCACGGGCATCCCGATCGCGTGGCGGCGCGTGCACACGCTGCCGGACTTCGTGTACTTCGACCACGGCGTGCACGTCGCCAAGGGCGTCGCGTGCGTCGAATGCCACGGCCACGTCGACCAGATGCCCCTCACGTGGCGCGCCAAGCCCCTGCAGATGCAGTGGTGCATCGACTGCCATCGCAGCCCCGCGCCGCACCTGCATCCGCGCGCAAGCATCTTCGATCCGCGCGCGACGGCCGTGAGCGCGAGCGAAGCAGCCAACCTCGCGCGCCTGATGCACCTCGAATCGCAACAGCGCCTCACCGACTGCTCGACCTGCCACCGATGACTTCGCACGAGCACCCCGTCGCCTTTCACCGCGGCCTGACCGGCACCGTGAACCGCCGCCGCGCGATGGCGCTCATGGCCGCTTCGCTCGCGCTCGCCAACAGCGCGTGCAGCCGCCCGCCTCGCGACACCGTGCACCCCTGGGTGGACATGCCCGAAGCGGGCGCGTCCGGAGAGCCCATCTACTACGCGAGCGCCTTCGTGCGCGACGGCCACGCGATGGGCGTGCTCGTCGGCACGCGCGACGGCCGGCCGATCAAGATCGAAGGCAATCCCGCGCATCCTTCTTCGCTGGGGGCGACCGATGCGTTCGCGCAGGCGTCCGTCCTGCAACTGTGGGACCCCGATCGCTCGGCCGCGGTGATGCAACGCGGAAGGGACGGGGCCGCGTCGACGGCGAGCTGGGCCGCGTTCGAGACCGCGTGGCGCGCCGAGCGGGCGCGGCTCGACGCGCGCCACGGCGAAGGGCTCGCGATCCTCACCGGCCCGGTCGGCTCACCGACGCTTCGATCGCAGCTCGCCGGACTGCTGCAACGCTTTCCATCCGCGCGCTGGTACCAGCATGCGCCGCTGCACGACCGCGCCGCGGAACTGGGCGCGATGGCGGCGTTCGGCGAGCCGGTCCAGGGCGTGCTGCACCTGGATCGCGCCCGCTGCATCGTGGCGCTCGCGAGCGACCCCTTCACCGAAGGCGCGGGCGCGGTACGCCACGCCGCCGACTGGGCACGGCAACGCGCCGCGGGCAACGCGGCGGAGGTGTTCGCGGTTGAAGTGACGCCGGGTCTCTTCGGCGCGCGGGCCGACCACCGCATCGCGCTGCCGCCCGCGCAGATCGATGCCATGGTGATGCGCATGGCCGCTGCCCTCGGCGGATCGCCCGGCGCGCCCGCGGACAATGCATCGATCCGCGACTTCGAAGCGCGCATGGTCGCGGCGCTGCGTGCCTCGGGACCGAAGAGTCTGCTCGTGCCCGGCGCGTGCCTCGCGGCCTCGAGCCACGCGCGCGTTCATGCGCTGCATCAGCGGCTCGGCGCCGGCGGCCACACGCTCGAGTGGATCGCCCCGCTCACGATGGCGGCGCAGGCGCACCCTCTCGCCGAGCTCGTCCAGGCGATCGATGCCGATGCGGTCGATACGCTCGTGATCCTCGACGCGAATCCGGCTTACGACGCGTCGCCGGGCTTTGCGGCGCGACTCGCGAAAGTGCGCCTCACGGTGCATGCCGGCCTCTATCGCGACGAGACCGCCGCCGCATGCCGGTGGCACCTGCCGCTGTCGCACATCTACGAACAGTGGAGCGACGCGCCTGCGCACGACGGCACGGCGACGCTGGTGCAGCCGGCGATCGCGCCGCTCTACGACACGCGTTCGCCGCACGAGCTCGTCGCGCTGCTCGCGGCAGACGATGTGCGCGACGGCATGCGCATCGTGCAGCGCCAATGGCGGCCGCACGCGGGCGCATCGTTCGATGCGTTCTGGCGCGAAAGTCTGCGCGAGGGCGTGGTGGCAGGCACGGCTGCCACTCAGCTCGCGCTGCGCGTGGTCGATGCGAGCGCGATCGCGCCGCTCGCGCACGCGTCCCCGCCCGAGGGCGCGTTGCCGGCCGTGTTCATCGCCGATCCTTCCGTGCACGACGGCCGGTTCGGCAACAGCGGCTGGCTGCAGGAGCTGCCGCGCCCCTTCACCAAACTCACGTGGGACAACGCGCTCTTCATGGGCCCCGCGACGGCGCGCTCGCTCGGTGTCGCGACGGGGCAGCGCGTGCGAGCCTCGGCCGGCGAGCACCACGCGGACGCGCCGGTCTGGGTGCTGGCCGGCCATGCCGAAGGCGTGGTGACGCTGCCTCTCGGCTACGGGCGCACGAACGCGGGCCGCGTGGGCAACGGTGTCGGATTCGATGCTTATCCCCTGCGCGCCGACAACGGTATCGACACATTCGTCCGTCTGCAGCTTCTGCCCGGCACCTACGACTTCGCCGTGACGCAGCACGCGATGGACCAGCACGGCCGCGAGCTGGCGCGCACCGTCGCGCCCGGCGAATCGGCGGAACACGACCACGCCCCTCGCCCGAGCCTTTATCCGAAGCAGCCGCCTGCCGAACACGCGTGGGCCATGACGATCGATCTGGACGCCTGCATCGGCTGCAACGCCTGCACGATCGCCTGCCAGGCGGAAAACAACATCCCCGTCGTCGGCCGCGAGCAGGTCGCGCTCGGGCGCGAGATGCACTGGATTCGCGTCGACCGCTACGACGCGCCCGATCCCGCGGGCAGCATCTTCCTGCCCGTGCCCTGCATGCATTGCGAAAACGCCCCGTGCGAGCTCGTGTGCCCGGTGGGCGCGACGATGCACGACAGCGAAGGCCTCAACGTGCAGGTGTACAACCGCTGCGTCGGCACGCGCTTTTGCTCCAACAACTGTCCCTACAAGGTGCGGCGCTTCAACTTCCTGCAGTTCAGCGACGAGACGACCGAGACACTCGAGGGGCAGCGCAATCCGGAAGTCACCGTGCGCGAGCGCGGCGTGATGGAGAAGTGCACCTACTGCCTGCAGCGCATCGCGCGCGCGCGGCAGCATTCGCAGGCGACCGGCGCGCCCCTGAAGGACGGCGACGTGATCACCGCGTGCCAGGCCGTGTGCCCCGCGGGCGCGATCCACTTCGGAGACCTCGCCGATCCGGCCGCGGCGATCGTGCGGCTGCGCCGGTTGCCGCGCCACTACGAGCTGCTGGGCGAGCTCAACACCCGCCCGCGCACCACCTACCTGGCGCGCACTCGCGGCGCGCCGCGCGACGAGGCCTGAAGGCATGGATGAACGCGACAACCGCGAAGCCGACCGCGTGGAGGAGCAGACGACACCTCGCACGCCCATCATCTACGAGATCGTCCGGCGCAACGGCAACGACGAGATGGAACGCCCGGCCGTCTCGCTCTGGTGGTCGGGCATCGCAGCCGGGCTCTCGCTCAGTTTTTCGCTCCTCGCGCAGGCGCTGCTGCGCGAGCGCCTGCCGGATGCTCCGTGGCGCGAACTGGTCGCCGCGCTCGGCTACCCGATCGGCTTTCTCATGGTCGTGCTCGCGCGCCAGCAGCTCTTCACCGAAAACACGATCACCGTCGTGCTGCCCGTCATGGCCGAGCCGACGCGCCGCAACTTCGGGCGCGCCGCGCGCCTGTGGGCCATCGTGCTCGCGGCCAATCTCGCGGGAACGTTCGCATCGGCGCTTTTTTGCAGCTTCACGCCGGTGCTGCCCGAGGGCACGCGCGAGCACATGCTCGCCATCAGCAGCGCGTCGATGCACTACGGCCCGCTCGAAATGGGACTTCGCGCCGTCACGGCGGGCTACCTGATGGCGGCACTCGTCTGGATGATGCCGGCGGCGGGCAACATGCAGTTCCACGTCGTCGCGGCGATGACCTATGTGATCGGCGCGGGCGGCTTCGCCCACATCGTGGCCGGAAGCGCCGAGGCCTTCCTCCTTCTCTTCGCGGGCCGGCTGGGCGTGGGCGAGCTCCTCTCGGGCTTCGCGCTGCCGGCGCTCGCCGGCAACATCGTCGGCGGCACGGCGCTTTTTGCCATGATCTCGTATGCGCAGGTGATGAAGGAGATGGAGGGCTCATGAGCCCGGCATCCGCGCCTTCTCCCGTGTCGCGCGAGATCGGCGTGCTGCGCGCGGGCTGGGGCTACGCGAGCATCACCGACAAGATCGCCGACATCGTCCTCACGCGGCCGCTGCGCGGCCCCTGGCTGGCCGCGTTCCTCGCGACGATGGCGGGGTCGATCGCGTTCGTGTGCGCGATGGGCTACCTGTTCGCGACGGGGGTGGGCATCTGGGGCGTGAACATCCCCGTGGCGTGGGGCTTCGCCATCGCGAACTGCGTGTGGTGGATCGGCATCGGCCACGCGGGGACCTTCATCTCCGCGATCCTGCTGCTGCTGCGCCAGCGCTGGCGCACGTCGATCAACCGCTTCGCCGAAGCGATGACGCTCTTTGCCGCGTCGATGGCCGGGCTCTTTCCCATCCTGCATCTCGGGCGGCCGTGGTTCTTCTACTGGATCGCGCCCTACCCCGACCGCATGAACGTATGGCCGCAATGGCGCAGCCCGCTCGTGTGGGACTTCTTCGCGATCGGCACCTACATCCTCGTCTCGTTCCTCTTCTGGTATCTCGGCATGCTGCCGGACCTCGCGACACTGCGCGACCGCGCGGCAAGCCGCTTCAAGCGGATCGCGTTCGGGCTCGCCGCACTCGGCTGGCGGGGCGAAGCGAGGCACTGGGCACGGCACGAGTCCGCCTACCTGCTGATCGCGGGACTCGCGACGCCGCTCGTGGTGTCGGTGCATTCGGTCGTGTCGCTCGACTTCGCGATCGGCAACACGCCGGGCTACCACTCGACCATCTTTCCGCCGTACTTCGTGGCGGGCGCGCTGTTTTCCGGCTTCGCGATGGTGCTCACGCTCGCGATCCCGCTGCGCCGCGCATTCGGCCTGCACGACTTCATCACCGAGGTCCATCTGGACCATGTGGGCAAGGTGCTGCTCGCCACGAGCGCGCTCGTGGCGTACGGCTATGCGAGCGAAGCCTTCGTCGCGTTCTACAGTGGCGACGAGTTCGAGATCGCGATGACGCTGGATCGCTGGCACGGCGCGTACGCGCCGGTGTACTGGACGATGCTCGCGTGCAACGTGCTCGCACCGCAGGTGCTCTGGTGGCGCCGCGCGCGGCGAAGCGCCTGGCTGCTTTTCGCGTTGAGCCTCGTCATCAACGCGGGCATGTGGATGGAGCGCGTGATGATCGTCGTGCAAAGCCTGCACCACGACTTCATGCCCTCGTCCTGGGGCCTCTTCGTTCCGACGTTCTGGGACTGGGTGTTCCTGCTCGGCTCGCTCTCGACCTTCGCGTGGCTTTTTCTCGTCTTCATCCGGCTGCTGCCCGCGATCTCGATTTCCGAGATGCGGCAGCTCGTGCGCGAAAGCGCGAAGGAAGGCGCGTGATGCACGGCTCGTGGGGCATCATGGCCGAGTTCTCGACCGCCGATCAGCTGCTTGCGACAGCCCGGCGGGTGCGCGAGGCGGGGTACCGGCACGCCGAGGCGTATTCGCCCTTCGCGATCGAAGGCCTGGCCGAAGCGCTCGGATTCGAACGCGACCGCGTGCCGCTCGCGACGTTCCTGGGCGGCCTCTCGGGCGCGGTGCTCGGATTCGGCCTGCAATGGTATTCGGCGGTGATCGACTTTCCGCTGAACATCGGCGGGCGACCGCTCGACAGCTGGCCGATGTTCGTGCCCGTCACGTTCGAGCTGGCGGTGCTGGGCGCGGCGCTCTCGGCCGCGGTCGCGATGCTGTGGAGCAATGGCCTGCCGCGACTGCGGCATCCCGTCTTCGACGCGCCGGACTTCGACCTCGCGAGCCGCAACCGCTTCTTCCTGTGCCTGCGCAGCGACGAGCCGGGCTTCGATCGCGAAGCGGCCCTGCGTCTGCTCGAAGCGTCGCGGCCGCTGCGCTGCATCGAGGTGCCGCGATGATGCGGCTCGACTTGCTCGGGATTTCTTGCGCGCTTTGCTGCGCGCTCACGGCGTGCGAGCGGCAGATGAAGGACATGTACCGGCAACCCCGGTACGACACCGGCGAAGCGAGCCCGCTTTTCCCCGACACGAAATCGATGCGGCCTCCCCCCGAAGGCAGTGTGCCCGCGGCGATCGGCGAGCGCTCCGCCACGTCGAGCGGGCGCGGCGGACGGGAGGAACTGGCCGCTCGCGAGATTGCAAACGCCGCGAGCGGCCCCGCGCCGATGACGCTCGCGCTGCTGAAGCGCGGGCAGGAACGCTACTCGATCTACTGCCTGCCTTGCCACAGCGCGCTCGGCGATGGCGACGGGCCCGTGGTGCGGCGTGGCTTCCCGCGGCCGCCCTCCTATCACGAGCAGCGCCTGCGCGACGCGCCCGACCGGCATTTCTTCGACGTGATCACGAACGGCTACGGCGTGATGTACCCGTACGCGGACCGCATCACGCCCGAGGACCGCTGGGCGATCGTCGCGTACATCCGCGCGCTTCAGCTGAGCCGGAACGTGAAGACCGCTTCCTTGCCTGCCGATGCGCGTCGGCAGCGGGCCGCCCTGCCGGGCGCATCGGGAGCCGCGCGATGAACCGGTGGAAAGCGGCAGGATGCGCGCTGCTCGCGCTCTCGCTCGCGGGCTGGGCGGTCGACGCGAGGATGTTCCTCGCGTGCTGGCTCGCGGCATGGTGGTGGTCCCTCGGCCTGGCGCTCGGCGCGTTCACGAATGCATGGATGCATCGCCTCGCGGGCGGCTCGTGGGGAGAGCGCATCGTGCCTGCGGCACTCGCCCTCGGATCGCGCGTGCCATGGCTGCTGCTCGGTGCGCTGCCGATCCTCGCGGGGCTTTCCCATCTCTATCCCTGGGCGGCGGAGCCACGCGGCGCGTGGCTCACGGACATCCGGCAGCCCGGCTTCGTCGAAGCGTGGCTCTCCGAGCCGTTCTTCGCGGCACGACTCGCGCTCTACGCGATCGCGTGGGCATGGCTGTGCCGGCCGGCATCGCTTCTGTCGAAGCAGCGCGCCGCGGTGTCGATGATGGTCCACGCGGCCGTGACGTCGCTCGCATCGGTGGACCTGCTGATGTCGCTCGTTCCCGGCTGGTACAGCACGGGCTTCGGCCTGCGGGTGCTCGCGGCGCAGGCGCTGGGGGGGTCGGCATTCGCCGTGCTGGCCGCTGCGCGCGGACTGCCGTCGGCCGAACGCGTACCGTCCGCGGGGCACCCACCGGTCGCGCGCGATCTCGGCAACCTGCTTCTGATGTGGACGCTCGTATGGGCGTATCTCGCGTTCATGGAGTTCCTCGTGATCTGGGCGGAGAACCTGCCGCGCGAAATTCAGTGGTTCGTGCCGCGGCTGCAATCCGGGTGGCGCTTCGCGGCGCTGGCGCTCGTCGTGCTGCAACTGGCGGTGCCCACGCTCGCCTTGCTCTTCCGGTCGGTGAAGGACAGGCCGCGGCGGCTTCGCGCCGTGGCGCTCGTCGTGCTCTGCGCATCGGCGCTCGACACCGTGTGGCTCGTGCTGCCATCCGTCGATCCGCATGGCCTGCACGGGCTGTGGATCGCACCGGCCATGTTCGTCGGCGTCGCACTGCTGCTGCGGCCTGCGCCCGAACCCGCGACGGAGGCAATGCATGCCCACGCATGACCTGCAGGGACGCCGCATCGCTTGCGTGGGTGCGATCGTGATGCTGGTCGTCGTGGCGACCGTGGGTGTGGCGATGATGTTGCTCGGCCACTGGCAGGTCCTGCCCGGCGAGGACCGCGTGCGGCTGCCTCTGCCGGTTTCCGCCGACGCGCCACGCCTCGCGAGCGCACCGCGGATCGAGCGCGAGCGATACGAAGCGGAGAAACTGCGCGCATCGCAGGCGAGCGGCTGGATCGACCCCGCGCAGGGCATCGCTTCCGTGCCCATCGCCACCGCGATGGCGATGCTGGCGCGGCCCACGGCCTCGGCGGCCTCTGGAGCCAGTCGTTGAAACGGCTCATCTTCGCCGCCGCGCTGCTGCTGTCGCTGCACCTGTCGGCGCAACCGCTGGCCACGCCCGCGCCACCGGATGCAGCTCTCGAACAAGCCGTCGGCGCGCAGTTGCCGCTCGACCTGCCGCTGGGCGAAAGCGATGGGCACGCAGTGCGGCTGGGAGACTACTTCACTGCAGACCGCACGGTGCTCGTCGTGCCCGGGTACTACACCTGCCCGCAGCTATGCGGCCTGCTCATGCACGGCCTGCTCGAAGCCGCGCGGGCGGCGGGCCTCGGCGCCGATGAAGTCCGCATCGTCGGCATCAGCATCGACCCGCAGGACACCCCCGAGACCGCGCGGCATCGCCTCGATGCGGACCTCGGCTATGCGCGCTTCCTGCGCGGCGAGCGGCGCGAGACGCTGCCCGATCTGCACCTGCTGGTCGGCGACGCGGGGGCCATCTCTCGCTTCGCACAGGCCGTGGGCCTGCGCTTTTCCGCGCTGAACGGCGATGCGGCCTCGCGCTTCGCGCATCCGGCGTCCGTCATTGTCGCCACGCCGCAGGGCCGCATCTCTCGCTATCTTCCGGGCATCCGTTTCGATGCCGCCGAACTGCGCGATGCCGTCAAGGCGGCGCGCGACGCGCGCATCGGCGCACCGAGCAGCGGTCTCGCACTTCTGTGCGCCCACTTCGATCCGCAGTGGGGCCGGCACACCTCGCTCGTGATGAACGGCCTTCGCGCAGTGGGGCTGCTGCTCGCCGCGACGCTGGCCGCGTGGTGCTGGCGCCGCCGAGAGATCATTTCAGGGAGCCGATCGAGATGAGCAGCACCGGGCTCGGCACGTTCGTTCACGCCGCGTCGACGGCCGCGCCCGCCACCGACCGGCTCTTTCTCGCGCTGCTCGCCATCTGCGGCACGGCCGCGCTCGCGATCACGTGCACGGTGCTCGTCTTCGCGATCCGCTATCGGCGTGGCGCACAGGTCGAACGAGGACAGGTCACCGCGCCCAAGGCGCTCGAAATCGGCTGGACGCTCGCGACACTCGCCATCTTCCTCGGCTTCTTCGCCTGGGGCGCACACGTTTTCGCCGGCCTTTACCGCGAACCCGCCGACGCACTGCCGGTCTACGTCGTCGCCAAGCAGTGGATGTGGAAGCTGCAGCACGCGAGCGGCAAGCGCGAGATCAACGAACTGCACGTGCCGCTCGGGCGGCCCGTGCATCTCGTGATGACGTCGCAGGATGCGATCCACAGCTTCTTCGTCCCCGCGTTCCGCCTGAAGCAGGACGTCGTGCCGGGCCGCTACACGGGCCTGTGGTTCACCGCCACGCAGCTCGGCGAGTTTCCGCTCCTGTGCGCCGAATACTGCGGCAGCGAGCATTCGCGCATGCTGGGGCGCATCGTCGTGATGCAGCCCGCCGCGTTCGCGAAGTGGCTCGCCGCGGGACTCGAGCAGCCGACCCTCGCGCAATACGGCTTCGCGCGATTCCGCCAGCTCGGCTGCAGCGGCTGCCATTCGGCCGCCTCGACCGTGCACGCGCCGCTTCTCGAAGGTCTCATCGGCCGCACGGTGCACCTGCAGGACGGCCGCAGCCTCGTGGCCGACGACAACTACGTGCGCGATTCGATCCTGCTGCCGCAAAAAGACGTGGTGGCCGGCTTCGCGCCCGTCATGCCCTCCTTCGCCGGGCAGGTGAGCGAAGAAGA
The DNA here is from genome assembly GCF_035548915.1 of Ramlibacter sp. Classification (GTDB taxonomy): domain Bacteria; phylum Pseudomonadota; class Gammaproteobacteria; order Burkholderiales; family Burkholderiaceae_C; genus Ramlibacter. Next base: position 106,743 of record NZ_DASZSE010000047.1, on the reverse strand, counting down.
CATCCAGGCGCTCATCGCGTATCTGCGCGCCACCGGGGCCGCCGGAGGCGGCGCGCGATGAACTACCTCGAAGACGGCTTCACGCTCGGTTCGTGGCTCACCACGAAGGACCACAAGCGCATCGCGATCCTCTTCGCCTTCGGCATCACGTCGTTCTTCTTCATCGGCGGCGTGGCGGCGGCGGCGATCCGGCTTACCCTCCTCACGCCCGACGGCTCGCTCGTCTCGCACGACACCTACAACAAGCTCTTCACGGCGCACGGCGTGATCATGGTGTGGCTGTTCCTCATCCCCTCCATCCCGTCGGTGCTCGGCAACTTCCTGCTGCCGCTCATGATCGGCGCGCACGACCTCGCCTTTCCGCGCCTGAATCTCGCGAGCTGGTATCTCTACATGGCGGGCGGGTTCATCGTCCTGCTCGCGCTCGCGCTCGGCGGCGTCGACACGGGCTGGACCTTCTACACGCCGTATTCGACGATGTTCTCCAACTCGTGGGTCGCAGTCACGCTGGTCGGCATCTTCGTGGTCGGCTTCTCGTCGATCCTCACCGGACTCAACTTCATCGTCACCGTGCACACGCTGCGCACGCCGGGCCTTCGCTGGTTCGAGCTGCCGCTTTTCGTGTGGACGATGTATGCGACGAGCATCATCCTCGTGCTCGCCACGCCGGTGCTCGCCATCACGACGCTGCTCGTCGTCGCCGAGCGCCTCTGGCAGATCGGCGTCTTCGATCCGGCCTACGGCGGCGACCCGCTGCTCTTCCAGCACCTCTTCTGGTTCTACTCGCACCCGGCCGTGTACATCATGGTGCTGCCGGCGATGGGCGTGGCAAGCGAGATCATCCCCTGCTTCGCGCGGCAGCGCATCTTCGGCTACCGCTTCATGGCGTACGCGATTCTCGCGATCGCGGGCATCGGTTTTCTCGTGTGGGGCCACCACATGTTCGTGAGCGGCCAGTCGGTCGCGGCGAGCATGGTGTTTTCGCTGCTGAGCTTCCTCGTCGCGGTGCCGTCCGCGATCAAGGTGTTCAACTGGACCGCGACGCTGTACAAGGGCTCGATCCGGTTCGACGCGCCGATGCTCTACGCGCTCGGCTTTGTGGGCCTGTTCATGATCGGCGGGCTCACCGGGCTCTTCCTCGCGTCGCTCGCGCTCGACGTGCACCTCACCGACACGTACTTCGTCGTCTCGCACTTCCACTACATCATGGTGGGCGGCTCGGTGATGGCGTACTTCGGCGGGCTGCACTTCTGGTGGCCCAAGGCGACGGGCCGCATGTATCCCGAGATGTGGGCGCGGATCGCGGCGGTGCTCGCGTTCCTCGGATTCAATCTCACCTTCTTTCCGCAGTACGTGCTGGGCGCGATGGGGATGCCGCGGCGCTATCACACGTATCCGCCGGAGTTCCAGCTGCTGAACGTGTTCTCGTCGTGCGGCGCCGCCGTGCTCGCGGTCGCGTATGTGCTGCCGCTCGCGTATCTCGGCTGGTCCCTGTTCGCGGGACGCCGCGCCGCGGCGAACCCGTTCGATGCGACCGGGCTCGAGTGGCAGACCCCTTCGCCGCCGCCCACGCGCAACTTCCCGAGACCGCCGCCCGCGCCCGGCGCGCCCTACGACTACGATCCGGCCGCGCCGGTGGAGACGGCCTCGTGACGGCGCAGAGCTTTCCCATCGCGGACCCGCGCCATCCGGGCAACGAAGAGGCGCTGCTGCCGCCCGAAGTCGGACGGCTTGGCATGTGGGTGTTCCTCGCGACCGAGGTGCTTTTCTTCGGCGGGCTCGGCCTGGCCTATTTCTACGGCCGCACGCACTGGCCGCAGGGGTTCGCGATCGCGAGTCGCCATACGGACGTCGTGCTCGGCACCGTCAACACCGCACTGCTGCTCACGAGCAGCGCGGTGATCGCGCTCGCGCACGCGTGCAGCGAGTACGCGCCGCGCAGGCATTGGGCGGCACGCCTGCTGTGGCTCACGGCGGCGCTCGGCATCGCGTTTCTCGCGGTGAAGGGCGTCGAATACCGCAAGGAATGGTACGAGCATCTCGTGCCGCGCCTGGGCTTCTCGCTCGGGGAAGAGGGCGCCGAGCTCTTCTTCTGGCTCTATTTCGTGATGACCGGCTTGCACGCCGTCCACCTCGCGATCGGCATTGCCGGCGTGAGCGTCTTCGCCTGGGGCTGCTCGAGTGCGCGGCCCTGGGCGCGCGCGAATCGGATCGAGGCGATGGCGCTTTACTGGCACTTCGTGGATGTCGTGTGGATCTTTCTCTATCCGATGATCTATCTCGTGGACCGGCACTCGTGAACGAACAGGATTTCGCCCGTCATGCGCGGCACCTGCTGCTCGCGTGGATCGCCCTCATCGTGCTGATGTGCGCGAGCCTGGGCAGTGCGTATGTCGCGCTGGGCGCGGGCAATGCGGTGGCGAGCTTCGGCATCGCGATCGCCAAGTCGGCCATCGTGGTTGCCCTTTTCATGCGGCTCGCACGCGGCTCGGTGGCGGTTCGCATCGTGGCGGCGATGGGGCTTGCGATGTGGCTCGTCCTCGCCGGCCTGAGCGGCGTCGACTACGCGACGCGAGCATCGCACCCGGCGGCCTACCAGCAGCCACGGCAGCTGCCCGCGCCGGGCGTTACAGTTCGCCCATGAAGACGTTCGTCATCACCGGCGCGTCCGACGGCATCGGCGCCGAGATCGCCCGGCAGCTCGCCGCCACGCACAGGGTCGAAGCAGCGCTGGTCCTCGCGGGCCGCAGCCAGGAGAAGCTCGACGCCGTCGCGGCGCAATGCGCGCGAAGCGGCGCGCAGGCGATCACGGTGGCGATGGACGTTTCGATCGAAGCGCAATGCCGCGACCTCATCGCGCGCGCCGTCGGGAAGTTCGGGCGAATCGATGCGCTCGTCAACAACGCGGGCCTCTCCGCGCACGCGCTCTTCGAGGACGTGCGGGCCGAGGACCTGCACTGGTACGAATCCCTGATGCGCGTGAACCTGTGGGGCGCGGTGTGGTGTACGCACGCGGCCCTGCCCCACCTCAAGCAAAGCCGGGGACGCATCGTCGCAGTCTCGTCGCTTGCGGGGCTCGTGGGCGTGCCCGGGCGCAACGCGTACAGCGCGACGAAGTTCGCGCTGGCGGGGTTCTTCGAGGCGCTGCGCGCCGAGCTGAAGGGCGCGGGCGTGAGCGTGACGCTCGCCTACCCCGGCGTGGTCGCCACGCAGACGCGCCATCGCGGCTACGACGCGAAGGGCGAAGCCGCGGGCCGAAGCGGCCTGAAGGAAGAAGATGCGATGAGCGTCGAGGAATGCGCTCGCCTCATCATCCGGGGCATGGACGCTCGCAAGCGCGAAGTGGTGATGACCGCGCGCGGCAAGCTCGGGCGCTTCCTGAAACTCCTCGCGCCGGGCGTCGTCGAGAACATGGCGCTCGCAGCGCTGAAGGACGAAATGAAGCCGAACTGAATCGCGAAGCGCCATCCCGACGCTTCGCATCCACCTGGATTCCCGCCTGCGCGGGAATGACGACGATGCGAAGCGCCATCCCGACGCTTCGCATCCACCTGGGCTCCCACCTGCGCGGGAATGACGACGACCACCGCATGCACGCGAACGATCAACCTTCCGACTGGATTCGCCGCTGGAGCCATCTCCCACGGCCGGGCGGCACCGTGCTCGACGTCGCCTGCGGGCGCGGCCGGCACATGCGCTGGTTCGCGGGGCGCGGCCACGCCGTCACGGGCGTCGATCGCGATCGGGAAGCCATCGCGGCCGCCGCCTCGGTCGGAGAGGCTGTCGAGGCCGACATCGAAAATGGCCCGTGGCCGTTCGCGAGCCGAACTTTCGACTGCGTCGTGGTCACGAACTATCTCTGGCGCGCGCTGCTGCCTTCGATCGTTTCGGCCCTCGCGCCGGGCGGCGTGCTGCTCTACGAGACCTTCGCCGCCGGCAACGAAACGCTAGGCAAGCCCTCCCGCCCCGAGTTCCTTCTGAACCACGGCGAACTGCTCGCGGCCTGCGAGCGCCTTCGCATCGTGGCCTACGAGGACGGCTTCCTCGACGGCCCGCCGCGCTTCGTGCAGAGAGTCGCCGCCGTGCGCCCCGGGCTGTCCCCTGGACCGGGGCGCTACCCGCTCTAGGTAGAATGCGCCTTTCCCTGGAAGACGAGAGTAGATGGCACCGATTACCGGCAGCATCGTGGCCCTGGTGACGCCGATGCAAGACGACGCCAGCGTGGACTACGCCGCGCTGCGCAGGCTCATCGACTGGCACATCGCCGAAGGCACCGACTGCATCGGCGTGGTCGGCACGACCGGCGAGTCGCCCACGGTCGATGTGGAAGAGCACCAGGAGATCATTCGCGTGTCGGTGGAGCAGGCCCGCGGCCGCGTGCCGATCATGGCGGGGTGCGGCGCCAATTCGACGAAAGAGGCGATCTCGCTCGCCCGCTACGCGAAATCGGTCGGCGCGGACTGCCAGCTGCAGGTCGTGCCCTACTACAACAAGCCGACACAAGAGGGCCAGTACCGGCATTTCAGGGCCATCGCCGAAGCCATCGACCTGCCGACCATTCTCTACAACGTGCCCGGGCGCACCGTCGCGGACCTGCATCACGAAACGGTGCTGCGGCTCGCGCAGGTGCCCGGCATCGTCGGCATCAAGGAAGCGACGGGCGACATCGCGCGCGCGCAGTGGCTCATTCGCGAGGCCCCCCCGGGCTTTTCGATCTATTCGGGCGACGACCCCACGGCCGTCGCCCTCATGCTGTGCGGCGGCCGCGGCAACGTGAGCGTCACGGCCAACGTCGCGCCGCGCCTGATGCACGAACTGTGCGTGGCCGCGGTCGCGGGCGATGCGAAGCGCGCGATGGAAATCCAGCTGAAGCTGATGCCGGTGCACAAGCACCTGTTCTGCGAAGCCAACCCGATTCCGGTGAAATGGGCGATGGCCCGCATGGGCCTCATGGGCGGCGCGCTGCGCCTGCCGATGACGCCGCTTTCCAGCGCGAACCAGCCGGCCGTCGAAGAGGCGCTGCGCGCGAGCGGCCTTCTCGCCTGAAGGCCGGGCACGGTACGCGAAGCCAATCCACTAGAGGGGATGATGCAAGTGAAGCAATTCGAGAAGTTCGGCGCGCTCGCCGCCGCCATGCTGGCTGTGGCGGCACTGAGCGCGTGTTCCTTTCTGGAAGGCGACAAGGTCGACTACAAGAGCGCCTCCAAGGGGCAGTCGCTCGAAGTGCCGCCCGACCTCACGCAGCTCTCGCGCGATTCGCGCTACATCGTGCCGGGCAGCGGGCCCGTCACCGCGAGCAGCTACGCCGCGGGGCAAACCGTGGCCGGCCTGCCGACCGCGGCCACGGCCATCGGCGACGTGCGCATCGAGCGCTCCGGCTCGCAGCGCTGGCTGGTGGTCAACCGCCCCCCCGACCAGCTCTGGGGGCCGGTGCGCGACTTCTGGCAGGAAAGCGGCTTCCTGATCGTGACCGATCAGCCCACCCTCGGCATCATGGAAACCGACTGGGCCGAAAACCGCGCCAAGATTCCGCAGGACCTCATCCGCAATACGCTGGGCAAGCTCATCGACTCCGTCTACTCCACGGCCGAACGCGACAAGTTCCGCACACGATTCGAGCGCAGCCCCAACGGCGGCACTGAAATCTACATCAGCCATCGCGGCATGATCGAGGTGTACGACAGCGCGCAGAAAGACCGCACGGTGTGGCAGCCGCGACCGACCGACCCCGAGCTCGAGGCCGAGTTCCTCGGCCGGCTCATGGTGCGCCTGGGCGTTCCGCAGGCTCAGTCGAAGGCGCTCGTCGCGGGTGGCGCCGAGCCTTCGACGTCGCGCGTGGTCACCGTCAACAATCTGCCGGCCGTCGAGATCGACGAAGGGTTCGACCGAGCGTGGCGCCGGGTGGGCCTTGCGCTCGATCGCACCGGCTTCACCGTGGAAGACCGCGACCGCAGCGCCGGCACGTACTTCGTGCGCTACGTGCCGCCGAGCCCCGACCGCAAGGAGCAGGGCTTCATCGCGAGGCTGTTCCACTTCGGCAGCGACAAGAGCGAGTCCCCGCTCAAGTACCGCATCGCGCTCAAGAGCGTGGGGCAGAAGACGACCGTGTCGGTGCTCAACGAGAAGGGCGCGCCGGAGACGTCGCCGACCGCGCAGCGGATCGTGCAGGTGATCGCGGACGATCTCAAATGAAAGAGCCTCGAGCCTTGGTCGCCCCCTGCCGTCATCCCCGCGAAGGCGGGGATCCAGGGGCTTCCGAACGCCCTGCATTCCCGCCTTCGCGGGAATGACGGCGCGTTGTCGAAGTTCGCCTGAAGCGAATCCTTCGCCTGCACCATGCTGCGGTTCAAGAGCCTCGGAAGCGGCAGCGGCGGCAACGCAACCGTCGTGCAGGTGGGAAGCGGCACGGAGCTCGTGCATGTCCTCGTCGACTGCGGGCTCGGCATCCGCGAGGCGGACAAGCGGCTCGGCGCGGCGGGCCTCACCGCCGATCGCATCGATGCGATCTTCATCACGCACGAACACGGCGACCACATCGGCTGCGCCGTGCAGCTCGCGCTGCGCGAACGCATTCCGCTCTGGATGAGCGGCGGCACGTGGCACGCGATCGGCAGCCCCGACTGCGAGGGTCTGCTTCGCATCGCGCGCGACGGCGCCGCCATCGACGTGGGCCCGATGCGGCTCGCGCCCTTCACCGTGCCCCACGATGCGCGCGAACCGCTGCAACTGCGCATCACGGACGGCAATGCCACCCTCGGCCTCGTCACGGACCTGGGCCATGTGTCTGCCCACGTGATGACGCACCTCGCCGGCTGCGGCACGCTGCTGCTCGAATGCAATCACGACGAGGCGATGCTGCTCGCCTCGTCCTATCCTTGGTCGCTCAAGAAGCGCGTGGGCGGTGCGTGGGGCCATCTCGCGAACAGCGCGGCGGCCGTCGCGGCGCAGGCCCTGCTCGCGCAGGGGCTGAAGCAGGTGGTGGCGGCGCATCTGAGCGAGCAGAACAACACGCCTGGGCTGGCCCGCCAAGCACTCGCGGATGCGCTCGGTTGCGCGCCCGAGGATATCCATGTGGCCGATCAGCGCACGGGATGCGAATGGCTGACCTGCTAGCCAAAACAAAAGCCGCCCGAAGGGCGGCTTCCGTGTAATCGCGCTGGAAGCCGATTACTTGGTTCCGCTCGCAGCGGATGCCATGGGCGCTGCGGCCGGCATGGCCGCGGAGGAGGCAGCACCCGAAGCTGCGGCCATCGAACCGCCGGCTGCGGATGCGTCGGCGGCGGGAGCGGGTGCGGGCGCCGGAGCGGGCGCGGGGGCAGCAGCCGGGGCCGGAGCGGGCGCGGGCGCCGGCTCTTCCTTCTTGCCGCAGGCGGCCAAGGCGGCGGCTGCGATCAGCGTCGCCAGGACGAGCGATTTCTTCATTTCAGGTTTCCTTATGTCCGATCAGGTGAAAAAACAATTTCCGGAAATTGTCGCGCGACTTCGCGGATGCGTCGGCGCGGGACCGAGCAGGAGGGACTCGAGCTCTCCCTGCTCAGCCTGACATTATAGGCACGAAACGTGTTTACGAGCGGCACGCGGGAGGCGCTCAGAGCCCCGTCGTCGTGGCCGGAAACGAAGGTGTGCTCTTCTGCAGCCACTCGTCCAGCATCTGCCGCATGCCCACTCGCCGCTCGGGCTCGCTGCCGCAAAACCCGTTGCAGCGATCGATGTCGCGCCGCTCGAGCACCCAGCCGGGGCTCCAGATCACGCTCGGCAGCTCGAGCGGGTCGGCCGCCGGACACGCCCGCGCATCGATGATGTGCGCCCACGTCCGGCGCCAGGTCACGAAGCGCGCGTGGCGCCGCACGACGTCGTCGTAGCGCTTCGCAAGAAGGATCATGTGACGCCCCGTGGCCGACCATTGCTGCAGCGATTGCGCCACGGCGCGTTCGTAAAGCGGCCAGTCCTCGAACGTGGCGTCGGCGAGGATGATTTCGCGCCAGCCCTCTTTCGCCGCCGTGGCCAGCGCGTCACGCACGAGCTGCTGGAACTCGGTCCGGCCCTCGAATCGCCGCGTGGGCAGCGCCGCGCCGCCCGTTGCCGCCTGTGCTTCTTCCTCGCTCATCGGCTTGCCCCTTTCGCCTGTGTCTTCTCTCTCTTCCTTGCGCTTTCATGCATGCTTTGCTGCATGCTTTCCTTCATGCTCGCCCCTTTCGTGAAGCCAGCCCGCTTCACACCATGATCGCAGCAGCCGCAACGCGCCGGAGCCCGCCTGGGTCAGGTCCTTGTCAGAGAGTTTGCGCTCATCCGCGAGTTTGCGCATGAGCTTCGCATCCCGCCCGCCCGCTCGCCAGCTTTCGCCGTTCACGTACACGTGTCTCGCATCGTGCATCATGCGCGTGCGCGGGTCCAGCTCGACGCAAACGCCCGCGAGACCCTTGCCCGCGCGCAGCGGAAAACCAGCCTTTCGCGCCTCGAACCAGACGTTGTGCTTGGGCTCGGTCAGGTATTCGCCGAGCGCGCGCTCGAGGAGCGACGGATTCTTCATCGCGGCGGCGACGGCATCGCGCGCGAAGCGCTGCAGCGGCTCGGGAATGCGGCCGGGCGAGTCGCTCGGGCCGCTGCCGGCGTCGCGATAGATCGCTTCGCCCGCCGCTTCGAGCGCTTCGTCGCCGATGCGCTGCAGCAGCTCCTGCGCGAGCTCGCCGCGCGCGGGCGCGCGAAAGCCGATCGAGTAGGTCTGGCATGCGCCTTGCGCGATGCCATCGTGCGCATAGCGCGGCGGAAGGTAGAGCATGTCGCCCGGCGCCAGCACGAATTCCTCCTCGGGCTCGAAGCGATCGAGGATCTTGAGCGGCAGCCCTTCTCGCAGCGTGAGGTCGCGTTGCCGCCCGATCCGCCAGCGGCGCCGTCCCTCGGCCTGCAGCAGGAAGACGTCGTAGCTGTCGAAGTGCGGCCCGACGCCTCCCGCATCGCTGGCCCAGCTGATCATGAGGTCGTCCAGCCGCGCGTCCGGCACGAAGCGAAATCTCTGCAGCAGCTCGTAGGCGCCGCGGTGATGCAGGTCCGCGCCTTGCACGAGCAGTGTCCACGCGGGCTCGGCGAGCGCGGGCAGAGCGCGGCGCGGCAGCGGCCCGCGTCGCAGCCGCCAGTGGCCGCGCCGCTGTACAACGAGGCGCGACTCCACGTCGTCGCGCGCGGCGAGGTCGAAGAGCTCCTTGCGCGTCATGAGCGGCTGGAACGCCTCGACCGCGCCACGCACGAGAAGCGGCTTCTTCTGCCAATGGCGCTTCATGAACTGTCGGGGAGTCAGGCCGCCGAGCAGGGCGAGGGGTCGGTCGATGTCCATGGGTGCGGTGGGCTGCGGATGCGACAATTCTCCCCCATGGAAGTCACCCCTCGATGCGTGGTCGCGCTCACCTGGCGGCTGCAGGACACCCTCGGCGAAGAGCTCGATACGCTGCGCGAGCCCGTGGAATTCCTGGTGGGCGGCGGCGACCTCCTTGCGAAGATCGAGGAGGCGCTGCAGGGACACGAGCCGGGCGACCGGGTGGACCTGCATCTGGAACCCGGGGACGCATTCGGCGACTACGACGAGTCGCGCGTGTTTCTGGAGCCGCGTTCCCTCTTTCCGAAGGAGCTCGAGGAAGGCATGACCTTCGAGGGCCTGCCCGAAGGTGCGCGCAGCGCCGATGCGCCCAGGGACGTGCTGTACACCGTGACCGAGATCTATCCGGACGACGTGGTGCTGGATGGCAACCATCCCCTCGCGGGGATCGCGCTGCGTCTGCACCTGAAAGTCGAGGGCGTAAGAGAGGCGACGCCAGAGGAGATCGAGCGCGGCACCGCCGGCGCGTCATTTTTCAAGGTGGGATGAGGGCGTGACGTTCTGGCGCCCGCTCGTCATTCCGGCGAAGGCACCCCCTCCGTCATTCCGGCGAAGGCACCCACTCCGTCATTCCCGCGAAGGCACCCAGTCGTCATTCCCGCGAAAGCGGGAATCCAGGGGCGTTCCAGTGCAGTTGCGAACGCCCTGGATTCCCGCTTTCGCGGGAATGACGGAGTGGGGCCCACGCGCCGCGGCATCGTCGCCCTCACGCGCCGCGGCGTCGTCGCCCTCACGCGCCGCGGCGTCGTCGCCCTTACGCGCCGCGGCGTCGCCGCCCTCACGCGCGGTAAATCACCCCACCGTCCACGCGTACGCGGTCGCCCACGTGCAGGTCGCCCGTCGCCGGGACTTCGTAGACGCGCGTGATGCCGCTGTCGGTGAGCATCGTGATGCGATAGCCCGGCACCGTCGTCGCGCCCTGCGCGTTGCGCGCGATGTGCGAGCCGAGCGCCGCGCCGCCCACACCGCCCAGCACCGTCGCGGCCGTGCGGCCCGCGCCCGCGCCGATGGTGCTGCCCAGCGCCGCGCCGGCCACGCCGCCCACGATCGCGCCGAGAATGCTCGGGCCCGACGACATCGTGGAGCCGACCGGCAGGTACTCGATACTGGTCACGCGGCCGTATTCCATGCCGACCGGCACGCTGGATGCGGGAACCACGGTCGTCGTCGTGGAGGGATACGTGTTGTACGACACGGGATAGGTCGTGCTGCAGGCCGCGAGCGACGCGGCCGCGATGCCGCAGGAAACGAGAGCGGCAAGACGGGTCTGGGTGCGCATTGTTCAACTCCTTCGAGAACGTGGCGGCGAAGCCCACCCCGGGCCCGCCTTCGTCCTTCGATTGGAAAAGCCGCGCCGCGCGGCGCCACGCAGGCATGACCGCGCATCGATGTAGGAACGTGGGGCTATCGATGTAGGAGCGGGTGGCTCAGGCTTTGCCCGTCGAGCCGTAGCCGCCCGCGCCCCGCCCGGTCGCGGGGAAGTCGCTCACCACGTTGAATTCGGCCTGCATCACGGGAACGATCACCAGCTGAGCCAGCCGCTCCATCGGCTGCAACGTGAAGGGCGTGTCGCTGCGGTTCCACGCGCTCACCATGAGCTGGCCCTGGTAGTCGCTGTCGATGAGCCCCACGAGGTTGCCAAGCACGATGCCGTGCTTGTGCCCGAGCCCCGAGCGCGGAAGGATCATCGCCGCGTAGCCCGGGTCGCGAATCCAGATCGCGATGCCGGTGGCGACCAGCTTCCACTCGTTCGCGCCAAGCGTGAGCGGCTCGTCGAGACAGGCGCGCAGGTCGAGCCCCGCGCTGCCGGAGGTCGCGTAGGCGGGCAACTGGTCGACCATGCGCGGGTCGAGGATCTTCACTTCGATCTTCATGGGGTTTCCGGGATTCGAGGATTCAACGATTCAGGCGCCGATGCGTCTCGCGATTTCGGCGACGAGCTGCCGGGCCAGGACGAGCTTGGAAGCACGCGGCAATTCCTGCACGCCGCGCTCGTCCACGAGCAGGAGCTGGTTGTCGTCCTGCCCGAAGGTGGCCGGGCCGATGTTGCCCACGATGAGCGGCACGCCCTTGCGCGCGCGCTTGGCCTGCGCGTTGCTCACGAGGTCGTGGCTTTCGGCCGCGAAACCCACGCAGTAAAGGGCGCCGGACTTCGCGCGCTCGTGCCGCGCCACGGTGGCGAGGATGTCGGGGTTTTCGGTGAAGCGAACGTGCGGGACTTCGCCCGAGCCGTCCTTCTTGATCTTGTGCCGCGCTTCTTCGGCAGGGCGCCAGTCGGCAACGGCGGCAGTCGCGATGAAGACATCGGCCGCCGGCACGCCGCCGAGCGTGGCCTCGAGCATCTGGCGGGCGGACTTCACGTCCACCCGCCGCACGCCGCGCGGCGTCGCGAGGCTCACGGGCCCCGCGACGAGCATCACTTGCGCGCCCGCTTCATGCGCCGCGCGCGCGATCGAAAAGCCCATCTTGCCCGACGACAGATTCGTGATGCCCCGCACCGGGTCGAGCGCCTCGAAGGTCGGCCCCGCGGTCACCAGCACGCGCCTGCCCGCGAGCGCCTTCGGCTGGAACGACGCGATCACGTCTTCCAGCAGTTGTTCGGGCTCCAGCATGCGACCGTCGCCCGTTTCCCCGCATGCCTGGGAGCCGGTGCCCACGCCGAGGATTCGCGCGCCGTCCGCCGCGCATTGCGCCATGTTGCGCTGGGTCGCGGGATGCGCCCACATTTCGCGGTTCATCGCGGGCGCGATGAGCAAAGGCACGCGCTCGGCCGGGCGGGCGAGGCACAGGAGCGACAGCAGCTCGTCGGCCCGCCCCTGCACGAGTCTGGCCAGAAAGTCGGCGCTGCAAGGCGCGATCAGGATCGCATCGGCTTCGCGCGAGAGATTGATGTGCGGCATGCCGTTGGGCTCGCGCGCGTCCCACTGGGATGTGTAGACGGGCCGGCCGGACAGCGCCTGCATCGTGACGGCCGTGATGAACTGCTCGGCGGCTTCGGTCATGACGACCTGCACGGTCGCGCCCTCCTTCACGAGCCCGCGGCACAGTTCCGCGCTCTTGTAACAGGCGATGCCGCCGGTGAGGCCGAGGACGATGTGCTTGCCGGTGAGGTCCGTCATGGCTCAGGATGTTACCCGGCCCGTATAATCCTGCTTTACCACCGAAGCGGAAGTTTCCCTTCCGAACCGACATGACCAAATTCGTGTTCGTCACCGGCGGTGTGGTGTCCTCCCTCGGCAAGGGAATCGCCTCAGCCTCCCTCGCAGCGATCCTGGAGTCGCGGGGCCTCAAAGTCACCCTCATCAAGCTCGATCCGTACATCAACGTCGACCCCGGCACGATGTCGCCGTTCCAGCACGGCGAAGTGTTCGTGACGGACGACGGCGCCGAAACCGACCTCGACCTCGGCCACTACGAACGCTTCGTCACCACGCGCATGCGCAAGGCGAACAACTTCACGACCGGCCAGATCTACAAGAGCGTGCTCGAGAAGGAGCGCCGCGGCGACTACCTCGGCAAGACGGTGCAGGTGATCCCGCACGTCACCAACGAGATCCAGGAATTCATCCGCCGCGGCGCGGGCACGGGCACGCCGGGCGAAGCGGACGTCGCGATCGTCGAGATCGGCGGCACCGTGGGCGACATCGAGTCGCTTCCCTTCCTCGAGGCCGCGCGTCAGATGTCGCTCAAGATGGGGCCGAACATGTCGGCCTTCGTGCACCTCACGTACGTGCCGTGGATCAGCGCCGCGGGCGAACTCAAGACCAAGCCCACCCAGCACACCGCGCAGAAGCTGCGCGAGATCGGCATCCAGGCCGATGCGCTGCTTTGCCGCGCCGACCGCAAGATTCCCGAGGACGAGGCCGAGAAGATCAGCCTCTTCACCAACGTGCCGCGCTGGGGCGTGATCAGCATGTGGGATGTGGACACGATCTACAAGGTCCCGCGCATGCTGCACGAGCAGGGGCTCGACGGCCTCATCTGCGACAAGCTGCGCCTGAACACGCCGCCGGCCAACCTGAAGCGCTGGGACGACCTCGTCTACGAGCAGGAGCATCCGCGCGGCGAAGTCACGATCGCGATGGTCGGCAAGTACGTCGATCTCTCCGACAGCTACAAGTCGCTCAACGAGGCGCTTCGGCATGCGGGCATCAAGAATCACGTGCGCGTGAAGATCGAGTACGTCGATTCGGAAACGATCACGCCCGAGACCGCGGGCCAGCTCGGCCGCTTCGACGCGATCCTCGTGCCGGGCGGCTTCGGCAAGCGCGGCATCGAAGGCAAGATCGCGGCGGCGCGCTTCGCGCGCGAGCACAAGGTGCCCTATCTCGGCATCTGCCTGGGCATGCAGGTCGCGACGATCGAATACGCCCGCGACGTCGCGGGACTTCCCGGCGCAAACAGCACCGAATTCGATCCGCATTGCCAGCATCCGGTGATCGCGCTCATCACCGAATGGCAGGACCACGACGGCAGCATCCAGCGCCGCAGCGAAACGTCGGACCTGGGCGGCACGATGCGCCTGGGCGCGCAGAGCTCCGACGTGTCCCGCGGCACGCTCGCGCACCGCATCTACGGCGACGTGGTGACGGAACGCCACCGCCACCGCTACGAGGCGAACGTGCACTACCTCGACCGCCTGCGCGAAGCGGGCCTCGTCATCTCCGCGCTCACGCAGCGCGAGCATCTCACGGAGATCGTGGAGTTGCCGCAGGCGGTGCACCCGTGGTTCATGGGCGTGCAGTTCCACCCGGAATTCAAGTCCACGCCGTGGGACGGCCACCCGCTCTTCAACTCCTTCGTCCAGGCGGCGTGCGAACACCAGGTGCAAAGCGGCAAGAAGGGTTCGGGCCTGAAGGCGGTCGCGTAATGAAACTCTGCGACTTCGAAGCGGGACTCGCCGAGCCCTTCTTCCTCATCGCCGGCCCCTGCGTGGTCGAGTCCGAGCAACTGCAGATGGACGTCGCCGGACAACTGAAGGCGATCACGCGCGAACTCGGCATCCACTTCATCTTCAAGAGCAGCTACGACAAGGCCAATCGCTCCTCCGGCACGAGCTTTCGCGGTCCGGGCATGCAAAAGGGCCTCGAGATCCTCGCGAAGGTGAAGCGCGAGCTCGGCGTGCCGATCCTTACCGACGTGCACACGGAAGACGAAGTGCCGCTCGCGGCCGAAGTCGCCGACGTGCTGCAGACGCCCGCGTTCCTGTGCCGCCAGACCGATTTCATCCGCGCCGTCGCGCAGTCGGGCCGTCCCGTCAACATCAAGAAGGGCCAGTTCCTCGCGCCGCACGACATGAAGAACGTGATCGACAAGGCGCGTGCGGCGGCGCGCGAAAAGGGCCTCGCGGAAGACAGCTTCCTCGCCTGCGAGCGCGGCGCGAGCTTCGGCTACAACAACCTCGTGTCGGACATGCGATCGCTTGCGATCATGCGCGAGACCGGCGCGCCCGTGGTGTTCGATGCGACGCATTCCGTGCAGCTGCCGGGCGGCCAGGGCACGACTTCGGGCGGCATGCGCGAAATGGTGCCGGTGCTCGCGCGGGCCGCGGTGGCGGTGGGCGTCGCGGGCCTCTTCATGGAAACGCATCCCGACCCGGCGAAGGCACTTTCCGACGGGCCGAACGCCGTGCCGCTGAAGCACATGAAGGCGCTGCTCGAGACCTTGATGGAGCTCGATCGCGTCACCAAGGCAAAGCCGTTGCTCGAAAATGACTTCGCGCAATGACGCCAGGGTGTGGGTGCGCTTCGGCTACCCACCGAACTCCGATCGCCGCTTCAATCACCCCAACCGAAACTTGAACAATGAGTGCAATCGTTGACATCGTCGGCCGCGAAATCCTCGACTCGCGCGGCAACCCCACCGTGGAGTGCGACGTGCTGCTGGAGTCTGGCACGATGGGCCGCGCGGCCGTGCCCTCGGGCGCGTCCACCGGTTCGCGCGAAGCGATCGAACTGCGCGACGGCGACCCCAAGCGCTACGGCGGCAAGGGCGTGCTGAACGCCGTCGAACACATCAACACCGAAATCTCGGAAGCCGTGCTCGGGCTCGATGCGTCCGAGCAGAACTTCCTCGACAAGACGCTCATCGACCTCGACGGCACCGAGAACAAGAGCCGCCTCGGCGCCAACGCGATGCTCGCCGTCTCGATGGCCGTCGCGCGTGCCGCGGCCGAGGAGTCCGGCCTGCCGCTTTACCGCTACTTCGGCGGCATGAACGGCTGCATGCTGCCCGTGCCGATGATGAACGTGGTGAATGGCGGCGCGCACGCCAACAACAACCTCGACTTGCAGGAGCTCATGATCATCCCCGTGGGCGCGCCGACCTTTCGCGAGGCGCTGCGCTACGGCGCCGAAGTGTTCCAGGCGCTGAAGAAGATCATCGACGAGAAGGGCATGAGCGTGGCCGTGGGCGACGAGGGCGGGTTCGCTCCGAACGTCGAGAACCACGAAGCCGCGATCCAGATGATCCTCGCCGCGGTCGAGCGCGCGGGCTATCGTCCCGGCGAGCAGATCGCACTCGGCCTGGACTGCGCGGCGAGCGAGTTCTACAAGGAAGGCCTGTACGACCTCACCGCCGAAGGCCAGCGCCTTTCGGCGGCCGACTGGACGGGCATGCTCGAAAGCTGGGTCGCCAAGTACCCGATCATCAGCATCGAAGACGGCATGGCCGAAGGCGACTGGGACGGCTGGAAGCACCTCACCGAACGCCTGGGGCGCAAGGTGCAGCTCGTGGGCGACGATCTCTTCGTGACCAACACGAAGATCTTCAAGGAGGGCATCGCCCGCGGAATCGCCAACTCGATCCTCATCAAGATCAACCAGATCGGCACGCTCACCGAGACGTTCGCCGCGATCGAGATGGCCAAGCGCGCGAACTACACGGCCGTGGTGAGCCACCGCTCGGGCGAGACGGAGGATTCGACGATCGCGGACATCGCGGTGGGCACGAACGCCGGGCAGATCAAGACCGGTTCGCTCTCACGGTCGGACCGCATGGCGAAGTACAACCAGCTGCTGCGCATCGAGGAAGACCTGGGCGACGTGGCGCAGTATCCCGGCCGCGAGGCTTTCTACAACCTGAGGTGATGGCCCACCGCCTCGTTGCCGCGCTGCTCGTCGCCCTGCTCGCCGTCCTGCACGCGCAGCTGTGGTTCGGCCGGGGCAGCATCGGCAACGTGGCGCAGATGCGCCATCGGCTCGAGGAACTGAAGGTGGAGAACGCCAAGGCGCAGCAGGCCAACGAGCGCCTCGCCGCCGAAGTGCGCGACCTGCAGGAAGGCCTCGAGATGGTGGAAGAGAAAGCGCGCTCGGAGCTGGGCATGGTGAAGCCCAACGAGATTCTTGTGAACTACGGAAAGAACGGACGATGAGTCGGCCCCTTGTGCGCCGCATCCCCGGGACCGGGTGGACGTGCCGAGCCTGACGGAGATCGCCGGCTTCGCGCTCGCCCTCGCGATGGTCGGCTGCAACATCCGCGAGATCCACTGGGGCTGGCCGCTCGCCGTCGCGAGCTCGCTGCTCTATTTCGTCGTGTTCTGGCAAAGCCGTCTCTACGGCGACGCGTCGCTGCAGGTGTTCTTCGCGGTGCTCGGCCTGTGGGGCTGGGTGCAGTGGCTGCGCGGCAAGCGTGCCGACGGCTCCACGCTGCACGTGATGCGCCTCTCGCCACGAGGCATCGCGCTCACGCTGCTGGCGTCAGTCGCGCTGTGGCCGGTGACGGGCTGGTTCCTGAAGACCTACACCGACACCGACGTGCCGTGGTGGGACGCCTTCCCCACGGCGCTGAGCCTCGTGGGCACGATTCTCGTCGCGCGCAAGTTCATCGAGAACTGGGCCGTGTGGATCGTCGTGAACGTGGTGAGCGTCGCGCTCTTCGCGTACAAGGGCCTGTGGCTCACGGTCGTGCTCTACGCCGTCTTCGTTGCGTTGAGCGTGGTCGGCTGGCGCGCATGGAAGGCGAAACTCGCATGAAGATCAGCCTTCTGGGCGCCGAAAGCACGGGCAAGACGACGCTCGCTCTCGCGCTTCGCAAGCACTTCGACTCGCGGGGACGCAAGGCGGCCGTCGTGTCCGAGGTGCTGCGGGAATGGTGCGCGCGCGAGGGCCGCACGCCGCGGCCGCACGAGCAGTTGCCGATCGCGCGGGAGCAGGAAGCGCGGGTGGACGCGGCGGCCACGCGGTCGCAAGTCGTGATCGGCGACACGAGCGCGCTCATGGTGGCGATCTACAGCGCGATGCTGTTCGAAGACGGCTCGCTCTACCGGTTCGGAGTCGAGCAGCAAAAGCGCTACGACTTCACGCTCGTCACGGGGCTCGACCTGCCCTGGGTCGCCGACGGCCTGCAGCGCGACGGCCCGCACGTGCGCGAACCCGTGGATGCGCTGGTACGCGAAGCCCTGGACAAGGCGGGCATCGCGTACCGCGTGGTCTATGGCGAGGGCGAGGAGCGCCTCGCGAACGCGCTGGCCGCCCTCGGCGAGCTGGAGCGCGCCATGCCGCAGCGCCCGTGGCGCTGGACGTGCGAAAAATGCGGCGACCCCGATTGCGAGCACCGGCTCTTCACGGGCATGATCCGGCAATGATGCCGCTCGACTCGATTCAGCAAATCCTCGATCCGCTTTTTCCCGGCCTGATGGGCGTGAAGCTCCTCGAAGCCACGCCGGAGCGCGTGACGGCCGAGCTTCGCGTGCGGCCCGACCTGTGCACCGCCGGCGGCATCCTGCACGGCGGCGCCTTCATGGCCTTCGCCGATACGCTGGGCGCGGTCGGCACGGTGCTGAACATGCCGGCCGGCAAGCGCACGACGACGACCGACTCGAGCACCAAGTTCATCGGCGGCGCGAAGGTGGACACGACCGTCACGGCGGAATGCTTGGCGCTGCATCGCGGGCGTACGACGCAGGTGTGGCAGACCACGATCCGCTCGGCCGAAGGCAGGCTCTGCGCAGTCGTGACGCAGACGCAGCTGATCCTCGACGCTTGAGCGGGCGACTCGCGCCATGGAGATTCAGCTCGATGGCGGTCTTGCAGGCGCCGCGTCGCCCTTCGACCTGCTCGAGCGGCTGCAGCACGGGCGGTCGCAGTGGCATGTGGAAGCGCCGGCATCGCTCGAACCGTGGAACGTCCCTGAACGCATCGAGGTCGCGGCCTTCTACCTGCCGCAATTCCATCGCATCGACGTGAACGACCGCGCGTGGGGCGCGGGCTCCACGGACTGGAGCAACGTCACGCGCACGCAGCCGCGCTTCCTCGGGCACCTGCAGCCGCACCTGCCGGCCGATCTCGGTTTCTACGACCTCACGAACGACGACGTATTGCCGCGGCAGGTCGAACTCGCGCGGCACTACGGCGTCTCGCACTTCTGCTACTACTGGTACTGGTTCGGCGGCACGAAGGTGCTGCACCGGCCCGTCGAATCGCTGCTGAGGCACACCGGAATTCCGATCCGCTTCTGCCTGTGCTGGGCCAACGAGAACTGGTCGCGCCGATGGGACGGCAACGACCAGGAGGTGATCCTCGCCCAGCCGCACGATCCCGCCGTCGATGCGCGGCTGATCCACGACGTGCTGCCCTTCCTCGCCGATGCGAGGTACACGCGCATCGACGGCGCCGCCGTGTTCGTGATCATCCGTCCCGACCTGATCGGCAATGGACTGCCGCGCGTTCTCGACTCGTGGCGCGAGTCGGCGCTGAAGGCGGGCGTGGGCGAACTGCTGCTCTTGTCCACGAACCACGTGCGCTTCCGCGACTTCGCGGCCACGGGCCTGGACGGCATCGTCGAATTCCCTCCGCACGAGCACTGGCACACGGGCCTGCGCGCGACGCCGAACGAACTCTTCTTCGACAAGGGTTTCCAGGGACACATCGCCGACTACGACGATGCGGTGCGGCGCTTCACGGGCGAGCCGCCGGATGCGATCCCGCGCATTCCCGGCGTGTTCCCCGCCTGGGACAACACGGCCCGGCGCCGTTCGCAGGCATTCGTCTTCGTCAACTCGACGCCCGCGAAGTACGAGGACTGGCTCACCCGCGCCATCCTGCGGTCGGATCGTGCGGGGAAGTTCCGGCGGTTCGTCTTCGTGAATGCGTGGAACGAGTGGGCCGAAGGCGCGCACCTGGAGCCGTGCAGGTGGTACGGGCACGCGCATCTGAAGGCGACCCGCGATGCGATCGTCGCCGCGGCTGCGCGCTTGCGTGAAGCCGGCTCGGCCACGCCCGTTACTGCATCGCCGAACTCACGGGCGGCTGGTCCCCCGGCGCAGTGAAGATGCGCGCCGCGTCCACCGCGTCGAACTGGTAGTGCTGACCGCAGAAGTCGCACGCGACGTCGATCTGATCGCGTTCGGCAAGGATGCTCTCGGCCTCCTCGCGACCCAGCCCGCGGATCATGCCCGCCACGCGTTCGCGGCTGCACGTGCATGCGAAGCGCGGCGTCTCGGGCTCGAAGCGCAGCAGCTTCTCCTCCCAGAAGAGCCGCCTGAGGACGGTCTCCACGTCGAGCTCGAGCAGCTCGCGCGGCGTGAGGCTCGCCGCGAGCGTGGCGATGCGATGGAAGTCCTCGAAGCGCGCGGCGTGCTCGTCCTTCCCGCCGCGTTCGCTCATCTCGCTCATCTCGCGCAGGTTGCGCTCGCCCTCCAGCGGCAGGCGCTGGATCATGAGGCCCGCTGCGACGCGCTGGTCCGCGGCGAGCACGAGCTTCGCATCGAGCTGCTCCGACTGACGCATGTAGTGTTCGAGCACGTCGGAAATCCTGTCGAGCCGCTCGCCGTGCGGGCCGCGCAGCGGCACGACTCCCTGGTAGGGCTGCAGGCCCGGCTGCCGGTCTTTCGGATCGAGCGTGATCGCGCAGCGCCCGCCGCCGTTCGCGTTCACCAGATCGGCAAGTCCCGCGCTCGCGGGCACGTCGCCCACCACCTTGGCGGTGACGCGCAGGCCGAGGTCGTGCTGCACTTCGGCCACGCACACCTTCACCGGGCCGTCGCCGTAGATCTGCATCACGAGCGCGCCGTTGAACTTGATGTTGGACTGCATCAAGGCGCCGGCCGCGGCCATCTCGCCGAGGAGTTCAGCCACGGGCTCGGGCCACGGGCCGGTGTTCTCGTTCGTGCGCCGCCGCTGCAGGATGTCCTGCCAGGCGTCCGTGAGGCGCACGATCATCCCGCGCACCGGCAGCCCGTCGAAGAGGAATTTGTGCAGCTCGGACATTCAGCCTCCGGCGGGTCGCATGAAGGAGGCCGAGACATCTTCAGCGGGCGCTGCGGTGCGCGCAGCAACAGGTGCGGGAGCCATCGTCAGCCGATCTTTCGAAAGCCTTTGCGATAGCGCGAGGCGCTCGTGACGTAATGATCGGAGATGCGGCGTCCCATCGCGGCTGCGTTCTCGTCGAGCGTGCGCACGACTCGCGCGGGCGAGCCGATGATGAGCGAATTGTCGGGGAACACCTTGCCCTCGGTCACGACGCTGCCGGCGCCCACGATGCAGTTGCGGCCGATCTTCGCGTTGTTGAGCACGACCGCCTGAATTCCGATCAACGCGCCGTCGCCGATGGTGCAGCCGTGAAGCATCACCTGGTGGCCGACGCTCACGTTGTCGCCGATCAGGAGCGGCACGCCCTCGTCGGCGTGCAGCACGCTCAGGTCCTGAATGTTCGTGTTGCGGCCGATGGTGATGCGGTCGGTGTCGCCGCGGACGATGGCGCCGAACCACACGCTCGAGTTCTCACCCATCGACACGTCGCCGATCACCTCCGCGCTGTCGGCGACGAAGGCGCCGGGGGCGAGTTGCGGCGCGACGCCGTCGAGTTCGTAGATGGCCATCCAGGGTCCTCGTTCGATGCAACTGCCATTGTAGGAAAGCGCGGGGTGGGCTGCCGCGCTTCACGGGCCGGCCCCGCCCTACAATCCGGGGTATGGAGATGCGCGAAAGGGCGCTGCTGGCGCTGGCCGAGGCAATGCCCGAGCGCAAGGCGACGCTCGCCGCCGAACTGCGCCTCGCCGCGGACTCGCTCGACGTGGCGGCGTCCGCGCCTCGAAGCGCTCACGCGATTCCAGGACGGCCCGAGAAGCCTGCGCTCGTCCATCCGGCGCGCGTCGCCAGGCGTTCGCCTCGCACGAGGGACGGGCTCGCCGCGCTGGTGCACGCCATCGCGCACATCGAATTCAACGCGATCAATCTCGCACTCGACGCCGTGTGGCGCTTCGACGGCATGCCGCGCGAGTTCTACCTCGACTGGAGCCGCGTCGCGGCGGAGGAGGCCTGCCACTTCACGCTGCTCACGCGGCACCTGCGGACGCTCGGGCATGCGTACGGCGACTTCGCCGCGCACGACGGTCTGTGGGCCATGTGCGAGAAGACGAAGGACGACATCGTCGCGCGCATGGCGCTCGTGCCCCGCACCCTGGAAGCGCGCGGGCTCGATGCGACGCCGCTCATCCAGGAGAAGCTGCGCAACGCCGGCACGGCCGAAGCGCTCGGCGCCGTGGAGATCCTGGACGTCATCCTGCGCGACGAGGTGAGTCACGTGGCGATCGGCAATCGCTGGTATCGCTGGCTGTGCGAGCGCGGTGGACTGGACCCGGTCGCGCAGTATTCGCTGCTGGCGGAACGCTATGCGGCGCCGAAGCTCAAGCCGCCTTTCAATACGGCAGCGCGAATGCGGGCGGGGTTTTCGGAAGAGGAACTCGCGTTTCTCGCGGGGACGAGCTGATCTTCGTTGTCGCCGGGAACGCGCCGGGGCACCCTTCGGTTACCCCACTCTCTTCCCAACCGCCCGATCGCGCCGCTCAGCGATCCCGCCGCGCGAACCGATCGCTGTTTCGGCCGCGATGCTGACCGCCGCCCGCACCCGGGCCGAATCCATGCCCACGCCCGCCCGGCTTGCCGCCGAAGCGCGCGGGCGGCGGCGTGTGCGCACGCTGGCGCGGCTCGAGGCCCGGTACCACTTCCGCCTGGAAGCGCTGCTTCGTGAAGAACTCGATGTCGCCGATCTTGCGGCGCTCGCGATGCTCCGCAAAGGTCACGGCCAGGCCGTCGCGCCCGGCGCGGCCCGTGCGGCCGATGCGGTGCGTGTAGTCCTCGCTTTTCATCGGCAGCCCGTAGTTGAAGACGTGCGTGATGGTCGGCACGTCGATGCCGCGCGCCGCGACGTCCGTCGCCACCAGAAACTGCACCTGCCCGCGGCGCAGCGCCATCAGCCTGCGGTTGCGCAGGCCCTGCGAGAGGTCGCCATGCAGCGCCACGGCGGCGAAGCCGGCCTGCTGCAGGTCCTCCGCGAGGCCGTCGCATTCCACCTTGGTGCTCGCGAACACGATCGCCTGGTCGATCGACGCATCGCGCAGCCAATGATCGAGCAGGCTGCGCTTGTGATCGTGGTTGTCGGCCCAGAAGAGCACCTGCCGGATGTTGGCGTGCTTTTGCTGCGGCGAATCGATCTGCAGGCGCCTCGGCTCGCGCATCACACGCGTGGCCAGCTGCTGGATGCGCGGCGCGAGGGTCGCGCTGAACATCATCGTCTGATGACGGTTCGCGGTGAGCTCATGCACCTGCGCGAGGTCCTCGGCGAAGCCGAGGTCGAGCATGCGGTCGGCTTCGTCCACGACGAGGAATTGCACCCCTTCGAGCCTGATCTGCCCCGAGCGCTGCAGATCGAGGAGGCGTCCGGGCGTCGCGACGACCAGATTGGCGTTTTGCAGCCGCGCGATCTGCATCTGGTAGGGCATGCCGCCCACCACGCTCGCGATGCGAAGGCCCTTCGCGTGCTTCACGAGATCGATCGCGTCCTGCGCGACTTGCTGCGCGAGTTCGCGCGTGGGGCACAGCACCAGCGCACCGGGCTCGGCGGCCTTGAAGTGGCGCGGGTTCATCGGGTTCCTGCGGGGGCGCTTGGCCCCGGCCTCGCCCCGTGTGGCGGCATCGGCTTCGGCCTGTTGCTGCGCGGCGCGCTCGGCGGCCTGTTGCGCAAGGATCGTGTGCAGCACGGGCAGCAGGAAGGCCGCGGTCTTGCCGCTGCCCGTCTGGCTGGAGACCATCAGGTCGTTGAAGCCGCCCTCGCCCGCGTCCTGCTGCATGGCCAGGCCGATGACCTGCTGCTGTACGGGCGTGGGCTGCACGAAGCCGAGATCGGCCACGGCGGCAAGCAATTCGGAAGCAAGGCCCAGCGCGGCAAAGCCGCCGGGCGCGGAAACGTCGGTCATGAAGAACTCTCGTGAAACGTGGAAGGACATCGAACCCTTCCAACATTTCACGGGACCCGAGGTTCCGTGGGGCCATTCGCGAAAAGGCGGCCCGGGGGTGAGAAGGCAGATGCTCGAACAAAAGGGCTGCGCAGTTCGCAGCCCAGTGGAGGATTATCGCAGATTCGAGTGTGTCTTGCTTGGCGAAGCGGGAACGACGGAAAAGACGCCGGATGCGCGAATCGCGACAGGCTGCAGCGGCAGCCGACTACCGGGTCCGGATGAACTTCTCGCGATAGTACGCAAGCTCGTCGATCGACTCGTGCACGTCGGCCAGCGCCGTGTGAAGCTGCTGCTTCCTGAACGCGTTGTGCACCTCCGGCGCCCAGCGCTTCGCGAGCTCCTTCAGCGTGCTCACATCCACATTGCGATAGTGGAAGTACGCCTCCAGCCGCGGCATGTACTTCACGAGAAAGCGCCGGTCCTGCCCGATGCTGTTGCCGCACATCGGGCTTTGCTGCTTTCCGACGTACTGCGCGATGAAGTCGAGGATGCCCTGCTCGGCCACCGCCTCCGTCGTGGTGGACGCCCGCACCTTCTCCGTGAGGCCGGTCTTGCCGTGCGTGCCGCGATTCCACGAATCCATGAGTTCGAGCTGCGCGTCGCTCTGGTGGATCACGTACACAGGACCTTCGGCCCGGGGCTGAAGGTGCGGCCCGGTCACGATCACGGCGATTTCGATGATGCGGTCGCGGTCCGGATCGAGCCCCGTCATCTCGCAATCGATCCAGACGAGGTTCTGGTCGCTCTTCGCAAGCCCGGCAGGAACAGCCGCAGTTTCAGTGTTGTCGGACATGCGCCCATTGTCCCTCAAGCCCCATCACCTAAGATTCGGGCATGAGTGCTTCCGAACTGCTGACCCTCGCCTTCGCGGCCTTCCTCGTGGCCGGGCTCGTGGTGCGCATATGGCTCACGAGCCGGCAGATTCGCCACGTGGCCGCGCACCGCGAATCCGTTCCCGCCGCGTTCGCGGGCCGGGTGTCGCTCGAGGCGCACCGGCGCGCGGCCGGCTACACCATCGCCAAGGCGCGCGTCGGCCTCATCGAATCCGCTTTCGCCGCCGCCGTGCTGCTCGGCTGGACCCTCCTCGGCGGGCTCGACGCTCTCAACCACGCCGTGCAGTCCTGGCTCGTGCCGGGCATGGTCCAGCAGCTCGCGCTGCTCGCGGCTTTCGCCGCCATCAGCGGTCTCTTGGACCTGCCCTTCGCGCTCTACAACACCTTCGTCATCGAGGAGCGGTTCGGCTTCAACAAGATCACCTGGAAGCTGTGGTTCATGGACCTCGCGCGGGGCGTGGCGCTCGGCGCGGCCTTCGGACTGCCCATCGCCGCGCTCATCCTCTGGCTCATGGGCGCGGCGGGCGTATGGTGGTGGCTCTGGGCGTGGGGCGTATGGATGGGCTTCAACCTGCTGCTGCTCGTGATCTACCCCATGTTCATCGCGCCCCTTTTCAACAAGTTCCAGCCGCTTCAGGACGAGACGCTGAAGCGGCGCGTCACCGAGCTCATGCGGCGGTGCGGCTTCGCGGCCAAGGGTCTCTTCGTGATGGACGGCAGCCGGCGCAGCGCGCACGCCAACGCATACTTCACGGGTTTCGGCGCGGCCAAGCGCGTCGTGTTCTACGACACGCTGCTTGCGAAGCTCTCGCCCGACGAGGTCGACGCGGTGCTCGCGCACGAGCTCGGCCACTTCAAGTACAAGCACATCACCAAGCGCATCGCGCTCATGCTCACGCTCAGCTTCGTGGGGTTCGCGCTGCTCGGCTGGCTCGCGAGCCGCGCGTGGTTCTACACCGGGCTCGGCGTGCGGCCGAGCCTCGCGGGCGCACCCAACGATGCGCTCGCACTGCTGCTCTTCCTGCTCGTGGTGCCGGTGTTCGCGTTCTTCGTCTCGCCGCTCGCGGCGCAGCTCTCGCGCCGGCACGAATTCCAGGCCGACGCATTCGCCGCCGAGCAGACGAGCGGCCACGATCTCGCGACCGCCTTGCTGAAGCTCTACGAGGACAACGCCTCCACGCTCACGCCCGATCCGGTGTTCGTGAAGTTCTACTATTCGCATCCGCCCGCCTCCGAACGGCTCGCGCGGCTGGGCGCGGGAGCAGCCGCATGAGAAAAGCACTGAGTCCGGCCGAGGTCGCATCCAGTCTGTCGCTGCTGGATGGCTGGCGCCTGGTGGGCGAAGGCGCCGGGCAGCAGATCGAGAAGACTTTCTCGTTCCAGGACTACTACGAAACCATCGCGTTCGTGAATGCGATCGCGTTCATCGCCCACCGGCGCGACCACCACCCCGATCTGTCCGTGCACTACAACCGTTGCGTGGTGCGGTTCAGCACGCACGACGTGAAGGGCCTTTCGGACAACGACTTCCAGTGCGCGGCCGAGGTCGACGCCTTGCTCGCTTGAATACGGCAAAGCGCGGACTCGTCGTGGCCGGACACGGCCGGCACGTGCTCGTGGAAACACCCGAAGGCGAACGGCTCATCTGCCACCCCCGCGGCAAGAAGAATCATGCCGTCGTGGGCGACCGCGTGCGCTTCGCGCCGAGCGGAGACGAAGGCGTGATCGACAGTGTGGACGAGCGCCGCAACCTCTTCTGGCGGCAGGACGAAATTCGCAGCAAGTCCTTCGCCTCCAATCTGGACCGGATCCTCGTGCTGATCGCGGCGGAGCCGGAATTCTCGGAAGCGCAACTGGCTCGCGCGCTCATCGCGGCCGAAGCGCAGCACATCGAGCCGTTCATCGCGCTCAACAAGAGCGATCTGGTCGAGGCCTTCGAACGCGCGTGGGAACGCCTCGTCGTCTACCAGCACATGGGCTACCACGTGATGCCGCTGTCGCTCAGGCTTTCCGGCGATGTGGATCGGGCACACCTGCTGAAGCATCTGCATGGCGGCACGACGCTGCTGCTCGGGCCCTCGGGCGCCGGCAAGAGCACGCTCATCAACCTGCTCGTGCCGCGCGCACAGGCCGTGACCGGCGAGATCTCGCAGGCGCTCAACTCGGGCCGGCACACGACGACGAGCACCACGTGGTACTGGGTCGACGAAGACAAGCGCACCGCCCTCATCGACTCGCCGGGATTCCAGGAGTTCGGTCTGCACCACATCGACCCGATGCAGCTCGCCGCGCTGATGCCGGACCTGAAGCCGCACGTGGCGAACTGCAGGTTCTACAACTGCACGCACCTGCACGAGCCGGGCTGCGGCGTGCTGGCGGCGGTCGGGACGGCCGCCAACGGCATCAGCCCGAGCCGGCACCGCATCTACGCGGACTTGT
Source organism: Ramlibacter sp. (assembly GCF_035548915.1). Lineage (GTDB taxonomy): Bacteria > Pseudomonadota > Gammaproteobacteria > Burkholderiales > Burkholderiaceae_C > Ramlibacter. The sequence continues at coordinate 79,865 of NZ_DASZSE010000047.1, read as the reverse complement.
TTGCGGAACTCTCCGCCCCCAGGTATTGAATCGATGCCATTGCGGAGCCTCCCATGAGCGAATCACTGCACGTCGTCTGTCCGCATTGCCACACCACCAACCGCGTGAAGCGCGACGACCTGGTAAAGACGCCCGACTGCGGTTCGTGCCACCAGCCGCTCTTCACGGCGCATCCCGTGCCGCTGAACGAGACGAGCTTCGCGAAGCACGTGGAACGCAGCCAGATTCCGCTGCTCGTGGACTTCTGGGCGCCCTGGTGCGGACCGTGCCGCACGATGGCACCCGCCTTCGAGCAGGCCGCCGCCCAGCTCGAGCCGCATGTGCGGCTCGTGAAGGTGAACACGGACGAGGCCCAGGCGCTCGGCGCGCGGATGAACATCCGCAGCATCCCGACACTGGCGCTTTTCGCGGGCGGCAAGGAAATCGCGCGGCAGGCCGGAGCGATGGCGGCGGGCGATATCGTGCGCTGGACACGCTCGAACCTTCGATAGGCCGGCATCGATACATCCGCCGGGGCCGGGGCCGGCACTACCCGAGCAGCCTCGCCAAGGTCAGCAGCGCGAGCAGCACCATCCAGAGCACGACCGAGCGCCACACCAGCCCCACGATGCTGCGCAGGTGCGCCACCTGCGCCTCGCGGCCGGCCGTGCTCTCGGTGCCCATCATCGCCTCGGCTGCGGCATTTGCCTGGAAGCCTTGCGACATGTGAGGCGCGAACATCGGCTTCAGCGCCTCGCCCCCGAGCCGGACGTTCACCGCGCCCGACGTCGCCGCGAGAATGACGCCGTCGTTGTCGTTGGGGAAGCGCTGCGCATACTGCCGCCAGGCATCGATCGCCTCTTCGAAGCTGCCGACGACGGCGAACGCGATCGCGGTGAGGCGTGCCGGCAGCCAGTCGATCGCGTGCCACGCGCGCGCCGCGGCCGACTGCAGGCTCTCGCTCGCGGGCTGCTGCTGCGTGGAGCTGCGATAGCGCCAATAGCGGTGCACGAACTCGGCCATCCGATAGAGCACCGCGCCGAAGGGCCCGAGGCCGAAGCCCGACAGGATGGAAAACCACGCGAGCACGCCGAACACGTGCCGGTGCGCGGCCAGCACCGAATACTCGATCACGTGGCGCACGATCTCGCTGCGGGGCAGCTCGCTCGCGTCCACCTGCTGCCATTCGGCAAGCAGTTGCCGTGCCTTCTGTTCATCGCCGGTATCCAGCGCGTCACGGATCGCCGTGAAGTGATGGCTGAACTGGCGGAATCCGAGCGTCACGTACAGGATCGCGATGTTCCAGAGCATCGCAAGCGGCCAGCCGAACGGCGCCAGCGTGAGCGCCCAGTACACCCCCAGCACCGCGAGCGAAGGGCCGATGGTGGCGACCGCCCACGCCACCCACCCATGATGGGGCTTGCCCGCATCGAAGTTGCGGCTGGCCCAGCGAGCCCACGCGCGCAGACTCGCATGGATGGGATTGCCCCGCGCGAGCGGCCGGACCTGTTCGATCAGAAGCGCGAACAGGATGGCGAAAAAACTCATGCGGGAATCATATCCGCCTCATGCCGACAGGAAGCGATAGAAGTTCCTGAGCATCCCCGCCGTCGCGCCCCAGATGAAGCGCTCGGTCGTGCCGTCCATGTAGGGCATCGAGAACCACTCGCGCGCGCTGCCGCCCCATTCGATGCGATGGCGCCGGTGGTGCGCCGGATTCATGAGGAAGTCGAGCGGCACCTCGAATGCGTCCGCCACTTCGTGCGCGTTGAGCTCGAGCACATGGCCGGGCTGAACGAGCGCGATCACCGGCGTGATGATGAAGTTGGTGCCTGTGCGATAGGTGGGAAGCGTCCCGAGCACTTCCGCCATCTCGCGCGCGAGGCCGATTTCCTCGCAGGCTTCGCGCAGCGCCGTCTCCACCGCATCCGCGTCGGTCTCGTCGCGCTTGCCGCCCGGGAAGGCGACCTGCCCCGAATGCGTCGAAAGATGGGTCGCGCGCTCGGTGAGCAGCACGGTCGGCCGTTCACGGATCACGATCGGCACCAGCACCGAAGCATCCGCGACCGGGCGGTCGGAAAACCGCGGCTCCAGCCAGACTTCCGGCTCCCAGGCGGGCGGGTCGGCGAAGCGCATGCGAAGCGCCTGCGGATCGAGCATCGCGGCATCGACCGCACGCAGGTGCGCATCCACGCCCTCCACGGGCACCGTGCGCGGATCGAAGTTGGGCAGCTTCGACAGCGGTGTGTCGGCGGGAACGCTCGGGTCGATCTTCATGCGTGCCGATCAAGACGAAAGCCGCCCCGGCGGGTGGCCGGCGGCGGCTTGGCGTAACGAAAGCTCGCGGGGGTGTCGCGAGCGGGCCTGTGTGCTTGCGTCCGGACTCGTCAGTGCATCTATTCCGCGCTGGCCGCCGCCTTCTGATGATGGGCGAGCTTTTCCTTGATGCGGGCCGACTTGCCGCTGCGTTCGCGCAGGTAGTAGAGCTTGGCGCGGCGCACGTCGCCGCGGCGCTTCACTTCGATGCCGGCGATGAGCGGGCTGTAGGTCTGGAACGTGCGCTCCACGCCTTCGCCGCTCGAGATCTTGCGCACCGTGAAGGCACTGTTCAGGCCCCGGTTACGCTTGGCGATCACCACGCCTTCGTAAGCCTGGACGCGCTTGCGGGTGCCTTCGACGACGTTCACCGAAACGATGACGGTGTCGCCGGGCGCGAACTCGGGAATCTTCTTGCCGAGCCGCTGGATTTCCTCTTGTTCGAGGGTCTGGATCAGGTTCATGGTTTCCTCGGTCGATCGTGCCCGCGCTGCACTGAAGGCGGCAGCTCGTGTGGCTGCCGCGGCCGGGTAGAGGATCGGGGAGCCGGTGATTATAGCAACGACGAGAGAAACGCCTCGTCCGTGCGCGAAAGCCGCCCCGCGGAGCGCGCGGCTTCGATCAGTTCCGGGCGCCGCCGCGCGGTGAGCTCCAGGCGGCGCTCGCGCCGCCACCGCTCGATCTGCGCGTGATGCCCCGAAAGCAGTTCGGCGGGCGCCTTCTCGCCCTGCCATTCCTCCGGCCGCGTGTAGTGCGGGCAGTCGAGGAGGCCGTCGAGCGCGGGGTTGAAGCTGTCTTCCTGGTGGCTGCCCTCGTCGTTCAGCACGCCCGGCTGCAGCCGCGCCACGGCGTCCAGCAGCGCCATCGCGGCGATCTCGCCGCCCGAGAGCACGAAGTCCCCCAGGCTCAGCTGCACGTCCACATGCCGGTCGATGAAGCGCTGGTCGACGCCTTCGTAGCGGCCGCAGACGAGAATCGCGCCGGCGCTGTCCGACCACCGCTGCACCTGCGCGTGATCCATGCGGTCGCCGGCCGGGGAAAAGAGCACCACGGGCGCATCGTCGCCGCGGGAAGACTGCACGGCCGCGAGGCAGCGCGCGAGCGGCTCGGCGAGCATCACCATGCCCGGTCCGCCGCCGAACGGGCGGTCGTCGACGCGGCGGTAGTTGCCCTCGGCGTGGTCGCGCAGTTGCCAGAGGCGTACTTCGACCTGGCCCGTCTCGAACGCGCGGCGGGTGACGCCCGCTTTCAGGAAGGGGGCGAAGAGTTCGGGGAACAGCGTGATGACGTCGAAGCGCATCTTCAGTAGTCCGCCTGCCAGTCCACTGTAATGCGCTTCGCCTGCAGATCGACGTCGTCCACGTAGGCGGCGACGAAGGGAATCATGCGTTCCTGCGGCCGGTCCGGCTCGCCGTATTCGAGGACGAGCACGGTCTGCGGGCCGGTGGCAAGGAGGTCCTTCACGCGTCCGAGCGCCTCGCCTTGCCGGTTCACGACCTCCAGGCCGATGAGGTCGACCCAGTAGTATTCGTCGGGCTCGGCGGTCGGAAAGCTCGATCGCCCGATGAAGACCCGCGCGCCCTTCAGCGTTTCGGCGGCCGTGCGATCGGCGATGTCGTCGGCGCGGGCCACGATGGCGTCGGAATGCTCCTTCGCTTCGCGCACGCGAAGCAGCACCGCCCCGGAGAAGGCCGCGGAGCGGCCCTTGCCCGCATTTTCCGGCGCAAGCAGGTACCAGCGTCTGGAAGAAAAGAGCGCCTGGGGATCGGCGCTGTGGGGCAGGACCTTGAACCAGCCCTGGATGCCCCAGGCATCGGCGATGCGCCCGACTTCGACGGCGTCTGCAGGCAGTTCTGCAGGCTCGAGCGCCATCGAGCCTTCAGGCCGCGACCGCAGTCTTCGTGGCGGAGCCCTTTTTCAGGATCCTGGCGACGGTGTCGGAGGCTTGCGCACCCTTTTCCAGCCAGTAGGTGAGGCGGTCCTGCGCGATGCGCAGGCCCTCTTCGCCTTCCTTCGCGACCGGGTTGTAGAAGCCCAGGCGCTCGATGAAGCGGCCATCGCGGCGCACGCGCTTGTCGGCGACCACGATGTTGTAGAACGGACGGTGCTTCGCGCCGCCGCGGGAGAGTCTGATGACGACCATTGATTTATCCTTCGGGTGGAGTTCGAGCGCGTCCCCAAGGGCGCGACCGGTTTCCCAACGTGTGAGACACGCGACTCGGCCACCCGGCCGGCGCCACGCTGGAAAGCCCTCCATTATAACGTTGCGGTGCCCCCATGCTCACCATCCGACCCAGCCACGATGCCGACGTCCCGGCGATCGCGGCCATCTACGCCCACCACGTGCTGAACGGCACGGCGACCTTCGAGACGACGCCGCCGAGCGAGGAGGAGATGGCCGCGCGCCGCGCCGACGTCCTCGGCAAGAAGCTGCCCTGGCTCGTGGCGCTGGAAGAAGGCAAGGTGGTCGGCTACGCCTACTGCCAGTCGTTCAAGCCGCGCCCGGCCTACCGCTTCAGCGCCGAGGATTCGATCTACCTCGACCCCGCCGCGCATCGGCGCGGGATCGGGCGCGAGCTCCTTTCGCGCTTGGCCGCCCATGCCGAGGAAGCGGGCCTGCGCAAGCTCATCGCCGTCATCGGGGACTCGGGCAACGAAGGCTCCATCGGTGTGCACCGCGCCTGCGGCTTCTCGCAGGTGGGCATCATCCACGCCTGCGGCTGGAAGTTCGGCCGCTGGCTGGACATCGTCCTCATGGAAAGGAGCCTGGGCGAAGCCGACCGCACGGCGCCTGCGGGCGGCGCATGAAACGCAAGACGCTTGCCGCGTGGCTTGCCTTTCTCGGCGGCCCGCTCGGATTGCATCGCTTCTACCTCTACGGCCTGGGCGACCTCGTCGGCTGGGCGCTGCCGATCCCCACCGCGCTCGGCCTGTACGGCATCGAGCGCGTGCTCCAGAATGGGCAGGACGACGTCGCGAGCTGGTTTCTGATCCCGCTTGCGGGCTTTTCCATCGCGCTTGGCTGCCTCACGGCGATCCTCTACGGGCTGATGGCGCGCGAGCAGTGGAACGAAAAGTTCAATCCCTCCCTCGCGCGTGACCACCCCGCGGGCGGCACGAACTGGTTCACGATCGTCGCTGTGGCGCTGTCGCTCGCCTTCGGCGCGGCCTCGCTCATGTTCGGTCTCGTCTACAGCTTCCAGAAGTACTTCGAGTACCAGGTCGAAGAAGGCAGGAAGATCAGCGAATAGGTTGCAGCGTCGGGCGGCTCGCAAGCCACTGGATTCCCGCGTGCGCGGGAATGACGGGAGAGGGGGTGACGCCTTGATTCCCCCCGAGGAAGGGGGCACGCACGGGAATGACGGGAGGGGGGTGACGCCTTGATGCCCCCGCGGAAGGGGCACGCGCGGGAATGACGGGAGTCAGCGGTGCTCGAGGACGATTCCCTCGGCGACGTTCGCGACGTCCTCGCACTTGTCGGTGATGCGCTCCAGGAGTTCGTAGATGGCCTTCATCTTGATCACTTCGAGCACGTCGGCCTGCTCGCGAAAGAGCCGGCTCATGGCCGAACGCATCTCGCGGTCGGCGTCCGACTCGAGCCGGTCGATCTCCTCGCAGGTCTTGAGCGCCGCATCCACGCAGCTCGCATCGCCGAGCTTGCCGAGCAGCGCCACGACTTCCTTCACGCGCTCGCAGCACTTCACGGCGAGGTCCGCGAGGCGCGCGATCTCGTCGGTCATGATGCGCACGTCGTAGAGCGCCATGGTTTCCGCGGAGTCCTGGATCAGGTCCGCGACGTCGTCCATGGTGCTGATGAGAGTGTGGATCTGGTCGCGGTCGATGGGCGTGTGGGCGCTCGTGTGGATGAGGCGGTTCACCTCCTGCGTCACGCGGTCGGCCGCGCGCTCGGCCGCGTCCACTTCGCGATTGGCCGCTTCCCGAAGCGCGGGGTCGGCATAGTTGTCCACCAGCCTTCGGAATGCGAGCGCCGCATCGAGGATGCGGTCGGCATGCTGGTCGAATTTTTCGAAGAACCTTCCGTCTCGCGCACGCAGCCTGCCTAGCAGCATGGGGACTCCTTGGAGTTGTCTTGCATTCGAATCCCAGTGTACGCCGCTGCCGTTCAGTCGCGGAAGACGAAATACACCGCACCGGCCATGCAAAGCGCCGCCCAGAGGTAATCGAGCTTCAGCGGCTGCTTGAGGTAAAACAGGGCGAACGGCACGAAGACGCCGAGGGTGATCACTTCCTGCATGATCTTCAGCTGGCCCACGCTCAGCCCGGCCTCGAGGAAGCCGATGCGGTTCGCGGGCACCTGCAGCAGGTACTCGGCGAGCGCGATGCCCCAGCTCACGAGCGCGGCGATGTACCAGGGCGACGCGGCGAGGTTCTTGAGGTGGCCGTACCACGCCATCGTCATGAACGCGTTGGAGGCGATGAGGAGCAGCACGGTCTGCAGGGAAAGCGGAATGGCGGAAAGCATCCCGGCATTATGTGAAGGTCTCGTGTACGTCGACGAGTACCTCGTCGTGCTCGACAAGCCCGCGGGACTCCTCGCGGTGCCGGGCATCGGGCCCGCGAAGCAGGATTGCCTCGCGGCACGTGCGCAAGCGATGTGGCCCGACGCCCGCGTCGTGCACCGGCTGGACCAGGCGACCTCCGGCCTCATCGTCATGGCGCGCGGCCGGGCGATGCAGCGCGCGCTCGCGATGGCGTTCGAGCGCCGCGAGGTGAGCAAGCGCTACGTCGCGGTGGTGGCCGGGGCGATCGAGGCGTTCGACGGCTGGCGCGAGATCGACCTGCCGATCATGGCCGACTGGCCGAACCGGCCGCTGCAGAAGGTGGATGCGGCGCACGGCCGCGCGAGCACGACGCGCTGGCGCGTCGCCGCGGCGCTGCCGCAGGCTCTCGAGCGGGAACAGGATGCGACCCGGGTCGAGCTCCAGCCGCTCACCGGCCGCACGCACCAGTTGCGCGTGCATCTGAGCGCGGTCGGCCATCCGATCCTCGGCGATCCGTTGTACGCTCCCGCCGAGGCGCGCGGTGCCGCGGCCCGGCTCATGCTGCACGCGAGCGAACTCGAATTCGCGCATCCCGCCACCGGCGAGCCGATCGCCTTCGCAAGCCGTGCGCCCTTCTGAACGAAAAGGAAATTCCATGCCCGCCGCCCAGACGCCTCGTCCGCTCACGATCATCACCGGCGCCTCGCGCGGCATGGGATTGGCCATGGCCGAGCAGCTGCTGGACGCGGGGCACGAGCTCGTGTGCATATCCCGCAAACCCAACGCCGCGCTCGCGCAGCACGCCGCGCGGGCAGGCCGCGAATGCGAGCAGTGGCCGCAGGACCTGGCCCGGGCGGAAGCGGCCGCCGCGCGCCTGGAAGGCTGGCTCGCCACGCGCGACGGGACGGCGCATTCTTCGGTCACGCTCATCAACAACGCGGGGCTGCTGCCGCGCGTCGCGCCGCTGCGCGACATCCCGCACGGCGAACTGTCTGAAGCGATCCGCGTGGACCTGGAAGCGCCGATGCTGCTCGCCTGCGTGTTCCTGCGCGCGACCGAGGGCTGGAAGATTGCGCGCCGCATCCTGAACATCTCCTCGGGCCTCGGGCGCCGGGCGATGGCCTCGCAGGCGGCGTATTGCGCGGCGAAGGCGGGCATGGACCACTTCTCCCGCTGCGTGGCCCTGGAGGAAGCGGGCAAGCCCCACGGCGCTCGCATCTGCTCGCTCGCGCCGGGCGTGATCGACACCGACATGCAATCGCACCTGCGCGCCGCGGACCCGACGCGCTTTCCCGACATGGCCACCTTCGTGGGCTATCGCGACCGGGGCATGCTCAGCACGCCGGCCGAAGCCGCGGCGCGGGTGCTGGCGTACCTCGCGCGGCCCGATTTCGGTGCCGATCCCGTGGCGGATGTACGCGATAATTGATCCATGAAGTCCACCCTGCTGCGTTGCGTCGTCGCGCGTGTCGCCATTCCCGCGGCCGCCTTCCTTGCGGCCCTGCTCCTGCCCCTCGCTCCCGCGTTCGCGCAGAACACGATGGTCCGGATGGAGACCACCGAAGGGATCATGGACATCAAGCTGCTGGACACCGAAGCGCCCGGCACCGTCGCGAACTTCCTCGTGTACCTGCGCGAAGGCTCGTACACCTACGGGCTGGTGCATCGCAGCGCGTGGGTGTCGCAGTCCGTTCCGTTCGTGGTTCAGGCGGGCGGCTTCCGCTGGCCGCCGGGCAGCGGCAACGTGGCCGTGACCACGCACGACCCGATCGCGAACGAATTCAGTCCCACCCGTTCGAACGTGCGCGGCACGGTGGCGATGGCCAAGCAGGCCAACAATCCGAACAGCGCCACGAGCCAGTGGTTCGTGAACATGTCCAACAACGCGTCGAACCTCGACAACCAGAACGGCGGCTTCACGGTGTTTGCTCGCGTGACCACGCCGGGCATGGCGACGGCCGACCGCATCTCCGCGCTGCCGCGCCAGAACCTCGGCTCGCCCTTCAGCGAGTTGCCCGTGCTCGACGCGAACGCGCCGGCCGTGCGTACCAACGTCGTCCTCATCAACGCGGCCTACGAACTGCCGAACGCCAACGACAGCGACCGCGTGTTCAACTATCTCGAAGCCGCCTACCCGGAGATCCTCGCACCGGCGCGGGCCATTCCGCTCGCAGTGGGAAGCTTTCACGTGCGCTACTACTCGACGCTGAACCTGTACCTCGGCACGAACGACACCACGCTCTACTACCTGCTGGCGTCGGGCGACGGAGTGCTGCATTCGCTGGGTGCGGTGGCCGATTGGCTGGCGATCGCGCAGGGCGCGGGGTACTGAAGCGGGGGACTGAAGCGGGGTACTGAAGCGGGGTATTGAAGGCGCTGCATTCGCGCCCACTGGTCCAGGCGCTCACCGAAAGATATTCGCGGCGCGCCTCGGTCGGCGTGCGGGCATGCCCCTGCCTGTCGGCGATCCCTTTACGGATCGGGTTTGCCGCAGAGCGGCAGCGTGCGGCAGACCCGAGGCCGTCAGGGTCGCCGGCAGGCAGGGGCATGCCCGCACGCGCGCACCCTCCTTGAATCCTCTCATCACTTCCGATGGGGCTTGAGGACCGGGACCAGAGCTTCAATAGAAAGGCTACTCAGTGGCCCCGGGTTCGGCGGACGAGAGCAATCTGATCGATGTTGGTGAGTAGGCTTCCACTTGGACGGTGCCTTCTGTCGGCACGTTTTCGTCGAACCATTTCCTCACGCTCGGTCCCCCCATGATCCGGGGCGTCCTGTTCCTGTTTGCGGTCCGATTGATCGTGCCGAGGACCGGATCCATGCTTCCTCTGCCCAGGAACAGCTCGATCTGTTCGCCGTCAGCACCAATCCACATCTGATCTGCCACAGCGACATTGAAGAATCCCGTGCGCCGATAGGTTGGCTGCAAGACGAAGGTGAAAGTGTGAACGGGACGCTGCACCGGCTCGGGAGCCTCGGGCTGGGAATCGATGCCGGGCTTTTCGACCTTCCCCCCATTCCAGGGCGGATTCACGACACAAATGATGTCGTCTTCCAATCCGGCAGCGAGATTGAGGTGAAACGCTCCGTAGTGCATCAGACCGGTGTCAGGCAGGGCAAAGATTTCAACGGAAGCTCCGGCATCGAGCTGTTCCCGGATGAGCGCGTTGTTCCTCAAGTTCGTGCTCTGGGTCGACGCAGGCCGCTTATAGCCCGTCATCCGAGCCGAAAGAGGCTGAACCGTCTTGCCGACGTACTTCACCGAACCATCGACCACAAAGGCATAGAGGATGTTTTTTCGAGTAGCGTGACGTGCAAGTTCGAAGCGTACATCTCCATCTTCCAGGTACCAGTGCCCCGAGCGGACGAAGCCGATATCAAGGAGACGATTCATTGAGATTCACCAAATCAGGGGCCAAGTGCAAGACGAAGAAGTATGGCCGCGGCGCGCCTCGGTCGGCGTGCGGGTATGCCCCTGCCTGTGGGCGATCCCTTTACGGATCGGGTTTGCCGCAGAGCGGCAGCGTGCGGCAGACCCGAGGCCGTCAGGGTCGCCGGCAGGCAGGGGCATGCCCGCACGCCCGGCGCACACACAAAGAAGCACAGAGAAATCCTATTCCCCCGGCACCACCAGCACCGGCACCTTGCAATGCGACAGCACGCGCTGCGTCGTGCTGCCCAGCAGCAGCCTGTCGATGCCGTGCCGGCCATGCGAGCCCATCACCAGCAGATCGCACCCGAGCGATTCGGCGCAGTCGGTGATGCCCTGGTGCACCACATGCCCCTCGGTCACCTTCCGTTGGCTCGCCACACCCAACTGCGCGAGCACGGCCTCGGCCTTCGAGAGCGACTGGTTCGCATTCGCCGTGGCCGCGGTCAGGTATTCGGCTTGCCCGAACGCGTAGTCCGCACCGATCCCCACGAAGGGATAGACGTCGATCACGCTCAGCAAGGTCACCTTGCTGCCGAAGGCTTGCGCGAGACCGCCGGCCTTGGCCGTGGCCTGCATCGAAGCCGACGATCCGTCCACGGGAACGAGGATGTGACGGAACATGGCGGGCCTCCTTTCAGTCGCCCTGGAAACCGCCGGCGCGGCAGGTGATCACCAGTGTGTCCCGGTGGCCCTCGCCTTGCAAGGGCTGGATCGGCGTGGTCTCGTGGATGACCCGCTCGTCGTCCAGCAGCACGAGGCTCCACGGCTCGGCGAGCGTGAACCGCTGGCCGGCGGGCCCGTCGGACTGGAAGACGCGCGTCTCGCCGCCTTTGATGTCCTTGCGGCCCACCATGAAGACCGCGACCAGGTCCACGCCGTCGCGATGCGCGCCCTCCGGCGTCGGCCGCCCGATGCCGCCGGCCGTATCGATACGGAACTGATGCGCTTCCACATACCACGGCTGGTCCCCTTTCAGCTCACCGCACAGGCGCGCGAGCCCGCGCAGCAGGCACTGCCACGCGGCGCTTCCGGCCACCTCGGGCTCGATCGGTTCGAACCACCGCTGCATGCCACCGTGCAGCGCGTTGTATTCGACGGGCTGCCAGTGCGCCCGGTGCGGCACCTGCTCCACCGCGCCGCCGCGCACCACGAAGCACGAGTGGCGCCGCTTGCGATAGCGGCCGCCATCCTTCAGGTAGTTGTCGGGCGGCAAGTCGTCCCACGATGCGCGCAGCGCGAGGAGTTCCGCGAGATCGCAACCGGTGAGCTCCGCCACGCCGCGCGGACTGAGCACGGCATAGCCCTGCTGACGCAAGAGCGTCCTGACTTGCGCGGGATAGGTGTACGCGGGCGAGAGTTCCATCGCGCGAGCTTACCGCCGCGGCGGATCCACAACCTATTCGGAGATGTCGGACTGGCTGTCGGCGAGCGGAAATTCGAGGCGGAGCTGTTCTGCCTTGGGGGTGCAAATTTTCAGGCGATGCCCTGCGACGTTGCCGTCCAGCGTGAGCAACTTTCCCTTCTGGCTGCCGGCACTCGCACCATCAAAGGTGTGGAACTCGGTGGCCTCGTAGTAGATTGCACTTGCCAAGTGGATCGCATCCGGGACACGGATGTTCTTCATGACATCCTTCTTCTTCGAGTTCCGTTGGAAATCTCGAATCTCACCAGCAAGCGCCATGACGCGACCGTTGATGTCCAACTCGACGAGTGCGCGAGGGTCAAATGCTTCGTCCAGGCGCTTTCGCTGTGCAGGCGTCATATCTCCATTCAGAACCTCGGCCCTCCAGAGTACTGAAGTAATGATGATCGCCTTGCCGCGATCCACCATATCGATGACCTCCGCCAAGCCGGCCATCTCTGCGGGGTCAGCGCGCGTCTCATCTTTGATCCACGCGATGAGGCACGCAGTATCCCAATAGAACTGCGGCCTACCACTCGCCATTGCGCACTTTTTCGACGTACTCGGTCGAGCCTAGGCCACCGTAGGCGTCCGGCGCAATTCCCCTTAGAGAAGCGAGCGGTCGGGCGTCCGATCGCTCCGGAAGGATTTCAATCGAATCGACTTTGACCAGGTGCGGAAACTTCTCTGCCTTCTTGAAGTGAAGCAGTCCAGTGATCCGAACGAAGTGATTGATGCCCGAGATGGCTTGCGAAAGCATTTCCCGAGCGAAGCTGCACCTGATGCTCTTTGGGCCAACCACTGGATAGACTCGGAACACATTTCGCTGATTGTGGATGTCCAAAACGTCGAGGCTGCCGACAACCGAGCCGCGCTCTACCTGGTCGGGCCCGAGAATGTCGTCAACCTTGACATCGAGATTGCGCGGCAACGCGACATGTTCCCTGTCGAACTGAAGCGAGACCTCCACTACATGCTTTTGCATCGGACGGACAAGCGCCCGATACGAATCCATCAGATCCAAATCGGCTTCTCGCGGGCGCTTGCCCGCAATGACGGATTGAATGTCCCGGCTCAGCTTCGAGACAATTCGTCGCCCGTGTGCAACTTTTCCTGAGCGCGACACAGCCTCCACTTCGAACGTCGCGGGACTGTTCATGCTGATGTGGGTGACGCGGTAGTACACATCGGAGGATTTGCCTGCGCCCAGCGCCACATCCACCTGATTGAGAACAAGCTTCAGCGCGGTCAGTTGATCGACGAGTGCGCTCAGGCGGATGCTCTCATCTGCCTCGTCGCCCCTAACCGTCATCTTGAACTTGTTCGACTGCATAGCACTTACCTGCGGTTTCCTCCAATCGACATCGTACTCTGCTTCGCGGGCGCGGCCTTGTCGCCAGACCACCCCGGCGCAGGCTACTCCAGGGGCTTCAGCCGCCCGAGGATCGTCGGCAGGAACTCCGCCACCGTCGGATGCGCGGGCAGCGCATCCCGCAGCACCTGCCAATGCGCGCCAGTCGCCATGAAGCCCGCGATCACGTGGACGATCTCATCGGCGTTGATGCCCAGAAGCGTCGCGCCGGTGAAGGCGCCCGTCTCGGCATCGACCAGCAGCTTCACGAGCCCGGTCGTTTCGCCCTCCTCCTTCGCCCGGCTCACGTCCTTCATGTCGAAGGTCGCCATCAGCATGCGCCTGCCGCTGCCGCGCGCCTGCGTCTCGTTCATGCCGACGCGCCCGAGCGGCGGGTCGGTGAACATCGCATAGATCATGTTGCGCTGTGCCGCCGAGCGCGAGCCGCCCTGCAGGTTCGCGAGCACGATCTCGTGGTCGTGATAGCTCGTGTGCGTGAATGCGCCGCGCCGGTTGATGTCGCCCAGCGCCCAGATGCCCTCGACGTTCGTTTCGAGCCGCTCGTTGGTCGGGATGAAGCCGCGCTCATCGGTCTTCAGGCCCACGGCCTGGACATTCAGCCGGTCGCTGTTGGGCACACGCCCCGTCGCGACGAGGAGGTGCGAGCCCACGACGCGTTCGCCGCCGACTTGCACGGCCACGCCTTCAGCCTCGCGTTCCACGCGCGCAGCGGGCTGCCCGCACAGGATGCGAATGCCCTCCGAACGCAGGAACTCCGTGATGCAGGCCGACACTTCCGGGTCTTCGCCGGCCGTCACGCGCGGGGCGCTCTCGATCACCGTCACGGCGCTTCCGAGCCGCCGGAAGATCTGCGCCATCTCCAGGCCGATGTAGCTGCCGCCCAGAATCACGAGGTGCCCGGGCCGCGCGCGCAGCGCGAGCAGCGACGTGTTGTCCAGGTACGCGACATCCTTCAGGCCGTCGATGGGCGGAATGAACGGACGTGTGCCCGTGTTGAGAAATACCCGCTTTGCGCGAACGACGTGCTCGCCCGCGCGGATGCGAAAGCCTTCGCCGTCGCGCGAGTCGAAGCAGCCCCACTCGCGCAGGACGCGCACCTTGGGCTCGGTGCCGAGCCAGCTCGTGAGGCCGTCGACCGCGGCGTCGACTCGCGAGCGCATGCGCTGCATCGCGGCCGCGAAGTCGATCTCCACGTCGCCCACACGCACGCCGAACTCCGCCGCGCGCCCCACTTCGTAGGCGATGCGCGCGCTCTTGCGCAGTGTCTTGGTCGGCGTGCAGCCGTCGTTCAGACACGTGCCGCCGAGATGACGGCCCTCGACGAGCACGCACGATTGCCCCCGCTTTGCCAGCGCCATCGCGAGAAACGGGCCGGCCTGGCCCGAGCCGATGATGGCGTTGTCGGTGTCGAACGTGCTCATCCGAACCCTTCCATGGCGTGACCGCGTTCGCGCGAGCCCTTCATGCGTTCTCCGGCGCGTGCAGCCAGTGCACGCTGAAGAGCCGTTCGGGGTCGGTCCACACGGGACCGGGCCGGAAGCCCGCCCGCTGCGCCAGCGCGCGCAGCCCGTCGATCGTGAACTTGTACGAGTTCTCGGTGTGCAGCGACTCGCCTTCATCGAACTCCGACGCGCGGCCGCAGACTTCTACCACCTGGGTGCAGCGGCTCACCAGGTGCATCTCGATGCGCGCGAGCGGCGCGTTGTAGAACGCATAGTGCGCGAAGCGCTCGAGCTGAAAGCCGGCGCCGAGCTCGCGGTTCGCACGCGCGAGCAGGTTGAGGTTGAAGGCCGCGGTCACGCCTTGCGAATCGTTGTACGCGGCGTGCAGCACCTGCGGGTCCTTCACCAGATCCGCGCCCAGCAGCAGCGCGCCGCCGCGCAGCACCTGCAGCGCGACGCGCAGGAACTGCAGCGCCTCCTCGGGCGAGAAGTTGCCGATCGTCGAGCCCGGAAAGAAGCCGATGCGCCGTCCCTCGCGCGGCGAATGCGCGGGCAGCAGCAGGCGTTGCGTGTAGTCGGCGGCGACCGGGTGGACTTCGAGTGCCGGATAGTCCCCGCGCAGGTGCACGGCGGCGGCCGAAAGATGCTCGGCCGAGATGTCGATGGGAAGATACCGCGCCGGCCTGTCGAACGCATCCAGCAGCAGCCGCGCCTTGTGCAGCGAACCGGCGCCGAATTCGACGATCTCCGCATGCGGCCCCGCGAGCGCGGCGAATTCGCCCGCGTGCGCGCGCAGGATGCCGAGTTCGGTGCGCGTCGGGTAGTACTCCGGCAATTCGCAGATGCGGTCGAAAAGCGCCGATCCGGCGGCGTCGTAGAAATACTTCGGCGAGATGCGGTGCGGCCGGTCGCAAAAGGCGCGCAGGAGGTCGCGCGCGAATTCGCTGTCGCGTGCGGGGGCTTCCGTGCCGCCGGGCGCGGGCACCGGGATGGGTCGCGGGGTCATCATGCGTCCTCCGCGAGGCGGATGCCGCTCATCTGCCAGCGCGCGGCGGGTGGGAAGAAGTTGCGGTAGGTCGGCCGCGTGTGGCCCGCGGGCGTCGCGGCGCTACCCCCGCGCAGGACGAGCTGGCCCACCATGAACTTGCCGTTGTATTCGCCGACGGCGCCGGCCAGCGGCCGAAAGCCGGGATAGGGGTCGTAGGAAGAGCGCGTCCATTGCCACGCATGGCCCGTGAGCTGCGTGATGCCGGCGAGCGCATGCGCGGCTTCCCATTCGAATTCGGTCGGCAATCGCGCGCCGGCCCATTGCGCATAGGCGGCGGCCTCGTAGAAGCTCAGGTGAGTCACGGGTGCCGCCGCATCCAGCGGCTGCACGCCGCGCAGGCCGAAGACGTGCCAGCCGTCGCCGGATCGCGCGCCCGCACCGGACAACCGCGTGTCTCGCGGCGCAATCCAGTACGCGGGCGCCTTCCAGCCGTGCGCCTGCACCGCAGCCCATCCGTCGGAAAGCCAGAGCGTCGCGCGTTCATAGCCGCCGTCGGCCATGAAGAGGGCGTACTCGCCGCAGGTCACGAGCCGGTGCGCGATGCGATAGGGCGCAAGCACCACCCGATGGCGCGGCGTCTCGTTGTCGAATGCGAACCCCTCCTGGCTGCCGTGGCCCACCTCGACCACTCCGGCCGGACCTTCGAGCCATATCGATTCGCCCGCGGTGTTCGCGAGCCGCGGCGGCGTCGCATCGTCGCTGCGGTACGCGGGCAGCAGCGGACTGCACGAGAACGCATGCAGGATATCGGTGAGCATGAGCTCCTGGTGCTGCTGCTCGTGGTTCAGGCCGAGCTCGATGAGCCCTTCGGCGGCGCGCCAGGCATCGCCGTCCGCGGATTCGATGAAGCGCTGCATGGCCTCATCCACGTGCGCGCGGTAAGCATGGACCTCGGCGAGCGACGGCCGCGTGAGCAGGCCGCGCTGCGGCCGCGGATGGCGCGGGCCGAGCTGCTCGTAGTACGAGTTGAAGAGATGGAAGAAGCGCGCATCGAACGACCGGTAGCCCTCGTCGTGCGCACCGAGCACCACCGCTTCGAAGAACCAGCTCGTGTGCGCGAGGTGCCACTTGGTGGGACTCGCGTCCGGCATGGACTGCACGCACTGGTCCTCGGCAGACAAGGGCGCGGCGAGCGCAAGACTCTCCGCGCGCACCTGCGCGTACCGCGCCGACCAAGCCTCCCTTTGCGCCATGCGGCCGCTTCGCGCCGTGGCGGGCGATGGAATCGTTGACATCCAGCCTCCTTGTGAATCGGCGCGCCTCTTCTGTGCCGCGCGGCCGTTGGACATCCGTCGTCGTCCCCTGCGGATTCATTACAGCACACGTTCACGTGCCCGCGCGTGACGGCTGCGTACCAACAGGCTGCCCTGCTGACAGGAACCGGCGCCGGGACATCCGCCGCGGCATCGTGCTGTCGCGTTGGCAACCGGCAGTGTGCATGGGGCGGGGCTAACATGCCACACCCCGACGTATCCCACACCCCAGCCCATGAGCTCTCTCGCCTCCCTCGCCAACCATCAGGTCCGCCTTGCCCGCCGGCCGGCGGGCCTGCCCACCCGCGACGACTGGTCGTTCACCACGCAAGACGTGGCCGAGCCGGCCGAAGGCGCCGTCGTCGTGCGCACGCTCGCGCTCTCGCTCGATCCGGCCATGCGCGGCTGGATGAACGAGGGCAGGAGCTACATCCCACCGGTCGGGCTGGGCGAGGTGATGCGCGCGGGCGGCATCGGCCGGGTCGTCGCTTCGCGCAACGCGCGATACGCGCCCGGCGACCTCGTCTCGGCCGCGATCGGCGTGCAGGAATACGCGACCATCGGCGAAGCGGATGCGTCGCGCGTCGCGCTCGCGAAGATCGATCCGCGCATCGCGAGCGTGCCGCAGTGGCTCAACGTGCTCGGACTGCCGGGCATGACGGCGTACTTCGGTCTGCTGGAGGTGGGTCAGCCGAAGGCGGGCGACACCGTCGTGGTGTCCGGCGCCGCGGGCGCGGTGGGCCAGACGGTGGGACAGCTCGCGAGGATCAAGGGTTGCCGGGCCGTGGGCATCGCGGGCGGCAGCGCGAAATGCGAGTTCGTCGTGAAGGAGCTCGGCTTCGACGCGTGCATCGACTACAAGGCGCTCGACGTGAAGGCCGCGCTGAAGACGCATTGCCCGCAGGGCATCGACGTCTATTTCGACAACGTGGGCGGCGACATCCTCGATGCGGCGCTCGCCCGGCTCGCGCGCGGGGCGCGAGTCGTGATCTGCGGCGCGATCAGTCAATACAACAACATGGGGGACGTGAAGGGACCGAAAAACTACATGTCGCTGCTGGTGAACCGAGCGCGCATGGAAGGCATGGTGGTGTTCGACTACGCGTCCCGGTATCCGCAGGCCATCGCCGAGCTGGCGGGCTATCTGCAATCGGGCCGGCTGAAGAGCCGGGAAGACGTCGTCGCGGGCGGCGTCGCGGCCTTCCCGGAAGCTCTGCTGAAACTCTTCAAAGGAGAGAATTTCGGCAAGCTCGTGTTGCAGGTGGCCGAGGACTGACGACCGCGCTACCTCCGCGCTATCCCCAACGCTATCTCCGCGCTCAGCCCTGCGCCTGCTGCCCCTGCGCGGCCAGCGGCCGCGCGACGCCGCCTCGCACGACCACGCGCGAGCCGGCCAGCACGGGAACGGCCTGCTGCAGCGTGCGGGTGCTGCCGTCATCCATCCGGATGCGCACCTCGAACCGCGTGTGGCGCTCCTGCACGGCCACCGCCTCGACCAGGCCGCAGTCGCGGCAGGCGGGCGGGCCGCCCGAGGCCGACGTGTCCGATGGCGACGCATCGATCGGTGGAGCCCGCACGACCGGAAGGTCGAGCGGGCGGTCGGGTCGTCCCGCGTGCTCCTGCACCTGCAGCTGCAGCGGCCGCACGGTCACCCACGCGGCGGCCAATGCGACCGTCGCCACCGCGGCCACGGCGGCCGCGGAAATCCAGCGGCCGCGCGCCGGCCCCGCGTGGTGTCGTGCAGTGGTGCGGCTCATGACCGCCGTTGTAGCGGGACCCACCGCTGAGTCGTGTAGGCACGCGCGCGGCGGCCGCGCAGGACGGCGCCGTCATCGGCATCGCCGCATTCAGCGGGCCGGGGCGCGCGGCTACACCCGCGAGTGCCGGTTCGCCTCGTTCACGGTGAGCCAGAAGTCGTACACCCGGGCCATCTTGGTGCGCAGCTCGTCGAAGTCGAGGCTCTTGCGCACGACGCTGTTGGCGCCGGCCGCATAGCAGCTGTCGAGTTCCTGCTTGTCGGAGCTGCCGGAGAGCATCACGACCGGCACCGACGAGGTGTTCGAGTCGGCACGCATCGCCTTGAGCGTCTGCAGGCCATCCATGGGCGCCATCTTCAGGTCCATGATGACGAGACGGGGCTGCTTGCGCACATCCCGCTCGGCGTGGGGCCCGCGGGCGAGCAGGAAATCGAGCGCCTGCGCTCCGTCAACGGCGGTGGCGATGCGCGTTCGGTCGATCTTCTCGGCGAGCGCGGAGACGATGAGCTCGAGATGGTCGGAATTGTCCTCGACAACGAGAATGGCGATGTCGTTCATGGAAGCGTGATTGTAGGCAGCTCATCGATACGGCTAGACCCCGCCGTGCGGATGCGTGGGATCCACCCACAGCACCTGCTCGGGTCTTTCCACGGGCTCGATGTCCAGATTGACCGCCACCGCCTCGCCGTCGCTGCGGCACAGGACGCATTCGAGAACCTCCGTGGGACTCGCGTTGATCTCCTGGTGCGGCACGTAGGGCGGCACGTAGATGAAATCGCCCGGGCCCGCTTCGGCCAGGAATTCCAGGTGCTCGCCCCAGCGCATGCGTGCGCGGCCGCGCACCACGTAGATCACGCTTTCGAGGTGGCCGTGATGGTGCGCGCCGGTCTTCGCGTTCGGATGGATGCTCACCGTGCCTGCCCACAGCTTCTGCGCGCCCACGCGGGCGAAGTTGATCGCGGCCTGACGGTCCATGCCGGGCGTCTGCGCGGTGTTCGCGTCGAGCCGGTCGCCCGGAATCACGCGAACGCCGTCGTGCTTCCAGCGTGGCGCGCCCATCGCGTGCTCGTGCGGCCCGGTATCCGGGTGTTCATGCCAGGGGGTGGGGTGGTCTGGGTTCATGGCCCATGCAGACTACACGCGAGGAAATCCGCTTGCAACCGCCCCGCCTGCGGCGGCGTTCAAGCGTACCGCTGCCGCGCGAGCGCCGCGCCCTTGCCGAGCGCCTGCAGCTTCTTCAGCGCGACATCGCGGTCCATCGGTGCGAGGCCGCAGTTCGTGCAGGGCATGAGATGCTCCTTCGCCACGAACTGCAATGCGCGCCCGATCGTATCGGCCACCTGCTCGGGCGTCTCGATCTCCTCGCTCGCGACGTCGATCACGCCCACCATCACGTCCTTGCCCTTCAGAAGCGCCATCAAGTCCGGCGGCACGTGCGAGTGATAGCACTCCAGGCTCACCTGGCCGATCGAAGACGCGGCAAGTGCCGGAAACACGAGCTCGTACTGGCGCCATTCTTCGCCGAGCGTCTTCTTCCAGTCGACGTTCGCCTGGATGCCGTAGCCGTAGCAGATGTGGACCGCCGTCTTGCAGGCGAGGCCCTGCGCCGCGCGTTCGAGTGCCTTCACGCCCCATTCGGCCGCGTCCTTCATGTACACGTTGAACGCGGGCTCGTCGAACTGGATGATGTCCACGCCGTCGGCTTCGAGCGCGAGCGCCTCCTGGTTCAGCAGTTGCGCGAACGCGAAGGCGAGCTTCACGCGGTCGCCGTAGAACCTGTCGGCCACCGTATCGACGATGGTCATCGGCCCGGGCAGCGTGAACTTGAGCTTCTTCTTCGTGTGTGCGCGCGCGAGCCGCGCTTCGGCGGCATGCACGCGGCCCATGAGGCCGAGCGGGCCGACCACCTGCGGCACCATCGCCTTGTAGCGGTCGGCGCGGATGCCCATCTCCACCTTGTGCTCGAAATCGATGCCGCCGACTTTCTCGAGGAAGCCGTGCACGAAATGCTGGCGGGACTGTTCGCCGTCGGTCACGACGTCGAGGCCCGCGTCTTCCTGCGCCTTGATCCACAGAAGGGTCGCGTCGGCCTGGGCTTGCGCGAGCGCCTTGCCCTCGGCGCGCCACTTCGGCCAGAGCTTGCGGGTTTCGGCAAGCCAGCCCGGCTTCGGAAGGCTTCCGGCGATCGTGGTTTCGAACAGCATGGGGCGTGCCTCTCGACGGCGGAGTGCCACCTTCGGGCCACCCCGCTCCTGCATGGATGCGCCATCATGCCGCATCGGGGAGGATCGCGTCCATCAACGCCCGCAGGCCCGCCTTGTACGTCGCATCCAGCCCCTTGGGCCCGAGCCACGGCGCCGCCGACGCGATCGCGGGGTATTGCGGTCCCGCGCGGTCCACGATCGCGCGCGGCGGCGGGTCGTCCCCGATCGCGAGCACCGCCACCTCCGCCAGACCCATGCCGTTCAGGAAGTAGCCGATCATGCGAAAGCCGCGCGCGGCAAGGCGCGGTGTGAGCCCCGCGTCGGTGAAGACGCCCAGCACGTGATCGAGCACCGCCAGCGCCGCGGGGCTGTTGAAGCGCCGGCCGGCGAGCAGCACGAATGCGCGCGGATGCCTGCGCGCGAGGTCGCGGTAGCTGTCGCACAGCCGCGCGAGCAGCGCGCGCGGCGAGCCCGAACCGCGCGCGGGGAGCTCCCATTCGGCCAGCAGCACATCCATCACGGCATCGTGCAGGTCGCCCTTGTGACGCACGTGGTGGTAGAGCGACATCGCCTCGCAGCCGAGCCGCGCGGCCAGGCTGCGCAGCGTGAGCGCTTCCAGGCCCTCCTCGTCGATCAGCGCCAGCGCCGCCGAAGCGATGCGTTCGCGCGAGAGGTTGCCGCGCGCGGGTGGAACCGGGGCGCGCCGTGAAGTCCTTCGGGTCGCGGCGGCGGTCGACGGCATGGGCAGGTTCGTGAGGGGTTCGTGAGGGGTTCGTGGGCAGCTTGACTTCCTTACATTGTAAGTCTAATCTTCCTTACACTGTAAGTCCAGCGATGGAGAAAGACCGATGATGCGGACCGATGTCGCGCCGAGCCGCCCCCACGACCTTCACGATGCCGGCATGTCCGACGAGGAAGGGCTCGCCGGCGCGCTCGAGAGCGAACTGGCGGCCTGGGTCGACATGGCCGAAGTCGTTGCGCCAGCTTGGGCCGGCGCGCACGGGTTTGCATACGCGCGGCGCGGGCGTGCGCTCGCCTTGTCGCTGCGCGACTTGCCGGTGGGCATGTTCAACCGCGCCTTCGGCCTGGGCGACGATGCGCCCGTGACCCGTGAGGACATCGATTGGGCCGTGCATGCGGTGCCGCATCCCCCGGTCTGGCTGCAGCCCACGCCGGGCCCGCACGAAGCCGCCAGCCTCCAAGTGCTGCGCGGCCTCGGCTTCGAGCTCCTGCCGATGCGCTGGGCCAAGCTCGCGAAGCCGCTGGGTCCCGCAGCGGTCGAAGTCCCCGCCAACGACAGGCTGCGCGTCCGCGAACTGAACGCCGGAGAAGGCGTCCTGTTCGCAACGACGCTGCAAGCCGCGATGGGCCTGCCGCCCTGGATGGCCGAGTGGTCGGCGCGGCTCGCCGGCCGCGAGGGCTGGCACCTCTACGTCGCGGAAGACCCGCAAGACCGGGCGATCGCCTGCGCCGCCCTCTTCATGAACGGCGCGCGCGCATGGCTCGGCATGGCCGCCACGCATGCCCACGCGCGCAACCGGGGCGCCCAACGCGCGCTGATGTGGCGCCGCCTCGCGGACGCGCAGCGCCGGGGCGCGCGCGTCGCGTCCACCGAAACCGGCGAGCCGATGCCCGGCCAGCCGAGCCCCTCGTTTAACAACATGCTGGGCTGCGGCTTTCGCGTGTGCGGCTACCGCACCAACTGGAAGGCCCCGGCGAGCAACTCGTAGGAGCGGCGCTGCGCCGCCGGGTCCCACGTCCAGGTGATGACCGCGATCTCGTCGAGCTCGAGCTCGTCGGCGAGAGCCTGCAGCCGCTGCGCCACCTGCCTCGCATCGCCCACCATCGCCTTTCGCCGCAGTTCGCGGCGCGGGAACTGTTCGGCCTCGGTGTATTCGCGCTCGGCTTCGCCCGGCGGCAGGAGCGGCCCGAACCGCCCCTGGTTGCGATCCATGCGCGCGCGTTCGCGGCTCGCGAACAACGCCCAGGCCTCTTCTTCCGTGTCCGCCGCGAGCGCCCAGACACAGATCGCCGCGTGGGGTCGGTCGATGACCCCCGGCTTGAAGTGCGTGCGATAGACGTCGAGCGAGTGCTGCGCGCCTTCGCCGTCGGTGATGAAATGCGCGAAGGCATACGGCAGGCCCAGATGCGCGGCGAGCTGCGCGCCGTAGGTGGAGCTGCCGAGCATCCAGACGTCCGGCCGCGTGGCCGATGTGGGCAATGCGCGGATGCCATGCCCCGCGGCGTCTTCGCCGCGCAGCCAAGCCAGCAGTTCCATCACCTGCCGCGGAAAATTCTCCGCGGCGCGCGGATCGGGGTTGAGCAGCAGCGACGTGCGCTGGTCGCTCCCGGGCGCGCGGCCGACGCCGAGATCGATGCGCCCCGGCGCGAGCGCATCGAGCACGCGGAACTGCTCGGCCACCTTGAAGGACGAGTAATGCGGCAGCATCACGCCCGCGCTGCCGATGCGGATGCGCCGCGTGCGCGCCGCGATCGCGGCCAGCAGCACCTCGGGCGCCGTGCCCACGATCGTGGGCAGGCTGTGGTGTTCGCTCAGCCAGAAGCGCTCGTAGCCGAGCGCTTCGCAATGCTCGGCAAGCGCGACGGTGTCGCGGATGGACTGGTCCTCCGGCACGCCGGCGCGCGCCACCGACTGATCGAGCACCGACAACTTCAGCGAAGGCATGCGCCGAAGCTTCGCATAATCCCGCGATGCAAGGCGCTCGCAACGGCAAGAAACCCCACGTCGTGATCGTCGGCTTCGGCTTCGGCGGGCTCGAAGCGGCACGAGCGCTGCGCGGCGCGCCGGTGGAGATCACGCTCGTCGACCGGACGAACCACCACCTGTTCCAGCCGCTGCTCTACCAGGTGGCGACGGCGGGCCTTTCCGTGCCCGCGATCGCCGCGCCGATACGCTTTCTCTTTCGCCGCCAGCCGAACGTGACCACGCTGCCCGGCGTGTCGCCCGCGGCGAAGCAGATGGGGCGCCACGCCGCGCGCATGATCCTGCGCAGGCTGCGCGGCGAGCCGACGCAGCCGTTTCGCTGTCGCGACTACGGCAACCTCGCGACGATCGGCCGCAATTCGGCGCTCGTCGATCTCGCCACGCCCGTCGGGCCGCTGCGCTTCAGCGGCCTGCCCGCATGGCTTTTCTGGCTCTTCGCGCACATCTACTCCCTGATCGGCTTTCGCAACCGCATCGTCGTGCTGATCGACTGGGCATCGGCCTACTGGAGTTCGCAGCGCTACGCACGCGTGGTCAGCGGCATCGAGCCGAAGAATGGCGCGCCGCGATGAATTCGCGCAACGCTACAGCAGGATGCGAAAGCGCAGGCTCGGCGTGCCGCCGAACTCGGGCGGCTTCACGAAAGCCTCGTGCAGGACGCCGCCCGCGGCCTCGATCACCCGCCGCGACGCGACATTCGATTCGTCGGTCGTGACTTCGACATAGGGCAGCCCCACGTCGCGTGCCTGCGCCAGCATCGCGCGCAACGCCGCCGTCGCGTAGCCGCGCCGCTGTTTCCACGGCACGACCGTGTAGCCGACATGTCCGAGCGCATGCGGCGGCAAGAGCGGCGTGCCGCGCTGCCAGCGCAGGCCGATCGTGCCCGCGAATTCGCCGTCCCACATCCAGCGCCGAAAGCCCGGCAGGCGCGCAACGACGCTGCCGTCGGGCAACGTGACGGGCGGGCCTTTCGCTTCGCGGTCTTCGAGCGAATCGAGAAAGCCTCGCGGGTCGGCGCGAACGAAGTCGAGCACTTCGCGCGCGGCCGCCACACCGCGCGATGGGTCCGGCGACCAGTCGCGCTCCAGTGCAGCGACGAAGCTCGCGAGATGTTCGGCGGCAGGGCGAACGAGGCGCATCGCCGGGGGCTCGGCACCGCGAAATCGGTTGTGCATGACGCAGTCTACCGGCAGCCTGCGCCCACACTCACCCGTGGGCGACAAGGGCCGAAAGCGCGCAGAATGAGTCCCATGGCCATCCACATCGTGCGGCTCGGCACGCCTCGCGGCCAGGGCGAGGGCCCGCGCCTGGGCACCGTTCGCAGGCCGCCTCGCGGCGTGCCGAAAAGCGAGTTCGCGAGGCGCGACTTCTACGACGTCTGGCTGCCCGCTCTCTCGCCGAGCGCGGAGCTGGTCGCGCAGGCGCTGGCCGCCGAGGACGAGCGGCAGTGGAAGCAGTTTCGCCGCAAGTTCGAGGCGCAGATGAAGGCGCCCGATGCGAGCCATCTGCTCGATGCGCTGGCCGCGCTCTCGCACCATGCCTCGTTCGCGATCGGGTGCTACTGCGAGGACGAGACGCGCTGCCACCGGTCCATTCTGCGGGAGCTGCTTTCGCGGCGCGGCGCGCAGATCGCGTGAGCGCCATCGCTGTCGAAAGCCGCCGCGGGCCTCAGCCGCGACGCGCGCCGACGAGATGATCCACGAGCCTCGCCACCGACACGTTGCCCGCGCGCTCCTTTTTCACGCACACGAGCATGCTGCGCACGGCCCACGGCTCGACGAGCGGCCGCACCGCGAGTCCGAGCGCCTCGGCCATCATGCTCGCGCCCTCGAAGGGCAGCACGCCGATGCCGAGCCCGGCCTGCACCATCCGGCACACGGCTTCGAAGCTGCGGACCTGCACGCGCAGCTGCAGCGTGCGCTCCTCGATCACCGCCTGCTGCGTGAGAAGCCGCATCATCGACGCATCCGACTCCAGCGCGATCAGGTCGTCGTCGAGCACGTCGGTGAACCGCATTTCCGGCGCGCTCGCGAGCGGATGGGTGGAGTGCATCACCACCGCGATGCGGTCGGTGCGGTAGCCGCGCGTCTCGAGGCCCTCGGTGTCGACGCCCTCGACGACGATGCCGACGTCGGCCTCGCCCGCCTGCAGCGAACGCACGATCTCCCCGCTCCAGCGTTCCTGCACCGCAAGGCGCACGTCCGGATTCATGCGCGAGAACGCGGCCAGGTCCGCCGGCAGCGATTCGGTCATCGCCGAGGTATTGGCGAGCACGCGCAGGGCACCCTTGCGGCCGCCGGCGTGGTCGCGCATCTCGGCCTGCATGTCGTTGACCTCGTGCAGGAGCGCCTTCGCATGCGGCAGGAGCGCCGCGCCCGCGGCGGTGAGCTCCACGCCGCGCGGCGAGCGCTCGAAGAGCGTCGTCTTGAAGCGGTGCTCCAAAAGCTGCATGCGGCGGCTCGCGGCGGCCAGGCCGATATGCGACGCCTCCGCGGCCTTGGTGAGGCTGCGCAGCTCGGCCGCGCGCACGAAAAGCGCAAGAGAATCGATGTCGGGCAGCAAGAGTGAAGGCCCCGCTTCGTTGGCCGCCCATTATGTCCAGCCGCACCGGCAGCGCGCCGGCATGGGTCAAAATCGAGGCGGCGCGGCGAAGTCCGCCGCACCGGCAACGGGCCGCGGCCCCGAGAAGGAGAAACGTTTGCCCGATCGAACAACGCCTGGCACGAGCCGCCCTCCGGACATGAAACGCATCGGCATGGTGGGCCTTGGCATGATGGGCCACGGCATCGCGAGCAACGTCTTGAAGCGCGGGTACACGCTCGGCGTGTTCGAACACCCGGGCAATCAGCCGCTGGACGACCTGAAGGCGGCAGGCGCGACGGGGTTCGACAGCCTGCCGCAGCTCGGCGCCTGGGCCGACGTCCTGATCCTTGTCCTCACCGGCTCGCCGCAGGTCGAGGCGGTGCTCGCCGGGCCCGGCGGCATCCTGGAGGGCCTGCGGCCCGGCTCGGTGGTGATCGACTGCTCCACCGCGATTCCATCGTCGAGCGTGCGCATGGCGCAAGCCGTGTCGGATGCCGGTGGCCGCTTCCTCGACAGTCCCATGACGCGCACGCCGAAGGAAGCCGCCGAAGGCCGCCTGAACCTGCTCGTGGGCGGCGATGCGGCGCTCGTCGAAGCATGCCGGCCGCTCTTGCAATCCTTTGCCGAAAACATCGCGCACGTGGGCCCGGTGGGCTCGGGGCACAGCATGAAGCTGCTGCACAACTACGTATCGCTCGGCATGGTGACGCTGCTTGCGGAAGCCGCCGCCTGCGCGCGGCGCAGCGGCGTCGCGAACGAGGCGTTCGTCGAAGTGCTCGCCAAGGGCGGCGGCGGCGGCATCGCGCTGGAACGCCTGAAGCCGTTCTTGCTCACGGGCGATCCTTCGGGGCTTCGGTTCAGCCTTGCGAACGCACGCAAGGACCTCGACTACTACAACGCCATGGCGAGGGACGCGGGCGTGTCGAAGCAGGTGGCCGCGGCGGTGCTCGCGACACTGGAGGACGCGCTCGCGCGCTCGCCCGACGCGCTCGTGTCGCAGCTGCCCGCGATTCTCGCCCCGTGACCGGCGGGAGTCCTCGCTCCGGGGCTTCCGGCGCTTCCGGCGCTATAGGCGGTTGTGAATTGCCGTCGCGGCAATCGCCGCATGTCCGAACGCGACGCTGATCTGGTTCAGATCGACCGCGACGTCGCCGGCCGCATACAGGCCCGGCACCGTCGTCTGCATGTGGTCGTCGACCACGAGCTGCCCGTCCGCCCGTGCCGCCGCGCCCAGCCGCGTCGCGAGTTCGCAGGCATGCACCAACCCGAGCGCGGGATAGATCACATCGAATGCGAGGACCTCGCCGCCTTCCATTTCCACTTCGATGAACGTTCCATCGCGGCAGCGCACCTGCCGCGGCACACGGTCGGCGATGCGCACCCCACGCTCGCGCAGCCGCGCGAGCGCTTCCGGCGGCGCTGCCTGCTGCGACTGCAGCGACAGCCACGTCACCTGGTTGCCGAAGTGCGCGACGAAAAGCGCCTCGGCAAGGCCGTGCTCGCCCCGGCCGAGCACCGCCACGCGCTGGCCGGCCGTTTCGTACGCGTCGCAGATCGGACAGCAGCGAACGTGGCCGCGTTCGAGCCCCGCCTCCAGGCCCGCGAGCTCGGGCAGCACGTCACTCGCACCCGTGGCGAGGATCACGAAGCGCGCGCGCCACGCACGATCGCCGGCCCGCGCCTCGAAGCCGCCCTCGAGCGGCGCCAGCGAGTCGACGCAGCCTTCTTCGATCCGCGCGCCGAACGCCAGCGCCTGTTCGCGCAGGCGCTGCCACAATTCGCCGCCGGCGATTCCTTGCGGAAAACCGGGCACGTTGCGCGAGCGCGGAATGCGCTGGAGCCGGCTCGCGCCCGCATCGACCACGATCGCGCGGCGGCGGTAGCGCCCGAGGTAGGTGGCCGCGACCAGCCCCGCCGCGCCGCCGCCGATCACGAGGCAATCGATCTCCGGCGAAGGGGACATGCCCCGCATCAAGCCGCGCCGGCCTTTTCGCGCGCGCCTTCCAGCGCTTCGCTCACCGCATCGCCCAGCGCCGCGATATCGAACGGCTTGCGCAGGATGCTCGGCTTGCCCGCGAGGCGCTCCACCGCGGCCATGTCCGCATAGCCGGTCGCGAGGATGACGGGCAGGTCGCCCACCAGCTCGCGCGCGCGCGCAATCACCTCGGCGCCCGTCATGTCCGGCATCGCGTAGTCCACCACCAGCAAGTCCGGCTTGCGGCTCGCGATCATCTCCAGGCCTTCGCCGCCGTTGGCGGCTTCGGTCACCTGGTAGCCGATGAGGCTCAGGCACTCCACGATCACGCGCCGCACGTCCGCATCGTCTTCCACCACCAGGATGTGAAAGCCCTTCGACACTTTCGGCATCGCGCTTGCCGCGGGAACGACGGGCAGTTCGGCCGCATCGGCAGCCGCGGCGGGAAAGAGCATCTCCACCGTCGTGCCTTCGCCCATGCGGCTGCGAATGTGCGCGACACCGCCGGATTGCCGCGTGAAGCCGTACACCTGGCTCAGGCCGAGGCCGGTGCCCTGGCCCACCGGCTTGGTCGTGAAGAACGGATCGAACACCTTCGGCAGCACCTGCGGCGCGATGCCGCCGCCCGTGTCGCTCACCGTGATCACGACGTAGTCGCCCGCGCGCAATTCCCCCTCGGAGGACTGCCGCATCGTGCGCGTGCAGATCCTGAGCTTGCCGCCCTCGGGCATCGCATCGCGCGAATTCACGGCGAGATTCAGGACCGCCATCTCGAGCTGGCTCGGGTCGAGCACCACCGCCGCGGGACTCTCGCAGAGGTCGTATTCCACCTCGACGGAGGAGCCCACCGATATCTCCAGCAGATCCTTCATGCCCAGCAGCAGCGCGTTCACGTGCGTGAGCTTGGGCAGCAGCGACTGGCTGCGCGCGAACGACAGCAGCTGCCCCGTGAGCCGCGAGCCCCGGCGCGCGGCGCTCTTCGCGCGCTCCACCACCGGCCTCACCTTCTCGTCCTTCGCGTAGAGCGTGACGAGTTCCAGGTTCATGTTGATCACGTGCAGGAGGTTGTTGAAGTCGTGCGCGATGCCGCCCGTGAGCCGCCCGATCGCCTCCATCTTCTGTACCTGCGTGAGCGCGGCCTGCGCGCGTTCGCGCTCCGCGATCTCCTTCATGAGCCGGTCGTTGGCGCTCGCCAGTTCCTTCGTGCGCGTGGTGATGCGCACCTCGAGCTCGGCATTGAGCAGTTCCAGCTCGCCGCGCGTGCGCCCGAGCTCCTCCAGGTGCTGGCGCGCCGCGTACTGGCGCTTGCGCGCGCGCAGCGCCGATTCGGCGGCGCTCGCGAGCGTTTCCGCGTTGAGGGGCCGCTCGAGCAGGATCAGGTTGCCCAGGCTGTGCAGCGATTCGAAATCCTTCGTCGCGCGCCGACCCTCGCGGCGGGTGGCCAGCACCACGAACGGAAAATCCGACCAGGGCGGCTGCAGCCGCAGCCAGCTCACGAGCCGGTCGCCGGCAAGCAGTTCGGGCAGCGCCTCCTCGGTGACGATGGCGCCTCCCGCGCCCTCTTCCATCCGGGTGACGAGCGCCTCGGGCGTTTCGCACGCGAGGCTCTTCAGGCCCTGGCCATCGAGGACCGTCTGCACGACGGCCGCGTCGCGGCCGCGGGGAGCGTGGACGAGCAGTCGCAGTTCCACCCTCAACCTGCGCTTTCCGCGGCGTCGTCGGCAAGCAGCGGGAGCTTGCCGCGATAAGCCGCGATGCCGGCCAGCACGCCCTCGAAGTCCTTCAGCGCCTCGCCGATCGCGAGCCCGGACGAGCCGAGGCGGAATTCGCGGATGGTGTCCTCGTGATGGTTCGTTCGGCTCTTCACCATGGAAACTGCTTTCAGCAGACTGCCGTGCGCCTCGAAATAGCGAAACAGCAGGATCGCGTCGGAGAGATAGCTCATGTCGACCTCGGCGCGCATGTCGCCGAGCAACCCGTGCTGCCCGAGGATGAGGATCGTCACCACGTTCCTGTGGTTCAGGTAGGTGAGCAGCTCGTGCATCTGCAAGATGAGGTGCTTGCTCCCGGGCATCGCCTGCAGGTAGGCGTTCAGGCTGTCGATCACCACCATCTGCGCGCCGTCGTCTTCCACGGCGCGGCGCACGCTGTGGGCGAACTCGCCGGGCGAGACTTCCGCCGGGTCGAGCGGGACGACGCGCATCTGGCCGTCGCGGATGAACGGCTCGACGTCCATGCCGAGCGCGCGAGAGCGCGGCAGCAGCGTGCCGAGCCCTTCGTCGAAGAGGTAGTAGGCCGCCTTCTCGCCGCGCAGCATCGCCGCGCGCGCGCAAGTGATCGCCGTCGTCGTCTTCCCCGCCCCCGAGGGGCCCACGAAGAGCGTGTTGCTGCCGCGAACGAGCCCGCCGCCCATCACCTTGTCGAGCATCGCCACGCCGGTGCTCACGATCGCGGCCTCCGACTTCATGCGGTGTTCGGCCGCCACCAGGCGCGGGTAGACGTGGATGCCGCCGGTCTCGAGCGAGAAGTCGTGATCGCCGCCCCGGAACTTGATGCCGCGCATCTTGAGCACGCGCACGCGGCGGCGCTCGGGCCCGTACTGGTCCACCGACTGCTCGAGGTTCACCACGCCGTGCGCGATCGAATGCAGCTGCAAGTCGGAGTCGCGTGCGGTGCGGTCGTCCAGCAGCAGCACGGTGCAACGGCGCTCGGCGAAGAATTTCTTGAGCGCGAGCACCTGCCGCCGGTAGCGCAGCGGGTTCTGCGCGAGCAGGCGCATCTCCGAGAGGCTGTCGAACACCACGCGCGCGGGCTTCAGGGTATCGACGGCCGCCATGACGCCGCGCACCGTCTCGCCCAGCTCGATTTCCGAGGGATGCAGGATCGACTGCTCGGCATCCGGGCCGAGCCCGTCGCTGCTCAGAAGCTCGAAGATTTCGATGCCTTCGAGCGACCAGCCATGCGAAGCCGCGACCGTGCGCAGTTCGGTCGCCGTTTCCGACAGGGTGACGTAAAGCCCCCTCTCGTCCTGGTCGGCGCCGCGCCTGAGGAACTGCAGGCCGAGCGTCGTCTTGCCCGCGCCGGGATTGCCTTCGATGAGGTACAGGTGTTGGGCGGGCAGGCCGCCGCCCAGCACGTCGTCCAGGCCGGCGATGCCGGTCGATGCGCGCACTTCGCTGCGAACGATCTGCGTAGGGGACTGAGTTGTCATTGCATTCGCATGGCGCCCGCGAAGCCTTGCGCGCACCCAGCGCGTGCATCCTAGCCCGGGGTCCGCGCGCCGGGTGTAGGCCGAAGCCGACACAACCGTTCGGACGCGAGCGCACAGGGGGGACGCGAGCGCACAGGGGGACGATCGCACAGGGGCTGTGGCTACACCGCGCCGCGTCCTTGCTGGCTCGCGAAGTACACCACCTTGCGCGCGCGCTGCACGTCGCCGAGCGGCCGATGCTGCGCGAGCGCCTGCCACGGATCGAAGACGCCCGCTTCGACCCGCTGCGCGAGCCGCACGGCTTCATCGGACGCGAGGTCCTGCGGGGGAAGCATGAGACGCGCCACGGTGGCGTAGGGAGTCGGCCAGTTCACCGAGGCATCCTCGATCGGGGTGAGACGCTCGTCGACGAAGTACTGCAGCTGCATGTCCCAGTGCAGTGGCGCGCGCCGCAGACGCGCGGTGAAGTCCGCGGCCCAGTCGTCGCGCGCCTTCGGATCGGGCTTGCCGTTGGACATGCCGGGGACGAGCCGGACGCGCACCGCGTACGGCCCGCAGGCGATCGGCACCGCGCTGAACAGCGCTTCGGTGGCGAAGCCGCTGAAGGGCCTGGCCATCGTGCGCAGCAGCTTGCCGAGGACTTTGGCGCCTCCGAGCGCGCCGTAGCGGCGAAAGACGTGCTTCACCATCTCGCCGCGGCCGCGCGAGCCGGCGACGGCGAAGTCGACGAACTCCGCGCTCGTGGGAAACGAGAAGGTTTCGAGGTTGATGAAGGTGAAATCCTGCGACGTCGCGGGGCCGGCTCCCAGGGCCGACGGACCGCGCACGCCGAAGACGCGCATCGAGAAGCCCCGCACGTCGGGCACCTTGTCCGGCGCGCGGTCGAGCCCGCCGTTGGAAAGGCGCACCCACACTTCATAGTCGCGCGCCTGCTCGAACAGGCCGTGGCGCGCGAAGCCGGGGAGGCTGTCGAGGACTTCGAGCGTGCCGTGCGCGGCGGCGAGCTGCTTGCGGTGCAGCGCGCGGCCGGTGCCGTGCCGCTCGGAGCGGCGCCGCTGGATCTCCGCGAACGTGCGCGCATACCGGGCGAACCGTTCCTCCTCGTCGGGGCGGACGTGTTCCTTCCATTCCGTGCTGGGTGGCGGATGCGTGGGCATCGGCTCTTCCTTTGTTATTTTTCGAAAGCCAGTCTCATGCCGCGCCGCTCTATTCGATCGGCCCGAACGGCTCGCCGCCGGAGAGCCGGTAGATGGTCACCTTGCCCTCGAGCTTCACCATGCGGCGGTCGAGCGCCGGAAAATCCGCGACCTCGTTCGCGTGGCTTTCACCGCCCATCAGGTACACGAGCTCACGCTGCGACCGGTTGGCGAGGTTGTGAGCGACCGAGGGCGCCGGAAAGGCGACGAAGTCGCCCGCCTGCAAGTCGTAGTCGTCGCCGTCGATCGTGGCGACGGCCGTGCCCGAGAGGATGTAGATCCACTCCTCCTCGGTGTGATGCAGGTGATACGCGAACGACTCCTTGCCGGGCGCGAGCCGCGCGAGGCTCACGCCCGTGCGCTTCAGCCCGCCCAGCTGGCTCATGCGCGTTCCGGTGATCTCCGAAGCCGGGTTCCAGGGGTGGGAAAAGGTGGCCTGCGCCTGCTGCACATCGGCCTTGCGGACGATGTGCGGATAGGGCTTGCGCGGCTCCATGCCGCTAGCTCCTGCGCCGCCTGGGCGTGTTGTCGCGATTGAACGCGACGGCCTCGCGGATCAACCTGCGAAAGGCTGCCGCGTCCAGCTTGTCACCGGCGCGGATGTCGATGGCGCGGCGGACGTTGCCCGTGAGGCTGGCATTGAACAGGTGGTCCGGGTCGGAGAGCAACGCTCCTTTGGCGAACGTGAGCTTCACGACCTCGCGGTAGGTCTCCCCGGTGCAGACGATCCCGTCGTGCGACCACACGGGGATTTGCCACTTCCATTCCTCGACGATGCCGGGGTCGGCTTCGTGAACGAGCTTGCGCGCGAGCGCGAGCGTTTCGCCGCGCCAGTCGGCGAGTTCGCGGATGCGCGCGTCGATCAGCGCCGAAGCGTTCGCGGCGTCTCCCGCGGGATCGCGAGCCTTGGGGGTCATCGGGACTCCTTCCGGTTGAGTCGGCATCGCAGCCCGATCGTACGCCGGCGTCATCCCTTGAAGAAGAACCGCCAGGCGAGCGCCGCGAGCGCCGCGACCACGACGATCCAGAACACCGAGGGCAGGCCCGGGCGCGCTTCGGCCATCGCGGCTTGCAGCGCCGGCTGGCTGCGGACGTAGTCGTCCACGGCGTCCTTGGCTTCCTTCAGCCCGATGTTGCGCTCCTCGCGCAGAATCTTGATCGCCTCGATCTTGTTGCCCTGCTGGAGAGCCGCGACGGCCGCGGGGGACAGCGTCGGTTTAACAGTGCTGTCGCTCATGGCCACCATGATACCGACCCCTTTCGCGAACGCTATCTTTTTTCAGCTTCCTGCAGCGCCCGCCACATCACCTTGCCGCTGCCGCTCTTCGGAAGCGCATCGACGAACTGCACGATCCTGGGTGCCTTGTAGACGGCCATGTGCTCGCGGCACCAGTCGAGGATGTGCTGCTCGCTCACCTGCCCCTTGTGCGAAGGACGCAGCACCACCACGGCCTTCACCGTCTCGCCGCGGTAGGCGTCTTTCGCGCCGATCACGCAGGCCTCCTGGATCGCGGGGTGGCGGAACATGAGCGCCTCCACCTCGGCCGGCCACACCTTGAAGCCCGAGGCGTTGATCATGCGCTTCAGGCGGTCAGTGAGGAAGAAGTAGCCGTCCTCGTCGACGTGGCCGAGGTCGCCCGAGCGGAAGAAGCGCTTGCCCTCGATCTCGATGAACGCCGCCGCGGTGGCCTCGGGCCGCTTCCAGTAGCCGTCGAAAATCATCGGGCCGTTCATCACGATCTCGCCTTGCTCGCCCGGCGGCAGCTCCCGCAAGGTGTCGGGATCGATCACCCGCGAGTCGCAGCTCATGAAGGGGATGCCCAGGCACTGCTGCTTGGGCGCATCGGGCGGGTTGCTGTGCGAGGGCGCGGCCGTCTCGGTGAGGCCGTAGCCCTCCACGTAGCGCAGGCCGAACTGCTCGAGCAGGCGCTGCGCCACCGCCTGCGGCATCGCCGCGCCGCCGCCGCCGATGTGGACGAGACTCGTGAGGTCGTAGCGATCGAAATTCGGGCTCGCGAGCAGGTCGATCACCATCGTGGGGATGTTGGTCCACGTCGTCACCTGCCAGCGCGAGATGAGCCAGCCGGCCATCTCGCGATCCCAGCGCGGCATGAGCACCATCGTCGCACCCGCGTACACGGCCGCATGCATCACGCTCACCATGCCCGTGATGTGGAACATCGGCACGGCCAGCAGCGACACGACCTCGCACGTCACGTTGCCCCACGCGACACTGGCGGCCGCGTTGTGCAGGAGGCTCCTGTGCGGATGCATGCAACCCTTCGGGGTGCCGGTGGTGCCGCTCGTGTACGGCAGCACCGCGAGGTCCGCCGGACCCGCGACGAGCTCGGGCAGCGGCAGGCCGTCGTCCGGCGCGGCGCTCCATGCGAGGACGCTGCCGCCTTCGAGCACGGGAGGCTCGTGGCGCGCGAGCAGCCAGTCGCGCCATGAGGCGGGCAGCGGCCCGGCATCCGGCGAATCGGGATCGAACGCGTCGGTGAACTGCGCGACGATGAGCTGCTTCAGCCGCGACTCCGGTGCGAGTTCGTTGCTGGCCTTCGCGATTTCCGGCGCCAGATCGGCCGTCGTGAGCGCGACCTTCGCATCGGGATCGACGATGTAGTGCTTGAGCTCCTCGGCCCGGTTCATCGGGTTCACGGGCACGACCACCGCATTGGCCCGCAGGATCGCGAAATGCGCGATCACGAGCTGCGGGCAGTTCTGCATGCAAAGCATCACGCGGTCGCCGCGGGCCACGCCCAGCGCGGCCAGGCGCGCCGCGAGCCGCTCGGCGAGGCGCTGCACTTCGCGGTAGGAGAACACGCGTCCGAGAAAGACGAGCGCGGCCTTGTCCGGGTAGCGGCGGGCGCTGATGGCGAGGTTGTCCCAGAGCGACGTGGCAGGCACGGTGAGCGAATGCGGCAGGCGTGCGGGCCAGAAGCGATGGTGCGCTCGGGTGAGTGAGGTCATGGCACGCCAGCGTAGTGAAGCGGGTGGCCCTGCCGCATAGTGAAAGCCCCCAGCATGCGTCGCGAAGGTGACGCCCCACCGAACCCGGGCGCTCGGAGAAGGGCTCCGGAAAGCATCGACACATCCGTATAGTTCAAGCGGGTCGAGCTCGCGTCCACACTCTCTTTCCGAGAACACACCCTCGGAGTTGCCATGATCCCGGACGCCGCATCGTCTCGCGACACGCCATCCTTCGCGCCGCCGGCCAGCGCTCCGCCCGCCGCGCGACCTCGCTCCGCATCGAGCGCGGCTTCGGGCGCCGCCGCCGCCGACACTGTCGACCTCGACATTCGCGGGTCGGCCGGCCGGCCGCCCGTGCCGCGCGTCAACACGCAGCGCGACCCGCAAGAAGCGCTGGCGATGTCGGAAGACGCGTTTGCCTCGGCCTATCGGGACGTGCTCACGGCGCGTTCCGACGAACATTGCACGGGCGAGGTCTTCGTGAAGGCGATCGAAGCCGCGCAGCAGACCTACCGTGCGTTCGCCGTGCGATGCGGCCAGGCGGGCGAAAACGGCCGGGTCGCGCTTCGCGCGCGAGAGCTCGATTGCAAGGCGCTTCACACGGCGACCCAGATGAAACTGGACGCGGGCGGCCCCATGGCGCTGTCCTCGCTTTCCGCGCCGCAGCTTCAGCGCCTGCTTCACTCGCTCTCGCTCCTGGGCGAGAAGACCGACATCGACGCGACGATCTGCCTCGAACGGCTCGCGGGCGAACTGGCTCGTCGCGGGATCGAACGACTTCCCCCGCCTGTGGCGCGCATCGTCTTCGACTATCTCGGCCCAAGAGATCTCCTGGAGATCGCCAAGCTCCCGGAGCCTCATCGCACGGCGGCGATGAACGCGCTGGGGGTGAGCGTCCGCGACCGGGACGCTCTGACGCGAATTTGTTCACAGCGCTACGGCTCGAACTCCCCACCCGCAATGATGTGCTCGAACTACAAGTGGGGGGTTCCCGATCCGGAACTCCTCGGCCGGGTCGTAGCCGAAGCCATGGCATCCGGACGGGAACTGGTTTGTCCCCCGCATGGACTGGCCGACGAGCTGGGTGAGCTCGGCGCAAGATTGCGCGAGTCGTATCGAGTCCTTGGCGATCATGCTGTGGCCCACTCCATCTGGCTGTCCACGATCGAGGAATGCAGAAGCCGGGTTTCCGGCTCCGAGGTGCAACGGAGCGGATCCTTCATGTGGACGGTCGCCCTGAGAGAAGAGATGCGGAGGCTCTTCGGCGTAGTCATCCACGACGATGGCAGCATGCATGTGGAGGCGGGCCACGCACCCGATGGGCTGCAGGACGAATTGAGGAATCGGCTCGCCGAATTCAACGAGACCGAACGCGCGAAGCAGGAGCCGGCGGCCGATCTTGCCGCGTCGCTGGCGCGCCTTTCGCGGATCGTCGGATACGAAGCCGAAGACTTCTTGGATTGGCCGCCGGGCGAGCTTGCCACCTCCGCGTGCCAGTGGCTGAACACCCGGCATGCGCAATCGGCGCAAGCGCTGGCCGCCGCGTTGCCGCGCTGCCTGGATATCCTTCTCGACGCACTGACGAATTCACCTCACATGCGAGTCTGCACTCGAGAAGGTGTGAGCGGCGTTCTCACGGGCGGAACCATTGTCTCCGAGCTGTGGCTGACCGGCACGAGCAGCGGCGTGCTTGCAGACGTCATGATCAGGATCGCGAATCCGACCGGGCTTCGCCTCAAGGGGTGCGCCGATCCGATATTGCTCTCGGCTTCGACGTCATTCGTCTCGCTGATCTGGCCACTGAGAGTGCCGCAGAATGGGGCGGTCGAGGGATACTCGCCACCCCGTCTGGCCTACAAGGTGGAATTCGCCGCCTCCGTTTGAGGAACCCTTGCGGCGGCAGAAGGTCCTGCCGGCGCCAGCGGAAGAATCCGCATGCCCGGTCACGCGGCATTGCCTCCGGCGCGCACTCGGACGCACGCATATCATCCACGGCATGCAGTCCAACGATTTCGACGCCCGGCGCGTGGCACGGCGCCTGTTCGAGGCGCGCAACGGCGCGCCGATCGTGCACGGGTTCGACATCGCGCCCCCCGACCCTGCAGGCGCCTACGCGGTGCAGGACGAAACGCTCGCGCTCGCGGGCCCGGCCGGCGGATGGAAAGTCGGCGCGAAAACGCCGCAAGCCGAACCCTCTTGCGCGCCCCTGCCTCGCGCGGGTCTGCTCGAATCGGACTGCACGCTCGCCGGGCCCACCTGGAAGATGCGCGGCATCGAAGTGGAGGTGGCGCTCCGCCTTGCCCGCGACATCCGCGCGGACGAATCGCGCGAGGACATCCTGGGCGCCATCGACGCCGTTCTACCCGCGGTCGAAGTGGTCGAAAGCCGCCTGGCCGACTGGCGCGAGAGCGATCCCCTCGCCCAGCTCGCAGACCTCGGCCTGCACGGCGCACTGGTGCTCGGCGAGCCTCTCGGCATGGACCCGCGCGCCGTCGACCTGCGCCAGGTCGAAGCCTATCTCGCCTTCGACGGCCAGCCCGTGGCGAGCTGCTGCGGCGCGAATCCGGCGGCCGACCTGTGGCGGCTCATCGCCTGGCTCGCGCGGCATGCCGCCGAACGCGGCCGGCCACTGCGCGCCGGCGACGTGATCACGACCGGGTCATGCACCGGCCTGCTCTTCGCGCACGAAGGAGCACACGTGCAGGCGCAGCTGAAGGGCATCGGCGAAGTCGAGCTGCGCTTCTGATCGCGAGGCGCTCCACACCCACCGCGCGTCGCGCGTCACCCCTTCAACGCCGACAGGTCGAGCGGGTACTCGTTGCCGAGCCAGTACGCGAATTCGGTGTGATCCTCGATCTCGTCGCCCGAGAGAGCATGCACGAGGATGTCGAGGCCGTTGCGATGCTCGTCGAGCCAGGGCACGAGCTTGTCGAACACCTCCGAGCTGAACGCGATCTGTCGGCTCCAGCACGGATGCGGCCCGACGTTGGCTTCGTGCAGCCGCCCCACGGCGATCGCGAAGAGGCGCCCCGCCTCGTCGGTCAAGGCGCGCGCCTGCCCGACCGTCTGCGGACCGAAGTACACATGCGCGTGATAGGCGCGGTGCGAGTTGACGGGGCGCTTGGGCATCAGGCGGATTGTGCACCGGACTTCCCCGATGCGCATGGCCCGGGAATTGCGTTATGAAGCGTCATGACCTGGTCCATCCTCGCGCGCGACGCGCAGGGCCGCTTCGGTGTCGCGATCGCCAGCCGCTTCTTCGCCGTCGGCGCGCTCACGGTGCACACGAAGCGCGCGACGGCCGCGCTTTCGACGCAGGCGCTGATGAATCCGCTGTACGGTCCGCAGGGCATCGCGCTGCTCGCGCAAGGCCGAACCGCCTCGCAAGCGCTCGATGCGCTCGTGTCCGCCGATGCGGGGCGCGAGTCGCGGCAACTGCACATCCTCCCCGCGGCCGGCCCGGCCGCCGCCTGGACGGGCGCGCAGTGCGTCGACTGGTGCGGCCACCGCATCGAAGAGGACTTCAGCGTGGCGGGCAACATGCTCGCGGGGCCGCAGGTGATCGAGGCCACGGCCGATGCATTCGTACGAACGAATGGCGGGCTCGCCGAACGCCTGCTCGCGGCGATGGCTGCCGGAGAAGCCGCCGGCGGCGACAAGCGCGGCAAGCAGGCGGCGGCACTACGCATCCAGGGCGACGAGGACTACCCGCAGCTCGACATCCGCGTGGATGACCACGAAGAGCCGATCCGGGAGTTGCATCGCCTCTACGAGAAAAGCCTCGAACGCTTCCAGCCCTTCCTCGCCTGCCTCGCGGGGCGCAGCGATCCGGTGGGCCTCACCGACCGCGCGGCAATCGAGGCGCGCATCGAAAGCTTCCAACGCCAACGCGCCTCCTGATTCCATGAGCATGCCAACAACGAGGAGTCCTGCCATGCCTTCCCTCTTCCGACGCCTGCTGCGAAACCTGCTGCGCAGCCTGTTGCCTGGTGTCCTGCTCTGCGCCGCGGCTTTCGCCGCGAACGCGCAAGTCACGCTGCGCGTGGGCCTCGCCGAGGACCCCGACGCGCTCGACCCGTCGCTCGCGCGCACCTTCGTGGGCCGCATCGTGTTCTCGGCGCTGTGCGACAAGCTTTTCGACATCGACGAGAAGCTCAACATCGTCCCGCAGCTCGCCACCGGCTACGAATGGTCGGCCGACGGCAAGGCGCTCACGCTGAAGCTGAGGCCCGGTGTCACCTTCCATGACGGCGAGAAGTTCGACGCCGCGGCCGTGAAGTACAACATCGAGCGTCACAAGACGATGCCCGGCTCCAACCGCCGCGGCGAGCTGGCCCCCGTGCAGACCGTCGAAGTGGTCGATCCGATGACGGTGCGGCTTCACCTCTCGGCGCCGTTCGCGCCGCTTGTCGCGCAGCTCACCGACCGCGCCGGGATGATGGTCTCGCCGAAGGCGGCGCAGGCCGCGGGCGACAAGTTCTCGCTGCATCCGGTGTGCTCCGGCCCCTTCAGGTTCGTGGAGCGCGTGCCGCAGGACCGCATGGTGTTCGAGAAATATCCGAACTACTGGAACAAGGACGCCATCCATTTCGACCGCATCGTGTACACGCCGGTGGTCGATGCGACGGTGCGCCTCGCGAACCTGCGTTCGGGCCAGTTCGACGTCATCGAGCGCGCCGCGCCGAGCGACATCGAGAAGATCGTCGCGGAGAAGAAGTTCAAGGTGGAGCGCATCACCGAGATCGGCTATCAGGGCATCACGATCAACGTCGGCAAGAGCGAAAAGGCAAAGCAGAACCCGCTCGGCCGCGATCCGCGCGTGCGCGAGGCCTTCGAGCTCGCGCTCGACCGCCAGGGACTCGCGCAGGTGGTGATGGACAACGAAGCCACCGTGGGCAACCAGTGGGTCGCGCCGAACAATTCGTGGTACGTGAAGAGCATTCCGGTGCCCAGGCGCAATCTCGAACGTGCAAAGCAGCTCCTGAAGGAAGCGGGCGTGCCCAATCCGAGCTTCACACTCCTCACGCCCACGACGTCGGATGCGCAGCGGCTCGGGCTCGTGGTGCAGGCGATGGCGAAGGAAGCGGGCTTCGACGTGAAGATTCAGGCCACCGAATTCGCGACCTCGCTCAACATGGCCGACAAGGGCGACTTCGAAGCGTACGTGCTCGCGTGGAGCGGGCGCCCCGACCCGGACGGTAACCTCTTCAGCTTCGATGCGTGCAAGCAGCCGCTCAACTACGCCGGCTATTGCGACGCGGAGACCGACAGGCTGATCAAGGAGTCGCGCGAAGTGCGCGACCCGGCGCAGCGCAAGAAGGTCTTCGAGCAGGTCGCGCAGCGCGTGCTGAAGGAGCGTCCGATCGTGTATCTCTACCACCGCAACTGGCTGTGGGTGCATTCGCCGAAGTTGACGGGCATGCGCAGCGTGCCGGACGGGCTGCTGCGCGTGCAGGGGCTGAAGATGGCCGCTCCCTGATCCGGTGATCGACTTTCTTCTCAAGCGCATCGCCCAGCTCGTCCCGACGCTCGTCCTGGTGTCGATCCTCATCTTCGGGCTGCAGCAACTGCTGCCCGGTGACCCGGCGAAGATTCTCGCGGGCGAGGAACAGGACCCGCAGGTCATCGCGTACCTGCACAAGAAGCTGCATCTGGACGAGCCCCTGCCGGTGCGCTACGCGTACTGGGTGAGCGGAGTGATGCGCGGCGATCTCGGCGAATCGGTGCGCAACCAGGAGCCGGTGCTCTCGCTCGTCGCGCAGAAACTGCCCGTCACGATGCAGCTTGCCGCGATGGCGATGTGCATCGCGCTTCTCATCGGCGTCCCCGCGGGCATCATCGCCGCGGTCGCGCGCGGCACGGCCTGGGACTGGCTTGTCAACGTCTTCGCCCTGTGGGGCCTGTCGACGCCCAACTTCTGGCTCGGCATCCTGATGATCCTGCTCTTCTCCGTGAATCTCGGCTGGCTGCCCGCTTCCGGCTACGTGAGCCCGTTCGACGATCTCGCCGGCAACCTGAAGTCGATGATCATGCCCGCCTTCGTGCTCGGCAACGCGATCGCCGCCGTGCTCATGCGGCACACGCGCAGCGCGATGCTGCAGGTGCTCTCGGCCGACTACGTGCGCACCGCGCGCGCGAAGGGTCTCGAGGAGCGCACCGTCGTGCTCAAGCACGCGCTGCGCAACGCGCTCACGCCGGTCATCACGCTCGGAGCGCTCGAGTTCGGCACGCTTCTGTCGGGCGCGGTGCTCACCGAGCAGGTGTTCACCATTCCGGGCTTCGGCAAGCTGATCGTGGATGCGGTGTTCAACCGCGACTACGCCGTCGTGCAGGGCGTGGTGCTCGTCACGGCCACGGCCTACATGCTCCTGAACCTGCTCGCGGACATCGCGTACGTCGCGATCAATCCGCGATTGAGACATTGAAGACATTGACGTGAGCGCCGTTCTCCCACTGCCCGCGAACGCGACGCTCGCGCCCGCACCCGACAGCCCGTGGCGGCGCGCGTGGCGGCGCCTGAAGCGCCGCCGCATCGCGTTGCTCGCGCTCGGCGTCGTCGTCGCCTTCGTCGTGCTCGCCGTGTTCGCGCCGTGGGTCTCGCCGTACGACCCGGTGGAGACGAGCTGGAGCGCGATCCGCAAGGCGCCGACGGCCTCGCACTGGTTCGGCACCGACGACATCGGCCGCGACGTGCTCTCGCGCGTCATCTGGGGCACGCGGGCCTCGCTGCTCGCGGGAGTCGTGTCGGTGTCGCTGTCGCTCGCGATCGGCGTGCCGCTCGGCATGCTGGCGGGCTTTCTCGGCGGGTGGGTCGACGCGGTCGTTTCGCGCATCACCGATGCCTTCCTCGCGTGCCCGTTCCTGATCCTCGCCATCGCGCTCGCGGCGTTTCTCGGGCCGAGCCTCACCAACGCCATGATCGCCATCGGCGTCTCGGCGGCGCCCGTCTTCGTGCGGCTCGCGCGGGGGCAGGTGCTGGCCGTGAAAGTCGAGGACTACATCGAGGCTGCGCGCGCCGTGGGCAATCCACGCTGGCGCATCGCGCTGCGCCACATCCTGCCCAACATCCTCGCGCCGCTTCTGGTGCAGGCCACGCTCGCGATCGCCGCGGCGGTGATCGCCGAAGCGAGCCTCTCTTTCCTCGGGCTGGGCCAGCAGCCGCCCGCCCCGAGCTGGGGCAGCATGCTCAACACCGCCAAGAATTTCATCGACAACGCGCCGTGGATGGCGATCTGGCCGGGGCTCGCGATCTTCGTGCTCGTGCTCTCGTTCAACCTGCTCGGAGATGGGTTGCGGGATGCGCTGGATCCGCGGGAGGTGTGATGCCCCCGGCACGCCGAAGCGAGCGCGCCGGGATGGCCCTGCAGCCGACCAGCCGGCGACCCGTCACCGCGCCTCCTCCTGCACGAACCGTGCGAGCGCCTGCAAGAGCTGCGCGAACCGATGCGCCCCGAGTTCATCGCGCGCGGGGTCGAGCCAGGTCGTGCTGATTTCGAGCTGCATCGCGGGCACGCCCCGCGCCGCCGCGAACTTCGTGATCGTCTGCTGCTGCGCGGCGGCAAAGTAGTTCGACGAGATGTTCACGAGCCCCTCGGATCGCAACGCTTCCACGAGCCGCGCTTCGAGCGCCTCG
Source organism: Ramlibacter sp. (assembly GCF_035548915.1). Lineage (GTDB taxonomy): Bacteria > Pseudomonadota > Gammaproteobacteria > Burkholderiales > Burkholderiaceae_C > Ramlibacter. The sequence goes on along the minus strand of NZ_DASZSE010000047.1, from coordinate 36,864 downwards.
TGGCCCGCGATCGAGCGGCCGTTCATCGTTCCCAGATCCACCTCGTAGGGCCGCGCCGCCGCGCTGCCGTGCAGATCGAGCACGAAGCGCGGACGGACCTTCGCGATCTGCTCGCGCAATGCCGCCTTGAACGAGTTGTCGTCGTAGTAGTTCGGATCGGACGGACTCGCATACGTCGTGTAGATCACGGTCACGCCCGCGATCCGGTGCAGCGCCACGGCAAGCGCGGCCGTGCCGCCGCCATCCGCGAACCGCTGACGGCCTTCGCGAAACGGCTGCGTCGCGTGCGGCGCGGTCACGATCACGGGTGACGTGCCTTCGATCACGCGCAACCACGCCTCGCCCGCCGGCGGCGGCATCGCGGCATGCCCGTCGATTTCCTTTTGCAGCGCGATGGCCTCCGTGACCGTGGGCACGTCGACGATCGCCTTGCGCAAGGCGGGCGCATGGCCCGCCGAAGTGGCCGCGCAGCCCGCGACCCACAGGCACGCCGCAAGGAGGAGAGGGGTCTTTCGCATGCATCCAGTTTATGCACGAAAAAGGCCCGCGCCCGTATCATGGCCGCACCCCTGGAGGCCCCATGACGCAGCTGCTCCTGAAGAAAGCCCGCATCTTCGACGGCTGGCACGCGGACTGTGCCGAGAACATGCAGGTGCTCGTCGCCGACGGGCGCATCCAGGAAATCTCCCAGGGGCCGATCAAAATCGCCGACGATGCGCGCGTGATCGATGCGAGCGGGCTCACGCTCATGCCCGGCATGATCGACGCGCACGTGCACGCCTTCGCGAGCGACGTGGCGGTGGCCCGGGTCGAGGCGCTCGGCGAAGCCTATCGCGCGGCGTATGCGACGCGCATGCTCAATCACGCGCTGCAATGCGGCTTCACGACCGTGCGCGACGTGGGCGGCGGCAACTATTCGCTCTACCGCGCGCTGGCCGACGGGCTGATCGCGGGCCCGCGCTACTTCTACGCGGGCCGCATCCTGTCGATGACGGGCGGCCACGGCGACATGCGGCAGCTCGAGGAGCGGCCGCGCTACTACAGCGCCTGCGCGTGCGGCGACGGGCCGCTTGCCAACAGCTTTTCCGTGCTCGCCGACGGCGTGGACGAATGCATCAAGAGCGCGCGCGAGGAACTGCGGCAGGGCGCGCACTGCATCAAGATCATGGGCTCGGGCGGCGTGCTCTCGCCCACCGACCCGATCTGGATGAACCAGTACCGCGAGGACGAGATCCGCGCCATCGTGAACGAATGCACCGAGCGGCGCTCGTACGTCGCCGCGCACTGCCACCCCGCGAGCGCCGTGCGGCGCTGCGTGGAATACGGCGTGCGCAGCATCGAGCACGGCACGCTCATCGACGACGACACCGCCGAATTCGTGGCGCGGCACGGCGCGTTCATCGTCCCGACCATGGCGGTCTGCTTCGCGCTCGTGGAGACGGGCCGCAAGCTCGGGCTGCCGTCCGAAAGCCAGGAGAAGGTGGAGCAGATCGCGCGCGAGGCGATCTCCGGCCTCGACCGCATGCGCCGCGCCGGCGTGGACGTGTGCTACGGCACCGATCTGCTGGGCAGCACGCACGTGCAGCAATGCCGCGAGTTCACGATCCGCCGCGAAGTGTTCTCCCCGCTCGAGCTGCTGCGGCAGGCCACGTCCACCCCCGCGGAGATGATGCTGATGCAAGGCCAGATCGGCTGCGTCGCGCCCGGCGCGCATGCGGACCTGCTGCTCGTCGAAGGCGATCCGCTGAAGGACATCTCGGTGCTGGCCGCCGACGGCCAGTTCCTGCGGCTCATCGTGCGAGGCGGCGAAGTCGTGAAGGACCGGATGAGCTGAGTGCCCCGCCGCCGCGCAGGGCCGGGCAAGCCCGTGCGGTCACGCGGCCGGCGGTTCGCGCGGCGCAACCGCGCCAAGCAGCCTGAGCCCGTTCGCCACCACGAGCAGGCTCGCCCCCATGTCGGCGAACACGGCCATCCACATCGTGGCCATGCCGGCGACCGCAAGCGCGAAGAACACGGCCTTGATGCCGAGCGCCAGCGCGATGTTCTGCCACAGCACGGCGTACGTGCTGCGCGAGAGGCGCACGCTCTCGGCCACGCGCTGGAGGTTGTCGTTCATCACCACGATGTCGGCCGACTCCATCGCGACGTGCGTGCCGGCGGCGCCCATCGCATAGCCGATGTCCGCCTGCGCGAGGGCGGGTGCGTCGTTGATGCCGTCTCCGACCATGCCGGTCGCGCCGTGTTCGCGCTGCAGCCGCCTCACCGCTTCGAGCTTCTGCTCGGGCAGCAGGTCGCCGTGCGATTCCGATATGCCCGCCTCGGCCGCGATGGCTTTCGCCGTGGCATCGTTGTCGCCCGTGAGGAGCACCGTGCGGATGCCGAGCGCCGACAGGTCCTGCACCGCGCGCCGCGAGGTCGGCTTCATCGTGTCGGCGACGGCGAAGAGCGCCACGACCTCGCCGTTTCGCGCGAGCAGCGTGACGGTGCGGCCCTGTTGCTCGTGGCGGCTCGATTGCGCTTCCACCTGCGGCGTGCACAGGCCCAGCGCATGCACGGCGCGGTGGTTGCCGAGCAGCACGTGCGCGCCGTCCACTTCGCCTTCCACGCCCCGCCCGGGCAGCGCCTTGAAGGCGGTCACCCGGTCGTGCGCGCCATCCACACCCGCGCGGATCGCCTGCGAGACCGGATGGTCCGACCGCGCCGCGAGACTCGCGGCGAGGCTCGCGGCGCGCGTCCGGTCGAAGCCGCCCCAGGGCATCCAGTCCACGAGCTTCGGCTTGCCCTCGGTGAGCGTGCCGGTCTTGTCGAGCGCGATCACCTTCAGGCGCCGAGCCGATTCGAGATACGTGCCGCCCTTGATGAGGATGCCGCGCCGCGCCGCCGCGGCCAGGCCGCTTACCACGCTCACCGGCGTGGAGATGACGAGCGCGCAGGGGCAGCCGATCACGAGCAGCACGAGGGCCCTGTAGGCCGCGTCGAGCCACGCGGCGCCGAAGAGAAGCGGTTCGCCGACGGCCACCGCGACCGCGAGCGCGAACACGGCCGGCGTGTAGCAGGTGGCGAACCGATCCACCAGGCGCTGCGTCGGCGCACGGGTGTGCTGCGCCTCCTCGACGGCGTGGATGATGCGCGCGAGCGTCGTGTCCTTCGCAAGCGCGGTGACGCGCAATTCGAACTCGCCCGGGCCGTTGATCGTTCCCGCGTACACGCTGTCGCCGGGCCCCTTGTCGAGCGGGATGCTTTCACCCGTCACGGGCGCTTCGTCGATCGCGGCGTGGCCCGCCGTGATCACACCGTCGAGCGGCAGCCGCGCGCCGGGCTTCACGCGCACGATCGCGCCCACTTGCACCGCATCGGCTCGCGTGGAAACCCAGTGCCCGTCCCCGGCGCGTACCAGCGCTTCCTCGGGAGCCAGGCAAAGCAGCGCTTCGATGGCTCTGCGCGACCGATCGAGCGCGCGCGCTTCGATCAGCTCGGCGATGCCGAAGAGCGCCATCACCATTGCGGCTTCCGGCCACTGGCCGATCAGGAACGCGCCGGTGACCGCCACCGACATGAGCGCGCCGATGTCGAGCCGTCCGCGCAGCAAAGCCGAAAAGCCCATGCGGTAGACGTCGACGCCCGCGAGCCAGATCGCGATCGCGGCGACGGCCATGCCGATCGCGTTCCACGGCGACCCCCGCGAAGCGAGATGCGAGATCGCCTCCGCCACCGCGGCGAGCGCGAGGGCGGCGCCCATCCGGGCGAAGCCGGGCGAGCCGTGGCCGTGGTCGTGGTCGTGGTCGTGGTCGTGATCGTGCTCATGACCGCGCGCGCGGTCATGCTCGTGATCGTGACCGTGTGCTTTCGCATTCGGCCGCCCCGAGCCGCGCGCGCCGTCCGCGGCTGCAGTGCCCTCCGGCGCGAGCGCAGCGGTCGAACAGCAGCCGCCATCGTCCTTCGGCGGCATGGTTTTGCGGTCCATGCCCCATTGGAACGCATTGGCGGGCGCCTGCCGAGTCCCCCGGGCCGCGCCCGGCAGCAGGTCAGAGCAGCTTCGCCAGGATGAAACCCGCGACGAACGACGCGGCAAGTGCCGCGAGCGGGTTCGCGCGCACCTGCTCGCGGGCCATGTCGCCGTACTCCTGCTGCATGTTCAGCACGCGATCGCTGCCGGATTCGATGCGCTGCTCGAGCGTGTCGACGGCTTCGTGAACCTTGCGCGCGAAGCTGTGCAGCGCCCTGATCTCGCCGGCGCCGCCGTCCGGGCCGGTGTCGGCACTGGTGGGGAAGGGATGGGTGGATGTTTCGCTGTTCATGGTTCGCGTCCTGGTGGCGGGGAATGAATCCTGCACTCTAGAAAGCACAGCCTTGCGGCACTGTCGGTGCAGTTGCACGAGCGCATGTAGGAAGCGTCCTGCCCTATGATCGACCTGCCATGCTCCCGACGTCTCGCCGCACCTTCATGGCCTTGCCGCTGCTCGTGCTCCTTGCCGGCGCACCGGGCGCCGCGCGCGCGGCCGCGAAGGGGCAGCTGCCGTGGGGCTTGCCGGGCGATGCGCGCCAGGCACGCCGCACGTTTCGCATCCGCATGAGCGACGACATGCGCTTCACGCCCGACCGCATCCGGGTGAACGAAGGCGACACGGTCCGCTTCATCCTGCACAACGCGGGCAAGCTCGAGCACGAGATGGCGATCGGCACGCGCGAGAAGCTCGACGAGCGCATGGCCGCGATGACGCAGATTCCGTACACCCTCCACCCGCATGGTCCCGTGCGAGCGCGCACCCATGCGCACGACGAACCGGGGATGGTGCACGTGATGCCCGGCGCGACGCGCCAGCTCGTCTGGAAGTTCAACCGCGCCGGCGAATTCACTTTCGCATGCCTCATCCCCGGCCAATACGAGGCCGGAATGATCGGCACGATCCTGGTCCTGGCGCACGCGCAGCCGCGGCGCCGCCATTGAGCCCGCGCTGCCAGTTCGGGAGATGTCCGTTCGTCTCATTCCCATGCGCCGCGCGGAACGCGGCCGAGAGACACTTCCGTACTAGCGCGAGCCCATCGCGGAGGACGGGCCTCAACGCATGTTGCCGGTATGTCCCAGGCTGTAGCGCCCCGGCTGCGGCCACACCGTGAGGCCATGCGGCTCGCGGCCGACCTTCACGCGCGCGACCGCGCCGTCGCGCGTGTCGATGCGGTACACCTCGTCGTCGTAGCGTCCGGAAAGCCACAGGTACCTGCCGTCGGCGCTCACGTTGCCCATGTCGGGACTGCCGCCGCCGGGAATGGGCCAGGTGGAGATCACCTTTTCGGTGGCGAAATCGATCACCGCCACGCTGCCCGGGCCGTGCCGCTTGCCGTGAATGCGGTGGCTGCCGCGATTGGCCACGTAGAGATACTTGCCGTCGCGGCTCGGGTAGAGACCGTGCGTGCCGACACCGGTCGGAATGAAGCCCACCTGCCGGAACGACGCGAAGTCCACCACGTGCACGCCGTCGGCCATCATGTCGGCGACGTAGAGGCGCGTGCCGTCGGGCGACACGCGCACGTCCTGCGGCATGCCTTCGCCGGGCATCGCGCCGTGCGTGTCGTGCGAGAAGCCCGTCATCGAATGCGCCATTTGCCGCATCTGCTGCGCGCCGGCGCGCCCGAACTGCGTGCTGAGGCGGATCGTCGCGACCACCTTGCGCTCGACCAGGTCGATCTTCGTGAGGCCACCGCCGAATTCGCAGGTGAAGGCCGCGTAGCGTCCGTCGATCGAGAAATCGGCGTGGTTGATGCCGCTGCACGCCGGCGTCGGGAGCGAGAACTCCAGCTTCATCGTGTGCGGATCGCGGAAGTCGAGCCTTGCGTGCGCCTCGGCGACGATGATCGCGTACCTGCCGTCGGCCGTGAAGTACATGTTGTACGGATCGTCCACCGGGATCGACTTGCCCGGCCGGCCGGTGAGCGGATCGATGGGCGTGAGGCTGCCGTCGCGGCGGCCCTCCGCGTTGTTGGCGACCCAGAGCGTCTTCAGGTCCCACGACGGCACCACGTGCTGCGGATCGACGCCGACACGAAACGTGTCCAGCACGGCCATCGTCACGGGGTCGACGACCGACACCGTGCGGTCGCTGCGATTCGGAACGTACACGCGCTCCAGGTGGCCCGCCACGGCCGCGGACAACTTGCCCGCGACCTGTTCGCTGTACAGGTTGCTCGGGTCGGGCACCGGCGGCATGCCGGGAATCGTGCGCACCGCGGAAGCAGGCGCTTGCGCGGGCGTTTGCGCGGTCGGTTGCGCGGACGGTTGCGCAGGCGACTGCGCAGGCATTTGTGCTGGCGGTTGTGCGACCACCGGCAGCGACGCGAGCGCCGCCACCGCGCACAGGATCCGCAACGATCTCATCATCTGACTCCTTGATTGCCTTGCCATGTCATGGGCGGCGGGCTTCCCCGCCAGGACGGTGGGCCTGCGCGATCGACTCGCGAATCGCCGTCACGGCGCGTTCCACGACGAGATTCGCCCCTGCCTCGCCGAGCGCCGCGCTCGCCTGCGCCGGATTGCCGTGCACGCCCATCTCGGCGGAGGACGCCTGCGGCGTGCGCAGCAGTTGCGTGCGAACGCGCGAAGCGTCGGCCGCGAGCAGCAGCGATGTGTCTGCGAGCCCCGCGTGCGTGCCGATGTCGGCCGCCGCGAAGCCGCGCTGCTTCAGGAGTTGCGCCACGCCCGCGGTCGACGCATCGTAGTACGAACCGATGTAGTGGACGCGCGCGTCCGCCCTGCCCCGCTCCTTGCCCTGCTCCCTGGCCCACTCGCGGTTGAGCTGCTCGGCCGCCTCGCGCAGGATCGGCTGGTAGTCGCCCGAGTCGCCGATGAGCACAATGTCCCGAAACCCGTTTTCCCGGAAGCTGCGAGCCGCGCCGGTGACGATGCCGCGGAAGGCGTCGTCCGCCACGGAGATCGTGCCGGGGTAACGCATGTGGCCCGTGGGCGGCGAGATGCGCCCTTCGGGGACATAGGCGATCACGGGCGCCACGACGGCATTGCCCAGTTGCGATGCGATGCGTTCCGCGAAGGCGGCAACACGAAAGTTGTGCTTGCCGAGCGCCATGTGCGGCCCGTTCTGCTCCGTGCCGCCCACGGGGAGGATCACGGTGGTGGTGCCCGAGCGCATCGCGTCCCTGAGTTCCGTCCAGGTGGAGTCCTCCAGCCGCACGCCGGCCGGCGGGGCCGCGGCCGCGGACACCGGAAGGGTCGCCACGGCAGCCAGCAGAAGCGCAATCGGGGGGAAGAAACGAACCATGAAGGGGAAATGCAGCGCGCAGATTCTATGCGCTTGGCTGAAAGGATAATGACCGCATGAGCGCAACGGCATCTTCCATCACGGACGTGGGCGGCATCGAAGTCGGCCATTTCACCGACGCTCGCCGCCCGACGGGCTGCACCGCCATCCTCGCGCGGGGCGGCGCGGTGGGCGGCGTCGACGTGCGCGGCGCGGCGCCCGGCACGCGCGAGACGGACCTGCTCGCGCCCACGAACCTCGTCGACACGGTTCATGCGGTGATGCTCGCGGGCGGCAGCGCCTGGGGGCTCGATGCCGCGAGCGGCGCGATGCGCTGGCTCGACGAGCATGGCATCGGTCTGGCCGTCGGGCCCGGGCGCGTGCCGATCGTGCCCGCGGCCGTGCTGTTCGATCTCTACGTGGGCGACGCATCGATCCGCCCCGATGCGTCGGCCGGCTACGCCGCGTGCGAAGCGGCTTCGCGTTCGCGTCCGGCCGAAGGCAACGTGGGCGCGGGTGCGGGCGCGATCGTCGGCAAGATCTTCGGGCCCGAGCGCGGCATGAAAGGCGGCATCGGCACCGCTTCGGTGTCGGTGGACGGCGTGACGGTCGGCGCGATCGTGGCATGCAATGCGCTGGGTGACGTGATCGATCCGCACACGGGGCGCATCGTCGCGGGCGCGCGCACGCCCGAGGGCACGGCCTTGTTCGACTCGCACCGAGCGCTGCTCGCGGGCACGCCGCCCAAGCGCCTGGTCGGCGGCGCGAACACCACGATCGGCGTGATCGCGACCGACGCGATCCTCACCAAGCCCCACGCATCGCGGCTCGCCTTGGTGGGGCACGACGGACTCGCGCGCGCGATCCGGCCCGCCCACACGCTCTTCGACGGCGACACCCTCTTCGCGCTCGCGACGGGTGCTTCGGGCAAGTCGCTCGACATGATGACGCTGTCGGTGATGGCGGCCGAAGCGGTGGCGCAGGCCGTCGTGCGCGGCGTGCGCGCCGCGAAGGCCGTCTCCGCGGGAGCCTTGCGATTGCCCTGTGCGGGCGACTTGGGTGAAAGGACACAGGCATGAGCAGCAGTCGCGCAGTCGAAGAAGAATCCATGCCCCACGCGCAAGGCGAAGGCGCTCGAGCAGCCGGTTTCGACTGCGACCTGCTCGTGATCGGCGGCGGCAGCGGCGGCGTGCGTGCGGCTCGCATGGCCGCGCAGCGCAATGCGAAGGTCATACTCGCCGAAGCGGCGGCGCTCGGCGGTACCTGCGTGAACGTGGGCTGCATCCCGAAGAAGCTTTACAGCTACGCGTCGCATTACGCGGACGACTTCCGCGACGCGGCGGGCTTCGGCTGGCACGTGGGCGAGACGCGTTTCGACTGGGGCGTGCTGAAGGCCAACCGCGCCACCGAGATCACCCGCCTGAACGGCGTGTACCAGAAGCTGCTCGAGGATGCGGGCGTGGAGATCGTGACGGGGTGGGCGAGCGTTACCGGGCCGCACGGCGTGCGCGTGCGCACCGAACGCGGCGAGCGCGAATTCAACGCGCGGCACATCCTGGTTGCGACCGGCGGGCGTCCGAGCGTGCCCGACTTTCCGGGGTGCGAACACGTCGTCACGTCCGACGGCATGTTCGATCTCGAGCCGTTTCCCGGGCGGCTGGTGGTGGTGGGCGGCGGCTACATCGCGTGCGAGTTCGCGTCGATCTTCAATGGGCTCGGTGCGCGGGTCACGCAGCTCTATCGGGGCGAGCAGGTGCTGCGCGGCTTCGATGCGGATGTGCGGCGGTTCATCGCGCAGGAGATGCGCAAGCACGGTGTGGACCTGCGCACGAACGCGGATGTGGCATCGGTCGAGAAGACGTCCGCCGGGCTGGAAGTGAAGCTGAAGGACGGCACGGTGCTGGTGGCCGACACCGTGCTTTATGCGACGGGCCGTGTGCCCAATGTCGAGAACCTCGGGCTCGAAGCCGCCGGTGTGCGGCTTGGCAGGAACGGCGCGGTCGTCACCGACGATTTCTACGCGAGCAGCGTGCCTTCGATCCATGCGCTGGGCGACGTGATCGATCGGGTGCAGCTCACGCCGGTGGCGATCGCGGAGGCGATGGTGCTTGCGGATCGTCTCTTCGGCGAGGGCAGGCGCAGTCTCGATTACGAGTTCATTCCGACGGCGGTGTTCACGCATCCTTCGATCGGGACGGTGGGGCATACCGAAGAGGAAGCGCGCGGCAGGTTCGGCCGGGTCGACATCTATCGCAGCGATTTCAAGCCGCTTCGCCACACCTTGAGCGGCAGCGGCGAACGCACGCTGATGAAGCTCGTGGTGGATGCGGCGACCGATCGTGTCGTCGGGCTGCACATGGTGGGCGCCGATGCGGGCGAGATCGTGCAGGGCTTCGCGGTGGCGATGAAGGCGGGCGCGACGAAGGCGGTGTTCGACGCGACGGTGGGGATTCATCCGACCGCGGCGGAGGAGTTCGTGACGATGCGGTCGGCGGTGGTGTAGCAACGAAGCGCTTCATGCACTTGGCGGACCGCGCGGCGAAGCGCCCCTGCTCATGCTTACGCAATTGGGGCGGGGACCTATCACAATGAGCGTGCGTTGCATGCGACCGCGGGCGTGGCCACTATCGAAAACGCGCTGTTCAAAGCGAGATGACGCAAGCTTGGCCCATGGGGCGGACCAGCAGCAAGGCGCAGCCGAAATCCTTGACCGGCCCGAGGTCAGGGTGACCCCTGCAGCAAAATAACAGAGGAGCGTGCCGCGCGGCAAACGGGGGACATTCGCGGAAGGGCCGCCCCCGTCCCGCTGCGGGGTGCGCCACTCGAACGCCTTGGATCCCCGCTTTCGCGGGGATGACGGCGCTCATCTTCTGCCGCTCCGGCTCCTACCCCCGCTCCACCACCCGCCCCCGATCCACATCCGGACTCCGATACGTCTCCTCCGGCACCCGGCCCAGCTTCGAATCGTGCAGCTCGTGCGGCGCAAGTCCGTAGAACTTCTGGAACGACATGATGAGCGGACGCCACTTGTCCGGGTCGATGCGGTTCTCGTGACCTGCCATCAGGATCGAAGGCGCGAGGTGCACTGGCTGGATGCGCACTTCGAGCGCAAGCGCCCGACCCCGCAGCACCGCGTCGCGCGCGGCCATCTCGTGATGGCCCTCGAGCACCGCTTCCAGCTGCACCGGGCACTCGCGCACGCGCGGCGGCGCCACGGTGTGCGACGCGTCCGGATGCAGCCCCGCCACACCGAACTTGTCCTTCACATACCGATAGCCGCGGCCGAGCTTCGCGGCGGGTACCGATTCCGTTCCGGTCGTGAGGGCGAGCCGGTCGACGGCCGCGACTTCCGACTGGGAAGGCAGGTTCAGCACGCACTCGCGCGTGCGCAGAAGGTTCTGCGTGGTCTTCGAGTAGGCCGCCAGTCCGAGCATGCAGCGCCACCCGAGCCACCACGCCGACGACATCGGCGCGAGATTGGCGGTGCCGTCCTCGTTCAGCGTGGAGATGATGACGACGGGCGTGCCGAAGTAGAGGATCGCGGGTTCGGAGGTGACATGCATGCGGGCTCCTTGTGGATGCCCGCAGTGTCGTCAAGGCGAGCCCGCGGGGCTCGCCGTTTCCGGACAGGCGATTGCGTCAACGATTGCGTCGACGATTTCGTCGACCATTGCGTCAACGATCGCGCCAACGATCGCTTGCTGCCTCGTCAATCCCGCGTCGGATCGCGCGGATGATCGTCGCGCCAGTTCGCGACACCGTCATGGTCGCGGTCGCCGTTGGCGCCATAGCGGTCGTATCTGCGTTCGTCCCGATCGCGCCAGCGGTCCTCGCGGTCGCGGCGGCCATAACCGTAGCCATAGCGCTCCTGCACCCACGCGCCACCCGTCATGAACCAGCTACCATCCGGGCGCTGCACCCAGCGCGCCTCGCGCCACACGTAGCCCGGCCGCTCGTTCATCCAGCGGCCACCCACCCACACATAGCGGCGATCGCGCCACGCGTAGTAGCCGGGCGACCAGACATAGCCCGACCGCGGGGCTGGGATCACTTCATGGATCGGCGCCGGCGGCCCGTACTGCACGATCACTTCGGCCTGCGCAATGGCCGCGACACCCGCGAGGGACAACGCCGCCGCGAATGCAACGAGGGATTTCCGTTTCATGATGACTGCTCCTTCTTCAAGGTACGAGGCCAGCATGGGACGCAACGCGATGCGGGCCTATCGGCACGCGGGTCGCGCAGGCGTCGGAAGCTTCCTTCGCGAAGGTTGTCACACGGCTTCGCTCAGCCGCAGGCGGAATCGTCGCGGCACGCACGCATGCGCGCGCACCCCGTCACGGTGTCCAGCTCTCGACTTCCAGGCGCGTTCCGTGCCAGAGTTCGCGCAGGTGCCGGCCCTGCGCCGCCGCGTCGGCGGGGAAGCCCTGCTTTGCCGCGGCCTCGAGCGCGCTCGACGCGGCGTGCATCGCCATCGCGCCCACGTTGCCGGCCGCGCCTTTCAACGCATGCGCCGCACTCGCAAGCGCCTGCGCGTCCTGCGCGGCCACGGCCGCATCGATCGCATCGAGCCGCTTCGGCGTATCGGCAAGGAAGAGGCCGATGACTTCCTTCGTCATCGTGAGCGCCTCGTCGTCGTACTCGCGAAACTCCTGCAGGCGGCCGAAATCCATCAGCATCTGGCTCGTGAGCGCGGCGGGCGCCGGCACCGGCTCCTCATCGGCGCGCGCGGCAGCCGGGCGCGCCCGCACGATCCACTTCTGCAGTGCGCCCGCGAGCGCGCCGACTTGCAGCGGCTTCGTGAGGTAGTCATCCATGCCCGCGGCTTCGCACCGCTCGCGGTCCTCTGCCGAAGCGGCGGCCGTGACCGCGATCACCGGCGGACTGCCGTCGCCGAGTGCTGCATGGATTTGCCGGGTCGCTTCGAGCCCGTCGACGTCGGGCATGTTCACGTCCATCAGGATCGCATCGATGCGTTCGCCCGCCGCGACCGCCTGCGCGATGGCCTCGACGGCTTCGCGTCCGTCGGTCGCGGTGCGCACCTCGTAGCCCAGCTTCAGCAGCATGGCGCATGCGACCTTCAGGTTGACCGCGTTGTCGTCGGCCACGAGCACCGTGGCGTGCTGGCCGGGGCTCACGCTCGCGGCGGCCGCGGTATCGCTCGCCCCGCCCGCGCCGATGCAGCGCAGGATGGTGTCGAAGAGCTGGTTCTGCCGCGCGGGCTTCAGCAGGCGCGCTTCGAAGAGCCGCGCGTTCTCGTCGCCCGCGGGCATGAAGCCGGAGCTCAGAAGCACGATCGGGATTCGCGCGAGCGCCGCTCTTTCCTTCACCGCGCGCGCGAACGCGACGCCGTCCATCTCCGGCATGTGCATGTCGGTCACGATCACGTCGGGCGGCGGCTGGATCGTGAGGAGCAGATCGAGCGCTTCGCGCCCCGACGCCGCCGATGTCACCTGAAGCCCCCACAGCTGGAGCTGCCGCGTGAGAACGCGCACGTTGGTCGCGTGATCGTCGACGACGAGCACGTTCACGTCCTTCAGCCGGCTGCTGTCGGCGGGGCTGAAGGACGGCGCGAGTTCCGTCACCTTCGCCGTCATCGTGAACCAGAAGGTCGAGCCGCGCCCCGGTTCGCTTTCGACGCCGATCTGCCCGCCCATCAGCTCGACGAGCCGCTTGCAGATCGCGAGGCCCAGGCCCGTGCCGCCGTACTTGCGCGTCGTCGATGCATCGGCCTGCGTGAACGCCTCGAAGAGCGACGCCGCCCGATCCGGCGCAATGCCGATGCCCGTGTCCGTGACGCGGAATTCGAGCTTTACGCGGCCCTCGACCTCGTGCGATGCCAGCTTCACGTGCACCGCCACCTCGCCCTTGTCCGTGAACTTCACGGCATTGTTGATGAGGTTGATGAGGACCTGCCTGAGGCGCGTCACGTCGCCCAGGATCGCCGCGGGCACCGCCTGCGGGCCGGCCTCGGGAATGTCCACGATGAGCTCGAGCCCCTTTTCGCGCGCGCGCGGCGCCGCGATGTCGCACGCTTCCTCCACCGCGCCGCGCAGGCTCACCGGCTCCACTTCGAGCTCGAGCTTGCCGGACTCGATCTTCGAAAAATCGAGGATGTCGTTGATCACCGCAAGCAGCTGGTCGCTCGAGAGACGAATCGTCTGCAGGTAGTCGCGCTGCTCGGGATCGAGCGGCGTTTCGGCCAGCAGCGTGCTCATCCCCACCACGCCATTGAGCGGCGTGCGGATCTCGTGGCTCATGGTGGCGAGGAACGCCGCCTTTGCCCGCGCCGCGCCGAGCGCCTCCTCGCGCGAGGCTTCCAGTTCGGCCGTGCGTTCGCGCACGCGCGCTTCGAGCGTCTCGTTGGCCTGCTGCAGCGCGCGCGCGTCGCGCTCGACCTGCGCGCGAAACGCCTGCAACTGCTCGCCGCTGTCGTGCAGCACCTGCGAGAGTTCGCGCACTTCGCGGATGCGCGTGCGCTGCGCGACGTCGGGTACGCGCCCGCGCCCGAGCTGTTCGGCCGCCGTGGAGAGCGCGCCGAGCCGGTTGCCGATCGCACGCGCCAGCAGGAACGCGATGAGCGTTCCCAGCACGATGAGCGCGCCGCCGCCACCCACCGCGAGAAGCGACGCGCGCCGGATGTCGGCCGTGAAATCGCTTTCGGGCGCGGCCACGACCAGCGTCCAGTGCAGGCCCAGGTCTTCGCCGAAGGGCCGCTGCACCATCAGCAGGTCGTCGCCCGCCGCGAGCGGGATGCGCTTGAGGCTCGTGTCCGCGGCCACGGAATCCTCGCGCCGCTGCGCGCGCAACGCCTGCAGCGCCGAATAGCTCGCGCGGATCATCGGATTCGCGCTGTCCTTCGGGCTGCGCCGCACGAACCCGCCGTCCACCGGCTCGAAGAGCGCATCGCCCGCGGAACTCGCGACCAGCGCATCGCGCTCGTCCACCACGAACGCGGCGCCGTGCGCGCTGATGCGCTGCGTGCGCAGCACGTCGGCGAGCTGCTGCAGGTGCAGGTCCACCGCGAAGACGCCGGCAGCGCCGCCATCCGCATCGAACACCGGCTGCGCGAGGCTCACGACGAGCTGCTTCGACTCGGCCGAAACGCGCACGGGCGTGAACGCGCGGTCCTTCGCCTGCATCGCGGTGCCGTACCACGGCGTCGTGCGCGGCTCGAAGTTCACGGGCTCGGAGGGCAAGCGTTCGTGGCGGTCGCCCGGCTCGCGCGCGAGCCACCAGTCGCGCCCCGCGCCATTGGCCGGCCGCACGGCGATGCGCATGCCCTGCTCCACCGCCTCGACGCCGAAGTATTCGCCCCGGAGGTTTGCGAAGTGCAGCACCGGCACTTCGGGCGACAGGCGCATGAGCGCGAAGGCGAGCGGCTCGAACTTCGCGGGCTCCCGCAGCCACGCACGCGCGCGCTCCGTCTCCGCGGGCGTGAGGCGCTCGCGGAAGAGCCCGTTCATCACTTCGTGGGCCTGGCGCAAGTGGTTCTCGGTGCCCGCCTGCACGAGCGTGGCGACGTGCGTGAGGATGCGGCCCGCGAGTTCGTCCACGGATTCGTTGCTCGCGCGCACGAGCGTCCACGCGACGAGCAGCGCGGGCACGGTGGCAAGCAGCACGAGGCTCGCCGCGAGGATGCGGCGCAGCGGAACGAGCCTCATGCGAACGCCCTCAGAGTTCGAGCCCGGTGATTTCCGCGGCATCGATGGCGGGCCGCCCCGGCACGTCGAAGATGGACCGGCGGCCCGTGCGCACCGCGCCGGTCACGGAGCGCAGCGTGCTCACGCTCGCCGCGACTTCCCAGCCTTCGAGGGCGGCCCGCTTCTGCAGCTGCATGGTGGTGCTCGTCACTTCGCCCACCGGCAGCCGCTGGCGGTTGCCCGTGAGCGGGTCCGAGAGGAACGCGAGCGCCACGGGCCCCGTGTTCAGCGCGACGCACACGCCGAACGGCGCGAGGCCGCGGCCCGGATAGGTCTCTTCGAGGTACCGGCCGATCGGCGTCGCGGCCTCGACCAGCGCGAGCGCGGTGCGCACCGCGCGCAGGCCGTGGTTCACGGTGTCGGTGTTCATGTCGCCCGTGAAGACGGCGAGCAGCCCCTCGCCCACGAACTGCATGTAGTGCGCGCCGAAGAGGTAGGCCGCGTCGTTCGCGCGTTCGTAGAGGCGCCGAACCAGCTCGCTCATCTCGGCGGTCGAGAGCTTGCCCGCCAGGGCCGCGTAGTTCGGGATGTCCACGAAAAGCACGGTGGCGGATTCGAAGCGTTCGTCGCTCTCGCCGGGCTGCGCGGCGGGCCAGCGATCGCTCAGTTCCGAGGCGAGGCGGTCCTCGTACAGCTCCATGAGCCGGTCGCGCTCGCTGGCGACGGCGCTGCGCACCGCCCTTTCCACCGCGATGGTCTGCAGCGCGGCCTGGACCTTGCGGCGGTTGAGCTGCGCGGCCACCGCCTCGCGCAGCTCGCGGGGCTGGAAGGGCTTCGTGATGTAGTCGTCGGCGCCCGAAGTCATGCCGATGCGCATGTGCGCGCGTTCCTGCAGCGAGGTGAGCAGGATCACGGGCGTCGTCGCGAAGATGGGTTGCGCGCGCAGCGCGGCGAGCACCTGAAAGCCGTTCAGGCCGGGCATCTGCACGTCGCTCACGATCAGGTCGGGCTTGCGCGCCTCCACGAGCGCCACGCCCTGCTGCCCGTCTTCGGCGGCCAGCACTTCATGGCCCTCCCGGCGCAGCACGGAACTCACCAGCATGCGCGTGGCGGCATCATCTTCCATCAAGACGATCAATGCCATCTTCGTATTACCTGGGTCTTTCCCGGGAGGGTGGAGCGTCCAATGATAGCGGGGGCCGGTCGGTGCTGCCGAGGCATGGTTGCGCCCGGCGCGCTCCAAAAAAAAGCCCCCTCGAAAGGGGGCGGATGGAGGGAGTCTGAAGGAAGGAGCCCGCGCGGCCCGCTGTCCGCCGGCTGTCGCCCGTTCGAAGCGACAGCCTCACTATATGCATTTGTAGAAATACTTCAAGTGGCAAATCGTGGCAATTTCGCCGCCCTCCCCGTCAGGAGGCGGCCCACACGAACGTCACTCTCGCGGGCTTCGCGTCGACCGTCACGCTCTTGTGCTGCGTCTTGCCGGCGAAAGTCGCCGCGATGTCGTAGCTGCCCTTGCCCGAGAGGTCCACGAGCATGAGCGGGCCGCCGCAGTGGCCCTGCAGCACCACGTCGCCCCGGCCCGAGGTGATCCGCACGTCCACGTCGGCCACGTAGGCGCCGGTCGTGGATGCGAAGGTCACGAGCATGTCGTGGCCGGCGGCCTGCGCCTTCATGCGCTCCTGGTCGCCCGCGCCCACGCCGCCGCAGCTGAACGAGGCGCCCGCCGCCGATGCGGCGCTTGCCAATGCACACCACGCCAATCCGATCGCGATTCTCTTCATCTGAACGTCTCCCTTGTGTTGCCTGGCCCAAGTCCTGTCACAGCGACAGTGCGACACAGCGACAGTGCGGCACGCTCGGGCGTCGTCGGCCGCTCGTGCCCATGCTACCGCGACGCATCGCGCCCGTGTGGCCGCGCGTGTTGTCTAATTCCCGCAATGACGAGCCAAGCTTTCTGGATGGTGCTCGCCGCCTTGCTCTTCTCCGCCATGGGCGCGTGCATCAAATTCGCCGCCGGCAGCTTCTCGGCCGCGGAAATCATCTTCTACCGCGGACTCATCAGCATGGTGTTCATGTGGGCGTTCGCGCGCGCGACGGGCGTGACGCTCGCCACCCGATACCCGCGCATGCACGCCTGGCGCAGCTTCGTCGGCGTGATCTCGCTCGCCGCATGGTTCTACGCGATCGCGGGGCTGCCGCTCGCCACGGCGATCTCGCTCAACTACATGAGCAGCGTGTGGATCGCCCTGTTCATGATCGCGGGCTCCGTCATGGCCTGGCAGCCGAAGGACGACGCGGGCACGATGCCGCTCAACGGCTCGCTCATCATGACCGTGCTCGCGGGCTTCGCGGGCGTCGTGCTGCTCCTGCGGCCTTCCATCCGGCATGACCAGCTCGTCCCCGGCATGGCGGGGGTGCTGTCGGGGATCACCGCGGCGCTCGCGTACATGCAGGTGGTCGCGCTGTCCCGGCTGCGCGAGCCCGAGACGCGCACCGTTTTCTATTTCGCAGTCGGCGGGCTCGCCGCGGGCCTCGCGGTGGTGCCGTTCACCGGCTTTTCGCCGTGGTCGTGGGCCGCCGCGACATGGCTGCTGCCGATCGGCGTGCTCGCCTCGCTCGGCCAGCTCTGCATGACGCGCGCCTACTCGCGAGCGGGCACCGAAGGCGGCACGCTGCTCGTGGCGAACCTGCAGTATTCGGGCATCCTCTTTTCCGCGTTCTTCGGCTGGCTCCTCTTCGACGACCGCATTTCCCTCCTCGGCTGGACGGGCGTGGCGCTCATCGTGGCAAGCGGCATCGCGGCCACCGTGATCCGCAGCCGCGCGGTGCCCGATGCGCCGGGCGAAGAGCACTGAACGCGGCAAACGCGGGGCTGCAGGCACAAGCTCGGCCACGAGCGCGCATGAACGCGCATGAACGCGCATGAACGCGCATGAGCGCGCACAATCGCGCGCATGACCTCTTCGAAGCGCGCGGCGGACACCGGCATGCGGCGGGGCCTCACGAGTTACGGGGACGCCGAGTTCTCGCTCTTCCTGCGCAAGGCCTTCATCAAGGGCGCGGGCCTCAGCGACTCGGCGCTCGACCGGCCGGTGGTGGGCATCGCCGACACCGGCAGCGGCTTCAACCCTTGCCACGGCAACATGCCGCAGCTGATCGGCGCGGTCGAACGCGGCGTCCTGCTCGCGGGCGGCCTGCCCGTGCGCTTTGCCACGATCTCGCTGCACGAAAGCTTCGCGCATCCGACCAGCATGTACCTGCGCAACCTCATGTCGATGGACACGGAGGAAATGCTGCGCGCGCAACCGATGGATTCGGCGGTGCTGATCGGCGGCTGCGACAAGACCGTGCCCGCGCAGCTCATGGGCGCCGCCTCGGCGGGTTTGCCCGCCGTGCAGCTCGTGACGGGTTCGATGCTCACGGGTTCGCATCGCGGCGAAACCGTCGGCGCGTGCACCGATTGCCGGCGCTGGTGGGCGAAGTTCCGCGCGGGCGACGTGGGCGAGGCCGAGATCGACGAAGTGAACGACAGGCTGGTGCCGAGCGTCGGGACCTGTTCGGTGATGGGCACCGCAAGCACGATGGCCTGCATCGCCGAAGCGCTGGGCATCGCGGTGCCCGGCAGCGCCTCGCCACCCGCGGTGACGGCGGACCGCCTGCGCATCGCCGAAGAGACGGGCCGGGTCGCCGTCGAGCTCGCGAAGAGCGGGCTTCGCATCGGGCAGGTGCTCGACGCGAGGGCTTTCGAGAACGCGATGCGCGTGCTGCTCGCGATCGGCGGATCGACCAACGCGATCGTGCATCTCACGGCGATCGCGGGCCGGCTCGGCTTCGAAGTCGATCTCGACGCGCTCGACCGCATGGGCCGCGAAACGCCGGTGCTGCTCGACCTGAAGCCGACGGGCGCGCACTACATGGAGGACTTCCACGCGGCCGGCGGCATGCGCACGCTGCTGCGCGAACTGAAGCCGCTCATGCATCTCGACGCCATGACCGTGACCGGCAGAACGCTCGGCGAAGAGCTCGAGCGCGCGCCGCCGCCCTTCGCGCAGTCGGTCGTGCGCCCGCTCGATCGCCCCGTGTACCCGCAAGGCGGCATCGCCGTGCTGCGCGGCAATCTCGCCCCGGGCGGCGCGATCATCAAGCAGTCGGCGGCCGATCCCCGTCTCATGGAACACGAGGGCCGCGCGGTGGTCTTCGAGAATGCCGCGGACCTCGCCGGGCGCATCGACGACGATGACCTCGACGTGAACGCGAGCGACATCCTCGTGCTGAAGAACATCGGCCCCAAGGGTGCGCCGGGCATGCCCGAAGCCGGCTACCTTCCGATCCCGCGCAAGCTCGCGCGCGCGGGCGTGAAGGACATGGTGCGCATTTCCGACGGCCGCATGAGCGGCACGGCGTTCGGAACCGTCGTGCTGCACGTGACCCCCGAAGCGGCGGCAGGCGGCCCGCTCGCGTACGTGCGCACGGGAGACCGCATCCGGCTGTCGGTCGGAAAGCGCGAGCTATCGCTCCTCGTGAGCGAAGAAGCGCTCGCGCAGCGGGCGAACGCGGCCGCCGCGAGTCCGCCCGCACCCGAACGCGGTTATGCCAGGCTCTTCCAGATGGCCGTGACGCAGGCCGACCAGGGCGTCGACTTCGATTTTCTGAGGGCGGCGCAACTGCGCGGCAAGGTCCCTGCGAAGTAGCTGCGAGCGCGGCGCGCGTACAGGAAACCCATTAGAGACACGCGCTCGCAGCGCGGCACAGAATCACCCGCGCTGCACTCGCGCGAGGCGCATGAGTGCTTTTTGATTCGGAGACCTCGATGAAATTCCTCAAGTCGGCTTTCCTCTTCTTCGCTGCCGCGCTGATGCTCGCCGGCACGGCCGCCGCGCAGAACATCTCGATTGCCACCGGCGGCACGGGGGGCGTGTATTACCCGATGGGTGGCGGCCTCGCGGCCGTGCTTTCGAAGTACGTGCCCGGCATGCAGGCCACGGCCGAAGTGACGGGCGGCTCGGTCGACAACCTGAAGCTCATCGCGAGCGGCAAGCCCTACGTCGGCTTCAGCATGAGCGACGCCGCGCTCGACGCCTACAAGGGCGAGGACAAGTTCAAGGATCACAAGGTCCCCGTGCGCACGCTCGCCATCCTCTACCCGAACCGCATGCACGTGGTCACGGTCGAGGGCAAGGGCATCGCCAAGATGGCGGACCTGAAGGGCAAGCGCGTTTCCACGGGCTCCCCCGGCAGCGCGACCGAGGTGATGGCCTTCCGCCTCATCGAAGCCGCCGGCCTCGACAAGGACAAGGACATGAAGCGCGAACGTCTCGGCGCCGCGGAGTCGGTGAACGCCATCAAGGACGGCAAGATCGACGCCTTCTTCTGGGTGGGCGGCCTGCCCACGGCCGCCGTGTCGGACCTCGCGAACACGCCCGGCACGAAGATCAAGATGATCGATCATGCGGATCTCGTCCCCGCGATGAACAAGAAGTGGGGGCCGCTCTACGTGCAGGACGTGATCCCGAAGAGCACCTACCGCGGCATGGACGCGGACAACCATCAGGCCACCGTGATGAACATCCTGGTCGCCAACGAGTCGATGGACGAGAAGACCGCGTACAACATCGTGAAGGCGATCTTCGAGAAGAAGGCCGACCTCGTTGCCGTGCACAAGGAAGCGGAGAACATCAAGCTCGAATCGCAGAAGCAGGCGGCCACGCCGATTCCCTTCCATCCCGGGGCGCTGAAGTACTTCGCCGAAAAGGGCATCAAGGTCGAATGAGCGCATGACCGAGCCCCAGGCGGTGAGCGACGAGGCCCTGCAGAAGGCCGAGGAGTTCATCGAGCAGGAGGAAGGCGCGGCCAACAAGCTGCGCGGGCCGCTCGCGGTCTTCGTCACGCTGCTGGCCGTCGCGATGACGGTGTTCCATCTGTACGCGGCGTACGACATCGTGCCCACCCAGACGCTGCGCCCCGTGCACGTGGCGTTCGTGCTGGTGCTCGTCTTCCTCATGTTCCCGATGGCGGCGCGCTTTCGCCACCGCGTGATGTGGTGGGACTGGATCGCGGCCGCCGCCGCCGTGGCCATCGCGGCCTACCTGATCCTCGGCGGCGACGATTTCACCGACCGCAACACGTCGCCCCTGCCGTGGGACATCGCCTTCGGCGTCGCGCTCGTGCTGCTCGTGCTGGAGGCGATGCGGCGCACGAGCGGCTGGATCATGCCCGCGATCTGCACGGCCTTCATCGCCTATGCGCTCGCCGGCCCGTACCTGCCCGCGCCGTGGACGCACAAGGGCTACGACGTCGGGCGGCTCGTCGGCGTCATGTACATGACGCTCGAAGGCATCTACGGCGTGGCGATCGACGTGTCCTCGTCGCTCATCATCCTCTTCACGATCTTCGGCGCGTTCCTGCAGTACTCGCAGGCGGGCAAGTTCTACATCGACTTCTCGTTCTCCGCGATGGGCGGCAAGCCGACCGGCGCGGGCCGCACGGTGGTGCTCGCGTCGTTCCTGCTCGGCGGCCCCTCGGGCTCGGGCGTCGCGACGACCGTGACGCTCGGCTCGGTCGCGTATCCGATCCTCGCGAAGGTCGGCTACGAGAAGAACGCGGCGGGCGGGCTGCTCGCCGCGGGCGGGCTCGGCGCGATCATCTCGCCGCCGGTGCTGGGCGCGGCGGCCTTTCTCATCGCGGAGTTCCTGAAGATTTCGTATCTGGACGTGCTGCTGATGGCGTGCATCCCCACGCTGCTCTTTTACTTCGCGCTCTTCCTGATGGTGGAGATCGACGCGCGCAAGTACGGCATGCACGAAGTGAACTTCGGCCGGATCGAGCCCGTGTGGTCGCTCACGAAGAAGTACTGGTACCACTTCCTCTCGCTCGTCTCCATCGTCGTCTTCATGCTGTGGGGCTTCTCGCCGGTGCTGTCGGTGTTCTGGGCGACGGCCGTCGCGGCCGTCGCGAGTTTCCTGCGCAACGACACGGCGCTCATCCCGTACGAGCTCCTGCGCCACCCGAAGGAGCTCGCGCGCAATTTCCTCGGCACGCCTTTCATCAAGGCGATGGAAGGCGGCTCGATCGGCGTGCTGAACGTCGCGGCGACCTGCGCGGGCGCGGGCATCATCGTCGGCGTCGTCACGCTCACGGGGCTCGGCCTGAAGTTCAGCACCATCGTGATCGACTATGCGGGCGGCTCGCTGCTGCTCACCGCGATCTTCACCTCGCTCGTCGTCTGGATCGTGGGGCTCGCGGTGCCGGTGACGGCGTCCTACATCATCTGCGCGGTGATTGCCGCGCCGGCCTTGACGAAACTCGGCGTCGCGGACTTCGCGGCGCACATGTTCATCTTCTACTACGCCGTGCTGTCGGAAGTGTCGCCGCCCACCGCGCTCTCGCCTTTCGCTGCCGCCGCGATCACGGGGGGTGATCCGTACAAGACGACGATGCAGTGCTGGAAGTACACCGTGCCGGCCTTCCTCGTGCCCTTCATGTTCGTGCTCGATCCGAGCGGGCAGGGGCTATTGCTGATGGGTTCGACCAAGGCGCTTGCGAACGCGAACTGGTGGTCGATCGCGGAAGTGACGATCACCTGCGCCATCGGCATCGCCTCGATCGCGGCGGGGTTCCAGGGGTGGGCCTTGAGGAAGGCGACGGTGATCGAGCGCGTGCTGTTCTGCGTGGCGGGCGTGTTGCTGGCTTATCCGGGCGCCATCGCGGACCTGGCCGGGCTCGTGCTCGCGACCGCGGCGCTGGGCATGCAGTACGTGAGGCGCGAGAAGACGATCGCGGCGTGAGCTCGGGGCTCGGCCCCTTTGCAACGCCGGTTCGCGCTGCACTTCGTCACCGGTCTGGCGGGCGCCGGTCACCACCACGGCCGGTATCACGCGCAGACATCACGCGCAGACATCGCGCGCAGGCGCTGCGCGAACGCCCTGCCGACAAATCAAGGCAAATTTTCCATGCCGTGGATGATAGTCATTCACGGCGTGAATCATCACATCGGCGCGTTCCCGAGTGCCTTTCCGCGCGGGCCGGGCCGCGGCCGATTCGAATCAGTTCAAATCAGTTCATCACCGCAACAGCCCGCGTATTCAGATACGCCTCCAGCGCCTCCGGCCCGCCTTCCACGCCGTAGCCCGAATCCTTCACGCCGCCGAACGGCATCTCCGCCGACGGCATCGCGGGCATGTTGATCCACAGCATGCCGACCTGCACTTCGCGCGTGAGCAGATCGGCGTTCTTCAGCGACTTCGTGAACGCATAACCCGCGAGCCCGTACGGCAGGCGGTTCGCCTCCGCGACAGCATCCTCCAGCTTCTCGAACGACCGGATCGCCGCCACCGGCCCGAACGGCTCGTCGTTGAACACGCGCGCGGCCACGGGCACATCGGCGAGGATCGTCGGCTGCCAGAAATTGCCCGTCTCGCCGATGCGCTCGCCGCCCGTGAGAACCGTGGCGCCCTGCTCGATCGCGTCCTTCGTGATCTCCGCCATCGCCGTCACGCGCCGCGGATTCGCAAGCGGCCCCATCTGCGTGCCTTCGGCCAGGCCATCGGCCACCTTCAGGCTCTGCGCCACCTTCACCATCGCCGATGCGAATTCATCGCGGATGCTCTCGTGCACGAGAAAGCGCGTCGGTGAAATGCACACCTGGCCCGCGTTGCGGAACTTCGCGGTGCCCGACGCCTTGATCGCGAGCGCGATGTCCGCGTCCTCGCACACGATCACGGGCGCATGGCCGCCGAGCTCCATCGTCACTCGCTTCATGTAGCGGCCCGCGAGCGCGGCCAGTTGCTTGCCCACCGGCGTCGAGCCGGTGAACGTGATCTTGCGGATGACGGGATGCGGGATCAGGTAGTTCGAGATCTCGGCCGGCACGCCGTACACGAGCTGCAGCACGCCCGCGGGAATGCCGGCGTCCGCGAAGGCCTTCACGAACGCGGCCGGCGCCGCGGGCGTCTCTTCGGCGGCCTTCACCAGCATCGAACAACCCGCCGCGAGCCCCGCGCCGACCTTGCGCACGACCTGGTTGATCGGGAAGTTCCACGGCGTGAACGCGGCCACCGGGCCCAGCGGGTCTTTCACCACCATCTGGCGAATGGCGAGGTTGGTGCGCGATGCGACCAGCCGCCCGTACACGCGCAAGCCTTCGTCGGCGAACCAATCGAGGATGTCGGCCGCGGCGAGCGTTTCGCCCTTCGCTTCGACGAGGGGCTTGCCCTGCTCCATCGTGAGCATCGGCGCGATGTCCGCGGCGCGCTCGCGCACCAGCGCGGCGGCGCGGCGCATGATCTTCGCGCGCTCGATGGGCGGCATCGCCCGCCACGTGTCGAAGCCGCGCTGCGCGGCCGCGAGCGCGCGGTCCAGGTCGGCGGTGCCGGCCTGGGCGACCCGGCCGATCTCCTTGCCGCTGGCGGGGTTGAACACGGCGAGCGTGCGGCCGTCCGCCGCGTCCTGCCACTGGCCATCGATGTAGAGCTGGGTGTTCGGGTAGTTCATGAGGGCGGATGTTAGCGCCACCCGTCCGGCCCTGCCGCCGCCGGGGCATCCCCTGCCGTGCCTGATCGGGCGACGCTGGCCGCGCCTGCCGCGCTCGGGCATAGTCCCCGGCATGTCCGCGAACCCGCCCGCCCCAGCGCCACCGAGCGGCCCCGCGCGCGTGTTCGCGCTGCCTCGCGTCGCGGTGGTGGTGCTGGTCGCGTGTCTGCTCGGCCTGTTTCTCGCGGCCAGCTGGAAGTCCGACGCCGCGCCCATCGTCGCGCGGACTTGCGCCGTCGGACTCGTCGCCATGATGGTGTTCGGCCTCTTCGAGCAATGGCCGCGGCACCTGCCCGACTGGTTGCCGCGCTGGTCGCTGCAGGTCGCGGCCGTGATGCTCGTGATCCCGTTCAGCGTGATCGCCGTCTACATCGCGACCACGCCGCACGGCGCGCCGCCGGTGTGGAAGGTTCAGGAACGGCTGATGGGCATGGGGATGATGCTGGTGCTCGGCCTCATGATCGGTCCGTTGACCGCGGTGATCGCGGTCGTGCGCCGGACCGAAGCGACCTCCAGGCACCAGGCCCTCGTCTTCGAGCTCGAGCGCAGCGAGCTCGAACGCCGCGCCTCGGATGCCCGGTTGCACCTCCTGCAGGCGCAGGTGGCGCCGCACTTCCTCTTCAACACGCTCGCCAACGTGCAGGCGCTGGTGGACGCGGGCTCGCCGCAGGCGTCCGCCTTGCTGCGCAGCCTCACCGCCTACTTGCGCGCCGCCGTCCCGCGCCTTGCCGAATCCGCGAGCACGCTCGGGCAGGAGCTGCAGATGGTTGAGGCGTATCTTCAGCTCATGCATGCACGCCTGCCCGACCGGCTGCGCTTCAGCCTGACGGTGGACGAGGCCGCGCGCGCGCTGTACTGTCCGCCGATGGCCCTGCTCACGCTCGTGGAAAACGCGGTGCGCCACGGCATCGACCCCGGCGAGGAAGGCGGTCGGATCGACGTGGAAGTTCAGGTGCACGGCGAGCGCTGCATCGTGCGCGTGAGCGACACGGGCGTGGGTCTGCCGCCCTCCGCGAGCACAGGCGGTACGGGCTTGGCCGTGCTGCGAGAACGCATGAAACTGGCGTTCGGGGACACGGCCCGGTTGCAGCTGAGCGCCCGCTCGCCGGGCGGCGTGGTGGCCGAGATGGAATTTCCAGCGCGCGGCGCGATGGCATGAATGCGCGGCAGCCGACGGCCCTTGTCGCCGATGACGAGCCGCTTCTGCGCGAAGCGCTCGCCGGATTGCTCGGCAAGGTGTGGCCGCAGCTCGCGATCGTCGCGCAGGCACGCAACGGCCGCGAAGCGGTGGAGCGCTTCGAGGCGCTCGCACCCGACGTCTGCTTTCTCGATGTGCACATGCCGGGGCTGAGCGGCATCGACGCCGCGCAGCGCATCGGACGTCGCGCGCATCTGGTCTTCGTGACGGCTTACGACCACTACGCCGTCGATGCCTTCGCGCACGGCGTGCTCGACTACGTCGTGAAGCCCGTGGAGGCCGAGCGGCTCGCGCAGACGGTTTCGCGCCTGAAGGAGCGCCTGCAGGCGCGAGAGCCCGCGAGCAACACGGAGGCGCTGCTGCAGGAGCTGGCTTTGCAGTTGCAGCGCACGGCGAATGCGCCCGCGCCGCTGAGGTGGATTCGCGCGCAGGTGGGCGGCACGCTTCGGCTGATCGCGGTGGACGACGTCGACTATCTGCGATCGGACACGAAGTACACGCTGGTGGCATGGCGCGGCGACGGTGGGGGTCCGGCGGAAGCGCTCGTGAGCACGCCGCTCAGGGAGCTCGCCACGCAGCTCGACCCTGCGCAATTCCAGCAGGTGCATCGCTCGGTGATCGTGAACCTGCGCGCCGTGAGCCACGTCGCGCGCAACGACAACGAGACGGCGACGATTCACCTGAAGGGACGCGGTGAAGTGCTGCCGGTGAGCCGCAACTACGTGCATCTCTTCAAGCAGATGTAGGCCGCGTCCTTCGGCTTCTATGCCCGGCGGGGAGATGCCGCCCGCAGACCACAAGAAACTGCATTCCGTTCACGAAGCGTTCAGCATCCCATGCAATCCGTTCAGGGATCGTTCACCCCTGCCCGCGCAAACTTCCCTTCACGTTCAACCCACTCCTGAAGGAGGTTTCAAATGCAATCCGCACTCTTGCGCCACACGACCGTCACCGCCGCCGCCGTGCTCTTCGCCGCGGCCGGCACCCTCCTCGCGGCGAAGCCCGCGCAGGCCCAGCCATTCGCGGTGGCGATCCACGCGAGCCCCGCGATTGTCGCGGCCGCGCCTTCGATCGATCACTACGCCGAATGGCGCGCCGGCTGGGCGCCGCGCGCCGACCATCGCGCACCGGTCGTCACCGAAGTCACGCCCTCGCAAGGCGAAGGCGTGAGCGCGCGCGGCCTCACGCAAGTGTCCGCGCATTTCCGCGATCACGGCAGCGGCATCCAGTCCGTGTCGCTGCGCGTGGACGGTCGCGATGTGACGCGGCAGGCGCGCATCGACCGCGACGACGTGCGCTATCGCGCCGATCTGCGGCCGGGCCGTCACTTCGCCGAATTGCAG
Source organism: Ramlibacter sp. (assembly GCF_035548915.1). Taxonomy (GTDB): domain Bacteria; phylum Pseudomonadota; class Gammaproteobacteria; order Burkholderiales; family Burkholderiaceae_C; genus Ramlibacter. The sequence continues at coordinate 9,902 of NZ_DASZSE010000047.1, read as the reverse complement.
TTGCGCGACCACGCCGGCAATGTGACGCGCAGGAGCTGGAGCTTCGACGTCTACGGCGGCTGGCATCACGGGCCGGTGGGGATGCGGTAAGTCCACCTGCTGTCTTTCTGTCTGTCTCTCTCCATTCGGTGGGGTGCGCGGCTTCGCGGCCCGACCCACCGCCTTCACTCGTCTCGACTCGAGGACATTCCAAATGAAACTCTTCGCCCACGCCTTCCTCTTTGCCGCCAGCGCCCTCGCGCAGGCACAACCCGCCCCCGCTTTCATCGACCGCGCCCGCGTGCAGGAAGCGCAACCGCAATACGAGACCGTACAAGTCCCCCGCAACGAATGCGCCCGCCAATGGGTCACCGAGGCCACACCCGCATCCGTCTCCGGTGGCAGCGGCATCGGGGGCACCGTGATCGGTGGCGCCACGGGCGCGCTCATCGGCTCGCAGATCGGCAAGGGCAGCGGCCGCGACGCCGCCATCGGGGTGGGTGCCGTGATCGGCGCGCTCGCGGGCAATCGCATCGCGACGCGCGACTCGGTCGTCACCGCTCCCACCTACGAGCAGCGCGAAGTCCGCACGTGCCACACGGTGGCCGACACGCAGACCCGCCTCACCGGCTACCGCGTCACCTACGAGTACCGCGGCCATCTCTACACGACCTTCACGCGCGAACAGCCGGGCGCGACCGTGCCGGTGCGCGTCGCGGTCACACCGCTCGACGAGGCGGAGTACCATCGCGCGGACTGACTCGCCGCCTCCTGCGATTTCGCCCAACGCCGCCCTCCAACGCCGCCCCTCAAGCCGACCATGTCCCGCCTGCGCATCGCCATCGCCGCCCTCTTCGTCGCGTGCTGCGCGCTGCCCGCGTGGGCCGACGTGAGCCGCGACGACGCGGCGGCGCTCGCGCAGCGGCAAACCGGCGGTCGCGTCCTGTCCGTGGAACGCGCCGATGCGGGCGGCAGACCCGTATGGCGCGTGAAGGTGGTGACGCCACGCGGCGAAGTGCGCGTGATCCTGGTCGAAGTCGCCACCGGCCGGCCGGTCTGAGGCAGCGCACCATGCGCCTATTGCTGATCGAAGACGAGGCGCCGCTGCGCATGACGCTCGCGCGCCGGCTCGAAGCGGAGGGCTACCGCGTCGACCAGGCCGGCGACGGCGCGCAGGGACTCTTCCTCGCGAAGGAGTATCCCTTCGACCTCGCGATCGTCGACCTCGGGCTGCCCAAGGTGAACGGCCTCACGCTCGTGCAGCAGCTGAGGCGCGAAGGCAGCACGATGCCGATCCTGATTCTCACCGCGCGCAACACCTGGCAGGACAAGGTGACCGGGCTCGAAGCCGGGGCCGACGACTACCTCGCGAAGCCCTTCGAATATCCCGAGCTCGCGGCGCGCGTGAAGGCGCTGCTGCGCCGGTCGCTCAAGGCCGCGGGCGACCAGCTCACGCTTGGCGCGCTCGCGATCGATCTCGCCGCGCAGGCCGCGAGGCTCGAGGGCGAACCGCTCGAGCTCACCGCGTTCGAATACCGCCTGCTCGAGTACCTGATCCGGCATCGCACCCGGGTCGTCGCGAAACAGGAACTCGCGGACTACCTCTACCCGGCCGGCGAAGACCGCGACAGCAACGTCGTCGAGGTGCTGATGGGGCGGCTGCGGCGCAAGCTCGACCCCGAAGGCAAGCTCTCGCCGATCGAGACGGTGCGCGGGCGCGGCTATCGCTTCACCTTGGGACAATGAAGCCGGGCTACTCGATACGGGCCCGGCTCGTGCTCGGCGCGGCGCTCGTGCTGCTCGCCTTCCTCGCGGGCGCCGGCGCGGCCGTGAAGCGCGCGCACGCCCAAAGCGTGCTGAGCGAGCGCTACGCGCAATTGCAGTCCACGGTGTACCTGCTGCTCTCGCACGCCGAGCTCGACGACGCGGGCCGCCTCGTGATGCCCATGACGCTCGCGGAGCCACGGCTTTCGGTGCCGCAATCGGGTCTCTATGCGGGCATCTACAACGTGAATCGCGAGGAGCAGTGGCGATCGCTTTCCACGCTCGGCGTGAGTCCGCCGTTTCGCCTGCGCGGGCTCGCGCCGGGAGAGTGGCGCACCGAGGTGCTGGAAGGCGGCGGGCGGCCCTACATCGCCGTGAGCTATGCCGTGAACTGGGCCGTCGCAGGCAAGCAGGCGCCGCTCGTGCTTTCGGTGGTCGAGGACCAGGCCGACTTCAACCACGAGCTCGCGGTCTTCGCGCGCACGCTGTGGGCGTGGCTCGGCGGTGCGGCGGTCCTGCTGCTCGTGGCGCAAAGCCTCCTCCTCGCATGGGCGATGCGGCCGCTGCGCCAGGTGATCCGCGAGGTCCGCCGCATCGAAGGCGGCGAGCAGGCGCGAATCGAAGGCCGCTATCCGATGGAGCTCTCGGGCCTCACGGACAACCTGAACACGCTCATCCAGCAGGAACGCGACCGGCAGGTCCGCTACAAGGAAGCGCTCAGCTTTCTCGCGCACAGCCTGAAGACGCCGCTCGCGGTGCTGCGCAACGCCTTGCACGAACCGGCGGGGCTGCCGCAGGCCGTCCGGGAACAGGTCGCGCGGATGGACGACATCGTCGGGCATCAGCTGGGACGCGCGGCCGCGAGCGGCGCGGCGCGCTTCGCCCCGCCCGTGAAGATCGCACCGGTGCTCCAGCGCGTGCGCGAAGCGCTCGTCAAGGTGTATTCGGACAAAGGCATCGAGATCGAGGTCGATTGTTCGCCCGAGCTCGCGTGGCGCATCGACGAAGGCGATCTCTTCGAGATCCTCGGCAACCTGATGGACAACGCGGCCAAGTGGGCGAGCCGGCGCGTGATCGCTCGCGCCGCGCGCGACGCGCGGGGGCTGCACATCGCCATCGAAGACGACGGCCGCGGCTTTGCCGCGGAGACCGAGGCGCTCTTGCGGCTGCACGTGCGCGGCGACGAACGCGTGCCCGGCCACGGCGTCGGTCTGGCGAACGTGAACGACATCGTGCGCAGTCACGCGGGCGAGCTGCAGCTCCTGCGCAGCGAGCTCGGTGGGGCGCGAGTGCTCGTGTCGCTGCCGGACGGGACGTGATCGCATCGACGCGGTTGCCGCGCGGGCGGGCCTCTTCTGGGCGAAGCCACGGCGCGGCCGCGGCGACAATGGGCCCATGGACGAAGAAAGCTCCCGACTGCTGCGCTCGCTGCTCGACACCCGCCGCGTCGCCGCGCTCGCCACGCTGCACCGCGGCGAGCCCGCGGCCTCCATGGTTCCCTTCGTGCTGGCAAGCGAGGATGCGCGGCTTTTGATCCACGTGAGCGAGCTCGCCACACACACGCGCGACATGCTCGAGACACCGCGCGTGAGCGTGCTGGTCGCCGCGGGAACGGACGGGCCCTGGCTCCCGCATGCTCTGCCGCGCGTGAGCCTGCAGTGCGATGCGCGGCCACTCGAGCGCTCCGGCGGGCAATACGCGAGCGCGAAGTCGCGCTACCTCGACTGCTTTGCCGAAGCCGAGCAGATGTTCGAGCTCGGCGACTTCTCGCTTTTCGCGCTCGGGCCCATCTCCGCGCGGCTCGTCGCGGGGTTCGGCCGTGCGTACAGCCTCGCGGGCGATGCGCTGCAGGCGTGGCTGCGGACGCGGCCGGGCGACTCGGGTCTGGCTCGTGAGTGAGCCCAAGGCTCGCGGGGTGCGGCGATCAGCGATCAGCGATCAGCGAGCAGCGGGCGCTTCGCCCAGGCCGGACTCAGCGTCAGGCCAGGACTTTCAGCAGCCACGCGTTGAGGTCGGCGATCTCCTGCGCGCACACCGAGTGCGGCATCGGGTATTCGTGCCACTCCACCGGGTAGCCGAGCGCGACGAGCTTGTCGCGCGAAGCCGTGCCGCGTTCGAGAACGAGCATTTCGTCGTAGCGGCCGTGCGCCTGGAAGATCGGCGTCTTCGCGTTGGCCGCGCTACGCTCCGCCTCCGTGGTGTCCGCGAGGGGCAGGTAGCCCGACATCGCGATGATCCCGGCGAGCGGCTCCTTGTGCCTCAAGCCCGTGAGAAGCGACATCGCGCAGCCTTGCGAAAAGCCGCCGAGCACGATGCGGCGCGACGGCATGCCGAGCGCCTTCTCGCGCTCGAGCAGCGCTTCCAGCTGGGCCTGCGATTGCCTGAGCCCGGCCTCGTCCTGGCGCCCGTGCTGCTCGGTGCCGAGGATGTCGTACCAGGCGCGCATGCGATAGCCGCCGTTGATGGTGACCGGGATCACCGGCGCGTGGGGGAACACGAAGCGCACCGGCCCCACGGCCTTCAAGTCGAGTTCGCTTGCGAACGGCACGAAGTCGTTGCCGTCGGCGCCGAGCCCGTGAAGGATGATGATCGTCGCGCGCGGCCCGGGCGCCGTTTCGATGTCGATGGTTTGCAGCACAGGCATGTTCCCCAAAGGAAGCCCGCAGCATAGCGCGGCTCGCAAGGGGCGTCCGACACGCTTGTCGAAACGCTCCGACTTGCGCTCGGCGCGGCGCCCCCCACACTGGAGGCACCGACGAAAGGAGCGCACATGCACGTCGAAGTGAGAACCAGCAACGGCATCGGCAACAAGGAGTCCCTCGAACGCTGGGCGAGCGACTACCTCAACGAGCACCTGGCCCGATTCGGCCGCGACGTGACGGACGTGGAGGTCCAGCTGTCCGACGAGAACCACGCCGACAAAGGGGGAGCGAGCGACAAGCGCTGCATGATGGAAGCGCGCCTCGCCGGCCACCCGCCCGTGGCCGTGAAGCACTTCGCCCCCGACCAGAACCTCGCTTTCCGCGGCGCGGCCGAGAAGCTCGCGCATGCGCTGGACCGCGCGCTCGGCAAGCTCGACCGCCGCGAGCACCGCTCGCACGACACGATCCGGCGCGATTCGGACGTGCTGTCGCGTTGAGCCGCGTGCCGGGCGGCCCCCACCGCCCGGCGCACTTCTCTCAACTCATTGAGCTCACTCAGCTCACTTCCCCTCCGTACGCGATCGGGGTGCTGTAGCGCGGATCGCGGTGCCACTCCCAGTACAGATCTCGCAGCCTCGCCGTCACCTCGCCCACACGCCCATTGCCGAGCTCGTGCCCATCGACGCGCGTCACGGGCAACACCCCGCCACCCGAACTGCTGAGGAACGCTTCGTCCGCGCCGCGCAGTTCCTCGGCCGCGAGCGCTCGCAACTCCACCGGCAAGCCGAGCGACTGCGCCATCTCGATCACCGTGCGCCGCGTGACGCCTTCGAGTACGCCTTCGGCCGGCGTGACGAGCCTGCCGCCCGTCACGGCGAACACGTTGAAGCCGGGCCCTTCGACCACGCCGCCCGCGCCGTCGGTGAGCAGCACCGTGTCGCCTCCGGCATCGAGCGCGCCGAAGAGCGCCATCGTCATGTCGTTCCAGTGGTAGTTCTTCGCGCGCGGGTCCACGCTCGCGCTCGGGATGCGCCGCACGCCGCTCATGACGACGTTCAGGCCGCGCGCGCGCTGCTCTTCGTTGGCGATCCACACGTAGGGCACGGCGAACGCGTGGAACCGGTTCACCGCCTGGCGCGGATCGCGCGAGCCCCAGGGCGGCTGGCCGCGGGTGCAGATCATCTCGACGTACGACGAACGCAGCCCCGCGAGGCGAACGCAGTGCGTGATGATCCCGACGATCTCGTCGCGCGACTTGCCCGCATCGAGCCGGAAGCGCCGGCAGCTCGCGAAGAAGCGGTCGAGATGCGCATCGAGCCGGAAGAATGCGCCGTCCCACACCGTCACCACGTCGTAGGCGGCATCGGAGCGCAGGAAGCCCCAGTCGGTCATCGCAATCGAGGCGTCGGCGATGGGTACGAATTCGCCGCGCTGCCATGCGGCGCCGGCGGAGAAGTCGGGTGAAGTCATCGAGCGATTTTGCACAACCCGACCGACAGGCCGCATCCGGTACTCGGCCGTCTGCATCGCGATCGGGCGCGCTCGATGCCGAGTGAAGCGCCAAGGTCGGCTTGTGGACGCAACACTGCGCTCAAATTCTTGTAACACAGTGTGTAACGGAACGGCTGGGGTATCCACAAGGCGAGCCGGCATGCGTACATTGGACCTTCGTGTCCGGCACCCGCCGGACGCGATCCTAAAAACCCACTTCAGGAGCTCCGAGATGATCTCGACGATGAAGAAGACAACTTGCCGCCTGCTTGTCACCTCCCTGCTCGCCTTGTCGTTCCAGACGGCGAACGCCGGAATGATCGGCGCGGACAAGGCGGCGCCCAGCCCGTCGACCGAGCGCGCGTACGTGCTGAACGCGCTGGACCGCGCGGAAGTCGCGAGCCAGCTGCTCACGGCCGGCGTCGATCCGATGGATGCGAAAGCCCGCGTCGCGGCCATGAGCGACCAGGAAGTGCGTTCGATGATGCAGGACATGCAGGCCGCGCCTGTGGGCGCATCGGACGCGGGCGTGTGGATCGGCGTGCTGATCGTCGTCGGCCTCGTGTGGTACTTCGCATTCCGCAAGTAAGGAGACCATGACAGGAAGACGCAGCGCGGTGACGCGACGCAGTATCCGGCGCCTGTGCTGCGGGCTCCTCCTTTCGATCGCGGTGTCGGGCTGCGCGATCCTCGCGCCGCTCGTGCCGCAGACGGTGGCCCTGCGCACATCGTGGCCGCAGGGCGTCCCCGAGAGGACCGAGCTCGCCTCGGTCCCCTTCTTCCCGCAGGACGAATACCAGTGCGGCCCGGCCGCGCTCGCGACCGTTCTCGGCGCGAGCGGCGCGGCCGTCACGCCCGAATCGCTCGTGCCCGAGGTGTGGCTGCCGTCGCGCAAGGGCAGCCTGCAGCTCGAGATGCTCGCCGCGCCGCGCAAGCACGGCCGCGTGAGCTATCGCCTCGAGCCGAACTATTCCGCCTTGCTGCGCGAGGTCGCGGCGGGCAACCCGGTGATCGTGCTGCAGGACGTCGGCCCGCTTTTCGCGTGGTGGCACTACGCGGTCGTGAACGGCTACGACTACGGCACGGGCACGATCTACCTGCGCTCGGGCACCGAGCCGCGCAAGGAAATGCCGTTCACCGCGTTCGAGCGCACGTGGATCAAGAGCGGCTACTGGGCGATGGTCGTGCTGCCGCCCGACCGCGTGGCGGCGAGCGCCGAAGAAGATTCCTGGCTCGAGTCGCTGCTTGCGTTCGGGCGTGTCGCGGACACGGATGCGGTGCGCCGGGCTTACGCGGCGATGCTGCGGCGCTGGCCCGACAGTCTCGCCGCGGCGATCGGGCTCGCGAATGCGCTGCACACCCAGGGCTCGCTCGCCGAGGCCGCCGACGTGCTGCGCCGCGCGCTCGAGCGGCACCCGCAGTCGGTGATCGCGATGAACAACCTCGCACAGACGCTTTCCGACCAGGGGCTGCAGCAGCAGGCGCTCGAACAGATCGATCGCGCGATGGATGCGCAAAGCCCCTTCGCGTCCGACGTGCGCGCCACGCGCGAGCTGATCCTGCAGCGCATTCAGCTGCGGCTGCAGCAGCATGCGCAGCAGCGCAAGGCGGCTTCGTCTTCGCGTTAGTCCGAGTGCCACGCCCCGCGTGCCGGCGCGGCGCCGCGTGCCGGCGCCCGCGCGCTCTGGTAGCCTTGCGAGCATGGAGTACGTCGAGCGCAACCTTGCGCCGCCCCTGCCTTCGGCCACCGTGCTGCTGCTGCGCGACCAGGCGGCGGGCCTGGAAGTCTTTCTCCTGAAGCGCCACGGCCTGTCGGATGTGCTGGGCGGCGCCTACGTGTTCCCCGGCGGCAAGCGCGACCGCGACGACCTGGAGCTCACTGCGCGGCTCGACCAGCCGCTGGCAGCGCTGCAGGCGAGCCTCGGCGAGCCGGAACTCGCGCCGGACGAAGCCGGCGCGCTCTACATCGCCGCGGTGCGCGAAGTGTTCGAGGAGACGGGCGTGCTCTTCGCGCAGGTCGCAAGCGCGGGCGCGCGGCGCGCATGGTCCGCGCTGCGCGAAGGCCGGCGCTTCGAGGAGGTGCTCGATCTCGTCGGCACGCGCCTCGACACCTCGGGACTCGTGCCGTGGTCGCGCTGGATCACCCCGATCGGGGGCGCCGTCATTCGCAAGCGCTTCGACACGCGCTTCTTCGTCGCGGCCGTGCCGCACGACCAGGAACCCGTGCACGACGAGCACGAGGCCATCGAAGGGATCTGGCTTTCACCGCGCTCGGCCCTGCAGCGTTACTGGGCGCAGGACATGCAGTTCGCGCCGCCGCAGATCATGAGCCTTGCCCATCTGTCGCGTTTCACGAGCGTGGCGGGCGTGCTTGCCGATGCGCGCAGCCGCCCTCCGCCGCTCGTCCAGCCCGAGCCGTTCGAAGCGGATGGAATTCGCTTCGTGTGCTACCCGGGCGACGAGCGCCACCCCTTGCCCGAGCGCGCGATGCCCGGTCCGACGCGGCTTTGCTGGCGCAACGGCCGATTCGAGCCCGAGGGGGGGCTGCAAGCGCTCTTGTCTTAGAAGCCAGCCTACACGCCGGCGCGCGCTCGGCTTGCCGTGCGCGGCGCGAGAGGACGCGAGACTGGCATCCGAGCCGGTCGGCGCCGCGCCACAAAGACAGGTATCGGGGCTCTTGCGCACCGCCAATGCAAGGAGCCGGAACATTGTCCAGCTGCGCCGCCGGCCCTTTTGTTCGCGAGCAATCGATCATGACGCCCACGATGTTTCGCATCTTCTGCCTGGTGGCCATCGCCATCGCCGCGTTCACGATGCAGAAGGCGCGCGCCTTCGAGCGGCATCAGGCGCCGCCGAAGACCTCGGCCAGCGCGCGCGTTTCCGGGAGCACGTACACGACGCTCTTCGTCGTGCCGAGCACGCGTTCCACCACGCTCTTGTAGAACGCCACCGGCACGATCACGCAGCCGAGCGACACGCGATGGTCCTGGGCGCGCGGCGATTCGAGCCGCGCCTGCCGCGCGGCTTCGCTGCGGCCGGGGCGCAGGCGATGGATCGCGAAGGCGTTCTCGTAGTCCACCCACACGATCGGCTCGCCCGCGGCGTTGCGGCCGGGCTCGGAATCGAAGCGGCCCGCGGGCGTCGTGCGCTCGTCCTCGCGCACCTGGCCGAGCTGAGCTCGCTCGCCGACGCCGGGCACGGTGAAGTCGCCGGGTGTCGCGCCGAGGAGCGCACTCGATGCGCCGGCAAGCGAGCCGTCGCCGTGGAAGACGTAGAGCATCGCCTGCTTCTTGTCCACGACGGCGAACGGGCGTCCGTGGTGATCGTGCGTCGCGTGCACCCAGCCGAGCAGCTGGCGCACCTCCGCGCCGGGCACCTTGAGCGGCGGCGGGCCGCCCGCGTGGGTGGGCCAGGACAGCAATGTCCCGGCAGAGAAGATCGCGGCCGCCAGCGCGGCGCGCAGGCCGAGGGCCTTGTACTGCATCCGAGTCCCCTGGGCCGTGGACGGCCCCTTTTGTGATCAGCCGAGCTCTTTCGAGCTCAGCAAGAGCGGATGCTAGCAAGCCCGACGGGTGCGGGCAAGGGCCACGAAACATGAGAGGCGAACGAGGCGGAATTTCGTATTCTTGATTTCGATATTTAGTTCTTTGATTCTTTTGGCTCATCGAGAATGAACGTATCCTCCGCATCTCGAATATTCAGGAGGAGCGTCGATGGTCGCCATCGTCACGGGCAACGGCCTTGGGTTGACACTTACTTCGCTTGCCACGCTGGGAGAGCAAGGAACCGCGGGCTCGGCCGGCACCGGCCGAAGCGGCGAGCAGGTGTACGTGAACGCGAGCAACGGCAACCTGGTGGTGCAGGACCGCGATGAGAAGCTTGCCGCGCGCGGGGTCGATCTGGTGGCGCTGCGCACGTACAACAGCGAAGGCAAGATCGTGGGCGGCCACGCCGATGCGTGGGCGCTGGGATCGATGCGCGAGCGCATCGTGCCGCCGGCGAGCTGGGGCAGCGGCTTGCTGGTGC
>NZ_DASZSE010000046.1:0-43943 GCF_035548915.1 Ramlibacter sp. | reverse complement strand
ATGCCTTGGCTTCGCCGCCGAACTTCTTGCTCAGCACCGTCGTGATCGCCGCCGTGAGGGTCGTCTTGCCGTGGTCCACGTGACCGATCGTGCCCACGTTCACGTGCGGCTTGGTGCGCTCGAACTTGCCTTTTGCCATTTTTCCGACTCCGAAAAAAGTCCTTGTGTACGTTCAACTCAACCGTGGTGCCCATGGCGGGAATCGGACCCGCGACCTCTCCCTTACCAAGGGAGTGCTCTACCACTGAGCCACATGGGCGAATTCTTCTGTCGCCACAGGGGCGAATTCTTCCTGCGTTCCGGCCGACCTTGCTGTTCCTGGAGCGGGAGACGGGAATCGAACCCGCGTCATTAGCTTGGAAGGCTAAGGTTCTGCCATTGAACTACTCCCGCATCGGGACTCCTTCAGCCGGAAAACCACCCGAGAGCTTCTGGTGGAGGGGGTTGGATTCGAACCAACGTAGGCGTAAGCCAACAGATTTACAGTCTGCCCCCTTTAGCCACTCGGGCACCCCTCCGGCGAACCTCGAAATATAGCACGATTCGGTGCGGCGGGCTCCCGGCCACAAGGGGTTTCCGGCCTTGTCGCAGCCCGGTCCGGCCGGGAGACCGGCCGGACCCCGGGGGTTGACACGCCCCTGACACCTTTGCCCTGCGATCATCCCCACGCATGGAAGTTGCTTGCCTTCATCGCATGCCCAAGCTCAACCTGGCCTTGCAGGGCGGCGGCTCCCACGGCGCCTTCACCTGGGGCGTGCTCGACGGCCTGCTGGCCGACGGCCGGATCGAACCCGAAGGGCTGAGCGGAACGAGCGCGGGCGCGGTGAATGCGGTCGCGCTGGCAAGCGGGTGGGCCGGCGCCGCGCGCTCCGGCGGCGACCCGCGCGAAGCCGCACGCGAATCGCTCAGCCGCATCTGGGGCCAGGTCGCCGCCTGGGGCGCGCTGGGCGCATGGCCCCAGCGCATCGCGGCCATGCTGTGGGGTGGGGTCGTCTCCCCCTACCAGGCGAATCCGCTCGACATCAACCCGCTGCGCGACCTGCTCGCGCGCGAGATCGACTTCGAGGCCATCGCGCGGCACCCGGTCTTGCGGGTGTTCGTCTCGGCAACCCATGTCGCCACCGGCAAGGCGGCGGTCTTCACGGGCAGCCGCCTCGGTGTGGACGAGGTGATGGCCTCTTGCTGCCTGCCCATGCTCTTCAAGGCTGTGGAAATCGACGGCAGCGCCTACTGGGACGGCGGCTACTCCGTCAATCCGGCGCTCGGTCCGCTCATTCACGGCTGCGAAAGCGCGGACCTGATGCTCGTGCAGATCAATCCTGTGCGGCGCGACGCGACGCCCCGCACGACAGCGGAAATCCTCGACCGCGTGAGCGAGCTCACGTTCAACGCGAGCCTGCTCACGCAGATTCGGGCGATCGACTACGTGAACCGCCTCGTGGCCGAGGGCTCGCTCTCGCCGGCGCGGGGCAAGCTGATGCGCGTGCACCGGATCGACGGCGGCCCCGCGACGGCGAACTATCCGGCCGGCACGCGCGGCAACGCCGACGCGGCCATGCTCGCCGAACTGTTCGAAGCCGGCCGGCTCGCGGCGGCGCAGTGGCTGAAGCTGCATTTCCATGCGCTGGGCCGCTCGGCCACGGTGGATATCGAGCGTGACTACCTGGACGACACGCGGCTTGCCCTTCCTGCACGCACGGCGCCGGAGGCGAAGCGGCGCGGCGGCTGGCGTGCCTGGCTCGCGCGCCTTCGATTCAGCTAGGAAACACGTTCGCAATCCCGCGGGCTTGCAGCCACTCCCGCGCCTGCCGGAAATGGCCGCAGCCGAGGAATGGCACGGGCGGGCGGTTCGCGGACAGCGGCGACGGATGATTGGCCTGCAGCACCAGCGCATCGCAGCCGTGCGCCTCGGCCGCCTTGCGAATGAGCTCGCGCTTGGCCTGCGCGTGCGCACCCCAGAGCAGATACGCGCAGGGCGACGCGGTCGCTGCCACCTTGGCGATCAGCGCGTCGGTGAGCGCTTCCCAGCCCTTCTTCGCATGGCTGCCCGCCAGGCCGTCCTCGACCGTGAGCGAGGCATTGAGCAGCAGCACGCCGCGATGCGCCCATTCGACGAGCGAACCGTGCATCGGCTCGCACCCGAGCTCCCTGAAGATGTTGCGCAGCGACGGCGGAAACCGCACGCCTTCGGGCACCGAGAACGCGAGCCCCTCGGCCTGGCCGGGGCCGTGATACGGGTCCTGGCCGAGGATCACCGCGTGCACATTGGCCAGCGGCGTGAGCTCGAGCGCGCGAAAGGGGCGTGCGGGGTAGATCGTCGCGCCTGCGGCCAGCCGCTGCTGCACGAATTCGCTGAGCTGCCTTCCGGCGGGGGTCCGGAAGAACCCGTCGACGACCTCGCGCCAGCCCTCGGCCACGGGCCATCGCTCGGGCGCCCACTCGGTCAGCCGCGCCGGGGACGAAGCTTCTTCGCCGTCCAGCAGCGACGCCTGCAGGCTGCCGCGCTGCGGGCCGTCCGCGCTACGCGGCCGAGAAGAGCCTGGCAAGGGCCGCCCCCGGATCGTCGGCCCGCATGAACGCCTCGCCGACGAGGAAGGCGTGCACGCCCGCCTCGCGCATCCGCTTCACGTCGGCCGGCCCGACGATGCCCGACTCGGTGACGAGCAGCCGGTCCGCGGGCACGTTCGTCTTCAGCTCCAGCGTGGTCTCGAGGTTCACTTCGAACGTGCGCAGGTTGCGGTTGTTCACGCCGATGAGCGGTGTCTTCAGCTCGAGCGCCCGTTCGAGCTCCGCGCCGTCGTGCACTTCGACGAGCACGGCCATGCCGAGCGAATGCGCGATGGCCTCCAGCTCCTTCATCTGCGCATCGTCGAGGCAGGCCGCGATCAGCAGGATGCAGTCGGCGCCGATCGCGCGCGACTCGTACACCTGGTAGGGGTCCACCACGAAGTCCTTGCGCAGCACGGGCAGGTCGCACGAAGCGCGCGCCTGCTTCAGGTAGTCGACCGAGCCGAGGAAGAACTGCTTGTCCGTGAGGACGGAAAGGCAGGCCGCTCCGTTTTCCGCGTAGCTCTGCGCGATGTCGGCCGGCACGAAGTCGGCGCGGATCACGCCCTTGCTCGGGCTCGCCTTCTTGATTTCGGCGATGACGGCGGGCCGACCCGCCGCGATCTTCGTGCGCAGCGCGCCCATGAAATCGCGCGTGAGGACGCGGCTTTGCGCATCCGCGCGCATCGCCTCCGGCGGGATCTTCTTCTTCGCCGCGGCGATCTCTTCGCGCTTGGTCGCGACGATCTTTTCCAGAATGTCGGGCATCAGGCCCCCAGCGCCTTCGCGGTCGCGATCAGTTGTTCCAGTTTCGCCTTGGCCGCGCCAGACGCGATGGCAGCCTGCGCCTTCGCAATGCCCTCCTTCATGGTCGACGCCACGTTGGCGGCGTAGAGCGCGACCCCAGCGTTCAGCGCCACGATGTCGCGGCAGGCGCCCGGCTGGTTGTCGAGCACCTGCCTCATGAGTTCCAGCGACTGCTGCGGCGTCTCCACCCTCAGCGCGCGGTTGCTTGCCATCGGCATGCCGAAATCCTCGGGATGGATCTCGTATTCGGTGATCTCGCCCGCCTTCAGCTCGCCCACCATCGTGGCCGAGCCGAGACTCACTTCGTCCATGCCGTCGCGGCCGTACACCACCACGGCATGCTCCGCGCCCAGGCGCTGCAGCGCGCGCACCTGGATGCCCACGAGGTCCGGGTGGAAGACGCCCATCAGGATGTTGGGCGCGCTCGCGGGATTGGTGAGCGGCCCGAGGATGTTGAAGATCGTGCGCACGCCCATTTCCTTGCGCACGGGGGCGACGTTCTTCATCGCGGGATGATGGTTGGGCGCAAACATGAAGCCGATGCCGCATTCGTCGATGCACTTCGCGATCGCATCGGGCGAGAGGTGGATGTTCAGGCCGAGCGCTTCGAGCACGTCGGCGCTGCCGCTCTTGCTGGAGACGCTGCGTCCGCCGTGCTTGCTCACCTTGGCGCCCGCGGCAGCCGCGACGAACATCGAGCAGGTGGAGATGTTGAACGTGTGCGAGCCGTCGCCGCCGGTGCCTACGATGTCCACGAGATGCGTTCTGTCGGCGACGTGGACCTTGGTCGAGAATTCGCGCATCACCTGCGCGGCCGCGGTGATCTCGCCGATGGTTTCCTTTTTCACGCGCAGGCCCGTGACGATCGCGGCCGTCATGACGGGCGAGAGTTCGCCGCTCATGATCATCCGCATGATCCTGAGCATTTCGTCGTGGAAGATTTCGCGATGCTCGATGGTGCGCTGCAGCGCTTCCTGGGGGGTGATGGACATGGAAACGCCTCCTTCGGGATTTCGGCACCCGGCTCCTTCGACCTCGGACAGGATTCGAGGCGGGTGGCTGCACATACTTTAACGGATGCGGGCCTTCGCGAAGGGTCCGCAATCGGGCTCCGCAATCGCGTTTCAGCGCTCCTGCGCCATTGCCAGCTTGATCCCGAAGCCGATGAACATGACGCCGGCTGCGCGATCGAGCCAGTGCATGCCGCGTTGCACCGCGTCTCGCCGCGCCATCCACGCCGCGGCGAGCGCCCAACCCGCGTTGATCGGGATGCTGTTGACGATGAAGAGAACGCCGAGCAGCACGAAGGCGAGCGCCTTGTGCTCGGTGTCGGGCGCGATGAACTGCGGAACGAAGGCGAGGAAGAAAAGCGCGACCTTCGGGTTCAGCGCGTTCGTGAGGAAGCCGCCGCGGAAGATCGGCCAGGCGGAATCATCGGGGTGCGTGCGTAGCCGGTCCTCGCTCTCCCCCTCGGCGGAGAGCGAGCGAGGGGGCCGGCCTGGGGTGAGAGGAACGACACCCCGCCGGTCGGCAATGAGCAGCCTCACCCCCACCCACAGCAGATACGCCGCCCCGGCCCACTTCAGCACCGCGAACGCCGCCGCCGAAGCCGCCAGCAGCGCGCTCACGCCGACCGCCGCCGCCGCGACGTGCACGAAGCACCCGGCAAGAATTCCCGCCATGCCCGCGAGCCCGGCCTTCGCCCCGCTGCGCAGCGAGTGGGACACGATGTAAAGCACATCGGGGCCCGGCGCGAGGTTCAGCAGCCAGCCCGCCGCCATGAAAAGCAACAGATTCTGCGCGTCAGGCACCGAAGAACCTCCGGATCGCGGCGATCGCGCGGTCGATGCCGGCCGCATCGACATCCAGGTGCGTGACGAACCGCAGGCGATAGAGCCCCGTCGCGAGCACGCCTTCTTCCTCGAGCGCTGCGAGCAACTCCTTCGACCGGTCTCGCGAAGGCCCCACCAGGTCCACGAACATGATGTTGGTTTCCGGCGCCTCCACTCGCACACCTTCGATGCCGTCGAGCCCTTGCGCGAGCCGATGCGCGAGCGCGTGATCTTCCTGAAGCCGATCGACGTGATGATCGAGCGCATGCGAGGCCGCCGCGGCCATGAACCCCGCCTGCCGCATCGAGCCGCCCGCCATCTTGCGGATGCGCTTCGCACGTGCGATCAGTTCCTTCGAGCCGCACAACGCCGAGCCCACCGGAGCGCCCAGGCCCTTGCTGAAGCAGACCGACACCGAATCGAACCGACTTGCGATGCGTCTCGCTTCCGCCCGGGCGTCGCCGCCCGCGCGCCGCGCCTGTTCCACCGCCGCATTGAAAAGCCGCGCGCCGTCGAGATGCGTGGCAAGGCCCTTCTTGCGCGCGAAGTCCGTCGCCTCTTCGACATAGGCCATCGGCAGCACCTTGCCGCCCCAGGTGTTCTCGAGCGCCAGCAGCTTCGTGCGCGCGAAGTGCGGGTCGTCCGGCTTGATCGCATCCGCGATGTCGCTCAGCGCGAGCGTGCCGTCCGGCTGGTTGGCGATCGGCTGCGGCTGCACGCTGCCGAAGACGGCCGCGCCGCCGCCTTCCCAGCGGTAGCTGTGCTGCAGCTGGCCGACAATGTATTCCTCGCCGCGCTGGCAGTGCGAGAGCACGCCGCACAGATTGCTCTGCGTGCCCGTCGGCACGAACAGGGCCGCCTCGAAGCCGAGCATCGCCGCGATCTTCTCCTGCAGCGCGTTCACGCTCGGGTCGTCGCCGAAGACGTCGTCGCCGAGCGGCGCGGCCATCATGGCTTCGCGCATGGCGTGCGTGGGTTGCGTGACGGTGTCGCTGCGCAGGTCGACGACTTTCATTTCGCGAGCTCCAGGAAGTTCTTGAGCATCGCGTGGCCATGCTCGGTGAGGATCGACTCGGGGTGGAACTGCACCCCTTCGACCTCGAGTTGCTCGTGGCGCACGCCCATGATCTCGCCGTCGTCGGTCCACGCGGTCACCTTCAGCTCCCGCGGGCAGGATTCGCGCTCGATCGAAAGCGAGTGATACCGGTTCACCGTGAACTTCTCCGGCAGCCCCGCGAACACGCCTTCGCGCGTCGTGGTGATCACGCTCGTCTTGCCGTGCATGAGCTGCCGCGCGCGGATGATCTTCCCGCCGAACGCCGCGCCGATCGACTGGTGGCCGAGGCATACGCCGAGCACGGGCAGCTTGCCCGCGAAGTGGCGGATGGCCTGCACCGAGATGCCGGCTTCCGCGGGCGAGCACGGCCCGGGCGAGACGACGAGCAGGTCCGGCTGCCTGCCCGCGATGCCGGCCACGTCGATCTCGTCGTTGCGAAACACCTCCACCTGCGCTCCGAGTTCGCCGAAGTACTGCACGAGGTTGTAGGTGAAGCTGTCGTAGTTGTCGATCATGAGGAGTTTCATACACCGCCTCCCCGCAAATTCAGACAACCGGACGCAGAGGGCGCAAAGGTCGCGCAGAGGACGCGAAGGGAATGCAATCTGGACTTCATAGCTTGTTCACCAGCCGCTGGATTCCTTTGACAAGAGGAATCACGTGAAAGTTGATCAGCAATCCGATCTTGTGTCCGGAAAGCCGGATGTAGGTCAAGAGCTGCGCACGGTGCGCAGCGACCAAGGCGTCCACAGCCTTGAGTTCAATCACGATCGAATCTTCGACAACGAAATCCGCGCGGTAAAGGATTCCGATATCCACCCCTTTGTAGTTGCCCGAAACGCTCACTTCTCTCCGGAACCGAAGACCCCTCGCTTCCATTTCCATGGCCAAGGCCGCCGAATAGGCGCTTTCCAGCAAACCTGCGCCCAGTACGCGCTGAACCTCCACTGCGGCCCCTATGACCGCGTGAGAACAGTCATTGAAACAACCCGCCGATTCACTTTGCGTCCTCTGCGCGATCTTTGCGCCCTCTGCGTCCGGCTGTTGAAGTGAGAAGTTCATTCCAGCCCCTCTTCGACCACTTCGGAGGCGCGCAGCAGCGCCCGCGCCTTCGCTTCCGTCTCCCGCCACTCCATCTCGGGCACCGAATCGGCCACGACACCGGCGGCCGCCTGCACGTAGAGCATCTGGTCCCTGATGATCCCGGTGCGGATCGCGATCGCGACGTCCATGTCGCCCGCATAGCTGATGTAGCCGCACGCGCCGCCGTAGATGCCGCGCTTCGTGGGTTCGAGCCGATCGATCAGCTCCATCGCGTGCACCTTCGGCGCGCCGGTGAGCGTGCCCGCCGGAAACGTGGCGCGAAGCACGTCCATGTTGGTCATGCCGTCGTTCAGGATGCCCTCCACATTGCTCACGATGTGCATCACGTGGCTGTAGCGCTCCACCACGAAGGCTTCGGTCACCTTCACCGTGCCCGTCTTCGCGATGCGCCCGATGTCGTTGCGCGCGAGGTCGATCAGCATCACGTGCTCGGCGCGCTCCTTCGGATCGGCGATGAGCTCCTGCTCCGTGGTCTTGTCGATCTCCGGCGTGGCCCCGCGCGGACGCGTGCCCGCGAGCGGACGGATCGTGACCTTCTGGCCCTCGGGCGTGTGCTCCTGGCGCACCAGGATTTCCGGCGAAGCGCCCACCACGTGGAACTCGGCGGGCGTGCCGTCGGCTCCCGTGAGGTTGTAGTAGTACATGTACGGGCTCGGATTGAGCGAGCGCAGCGCGCGGTAGAGCGACAGCGGCGACTCGGTGTAGCGCTTCCTGATGCGCTGGCCCACCTGCACCTGCATGAAATCGCCCGCGGCGATCAGCTCCTTCGCGCGCTCCACCGCCTTCAGGTAGTCGGCCTTCGCGAATTCGCGCTCCGCGACAAAGCCCTGCGTCTGCTTCAGCACCGGCGCGCTCACCGAGTACTTGAGCTGCTCCTTCAGCTCCCGCAGGCGCTTTTTCCCGTTGGAGAAGGCCTCGGGCTTCGACGGGTCGGCGTACACGATCAGGTACAGCTTGCCCGAGAGGTTGTCGATGACGGCGAGCTCCTCGCATTGCAGCAGCAGAATGTCCGGGCAATGCAGCGTATCGGGCGGGCACGTGCGTTCGAGTTTTCGCTCGATGTGCCGCACGGTGTCGTAGCCGAAGTAGCCCGCGAGCCCGCCGCAAAAGCGCGGCAGCCCCGGGCGCAGCGCCACCTTGAAGCGCTGGTGGTATTGCGCGATGAAGTCGAGCGGATTGCCGCGGGCGCATTCCACCACTTCGCCGTCGGTCACGACTTCGCTGAGCGCCTGCTCGCCGAAGCCGCTCGCGCGCACCAGGGTGCGCGCGGGCAGCCCGATGAAGCTGTAGCGGCCGAAGCGCTCGCCGCCCACCACGGATTCGAGCAGGAACGACAGGCGCCCGCCGCCCTTCGCGTGCGCGAGCTTCAGGTACAGGGACAGAGGTGTTTCGAGGTCCGCGAAGGCCTCGGCGATGAGGGGGATGCGGTTGTAGCCTTGCAGGGCAAGGCTCTTGAATTCGAGTTCGGTGATCACTGCGTGAGCCTCCACTAGCTCGGCGGCCGATTCTTGTGCCGCGGGATTTCCGGACATGCCCCGGCGTCGATATCGGCCGGAACGCGGGCACGGGCAGCGCCCATGCGAGAGTCTAGATGCGCACGAACGGCTTGCGCCAGGGCCAGGCTCCCCGGTCACTGCTACCTGTGGTCGTCATGCGGTGGATGAACATGTGCCTCGGAGTTTACACGCCGTTCATTGCGGCGCGCGTCCCATTCGGGCGTCGACGCCGGGCGGGCGTTGCGCCGGCGCGCCGGTCTCGGGATCGAACGATCGTTCTCTTTTTTCGAGTCCGCGCTCGCCGCGCCCTTCGCTCCGCCCTTCGCTCCGCCCTTGCCTCAATTGCGCGGCGAGCTGCGCGATGGAGTCGACCCAGCCGTCGGCATCCACGCCGCGCACCGGCTCGCCGTGGTTGTAGCCGTAGGTGACCAGCACCACCGGGCAGCCCGCCGCGCGAGCCGCGCGCGCGTCGTTGCTGGAGTCGCCGATCATGAGCGTGCGCGCCGGCGGCAGCGCGAGCGCCTCGCAGGTCTTCACGAGCGGCAGCGGATCGGGCTTCTTGCGCTCGAAATCGTCGCCGCCTTTGACGACATCGAAAAACTCGACGAGCGCCTTGCGTTTCAGCAGCGGCAGCACGAAAGCACTCGGCTTGTTCGTGAGGCATGCGAGCCGCAGGCCTTGCGCGCGCAGCGCCTGCAATCCCTCGCGCACACCGGGGTACACCTCGGCATGATCGCCGTTGATCGCGAGGTAGCGGCGCCGATAGGCGTCCCAGGCCCGGGAATACAGCGACGGATCGCCGCCGGCGTGCGCCAGCACTTCGCGAATCAGGTGTTCGGAGCCCTTGCCGATGCGGTGCGCGATGGCCTCGCGCGTGATCGGCGGCAGGCCGAGTTCCGCGAGCACCTCGTTCAGCGCGACGTCGAAGTCGCCGAGCGTGTCGATCATCGTGCCGTCGAGGTCGACGATGGCAGCGGCGATGTCTGGCGGCATCAGGCTCGGCCGCGCGCAATCGCGCGCTCCTCGTGCGTGAGCGCGATCGGCTGGCCATGCGGCGTGCGGCGCGCCGCGTCTTCCCACGCGTGCGCGAGCGCTTCCAGCGCCTCGTGCGACGCGACACCGCGCTGCGCGAGCAGCGCTTCGAGCGCGGCCACCCAGTGCCTGTAGTAAGTCTCGCCCGTGTCCGGATCGCCCGCCGCCTGCGCGCGGCGGATCGCGGCGCCCAGTGCATCGGCCCATTGCGCTTCGGTGATCACGCCCCTTTCCTGCAGGGCGACGACCAGGCCGAACACCTGCGCCTGCCACGGCTCGGTGAATTGCGGGCTCTTCACGCGGCTTTCTCCTCGATGTACGGCTCCCAGGCATCCACGCTCACCTCGAGCGACGGATCGCTCTCCTCGCCCCACAGCTCGCGGCCCTCGAAGCAGACGGTGTAGAGCCACTGCGGCGATTCCTCCAACGAAAGTGCATGCGCGTCGGCAAACACGTGCGCGCCGTGGACTTCGGCGATGCGCCCCACGCGCCCGCGCACGTAGCGCGGCAGCCGCGTGTGACCCGGCGGATGCATGTTCCGCATCCGCACCGTGTCGCCGACCGCGAAGCGCGCGCACCGATCGCCGTGACGCAGCGTCGATGCGCCGCGCGCCAGCACTTCGGCCACACGGTCCGCCGCGAGCCTGCGCACCGGCAACGGCGCATGCCGCATGCGAGCCGAAGCGAGTTCGTCTTCGAAGACGAGGCCGCGTTCGAGCATGAGGCGCTCCAGGCCCGCGAGCCAGATCTCGTAGTAGGTCGACGAGAGATATTGCACCGCGGGCAGTCGCTCTCGCATCGAACGCGACATGTCGAGGCTCCATTGCCCCGTGGCGCCCATCGCGAGCGTGAACGCGAACGCGCGTCTTTCCCACTCGGCATGAAACGGCGGCTCGTTCGGCTCGGGGCGAACCGGCCCGTAGCCCTGCATGCCGCCGAAATCGTGCACGCCGTTCATGGCGCGGCCACCACACGCGGATCGGGAAGGCCCGTGCCGATCATCGAATCCCGGCTCACGATGGATGCGAGCCGTTCCTCGCTCCAGCCATCGGTGCCCTCGGGGCGCATCGGCACCACCAGGTAGCGAACCTCGGCCGTCGAATCCCACACCCGGATGCGCGTCGACGCGGCCAGCACGACGCCGAATTCACCGAGCACCGCGCGCGGCTCGCTCACCGCGCGCGAGCGGTAGGGCGCGGACTTGTACCAGACCGGCGGCAGGCCGAGCACGGGCCATGGATAGCAGGAGCAGAGCGTGCACACGACCATGTGGTGCTCGCCGGGCCGGTTGAACACCGCCCGCATGTGCTCGCCCTGGCGGCCGCCGTAGCCGAGCGAAGCGATGGCGGCGGTCGCGTCGCGAGCGAGCCAATCGCGAAAGGCGTCGTCCACCCAGGCCCGCGCCACGACGCGCGCGCCATTGCGCGGGCCGACCTTGGTTTCGTAGGTGTCCACGAGCGCATCCAGCGCGGCCGGCTCGACGTAGCCTTTCTCCACGAGCAGCGTCTCGAGCGCGCGCACGCGCGCCTCGATCTCTTCGAGGTGGGAGTGGCCCGGGGCGTGCCCGTCGTGGATGTGGGACATGGGAACGACAAGGCTACACCAACGGCGGCGGGCTTTGTCACGCCGTTGCCCGTGACCCCCGGGTGACCCCCGGCTGACCCCCCCGGGTTGCCCCCGGGTGACCCCGGACGTCCTCGCCGCGCCTCAGGCGTCGGGCGCCTCCGCCGTGCCGCGCGACCAGTGGCGATGCCGCGCGAGCGCCGCGATGAAATCCTGCGCGAGCTGGTTGCGCGTGCCCGGGTCGTTGCGCCCGACGATGACGCCTGGCGCCGCGCGCGCCTCGTCGAAGCCGGCTGCCTTCAGCAGCTCGGCGGCTTCGCCGATCGCGCAGATCGGCTTGCCGTGGCGCCAGGCATCGAGCACGAATTGCTGGGCCGCGACGTCGCGCAGCAGCGCGCGCGCACTGGGCGCGCCGCCCGGGATCAGGACCGCGTCGAACACCGTCGAAGGCATGGCGGCGAGCGTCGCGTCGACCGCGAGCTGCTGGCCCGACGAGGAGGAGACACAGCCGAGATGCGAGGCCACGACGTGCGTCGTTGCGCCCGCATCCTGCAGCGCCTGCGCGATGACCTTGAACGCGCCGAGCTCGACGCCCGGCGCCACCAGCACAGCCACCCGCCGCGTGTGGATCGCGCCCGGCGCGGTGTCGGCCGCGAGCGCCGGTGACGACTCGAGCCCCAGGCGTTCGCGCCGCTCGCGAAAACCCGCTCGCCCCGCGGCCGCGCGCGCATCCGGCGGGTCGATGCCGAGCGGCTCGGCCACTTTGCGCGCGAGCCTCGCATCGACGTGCGCGAGGTTGTCGACCACGCGCTGGCGGATCGCGGGCGTCTGCACGCGCGAGAGCTCGCACTGGAACGCGGCCACGATGTGCTCTTTCTCGGCCGCGCCCTGGCTGTTCCAGAAGAGGCTCGCCTGGCTGAAGTGATCGTCGAACGCGGCGTGGCGCCTGCGCAGCTTCGACGCCGCGAGCGGCTCCTCGCGGCTTTGAAAGCCCTGCTCGCCGCCGTCGCTGCGGAATTCCGCGCCGCTTGCAAGCGTGTTCGGCTCGTAGGCGACGCCGCCGCGCGCGATGCCGATGCGAGAGGCGCCGTCGCGCTGGAAGTTGTGGAACGGGCAGAGACTGCGGTTGATCGGCAGCTCGTGATGGTTTGGCCCGCCCAGGCGCGCCATCTGCGCGCCGGTATAGGAAAGAAGCCGCCCCTGCAGCAGCGGATCGTTGCTGAAGTCGATGCCCGGCACGAGATGGCCGGGATGGAACGCGGCCTGCTCGCATTCGGCGAAGAAGTTGTCGGGGTTGCGGTTGAGCACCAGCTTGCCGACCACCGTGACGGGGACCATTTCCTCTGGCACGAGCTTGGTCGCATCGAGCAGGTCGAACGGCAGCGCCGCGGCGCGGGATTCGTCGATGAGCTGCAGGCCGAGTTCCCATTCGGGCGAGTCGCCGCGCTCGATGGCCTCCCACAGATCGCGCCGATGGAAGTCGGGGTCGTGGCCGGCGAGCTTTTGCGCCTCGTCCCACGCGAGCGCGTGCCGCCCGAGCTTGGGCCGCCAATGGAACTTCACCCAGTGCACGTCGCCGCGCGCGTTCACGAGGCGAAACGCATGCACGCCATACCCCGCCATCATGCGCAGGCTGCGCGGCAGCGCGTGATCGGACATCAGCCACATGAGCGCATGCGTGCTCTCCGGCATCAGCGAAGCGAAATCCCAGAACGTGTCGTGGGCGCTCGACGCCTGCGGCATCCCGCTGTGCGGCTGCGGCTTCCAGGCGTGCACGAGGTCCGGAAACTTCATCGCATCCTGGATGAAGAACACCGGAAAGCTCGCGCCCACGAGATCGTAGTTGCCCTCGCGCGTGTAGAACTTGACGGCGAAGCCTCGCACGTCGCGCACGGTGTCGGCCGAACCGCGCGAGCCCACCGTGGTCGAAAAGCGCACGAAGACGGGCGTGCGCGCGCCGACTTCCTGCAGGAAGTCCGCCCGGGTGTACTCGACGAGCGAGCGCGTAAGCTCGAAATAACCGTGCGCGCCGCAGCCGCGCGCGTTCACCACGCGCTCGGGGATGCGCTCGTGGCCGAAGTGCGCGAGCTTTTCGGCCAGCAGGAAGTCTTCCGCGAGCGTCGGGCCGCGCGCGCCGGCCTTGAGCGAGTTGTGGTTGTCCGCAACCGGCACGCCCTGGCTCGTGGTGAGCTGGCTTTCGGCGGCGAGCGCGAACGTGTCGAGCTGCCGCTGCTTGGCAAGCGCGGCGTCGCCGGCCTTCGATCTGCGCGAGGCCTCGGGTCGGGAGGACGGCATGGGCTTTAGCGCGCCTCCAGGTCGAGTGCGTTCTCGATCATGCGGGCGAGCGCCGCCAGGGCGAGTGCCCCGGCCGCGCCGGCCGCGCACCAGGCCAGGCCTTCGGGCAGCAAGGCGAGCACATCCATCGACACCTCCTTGGTCCTGCGGTCGTTCGCATCCGCCATTGAAACCCGGCCGCTGCAGAGCAACCGTAGCTCGGGAGCGGGCGAGTTCGTGGGCAGGCGCCCCCTGCATCGGTAGGAGCCGTCCTGCGCCGCGCTGCGCGCCGCACCTCGCGCCGGACCCCGCGCCGCACCCCGCGCCGCACCTCCTACGCGAAGCGCGACGGCGCTCCTACGGGCGGGCGCAAGACGCGGCCGCAGCATGGGCGGCATGAAAAAGCGCAGGACCCAGGGCGACACACTGCCCGATCAGGGAGACCCCCAGGAACGCTCGCCGCGCCAGCCGAACGAGCGCGACGAATCGGCCGACAGCCAGTCGCGCGGGGAAGCCAGCCAGGAGCGCATGGGGCACATCGCGCACGACAGCGTCGAGCGCGGCGAGACGGATACCGACCGCGGGCCGGTGATCGACGACACCTACGAGCGCGAATTCAGGAACCCGCGCCGAGGGCCTTCCTCATCGAATCGATGACGGCCTTGTAGTCGGGCTGGCCGAAGATGGCGCTGCCCGCCACGAAGGTATCCGCGCCGGCGGCCGCCACGCGCGCGATGTTGTCGGCCTTGATGCCGCCGTCGACTTCCAGGCGGATGCTGCGGCCGCTCGCCACGATGCGTTCGCGCGCGAGCTCGATCTTGCGCAGCGCCGAATCGATGAAGCTCTGTCCGCCGAAGCCGGGGTTCACGCTCATGATGAGGATGAGGTCGATGTCGTCGATGAGCCAGTCGAGCACGTCGAGCGGCTGCGAGGGGTTGAACGCGAGCCCCGCCATGCAGCCGCGGGCCTTGATCGCCTGCACGCTGCGATGCGCGTGCGGCGTGGCGTCCGGGTGGAAGCTGATGTAATGGGCGCCCGCGTCGGCGAAGGCCTGCGCGAGCGCGTCCACCGGCTGCACCATGAGGTGGACGTCGATCGGCACCGGAGTGCCGTCGGCCCGCTTCGCGTGCGGCTTGAGCGCCGAGCAGACCATCGGCCCGAAGGTCAGGTTCGGCACGTAGTGGTTGTCCATCACGTCGAAATGGATCCAGTCGGCGCCCGCGGCGATGACGCTCTTCACCTCCTCGCCGAGCCGGGCGAAGTCGGCCGACAGGATCGAAGGGGCGATGCGGTGAGGAGTGCTCATGGGTGGATTGTCGCGCACGCGCCGCTCCGGCCAACCGGCTACGATTCGCACATGGCCAAATACCAGTTCCAGGTGCAGGTCGTGCCGCACTTCCTCGCGGACCAGTCGTCGCCGGACCAGGGCGTCTTCAGCTTCGCCTATACGATCACGATCACCAACAGCGGCGAGGTGCCCGCGCAGCTCATCGCCCGCCACTGGATCATCACCAACGCCCTGGGCCAGGTGGAGGAGGTGAAGGGCCTGGGCGTGGTGGGCCACCAGCCGCTTCTGAAGCCCGGCGAGGCGTTCGAGTACACGAGCGGCTGCCGCCTGCGCACGGCAAGCGGCACGATGCGCGGCAGCTACTTCTGCGTCGCCGAGGACGGCGAGCGCTTCGAGGTGGATATCCCCACTTTCGTGCTCGACGACGGCGAGCGAAGGGTGCTGCATTAGCCGGGCGAGAGCCGAAGGGCATGCAGTCCTACACCGCGCGCGCTGGCTGATCAGTAGAGTCCGGCGAACCTATGGATGAAGTGATGTCGATCTGGGCCGAATGGCTCAAGCCCTCGGCCGGGCTGCCCACCGTGCAGTGGTCGCTCCTGCTCGCGGTAGCGGCCGCCGCCGGCCACCTGCTGCAGCGCTACAGCGGCCTGCCGAAGATCGTGGGCTACTCGCTCGTGGGGACGGCGGCCGGCCTCGGCGGATTCTCCGGCGCGGTGTGGCCGCTGCAGGGCGTGGGCCTCTTCCTGCTGGAGCTCGCCGTCGCCGTCGTGCTGTTCGAAGCCGGCGGCCGCATCCGCCTGCGCTGGTTTCGCCACAACCCGATGGTGCTGGCGCAAAGCCTGCTCGAATCGGTGCTCTGCGCGCTCGCGGTGTTCTACGCGCTGCGCGCGCTCGACGTGCGTTCGTCCGTCGCCGAATCGGTGGCGCTGGTGGCGATGGCTTCCTCGCCCGCTGTGCTGAGCCGCGTCATCATGGACACGCGCGCGGCCGGGCCCGTGACCGAACGCGCGATGGTGCTGGCCACCCTCAGCACTTTCTATGCGCTCACGCTCGTGAGCGCGCGCACCGGCGTCATGCACCGCCACGAACAGGACATGGCGACGCTGCTCTACCCGGTGCTGGTGGTGCTGGGCGTGTCGTTCGTGGTGGGCGCGCTCCTCGCGCTCATCCTGCGCATGGCGCTCAGGGTGATGAGCCCGAGCAGCGAGAACACGTCGATCCTGCTGATCGCCGTGATCGCGGCCGGCACGGCGCTTGCCGCCAACTTCGGCGGCTCCGCGCCCTTAGCCGCGCTCATCGGCGGGCTCATGCTGAAGCAGCTGCATCCGCGCCCGTGGGCGTGGCCGCGGCAGCTGGGCACCGCGGCGTCGCTGCTCACGATGCTGATGTTCGTGCTCGTGTCGGTCGTGGCCGCCCAGTCCGACTGGAACCCGGCGGTCGCGGGCCTCGTGCTCGCGATGGCGGTGGCACGCCTGGCCGCCAAGGTGCTCGGGGTGGAGCTCGCGCACTGGGGCAGCGGCATCGACTGGCGCCAGTCGATGTGGACGGGCTGCGCGATGATGCCGATGTCCTCCATCGCGCTGCTGCTCGTGTCGCAGTTCATGAGCTCGTCGATGACGCTCGGGCCGCGCATCGCGAGCATCGCCCTGCCCGCGATCCTGCTGATGGAGATCCTCGGGGCCATCGTCACCACGTTCGCGATCTACCGCGCGGGCGAAAGCGCGAGGCCCTGGCTGCCGCCGTTGGCCAGTCCGCCGGCAGCGTCGGACATGCGGGGCGAAGCCCATGGATAAGGGCGTGGAGTCCCGCGCCGACCCGCTGCGGCGAGCGCCGCCGGCGCTCGAGGCGTTCCACCATTCGGCGGCGCTCTCGCTCGGTGTGGAACTCGAACTGCAGCTCGTGAACACGCACGACTACGACCTCGCGCCGTTTTCGGACGAGATGCTGCGCCTCATGGCGCGCCATGCATTGCCCGGCAACGTGGTGCCGGAGATGACTTCGAGCATGATCGAAGTCTCCACCGGCATCTGCCACTCCGCGAGCGAAGTGCTCGGCCAGCTCATGCAGATGCGCGATGCGCTCGTGAAGTGCGCGGACAAGCTCAACATCGCGGTGGTGGGTGGCGGCACGCACCCGTTCCAGCAATGGCACGAGCAGCGCATCTACGACAAGCCGCGTTTCCGGCAGCTCTCGGAGCTCTACGGCTATCTCTCCAAGCAGTTCACGGTGTTCGGCCAGCACGTGCACATCGGCTGCCCGGATGCGGACGCCGCCTTGCTGATGCTGCACCGCATGTCGCGCTACATCCCGCACTTCATCGCGCTTTCGGCGTCCTCGCCCTACGTGCAGGGGCAGGACACGCAGTTCGATTCGGCCCGGCTCAATTCCGTGTTCGCCTTCCCGATGTCCGGACGCGCGCCTTTCACGCTCACCTGGGAGGAGTTCGGCAAGTTCTTCGCCAAGAGCACGCGCACGGGCGTCGTGAAGAGCATGAAGGATTTCTACTGGGACATCCGGCCGAAGCCCGAATACGGCACGATCGAGATCCGCGTGTTCGACACGCCCCTCACGGTGGAACGCGCGACCGCGCTCGCGGGCTTCGTGCAGGCGCTCGCGGCCTGGTTCCTGCACGAGCAGCCGTTCGTGCCGCAGGAAGACGACTACATGGTCTACACCTACAACCGCTTCCAGGCCTGCCGCTTCGGGCTGGATGCGGTGTACGTGGAGCCGAGCACCGGGCAGCACATGCCGCTGCGCGAGCACATCGTGCAGACCCTGCGCCGCATCGACGAGCATGCGCAGGACGTCGGCGCCACGACGTCGGTGGACATGCTGCGCCTCGCGGCCGACCTGGGCGCGAACGACGCCCGGTGGCTGCGCGACGTGCAGTCGCGCGAGCGGCTGCTCGCCGAAGTGGTGCGGCAGGGCTCGCTGCGGTTTCGGGGGTGAGGCCGCCCCCGTGCGAGGCGCTATGCTCGCCCCATGGGTGAATTCGAGCTGATCGCGCGCTACTTCAACCGGCCGGCGCGCCGCAGTCCCCTCGGCGTGGGCGACGACTGCGCGCTGCTGCAGCCGGCCGCGGGGATGCAGCTCGCGGTCTCCACCGACATGCTCGTCGAGGGTCGCCACTTCCTTCCCACCGTCGATCCGTTTCGCCTCGGGCACAAGGCGCTCGCGGTCAACCTGAGCGACCTCGCGGCCTGCGGCGCGCGGCCGCTCGCATTCACGCTCTCGATCGCCCTTCCGCTGGCCGACGAAGCCTGGCTCGATGCCTTCTCGCGCGGACTCTACGCATTGGCCGATGCCAACGAGTGCGATCTCGTGGGCGGCGACACGACCCGCGGGCCGCTGAACATCTGCATCACGGTCTTCGGCGAAGTGCCCCAAGGCGAGGCGTTGCTGCGATCGGGCGCGCGCGCGGGCGACGACGTGTGGGCCAGCGGCACGCTCGGGGACGCGCGCCTCGCGCTCGAAGCGTTCCGCGGGACCGTGCGCCTTTCCGGCGACGCATTCGCCGCGGCGCGCGAGCGCATGGAAGCGCCCACGCCCCGCGTCGCGCTCGGCATCGCGCTGCGCGGCATTGCGACAGCCGCGATCGACGTGAGCGATGGCCTCGTGGGCGACTTCTCGCATCTGCTGCGCCGCTCGCGCGTGGGAGCGCGCATCGAGCTGGCGGCGGCGGCGAAGCTGCTCGGCGCGAGCCGCGAAGCCGTGGGCGAGGAAGAGCGGCGCATCGAGCTCGCGCTTTCCGGCGGCGACGACTACGAGCTCGCGTTCACCGCGCCGCCATCGGCTCGCGCGGACGTGCAAGGAGCGGGCGAGCGCGCGGGAACCCGCGTGACGCGCATCGGGTCGATCGAAGCCGAGCCGGGCCTCACGTTCGTCGACGCTGCCGGCCGGGTCGTCCCGCGGCACTTCGAATCATTCGATCACTTCGCGGCGTGAAGGCGAAGCGCGGTCTCGCCTGCGGGCTGTTACTCGTTTTCGCGGCGGCGGGCCTGCGAGCGCAACCGGCGAGTTTCGAAGCGAAGGTGGGACACGTGAGCGACGGCGACACGCTCTGGGCGCTACCGCTGCGAGGCGGCGGCGCCGAGCGGGTTCGCATCGTGGGCATCGATGCGCCCGAGCTGTGCCAGGCCGCGGGAAGCGAGGCGCGCGATGCCCTTGCAGCGGTGCTCGCGCACGAGCAAGTGCGTGTCATCGCGCAGGGACACGACGACTTCGGCCGGACGCTCGCGCGTATCGAACTGCGCGGGCAGGACATCGGCGCGCGGCTCGTGCGCGAAGGGCACGCGTGGTCCTACCGCTTCCGCAGCGACCCCGGTCCCTATCTGCGTGAGGAGCGGCTCGCGCACCGCGGGCACCTCGGGCTCTGGCGCGATGCGCACCCGATGGAGCCGCGCGTGTTTCGACGCCGGCACGGCCCGTGCACCGGCGACACGTCGGCCGCGGGATCGTGATGGCATCAGCCTTCCACCGTGCGCACGACGCCGCACAGCGCGAGCAGGTGCAGCAGGCCGTACCAGCCTTGCCGCAGGCACCCGGCGAGCCGCGCCGACAGCTCATCGAGCAGTTCGTCGCGCGCCTCGTGCGCACGGCGCACCGCGGCATCGTGGATGCGCGAGAGTCGCAGGGCTTCGTCTTGCCAGGCGAGCCGGGGGGAAAGTTCGTGGACCATGCTGGCTCCTGTATCGAGGCTTCACTTTAGGAGGGGCCGCACCGGAGGGAAACGGCGGCCCGCGCAAATGCGTCTTGCACGCGAAGCAAAGCAGGGCGTTAGGATCGCGGGATCACATGCGTGAACTTCAATTCGCCGACATGCACCTGTTCGCCCGCGTGGCCGAGCTCGGGACGCTCTCGGCCGCGGCACGCGAGCGCGACGCGCCGGTGAGCCAGGTGTCGCGCACGCTCGCGCGCATCGAAAAGGCCTGCGGCGCAAGGCTCATCCATCGCTCCACGCACGGGCTTTCCCTCACCGCCGAGGGGACGACCTTTCTCGGGTACTGCCGCCGCATGCTCGGCACGCTCGACGAGCTGGAAGGCGAGTTCGCCCGCGAGGGGCCGAGCGGGCTCGTGCGCGTTGCCGCGAGCACCGTCGTCGCGCAGTACCAGATCGTGCCGAGCCTCAAGCAGCTCACGCTCCGGCATCCGGCGGTGCAGGTGGAACTGGTCGTGAGCGACCGGCTCGCCGACCTCGCGCGCGACGGCATCGACATCGCGATTCGCACGGTGAGCAACCTGCCCGAAACCGTCGTGGCGCGGCGCATCGGTGCGCTCGGACGAGGCCTCTTCGCATCGCCGGAATACGTCGCCCGGCACGGGCTGCCGACCGACGTCGAGGGTCTGCGCCGACACACGCTCGTCATCAACAGCGCCGTCCCGATGCTCAATCAGTGGCCGTTCGTCGTGCAGGGCGAGCGCGTCGTCTTCGAAGCGGAGGGGCCTTTGCGCAGCAACGACACCAACATGACGGCCACCATGGTGCTGCAGGGACTGGGCATCGGCCGCCTCGCCACGCTCGCAAGCGACATGCTGGTGCGCGAGCGGCGGCTCGTCGCCGTGCTGCCGAAGCTCGTCGACCTGAATCCCGTGCCGGTGCATGCCGTGACCGCGAGCGGCCGCCATCGGCTGCCGAAGATTCGCGCCTGCATCGACTTCTGGGCCGGATGGTTCGCGCGGGGCGAGGCGAGGCAGGAGCGCGCGGCATGACCTCGCGCGATCTCGAGGCAGGCGGCATCGCGAGGCCGACGGCGCGATTCCTTCTCGCGCATCCGGCCCACCTGATCGCGCTCGGTTTCGGCTCGGGGCTCGCGCCGGTCGCGCCCGGCACGTGTGGCACGCTGTGGGCCTGGCTTGCCTACCTCGTGCTCGCATCGTGGCTGAATCCCTTCGCGATCGGTGTCGTGATCCTCGTGTCGTTCTTCGTCGGCTGGTGGGCCTGCACCGTCGCCGCGACGAACCTGCGCATCGCCGACCCGGGCTGCGTGGTGTGGGACGAAGTGATCGCGTTCTGGATCGTGCTGTGGCTCGTGATGCCCGCAGGCTTCACGGGTCAGCTCGCGGCCTTCGTTCTCTTTCGGCTGCTCGACACTTTCAAGCCGGGGCCCGTGGGCTGGGCCGACACGCTCTTCAAGGGTTTCGGCTGGCGCGCCGGCTTCGGCATCATCCTCGACGACCTGGTGGCGGGCTTCTGCACCCTGTTCCTCATCGCCCTCGCAAGGAGGCTCTGGACATGACCGAAGACCTGTGCCGCGAACTCGCGGCGCTGCTGAAAGAAAAGGGATGGATGCTCGCGACGGCCGAAAGCTGCACGGGCGGGCTGATCGCGGCGGCGTGCACCGAACTGAGCGGCTCCAGCGACTGGTTCGAGCGCGGCTTCGTCACGTATTCCAACGCGGCCAAGATCGAAGAGCTCGGCGTCGACGCCAACCTGATCGAGCGGCACGGCGCCGTGAGCGAAGTGGTCGCGCGCGCGATGGCGTTCGGTGCTGTGCGCCATTCGCGCGCGCTGGCGAGCATCGCGGTCACCGGCATCGCGGGGCCCACCGGCGGCACGGCCGACAAGCCGGTCGGCACGGTGTGGTTCGCCTGGATGGTGCAAGGCGAGCTCACGAGCGAGACGATGCGCTTCGAGGGCGACCGGGCCGCCGTGCGCGCGGCGGCGGTGGGGCATGCGTTGCAGCGCGCGATCGAGCTGATCGGCGCGGCATGAAACGTCACATCGCGACGATTTGCGCTTCCACGCCTCGCCTCGGCGCGGGGCCGACCGGCGGACCGTAACCCAGCCGCGTCCACATCTGCACGACTTCGCGCGGCGGCCGTGCCCCCAGGAGTTCGTGAATCCGGGCATAGGAAGCTGCCACTTCCGGATACTCCTGCAGCGCCTGCGAAAGCGGCTGCATCGCGAGTCCGTGCGCCGTGGCGGCGAGTTGCGCGCGCACTTAGGCGCGGCCCGCGTTCACCTGCGTGCGGCGGTCGTTGCCTTCGCTCACCATCCAGAAGAATGCCGGGGTCGCCGCAAGCTTGCCGCGGAAATCGTCCACCTGGCTCGTGACCGCATAGTCGCGCGGGCCGGGTGCCTTGCTGCGGTCGAACATTCCGAGCGCCGTGAGGGCGCGGAGCGGCCATCCGTTGGCGCTGAGTCCGTCGCGATGTTCGGCGATTTCCTTCGGCCCGATGCGCATGACGCGCAACGACTCGAGGATCGTGCGCGGCGTCTGCAGCTCGATCCGCCACGCATCGAGCGCAATGGCGCGATGGTGCTCGACGAGGTCCGGCTGTGCCGAGGTGGTGAAGCCCACGCGCATCGCGGACCCTGCGACAGCCTGCTCGATAGCGCGCAGCGCCGCCGGCTCGGGCACGCGTGGTTCGTACGCTTCCCGGTTCGTATGACGACGAACGATCTGCTCGAACAGGGGGTCGCGCTTCTGCGCAGCGTCGTGCTCGAAGCGCACGCGGGCGACCGGCCGCCCGTCGATACGGCGCGGATCGAACTCCCCGTCGGGGAACAGGGCGATCTCGGTGCGCCAGCCGCGTGCTCCCGCAGCGATGTCCAGCAGTTCGAGAAATGTGCCGTGGCTCATCATGATCTGGCGCGAGTACGGATCGGTCTGCGGCAGCAGCCGTTCGGGATCGCACGTGAGCACGAGCTCGCCCGGTGTGCGCAGATCGGCCCGCCAGGATTGCAGGTTGTGCGAGTGCGGCGCGAGGATCGCGTAGCCGAGCGCCCAGCGCCGGATGTCCGGCTCGTCGGCGGGCGGTCCACGCCATGCGGCAACGGCTTCGGCGGGCAAGTCGGCGGAGCAGGCGGTCGTGTCGGCGCCCGCGGCGAGGGCGGCTGCGCCCCCGGTCATGCGGATGAAGGTGCGGCGATCCATGATCTTCCTTCCTGATTCTCACGTATAGCCGACGTGCCGCGCGAGAGGCTTGTCCTGCGTCAACCAGGTCAAGGTCGGCCGTCGGGCGACGTGAAGAATTCCTCGCACGGCACGGGCCAAGATGCTGTAATGAACCGCGAGGACTCGCCATGCCCGCCCACCGCCAGACGATCGAAGACTTCTACGCCGCCTTCGCCCGGCTCGACGCCGATGCGATGGCTCGCTGCTACGCGCAGGACGCGCGGTTCGAAGACGAAGTGTTCGACCTGCGCGGACGCGAGGAGGTGGCCGGCATGTGGCGCATGCTGTGCCGGGCCACGCAGGCGAAGGGCCGCGACGTGTGGAAGCTCGAATGGCGCGACGTCGATGCCGCGGGCGTCACGGGCCGCGCGCACTGGGATGCGTGGTACCGGTTCAGCGCGACGGGCCGCATGGTTCACAACAGCATCGACTCGCGATTCGAGTTCGACACCGACGGTCGCATCGCGCGGCATCGCGACCGGTTCGATTTCTGGCGCTGGTCGCGCCAGGCGCTCGGCGCGCCCGGCCTGCTGTTCGGCTGGACGCCGCTGCTGCGAGGCGCGATCCGCCGCAAGGCAGCGGCGAACCTGCGGGCATTTCTTGCGCGGGAGGCCGCGTGATGGCCACCGCCTCGGGCACGCCGGGCTGGTTCGAGGGTTTCGAGCAGGCCCGGTTCGGCCTGGGCGACGGCCAGATCTTCGCGCGGTTCGGCGGTGCGAGGGACAAGCCGGCGCTGCTCCTGCTGCATGGCTTTCCGCAGACCCATGCGATGTGGCATCGCGTCGCCCTAGCGCTGAAGGACGAGTTCTTCCTCGTGATGCCCGACCTGCGCGGCTACGGCGATTCGTCCAAGGCACCCGGACGGGACGATCACGCCAACTACAGCAAGCGCGCCATGGCCGAGGACATGTGCGGGCTCATGACGGCGCTCGGCAAGCCGCAATTCTTCCTGGCCGGCCACGATCGCGGCGCGCGCGTCGCGCATCGCCTCGCGGTGGATCACCCCCAACGCGTGCGCAAGCTCGTCTTGATCGACATCGCGCCCACGCTCGACATGTACGACGGGAACTGGAACGCCGGACAGAGCGCGATTTCCCCGGAGGAAGACAAGCGGCGGCATTTCACTTTCGCCCGCGTCTATTACCACTGGTTCCATCTCATCCAGCCTTCGCCCTTGCCGGAGAAGATGATCGGCGCCGACGCCCGTTTCTATCTGCGTTCGAAGCTCGGCGGCTGGGGCGCGAGCGGCATGGCGCATGTGGAGAAGGCCGCGCTCGCGGAATACGAACGCTGCTTTTGCCGCGCGGAGTCGATCCATGCCGCGTGCGAGGACTACCGTGCGAGCGCCTCGATCGATCTCGAGCACGATCGCGAAAGCCGCGCGCTCGGCAAGCGCATCTGCTGCGACACGTTCGTGATGTGGGGCGAGCGGGGCTTGATCGGCAAGCTGTTCGATCCGCTCGCGCTGTGGCAGGCGCAGTGCGCGTGCCAGGTGAGCGGCCGGTCAATGCCGGCGGGTCATTTCATTCCCGAGGAATTGCCGATGGAGACGGCACAAGCATCGAGGGCGTTTTTCGGATAGGACACCCCATCCAGCTGCACGCCCGACTTCGCAAGCCGCCTCCTCAACTTCAGCACCGCCTTGTCCTTCGACAGCAGCACGGCCCGGTGCGCGAGCGCCAGGTCGATGAACTTCTGGTCGTCGGCGTCCGTGCACTGAATGTTCGCCGGCAGCGGCACCCCCACGATTCGCGCGCCGCCGTCGAACCGCGCCAGCACCGCCTCGGCATCCGCGCGCCGCGCCAGATTCGGATAGCGGATCACGTGCTCGAGCTCGTCGCGCATCGCATCGGTCGCGATCCAGTCGCACGCACCTGCATCGAGTGCCAGGCGCAAGCCGGCCGCGGCCGGGTCCTCGAACACGAACAGGTCCAGCACGACGTTCGTGTCAAGCACCAGCGCTCGCACGCGCGGACCCCTTCACCATGTCGAACCGGAAAAGGCGGCACTCGATGGGCCCGTTCCACATCGGCACGCGCCGCGACTCCTTCAGCCGCATGCGCGTCGGCAGCTTCAGGTCCGGCGACAGCATCCACGCCGTCCAGCCGGCATAGTGCTTCTTCCAGTGCGCCGCGAGTTGCGCGAAGAAGTCGCCCGCCGCCGCGTCGCTTTGCGCCGTCTCCCGCCCCATTCGCCCCACTCGCCCCACTCGCCCTGCCCCGGCCACGCCGCCCGCCTCGATGCGCTCGCCATACGGCGGATTGAGCAGCATGACCCCCGGCTCGGACGTCGGCGGCATGCGCTGCAGGGCATCTCCGCCGCGCAGCTTCACGACGTCGCCCACACCCGCCCGGTGCGCATTGCGCTGGGCGAAGTCGACCATGCGAAAGGCGACGTCGCTGCCGTGAACCTCCACGGGCACGACGTTGCGCTCGGCCTGGGCCTCTTCCTTCAGCCGCTGCCAGTCGCGCGGGACGGACGCCGCAAGCCGCTCGAAGCCGAAGCGCCGCAGCAACCCCGGCGCGATGCCGCACGCTATCTGCGCCGCCTCGATCACGATGGTGCCGCTGCCGCAGCATGGGTCGTAGAGCGGCAAGGACGCATCCCAGCCGCTTGCCGCGATGATGGCCGCCGCGAGCGTTTCCTTCAGCGGCGCCTCACCCTTGTCTTCTCGCCAGCCGCGCTTGAAGAGCGGCTCGCCGGAGGTGTCGATGTAAAGCGTCACGGTATCGGCCGTGAGATGCGCGAACACGCGCACGTCGGGATGGCGCGTCTCAACGTCGGGCCGCACGCCGCCGCGCCCGCGGAAGCGATCCACGAGACCGTCCTTGATGCGAAGCGCCGCGAAGTTCAGGCTCTTGAGCGGGCTCATCTGCGCGGTGACTTCCACCTTGAAGGTCTGCCGCGGCGTGAACCACGTTTCCCATGCGACGCCGCTCGCCGCTTCGTACAGGTCGTCCTCGCCGCGATAGCCGCGCTTGGCGAGCTGGATCAGCACGCGCTGCGCGAGGCGGCTGCGCAGGTTCAACCGCATCACGTCGGTCCAGTCCGCGCGCAACTGCACGCCGCCTCGCACGGCCTGCGCGCCCTCGCCGCCGATGCGGCGCGTTTCGGCGAGCAGGTACTCTTCCACGCCGCCCGCGCACGGCAGAAACAAATTCGCGAGGCTCACAGCTCGCGCCTCAGGTTCGCCGGGGCGATGCGCAACGCTTCTCGATACTTCGCCACCGTTCGCCGCGCGCATTCGATGCCCTGCTCCTTCAGCATGTCGCTGATCTGGCTGTCCGAAAGCGGCTTGCGCGCGTTCTCGGCGGCCACCAGCTGCCTGATGAGCGCGCGCACGGCGGTGCTCGACGCGTTGCCGCCGGTTTCGGTGCCGAGCGCGGAGCCGAAGAAATACTTGAGCTCGAAGGTGCCGAACGGCGTGGCCATGTACTTGGCGGTGGTGACGCGCGAGATGGTCGACTCGTGCAGCCCCAGCTCATCGGCGATCTCGCGCAGCACGAGCGGCCGCATCGCGAGCTCTCCGTGCACGAAGAAGCTCTTTTGCCGCTCCACGATCGCCGCGGACACGCGCAGGATCGTGTCGAAGCGCTGCTGGATGTTCTTGATGAACCAGCGCGCCTCCTGCAGCCGCTGCTGCAATGCCTGGTGGCCTTCGCCGCGGTGCGCCCGGAGCGCGCCCGCGTAGACGTCATGCACGCGCAGCCTGGGCATCACATCGGGGTTGAGCTGCACGCGCAATCGCGCGTTGGCCGCGCGGCCCGACTTGGTCACCAGCACGTCGGGCACGATGATGTTGCGCTCGACGTCGGCAAACCGGCGCCCCGGCTTCGGCTCGAGCCGCGTGACCAGCGCGATGGCACTGCGCACGTCGGCCTCGCTGTCGCCGGTGAGTTGCGCAAGCCGCTTGATGTCGCGCCGCGCGAGAAGCTCGATCGGCTGGCGGCAGACCCTCACGGCGATGTCGACCGCCTCGGGGTTGTCGGCGTCCTCGCGCATCGCGTTCAGCTGCAGGGTGAGGCATTCGGCCAGGGTGCGCGCGCCCACGCCGGGGGGCTCCAGGCTGCGCAGGAGTCCCAGCGCGACGGTGAAGCGGTGCACGAGTTCCTCGCGCTCTTCGAGATCGTCGGGCGCGAGCTGCGCGGCCAGCGATTCCAGCGACTCTTCCAGATAGCCGTCGTCGTCGAGCGACTCGATGAGAAAGCGCAGTGCCGCGGCGTCTTCCTGCGACAGTCGCAGCGCGAGCGCCTGCCGGTGCAGCGCGGCCTGCAGCGATTCGTGGCCGCGCGCGAGGTCGGTGGCGTCCAGCTCGTCTTCATCCGAGCCGGAGAGTTTGCGCCCCGCGGGCTCGCCGCCCCATTCGCCGTCGTCGTTCACGATCTCCGTGGTGCCGTCGCCCTCCCAGCCGTCGCCCTCCACGCTGAGCGTCGGCGGCTCGGGTTCATCGCCGTGCGCTTCGGCGCCGCTCGACGCGCCCGATTCGGAGGCGATGTCCGCATCGCCCGCGGAGGGCGCTTCCATGGGCGCGGGCGATTCCTCCTCGGGGGTTGCCTCCAAGAACGGGTTGTCGTCCAGCATCTGCTGGACTTCCTGGTTCAGCTCGAGCGTGGACAGCTGCAGCAGCCGGATCGACTGCTGCAGCTGCGGCGTGAGCGCCAGATGCTGGGAAAAGCGAAGGGACAGGCCCTGTCTCATCGGGCCCCCACGCTGGTCACCTCGTCTACCGCGCTACACCCCGAGGGGGGCTTCGCCTCCTGGGACGGCCCGGCGGGGCCCGACATGTCAGCTTCCACCGCTCGTGCCTTCCGTCACATCCGGAAGTGCTCGCCGAGATACACCCGGCGCACGTCGGCGTTGTTCACGATTTCCGAGGGCGTGCCCTGGGCCAGCACGTGGCCTTCGCTGATGATGTAGGCGTGGTCGCAGATGCCCAGCGTCTCGCGCACGTTGTGATCGGTGATGAGAACGCCGATGCCGCGCGACTTGAGAAATCCGATGATCCGCTGGATCTCGATCACCGCGATCGGGTCGATCCCCGCGAACGGCTCGTCCAGCAGGATGAAGCGCGGCTGCGTGGCAAGCGCCCGCGCGATTTCCACGCGCCGCCGCTCCCCGCCCGACAGCGCGGGCGCGGGCGAATCGCGCAGGTGCTCCACGCGCAGGTCCTGCAGGAGCGACGTGAGGCGCTGGTCGATTTCCTCGCGCGTGAGCGGCTTGCGGTCGGCACCGCGCTGCAGTTCCAGCACCGCGCGCACGTTGTCCTCGACATTCAGCTTGCGAAAGATCGACGCTTCCTGCGGCAGGTACGACAGGCCCAGCCGCGAGCGCCGGTGGATCGGCATGTGCTCCACGGCCCGGCCGTCGATGGAGATCTCGCCGTCGTCGGCGCGCACGAGGCCGACGATCATGTAGAACGACGTCGTCTTGCCCGCGCCGTTCGGCCCGAGCAGTCCGACCACTTCGCCCTTCTCGACCGAAAGCGAGACGTCGCGCACGACCTGCCGGCCGGCATAGCTCTTCTTCAGGTGCCGCGCTTCGAGGCGGCTGCGAGCCGCGACGTCCGCGGGGCGCGCGGCGACTTCCGCGTCGCCCATCAGCGCGGCTCCCCGGACAGCCTCGTGCTCGGGCGCAGGCGCGCGGGCTGCGCCGCCGAAGCGGCGCCAGCCGCGGGACCGGCGGGCGCGGGGGGAGCAGTCAGAGACGCCGATGCGGCACTTCTCGGCGCGAGCGTGGCCCGCACCCGGCCTCCCGGCGCCGCGGGTGCGCCGCCCACCGGACCGCCATCGACGGTGAAGACGTCCGAGGTGTTGTCGTAGGTGATGAGGCTGCCCGTGATGTCGTCGTTCAGCGTCGCTCCGCGCAGGCGCCGCATCTGGGCGTTGCCGATGAATTTCACGCGGTCCGCGCGGCCGTCGTATTCGATCGTCTGCGCTTCGCCTTCGATCCACTCATCCAGCCCGTCACGCTTCTGGCGATAGAACGCGAGCCGGCCCGGATCGGCGGTGACGACGCCGAACTGGTAGCCCTCGGGGTCCTGCTTCACTTCCACCTTCGCGCCGCGGATCACGATGGTGCCTTTCGTGACCACCACGCGCCCGGTGAAAACGCTGGTCTGGCGCAGGTCGTCGTAACGCAGCGCATCGGCTTCCACGTTCATCGGCTTGGCCCGGTCGGCCTTTTCCGCGGCAGCGGGCAGCACGGTCGCGGCGAGCGCCACAGCGGCCACCGCATGGAACAGCAGGGAGAGAAATGTTCTTGTCATCTGAGGCACGAATCTTGCTGGGGATTGTAGTGCCTCCCCGATGACGTCAGGGAGTCACTTCGATTTTCGCGCCTCGGCCACGAGGTAATCCACGACCTGCAGCGCGCGGTCCATGTTGCCCGCCATTTCGCCGTCGGTGTACCAGCGGCCCGCGATGCCGAGGGCGGGCACGCCATCGACCTTGTACGCGTCTTGCAGCTGCGAGGCGCGGCGCGCCTTGGTCGAGATGGTGAACGAGTTGTACAGCTCGCGGAACTTCGCGCGGTCCAGGCCATTGGCTTCGGCGAAATCGAGAATGCCCGCTTCCCTGTCGGTCGGCTGGTTCTTGATGTGGATCGCGTCGAACACTTTCTGGTGCAGCTCGTCGAGCTTGCCCAGGGCTTCGAGCGTGTAGAAGAGCCGCTGCTGCGGCACGAAGCTGTCGCGAAACCCGACCGGCACGCGGCGCACGAAGACATCGGCGTTCTGGCGCTTGATCCAGCTCACGAGCTTGGGCTCGAACGCGTTGCAGTGCGGGCAGCTGTACCAGAAGAACTCGACCACCTCGACCTTGCCGGCGGGGGCTTCCACCGGCTGGCGCTGGTCGAGCGCGCGGTATTCGACGCCCTCCTTGGGTGGGCGCTGCTGGGCCCGCGCGGATGCCGCAAAGCCCAGCGCCGCCGCGGCACCGAGCGAGAACTCGCGTCGATTCATGAGATGTCCCTTGCTCCTTGTCCTTCAGCTCTGGATGAGGCGCGCGCGCCGAAGTTCCCTCAGCGCTGCACCCGCACGAGCGCAGTCTCGAATCCGCCCGAATCGAGTTTGTCCTTTTGCCGGTCCGCATCTTCCTTCTTGTCGAACGGACCCACGCGCACGCGATACACCTGCCGGCCCGACTGCTCGCGTTCGGTCACCTTCGCCTCGATGCCCATCAGCGACAGCTTCGCGCGCTGCGCCTCGGCATCTTCCGGCGTGCGAAAGGCGCCCGCCTGCACGAAGTAGAAGAACGGGTCTCCGCCGGGCCCGAGCGCGCCCGTCCGGGCGGCAGCGAGGTCACCCAACGGGTCGCCGGACTTCACGCCGGGCGGCACGCCGCCCACGACGGCCGGCGGCCTCGCTTCCAGGTTGGGCCGCGCATCGTTCGTGGCCGATCGTGCCGAGGCGGCAGGCGCGGCCGATGCGGCGCCAACCGCGCCCCCGGCACCCCCGCCGATCCCGCCGCCCGCGCCGGCCGCGCCACTCGCGGGCGTCACCGGATGCGCGGGATTCTTGCCGTAAAGCGGCGCGTTCGGGTCCCAGTTCTGGTTCTTGCGCGACTCGGCGGCGTCCTGTTCGGCCGTGCGGCCGCCGCCCTTGTTCAGGAAGGGCACCGGAACCTTGGTGACGTAGACCGCCACCGCCAATGCGGCGGCCAGGCCCAGCACCACGCCGATGATGATGCCGACGATGACGTTGCCGCCCTGACGCACTTTGTTCACTCGAAATCGCTTCCTGCTTCGCTCACATCTTGTGCGGGGCGCTCACGCCCAGCACGGCGAGGCCATTGTGCAACACCTGGGCGCAGGCGGCGACGAGCGCGAGGCGAGCGCGCTTCACGGTTTCGTCATCCACCAGGATGCGCTCGCTGTCGTAGTAGCTGTGATAAGACGCCGCCAGCTCGCGCAGGTAGAAGGTGACGTCGTGCGGCGCGAAGTCGGCCGCGGCCTGCGACAGCATCTGCGGATAGCGCGCGAGCTGCAGCATCAGGTTCAGCGCGGCGGGCGACTCCAGCGCCGACAGGTCGGCCTCTTTCAGCGACTGCGCATCGCCGCCCCAGAGCGCCAGCACCGAGCGGATGCGCGCATGCGCATACTGCACGTAGTAGACCGGGTTGTCGTTGTTCTGCGCCACGGCCAGGTCGACGTCGAAGGTGTATTCCGTATCGGGCTTGCGAGACAGCAGGAAGAAACGCACCGCATCCTTGCTGGTCCACTCGATCAGGTCGCGCAGCGTCACGTAACTGCCCGAGCGCTTGGAAATCTTCACTTCCACGCCGCCGCGCATCACGCGCACCATCGTATGCAGGACGTAGTCCGGGTAGCCCGGGGGCACGCCGACGCCCGCGGCCTGCAGGCCCGCGCGCACGCGCGCGATGGTGCCGTGGTGGTCCGTGCCCTGGATGTTCACGACCTTCAGGAAGCCGCGTTCCCATTTGGTGATGTGGTAGGCGACGTCGGGCACGAAGTACGTGTAGCTGCCGTCGCCCTTGCGCATGACGCGGTCCTTGTCGTCGCCGTAGTCCGTGGTCTTCAGCCACAGCGCGCCGTCGTGCTCGTAGGTCTTGCCGGCCTCGCGCAGGCGATCCACCACGTGGTCCACCTTGCCGCTCGTGTACAGGCTCGACTCGAGGAAGTAGTTGTCGAAGCGGACGGCGAACGCCTTCAGGTCGAGGTCCTGCTCGTGGCGCAGGTAGGCCACGGCGAACATGCGGATGTCGTCGAGCGCCTGGGCGTCGCCGCTCGCGGTGAATTCGCGGTCGTCGGACTTCACCGACTTCTTCGCGAGGAAATCGTTCGCGATGTCCTGGATGTATTCGCCGGCGTAGGACGCTTCGGGCCAGTCGGGGTCGCCCGGCTTGATCCCCTGGATGCGCAGCTGCACGGACCGCGCGAGCGTGTCGATCTGCACGCCCGCGTCGTTGTAGTAGAACTCGCGGTAGACGTTCCAGCCCTGCGTTTCGTACAGATTGCAGATCGCGTCGCCGAGCGCGGCCTGGCGGCCGTGGCCCACGTGCAGTGGGCCGGTCGGATTCGCCGACACGAACTCCACCATCATGCGCTGGCCGTTGGCCGGCTGGTCGCCGAAGAGCTCGCCTGCTTCGAGCACTTCGCGCACGATCTGCCGCTTCGCCTCGGGCTTCAGGCGGATGTTGATGAAGCCCGGCCCCGCGATGTCGATGCCTTCCACCCAGCGGACGAAAGCGTCGTTCGCTTGCAGTTCGGCGCGGAGCGCCTCGGCGAGCTGACGCGGGCTCTGCCGGAGTGGCTTGGCCAGCTGCATGGCCGCCGTCACGGCAAAGTCGCCATGGGCGGCGACCTTGGGCGATTCGAACGCGGCCTTCTCGCCCGCGCCGGGCAAGAGCCTTTCCAGCCCGGCGGCCAGCGCGCCGAGCAGATCCTGTTTCACGCGGAGCATGGTCCCGATTTTACGGGCGGCGGCTCCATGCCTTTCGTCCAGCTCAGGCGCCGCCGAATCCGCGCGCGAGGAACACGGCGGCCAGCGGGATCAGGGGAACGATGTGGGCCTGCACCATGACCCACTTGCGCACCTGCCGCACTTCGTCGGCCGCGGGCAGGCTGCCGTCGGCGCGCAGCGCCCTGCGCCAGCGGATGAAGCGCAGTGTGGGCGCGATCGAAATCAGGCCGACGGCGGCGAAGAGGACGAGCTTCACGTAAAGAAGCGGATTGCCCCAGTACCAGCCCGCGCCTTTCGCGCCGAAGAAGACGCGCGCGAGTCCGGTCGCGAGCACGGCGAGCGCGGCGATGCCGTACACGCGATCGACGAGCGCGAGCCGCTCGACGACGACCGCGTTGAGCCATTCGGGGCGGCACAGGGCCGCTTCGCTCGAGAGAAACACGACGAGCGTGAGGATGGCGAGGATGTGGGCGTAGGCGAGCAGGGCTTCCTGGGTCATGGCTGCATTCTCCGGCGGGGGAGGGGGCGTGCGGGGGTGGCTTTCAACGCAGAGGCGCGGAGAAGCGCAGAGGGCCGCAGAGGAAATTCAAGATGAAAATTCTCTGCGGCCCTCTGCGGCCCTCTGCGTGACCTCCGCGCCTCTGCGTTGAACACGACAGCCACACTACACCCCCTTCCAGAACCGCGCCTGCGCATAGTGATGCTTCAGGAAATCGATCCACAGCCGCACGCGCAACGGCAAGTGCTTGCGCTGCGGAAAGACGGCATAGATCCCATTCGGCGGCGCCGAGAACTCCGCCAGCACTTCGACGAGCCGGTCTTCGGCGATCTCGCCTTCCACCTCCCACGTGCTGCGCCACGCGATGCCGAGACCCTGCAGGCACCAGTTGTGCAGCACCTGCCCATCCGAACAATCGAGCGGGCCCGAAGGGCGGATGTGCAGGATCTCGTCGCCCACACGGAAGGCCCAGCCGCGCGTCTGCGACGCCTCGCTCGAAAGCGTGAGGCAATCGTGCTTCGCGAGGTCGTTCGGATGATTCGGCGTGCCGCGCCGCTTCAGATAGTCCGGGGTCGCGACGCATAACCGGCGGTTGTCCGCGAGCCGCACGCTCACGAGCGACGAATCCGGGAAGTCGCCCACGCGGACCGCGCAGTCGTAGCCCTCGCCCGCGACGTCGACCACGCGGTCGCTCAGGTTCAGCGAAATGGTCACGTCCTCATGCAGCGCGCGAAAACGCGGCACGAGCGGCGCTACATGACGCCGCCCGAAGCCGGCCGGGGCGGTGACGCGCAGGTGACCGCTCGCCTTCACCCCGCCCGCACTCACGCTCGCCTCCGCGTTGGAGAGATCGGCGAGCAGGCGCTGGCAGTCTTCCAGAAAGGCCGAGCCCTCGTGCGTGAGCGCGATGCGGCGCGTGGTGCGAACCATGAGCTTCACACCGAGCCGCTCCTCGAGCGCGTCCAGCCGGCGGCCGACGATCGCGGGCGCAACGCCTTCGGCCCTGGCGGCCGCCGCCAAGCTGCCTCGCGTCGCCACCGAGACGAACGACTCCAGCTGCTTGAACTTGTCCATCGCCTGCCGATGATACGCAGCGGCCTTCGCCAGCGTGGCCAACGCCCCGGAGGGTCAGTTTTCGGCGATCACGCGGCGTGCCGCCAGCGCATCGAGCTCGGCATCGGTATAGCCCGCTTCGCGCAGCAGCTCCCGCGTGTGCTCGCCCAGGCGCGGCGGATCGAGCCGCACGCCGGGGCGATGGCCGTCGAGCGTGAGGGGCAGCAGCGGCACGCGCGTCTCGCGTCCGTCCGCGAGCTTCAGCGCAGCAAGTCCGCCCGTGCGATTCAGATGCGGATCGTCGAAAAGCTCCTGCGGACGCGTGATCGGCGCGAAAGGCAGCCCGTTTGCTTCGAACCGCTCGGACAGCTCCGCGGCGCTCACGTGCGCGAGCCGCTCGCGCAGCTGCGGCAAGAGCCACTCGCGCGCGCGCACGCGATCGTTGTTCGTCTTCAGGCGCTCGTCGGCCTTGAGGTCGGCGAAGCCGAACGCGTCGCAAAAGACGCCCCATTGCGTGTCGCTCACCACCGCGAGAAACACCTGCGCGCCGTCCTTCGCCGTGAACACGTCGTAGATGCCCCAGGCCGAGATGCGTCCGGGCATCGGCGCCGCGGGCTGCCCCGTGACGGCGTACTGCATCATGTGCTGCGCGACGAGAAACACGTTGTTCTCGAAGAGGCCGCTTTGCACCTCCTGGCCGCGACCGGTCTTTTCGCGCTGCGCGAGCGCGGCCATGACGCCGATCGCACCGAACATGCCGCCCATGATGTCGTTCACGCTCGCGCCCGCGCGCAGCGGGTCCCCGGGGCGGCCCGTCATGTAGGCG
The DNA here is from genome assembly GCF_035548915.1 of Ramlibacter sp. Taxonomy (GTDB): domain Bacteria; phylum Pseudomonadota; class Gammaproteobacteria; order Burkholderiales; family Burkholderiaceae_C; genus Ramlibacter. The sequence goes on along the minus strand of NZ_DASZSE010000046.1, from coordinate 9,249 downwards.
AGCCCGCCCATCATCTGCACGACCTCGTCGAGCGCGGTGCGGTGGTCGTACGGGCCGGGAAGAAATCCCTTGAGGCTCACGTAAACGAGGCGCGGGTTGAGCTGCGCGAGCGTTTCGTAGTCCAGGCCCAGCTTCTTCATCGTGCCGGGCTTGAAGTTCTCGCTCACCACGTCGGCTTTGGCGATGAGCCTGAGCGCGGCCTCGCGACCCTCGGGCTGCTGCAGGTCGAGCGCGATGCTCTTCTTGTTGCGGTTGAAAAGCGGAAAGAATCCGGCGCCCGAACCGAGCAGGCGCCGCGTGTTGTCCCCCGCCACCGGTTCGACCTTGATCACCTCCGCGCCGAGGTCCGCGAGCACGAGCCCGCAGGTCGGGCCCATCACCATGTGCGTGAATTCGACGACGGCAAGGCCCGCGTACGGAAGATCGTTCGTCATGGCAGCAAGTCTGCCACGCCGCGCCGGCCGGCGCGGGCGAAGCGACGCTCGCGGGCCGCGGTGTCCGCGCCGCTACTCGGCCTTGAAGCCCGACGCCTTGATCGGCGCTTCCCACCGCTTCAGGTGCATCGCCTGTGTCGTCGCGAGTTCGGAAGCGCCCGCGTAGTTGGGCACGAGACCGAACGCGTAGATCTTCTCCTGGATGTCGGGTGCCTTCAGCGCCTCGGCCACGGCCTTGTCGATGCGGGCGACCACATCGGGCGACATCCCCGGCGGCCCGTAGAGGCCGAAGAACGCATCCGCCGCCGTGTTGATGCCCGCTTCCTTCAGCGTCGGCACTTCGGGCAGCGCCTTCATGCGCTGCTCGCCCGTGACGGCGATGATGCGCACCCTGCCCGCCTTGTGATGCTCGATGGTCTCGGATGCGGTGTCCACCATGAGCGGAATCTGCCCGCCGATCAGGTCCTGCGCCGCGGGCGCTCCGCCGCGATACGGCACGTGCGTGAGCGGCACGCCCGACGCCTGCGCGATCAGGAGCCCCGCGAAGTGCGGCACGGTGCCCGCGCCGGAGGTCGCGTAGTTCGCCTTCGACGGATTCGCCTTCATCCACGCGAGCACGGTCTTCAGGTCCCCCGCGGGCGCCCCGGGGCCCACGGTGACGGCGAAGTCGAACGTGACGACGCGCGCGATCGGCGTGAAGTCCTTGATCGGGTCGTAGTCGAGCTTGTAGAGCCAAGGCGCGATCACGAGCCCGCCGCTGGGCGACAGCACGAGCGTCTGGCCGTCGGGCACGGCGCGCTTCAGGTCGCCGAGCACCACACGGCCGGCGGCGCCGGCCTTGTTGTCGACGATGACGTTCTGCCCGAGCGACACCTTCATCTTCTCGGCCAGCAGGCGGGCGATCACGTCGACCGAGCCGCCGGGCGGAAAGCCGACCAGAATCTTCACTGTCCTGTCCTGCGCGAAGACGGCAGGCGCGGCAAGCGTTGCCGCGGCGAATGCGGCGAAATGACGGCGCTTCATCGAGATCCCTCCGGAAACGAATACATTGGAATCGACTCGGCCGTGCACCAGCATCGGGCCGCACCCGCTGAACTACAAAGTAGTAGGAGACAGGCCATGACGGTGATCGACGTCCACACCCACATGTTCACGCACAGGTGGCTCGAGCTGCTGCAGGAAAAAAGCGGCATCTACAACGTGCAGGTGCGCCCCGACGGGCAGCGCGAAGTGTTCCGGGGCAACACGCCGGTCGTGATCCCGCAGAAGGGCCACTTCGACTGGGACCTGCGCATCGGGCACATGGACCAGTCCGGCATCGACGTCTCGGTGGTGTCGCTCACGTGTCCCAACGTCTACTGGGGCGGCGAGGAAATCAGCGTGCTTGCCGCGCGCGAGGCGAACGACAACGTGGCCGATGCCCAGGCGCGCTTTCCCGACCGCATCCGCTGGTTCGCATCGCTCCCCTGGGAATACCCGCAGCGCGCCGTGGAGGAACTGGAGCGTTCGTGCGCGAAGGGCGCGGTGGGCGTGATGGTGCTGGCCAACGTCGCCGGCCGCAGCCTCACCGAGCCGGCCTTCGCGCCCATCTGGCAGGCGATCGACCGGCGCGGGCTGCCGGTGCTCGTGCACCCGACCGATCCGCCCGGCGTGGACTTCATGGACATGACGAAGTTCGACCTCTCGTGGTCGGTCGGCTTCATGTTCGACACGACGCTTGCGATCACGCGGATGATCTTCGAGGGCTTCTTCGATGCCTACCCGAATCTGAAGATCATCGCCTCGCACGGCGGCGGGACGCTCCCCTATCTCGTCGGCCGCTTCGAGAAGGGTGACGAGGTGGAACTGCCGCAGCGCCGGCAGATGAAGCGAAAGCCCACCGACTACCTGCGCCACATCTACTACGACAGCATTACCTACGACGTGCGGCCGCTGAAGTACCTCGTCGAGATCGTCGGTGCGGACCACGTGATGCTCGGCACCGACTGGCCCCATTGGGTGCACGACACGCGAGGCGCCTTCGCGAACACGGCGCAATTGCCCGATGCGCAGTGCAAGGCGATCCGCGGAGCCAACGCGATGCGGGTGTTCGGCTTCTGATTACGCGCATTTCAGTCATGGATAACCCGCCTGGGAGCGAATCAATCGGCGCCAGAGTCTGCAATACAGTTCCGTCATGGATCAACCCGAGGCGGTTCTCTTCGATGCCTACGGCACGCTCTTCGACGTCTACAGTGTCGGCCTGCTTGCCGAACAGCTCTTCCCCGGCCACGGGGCGGCGCTGGCCGTGCTCTGGCGCGACAAGCAGATCGAGTACACGCGGCTCGTCACGACGAGCAACGACGGCGCGCACTACCGGCCGTTCTGGGAGCTGACGCGCGCGGGCCTGCGATATGCATGCAAGCGGCTCGCGCTCGACCTCACGGCCGAGCGCGAGGAGCGCCTCATGAACCAGTACCGGCATCTCTCCGCGTTCCCCGAGAACCGCGAGGTGCTGCAGGCGTTGAAAGCCAAAGGCGTCGTCACCGGCATCCTTTCCAACGGCGACCCGGAGATGCTGGGCGTCGGCGTGCGCAGTGCGGGGCTCGAGGATCTCCTCGACCACGTCCTTTCGGTTGACGCCGTGCGCAAGTTCAAGACGCATCCCGCGGCCTACCAGCTCGGCGTGGACGCCACGCGGCTTGCGCCCGGGAAGATCCTCTTCGTGAGCTGCAACGCCTGGGACGCACTCGCGGCCACGTGGTTCGGCTTTCGCACGCTGTGGGTGAACCGCTACCAGATGCCTTTCGAGGAACTCGGCACGCAGCCGACCGCCACCGGGGCGACGCTGCGCGACGTGCTGTCTTTCTTCTGACCTTTTCATCACACGACGACACAAGAGGAACCCCGTGAGCGATCGCACCCAGGTTCATGGATTGCAAGTGGACGGCGCGCTGAAGCGCTTCATCGACGAGGAAGTGTTGCCCGGCACCGGCACGGACAGCGCGAAATTCTGGGCCGGCTTCGATGCGATCGTGCGCGACCTGCAGCCGAAGAACCGCGCGCTGCTGGCCGAGCGCGACCGCCTGCAAGGCGAGATCGACACGTGGCATCGCGCCAACCCCGGCCCGATCCGCGACATGCGGGCCTACCGGGCCTTTCTCGAGAAGATCGGCTATCTCGTGCCGCCGCCGAAGGACGTGCAGTCCACCACCGCCCACGTCGACGCCGAGCTCGCGCTGCAGGCCGGGCCGCAACTCGTCGTGCCGATCCTGAACGCGCGCTACGCGCTCAACGCCGCCAACGCGCGCTGGGGGTCGCTCTATGACGCGCTCTACGGCACCGATGCGATTGCCGAAGACGGCGGCGCGCAGAAGGGGCCCGGCTACAACGAAGTACGTGGCGCGAAGGTGATCGAGTACGCGCGCGGCGTGCTGGACCAGGCCGCGCCGCTGGAAGGTGGCGCGTCGCACAAGGACGCCGTCGGTTACCGCGTCGAGAACGGCAAGCTGATGGTCGCGCTGAAGGGCGGCAAGACGGCGGGGCTCGAGGACCCGGCGCAATTCACCGGTTACCAGGGCGATGCGGCCGCGCCTTCTTCGGTGCTTCTGAAGCGCAACGGCCTGCACCTGGACGTGCGCATCGATCGCACGCACGCGATCGGCGCAACCGATGCGGCCGGCGTGAGCGACATCGTCCTCGAAGCGGCGCTGTCGACAATCCTCGATCTGGAGGACTCGATCGCGGCCGTCGATGCCGAGGACAAGCTGCTGGCCTATCGCAACTGGCTGGGCATCCTGCGTGGCGACTTGACCGAGGAAGTGGCGAAGGGCGGCAGGACGTTCACGCGCGGCCTGAACCCGGACCGCGTCTACCAGTCCGCGGACGGCAGGGGCGAAGTGCGGCTGCACGGCCGATCGCTGCTTTTCGTGCGCAACGTCGGCCACCTCATGACCAACCCCGCGATCCTGGTAGACGGCGGCGGCGAAATCTACGAAGGCATCATGGATGCCGTGATCACGACCGCGATTGCCGTGCATGACCTGAAGGGTCTTGCGGTGAACGGCATCCGCAACTCGCGCACCGGCTCGGTCTACATCGTGAAGCCGAAGATGCACGGCCCGAAGGAAGTGGCTTTCGCGAGCGAACTCTTCGGCCGCGTGGAGGAACTCTTCGGCCTGCCGGCCGACACCGTGAAGCTCGGCATCATGGACGAGGAGCGGCGCACGAGCGTGAACCTGAAGTCATGCATCGATGCCGCGAAGGCGCGCGTGGCCTTCATCAATACGGGCTTTCTCGACCGCACGGGCGACGAGATGCACACGGCCATGCTCGCGGGTCCGATGTTCCGCAAGGGCGACATGAAGACGAGCGCGTGGATCCAGGCCTACGAAAAGAGCAACGTCCTCGTCGGATTGGCGTGCGGCCTGCGCGGCCGCGCGCAGATCGGCAAGGGCATGTGGGCGATGCCGGACCTGATGCGCGCGATGCTGGAGCAGAAGATCGCGCACCCGCGCGCCGGCGCCAACACGGCCTGGGTGCCTTCGCCCACGGCAGCCACGCTGCATGCGCTGCACTACCTGCAGGTGGACGTTTTCGCGATCCAGCGGGAGCTGGAGAAGGTTTCCGCCGATGCCGAGTACGAGAGTCTGCTCGCGGGCCTGCTCACGATTCCGGTCGTGCCCGAAGCGAAGTGGAGCGCCGAGGAGCGCCAGCAGGAGCTGGACAACAACTGCCAGGGCATTCTCGGTTATGTGGTGCGCTGGGTGGACCAGGGGGTGGGCTGTTCGAAGGTGCCCGACATCCATAACGTCGGCCTGATGGAAGACCGTGCGACGCTGCGCATCTCATCGCAGCACATCGCCAACTGGCTGCATCACGGCGTGGTGACGAAGGAGCAGGTCGAGGAAACCTTCCGGCGCATGGCCGCTGTCGTGGATCGTCAGAACGCGGGCGATCCGCTGTACAAGCCGATGGCGGGGAACTGGGAGACCTCTCACGCGTTCCGAGCCGCGCGCGACCTCGTGTTCAAGGGGAAGGAACAGCCGAGCGGGTACACGGAGCCGCTGCTGCATGCGTGGCGGCTGAAGGTGAAGGCGGGTGGGTGGTCCGGCGAATGAGCATTGGCGGTTGATGGGTTTGATCGGCCGGGACCGGTGAGCGAACGGGCTGGTTCGGCTGCGCGATCTCGCGGAACTTGGGGCGGAAATCGAGCGCGCGAGCTCCGCGCTCGCCGGCGCGGACGGTGCCGGCTCCCAGGCTTCCTGGACTGTCGGCGCCGGTTGAATTCTGACCCTGCCGATTCAATTCTGACCCGGGGCTGGAAGCTGGCAGCGAGGCCGACGACTGTAAACAAGTGTAGGGCAAGGCCCTTTTCCCAGCGCGATCGACGCAGTGCGCGCGGGTTCAACAGCGCAGGGCGTCTTCGCCGCCGCAGCAGCATCGCCCACTTGCTCGTCTTCCATCGTCATTAGCTCCTTCGTGAATTGGAGTGCCGACGATTGCGGATGGATCAGGATAAGGCAACTACGGGGATGCGCGGACACCTACAGCGAGCCGCCGCCAGGCTGCAACGCACAGATGAACGAAGAGGGGCCGCTTGTCACAGCGGCCCCTCTCTTTCTTTAGCAGCTCCCCCGCAGGGGAGTGGCGAGGGTCTTTCTCGTCCCACAGCTCGTCTATCGCACTCGGGGGACTCCGGGCTGAGGATTCCAGTCGTCGTGGCTTTGGTCGCTCAGAATCAACCCGAAGGTGAGATGAATGGCTTCGACGATTTCCATCACACGCTTCTCATGCTGAGAGTTGGGCGCTTCGTTCTCCAAAGTTCCCATAGCCCTATAGATCAGGGCCAGATGACTCTTTGAAACGGCCTCGCTGCCTTTGAGCAACCTCGTCAACTCACGTGCCCAGCGTTCAGCTTCGGCGAACGCGCCCTCTCGAATCTCTCTCGCATCCTGCACGCCGTTGACCACGTCGAAGAGATGGCGCGTGTACTCGTCTGCTGCGTGATCGATTTCGATGCTCATTGCGAACCTCCGCGATTGGTTGTGAAGCCCGTGCCACCCAGCGTCAGGCCATAGGTTATGGGTCGGTACACCGGCACCTGGGTGATCGGAGTGAAGGGGGTGTAAATCGCTCGCGCAGGCACGCTCTGGTAGATCGATACTTCCTGCGCCCAAATGGAGCGGTGGTAAGGTTCTGACAGCTTGTAGGTATTGGAGCGGCCTGCGGTCTGCCACACCTCGACCTGAGCATTCGGCACCCTGTTCAGGTTGATCGCAACGATGCCATTGCCACTGTCGTAGCCCTTGGGGCCAATAACGACGTCGTAATCACGCGTCGTGCCAATCCACGGGTCATTCTTCAGCGCTCCTCCTTTGGTGCCGAACTTGAAGTTGGCCACGTGATCCTCGGCCGTCCAAACCCCATTCGGATTCTTGGCTATCAACCCCAGCCCGTCGTCCAGCGACGCAGCATCCTGCGCCGTCAGACCTCGGTAGGTCGTGCTTCGAAGCACGCTGTTTTCCGCCAAACGCAAGCCCTGGCCCGCCGTGGCAACACCTCCGAGGAACGGGATGCCCTGATCGACAGCGCTGGCCAGCGCGGGCGAACCCGTGGTCGATTCAACGAGCTGGTACGTCACCGTCGGGATGTTGCCGTAGCCCATGAAGCGGTTGAAGCCCGTGCCGATGGTGTCGCCACCATGGAAGGCCAGAGGAACGCCCAGCGTGGCGCCTAGGCCTGTCGAACTCAGAGTGACGGCGCCCGCCACTTCGAGACCGCCACCGACCATCTGCACCGTGCCGAGCGCTTCTTCCGAATTGCGGAAGTAGTAGTTGGTCGAACCCCAGCCCATGCTGAGCTTTTCGCCAAACGACAGGTTGCTGTTTGCGATGGCACCCATCGACGACCACCAGCCTTGGTCAGCCCTGATCGAGCCGGAACGCAAGCCCGTGCCCTCGACGGCCAGTGGCGGTAGCTCAGTCGAAACGAGAGCAGGTTGAGGCGGCACCTCTGTTGCGACCGCGACGATGTTCCCTTCATTGGCCCACTCGTAGTAGCGCAGCCCTTGGGCGTTTCGTCCGCTGCCGACCAATTGCGAGGCCGGATACATTGATGGAAGCGCGGCGCTGGGGCCGGCACCCATGACAGAAGTGCCCGCATTCCAGTCCACGCCTGCGCCGATTGAAGTCTCGGCGCCAGCCAGCCTTCTCATCCTCGCCAAGTTTTCATCGCGCCACGTGTCGTCGTATCCGCCTTCAGTGCCAACGACCGCCGGCGTCGTGGCCGGGCCGCTCGCTTGCTCCGCCAGACTCGACCCCAGTGCATTCCCAAACGCATCGACTGCAACCTGCTGCACGGCCACTCGTCCGCCCCGCGCCACGGCGGTGGCTGCACCGGCAGCCAGGCCGGTGGCCAGTCGCTTGGCGAACACCTCGCTCGGATCCATGCCGTAGAGCATATTCGGATCGTTCAGCCCCAGTTGGCCCCCGATGGCTTGACCGGCGCCCGCGCCGATAGCGCAGGCCACTGCCGACTGCCAGTTGAAGCCATGCTGAAGGCCGGTGGCCGTTGCCAGTCCCTGCGTCAACGTGTTGCCGACCGCCGCTCGTGCCATCGCCGCTTCGATCCCAGCGCCTTGCAGTGCGCCGACGCCGGCAAGTCCACCCGTGACACCGCCGGAGAAGGCGCTCATGCCGACGCTCTTCCAGTTGATGCTGTCCTGCTCGCCGATCGCAACGCCTGCCGATTGGCTCGCGATCGAGCCCGCCGCACCGCCGATGGCGCCGCCCGCGGCAGCCGCCGCAATGCCCGCCTGACCCGCCATCACGGACAGGCCCGCTTCGATGGTCGCTCCGATGCCTCCGCCGGTGGTGGCCCCGGCCAGCGTCGCCGCACCTAGAGCATCGGAGCCCAACGCTCCGGCAGCGGCGAGTGCGCCGGCGGTGTAGACCGTAACGACTATGGCCACCACGATCATCAGCAACTCACCGAACCAGCTGTGATGCTGCTTGGGCACCGGCACCACCGGCGTCTCGTCGCCGATCACGGCGCTCGGGTCGTAGGGCTTGAAGGTGGTGGCGCTGTTGGCGTTGACTTCCGTTCCCGGAATCTTCAGCACTGCTCCGGGCTTCAGATCCGCGTTGCTGCTCAAGCCGTTCGCATCGGCGATGCGATACCAAAGCCGACTGTCCCCGTAGTACGCCTGCGCCAGTGTTTCGAGCGTGTCGCCTGCGCCCACCACGTGTGTGCGATCCGGCGTGTCCGGGGTGTTGCCCGCCACGCTGTCGAAGCCGAAGGCGAAGTCCGCGATGCTCTCGAACACCGGGTTGCCGTCCTTGTCCTTGGGCTCCTGGCTGTTCACCACATCGCCGTAGCGGCCCAGCACTTCACCGTTCGCAATGAGTTCGCGTTGAACATGCCCGTTCTGGTTCACGTACAGCACCTTGCCGGTCGAGTCGTTCACGATCGTGCGGTCGTTCGCCTGCTGCTCGGTCTTCACGCCGACGAGGTAGCCGTTGGCGTCGTAGACGCTCGTGGTGGTGCCCGCTCCTCCCGTTCCGGTTCCGCTCGTACGCGTTCCGGTTTCCGTCTTCTCGCGGTAGCTCTCGCCCGCCTCGTAGGTGTAGGAGTACTTCAACGTCTGATTCGGGTCCTGCAGCACGTAGCCCTGCACGTTGCCCGCGCCGTCGATGTCGGCGTAGCCGTTGCCGTCCTGGTCGTACCACACCGAGTACTTCAGGTTGTTGCTGTCGCTCGCGTACACGCGCTGCGCAAGCAAGTTGCCGTTGCCGTCGTAGGCGTTGCGCCTGAGCTCCGTGCCGTTGCCCTGGAT
>NZ_DASZSE010000045.1:0-62004 GCF_035548915.1 Ramlibacter sp. | reverse complement strand
GGGCCACAGCTTCCAGCAGACGGCGAACGTGCTCGGCTCGACGCTGGCGTACCAGACGCTGCATCCCAACTTCGAGCAGCCCGACGAATTCGCCTACAAACTGCTTTCCGAGGTCGGCCTGCAAGACAACGAAACGGTGATATCGATCATCGAGTCGCTCGTTCCGGTGCAGACCAAGGCGACGATCACGTACCTTCTCTTCAACGCGCTTCTCAATGTGCCGGCCAACGCGCCGCAGGCCTACCTGGACGCGCAGGCGACGCTCCTGAACAAGGGTGAAGTGGCCGAGTACTACTCGGTGACCATCGGCGGCCGCGCGACCGACTACGCGACGCTGAACGACATCATCGCCCACGTCGACTCCACCGATGCCAGCGTGATCGCGGCCGAACAGGCAATCGACCAGATGGTCGCCACCGGCCCCGAACTCACCCCGGGCGTCGACAACCTGCACATCCAGGGCACCACGCCCACGGTGATCGACGGCGTCGTGGACGGCGCGGCCGATGGCGACACGTCCAACGCCACCTTCAACGCGGGCGACCGCATCGACGGCAACGGCCACACCTACCTCGACTTGCTCGTGGTCGAGAACGGCAACGCCGGCTTCGAGCGCCTCACGAACGTCTCGCTCGTCAATGTCATCGCCGGCACCGATGCGAGCGCCACGCTGGACGGCCACGCCGGCGTGACGCTGAATGCCGGCGGCTGGAGCGGCGTCGGTCTCGTGAGCCTCGACGCAGGCGTCGACGACGAGATCGTGTTCGTCGATCACCTGAAGGCGCTCACCGACATCGAGGTGAAGGACGTGAAGGGCACGATGTCCGCGAGCTACCAGACGGACCATGGCGACCTCTTCGCCGCCATCGCGAACGGCGACGAAGGAGGCGACGGCATCCGCCTGCACACGACTTCGGGCGCGGGCGTCGACATCGTCGGCGCCGACAAGGTGTCCGCTCACATCTCCCACGACAACTCCGGCTTCACGCTCGACGGCGGCATCTCGCTCGCGATGGGCGGCGAGTCGTACTTCAGGGCCGACTTTCGCGATGGCACGCTCGACGTCGCGAGCATCGACGCGACGATGGGCGGCACGAGCCATTTCGAGTTCCACGCCTCTCAGGCGCAGGGGGACGTCCACGTCGGCAACGTGGACGTGCATCTCGGCGACGATGGCTTCGCGAGCCTCTCGTTCGGCGAGGACACGAGCGACGTGACCGTGGGCGACGTGGCGGTCCAGGTGGGCGACGATTCCTACGCGGGCCTCGATGTGCGCTACCTCGACGGGGACGCGTCGGCCGGCGCCGTGGCGATGGAGGCCGGCGACGATTCGACCGTGACGGTGATGTTCAGCTACATCGACGGCGATCTCGCAGCGGGCAACGTCGACGTCATGGCGGGCGACAACGCCAATGTGGCGGTCCAGGCCAACTCGATCGACGGCGACATCGCGATGCACGACATTGGCGTGGTCGCGGGCACGGACGCTTCGATCGGCATCGGCTTGTTCTACCGGTTCGGCGTGGAGGACATCGCGGGCGCGCTCGCCGTCGGCAACGTCGACGTCCAGGCGCTCACCGGCTCGCGCGTGGGCCTCACGGTCTACAACTTCACGCAGGAACACGCGGGCGACATCGCGATCGGCATCGACGGCGGCAGCGGCTCCATCGACGTGGCGTTCTCCCACGCGCTGGGCGAGATCACGATCGGCAACGTGGACCTGCAAGGCGGCGAGGCGAGCCCGGTCGAGTTCGGCGTGACCAACGCGTACGACGACGATCATGCCGAGGGGCGCACGAGCATCGGCAACCTGACGGCGCTCGGCGAGGACGTGAATGCCTGGGTGGGCACGTCCGGCGGCGGCTCCGGCAACGCCGAAATCGGCAACGTCGACCTCACGGCGAAGACCGGCTACGCGACCCTGAACGTCTACGGGCATGCCGAGAACACGATCGGCAACATCGCGATGGTTGCGGCGACCAGCGCCGATCTGCACATTCACGCCGACGGCCGGCCGGTCTATTCGTACGAGACGACGAGCGGCACCGTGACCATCGAGGCGGTGCTCGGCACGATCCACGTGGGCAACATCGAGATGGCGATCACGGGGGCCGCGCCCTCCACCGACGGCCTCACGGCCGACATTGCCAATCGCGACTTCAATGTCGGCGACATCGTGGCGGGCAACATCGCGCTCACGAACGATGCCGACAACAGCTACGTGCGGCTCGACATCGCCAATTCCGCGTCCGCGACGACGACCGAGAGCAACACGGGCACTTCCGCGGGCAGCATCACCGTGGGCGACATCCACCTCGCGGGGGGCAGCGCGACCGCGCTCGTGACGGGCGCCGCCCCGCCGCCGCCCGCGCCGCCGCATTCGATCGTGCAGGTGACGGGCGAACACAACGTCGTCTACGCCTTCGCCGACATCGAGAACGTCGGCAGGAACGGCGACGCGGGCGACGTCCTGATCGGCAACGTCTCGATCGACATCGGCGACGGCTTCGCGAGCGGCACGGAAACCAACGAGGCGACAGTCACCTTCCACGCGAAGGATCACGGCCATCTGCACGCGGGCGACCTCACCGTGGGCGATGTCGACGTCCAGGGCGGCGATTTCGTGAGCATCTCGGCGGCGATCGGTGCCTCCGAGCAGGCCGATGCCGGCTCGACCGGCCTCGTCACGGTGAGGGACGTGGCCATGGATGCGGGCGAGTCCGCGCACGCGCTGCTGCAGGTCTTCAATCGCGACTACGGCGGCGGCATGAACCCCGACAACGACAACGGCGGCGTCGCGGTGGGCGACGTGAACCTCGCGGTCGCGCAGGATTCGTGGGTGGAGGCCATGGTGACGGCGTGGAACCAGACGAACGGCGGCTGCACGATCGGAGAAGTCGCGGTGGGCGACATCCACGTCGAGGCGGGCGACAACTCGACCGGCATCGTCCTCGTGCAGCAACTGGGCCACTTCGCGTCGCTCACCACGATCACCGACAAGGAGGACGGCGACTTCGCGGTCGGCAACGTCGCGGTGTCGGTGAGCGCGACCACCACGCAGGACCTCGCGGGCGGCTCGTCCATCCACATCAATATCACGAAGACCTGCGACAACCTCGGCAGCTTCGATGCGGGCGGCATGACCGTGGGCGACGTGATGGCGTTCGCCGCGGGCGCGGACGCGAACGTCTCGATCCGCATCGACGACCAGGGCGAGGCCGACCTCCTGGGCGACGTGAGCATCGGCACGGTGGGCATCGACGCGGGCGACGATGCCGCGGCGCTCGACGCCACGGTGTTCATCGTCAACTTCGCGGCCGGCGGCGACATCGGCAACGTGACGCTGGGCGGCGGCGATTTCTCGGTGGGCGATCATTCGCACCTGAACGCCACGCTGGTCGTGACGAAGGATCGCATCGCCGGTGACGTCGGCAACTTCGACGCCGGAGACTTCACGCTTTCCGCGGGCAAGTCCTCGGTGCTGGACGTCGCGGCGGGCGTCTTCTCCCTCACGGCGCACGCGGACGTCGGCGATTTCGCGATCGGCAACGTGCACGTCGAGCTGGGCGAGTCGAGCTATCTCTCCATGTTGAGCGTGGGCGTGGTGGCCGCGTCCGTCGGCGACCTCTCGGCGGGGGACTTCACGGCCGACCTCGGCGAGAACGCCGGACTCACGTACAGCATCTCGGTGCAGGCACTTCACGGCGGCGTCGGCGACATCTCGATGGGCGACGTGAACATCACGATGGAGGGCCACGACACGTCGAAGACCCTCCAGTACTTCGTGGAGGTCGGGGCCGACCAGGACATCGGCAACGTGACCATCGGCGACTGGGACATCGTCGCGGGCACGACGGCGGAAATGCAGCTCCTCGCGCTGACCGTGCAGGCGTTCCACGGGGATATCGGGCACATGTCGGCCGGCGACCTCTCCATCGAGGCGGGCGAATTCGCGTTCGTGGGGACGAACGTCTCGATGTCCAACGGCTTCGCGGGCATCGGGGTGCTGGCCTCCTCGGGCGACGTTGGCGGGTTCACCGCGGGCAACGTGGAAATCACCGCTGAAGACGGCGCTTTCGTCACGTGGGAGTATTTCGACACCGCGCTCGCGGGCTCGGCCGGCGACATGCTGATCGGCGACATCCATCTCTTCGCGCGCGACAACGGCCTGAAGTCGACCCACACCACGACGTCGGCGACGGGAACGCCGACCGGAACGCCGACCGGAACATCGACCGGCACACCGACGGGAACCCCGACCGGGTCGTCGGCCGCGCTCGTCAACACCTATTCGAGCGACATCGGCGCGGCGATCCACTTCCGCGCGCTGCTCGATGGGGACGCCGGCGACACGCTCACGATCGGCGACATCGTGATCGACGTCGAGGGCACGGCACCTTCCGACGAAGTGTGGGTCTCCATCGCGAACAACGGCGCGGGCAATGTCGTGATCGGCGACATCGTCGTGAGCGGCGAGGGCGACTTCCGCCTCGACGGCTTCAGCCATACGGCCTCCGACAACGTATCGTTCATCGCGGCGCATTCGACGGCGGGCAACGTGGCGGTCAGCATCGGCAACGTCGACTTCAGCGGCTACGAGCAGGCCGTCACCCTGGACCTGCACTGGGCCAACACGGGGGCGGCGAGCGTTGTCGCCACCGCGTTCGACGACAGGATCTACGACACGCATTCGGACAACGCCATCACGGGCGGCGAGGGCGCCGATGTGATCTACCTGTATTCGGGCGGGCACGACACGATCGTGACCCGCCAGGGCGACACGGGCGACAACCACAGCACGAGCGGGGCCGACGTGGACGTGGTCTCGGGGTTCGACCCGGGCGGGGTCGCGTCCGGCGCGCTCGCGGGCTCCACCTACGACCTGCTCGATTTCGGTCTGGTGGCGGGCACGGCCGGCAATTTCGTGGTGGGCGACGGCACCTACGGACCGACGCCGAGCATCGCGCAGTTCATCCAGGACGCGAATGACGCGTTGAACAGCACCGTCCGCTACTTCGCCGAGTCCGACGGGTCCGGCAATACCTGGGTGGCGGTCAACTACGGCAGCGGCGAGGCCGACGCCGTCATCCTGCTCATGGGGGTGACGGCCACCAGCCTGCATTACCAGAATTTCGTGCCGTAGGGGGGCGGGCCGCGCCCTCTGCCGTCTGCCCTCTCCCCTCCGGGCAGAGGCCACAGCCGGCGCCTGCCCGATGTGACCGCAATCACCGCGGATTGCGCCGGCCCCCCCTAAACTGCCACTCTCCGGGCGAGCGCCGTTCGCCCCGGCGCGCTTGTCGCGCGCCCCCCGTGTACGCCCCGCCCGAGGAGAGCCTCTTTTGGCCATCACCGCCACTGAACGCAGCGAAATCGTCGAGCTGGTCGTTCTCATGCTCGACGCCGCGCCCGGTGCGGCCTATCTGCAGGCCATCGTGGCCGCCTACGAAGCCTCGGGGCGCAACCTGCACGTACTCGCGGACCTTCTCGGCAACACGGCGCTCTTCCAGTCCGTCAACACCAATTTCCAGAGCGCGGAGGAGTTCGCCCAGACGCTCCTGGCGCCCCTGGGCCTGCAGGACGACCCGCTGGTGCACGATTTCGTGGTGGCGCAGGTCAACGGCGGCGCCGCCAAGGCCGACGTGATCTTCGTGCTCTGGCAGGTGCTGCACAACCTGCCGCCCGGACTTCCGCAGCAGTACGTGGACGCCCAGGCGGCGCTGCAGAACCGCGCGTACGTGGCCGAGTACTACTCGATCACCCTCGGCGAGTCGGCCACCGACCTCGCCGCGCTGCAGGACGTGATCGTCCACGTCGGCGCCGACCCGGCGAGCGTCGATGCCGCGCTCGCGGCCATCAATGCCCACACCGCCGCCGGGCCGCAGCTCACCACGGCGGCCGACACGATCAGGATTCTCGGCACCGCTCAGAGCAACGTCACGGGGGTGGTGGACGCGGACGCCGACGGCAACGTCTCGCACAGCACCTACAGCGGCGGCGACAAGGTGACGGGCAACGGCCACACCGATCTCTTCCTGACCGTCATCGAAGGCGGCAACGCGGCCTTCGCACGGGTGGAGAACGTGCATGCGATCCACATCACGGCGGGCACGGAAGGCTCCGTGAATTTCCAGGGCGGCGGCTGGACGGGCGTGGGCAGCGTGCGCCTCGAAGACGGCGTCGACGGCCTGGACGTGTTCGTGAAGAACCTGCAGGCCGCGACCGACATCGGCATCGCGGGGGTGACCGGCTCGATTTCGGCCGACTACCTCCTCGGCTCGAAGCACTTGCTGGCCCGACTGCACAACGGCGACGAAGGCGGCGCGGGCGGCTCGGCCCATGTCGCAGTCAACGGTGAAGTGCAGATTGCGCTTGCGGCCGGCATGTCGGGCTCGATTTCGAACACGAGCGGCATCGCGCTCGGCGACATCACCGTGCACGGCGCCGGCAGCGACGGCTTCTCCGCGAACTTCGACGTGCCGGGCGACCTCACGCTCGGCGACATCGCGTTCGACGCGGGCGAGAGCAGCGCGCTCGAGCTTCGCGTGAACGGCGTGGACGGTGACCTGGCGGTCGGCAACGCCGACATCGAGGCCGGTGGCGATTCGGACGTGAAGTTCAGCGCCCAGCACGTGACGGGCTCGGCGCACCTCGGCGACGTGACACTTGCCGCGAGCGATTCCTCGTCGGTGGACTTCATCCTCGCCTCCGTCGGCGGCGATGCCGTTGCCGGCAACGTGGCGATCCACGCTGGCGACTCCGCGACCGTCACCGCGCGCTACGACTCGGCCGCGAGCCTCGATGCGGGCGCGCTCACCGTCGTGGCCGGCGATGCGTCGGACGTGACGGTGGGCGTCACGCGCATCGGCGGCCCTGTTTCCCTCGGCGCGGTCACGCTCGGCGCGCTCGACGATGCCACCGTCAGCCTCGCCATCGCGCACGCGCAGGACGTGACGGCGGGCGACGTGCACCTGTCCGCGGGCGACGGCGCGCACCTCGTGCAGGCCGTCTTCCAGTCCGTCGACGGCAACGTGAGCCTCGGCGACGTTTCCGCGACGGCGGGCGATACGTCCGTTGTGAGCCTCCAGGCCGATGCGATCGGCGGCGAGTTCGACCTCGGGGACTTCCTCGCTTCCGCCGGCGACGACGCCAGCGTCACGGCCTCGCTGTCGAACATCACCACGGTGTCGGGCGGCAAGGTCGGCGCGACGGCCGGTGCCAACGCGACGGCGAGCGTTTCGATCCACGACGTCATCGAGGACATCACGCTCGGCGACGTCTCGGCGACGGCGGGCGAGAGCGGCCAGGCCACGCTGACGCTCGTCGCGGGCATGGACCTCGACCTGGGCAACCTCTCGGTCGCGGCCGGCAGCGACGGCCTCGCCTCGGGCAGCGCGACGAGCTCGAGGTTGCTCGGCACCGTGCGCGCGGGGGCCGTCACCGCCGCGGGCGGCGACCACGCGGTCGCGACGTTCTCGGTGTCGCATATCGCGGCGAACGTCGGCGCGATGACGCTCGGCAACCTGGCCGCCTCGGCGGGCGACGCCGCGAGCGCCACGGTGGTCGCCGTGAACGAAGCCGTGGGCGCGCCCACCACCAGCAACACGGGACTCGCCGCGGGCGAGATGAGCGTGGGCAACGTCTCGGCATCGGTGGGCGATGCGCTCGACGCCGCGAACGATGTCACTGCCTTCGCCGAAGTGCTGTATGCGGGCAAGGCGACCGGCGCCACGATCGGTGACTTCGAAGCGGGCGACCTGCATCTCGGCGTGGGCGACAGCTTCCTGAGCGGCACGCAGGAAGGCGCCGCCGGCGGCACGCTCATCGTGGCTGCCGTCGGCAACGAATCCGCCGGCAATGCCACCTTCGGCGACGCGACGCTGCAAGGCGGAGACTTCTCCAGGCTCGCGGCGATCGTCGGCAACTCGGTGCAGGGCGTGGGCGGGGTCGTGGGCAACGCGCGGTTCGGCGATGCTTCCATCGCGGGCGGCGAAGGTTCGGGCGTCTCCTACCAGGCGTTGCTGGCGGGCAGCCATGCCGCCGAAGTCGGCTCCATGACGTTCGGCGACCTGAGCCTTCAGCAGAAGCAGGATGCGCACGCGACGCTCCTGCTCGAGCAAGGTGCCGTCAGCACGAACTCGGCGAGCGCGATCGGCGACATGACGGTCGGCGACGTCGAGGCGGTCCAGGGCGACAACAGCTCGCTCCTCTTCGAAGTCATCTCCGAGAGCCATTTCGACGGCGCGACGACCGACACCGAAGGCGATTTCGAAGTGGGCAACGTGAGCATCGCGGCGAGTGCGACGACGAGCCAGGACCTTGCCGGCGGATCGTCCGTGTCGGTGCTGCTCCTTCGCGAGCACAGCCACTTCGGGGGCGCGGAGGGCGGCGACTTCACCGTGGGCGACGTGGACCTTCGCGCCGCCGACCGCTCGAGCGTGGCGCTCGACATCGCCGTCACCGGCTCGTGCGAAGAGATGGGGAACGTGAGCCTCGGCGAGCTGTCGCTCGCGGTGGGCGGGGACCTTGCGAGCGCGGGCGGAGTCGTCGACATTGCGAATGGCGGCGCGGGCGACTTCGGCGATGTGTCGATCCAAGGCGAAAGCCTCTTTCTCGGCGAAAAGTCGAGCGGCTCGTTCCTCGTCGTGCTCGATCATCGCGGCGGCGCGGGCCACTACGGCGACATCTCGCTCGGCGACCAGTCGATTTCGCTCGCCGCGACGGCGCAGGGTGTGATCGGCTTCGCCTTGCCGAACCATACCGCGGGCGCCACGGTCGGCGACTTCTCGATCGGCCATCTCCGCGTCGAAGGCGAGAAGGGCTCGACGGCGACCTTCGACATCTTCAGCCTCGTGGCGCACGCGATCGGCGACGTGAATGTCGGCGATTTCGACGCGACGCTCACCGGCACGGCCACCGCGCGCTTCAGCCCGAACTTCACGGCGCCCGACGTCGGCGGCGTGAGCGCGGGCGACGTGGACGCATCGGTCGGCAAGGGTGGGTTCCTCTCGTATTCGATCGACGTCGACGCCCAGCATGGCGTGGGCGACCTGCACGCGGGCGACTGGGACATCGCGCTGGACGACGGCGGCGTCGCCAATGCGTGGATCGCGCTGCTCGCAAGCACCGGCTCGCTCGGCTCGGTGGAGCTGGGCGACGTGGACTTCGCTCTCGCCTCCGGCGCGGTCGTCGACCACGCGGGTCTGAACGTCACGGCGGGCCACGACATCGGCGGCATCGCCGTCGGCAACGTCACGGTCGATGCGGACGACGGCGCGAGCGCGCAGCTGCGCTTTCAAGCGCAGGCGGGCCACAGCGCGGGCGATCTCACGATCGGCGACATCGAGCTCTCCGTGGCGGACACGGGCCTCACGTCCGGCACGGCGCACGTCGAAGTCGGCGCCTTCGTGCAAATGCACGTCACCAACGACGGCGCCTCGCACAACGACGACGTGATCGTGGGCGACATCGCCCTCGACGTCGCGGGCACGGCCGCGAGCGACGAAGTGTGGATCGGCCTGAACTCGGTCCACGGTGACGTGACGATGGGCGACCTCACCGTGAGTGGCAAGGGCCACTTCAGCTTCCACGCGTCGGACACCGCCGATGCGAATACGTCGGTGCTCAGCGTGATCGCCGCGGGCAACGTGACCATCGGCAACGTCGACTTCAGCGGCTACGAGGGCGATGCGAGCATCGACCTCTCGTGGACCGATTCGGGCGCCGCGCGCATCACGGGCGGCTCCGGCGACGATACCGTCGCGGGCAACGCGGGCGACAACGTCATCGCCGCGGGCAGGGGGCTCGATGCGATCGACATCTCGCAAGGCGGCAAGGACACGCTCGTCTTCGGCAAGGGCGACAGCGGCCATACGACGGGACATCTCGACACGATCGCGGGCTTCACGGCCGGCACGGTCGTCTCCGGCGCGCTGTCGGGCGCGGATGCCGACAAGCTGGACTTCAACCTCGCGGCGGGCAGCGCGGGCAACTATGTCGAGCGCGACGCCGATTTCGGCACGCTCGCGGAGTTCGTGGCCAATGCGGACGACGCGCTCGACACGACCGTGAAATATTTCGTGCAGGACAATGGCACCGACACCTACGTCGCGGTCAACTACGGCAGCGGTGAAGCGGACCTGGTCGTCGTCCTTGCGGGAGTGCACGATGCGACGACGCTACAGTTCCAGAACTTCGTCGTGTAAACGCCCGGCGACGCCGTGCGGCGTCACGAGAATCTCGTGAACAATCAGGACCCCGGCCCCGGCCGGGGTTTGTACTCATCCATATTCACGAAAGCAGTCCATGGCCGTCACAGCAAACGAGCGCAGCGAAATTCTCGAACTCGTCGCACTGACGCTCGACCTCGCGCCGAGCGCCGGCATCGAAGCCACCGTCGAATCGGTGTACGAACTGGTCGGCGACAGCCTGCCGACACTCGCGCAGATCCTGATGGGAATCGCCCCCGTCGTGCTGCAGTATCCGCCCGACCAATCGCCGGAAGACTTCGCCACGACGTTTCTCGCCCCGATCGGGCTCGAGAACGACGCGCTGGTGCACGGCTGGGTCGTCGCGGTGCTCGATGCCGGGGCCTCGCGCGGCACCGTCGCCTACACGCTCTGGTCCTTGCTCCACTCGCTTCCGTCGAGCGGCCTGCCGCAGCAGTATCTCGATGCCAAGGCCATCATGCTGAACAAGGCGGCGGTGTCCGAATATTTCTTCGACATTGGCGCCGGCGCCAGCCTCGCGCAGATGCACGACATACTCGCCGCAGTCACCGCGGACCCCGCGAGCGTCGCGGCGGCCGAGGATGCGCTCGACGACCAGTTCGCGACCGGCCCCGACCTCACGCCCAACCACGACACGCTGCAGATCCCGGGGACGAACGCCGTGAACGTGCACGGCGTGGTCGACGGCAACGCGGACCAGTCCACCGCGCAGAGCACGTACACGCAGGGCGACTCGATCCACGGCAACGGCAACACGAACCTCTACCTGCAGATCGTGGAAGCCGGCAAGGCGCCCGATGCGGCCGCGAGCGGGCTCGAGTCGATCTTCATCACGTCCGACGTCGCGGGCAACGTCACGTTCGATGCCGCCGACTGGAGCGGCATCGGCGACGTGCGCGAACACGGCGGCACGAACGGCGCGCACCTGAAACTGGACCACCTCGCAAGCGGCATCGGCATCGGCATCGACGCCGTGATCGGCACCGTCGAGGCGCACTACGGCTCGGGCCTCCTGGCGAAGCTCGTCCACTCGCAGGAAGGCGGGCACAGCAGCTTCGTCACGGATGAAGAGGGCAACCTGCAAGGCACGATCGCCGACGGCGCGAGCCTGCAGCTCACCGCGAGCGGCGCGCACGACGTGACCTTCGGCGACTTGAACCTCGCCCTCGGCGACACCGCTTCCGTGTCGCTCACCTTCTCCGACATCGGCGGCGACCTCGCGCTCGGGGCGCTCTCCATTGCTGCCGGCGACGATGCCGTGCTCGCGATCGAGATCGACGCCATCGGCGGCTCGCTCGTGGCCGACAGCCTCTCCATCAGCGCGGGCGAAGGCGCGCACGTCACGCTCGACCTGCACGGCGTGGACGGTTCGGTCACGCTCGCGGACGGCGTCTTCTCCGTGGGCAGCCACGCGACGCTCGCGTTCGACGTGCGCGACATCTCGGGCGCGATCCTCGCGGGCACGATCGTGGCCGCGGGAGACGCGGCGTCCGTCCTCTCGGTGTCGTTCACCGCCGACGGCGACGTGGGCGTGGGCGACGTCGACCTCAATGCCGGTGCCGCCGGCACGGCGCAACTGCATCTCACGGGCGACGACGTCTCCGCCGGCGACCTGAACCTGCGCGCTGTGGGCGGCGGCACCGTGGCGCTGCACGCCTCCGCCGAAGGCTCGGTGGACGTGGGGGCCGTCGACTTGCGGGCGGGCGATCAGGCGGTCGTGCTCGCGCAGGTCGGCGCGGTCGCCGGATTCGGGATGGGCGACTTCGGCATCGACGCGGGCGATGCGCTGCTCGCGCAGTTCGACCTGCTGCTCGCGGGCGGCGCGCAGCTCGGTGACTATTCGGTGGCCGGCATCACCATCGACGGGGCGCACGACGCCGGCATCGTGGGCGCGCTGCGAGAAACACTCGCCGCGACGGACGACGATACGGCCGCGAGCCTGGGCGACTTCCTGGTCGGCGACGTCACGGTGGTGCTCGGCGATGGTTCCGGCGTCGACCTCGCGATCTCGCAGACGGCGCAGGTGAGCGGGAGCGCTTCGTTCACGGGTGGCGATTTCACCGTGGGCGACATCTCCGTGGCGGTGAGCGCCACCGCGACGCACGACCTCTCCGGCGGATCCCACATCAACCTCGCCGTCGTGCGCGACATCGGCGCCACGGCGGCCACGGCCGGCGCCTTCTCGGTCGGCAACGTCGCGCTCTCGGCGGGAAGCCATGCGGACATCCAGCTCGCGGTGGCGGACTCCGGCTCCTTCGAGGCGATGGGGAGCGTGAACATCGGCGGCCTCGCGCTCGAAGCGGGCGACGGCCCCGGCTCGCAGGTGCAGGCGCACGTGTCGGTGGTGAACCATGCGAGCGGCGACCTGGGCGACTTCACGCTCGGGGACGTCGAGGTGCTGATCGGCGAGAGCGCGACGGCAACCATCCACATGACGCTGCAGAAGTCCGATGCGTCGGGCGACGTCGGCGACATCTCCGTGGGCGACCTCACGTTCGAGGAGGAAACGAGCGCGCTCGC
This sequence comes from Ramlibacter sp., assembly GCF_035548915.1. Classification (GTDB taxonomy): domain Bacteria; phylum Pseudomonadota; class Gammaproteobacteria; order Burkholderiales; family Burkholderiaceae_C; genus Ramlibacter. The sequence continues at coordinate 49,258 of NZ_DASZSE010000045.1, read as the reverse complement.
GGTCTGGCAGTTCACGGTCGCCGGACTCACCACCGATGCGGCGGTCGGCGACTTCTCGCTCGGCGACATCGGCGTGACGCTCGGTGAATCGGCGCATCTGCAGCTCGGCGTTTCGGCCTCGGCCGGCGTGCAGCTCGGCGACGTGACGATCGGCGCGCTCGACGTGCAGGCCGCCGCCTCGTCCACGTTCGAGTACACGGTCTTCCTCGGCGCCGAGCAGGTCGGCTCCGTGGACGTCGGCGGCTGGCACATCGATGGCGCGCAAGGCGTGAACGACCGCATGTGGCTGGGCGTGATCGGCGCGCTCGGCGCGGTCACGATGGGCGACATCGATATCGATCTCGCGGGCTCCGGAACGCTTTCGGCCACGGCGTCTTTCGGCGGCGGCGAGACCGTGGGCGGCGTGCAGTTCGGCGACGTCTCGCTCGATGCGGGCGACGGCGCTTCGATCGCGCTGCGGCTGCAGGCGGAGGCGAGCGCCGACGCGGGCCCCATGACGCTCGGCGACGTGTCGCTCGTGAACCTGGGAAGCATCCACCTTTCCGCCACGCTCGGCAGCAACGAAGAGACGCTCACGCTCGGCGACGTGTCGTTCGACCTGCAAGGCACGGGCAACGCCGACGAAGTCGCGATGGCGCTGAACGCGGCCGGCGGCGACGTCGTGATCGGCAACATCACCGTCGCGGGCGAAGGCCACATGGTGCTGGACGGCGAGGCCCACACTACGGCGGAAGACGTGAACACATCCTTCCTCGCGATCGCGACGGGCGGCACCGTCACGGTGGGTGACATCGACTTCAGCGGCTATGGCCACGCGGTGGACCTCGACCTCGGCTGGGTCGACGAAGGTGCCGCGCACGTGACCGGCGGCGCGGGGAACGACACGCTCGGCGGCACGTCGGGCAGCAACGCGATCGCGGGCGGCGCGGGCGTCGATACGATCGACGTGAGCCAGGGCGGCATCGACACCGTGGTCACGCACGCGGGCGACAGCGGCAAGACGGCGGACGCGGTGGACAGCATCGTCGGCTTCGCGGGCGGCGCGGCGGGCGCGGGCGACAAGCTTTCGTTCGGCCTTGCCGCCGGGTCGGCCGCCAACTACGCGGAAGGCGCGGGCGCGATCACGTTCACCGACTTCATGACGCACGCGGCCGCGGCGCTGAACGCCACGGTCACGTACTTCGCCGAAGTCGTGGGCGGGGACTTGCTCGTGGCCGTGAACTACGGCAGCGGCGACGCCGACCTCGTGGTGAAGCTGGTCGGCGACACGGACCTGTCGACGCTCGCCTTCCAGAACATCGTGGCCTGAGTGCCGGCTTTGCCGAGGGGCATCATGCGCGGGTGGTGTATCGTTCCGGCATGGGTGTGCAGGCGAAATACGATCCGAAGGAAGACCGCATGCTGCTGTCGCTGGAATACGGCGACGGCAGCACGCGCATCTTCTGGCTCACGCGGCGGCAGTGGATCGGCATGATGCACGAGATGGCCGCATTGAAGCTCGTGCCGAAGGACGAGGCGGCCACGGAGCCGCCGAAGAAGAGCGCGCCCAAGCCGTTGCCGCCGCAGCCCAGTGCGACCATGGTGGAGAGCGTGAAGCTGCGCAAACAGGACCAAGGCGCTCGCGTCGTCTTCAGTGTCGGCGAGGAGCAGGGCGTTGGCGTGACGCTCGCGGGCGATGGCCTCGCGGGCTTCCATCGCCTGCTGGAGCAGCAGGCCGAGCGCGCGGGCTGGGACCCGCGCGCCGGGATCGAACGGCTCAATGCGGGCGTCGTCGCGCGCAACCTCATGCGCAAGGCCCGGGGGGAGTAGGACGATGCGCGGTCGATTCGCACTGCTCGCTGCGCTGGGCGCGGCAGCGCTGTCGTGCCTGCTGTCGGCGGCGTCCGCGCAGCCGGACGAATACGGCGCGGGGCTCGAGAAGCGCTCGCCGGGCGTGTGGCCCGACCGCGTCTATCACTGGTACTACAACGGCGCGAATCATCCGGCGTGGCTCGGCGACGACGAAGCACGTGCCTGGGTGCAGGAGGCCGCGCGCAAGTGGGAAGTGTGCGGCGTGAAGATGCAGTACGAGGGCGAGACCGACCGCGCGCCCATGCGCATGGACGGCCGCAACGTGGTCGGCTGGCGCGACGTCCTGCCGCGCGGCGCACGCGGGATCACGGTCGGTCCGGCCGCGCGCGGCGTGCTCGTCGAGCGAGACATCGCCTTCAGCTCGGGCCGGGAAGAATTCCACCGGTATCCGCGCCTGCTCAAGAAGGTGCTGGTGCACGAATTCGGCCATGCCATCGGCCTCACGCATTCGTCGGCCTGCAACGACGTGATGACGCTCGCGGCCGATTGCCCGCGCGCCGATCCCGCGACGCTGCCGCTCTTTCCCACCGGACACGACCTCGCGCGCTGCAAGGCGCTCTATCCCTGAAAGCCATGCGACTCGACACCCGGCAGCTCGACTTGCTGTGCGACATCGCCCGCGCCGCCGGCCGCGAGATCATGGACGTCTATGCCCGCGACATCGCGTCGTGGTCCAAGGACGATGCGTCGCCTCTCACCGAAGCGGACCTGCGCGCCGACGCCGTGATCCGCGAGCGGCTCGAGAGCGGCTTTCCCGGCATCTACGTGCTCTCCGAGGAATCGGCAGGCACGCCGCCCGCGGGCGGCGCCGCCACGTTCTTCCTGGTGGACCCGCTGGACGGCACGAAGGAGTTCCTGAAGCGCAACGACGAATTTACCGTGAACATCGCGCTGATCCATGGGGGCGAGCCGGTGGCCGGTGTCGTGTACGTGCCGGCGCTGGATGAGATGTTCGCCGCGGCGCGCGGTGTCGGTGCCTGGAAGGAAGCAGCCTCGTCGCCCAGGGTGCCGCTGAAGACGGCGTCCTGTCCGGCCGGCCGGCCGCTGCGCGTGATCGGCAGCCGCTCGCATGCGGGGCCCGAACTCGATGCGTGGCTGAAGCGGCTGGGCACGGCGCACGAGTTCGTGCCGGCGGGCAGTTCGCTCAAGTTCTGTCGCCTCGCCGAAGGCGCGGCCGATGTCTATCCGCGCCATGGCCCGACCAGCCAGTGGGACACGGCGGCGGCGCAAGCCGTGCTCGAATGCGCGGGCGGCGCGGTGCGGGACGCGGGTGGCCAGGCGATGCGCTACGGCCTCGATCGGCCCATGCTGAATCCGTACTTCATCGCACTTGCCGATCCGGCGCTCGCGCATCCACCGCTCTAGCTGGCCTCCCGAACAGGCTCCATACGTCCGTATAGCTTTGCTCGCGGGCCGCTTTCCTGTGAACTTCGGTCACGAACGGAAGGAGCGCGACATGGATGCGGATTTCGTCTTCAAGGCCTTCACTGTCACCCAGAGGATCGCCGCGGCGCTGCCCACGCTCTTTTTTCGCTTCGATGCGGAGCCGGGCGCGATTCAGCCCCGGGTGACCGATCGCACCGTCCAGCGCCGATCGACGCTTCCCGATGCGGGCAATGGCCTCTTCTGCCGCCGCGACATCGGGAAGGACGAAGTCATCAGCACCGTGAAGGGCAGAAAGCGCTCGCTCTTTGCCTGCTTCTTCTTCGTCAGGAGCTTTTCTCACGTGTTCACCCTGTCGCCCGGTTTCGTGCTGATTCCGGATCGCGACGACGTCGTGCAGCTTGCCAATCACAATTTCGACGACGCGGCGATCAACGCCTACTTCCTGCGCGAGCCGAGCGCCGCCTGCGTGAAACTCGTGGCGCTACGCGACCTGCGCGAAGGCGAAGAAATCTTCGTGAAGTACCACGACAGGTACCTGAAGTCGCAGACCTGGGCCAGGACCATCCTGCAGACGAAGCAAGCCCAGGCGCGCTGAGAGGGATCGCTGCGCCGGCCGGCCGGGCGCGATGGCCTGAACCCCGCCGCCCGATCAGGCAGGCAACGCGAGAGATGCGTGAGCCGGGCGCACGGACGCGGCGGCCGCCTCACCGCGATCCGCAAGCGCCGCGCGCAAGAGCGCCGCGAGCGGCTCGACGTGCGGCCGATGGACCATCTCGTGATGGCGTGCCTGCAGGCGATGCACCACGAGCTTGCCTTCCACGAGCTCCGACCAGCCAAGCGTCGCATCGGCGGCGTCCGAAGTCGCCTTGGGGGCCGCGGCGAAGAGCGTCACGTCGCCTCGATAGCGCGGCGGCGCGTATGCGCGGATCGCCGCGTGATTCGACCTGGCAACGCGCAGCATGCATTCGACGATTTCCGGATCGGCTTGCGCAGGCAGCTGGCCGAGCTCCTGCGCGCGCCGCGTGAAGATGCGCATCGCCTCCGCGCGCGGCATGGCTCGCAGGGCGGCGAGGTCGAATCCGATCAGGCCCTCGAAGTGAGCGGCGAGGAGCCCGATGTCGTCCTGCGCGACGTCGTCGTCGGCCGCGGGCGCGCGGCTGTCGAGGAGACCGAGGAAGGCGACCGTCTCGTTTGCCGAGAGCAGCCGGTGCGCCATTTCGTAGGCCACGAGTCCGCCGAACGACCAGCCCGCCACAAGGTAGGGGCCCCTCGGCTGCAGCTCGCGCAGTTCGCGCAGGTACCTCCCGGCCATCTCCTCCACGGTGGCGAGGGGTTCGTGCATTCCATCGAGGCCTACGGCCTGCAGCGCGTAGACCGGCCGCGCGTCGCCGATCGCACCCGCCAAGTCCGCGTAGCAAAGCGCATTGCCCCCGCTCGGATGCACCAGGACGAGCGGTGGGCCGTCACCCCTTCGCGCGAGCGGGATCAGGCAGCGCTGCGGCGGCGTCTCGCATTCGCTCACCGCGCTTGCGAGCTCACCCAATGTCGGGCGACTGAAGAGGACCGATAGCGGCAGTTCGACGCCGAGGTCGCGGCGCACCTGCGCGGCCAGTTGCAGCGCCATCAGCGAATGGCCGCCCAGGTCGAAGAAGTTGTCGTGAACGCTCACGCGGTCGATGCGAAGCACCTTCGACCAGATCGCCGCCATCGCCTCTTCCGCCGGCGTGCGCGGTGCCATGAAAGCGGCATCCGCACGGGACTTCTCGGGTGCGGGGAGGGCACGCCGGTCGACCTTGCCGTTGGGAGTCACGGGCAATGCGTCGAGTGTCACGAACGCGGCCGGGATCATGTATTGCGGAAGCTTGGCTCTCGCGTGGCCGCGCAGCTCGCCGTCGTCGAGGCGCCCCGCTTCGCGCGGCACGACGTACGCGACGAGGCGCTTGTCGCCGGGCGCATCTTCGCGGGCCATCACGAGCGCCTCGCGCACGCACGGATGCTGCGCGAGCGCGTTCTCGATTTCTCCGAGCTCGATGCGAAAGCCGCGCAGCTTGACCTGGAAGTCGCTGCGCCCGACGTACTGCATGTTGCCGTCGGGAAGCCACCGGCCGAGGTCGCCGGTCTTGTACAGGCGCGCGCCGGGCTGCGTGCCGAAGGGGTCGGCGATGAAGCGTTTGGCGGTGAGCGCCTCCCGGTTCAGGTAACCCCGCGCGACACCCGCGCCGCCGATGTGGATCTCGCCCACCGCGCCGACCGGCAGCAACTGGCCGTGCGCGTCGAGAACGCGCAGGCACGCATTGGCAACAGGGCGTCCGATGGGTATCTCCGTCATCGTGCGCGCGGCCTCGGCATCGACCGCGACGACGGATGCGTTCACGGTCGCCTCCGTCGGGCCGTAGGTATTGATCCAGCGGCAATGCGGCCCGCAGCCGGCGAACCAGTCCTTCAGGTGGCGCAGCTCGGCCTTTTCGCCGCCCGCGAGCACGAGGCGCACGGACGCGCCGGGGCGGCTGCGGCCTTCGCCGACTTCCTGCGCCCACTGATGCCAGAAGGCGGTGGGCAAGTCGGTGACGGTGACGCCGTGCGTGTCCAGGAAGTCGATGAAGGCCGCGTCGGGTGCCACGAGGTGCGCGGGCCTGAGCACGAGCTGCGCGCCGGTCGCGAGTGCCGGAAAGATCTCGGCCACCGAGTTGTCGAAACTGAAGGACGCGAACTGCAGCACGCGGTCGGCCGCCGTGAGGCCGCACAGCGCGGCGTGGCCGTGGATCAGGTTGGTCACGTTCGCGTGTTCCAGCATCACGCCCTTGGGCTGGCCCGTGGAGCCGGACGTGTAGATCACATAGGCGAGGTGTCTCGGCGTGAGCCCGATGCGCTCGGGAGGTATCCGGTCCGAGCGCCGGCCGCTCAGGAATCGATCCGCTTCGTCCAGGTACAGGCGTGGCGCGGACGTTTCGGGCAGCGCGGCTTGCATGCGCCTCGAGGTGAGCAACACTTTCGGCGCCGCGTCCTGCAGCATGTAGTCGATGCGCTCGGTCGGATAGGCCGGATCGATCGGAACGTACCCGCCTCCCGCCTTCAGGACCGCCAGCAGGCCGATCACCATGTCGAGCGAACGCTCGATGCACAGCGCCACGCGCGTGTCGGGTTGCACGCCCAGGCTCCGCAACTGGTGCGCGAGCCGGTTCGCGCGCGCGTCGAGTTCGGCGTAAGTGAGCGTGCAGCCTTCGAACGTCACCGCGGCTGCCGACGGCGTCCTCGTTGCCTGCTCCTCGAACAATTCGTGCACGCACAGCCCTTGCGGGAAGCGGGCCGCGGTGTCGTTGAAAGTCACGAGCAGCTGTTCGCGCTCGGCAGGGTTCATCAGCGGCAGGCGGTCGACGTCGGCGTCGGGGTGCTCCACCATCCCGGCGACGAGCGTCTGGAAGTGCCCGGCCATGCGCTCGATCGTCTTCGCGTCGAACAGGTCGGCGTCGTACTTGAACGCGCCGCGGATGCGCTCGCCGAGGTCGATCACCTCCAGCGTCAGATCGAACAGGCCCTCGCTGTCGTTGAGCGCGAAGGGCGTGAGATCGAGCCCGCCCCAGCGCACGGGCGGCGCACCTTCCTCCGCGTCCACGAGCGCGGCGAGCTCGCGGCCGTGACGCGCGTTCTGGAAGAGGTACATCGCCTGGAACATCGGATGCCGCCCGGGCTCGCGGGCCACTCCCATCCGCTGCACGATCGCGGCGAACGGGAAGTCCTGATGCTTCAGCGCGAGCAGCGCCGTGTCCCTCGCGCGGCGCAGCGCCGTGCGCACCGATGGGCCCTGCGAAAGATCGGTGCGCAGCACGACCGGATTCATGAAGTGGCCGACGACGCGGTCGAACGCGCCGTTGCCGCGCGCCGGCATGGCCGTGCCGATCACGATCCCGTCCTGGCCGGTGTGGCGGTGAAGCAGCACCTGAAACGCGGCAAGCAGCGTCGAGTACACCGAGCCCGCCGTCGCGCTCGCGAGCGCCTTGACTTTCGCCGTGAGCGCTGCCTCGAGCGTGAAGGACGACATGCCGCCGCGAAAGCGCGGGGTGGCCGGACGCGGGCGATCGAAAGGCAGCTCGAGTGTGGGCAGGGGATCGAGCTGCCGGCGCCAGAAGTCCCAGTGGCGCTCGCCGGCCGCGCTCTCCATGGCGTGCCGCTGCGCCGCGACGTAGTCGAAGTAGAGGGCGCTGCGTTGCGCGGACGGCTCGGCGGCGTCCCCGTCGGCGGGCGCGGCGAGCCGCTTGCCGAGGTCTTCGAGCGCCAGCCAGAACGACCAGCCGTCGCACACGATGTGATCGAATGCCAGCAGCAGCACGGCTTCTTCGTCGCCGAGGTCGTGGATCACGGCGCGCATGAGCGGCGGGCAGCGAAGGTCGAAGGGCTTGCGCGACGCAGCTCGCAAGGCGTCGGCCAGCCGCGCCGCGCCGAAGCGGCGCGCGTCGATCCGCTCGATCCGGGGCGCGGCATCCGGACGGATGCGCTGGACCGGTTGCCCGTCGACTTCGGCGAACTCGGCAGCGAGCATCGGGTGCCGCGCGAGCAGCTCGCGCAGCGCGCGCGCGAGGCGCGCCGAGTCGAGCCGCCCATGGGTGCGCACGCAAAAGACGCTGTTGTGCGCGGCCTGCCCTGCGGCCTGCAGCCGGTACTGGAACCACAGGCTCGACTGGCCCATCGAGAGAGGCTGCCATCCGTCGGGTTGCATGTGCGCATCTCCTTGGTCGCTCGCGGCCGCCGGGGCCGGCACCGCATGCCGGCATCCACGCGGCGCCGCGCCGGAACCGGACGCCCCGGCCGTCGAGGACAAGCGTGCCGCCTGCCGGGCGCGAACGCATCAGACACACGTATGCGTCCTAAAGGACTAGGATGCGCGCCACGCCATGCGCCAGCCCTTCGGACGAACGGCTTCGAAAACTTCATATAGGACTCAGCTATAATCCTTCCTATATGAAAACTTCGCTGCGCATCCCGTTGCAGGTCTCGCCCGAGCAGGCGGCCCGGCTGCAGGCGTTGCAGAAGGCGTTCGCCGAGGTGTGCAACGCGCTCGCGCCGCTCGTGCAGCAGACGCGCATCTGGAACCGCGTGACGCTGCACCACATGGCCTACAAGTCGCTGCGCGAGCGCTTCCCGGCGGTGGGCTCGCAGATGATCTGCAACGCCATCTACTCGGTCTCGCGCACGGCCCGCGCGGTGTTCCAGGAGCCCGCGAGTCCCTTCAATGTGCAGAAGCTGCAGGGCAAGCCGCTGCCCCTCATGCGCTTTGCCGATAACAGCCCCGTCTACTTCGACCGCCACACGCTCAGCCTGCGCGGCCAGGAGATGTCGCTCTACACGCTGGACGGGCGCATGCGTTTTCGCGCGAGTGCCGCGGCGCTCGCGCAGCTCGACTTCCACGACAGGAAGCTCACCGAGATCGCGCTCGCGCGCGGCGCGGGCGGACAGTTCGAACTCACCTTCCGCTTCGCCCCCGGCGAGGCGGAGCAAACTCTTCCCCCGCGCTCGAAGCCGCAGCGCCGCGGGGCTTTCCCGGAATACGTGCAAGTGGAGCAGGCATGACCCCCAATCCCATCAATCCGCCTCGCCGGGAACTGCGCGAGGCCGTGTTCGGGCTCGCACCGTACTTCAAGCGCGCCGCCCTCTTCGGCCTCATCGCATCGATTCTCGTGCTCGCGCCGAGCGGCTACATGCTGGAGGTGTACGACCGCGTCGTGAACAGCCGCAACCACTACACGCTCGTCATGCTCACGCTGCTCGTTCTGTGGGCCTACGCGGTCATGGAAACGCTCGAGTGGGCGCGCGGGCAGGTGATGCAGGCGGCGGGCCACGAGCTCGACCACAGGCTCGGCGACCGCGTGTTCATGGCGATGTTCACCGCCAACCTGCGGCGACAGCCCGGAGGCACGCACCAGACGGTGGGCGACTTTCGCACCGTGCGCGAGTTCCTCTCCAGCCCCGCCGTGGCCGCCGTGATGACGGTGCCCGTGTCGATCCTCTTTCTCGCGCTCGTGGCCTCGATCCACCCCGTGCTCGGCGCGGTCGCGCTCGTCGCGGGCAGCGTGCAGCTTGTCGTGGGCTGGCTCAACGAACGCTTCACGCACCCGCCGCTCACCTCGGCCAACCGCTCGGCCTTCGCCGCCAACCAGTATTCCGACGGCGTGCTGCGCAACGCCCAGGTGGTGGAAGCCATGGGCATGCAGCGCGACATCCACGAGCGCTGGATGACGAAGCAGCGCGAGTTCCTCTCGCTGCAGGCCGTGGCCTCCGAGCGCGCGGGCGCCTTCCAGGCCATCACGCACTTCATCCAGCTCAACCTGAGCTCGGGCCTCCTCGGCCTGGCCGCCTACCTGGTGCTGGAGGGCCACTCGCAAACGAGCGGAGGCCAGATGATCGTGTCGTCCATCCTGGGCGGGCGCGTGCTCGCGCCGCTGTCGCAGATCATCGCCCAGTGGCGCACGGTCGTGAACTTCCGCGACGCCTGGGCGCGCCTCGACGAAGTGCTGAACACCGTGCCGCCGAAGGCGCCTTCGATGCCGCTGCCGGCTCCGCGCGGCTCGGTGCAGGTGGAAGGCGTGGTCGCCGGCGCGCCCGGCACGCCCGCGCCCATCCTGCGCGGCATCGCATTCGCGCTGAAGCCCGGCGAGGTGCTCGCCGTCGTCGGGCCGTCGGCGTCGGGCAAGACGACGCTCGCGCGCGTGCTCACGGGCCTGTGGCCCACGGCCGGCGGCAAGGTCCGCCTCGAGGGCGTGGACGTGTTCGGCTGGGACAAGAGCGAGCTCGGGCCGAACGTCGGCTACCTGCCGCAGGAAGTGGAGCTCTTCGACGGCACCATCGCGGAGAACATCGCCCGCTTCGGCGAAGTGGAGATGCACAAGGTCGAAGCCGCGGCCAACGCGGTGGGCCTGCACGAGTTCATCGCCGAGCTGCCGCAAGGCTACGACACCCCCGTGGGCGGCGACGGCGACATGCTCTCGGGCGGCCAGCGCCAGCGGGTGGGCCTTGCCCGCGCGCTCTACGGCGAGCCGGCCTTCGTCGTTCTCGACGAGCCGAATTCGAGCCTCGACGAGGCGGGGGACGCGGCGCTCGTGCAGGCCGTGCGCGAACGCAAGGCGCGGGGCACCACGTTCGTGCTGATGACGCACCGCACGAGCATCCTGCCCGTGGCCGACAAGATGCTCGTGCTGCGCGACGGCCAGCAGCAGGTGTTCGGCGCGCGCGAGGAAGTGATGGCCGCGCTCGCCAAGGCCGCGCTGCAGGCGCAGCAGGGCCAGCAGGGGCAGCGTCCCGGCCCCGGCGCGCCGCCTCCGAAGCTCGTCACCGCCCGCCGCTGAAACCGAACCGACTGGACTGCCGATGCAACCCCCCACCTTCTTTCGCCGCAGCGAACTCGCCTCCGCCCTCTGGGGCTTTCGCGGCCCATTCGCGGTCGTGATCGTCTTCAGCTTCATCGCGAACCTGCTGATGCTCGTGCCCACCGTCTACATGCTGCAGGTGTACGACCGCGTGATGGTGTCGCGCAGCGAGCTCACGCTCTTTTCCGTGTCGCTGATCACGCTCTTCCTGTTCGGGGCGCTTTGCACTTCGGAGTGGATGCGCACGCGCGTGCTCGTGTACGCCGGCGTGCGGTTCGACCAGCAACTGTCCACGCGCATCTTCAACGCGAGCTTCGAGTCGTACCTCGCGCAGTCCTCCGCCGGGCCCTCGCGCGCGGCGACCGATCTGCTGCAGATTCGCCAGTTCCTCACGGGGCAGGGCATCTTCGCCTTCCTCGATGCGCCCTGGACGCCGATCTACCTGGCCGTGCTCTTCATGATGCACCCGGCGCTCGGCTACCTGTCGCTCGGCTTCGCGATCCTGCAGTGCGCGATGGTGTGGTGGGGCCACCGCAGCACGGCGCGGCTCACGGAAGCGTCGCAGGACGCGCAGACCGACGCGCAGGTCTTCATCCAGAACAAGCTGCGCAACGCCGAGGTGATCGAGGCGATGGGCATGATCGACGGCCTGCGCGCGCGCTGGCGCCGCCTGCAGACCACGTATCTCGGCCGAAGCGGCGACGCGCAGTCGGTCGCCAACCGGGTGCAGGCAATCAGCAAGTTCATGCGTTACAGCCAGCAGTCGTTCTCGCTCGGCCTGGGCGCCCTCCTCGTGATCAGCGGCGAGCTCACACCCGGCTCGATGGTGGCGGCCAACGTGCTCTCTTCGCGCGCGCTCGCGCCGCTCGACCTGCTCGTGGGCGTGTGGCGCGCGTTCGTGAACGTGCGCGCGGCCTTCCTGCGCCTGGAAAAGCTCCTGCAGCAATTCCCCGAGCGCGACCCGAGCCTGAAGCGCGTCGCCCCCAACGGCGAGATCACGCTGAAGAACGTGTTCGCGATGGCCGAGGGCCGCGCCGATCCGATCCTGAAGGAGATCGACCTGCACGTGCCCGCCGGCCAGATCGTCGCGGTGGTCGGGCCTTCCGGCTCGGGCAAGTCGACGCTCGAACGCGTGATCGTCGGCATCTGGCCGAAGGTGGCCGGCGAAGTCCTGCTGGACGGCCTGCCGATCTCCGGCTGGGACCGCCCGGAGCTCGGGCCGCACATCGGCTATCTGCCGCAGGACATCGAACTGCTCGAAGGCACGATCGCGGAGAACATCGCGCGCTTTGCGAAGGTCGACTCGGAAAAGGTGATCGAAGCGGCGCGCATGGCCGGCCTGCACGACATGATCCTGCGCTTTCCGCGCGGCTACGACACGCCGATCGGCGAAGCGGGCCGCCTGATGTCGGGCGGCCAGCGCCAGCGCATCGGCCTCGCGCGCGCGGTCTACGGCCGCCCGCCCCTCGTGCTGCTCGACGAGCCCAACGCGAACCTCGACGACCAGGGCGAGCAGGCGCTCCTGCGCACGCTGCATGCGCTGAAGGAAGGCGGCACCACCGTGTTCATGGCGATTCACCGCTCCTCCGCCTTGCAGGCGGCCGATCGCGTGATCGTGCTGCGCGATGGGCGCATCGTGGCCGACGGCGCTCCCGCCGACGTGATGCCGCCCGTGCGTCCCGTGCAGCACAACGCGCCGCCCGATGCCGAGGCACTGCCCGCCGGCTGAAAACCACCCCGCGAACACCTCTGCCGGAACCCGCACACCCGAACACCCGAACCTCATTTTCAGAGAAGCGCTGAGCATCATGGCCACATCCGACATTCTGAATCGCCTCACCTCCGTCTCGCCGTCAGGCGCCACCGATGCCGTGGGCGAACCCGCGGTGCGCGACCCGCTCGCCGCGGCCAACGACAGCCGGCGTCCGATCCGCATCGGCCTGTGGGCGCTCGTGCTGGGTCTGGGCGGCTTCATGCTGTGGGCCGGCTTCGCGCCGCTCGACGAAGGCGTGCCGGCCCAAGGCCAGGTCGCGATCGACACCAAGCGAAAGACCGTGCAGCACCTGCAAGGCGGCATCATCCAGGAGGTGCTCGTGCACGAGGGCCAGATGGTCAACGAGGGGCAGCTTCTCATCAAGCTCGACGACGCCACGACACGCGCGAACTACGAAACCGTGCGGCAGCAGTACCTCATGTATCGTGCCGTGCAGGGGCGTCTGCAGGCCGAGCAGCTCGACGCGCCCGGCATCACCTTCGCGCAGGACCTGAAGGACGCCGCGAAGACCGATCCGCAGATCGCCAAGCAGCTCGCCACGCAGACGCAGCTTTTCAACACGCGCCGCACGCAGCTGAAGGCGGACTTGCAGGCGTTCAACGAAAGCATCGCCGGCCAGCAGGCGATCATCCAGGCCAACCAGCAGATGCTCGGAAGCCGCAAGGACCAGATTCGCCTCCTGAACGAGCAGCTCGCCAACACGCGCGACCTGGTGAAGGAAGGCTACGCGCCGCGCAACCAGCAGCTCGACCTCGAGCGCATGATCGCCGACACGCAGGCGCAACAGTCGCAGATCATCGGCAACGTGATGAGCGCGCAAAGCGCGATTTCCGAGCTGCGCCAGAAGGCGATCTCGCGCCAGCAGGACTACCGCAAGGACGTGGAGACGCAGCTGTCCGATGCCTCCCGCGAGGTCGAGTCGGACGAGCAGAAGTACAAGGCGCTCTCCAACGATCTGCAGCGCACCGAGATCAAGGCGCCCGCGACGGGCCAGGTGGTGGGACTCGCCGTGCAGACCGTGGGCGGCGTCGTGCAGCCCGGCCAGAAGCTGATGGACATCGTGCCCGAGAACGAGGCGCTCCTGCTCGAAGTGAAGGTGCCTCCCAACCTGATCGACCGCGTGCACGCCGGCATGCCGGTGGACGTGCGCTTCAACGCGTTCGCGCATTCGCCCATGCTCGTGGTGGATGGCAAGGTGGCTTCCGTCTCGGGCGACTTGCTCTCGGAGCCGGCCAACCCGAACATCCAGTACTACCTCGCGCGGGTCTCGCTCACCGCGGACGCGTACAAGAAGCTCGGGCAAGACCGCCAGCTGCAGCCCGGCATGCCGGTGGAGGTGGTCCTGAAGACCGGAGAGCGCACGCTCCTCACCTATCTGCTGCACCCGCTCACGAAGCGCATCGCCGCGTCCATGAAAGAACAATGATGAAGACTTCCCGCGAAAGCGCCTTCGCCTGGCGCGGTCTGATCGTGATGGCCTGCGCCGTGGCCGCGTTCGGCGCGGCCGCGCAGGAGCCGCGGCGCCTCACGCTGTCTCAGGCGTACCGGCTCGCCATCGAAAACGATGCGAACCTCGCCGCCGCGCACGACCTCTTCGAGGCGCGCAGCGAGCGGCTGCCGCAGGCGCGAGCGCAGCTGCTGCCGAACATCTCGGCTAGCGCGAACCGCTTTCGCAACAACCTCGACTCGACCGTGCCGAGCATCACGGGCGCTCCGATCTCCTCGCACCGGGACTATCTGAGCGGCAACAACGCGATCGTCGCGCGGTTGCCGCTCTTTCGCCCGGCGCTCTGGGCGGACTGGCGGCAGGCCAAGGCGCAGGTGGCCGACGCCGGCGCGCAGTACGCCAAGGCCGTGCAGGACCTCGCGGTGCGCGTGACGACGGCTTACATGCAGGTGCTGCTCGCGCAGGAGCAAGTCGGGCTCGTCGCCTCGCAGAAGAAGGCGTACTCGACGCAGCTCGACGCCGCGCGCAAGGCGTTCACCGCCGGCAGCGGAACGCGCACGGACGTCGACGAGGCGCTCGCGCAGCTCGACCTCGCGGTCGCGCAGGAACTGCAGGCGAAGCAGAACTACGACTACACGCGCCGGCAGCTGCAGGCGCTCATCGACACGCCCGTGATGGAGGTGGCGCCGGTCGATTCCGCTCGGCTGCCTCTTGCGCCGCCCGAGCCCGAGGGCCTGCGGGCCTGGGTGGAACACGCGGAAGATGCAAGCCCCGAAATCCAGTCCGCCCGCGCGCAGGCCGAGGCGGCGCGGCAGGACGTCGAGAAGGCGCGCGCGGGGCACATGCCGACGGTCGACTTCGTGGCGCAGATCACGCGCAGCCGCAGCGACACCGTGACCGCGGTCGATCAGACCTATGCCGACAAGCAGGTGGGTGTCGTGCTCAACGTGCCGATCTTCGCGGGCGGCTTCGTCAATTCGCAGGTGCGGCAGGCGCTCGCGAGCGCGCGCCAGGCCGAGGACAACCTCGAGGCGCTGCGCCGCGACCTGTCGCTGCGCGTGGAAAAGGAGTATCGCGGCGTCACCGAAGGCGTGCTGCAGGTGCGCGCGCTGGAGCAGGCGGTGCGCTCGGCCGAAACGGCGGCGCAGTCGGCGAGCCGTTCCTATCAGGGCGGGGCGCGCACGATCGTGGATGTCTTCAATGCCGAGGAAAAGCTCGTGCAGGCACAGCGCGACCTGGCGGAGGCGCGCTACAACTACGTGCTGTCGCGCGTTCGCCTTCAGTCGCTCACGGGCGCGGTGGACCAGGCGGCGATCGACGACGTGAATACGTGGCTCGCTCCGTAGTGCAAGCGTGCACCCGGGCGCGGTGCGGCGGATGTCACCCGAGGGCGCGCCGGCACCTCGCTCAATCGAAGCATTCCGCCTGATCCCACCGCGGCGCGGCCTGGTCCTTTTGCGACAGCACCGGCGCGGTCGCGAGCTCTTCGAGCGGCCACGCGATGCCCACGTGCGGGTCGTCCCACGCGAGCGCGCGTTCGTGCTGCGGCGCGTAGTAGTCGGTCGTCTTGTAAAGAAAGTCGGCCCACTCGGACAGCACGAGAAAACCATGCGCGAAGCCGGGCGGCACCCAGAGCTGGCGATGGTTCTCCGCGCTCAGTTCCACGCCGGCCCACTGTCCGAAAGTCGGCGACGACCGCCGCATGTCCACGGCCACGTCGAACACGCGGCCGCTCGCGACGCGCACGAGCTTGCCCTGCGGCTGCCGGATCTGGTAGTGCATCCCGCGCAGCACGCCCCGCGCCGAACGCGAATGGTTGTCCTGCACGAAGCGATGCGTGTTGCCGACCGCGGCGTCGAACGCCTGCTGGTTGAAGCTTTCCATGAAGAAGCCCCGCGCATCCCCGAACACTTTCGGCTCGAGGATCACGACGCCGGGCAGCCGCGTGGCATGGACCTGCATCGCCGAGCCGCCTACACCGTGCCGCGCGCGATGGCGCGCAGGTATTCGCCGTAGCTGCTCTTCGCGAGCGGCTCGGCGAGCGCGGCGAGTTCGTCGCGGCTGATCCAGCCGTTGCGCCACGCGACCTCCTCCGGGCACGCGACCTTCAGCCCCTGCCGGCGTTCGAGCGTGTGGATGAACTGCGAGGCCTCCAGCAGGCTTTCGTGCGTGCCCGTGTCGAGCCACGCGAAGCCGCGGCCCATGACCTGCACGTCGAGCCGCCCGAGCTCCAGGTAGCGCTGATTCACGCTCGTGATTTCCAGCTCGCCGCGCGCCGAGGGCTTCACGTCCGCCGCGATGTCGCAGACCTGCCCGTCGTAGAAATAAAGTCCGGTCACCGCGCAATGGCTCTTCGGCTCGCGCGGCTTTTCCTCGATGGAGAGCGCCTTGCCGCGCGCGTCGAACTCCACGACGCCGTAACGCTCGGGATCCTTCACGTGATAGGCGAACACGGTCGCCCCGGCCGTGCGCGCGTCGGCTTCGTGCAGCAGCGAGACCAGATCGTGTCCGTAGAAGATGTTGTCGCCGAGCACGAGCGCGCTCGGCCGCCCGCCCACGAAGTCGCGTCCGATGATGAAGGCCTGCGCGAGCCCTTCGGGGCGAGGCTGCTGCTCGTAGGCGATGCGCATGCCCCACCGCGTGCCGTCTCCCAGCAGCTGCTCGAAGCGCGGCGTGTCCTGCGGGGTGCTGATGAGGAGCACGTCGCGGATGCCCGCGAGCATGAGCGTCGTGAGCGGGTGATAGACCATCGGCTTGTCGTACACCGGCAGCAGCTGCTTGGACAGCGCGAGCGTGGCCGGATGCAGCCGCGTGCCGGCGCCGCCCGCGAGGATGATGCCGCGGCGTTCGGTGGAGGATGTCGTCGGATTCATGTCGTGCGGTTCAGCGGCCGAACGCGGCCAGTTCGTTCACGACCGCGGCCACCCCGTGCTGCCAGGGCGGCAAAGTGAAGCCGAAGGTCGATCGCAGCCGGGCGGTATCGAGCCGCGAGTTGTGCGGGCGGCGCGCCGCGCTCGCGAAGCGCGACGAGTCGACGCGGCGCACGGTCTGCGGCGCGGCCTTGAGCGCCATCCCCGCGCGCTGCGCCACCTCGATGGCGAACGTCGCATAGCCGTGCCAGCTGGTCTCGCCGGCGGCGGCGAGATGGTAGACACCGGCCTCGCGCGGCTGCACCGTTCGAAGCAGATGCGCCGTGACGTCGGCGATCAGCGCCGCGCGCGTCGGCGCGCCCCACTGGTCGTCCACCACTTCGAGCGAATCGCGTTGCGCGGCGGCACGCAGGATCGTCTTCAGGAAGTTCTGGCCCCACGTGTCGTACACCCAGCTCGTGCGAAGGATGAGGTGGCGCGCGCAGTGAGCGCGAATCGCACGCTCGCCTTGCAGCTTGCTGCGGCCGTAGACGTTGATGGGGCCGGTCGCGTCGTCCTCGTGCCGGGGCGAGTCGCCGCTGCCGTCGAAGACGTAGTCGGTGGAATAGTGCACGAGCCATGCATCGAGCCGACTCGCCTCGCGCGCGATCAGCTCGCACGCCTCGGCATTGATCGCGAAGGCCTGGTCGCTTTCCGACTCCGCGCGGTCCACGGCGGTGTAAGCCGCGGCATTGACGATGGCTTGCGGCGCGACGTCGCGTATCGTCGCCGCGAGCTCGTCCGGGCGCAGGAGGTCGCCGCAAAGCGGCTCGGACGTGCGGTCGAGCGCGACCACCTCGCCGAGCACCGCGAGGCTGCGCTGGAGCTGCCAGCCGACTTGGCCCCCGCATCCGAAGAGCAGTGTCTTCATGCGGGGTGCGCGAGGCCGTCGTAGTGGCGCTCGACCCACTGCCGGTAGCTGCCGCTCGTCACGGATTCGACCCAGTCCGCATGGTCGAGGTACCACCGCACCGTTTGCTTCAAGCCCAGCTCGAATGCGACCGCCGGCTTCCAGCCGAGCTCGCGCGCGATCTTGCCGTCGTCGATCGCATAGCGGCGGTCGTGGCCGGGCCGGTCCTTCACGTGGGCGATGAGTGAAGCATGCGCGCCATTCGCGCGCGGACGCAGTTCGTCGAGCACGTTGCACAGCGCGTGCACGACCTGCAGATTGGTGCGCTCCGAGCGGCCGCCCACGTTGTAGCTCTCGCCGGGGCGGCCCCGCGCGAGCACGGTGTCGAGCGCGGCGCAGTGGTCTTCCACATACAGCCAGTCGCGCACCTGCTGTCCGTCGCCGTACACCGGCAGCGGCTCGCCGCGCAAGGCGTTGTGGATCATGAGCGGAATCAGCTTTTCCGGGAACTGCCGCGGGCCGTAGTTGTTCGAGCAGTTGGTGATGATCGTGGGCAGGCCGTAGGTGTGGTGCCACGCGCGCACGAAGTGATCGGACGCGGCCTTCGAAGCGGAGTAGGGGCTGTTGGGCTCGTAGCGGTGCTCCTCGGTGAAGGCCGGCGCATCCGGGGCGAGCGAGCCGAACACTTCGTCGGTGGAGACGTGGATGAAGCGAAACGCTGCAGCCGCCTGCGCCTCGAGCGACTTCCAGTACGCGAGCGTGCAGCGCAAAAGGTTGAGCGTGCCGATCACGTTGGTCTGCGCGAAGGCGAGCGGGTCCGAGATCGAGCGGTCGACGTGGCTTTCGGCCGCGAAGTTGACGATGGCGCTCGGGCGCAGTTCGGCGAGCAGCTTCGCAACCAGCGCTTCGTCGCCGATGTCGCCGTGGACGAAGCGATAGCGCGGGTCGTCCTGGACTTGCGCGAGGTTGCCGGGATGCCCCGCGTAGGTGAGCAAGTCGAGGTTGGCGAGCGGCGCCTTCGATTCGCGCAGCCGCCGCAGCACGAAGGCGGAGCCGATGAAGCCGCAGCCGCCGGTGACTAGAATCATTGCGTGTCCGATGTCCAAAGCCAGCGGTCGATTGTAAGTGCACCCCCTCCTCGCGACGGCATCGGCATCTCGGTCGTGAGCCACGGCCAGCGAAACCTCGTGGCGTCGCTTCTGGGCGAGATCGCGGCGCAGCGCGACCCGCTCGTGCGCGAGGTGATCGTCACGCACAACCTTCCGGACGCCCCGCTTGCCGCGCCCGCGCAAGGCTGGCCTTTCGCCTTCACCGAAATCTTCAACGCGACGCCTTCGGGGTTCGCGGCCAACCACAACCGTGCGTTCGCGGCGTGCCGCATGCCGCTGTTTTGCGTGGTGAATCCGGACGTCGAGCTGCCCGACCCCGCGATCTGGCGGCGCCTCGCGGCAGCGGCCCGCGGCCCCCGGGTGGGCTGCGCGTATCCGCGCCTTCTGAATGGCGACGGGTCGCCGCAGGACCACGAGCGCGAAGCGGTGACGCCGTTCGCGCTCTGGCGGCGGCACGTGCTGAAGCGCCCCGAGCGGCGATGCGACTGGGTGAGCGGCGCCTTCTGGCTCGTGCCGGCCGAGGCGTGGCGCGCGGCCGGCGGACTCGACGAGCGCTTTCACATGTATTGCGAAGACGCCGACTTCTGCCTGCGGCTGCAGCTCGCGGGCTTCACGCTCGCGCCTGCCGACGCGGTGGCGCGGCACTGCGCGCAGCGTGCGAGCCGCAGGCCGGGGCTTCGCATGCTGTGGCACGCGGCAAGCCTTGTCCGGCTGTGGACGCATCCGCCCTTGTGGCGCTTTCTGGGGACCCTGCCAAAAGCTCGACAATAGCGGGTCATGCTTGCGCTCCTCATCATCTGCTGCGCCACCGCGTTCGTCACCGCCGCACTGCTGATGCGCTATGCCCGCGAACATGCGAGCCTCTATGGGGACGAGGTGCCTCAGCGATTCCACCGCGGCGACATCCCCCGTCTGGGGGGAGTCGCGATGCTCTTCTCGTGCACGGTGGGCTGGGGCTGGATCGCGCTTGCCGATTACCTGCACCTCGCCAGCCCGCTCAGGGCGGCCGGCTGGTCGGCGGCGGCGGTGTGGCTCGCGACGGCCATCCCCGTGCTGGGCGGCATCGCCGAAGACCTCACCCAGCGCCTGCCGCCTTACTGGCGGCTCGCGCTCACCGTGGGCGCGGCCGTGCTCGCGGCGGGCATGCTCGACCTCGCCGTTCCGCGCATCGGCTGGGCCCCGGTCGACGAAACGTGGGCGCGCATGCCCTGGCTCGGCGTCGTGGTCGCGATCCTCGGCATCAGCGGGCTGCCGCATGCGTTCAACCTGATCGACGGCTACAACGGGCTCGCGGGGCTCGTCGCCTTCATCTGCTGCTTCGCGATTGCCTATGTGGCGCTGCAGGTGGGGGACCGGCAGCTCGCGGCCACGGTGCTCGCGCTGGCGGGGGCCACGGCCGGCTTCCTGCTGTGGAACTACCCGCGGGGTCTCATCTTCGCGGGCGACGGCGGCGCCTACCTCTGGGGCGTGGTGATCGCGATCGTCACCGTGCAGCTCGTGCAGCGCTACCCGCAGGTCTCGCCCTGGTTTCCGGTGCTCCTGCTCATCTACCCGGTGTGGGAAACGCTCTTTTCCATCTACCGCAAAGTGTCGCGCGGCCAGTCGCCGGGCGTGGCCGATGCGCTGCACTTCCATCAGCTCATCTACCGGCGCATCGTGCGCGGCGTGTTCCACGACGACGAGGCCCGGCGCATGCTGATGCGCAACAACCGCACGTCCCCCTATCTCTGGGGCTTCACGCTGCTCACCGTGATTCCGGCCGTCCTGTTCTGGAACAACACCCCGGTGCTCGTGTTCTTCACGGCTCTCTTCGTGGTGAGCTATGTCTGGGTGTACGTGAGCATCGTGCGCTTCCGGGCCCCGCGCTGGCTGCGCATCCGCTGACTTCGCTGGATCGGGCCGCAGCCCGGTCCCAACTAATCCCCTTTTTTTGGTGATCGTTTACCAGACGAAGGTATAACTCAGTACAAACACCAACATTTTTACCACTCAAGGCCTAGAATCCGTCTCCGCGCGCTCACATCCGGTCACAAAACGATCCCGGCGCCTTCACCCGAAGGACTTCTCGACACGGGCGCGCCAACATCCGGAGGAACCCAGGCATGCATGCGGACATGGCCATCGCCATGATGGCGGACCTTTTGTGGACGGGTCTGGCGATCTGCCTGCCGGTCCTCGGGCTCGTGATGCTCGTCGGCCTCGCGGTGAGCCTGCTGCAGGTGGTGACGCAAATTCAGGAGATGTCGCTCAGCTTCATCCCGAAGCTCGTGACAGCGGGCATCGCGCTCGTCGTGTTCGGCCCCTGGATGCTCGGCAAGCTCACGCAGTTCTCCGGCCGCCTCTGGTCGTCCATTCCCTCGATGTTCTGAAAGCACCGCGTGGACTTCTCCTGGGCAGCTTCACTCGGCAGCGCGGCACCGCAGGGCTATGGACTGGCCGTGCTGCTCGTGTCGCTGCGACTGGGCGCCATGCTGCTTCTCACGCCCGTCCTCTACGCCCTCGCGATGCCCGCGACCGTGCGCGTGCTCTTGATCGTCGGCCTGGCCGCGGCGCTCGCTGCCGGGCTGCCGGCAACCGCTGAGCTCGCGGCGAGGCTTGCCGATCCGGGGGCCCTGCTGGCCGCGTGCGCCAGCGAACTCGCGCTCGGGGCGTTGCTCGCGTTCGGCATCTTCGTCGCCTTCGCGGCGATCTCGATGGCCGGGCGAATGATGGACGTGCAGATCGGCTTCGGCATCGCGCAGGTCTTCGATCCGGTGACCCGCCGCCAGGTGCCCGTGCTCAGTTCCGCTTTCGATCACGTGGGCGTCCTCGTCTTCTTCCTCGCGGACGGTCACCACGCCCTGCTGCGCGCGGCCGCGCTCACGCTCGAGCGCTTCCCTCCCGGGCGGCCCTGGCCGCTCGCGGCCGCCGCGCCGATGGTCATGCAGCAGGCCGGGGCGCTCTTCGGCCTCGGCTTTGCCCTGGCGGCGCCGGTCGTCGTGGGCTTGCTGCTCGTGGATCTGGCGATGGGCGTCGTCGCCCGCAACCTTCCGCAGTTCAACATGTTCGCTCTCGGCATCCCCGTGAAGATCGTGCTGGGGCTCGCGATGCTCGCGCTCTGGTTCGCGGGGATGGGCGATGCGATGACGCGCACGTGGACTTACATCTTCCGCTCGTGGGATGCGGGACTGGCTGCGATGTCGGCGGCGATGCCGGCGGCGGGAGCGCGGTAATGGCCGAGCAGCAGGAAGACCTCGATCGCAACGAAGAGGCGACACCCCACAAGCTGCGCCAGGCCCGCGAGCGAGGCCAGGTGGCTCGAAGCGCGGACATCGTGTCGGCCTCGGTCTTCACCGTGGCCGTGGCGCTGCTCTACTGGAAGGGCTGGGATGCGCTTCAAGCGCAGTTCCGCTACGACCACGCTCTCCTCGCGCAGGCCGGGCGCATCGATGCGAGCGCCGGCACCTTCGAGGCGCTCCTCGCGCAGCTCCTGCGTGACACCGGGGCCGCGCTCGCGCCGTTGTTCGCGGCGCTCGCCCTCGCCGCCATCGTCGCGAATTTCGCGCAGACGGGCTCCGTGCTGTCCCTGGAGCCGGTGAAGGCCGATCTCGCGCGCCTTCATCCGGTCAACGGCCTGAAGAAGCTCTTTTCGCCGCGCACGCTCTTCGACGGCGCGCGCGCCGTGGTGAAGCTCGTGCTGCTCTCGCTCGTCGTGTACCTCGCGATCAAGGCGCTCGTGCCGCAGTTCCCGCGGCTGGCCGGCATGCCGCCCGCGCTGCTCGCGCGCACGATCGTCGGCGACGCCGCCTCGGCGGGCCTGAAGATCGCGCTCGCGCTGCTCGTCATCGCGTGTTTCGACTTCGCGTGGTCGCGGCGCGAATTCGCCAGGCGCATGCGGATGAGCCGGCGCGAGTTGAAGGACGAGCACAAGCAGCGCGAAGGCGATCCGCGCATCCGCGCACGGTTGCGCGAGCTGCGCCGCGAGGCACTTCGCCGCAGCATGGCCCTGCGCAGAACCGCGCAAGCCGACGTGCTCCTCACGAATCCGACGCACGTGGCCGTCGCGCTGCGGTATGACGAATCGGCCATGTCGGCGCCGCAGGTCGTGGCCAAGGGCGCGGGCGCGCTCGCTGCCGTGATGCGGCAGCTCGCGGCGCGCCATCGCATCCCGGTCGTGCAGAGCCCGCCGCTCGCGCGCGAGTTGTTCCACGAGCTCGAGGTCGACCAGTACGTGCCGCCCGCGCTCTATGCGGACGTGGCGCGCATCCTCGTGTGGGTGTTCGCGATGCGCAACCGTCGGGCGGGGTCGGCGGCATGAGCGCGGCGCAGCGCTTCTTCGGCCGGCACAGCGACATCGCGCTGGTGCTGCTCGTGCTGGGCGTGCTCGTCGTGCTCTTCGCGCCGATCCCCGCGGGCCTGCTCGACTTCCTGATCCTTGGCAACTTCAGCTTCGCCTTTCTCATCCTGCTGCTCACGTTCTACATGGCGCGGCCGGTGGAATTTTCGACCTTTCCCTCGCTGCTGCTGATCGCCACGCTCTTGCGCCTGTCGCTGAACGTCGCCGCGACGCGCCTCATCCTCTCCGACGCGAACGCGGGCAAGGTGATCTCCGCGATCGGGTCCTACGTCGTGGGCGGCAACTACGTGATCGGGCTCATCGTGTTCCTGATCCTGATCGTCGTGCAGTACGTCGTGGTCACGAACGGCGCCCAGCGCGTCTCCGAAGTCGCGGCGCGCTTCACGCTGGACAGCATGCCCGGCCAGCAGATGAGCATCGACGCGGACCTCAACATGGGGTTCATCGACCAGGCCGAGGCGCAGCGCCGCCGCAGGAACATCGAAAAGGAAGCGGCCTTCTACGGCGCGATGGACGGCGCGAGCAAGTTCGTGAAGGGCGACGCGATCGCGGGGATCGTGATCCTCATGATCAACATCGTGGGCGGCCTGTTGATCGGCATCATGCAGCACGGGCTGCCGTGGAACCAGGCGCTGCAGACCTACACGCTGCTCACGATCGGCGACGGCATCGTGACGCAGGTGCCGGCGCTCGTGATCGCGGTGGGCACCGGCATCATCGTCACGCGTTCGGCCGCCGACAACAACCTGAGCCGCGAGGCGCTGCGCCAGATCACGTCGTTTCCGAAGACGCTCGTGCTGGTCGCCGGCGCGCTGGGCGGGCTCTTGCTGCTGCCGGGGATTCCGTGGCTGCCGACGCTCGTGCTCGCCACGGGCGTGCTGGCGACGGCGACGATGCTCTCGAAGTCGGCCGAGCGCGACACGCAAGCCGCGCCAGCCGATTCGAACGAGAGCGCCGCCCAAGGCGCCGAGGACCCGTACGCGATGCTGCCGGTCGAGCCGGTCGAGGTCTTCGTCGGCAGCAACTGGGTGTCGCTCGTGAACCAGACCGACAGTCTCTTCACCGAGCGGATCAGGGTGTTTCGCAGACAGCACGCGCAGGACCTCGGGCTCGTGCTGCCGGCCGTGCGCTTCAAGGACGCGACGCGGCTCGCGGGCGACCGCTACGAGATCTGGATCGACGGCGTCGCTGTCGCGCGGGGCGAGGCGCGTTGCGGGCAGTGGCTCGCGATCCATCCGGCGGGCGATGTCAAGTCCATCCCCGGCGAGCCGACGCGCGAGCCGACCTACGGCCTGCCCGCGCTCTGGATCGAGGAGACGCTGCGCGACGCGGCGGCCGCGGCGAAGTTCACCCTCGTGGACGGCGCGACCGTGATGATGACGCACCTCACGGAAGTGCTGAAGCGCGAGTCGGCGACGCTGCTCACGCGCGCGGAGACCGATCGGCTGCTCGCGCGCGTGCGCCAGAGCCAGCCGGGGCTCGTCGAAGAACTGATTCCCACCGTGCTCTCGGTGAGCGACGTGCAGAAAGTGCTGCAGGGCCTTCTGCGCGAGAAGGTCTCGATCCGCCACATCGAGGCCATCCTCGAGACGCTGGCCGACGTCGGCCGCGCTACCAAGGACGCGGGCGTGCTCACGGAGCACGTGCGGCGCCGGCTCGGGCCCGCGATCTGCCGCGGCCTGCTCGGCGACGCGGCGGCGCTGCAGGTGATGACGCTCGATCCGCTGATCGAAAGCCGCCTGCTGCAGGGACTGCAGGCCGCGCAGGGCGGCACGCAGTCCCACGCGCTCGAGCCGAAGCTCGCGGAGCAGTTCCTCGCGCGCACGGTGCAGCAGGCCGAACAGATGATGAAGAGCAATTTGCTGCCGGTGCTCCTGTGCGCGCCCGATCTGCGGCGCCACGTCCGCAGCCTTTGCGAACGCGCCGTGCCGCATCTGCGCGTGCTTTCGATGGCGGAGATCCCGCAAAGCATCGAACTCAAGTCGTATGGCGTGGTGACGCTGTGAAGAAAGGAATTCCTCGATGAGCGAAGTGTTCGCGGTGGCCCTGCAGGGCATGCAGGCCGACATGACCCGCGTGAGGCAGGTCGGCATGAACCTGGCCAATGCGCTTACCACCGGCTACAAGGGCTCGGTCGTCGTGCAGACGCCGGTGGGTACGAGCTTCGCCGGTCATCTGACGGGCGCGGCCGCGACGGCGCCGACCCTCGAAGATGCAGCGGCCGACAACGCAGTGTCGATCCGGCACGACATGCGCACCGGCACCCTCAAGTCCACCGGCCAGGCGCTCGACGTCGCGATCACCGGCCGGGGCTTTCTCGAAGTGATCACACCCGACGGCCCCGCGTACACGCGCCAGGGCAACCTGCGCCTGGACGCGCAGGGCCGCCTCGTCACGGCACAGGGCTACCCCGTGCAAGGCACGGCGGGCGACATCGTGCTGACGACGTCCAGTCCCGTGATCGACGGTGCCGGACTCCTGCTCGGCCCTTCGGGCGAGGAGGACGCGCCGCTTGCCGAACTGAAGCTCGTCGAGTTCGAACCCGGGACCGAACCGCGGGCCCTCGGCGAGGGACTCTTCGCCGCGGGCGCGGCCATGAAAACCCTCGCGCGCGAGGACCGCCAGGTGCGCCAGGGCGCGCTCGAAAACTCCAACGTCTCTTCAATCGATGAAATGACCCAGCTGATTCATTCGATGCGCCACTTCGAGGCGCTGCACAAGATGGCGCAAGCCTACGACGAGATGCTCGGCACCGCCATCCGCAAACTGGGAGAGTCCTGATGTTCGACGCACTCGCCATCGGCGCCACCGGCATGCAGGCGCAACAGACGAACGTGGAGACGATCGCCAACAACCTCGCGAACGTGAACACGGTGGGCTTCAAGAAGGCGCGCGTCGGCTTCGCCGACCTCATGGTGCGCGAGGCGGCCGCCGTGGCCGCGCCCAACGCGGACGACCTCCGCGCCGGCGCGCTCGCCGCGGCTCCTCGAATGGGCGCCGGCGTTGCCGTGGCGAGCACGGCGAAGGTGTTCGATGCCGCGGAAGAGAAGAAGACCGATTCCCCGCTCGACCTCGCGATTCGCGGCGACGGCTTCGTCGAAGTGACGATGCCCGACGGCAGCTCCGCCTTCACGCGCGGCGGCACGCTGAAGGTGAACAAGGACGGCCTGCTCGCCACCGCGGCGGGCTACCCGCTGAAGGCTTCCATCGCGATTCCCGACAACGCGCAGTCGCTCGTGATCGGCGGCGACGGCCGCGTGCAGGTGCGCCTGCCCAATCAGGCGAACGCGGTGGAAGTGGGCCGCATCGAACTCGTGCGATTCGCTTCACCGGGGCTTCTCGCCGCGCTCGGCGACAACCTCTACCGCGCAAGCCCCGGCTCGGGCGAGCCGATCCCCGTGCGGCCGGGTGAGGACGGCGCGGCGACGTTCGCGCAAGGCTTCCTGGAAGGCTCCAACGTGAAGATGGTCGACGAGATGGTGAACCTGATGCTCGCGCAGGGCGCCTACGGCGCGTGCGTGAAGGTCGTGCAGGCCGCCGACGAGATGCTCGGCCTCGTGAACAACCTGCGCAAGTGAGTTCCGACGTGAAAGCCCGCACCCTCGTCGCTGTTGCGACAAGCCTCGCCTGTGCCCTGGCCGCGCACGCGCGCGACCTGCGGCCGGGCGAGGTGGAGATCGATCTGCACGCGCGTGTGGAGCCGCAGAACCGGCAGGTGCTGCTCGGCGACGTGGCGTTCGTCCGCACGACCGAGCTCGGCATCGCGCAAAGACTCGTGACGCTGCCGCTCGGCGACGCGCCGCTTGCAGGCGGCGAGGCCGTGCTCGATCGCGACGCGCTGGCGGCATGGATTCGCACGCGGCTTGGCGTGTCGCCGACCCAGCTCGTCTGGGCGGGCGCGCAGCGGGCCGTCGTTCGCGGCGCGGTGCAGAAGCTCGCATCCGTTCGCGTCGAGGAGAAGGCGCGCGCCGCGCTCCTGGAATGGCTCGCGCCCATCACGTCGCGCGCCGCGGTCGAAAGCACCGGCATGCGCGAAGACCTCGCGTTGCCGCCGGGGCGCATCGAGCTCGCGGCGCGTCCGTTCGCCGCCGGCACGCAGCCTGTGCCGCGCATGACAGTGTGGATCGACGTGTCGGTCGATGGCGCCTTCGTGCGCACGATCCCCGTCACCTTCATGGTCGACGCATGGCGCGAGGGCTGGGTGGCCACCGAGGCGCTGGGCGCGGGTGCGGCGATCGGCGGCCCGCTCGTGCAGCAGCGCGAAGTGCGCAGCCCCGCAGGCGGCGCTGCGCCGGTGTCCGCTGCATCCACCGCGCTTCGCACGGTGCGTCCCCTGAAAGCCGGTGAAGTGCTGACCACGGCGAACACGAAACCCGCCACCGCCGTCGCCCGAGGCGACTGGGTGAGCCTGCGATTCGCCGCCGGCGCGCTTCACCTCGAAAGTCGCGCGGAAGCGCTGCAGGACGGCGACGTCGGCCAGATCGTGCGCGTGCGCCTCGCGGGCGCGCCGGGCCCGGTGGAGGCCCGCATCGTGAGCCAGGGCCGCGTGGAGGCGATGCCATGAAGCGCGGAGTCCTGGTGGCGATCCTGCTTGCGATGGGGGCCTGCGCGCACGCCACGAGCCTCTACGACGAAGCCACGTTCCGCCCGCTCACGGCCGATCGGAAAGCACATCGCGTGGGCGACGTGCTCACGGTGCAGGTGCTGGAGGATTCGAGCGCCTCCACGAGCGCGGACACCGACACGCGCCGGAAGAACGACCTCACGACGCAGCTGTCCCATTCGAGCCGCTCGATGCAGGCCACGCTCGCGGTCAACGGCGACTTCGACGGCGGCGGCCGCACGCAGCGGGCCAATCGCATGCTGACGACCCTGAGCGTCACCGTGCGCGAGGTGCTCGCCAACGGCGATCTGCGCGTCGCGGGCGAGCAGATGCTCCTCGTGAACCACGAGGAGCAGCGCGTCACGCTCGAAGGCCGCGTGCGCCCGCAGGACGTCTCGGACGGCAACGTGGTGCTTTCCACGCGCATGGCCGACGCGCGCATCACCTATCTGGGCGAGGGCGAACTTTCCGAGCGGCAGCAGCGTGCATGGTGGCGCAAGCTCGCCGACTGGATGGGACTCTGATGAAGAAGTTGTGTTGCTTCGTGCTGGCCGCGGCGGCGTTCGCGTGCCAGACATCCCCGGCCGCGCCGGCGAGCCCCGACGAAGCCGATGCGCCGGTGCGCGTGAAGGACCTGGGCAAGCTGCAGGGCTGGCGCGAGAACTCGCTCGTCGGCTGGGGCATCGTGACGGGCCTGGCGGGCACGGGCGACTCGCCGTCGAACCGCGCGACGCGGCAGGCTTTGTCGAACGTGCTCGCGCAGTTCAACCTCACGGTGCCGCCCGAGCAGGTGCAAAGCCGCAACGTGGCCGTGGTGACGATCGCCGCATCGCTGCCCGCGTTCGCGCGCGAAGGCGACAACCTCGACGTCACCGTCAACTCCGCGGGCGATGCGCGCAGCCTCGTCGGCGGCACGTTGATGCTCACGCCGTTGAAAGCCGCCAACGGGCGCGTTTACGCGCTCGCGCAAGGGCCGCTCGCGGTGGGCGGCTACCGCTACGACGCCAACGGCAACGTGATCCAGAAGAACCACCCGACGGTGGGCTCCATCCCGGGCGGCGCCGTCGTGGAAGTCGGCGTGAAGTCCGAACCGCTCGCGCCCGGCCAGCCGCTCATGTTCGTGCTGGAGGAAGGCGACTACACCACGGCCAGCCGCGTGGCCTCCGCGATCAACGCGCAGCTCGGCGCCGGCACGGCGCATGCGAAGGACGCGTCGGGCATCGAAGTCGCCGTGCCCGAAAGCCAGCGCGAGCAGCTCGTGTCCTACGTCGCCCGCATCGAAAACGTGCTCGTGCATCCCGACCGCCGCGCGAAGGTGGTAATCAACGAGCGCACGGGCACCGTCGTGGCGGGTGGCGACGTGACGATCTCGCGCGTGGCGATCTCCCACGGCGATCTGAAGATTTCGATCACGAGCGACACGATGGTCTCGCAGCCGGCCGTCTTCGCACGCACGTCGGACGGCGTGCGCACGGCGGTCGTCACCAATTCGCGCGTCGACGTCGATGAGCGCGAGGGCAACGGGTTCCTGCGTTCCGGCACGACCGTGGCCGACCTCGTGCAATCGCTCGCGCGCCTGAAGACGCAGACACGCGACATCATTTCCATCCTGCGTGCGGTGAAGGCGGCGGGCGCCCTGCACGCGGAACTCGTGGTGCAGTAGGAGGGCGCACGCATGCCACAGGACATCGAAGCCGTCACGCTGTCGGCGCTTGCGCTCGCGATGGATGCCGCGACGCTCAGGCAGCAGGCGATCGCATCGAACATCGCGAACCACGCCACGCCGGGGTACATCCCGCAGCGCGTGGACTTCTCCGCGCAGATGCAGGAAGCGCGCAGGAGCCTCGACGCGCAAGGCAGCATCGACCCCGCGCTTCTTGCCGAGGCGCAGCCGCGCATCGAGGCCGTGCTCGACGCGTCGGGGCGGCCCGCGCAGGTGCACCTCGACGGCGAGATGGCGCGGATGGCGCAGAACTCGCTGCACTACCAGGCGCTCGCGAAAGCCATGCAGCGCTACTTCTCGATCCTTCAGAGCGCGGCCGCCGACGGCAAGCGCTGAACCGCAGGAGCAAGACCTTGGACCCGGATTCGATCTTCGCCATCAGTGCCGCGGGCATGGAACTGGAGCGCAAGCGCGTGGAAGTCGCGGCGCTCAACCTCGCAAACGCCAACACCGTCGCCGCACCGGGGCAGACACCCTTCCGGCCGCTGCGCGTGATCGCGACAACCGCTGTGCAGACGTTTTCCTCGGCGATGGCGGCGGGCCAGGCCGGCATCGCGGCCCTGCAGCCGCAGTTTCACATCGAGCCGGCCGCCGTCGAAGAGCGAAAGGTTCATGAGCCCGGCCATCCGCTCGCGGACGCGCAGGGCTTCGTGAGCTATCCGGCCGTCGATGCCGCCACCGAGATGATGTCGATGATGGAAGCGTCGCGCGCCTACGAGGCCAACGTCGCGGCGCTCAACATGGTGCGCGGCATGGCGCAGAAGGCGCTCGAAATCGGAGGCGGCCAATGAACCAGACCTTTCCCGTCGATGCCATCGCGCCGGAACTGCTGGGCGACCTGCCGCCCTCGGCGCTGACGGCGCAGCCCGCGGCCGCCGCCTCGCAGGGCACCGGATTCGCGGACATGGTGAGCCAGGGTCTCGCGCAGGTGAACGAAAGCCTGCTCGCGAGCCAGGCCGACATGCAGCGGCTTGCGACCGGCGACGTGCAGAACCTGCATCACGTGATGATCGGGATCGAGAAGAGCCGCCTCGCGTTTCAACTGCTGCTGCAAGTCCGCGGGCGCCTCCTCGAGGCGTACCAGGACGTGATGAAGATGCAGATCTGAAGGCCGAAGGATAGACGCACATGTTCAAGGAATTCATCGCCTCGCTCTCGCCGCGTGCCCGCGCCGGGTTTATCGCGGGCACGGCCGCGATCGTGCTCGTCATGGCCGCGATCGCCGTGTGGCTCCTGCGGCCCGACTATCAGGTGCTGTTCGCCGACCTGAAGCCGCAGGACGCGGCGGCGATGGCCGCCGAGCTCGACCGGCAGAAAGTCGCCTACCGGGTGAGCGACGACGGCGGCACGATCCTCGTCGATGCGAGCGTCGTCCACGCCACGCGCATGAAGCTGATGGGCAAGGACATGCCGCTGCACGGCGCCGCCGGCTTCGAGCTCTTCAACACCGGTGACTTCGGCATGACGGAGTTCGCGCAGAAGGTGAACTACCAGCGCGCGCTGCAAGGCGAGATCACGCGCACGATCCTGTCGCTCGCGGAGGTGAAGGACGCGCGCGTGCACCTCGCGCTGCCGGAAGAGGGCCTGTTCAAGCGGGCGAACAGCAAGCCGAAGGCGTCGATCACGCTGAGCCTGAAGCCCGGCGCCGCGCTGCGCGCGGACCAGGTGAGCGGCATCCAGCGGCTCGTGGCGGGCGCCGTGCCCGGCATCGCCGCGCAGGACGTGACGCTCGTCGACGAGCAGGGCGTGGCGCTCACGCGCGCTGCATCCACTGACGGCGAACCCGAGCCGTCGGGCGGCCGCCTCGATCTGAAGCGCGACATGGAACGGCTGCTCGCGCGCAAGGCGACCGACGTGCTGGAGCGCGCTTTCGGCGCGAGCCAGGCCATGGCCACGGTCGACGTCACGCTGAACATGGACCAGGTCCGCGTGACCACGGAGGACGTGATCGGCGCGCCTGCTGCCGCCGGCCAGCCGCGCACGGGCGTGATCGTGCGTGAGCGCGAATCGATCCGCGATGCCGCTGCGCCGCTCGCGGCTGCGCAGGACGGCGGTGGGCGCACGGGTGGCGGCCAGCGCGAAGTGGAATACCAGGTGGGCCGCCGCGTCGAACAGGTCGTGACGCAGCCCGGCGCCGTGCGGCGGCTGAACGTCGCGGCGGTCGTGCGGACGCAGCTCGATGCGCAACAGCTCGAACAGGCGCGCGCGTTGGTGGCCGCCGCCGTGGGGGGCGTCGCGGAGCGGGGCGACACGATCGTCGTGCAGAGTCTGGCCGCGTTCTCGGCTACGCCGCAGGCCGTGCAAGCGCCGCCGCTTGCTTCGCCGGCCACGCCGAAGACGGCGGCGTCGCCCGTCTCGGCGGATGCGGACGGCGTCATGCCCATGGCCGCGCTGGCCGGTGCGGCACTCCTCGCGCTCGTGCTCGTGCTCGCGGCCTGGCGCATGACGCGGTCGCATTCCTCGCGGCTGGCGCAGCGCCCGCTGTCGGACGCCGAGCGCCAGGCGCTGCTTGCGCAGGTGAGGCTCTGGCTCGACCAGGGGCGAGGGAGCGACACGCGCCTGCCGGCCGTGGCCGGTGCGCATGCGATGGATGCGATGGATGTGACGAGTGCAACGGGTGCAACGAGTGCAACGGGTGCGATGGAGATGAAGCCGTGAGCGTGGCCTTCCCCCTGCCTTCGCTCGGCGATACCGAGGCGCGCCGCGCGGCTTTGGCGTTGCATGGCGCGCACGCGAGCGACCGCGAGTGGCTCATCGCGCAGCTCGTGCCGCCGCAGCGCTCGCTCGTGCGGGCGCTGCTCGCGGAGCTCGACGCGCTCGGGCTGCCGCGCGACGCCGCGATGGCCGGGCACGGGCTCGCGTGCACGGAACCGGCGCGGCATTCCGCACGCGCGTGGCATCCGGACGATGCCGATCCGTGCGCGCTTGCGAATGTGCTCCTTCAGGAGCCCGCGTCCCTGGTCGCCGAAGTGCTCGGCCTGATGTCGGCGCCGTGCCGCGACCGCGTGCTCGCGTTGCTCGATCGACGCCGCGTGCAGGTGCCGATGCCAGAAGCGCGACACGTCCGTTCCCAGCCGCGAACGGCCCGCGCGGCCGCCTTGATCGAAGCGCTTCGCAGCCGGCTCGCGGGCCTCGAGGCAACGCCCGTGCGTCGCAATCCCGTCGACCGGCTGAAATCCTGGCTGAAATCCTGGCTGAAAGGCGCGACGCGATGACGACATCCGTGCCGCCCGTGTTGCGCAACGTCGTGGTGCAGGAGCGTCCCCACACGCTGGCGCGTCCCCATCGCGGGGCGCCGGCCGCGCGCGGTGACGCCGACGCTTATGAAGAAGGCCTGCGGGAGGGTTTGCGCCGTTGCGAGGCCACGATGAACCAGCAGCGCGAGCAAGCGCGCCTCGCGCACGACGCCCAGGTCGAGGAGGACCGCCGCGCGGGATTCGAGCAGGGCCGCACCGAAGGACGCGAGGAGGGCCTGCGCGAGTCGCGTGAAGAAGCCGCGCGCGAGACGCAGCGCCTGCAGACACTTCGCGAACAGCTCGAAGCCGATGCCGCGCGCAAGCTGCGCGAGCGCATGCAGCAGATCGAACGGGAAGCCGCGCGTCTCAATGCGCAAGCCGCCGAAGCGCTCGCGGCCGCCGAGGACGACATGGTCTCGCTGGTCCTCGAATCCGTGAGCCGCATCGTCGCCTCGCCCGCGGTCACGCGCGAACTCACGGCAAGGGTCCTTCGCCGCCTCATCGCCGAGCGGCAGCCGTTGGGGCCGCTTCGCGTGCACGTGCATCCCGGCGAACTCGAACACGTGCGCACGCAATTCGATTCACTGGTCGACGCATGCTGGGTCGCCGATGAGTCGGTGGCAGCGGGATGCGTCGTGCACACCGAACGAGGCAGGCTGGACGCCCGCGCCGAAACGCAGCTCGCCCGATTGCGCGATGCACTTGTGCAGGCGCGATGCGACCCCGCACGCGGTGGAGAGCAGCCATGAACCTGTCCCCCTACCGCGCCGCCGTTCGCGCCGCGACGCTGGTCCGCGCGAGCGGCCGCATCGTGCGCGTGGGCGGTCTGGGCATCGAGGCCGAAGGCATCGATGCGCACGTGGGCGACCTCTGCACGATACGCCGTTGCGCCCCGGTCGGCGCGGACGAAGCCGTGCAGGGCGAAGTCGTCGCCGTCCACGGCGAACGCGCCACGCTGCTGCTGTACGGCTCCATCGAAGGCTTGCGGGCCGGCTGCGAAGTGGAAAGCGCGGGTGCGCGGCCGGAGATCGGTATCGGCACCGAACTGCTCGGCCGCGTGATCGATGCCTTCGGCATGCCGCTCGATGGCTTGCCCAAACCAAAGACGCCCGCGACGCGGCCGCTGCGCGCGCAGCCGATCAACCCGATGCAGCGCCCGCGCATCCAACGCCCGCTGGAGACCGGCATCCGCGCCATCGACACGCTGCTCACGCTCGGGCAAGGTCAGCGCGTGGGCATCTTCGCGGGCAGCGGCGTGGGCAAGAGCACGCTCCTTGGCATGATCGCGCGCCACGTGAAGGCCGACGTGAACGTGATCGCGCTCATCGGTGAGCGCGGCCGCGAAGTGCGCGAGTTCGTGGACCGCCAGCTCGGCCCCGCGGGCCTCGCCCGCTCGGTGGTGGTCACGGCCGCATCCGACCAGCCGGCGCTCGCGCGGCTGCGCGCGGCCTACGCGGCGCTCGCGATCGCCGAACACTTTCGCGACGCGGGCCTGCAGGTTCTGCTCACGATGGATTCGGTCACGCGCTTCGCGATGGCGCGGCGCGAAGTCGGACTCGCCGCCGGCGAGCCGCCGACCGCGCGCGGCTACACGCCTTCGGTGTTCGCCGAGCTGCCCGCGCTTTGCGAACGCTGCGGCACCGCGCCCGGCGGCGGCTCGATCACCGCGCTCATGACGGTGCTCGTGGAAGGCGACGACTTCAACGAACCTGTCTCCGACAACATGCGCGCGATCCTGGACGGCCACATCGTGCTGTCGCGGCAGCTCGCGCAGACGGGACACTACCCCGCCGTCGACGTGCTGCAAAGTGCGAGCCGCGTGATGCCCGACATCACCGATGCGGCGCACCGCGCGCTGGCGGCCGAAGCGGTGCGGCAGCTCGCGCTGCTGGAGCGCAACCGGCAGATCGTCGACATCGGCGCCTACGAAAAGGGCGGCAATCCCGAACTCGACCGCGCGCTGGCCTATCAGCCGCTGCTGCGCGAATGGCTGTGCCAGCGCGAAGGCGGCGTGGCCGCGCCGCGGTCGCTCGCGGCGCTGCGGGAAATCTTCGCGGCCGCGGCCCATCGGGGGAATCATGGCGTCCACTGACCTGCGTGGCTTCGCCGATCCGCTCGCGGCGGTGCGCCGGCAGCGCGAGTGGGAGCTCGACGCCGCCCTCGTGCGCGCGGCGGCGTTGCGCGCGCGAGTTGCCGAGTGCGAATCGCAAGAGGAAGAGGCCGCGCAGGAAGTGCGGTCGCAGTCCGCGCGCGCGGCCGAGGCGTGGCGCAACCGCGGCGACCCGTCGCTTCATGCGCGCTTTCTGGCGTTCCTCGTGCAGGCGCAAGCGCGGCTCGACGCGGCTCGCATGGAGAAGATTCGCATCGCACGGGAACTCGCCACGGCACGCGAGGACGTCACGTGCCGCCAGCGCAGACTCGAAGTCCTCGTGCGCCAGCGCGACGAAGCGCTCGCCGCTTTTCGCATCGAACAGAACAGCAGGCAGGCAGCGCAGGCGGACGATCAATGGTCGATGGTGCGCCTGCGAAAGGCGGCCGCATGAACTTCGATGGCTTGCCGCCGCTGCCCATGTCGCCTGCCGCGCCACGCGTGGGCCACACCGGGCCCTTCCACGACCCGCAGGGCCAAGCATGGCAACGCGCGATGCAGCGCGCCCAGCTGGCGGGCTGGCTGTCGCAGGGCGTTTCAGGCGCGACGGGCTGGCAGCTGTTGCCGCCGATGGGCTTGGGCGTGGAGCCGCCCGCGTTGCCTCTGCAGACGATGGCGACGGCACCGGTGACACCGGCGGCACCGGAGCATGCCGACGGCCCGGCGGCGAATGCGATGCCGTTGCATCGCATCGCGTCGCCGCTTTCGACCTTGCTCGAATCGTTCGCGCCGGCTCACGTGACCGTCGCGGCAGTGCCGCTTCCGAGCGGCGAAGCGGCGATCGAAGAATCGCACACGGTCTCGTGCGAGCCGGGGCAATTCGCAAGCGCAGCTCTTCCCTTCGGGGCGTCCGAAGGCGCACGGGATTCCATCGCGCTGCTCACGACGGCCAACGGCTCGGCCACCGGAGCGGCACCGCAGCAAGGCCGTGGCGCGCCCGCATCCGCGTCCGCACGCGCGCAAACGTGCGAGTCGGCCGAGGCGAATCCCGCGCGCAGCGGCCGCCGCATCGATGCGCGCACCGACCCGCGCACTGCGCCACAGCCACCCGTGCGCCTGCACGCGGACTGGTCCAGCGAAGGCGTGCGGCTCTGGCTCGCGCTCGATGCGGCCCGTCTTCCGCAGGCCGCGGCCATCGCGACCCAGGTGCATCGCTTCATGGCCGCGCAGGGCCTGCGCGTGCTCGCATTCCATTGCAACGGTGAGCCGCTCGATCCGGGCGGCGCCGCATCTTTCGACAAGGAGAACACATGTCCATCGGCACCGTGAGTCCGACCGCCTCGCCGCTGCAGGCGAACCCCATGGGAATGGAGGACTTCCTGAAGATCCTGCTCACGCAGCTCACCTACCAGGACCCGCTGAAGCCCATGGACAACGAGCAGTTCATGGCGCAGGTGGCACAGTTCACCGCGCTCGAACAGAGCCAGCAGGTGAACGACAAGATGTCGCTGCTCGTGGCCAACCAGGCGGCGCTGCAGTCGGTGGGCCTCCTCGGGCGAACCGTGGATCTCGCCACCTCGGCGGGCTCGCTCACCGGCACGGTCACTGCGCTGTCGCTCGCCGGGGATTCGCCCTCGCTCACCGTCACCACCTCCTCGGGCGCGGCGCTTGCCGGCGTCACGCTCGACCAGATCTCCAGCGTTCGCTGACAAGACACAAGGAATACACGCCATGATCGACTCCATCCTCGTGGGCATGACCGGCCTGCAGGGCTTTTCCAAGGGCCTGCGCGTCATCGCCAACAACACCGCCAACATCGACACCCCCGGGTTCAAGGCTTCGACATTGCAGTTCGCGGACCTGTTCTACAGCACCAGCTCGCCCGGCACCGGCTCGGGACTGATGCAGGTGGGCTACGGCCTCGACACGGGGGGCACGTCGCTCGACTTCAAGCAGGGCGAGCTGCGCCAGACCGGCAACACGCTCGACCTCGCGCTCGACGGCCAGGGCCTCTTCACACTGAAGGACGCCGACGGCAATATCCACTACACCCGAGCGGGGCAGTTCATGTTCAACGCCGACGGCGTGCTCGTGAACCGCGCCGACGGCAGCAAGGTGATGGGCATGGATGCGAACGGCGTGATGGGCGAAATCAGCATCAAAGGCGAAGGCACGCTCGAGGGCAAGGCGACCACGACGGTCACCTTCAGCGGCAACCTGCCGAGCACGTCGGCCAGCCAGACCGTGCAGGGCGTGACGGTGATCGACAGCGTCGGCGGCACGCACGACCTGTCGGTGAAGCTCACCGCGAGCACGACCGACCCCGGCCACTGGACGGTGGAACTGCTGGACGGCTCGGCCAGCTTCGCAGCCGGAGAAATCGCCTTCGTCGACGGCATGCCGGACCCGGCCCAGTCGAAGGTCTCCGTCACCTACAAGCCCGCCGGCCTTGCGGACGTGCCGCTGACGCTCGACTTCAGCGCGGATGTCACGTCGTTCGATTCCCAGGATCTTTCCACGCTCGCATTCCGATCGCAGGACGGCTATGCGCCCGGCGCGCTCACGGGCGTGAGCTTCGACGATACGGGCACGCTCGTCATGTCGTACGCCAACGGCCAGACGGAAAAAGGCTCGCAGCTCGCGCTCGGCCGCTTCGACAGTCTGGATGCCGTGAAGTCGGTGGGCGGCAACGCTTTCGACAACACCAACAGCCTTGCGTGGCACGTCGGCGTCGCCGGGGGCAACGGCTTCGGGAAAGTGCGCTCCGGCATGGTGGAGCTGTCGAACGTGGACCTGTCTCAGGAGTTCAGCGATCTCGTCATCATGCAGCGCGGCTACCAGGCTTCGTCACAGGTGATTTCCACGGCCAACGAGATGCTGCAGGAACTCTTCACGATGAAGAACAAGTGAGGACGCAAGCTCGCATGGACCGGACCGCATTCGCCGCAGGACGCTTAGCGACGCCGCTTCGGTGGTGGAGCCGCGCGCAGCTTGCGCAGATCGCCGCGCGCATCGACGCGGCGTGGGCCGCGTGGGCTCGCGAGTGGCTTGCCGCGCGCGAAGCGAGCTCCGCCATCGCGACCTGTGCGCACGCGTGGGATGGCCCGCAGGCACCTTCGCAGTCCTGGTCGCCGATGGGCGGCGACGCGTGGCTGTCGACGGCCGAGGCATGGTTCGCACTGCTGCTGAACGAACCGAGGGGTGGAGCGGATGCCGCGGCCGCATCGCCCGTGGCGAATGCCCTGTGCCTGCGCGCGCGCGATGCGCTCGTCGCCGAATTGCGCGCCGCCGCTGGCGTGGACTCGGGCGTGGACTCGGGCGTGGACTCGGGCGTGGATTCGGGCGTGGGTGCGCCGCCCGCGCCGCTCATCTTCCGGCGCTGGTCGGGCGCGGTGGTTGTCACGCTGCATGGCGCGGACCGGATCGCCGCGCGACTGCTGATGGCCGCGCCGCTGGTCGAGCGGCTCATCGTGCCGAACGCCGAAGCCCTCGCGCCGAAGCGCCATGGATCGCTCGTCGAAGTGCCGCGGGCCTGCGCATCGCACAAGGTGACCGCAGCGGTTCGGCTTGCGTCCTGCGAGCTCGAACTCGGCACCTTGGCCGGCCTTCGTGTCGGCGACGTCATTTCGCTGCCGCACGCGCTCGATGCGCCGCTGCAAGTGCTCGTGGGCGACTCGCGCGTGTGCGACGCCTTCCTTGGCCGCCGGGGCCTTGCCAAGGCCATCGAACTGGCGCCTCATTCCGAACATTCCCGCACACGGCCGACACAGGAAAGCAACGCATGAACCAGGACACCGCTTCCATCCGCATCCTGCCCGCGGGCAATCCGCCCACCGCGCAGGTGATCAGCCTCACCGAAGTCCACGGCGAACCGGGCCGGCCCGTCGAGGGCGCCGCGCTCGCCGTGACGTCCAATCCCCTGCATGCGGTGCGCGCCCGGCTGCAGGTGCGCGTGGGTGAAGTCGAACTCACCGTGGGCGAACTCATGGCCGCGAAGGAACACGAAGTCCTGGTGCTCGATCGCACGATCGACGAGGCGGTGGATCTGATGCTCGAAGGCCAGGTCGTCGCGCGCGGGGAACTCGTGGCGATGGACGGCCGCTTCGCGCTGCGCATCACCGAACTGCCCCTGCCCTTGAAGCCATGAACGCGACCGAGCTCCAATCCGCGGCGGCGCGCACTTCCGCATCGAGCGCTGCGATGTCGCCGGCATCTGCCACGTCGGCACCTGCGTCGTCCGCATCGGGATCGCCCGTTTCCGCATCGAGCGTCGCGGCGGCGCCCGGCATGCCCGCCGATCTGCCCTTGCGCCGGGACGACGCCTTCCCGTCCAGCCCGGGCTACGGCGTCTGGATCGCTTTGATGCTGTTCGCATTCGCCGCGTTCGCTTTCGTGCGCGCGCTGAAATCCGGCAAGCTGCCCTGGCGCGTGCCGGTCGCGGGCGATGCCCGGTCGCCCGCGCCTCGCGTGGTCGCCGCGCGGCAGCTCACGCCGCAGGCGAACCTGCAGGTCGTGCAATGGAACGGCAAGGAGTTTCTGCTCGCGTGCACCGCGCACTCGGTGACCGTGGTCGACTCGCGCGGCATCGAAGGTCCGGCGCCATGATCGTCGCGCCGGTGTCCGCCGAGACCTCACAGGCCGTCCGTATCGTCGTCGGTCTCACGCTGCTTGCGATCGTCCCGGCGCTGCTCGTGTGCGTCACGTCGTTCCTGCGCAGCATCATCGTGCTGTCGATGCTGCGCCATGCGATCGGCATGCCCGAGACGCCGCCCAATTCGGTGCTGATCGGGCTCGCCCTCTTTCTCACGCTCTTCACCATGTCGCCGGTGCTCCAGTCGCTCAACGAGCAGGCCGTGCGGCCGTTCATGGAGGGCCGCATCGCGCTGGAGGCCGCCTACGACAAAGGCGCGGGGCCGCTGCGCGACTTCATGGTGCGCCAGACGCGCGAGCAGGACCTCGCGCTGATGGTGGAGCTGTCGAAGTCGAAGCAGCCCGAGACGATTCGCGACATCGGCAACGTGCAGCTGATCCCCGCCTTCATGCTGTCGGAGCTGCGCGCGGCCTTCCAGATCGGCTTCGTGATCTTCCTGCCCTTCCTGCTGGTGGACCTCATCGTCTCGAGCGTGCTCATGGCGCTCGGCATGATGATGATGCCGCCCACCACGGTGGCCCTGCCGATCAAGATCCTGATGTTCGTGCTGGTCGACGGCTGGGCGCTGGTGCTGAAGGCGCTGGTGGGCTCGTTCCACTAGGAGGCGGCCCCGTGCTCGCGCTCGACATCCGCCCGGACGACGCGCCGCCCCGGCCCGCGGCGGCGGACGACGAAGAGGCCGCGCTGTGGCAGCTCTGGCGCGGGCAGCGCGACGTCGAAGCGCGCAATCGCCTGCTGGGGATGCATCTGCCGCACGCACGGCTCATCGCGGCGAAGTATTTTGGCCGGCGCTTCAACGATTCGGTCGACTTCGACGACTATCTGCAGCTCGCGCGCATGGCGCTCATCGAAGCGATGGACCGGTTCGATCCGGATGCCGGCGTGCCCTTTCGCGCCTTTGCCGATCGGCGCATGCACGGGGCAATCGTCGACGGGCTGGAGCGTGCCACGGAGAAGCAGCAGCAGATCGCCGCCTACCAGCGCTTGCAGGCGCAGCGGGCCGAGTCGATCCGGGGTGAAGGGGAAGGGGATGCGAAGCCCGCCACTGCCGCGCAGCGCACCACGGACCAGGTGCTGCAGTACGTGGCGCAGGCGGGCCTCGCGTTCGCGCTCTCGTGGCTTCTCGATGGCACTCGCATGGTCGAGCAGAAGGAAGAGCCGGTGGAGAGCATCCCGTTTTATCGCGGGGTGGAGCTGCGCGAACTGCGCGCGCGCGTCCTCGAGCTTGTCGCGACGCTCACGACGCAGCAGCGCATCGTGATCCAGCGGCACTACCTGCAGGAGCAATCCTTCGAAAGCATCGCGGCGCACCTCGAGGTGAGCAGAAGCCGCGTCTCGCAGGTCCACAGAGAGGCGCTCGCGCGATTGCGCGAGGCGCTTCGCGATCGCATGAGTTGCGACGTCCTGGCTTAGGAAAATGAAGGCAAAGACAATGGAAACGACGACCCCTCCCGATGCCGCGACGCGGCTCGCGCGCCTTGTGAATTTTCTGGCGCAGGACCCGCGCAACCCGCGGCTGCTCGCCGATGCGGCACAGGCCGCGCTCGAGGCGGGCGAAATCGCCGAGGCCGAGCGATATGTGCAGGCCGGCATCGCCGAGGAAGGCGTCACCGATGAATGGACCTTCCGGCTGGCGTCGGTGAGGATCGCGCAGCGGCAGCTCGCCGAAGCGCGCGCCTTGCTCGAGGCGCTGCGGAAGCGGTGCCCCGGTGTCGCGGGCATCGATCACGATCTTGCGTTCGTCGCCTTGCTGGAGGGTGACTGCGAACGCTCCGCGCAGATCCTGAGGCCCTGGACCAGTGGCGAACGCGACGCCGGCGTGCATGCGACGGCGATCGCCGCCGGGTGGCTGCGCGCGCTGCACGCACTCGACCGGCTCCACGAGGCATGGCGCTGGGCGCAGGGGAGAACGCCGTCGCAACTCGGCGCGGCGGGAACCGGCGTGGCGAGCCTCGTTGCCTTCGACCTTGGCTATCCGGCGGATGCCTCGCGCCTCGCGGACCGCGCGTTGCAGTCGGACCCGCGGCAGCTGGAGGCGTTGTTCACTCGCGCCAGCATCGCGCTCACGCATCAGGAACTGGAAACGGCCCGTGCGGGTTTCGAAGAAATCGTGCGCACGCAGCCGCACCAGGCACGCGCGTGGACGGCGCTCGGCATCCTGGCGATCGTGCGCGGCGATTGGCCGGCTGCGCGCGGTGCTTTCGAGTCGTCGCTCTTCGCGTACGAAGAGCAGGCCGATGCGCACGGCGCGCTCTCGATGGTGCTGCTGACGATGGGCGAGCGTGCGCCCGCGGCGGTGCATGCGATGCGGTCGGACGAGCTGGACCCCGGCAACGAAGTCGCGCGTTTCATGAAGGCCATCCTGGCGGGTGACACCGTCGTCCTGGCCGAGCTTCAGGAGAGGGCGAGGCAGCTCATGGCGAGCTGGCCGCGCCGGCACTGATCAGCGGCGTGCGGCTTCGAGCAGGGCGTCGGCCGCCTGCGCCGCGGCGCTTGCGAGTGCCGGGTCGGATTCGAACTGCCGCTGGACGTGATCCATCATGCGGCCGAAGGCCGGGTCGCTCACCAGGGCCGCGCCCAGTTCTTCGCGCAGCACGCATTCGAGGAAGGCGCGCAGGGCCTTGCGCTTTCGGTCGGGATCGTCGGGCGCGATGCCGCGGATGCGCTCGGCCGCGAGAGCGGCGATGTCCGCGCTGGTTTTCGTGGATGCGGTTGCGGGGGGGGACTTCGCGGGGGAATTCGGTTTGGCGCCGGCCTTCGCACTGGTCTTCGCATTCGCGGCCTGCCTGAGCGATGCGATCTGCACGCGCATGAGCGCGGCGAGCTGGTCGGCGGCGTCGAGGCGGGTCATGGGGGGGAGTTTAGTGTGCGCCGCGCGCGTGCTGTGGGTTTTGCAGGCGGTTGTGCTTACTTGCTTACCGACAGGTTGCGCCGTGCTTCGGTCGAGGCGGCGATGCGAGGGCAACAGCGGGATGGTGCCCAGGGGCGGCGCGGTTGACGTGTTAAAGAAATTGGAATCCGTTCCCTGGAGCCTCCTCGGATCTCGGGGCGGTTCGGCACCGTGGTTCTCTACGACGTTGCGCACCCACTTATGGTCGATTTCAGCGGACCAGTGCAAATGAATGAGCTCCGCGGCATGCAGGAACATGAACAGGTCCCGAAGGCGCGGAGCGAAGAAGACGTTGGCGTCGACGAGGACGACGCGAGGCATCGGCTCCGCGACGGGTGTCGCGGGCGCTTTAGGCGGCATGACTTACTTCGCCTTGCGCCGACGGCGGGTGCCCTCGAGCTCGAGGTCGTACAGGCCGGCCTTCTTACTGGCTGCCATCATGGCTTCCAGTCCTCTGGCTTGGTTCTGCTTGCTCTTTTCCCTGTACGCAAGCACGCGAGCGCGCGCGAGCCTTCGGTGTCTGCCGGGAGTGCGAATGACATCGCCAAACGCACCTGAATCGGCAAGCGTATTCACATGAGAGCGCGAGACATGCAGCAATTCGGCAGCCT
Organism: Ramlibacter sp.; assembly: GCF_035548915.1. Lineage (GTDB taxonomy): Bacteria > Pseudomonadota > Gammaproteobacteria > Burkholderiales > Burkholderiaceae_C > Ramlibacter. The sequence continues at coordinate 6,435 of NZ_DASZSE010000045.1, read as the reverse complement.
CCTCACTTGTGAGATGGTCGTCATCGCCTACCGCAGTGACGGGCAGGGCGACGTCCGGGACTGCCTCGGCCAGCTCAGCCGTACTAAGTAGGTGGGCGAGCTTGGCCCGTGCGGCACGGAACACTGGCCCACGAGACAGGAGATTGCTCTCGAACTCAGCCTGTAGCACGTGAGGAACTGTGGTCTCAAAGAGGTCGCGCAGCTTCTCTTCCGGCACCTTGACCTTCTTGGCGAGTTCAGCTGCGAGACGCGCGCTGATAGCACCGCTGAGCCCGCCGACGACGTCCTGCAGCTCTTGAGCGGACGCACGCGCGGCAACGGCAGCAGCGGGCTCTTTGCGGCTTGGAGGTGCGCGACGTTGGATGGACGCTGTTTGCATGGCTGATTCCCGATATGCCAAGTGTAGCAACAAATCGCCAAAATCGCCAAAATCGCTACCTCCGTACTGAAGTGACCTCCCAGCACCGAAGCGAAACCGGCGCGAGCCAGTTCCGAGTGCGGTGCGGAATCGCCGGACCGTCGCGGTCCCGCGATTCCGAGTCTTTTCTTGGGATCAGTCCATCAGCTTGAATACAGCGTCATCTTTCGTCGCGGGATGAAACTTGATCGTGGTCTTGTCGAGGATGTTCACGCCGGCAAACACCGCCGCGTCACCTATCTTCGGAATGAACGTCAGGTATTGGTCGTCCTCCGCCAGCGGATACCCTACGACGCTCACACGACGCTTCAGGTACGGAAGGTTGCCCTCCACCATCACAAGGTTCTGGTCGTTGCGGGCATAAGGCTTGGTCACGTCGGTTGCGAGCGTCCGGATCGCCACGCTCAAATCGATCTCAATGGTCTTGTGCAGATCGGCCGCGCCGTTTTCGAGCCAGCCGCTGTCGCCAAGGAGTGCGCGGGGCGCGCCAGTCGAAGCGATGTAGCGCCCTGTCCACACAGGCTTCGGCTCCGAGCCCATGAGCGTCGCCTTGAGCACCACGTACGGCCGCAAGGTGTCCTCGGTCACGAAGGAAAGAATCACCCCGGGCGTCACGAGCAGCTTCATCTGTCCCGGCTTTTCCGAAAGGGTGAATGTGGAGCTGTAGGCGGGGGACGCGGTGATTTCGCGGATGGATCGCTCCAACGGCGCATCCAGCTTGATATGCAGACTCTGTTCGGCTGCCTTCACGGCTTCAGCCCCGGCACTGGCGTTGGCTGCATGCGCCACGGCAACGCCGACCAGCCCGAACAGCAGCGAAGCGCCTTGTCCCTTCTGGTGACCCGAGATCACGACTTGGCTACCGGGTACCCGGTAGACACCGATCGGCAAGTCAGTCCAACCGGACAGTTCGTCCCCGCCATTCTTCAATGTGATCGGACGCTGCTGCACTTGTGCAGGTTTCGTAAATTCGAAACTGGCGCAACCACCGAGCGCAAGCAGCGCGCAAGCGGTGAGCGCGCTGGCGATTCTTCTGATATAGGGCCTCAACTTCTCTTCCTCTGAATCTTCATCGCCGGGATTCGGCGCGAAAGAGGATAGCCGCGAATCCCCCGGTCGGGCCTATGAACCCGGGGGAGACTTTTGTCTCGGTTAGCTGGTCGATCCGGGAAAGATCAGAACTGCCCGCGCCATCGATGTCGACGTAGCCGCTGCCGTCCTGGTCGTACCACACCGAGTACTTCAGGTTGTTGCTGTCGCTCGCGTACACGCGCTGCGACAGCAGGTTGCCGTTGCCGTCATACGCGTTACGACGGACCTCCGTGCCGCCCCAGGATCACCTCGCCCAGGGCGCTCGGTGGTGTAGCCCAGCTGCGCCTTGAACACGGCAGGCGCGGCCCACGTGTCGAGGATTTGGTATCCAGAAATTGGAATCCGACCCCAATTTCCCATCCTTAGGACATCAATCTAGCTTTCGTACACCGTACTAATTGCCGTACACGGTGGCTGCCAGAAGCATCTGCGCAACCATGCGCCAGGTGATGTGTTCGATGTCGACAGTCTCACCCATGTTCCTGTAATAGCCTCCCATGTCGTTCGCGAATGCAGAGAGCCCGCTTAAGAACTGGTCGAGCGTGCCGTTTTCCCACTCAGGGTTGTGTGCTCGGCGATCCTCATTCAGGTGTTGCACAAACTGCACGAAGTCCGCGCGCGAGTTCACTTTGCCGGCGTAGTCATAGAGATCGTCATTTGTCATCATTGGCCCCTGCGAATCACGATAGATGTTCCGCCAGTTTCAGTAGTGAACTTGAACAGTTGGCTCTTTGGAAGCCGCGGCGCGGAACTGACGATTCACCAGTTCCGGTGCTGGCTTCGCGCGAACATTGCGCGCGGTGGTCACCACGAAGGCGCGTCGGCGACTGACTCCTTTGATACGCGCTCGCCGCATCAGACGCGCCACGCGCTTTCTGCTTGCGCACTGGCCTTCGTGGCGGAGCTGCTCACACACGCGCGGCATGCCATACGTTTCGTCGGAGTCCGCGTGCACGCGCCGGATCTGTTCAGTCAAGACCGCGTTGGCGATCGCGCGTGCACTGGGCGGACGATGCAGCCAGTCGTAGTAGCCGCTGGCCGATACGCGCAGCACACGGCACATGGTGCGCAGCGGCATCCTGTTGGCGGAGTCGGCCTGGATCGCGCTCACGAGCTCGAAGACGGCGTGGACGTCTTGTCGTGTCAGGCGGCGAACCAGGCCGTAGCCTTTACCAGGATGTCGCGCTCCTGCTCCACTTGGCGCAGCTTGCGCCGCAGCCGCACGAGTTCCTCCCGCTCGGCCGATTTCAGGCCTTCTTTGCCGGGCAGCGCTTTGCCGCGGTTACGCGCGTGCTGTGCGATCCAGTTGGTGATGCTCTGCGCGCTGACGCCGAACTCGCGTGACAGGTTCCGCTGGCGTGCGGCCGGCACCAGCCAATTCGACGAGCTGTTGACGAAACTCCGCCGGGTAGGGCGGCTTGGACTTGGGCATGTCGGACTCCTCCGTTCGAAACGGTAAGGTGTCCGTGAAAAGGGGTCAACTTCATACATCGCGATGATCTTGTCGTCAAAGCCGGTGAAGCGCCGCTCGTGCTTGGGAATCAGGATCGGCGCAAAGCTGCCGGCGCGGTCGCGCGGGATGTCCACGCGCACCGGGCCTTCGCCAGTGATCACCGTCTTGGCGCTCGTGCCGTTGCGGTGGTTGGCGGCCTCGGCGTCCGCTTGGCCCAGGTGGTGGCTCAGCTCGGCACCCATCACGCGCTCGATCAGCGCTTTCTTCAACGCCAGCGTGGCGGCGTTGACCTCCTCGCCGGTCATCGGGCCGCAGACTGGTCCATCAGCTTCTTGGGGATGCGCAGCGCTGCGCGCGGCGATCTCCGCGTTCTTATGCTTCGTTCTGCTTGGCATAAATGCTCCTGGTCGGTCATGCTATGCCTCACACAAAATTCAGGACAGGCTCCCCTTTTTGCGATTGACGCCAACACTTATGCCAGCTCGGCTCTCAAACTGCACCATTCGGGGATGTCCGTGTGGATGCAGAAGAAATCGTCAACGTACTCCAGGCCGAGTCCTTGCAATCGTCGCACAAACTCATTCATAGCCTCTTCTCCAAAAGAAGGACCAAACGAAAGAAGATCGTCGCTAGCCTCCTCGGGTTGATCGGCCTCCATCGCCGAGAATACGCTTGCTTCTGTAACTCCCTTTGCCGCCAACGCAGCCTTTCGCACGACAATGCCGCCGTGCGCCGAGACGCGAATTGAAGTCTTCATCTATTGCCTCGGAATCGTGATGCCATCGGGCACATGAATTCGCACATTGTAGACAGGCACCCTCTGGGCAGGCTGGAAAATTTGATGCCACTCCGTCTTGCCACCGCTTCCTAGTGCCTGCTGCGGCACAGCAAAGTCAATGCGGATCGGACCTGTACCTCCAGGTTTTGCCGAGGCGAAGTCAGTGACATAGACGCGATTGCCTGCGCCGATACCAGCCGGAATTGCTGTTCCGCCGTTTTCGATCCACGCAGCAGCTTCATCAGTACCTACCCACCGAGAAACTGTCACGTAGCCCTTCGGAAGTGGACCCGTTGCAGAGCCCAAGCCACGTGGTGACATTACTGACCAACCACTCCCAAGCGGCGTCGCAGAGTCTTCAACGGCACCGAGCCGGCTCGAAGCGGTCGTTCCGCCTCGCATCGAGAGCGCGATGGTGCCGACTTCTTGCGCATGATCAGCCCATAGCTGCGCTGCCCCTTGAGCAAGGGCATAGATTGGGTTGCCGTTGCTGCTGTCCAATCTTGACTGCCAGTAGGCCGCCGAAGAAGTCGCTTGACTCTGCGAGAGCCAACCGACTCCTGGAATTTCCGGCACATTCAAGCCTTGCAACCACTGGCCTACATGATCCGATGGCTGCGCGTGTGTGAATTGAGCACTGGCGGTTTCGGAGTTAACGAACGATGGGTCGACCGCGGTTCCACGCCCACCAATCGCGCCACCGTTCCATTCGCCCTGCACCCTGGCAAGTGCCATGCCGTAAGGCGCCTCGTCTTGCAGCCCCCACGAGCCTCCGTAGCTCAGCCCCGAGGCTTGCGCGGCAGCATAGCCAGGGCTTGCGCTCCTGAAGCCAGCCGGGTTGTTCACGTCCGCCAGTGCAGCCAGACGCGCTGTTTCCGCCGCGGCGGACTGATACCGCGCATCGGCACCGTAGATGCGTGCAACGTCGGCTGAATCGAACGTCACGCCCGAGAAAGCCGTGTTCACGAACCCGTTCGCCGGAACCGAGTTCGGATCGGCCAGTGCCGGGTTGGCGGCGATCAGGCCGTTCTTGATCGCGTTGACCTGCGCGTTGCTCGCTCCTGCGCCGGCCATGTACTGCGCGATGCCCCACAGGCTGCGGCCGTCTGCTCGCACCTCGTAGTGGTTGCGATAGCCGATTTCCTCGGCGCGCAACTGCTCCAGGCTCATCTCCGGCGCTGCCGGTGCGCCCATCGCAGAGACGTTCGGTGCGTCCGCCCCGAAGCGCTCGAACATCAACGAGTCGGCATCGGCCGTGTCGAACGTGCCGCTGCCGAGTTCCCCAGGCTGGGGAGCCGCTGCGGTCGAACTCGATCCGCCCGAGAACTGCACGCTTGCCAGGCTCGAACCGATCATTTGTCCGAACGCATCGACCGCAATCTGCTGAACAGTCACCTTGCCGCCATGTGCCACGGCGGTCGCGGCACCCGCGACGAGTCCCGTTGCGACACCGGCGGCGAAGCGACCGGCGGCCGAGTCGCCGAACGTCGCACCCAATGCCGGCCCGACGGCTTGTCCGACACCAGCGCCGACCGCCGAAGCCAGGGGGCCACTCCAATCGAAGGACTTCTGCATGCCAGTCGCCACCCCGACGCCCTGCGTGAGGGTGTTCGCTACCGCCGCGCGCGCGATCCCATTGCCGGCGCTGTCCAGCACCCCGCTTCCCGTGAAGTCGACGCCGCCGAGCCCCTGCGTCACCCCGGCGGAGACGGCGGACATCGCCACCGACTTCCAGCTGAAGCGCTCCTGGTTGCCCGCTGCCATCTCCACGGCCTGCAATGCGACATTGCCTGGGACTGCGCCCAGGAAACTGGTCACGACGATCGCAACCACGATCGCGAGCAGGTCACCGAACCAGCTGTGATGCTGCTTGGGCACCGGCACCACCGGCGTCTTGTCTCCGATCACCGCGCTCGGGTCGTAGGGCTTGAAGGTGGTGGCGCTGTTGGCGTTGACCTCCGTTCCCGGAATCTTCAGCACTGCTCCGGGCTTCAGATCCGCGTTGCTGCTCAGGCCGTTCGCATCGGCGATGCGATACCAAAGGCGGCTGTCCCCGTAGTACGCCTGCGCCAGTGCTTCGAGCGTGTCGCCTGCGCCCACCACGTGTGTGCGATCCGGCGTATCCGGGGTGTTGCCCGCCACGCTGTCGAAGCCGAAGGCGAAGTCCGCGATGCTCTCGAACACCGGGTTGCCGTCCTTGTCCTTCGGCTCCTGGCTGTTCACCACTTCGCCGTAGCGGCCCAGCACTTCACCGTTCGCAATGAGTTCGCGTTGAACATGCCCGTTCTGGTTCACGTACAGCACCTTGCCGGTCGAGTCGTTCACGATCTTGCGGTCGTTCGCCTGCTGGTCGGTCTTCACGCCCACGAGGTAGCCGTTGGCGTCATAGACGCTCGTGGTGGTGCCCGCTCCTCCCGTTCCGGTTCCGCTCGTGCGCGTTCCGGTTTCCGTCTTCTCCCGATAGCTCTCACCCGCCTCGTAGGTGTAGGCGTACTTCAGCGTCTGATTCGGGTCCTGCAGCACGTAGCCTTGCACGTTGCCCGCGCCGTCGACGTCGGCGTAGCCGTTGCCGTCCTGGTCGTACCACACCGAGTACTTCAGGTTGTTGCTGTCGCTCGCGTACACGCGCTGCGCAAGCAAGTTGCCGTTGCCGTCGTAGGCGTTGCGCCTGAGCTCCGTGCCGTTGCCCTGGAT
>NZ_DASZSE010000044.1:0-421374 GCF_035548915.1 Ramlibacter sp. | reverse complement strand
CGGCACGGGCGGCGGCACGGGCGGCGGCACCGGCGGCGGCACGGGCGGTGGCACGGGTGGCACGGGTGGCGCGGGCGGCAGCACCGGCGGAACCGGTGGAACCGGTGGAACCGGTGGTACGGGCGGCGCCGGTGGCGCCGGTGGCGGCGTCGCGGCCGGCTCGCCGGGTCCCGCGGGCGGCGGCGAGACGGTGGGCAGCACGAGCAGCGCAGCGCCGGGCGTCGCGATCATCCGGCAGGAGCAGGCACCTGCGCTCGCCGAGAGCGAGAGCACCACGACGACCATGGGCGCCGGACCCGAAGCAGCCGCACCGGCTGCCGAAGCAGCGCCGCAGGCAGCGCCGCAAGCTGTGTCCCCGAGCGCCGCGGAGCAGCCCATGCCCGCAGCGCCGCGGGCAGTGCGTCGCGCCAAGGCCGACCGCAACTGACGCGTAGCGCAGCAAGCGTCATCCCCGCGCAAGCGGGGATCCAAAAAAGAGAGAGCGGCCCACCAGCCGCTCTCTTCGCTTTCCTTCTCGCGTTTCGCCGCGCTTCGGATCAGGCGGCCACTTCCTTCGCCACCTCCGCGTACTCCTCGATGCGGTCGAAGTTCATGTAGCGGTACACGCGCTCGGCGTCCTTGTTGATGACGCCCATGTCCTCGTGATATTCCGCCACCGTCGGAATGCGGCCCAGCTTCGACGAGATCGCCGCGAGCTCCGCCGAAGCGAGAAAGACGTTGGCGTTCTTGCCGAGCCGGTTCGGAAAGTTGCGCGTGGAAGTCGAGACGACCGTCGCGCCCTCGCGCACCTGCGCCTGGTTGCCCATGCATAGCGAACAGCCCGGCATCTCCGTGCGCGCGCCCGCGGTGCCGAAGACGCTGTAGTGGCCCTCCTTCGTGAGCTCGCTCGCATCCATCCTGGTGGGCGGCGCCACCCACAGCTTCACCGGAATGTCGCGCTTGCCGTCCAGGAGCTTCGACGCGGCGCGGAAGTGGCCGATGTTCGTCATGCAAGAGCCGATGAAGACCTCGTCGATCTTCGTGCCCTGCACCTCGGAGAGCGGCTTCACGTCGTCCGGGTCGTTCGGGCAGCACAGAAGAGGCTCGGTGATCCCTGCGAGGTCGATCTCGATCACCGCGGCATATTCGGCGTCCTCGTCCGCCTCGAGCAGCCGCGGGTTCGCGATCCACGCCTCCACGGCCTGGATGCGACGTTCGAGAGAACGCCTGTCCGAGTAGCCGTTGGCGATCATGTTCTTCATGAGCACGACGTTGCTCGTGAGGTACTCGACGATCGGCTCCTTGTTCAGCTTCACCGTGCAGCCGCCGGCCGAACGCTCGGCCGATGCGTCGGACAGTTCGAAGGCCTGTTCCACCTTGAGGTCGGGCAGGCCCTCGATCTCGAGGATGCGGCCCGAGAAGATGTTCTTCTTGCCCTGCTTCGCGACAGTGAGCAGGCCCTGCTTCATCGCATAGTAGGGAATCGCATGCACCAGGTCGCGCAGCGTGATGCCGGGCTGCATCCGGCCCTTGAAGCGCACGAGCACCGACTCCGGCATGTCGAGCGGCATCACACCCGTGGCCGCGGCGAACGCGACGAGCCCCGAGCCCGCGGGAAACGAGATCCCGATCGGAAAACGCGTGTGCGAGTCGCCTCCCGTGCCCACCGTATCCGGCAGCAGCAGGCGGTTCAGCCACGAATGGATCACCCCGTCACCCGGCCGCAGCGCGACGCCGCCGCGATTGCTGATGAACGCGGGCAGTTCGTGGTGCATCTTCACGTCGACGGGCTTCGGATAGGCGGCCGTGTGGCAGAACGACTGCATCACCATGTCGGCGCTGAAGCCGAGGCACGCGAGGTCCTTCAGTTCGTCGCGCGTCATCGGACCCGTCGTGTCCTGGCTGCCCACAGTCGTCATGCGCGGCTCGCAGTACGTGCCGGGGCGAATGCCCATCTGGCGGCCGTTCGTCTCGGGCAGCCCGCACGCGCGGCCCACCATCTTCTGCGCGAGCGTGAACCCCCGGCCCGAATCCGCGGGCGACTTCGGCAGGCGAAACACGGTGGAAGGCGCCAGGCCCAGGAATTCGCGCGCCTTCGCGGTGAGCGAGCGGCCGATGATCAGGTTGATGCGCCCGCCCGCGCGCACTTCGTCGAGCAGCACGTCGCTCTTCAGCGAGAACTCCGCGATCGTCTCGCCGCCCCGGGTGATGCGGCCATCGTACGGATGGATGTCGATCACGTCGCCCATCTCGAGCTTCGACACGTCCACCTCGATCGGCAGCGACCCCGAATCCTCCTGCGTGTTGAAGAAGATCGGCGCGATCTTGCCGCCGAGCGTGACGCCGCCGAAGCGCTTGTTGGGAACGAACGGGATGTCCTGCCCCGTGTGCCAGATGACGCTGTTGGTCGCGGACTTGCGCGACGAACCCGTGCCCACCACGTCGCCGACGTAGGCGACCTGATGACCCTTCGCCTTCAGCGCCTCGATGAACTGGATCGGACCGCGCTTGCCGTCTTCCTCCGGCGTGAAGCCGGCGCCGGGGCGCGTGTTCTTCAGCATCGCGAGCGCGTGCAGCGGGATGTCGGGGCGCGACCACGCATCGGGCGCGGGCGACAGGTCGTCGGTGTTCGTCTCCCCGGGCACCTTGAAGACGGTCACGGTGATCGTGCGCGGCACCTCGGGGCGGCTCGTGAACCACTCGGCGTCCGACCAGCTCGCGATCACCTCTTTCGCGAACGCATTGCCCGCCTTGGCCTTCTGCGCCACGTCGTGGAAGTAGTCGAACATGAGAAGCGTCTTCTTCAGTCCGTCCGCCGCGACCCGAGCGACCTCCGCGTCGCCGAGCAGGTCGATGAGCGGCTTCACGTTGTAGCCGCCGACCATCGTGCCGAGGAGCTCGGTCGCCCGGGCCCGCGACATGGCCTTCACCTGCACGTCGCCGTGCGCCACCGCGGAGAGGAACGACGCCTTCACCTTGGCGGCGTCGTCCACGCCGGGCGGCACGCGGTTGGCGATCAGGTCCAGCAGGAACGCTTCCTCGCCGGCCGGCGCGGCCTTCAGCAGCTCGATCGCATCGGCGACCTGCTTCGCCGTGAGCGGCAGCGGCGGGATGCCGAGCGCGGCGCGCTCGGCGACATGTTCGACATAGGCTTGCAGCATGGCTCGTCCTTTTGCTCGTCCGGAATTGGATTGGTCAGTTGGGGCCCGACTTGCCGGGCGGGTTGGCGGCCGAGGCCGCCGCCGAAGCTCGCGCGGCCGCGGGCTCCAGGATGTTGATGGGGTGCTTCTTCAGCTCCTCGGCGAAAGTCTTCTGCTCCGGGCTCTGGCATTCGTCGGCGAGGCGCTGTCCGAGCTTCTGGCTCATGAGCATCGACTTGTTGCCGAGTTGCAGCCAAAGCGCGCCGCGCTCCGGGTCTTCCAGCCGGATCGCGCCGGTCTTGCTTTCCACCGGATGCATGACAAAGCGCGTCTGCTTCACGCGCACCAGGAAGAAGCCTTCGCGCCTGAGCGCCCGGATGTGGACCGAGGCGCCGAGCTCGCAAGGCAGTTCGCCCACGAAGACGCGCTTCGCGATGGCGAGTTGCGCATCGTCGAGCTTGATCGTGGGATCGGGCTCGTCGATGGGGTCCTGTTCCTCCGACTGCTTGATCGCTTCGGCCTGCTTCGGCGACTGCCTGGCGGTGTGCTTCGACTTCGCGGGCTTCTTCGCCGTGGGTGCTTTCGCTGTGGGCTTCGGCTCGGGCGTGGACTGATCGGCCGCCATGACGGGGGCGGCGGCCGACAGAAGCGCCGCAAGGAGGGTGGGGAGAATGGATTTCACTGCTTACGTGTCCCTGGATTCGTTCAATGCATGCGGGGCGGCGAACCACTCCGCGACTTCGTGCGGCAGCCGCCTTCCGGTGCGGTGCGCCCTCTCTAGCACCTGCCAGTAATAGCGGTAGCTGGCGCGATCCTCCAGTTTGCCGCCGTAGGCGATCGGCGCCCAGTCGGCACGCGACGCGGCCTCGAGAACCTTCGCGGCGGTCTCCACTTCGTGTTCGGTCGGCGCGAACGCCTCGAGGATCGGCCGGATCTGGTCCGGGTGGATGCTCCACATCCGCGTGTAGCCGAATTCGCGCGCGGCACGCGAAGCGGCGCGCTTGAGCGCCTCGCGGTCCTTGAACTCGGTCACGACCGAATGAGAAGGCACCTTGCCATGCGCGTGACAGGCCGATGCGATTTCCAGCTTCGCGCGCACGACGTGCGGATGCGCGAACTGGCCCTCGATGCCCATGCTCTCGGCCGGGATCGCTCCGCCATGGGCGGAGACGAAGTCCATCAGCCCGAAGCTCACCGACTGCACGCGTGGATGCGCGGCGATGTCGAAGACGCGATTCACGGCGCCGGGTGACTCGATGAGAACATGCAGCGGCAGTTGTCTGGCCCCGGCGGCATCGAGCGCGCGCGCGGCCCGCTCGACATCCGCCACCGATTCGCACTTGGGGATCATGACGTGCGCGAGGCGTGCTCCGACACTGCCCGCGATCGTCGCGACGTCCGCTTCGAACGCGCGGTGATCCACGGGATGCACGCGAACGCCCACGCGCGCGTCGGCGGCCGCGCCGCGCACGAGCTCGACGACGAGCGCGGCATGCTCCGCTTCGCCGCCCACCGGCGCGCCGTCTTCGCAGTCGAGCGTGACGTCGAACACGCACGCACCGAACTGCCGCGTGAGCTCGGCTTGCAGCTGCAGGCTCTTGCGCATGCGCGCCTCCACGCCGCTGTAGTGGTCGCACACCGGCAGCACGCCGGTCCGCGCCTGCGCGCCGAGGAGGATGTCGCGGGGGTGGGTCATGTCGTGGTGACGTAATGCCACTGCAAGCCGCTGGATTCCCGCTTTCGCGGGAATGACGCCAGAGGGGTTACAGCAGGTGCGCGACGCCCGCCTGTTCTTCCTGCAGTTCCTTCAGCGTGAGGTCGATGCGCTCGCGCGAGAACGCGTCGATCTCGAGGCCCTCGACCACCTTGTACTCGCCGTTGGCCGTGGTCACCGGAAAGCCGAACATGATGTCCTTCGGGATGCCGTACTGGCCGTCCGACGGCACGCCCATCGTGACCCATTTGCCGCCGGTGCCGAGCGCCCAGTCGCGCATGTGGTCGATGGCGGCGTTCGCCGCCGACGCCGCGGAGGAGAGGCCGCGCGCTTCGATGATCGCCGCGCCGCGCTTGCCGACGGTCGGCAGGAACACGTTCTTGTTCCATTCCTGGTCGTCGATCAGGTCCTTCACGGACTTGCCGTTCACGGTCGCGAAGCGGTAGTCGGCATACATCGTGGGCGAATGGTTGCCCCACACGCAAAGCTTCTCGATGTCGGCCACGGCGGTGCCCGTCTTCGCCGCGACCTGCGACAGCGCGCGGTTGTGGTCGAGGCGCAGCATCGCGGTGAAGTTGTGGCGCGCGAGACTCGGCGCGCTCTTCATCGCGATGTACGCGTTCGTGTTGGCGGGGTTGCCCACGACCAGCACCTTGACGTTGCGAGACGCCGCCTTGTCGAGCGCCTTGCCCTGGGCCGTGAAGATCTGCGCGTTGGCCGCGAGCAGGTCCTTGCGTTCCATGCCGGGGCCGCGCGGGCGCGCGCCCACGAGCAGCGCGTAGTCGGTGTCCTTGAAGCCGGTGTTCGGGTCGCCGTGCGCCTCCATCCCCGCGAGCAGCGGGAACGCGCAGTCCTCCAGTTCCATCATCACGCCCTTCAGCGCCTTCTGAGCCTTCTCGTCCGGAATCTCGAGCAACTGCAGGACGACGGGCTGGTCGCGGCCCAGCATTTCGCCGGAGGCGATGCGAAACAGCAGGGCATAGCCGATCTGGCCGGCGGCGCCGGTGACGGCAACGCGGACGGGTTTCTTGCTCATGGGGGGATCTCCGATAAGGAAAGTGGCGGTGATTCGTCGCGCGATATGGGGCTCGTTTCGTCCCCCGCGGGAGTTCGCGAGTGTACTCGGGGGAACCCTGAGCGGTCAACTTGTCTTATGTCTTATATAAGATATGATAGGGGCCATTCGCAGGAGACACCCAAGGAAGTCCGGTGGCCGCTTCGCTCACTACTCCCCCCGGCAATGCCGCGGGCGCGGAAGCGTCGCCCGGCACGCCCGCGTTCAGCCCGCTTTACCAGCAGATCAAGGGCCTCATCCTGCAAAGCCTGCAGGCGGGCGAATGGAAGCCGGGCGAAGCGATCCCGAGCGAGATGGAGCTCGCCGCGCGCTTTCGCGTGAGCCAGGGTACGGTGCGCAAGGCGATCGACGAGCTCGCGGCCGAAAACCTCGTCGTGCGGCGCCAGGGCCGCGGCACGTTCGTCGCCACGCATGCGGAACAGCACGTGCGCTACCGGTTCCTGAAGCTCGTGCCCGACAGCGGCGACCGCGTGGGCGAAGGCCCGGCGCAGCGCGACATCCTCGAATGCAAGCGAGTCCGCGCGACGGCCGACGTGGCGCGCGCGCTCGCGCTGCGCTCGGGCGATGCGGTCATGCAAGTGCGGCGCACGCTTTCCTTCGGCGGCGTGCCGACCATCCTGGAAGACGTCTGGCTGCCCGGCAACGCGTTCAAGGGCCTCACCGCGGAACAGATGGCCGACTTCAGGGGCCCCACCTACGTGATGTTCGAAGTGGAGTTCGGCGTGCGCATGGTGCGCGCCGAGGAGAAGATTCGCGCGGTGGCGGCCGAGCCGTCGCACGCCGCGCTGCTCAAAGTCGCGCCCGGGACGCCGCTTCTGGGCGTGGAGCGCATCGCCTACACGTACAACGACGTCCCCATGGAACTGCGGCGCGGCCTCTACCGCACCGACTCGCACCATTACCGTAACGAGCTGAACTGACGCTGCACTGACAGGTGCGTTTGTCGCACGGCGCGCGTCGGTTTGATGCATTGCAATAGAATTTTGGGCTGACCGCGAACAGAAAGAAGCTTTTGCCATGACCGAGCCGGCCCATCCGAATCGACCGCGACCCGAATTCCGGAACATCAACGCGTTCACCGATCTTCCCACCTACCGGTTGCCGGCCGCGGGCATCGTTTCGATCCTGCACCGCGTGAGCGGCGTGCTCATGTTCGTCCTGCTGCCGTTCATCATCTGGATGTTCGACACCTCGCTCTCCTCGGAATTCTCGTTCGCGCGCTTTCGCTTCGCGTTCGCCGCAGGCGCGGCCGGCTTCGTGGTGAAGCTCGTCGCGCTCGCGCTCATCTGGGCTTACCTGCACCACTTCATCGCCGGCCTGAGGCACGTGTGGATGGACGTGAGCCACCGCGCGGTGAGCAAGCAAAGCGGTGCGACCTCGGCCAAGCTGACGCTCGCGGTGAGCCTGGTGCTCACGGTCGCGCTCGGCGCGAAGCTGTTCGGACTCTATTGACCCGGGGCGAAGCGATTCCGGGCACGTATCGATGAAGGCAACGAAAGAACAACGATGAGCATTCCCCAGCGACAACCCGCGGCGACCTACGGCTCCAGGCGGATCGTGGTCGGCGCGCACTACGGCACGCGCGACTGGCTCGCCCAGCGCGTGACCGCGGTGGTGATGGCCCTCTTCACCCTCGTGGTGCTCGCCCAGGTGATCTTCACGAAGGGCGCGATCGGCTACGACAAGTGGGCGGGCATCTTCGCGCCGCAGTGGATGAAGATGCTCACCTTCGCGACCATCCTCGGCATCGTCTACCACGTGTGGGTGGGCATGCGCGACGTGCTGATGGACTACGTGAAGCCCGTGGGCATCCGCCTCGTGCTGCAGATCCTCGCGATCGTCTGGCTCGTCGGCTGCGCCGGCTGGGCCTTCCAGGTGCTGTGGAGGATCTGAGGATGACGTACACGAACAAGAACATCGCCACCCGCAAGTTCGACGTGGTCATCGTGGGTGCCGGCGGCTCGGGCATGCGGGCGTCGCTGCAGCTTTCCCTCGCCGGGCTGAACGTCGCCGTGCTCTCCAAGGTGTTTCCGACGCGTTCGCACACCGTTGCCGCGCAAGGCGGCATCGGCGCTTCGCTCGGCAACATGAGCGAGGACAACTGGCACTACCACTTCTACGATACCGTGAAGGGCTCCGACTGGCTCGGCGACCAGGACGCGATCGAGTTCATGTGCCGCGAGGCGCCCAAGGTCGTCTACGAGCTCGAACACTTCGGCATGCCGTTCGACCGCAACCCCGACGGCACGATCTACCAGCGCCCCTTCGGCGGCCACACCGCCAACTACGGCGAAAAGCCGGTGCAGCGCGCCTGCGCCGCGGCGGACCGCACGGGCCACGCGATGCTGCACACGCTCTACCAGCAAAACGTCCGCGCGAAGACATCGTTCTTCGTCGAATGGATGGCGCTCGACCTCGTGCGCGATGCCGAAGGCGACGTGGTCGGGATGACCGCGCTCGAAATGGAAACCGGCGACCTCTACGTGCTGCACGCGAAGACCGTGCTGCTCGCCACCGGCGGCGCGGGGCGCATCTACGCGGCTTCCACCAATGCCTTCATCAATACCGGCGACGGCCTCGGCATGGCCGCTCGCGCGGGCATCCCGCTGGAAGACATGGAGTTCTGGCAGTTCCATCCGACCGGCGTCGCCGGCGCGGGCGTGCTGCTCACGGAAGGCTGCCGCGGCGAAGGCGCGATCCTGCTGAACAGCAACGGCGAGCGCTTCATGGAACGCTACGCGCCGACGCTGAAGGACCTCGCGCCGCGCGACTTCGTCTCGCGCTCGATGGACCAGGAGATCAAGGAAGGCCGCGGCTGCGGTCCGAACAAGGACTACGTGATGCTGAAGCTCGACCACCTCGGGGCCGAGACGATCCACAAGCGCCTGCCCTCGGTGTACGAGATCGGCATCAACTTCGCCAACGTCGACATCACGAAGGAGCCCATCCCCGTCGTGCCGACGATCCACTACCAGATGGGCGGCGTGCCGACCAACATCCACGGCCAGGTCGTGATCCAGAAAGGCGGCGACGACAACTCGGTCGTGAACGGTCTCTACGCGGTGGGCGAATGCTCCTGCGTGAGCGTGCACGGCGCCAATCGCCTGGGCACCAATTCGCTGCTCGACCTGCTGGTGTTCGGCCGGGCCGCGGGCAACCACATCGTCGAATTCGCGAGCCGCACGAAGGCGCACAAGGACCTCCCCGCGAACGCGGCCGAGCGCACGCTCGAGCGCCTGAACCGCCTGGAAGCATCGGGCGCGGGCGAGTACGCGCAGGACGTGGCGAACGACATCCGCGCCACGATGCAGTCGCACGCCGGCGTGTTCCGCACGCAAGCCGGGCTGGACGACGGCTGCCGCAAGGTCGCCGCCATCCGCGAACGCGTGAACGCGATCGGCCTCGCAGACAAGTCGCGCGTTTTCAACACCGCCCGGGTCGAGGCGATCGAAGTCGAGAACCTGATCGAGGTGGCGCAGGCCACCATCGAATCGGCCGCCGCCCGCAAGGAATGCCGCGGCGCGCACACGGTGATGGACTACGAACGCCCCGCGGACGATCCGGTGGCGCCGCTCGGGCGCGACGACGCGAACTGGATGAAGCATTCTCTCTGGTACCGCGACGGCAACCGCCTCGACTACAAGCCGGTGAAGCTGCAGCCCCTGTCGGTGCAAAGCGTGCCGCCCAAGGTCCGCACGTTCTGACCCGCGTCAAGTTAGGTTCTTGTACGTACTATCGCCACGGCGCGAAACCGCCTAGATTCGAATCACGGGACACTCATGCAGAAGCGCACTTTCCAGATCTACCGCTACGACCCCGACCGCGATGCCAAGCCGTACATGCAGTCGGTGGAAATCGAGCTCCAGGGCGACGAGCGCATGCTGCTCGACGCCCTGATGAAGCTGAAGGCGCAGGACCCGTCGATCGCCTTCCGCCGTTCCTGCCGCGAAGGCGTGTGCGGGTCGGATGCCATGAACATCAACGGCAAGAACGGCCTCGCGTGCCTCACCAACCTGCGCACGCTGAAGGACCCGGTCGTGCTGAAGCCGCTGCCGGGGCTGCCCGTGATCCGCGACCTGATCGTGGACATGACCGACTTCTTCAAGCAGTACCACTCCATCAAGCCTTACCTCGTGAACGAGACGATCCCGCCCGAGAAGGAGCGGCTGCAGTTCCCCGAGGAGCGCGAGGAACTGAACGGCCTCTACGAGTGCATCCTCTGCGCGAGCTGCTCGACTTCCTGCCCGAGCTTCTGGTGGAACCCCGACAAGTTCGTGGGTCCGGCCGGGCTGCTGCAGGCCTACCGCTTCATCGCCGACAGCCGCGACTCAGCGACGGGCGAGCGGCTCGACAATCTCGAGGATCCTTACCGCCTCTTTCGCTGCCATACGATCATGAATTGCGTGGATGTGTGCCCGAAGGGGCTCAATCCGACGGCAGCCATCGGCAAGATCAAGGAATTGATGGTCCGCCGCGCGGTCTGACCATGAACGACCAAGCGCTCCTGGACGAAAGGGCCCTCTCCAAGCTGAAGTGGCGCTGCCGCCGCGGACTGCTGGAGAACGATCTGTTCATCGAGCGCTTCTTCGAAGCCCGCGAATCGCGCCTCACGGTGCGCGAGGCGCGCGGGCTGGCCGAGTTGATGGAACTCGCCGACAACGATCTGCTCGAGCTCCTGCTCGGCCGCAGGGACGCGGCGGCCTCGGGGCTCGCCGAAGAAACGATCCAGGTGCTGGAGATGCTGCGCAGGCCGACCGCGCCGTCCCCAGTGGTCGGGAAATCGAACTGATCCAGGAAAGATGACCATGAAACTCGCCGACAACAAAGCCACCCTGTCGTTCACGAACGGCAGCCCCAGCGTCGAGCTGCCCGTTTACCACGGAAGCATCGGCCCGGATGTGATCGACATCCGCAAGCTCTACGCGCAGACGGGGATGTTCACCTACGATCCCGGCTTCCTCTCGACTGCGGCGTGCCAGTCGGCCATCACGTACATCGATGGCGACAAGGGTGAACTGCTCTACCGCGGCTACCCGATCGAGCAGCTCGCGACGCAGTGCGACTTCCTCGAGACCTGTTACCTGCTCCTGTACGGCGAGCTGCCCAACGCGGAGCAGAAGCAGAGGTTCACGCGGCTCGTCACGACCCATACGATGGTCAACGAGCAGATGCAGTTCTTCCTGCGCGGCTTCCGGCGCGACGCGCACCCGATGGCGGTGATGACGGGGCTGGTCGGCGCGCTCTCGGCCTTCTATCACGACAGCACCGACATCAACAACCCGGAGCACCGCGAGATCTCCGCGATCCGGCTCATCGCGAAGATGCCGACGCTGGTGGCCATGGCCTACAAGTACGCCATGGGCCAGCCGTACATGTATCCGAAGAACGACCTGAGCTACACGGCGAACTTCATGCGCATGATGTTCGCGACGCCGTGCGAGGACTTCCATCCGAACGACGTGCTCGTGCGCGCGCTCGACCGCATCTTCATCCTGCATGCGGATCACGAGCAGAACGCGTCGACTTCCACCGTGCGGCTGTGCGGCTCGTCGGGCACCAACCCCTTCGCGGCCATCGCGGCCGGCGTCGCATGCCTGTGGGGGCCCGCGCACGGCGGCGCCAACGAAGCCGCGCTCAACATGCTGGAGGACATCCAGCAGATGGGCGGCGTCGCGAAGATCGGCGAGTTCGTCGCGAAGGTGAAGGACAAGAATTCCGGCATCAAGCTGATGGGCTTCGGCCACCGCGTCTACAAGAACTACGACCCGCGTGCCAAGCTGATGCAGGAGACCTGCCGCGAGGTGCTGGGCGAGCTCGGGCTCGAGAACGATCCGCTCTTCAAGCTCGCGATGGCGCTCGAGAAGATCGCGCTGGAAGACGAGTACTTCGTCTCGCGCAAGCTCTACCCGAACGTCGATTTCTATTCGGGCATCGTGCAGCGCGCGATCGGCATCCCCGTGTCGCTCTTCACGGCGATCTTCGCGCTCGCGCGCACGGTCGGCTGGATCGCGCAGCTGAACGAGATGATCGGCGACCCGGAATACAAGATCGGGCGGCCGCGGCAGCTCTTCACGGGGTCGCCCCGGCGGGATGTGATGCCGCTCGCCCAGCGATAAGTCACAATCGCGGGCTTGTTCATTCGACGAGAAGATCAGGCCCATGCAAGGACTTGTGCGCGCCGGCGGCCCGGCGACGCAATCGTTCATCCCCGCGGCTCAGCGCGGATTCGCCCAGCGGGTGCGGGCCGCGGCAGGGGCGGCTCGACCCCGCTCGTTCAGCCTGTGCTCGGCGCCCGTTCCGGCGGACGGCCTTCGCCGGGGAAGGGTGCGAAACTACTCCATTGCGTCCGTGCCGCTCAGCCAACCGGCTGCACCCGCGGCCCCGTCGTCCGAAGTGTTGGCAGAAGCGCGTCGCGCCGTGCGCGGTTTCACGGTCTGCATGACGGCGAACCTCACCCGGCATGACCGGCTCGGCCAGTATCTTTTCGGTGTGTCCGCGGTGGTGCCGATGATGGATACCGTTCTGGAAGCACCCCATCGCACCTGTCACGAGAACGCAAGCGTCGCCGAATTGAGGCCGGTGTTGTCCGATGGCGGCAGCCCCCCCAACACACTCGCTCATCTTCGTTCGGGACTCTATGGCATGCATGCATGTCCGGGCGACCAGACCCTTGTCGTCGCGTCGGACGGGCCGTGGTTCCTCTATTGCGCGCGGGAACCGCGGGAGGGGGAGCGCGCCGCCGATGTCAAGCGTTACGTGCAGATCAGGGTGCCGGCGGGCCAGGCGGTTGTGACGATTCCGAAGGACCGGCCGTACGGACTCGGGACCGCCCCCGGTGCGCGAACGATCGTGCACGGGGTCCGCAGGTCGGGAACGGAAGTCGCCGAACTGGGATCGGATGGCATCGAGGTGATCGGCGGGCGAGCGTTCACCACCGAGGAACTCGATCCACCGCAGTGACCGAGCTTCGCGCAGGTCGGCCCTGCCCCAAGGTGCCTCGAGGCGCCCTGGGACGACCTAAGGCACCGTCTCGTACTTCGGCTTGCCCTGCGTGCCGACCATCAGGAAGTCGACGACGTTCATCACGTCGTCCACGAGGCCCACTGAACGCTGCAGCTGCTCGGCCTGTTCCTTCGTCTTCACGCAACCCATCAAGGTGACGATGCGGCGCTCCCCGAGCACCCACACGCTCGTGTCGTCGAAGCGGCCATCGCGCCGGATGTACTGCGCCACGCGCGGAATGATTTCCTTGTCGTAGAGATACGAATTCGGCAGCCGGCAGCGCCCGGAGTGATAGCAGCTGGTGCCGTGCTGCGCGCGCACGTGTTCGGCGGCGCGGAATTCCGCCTCCGTCATGCCCGGCGGCCGCGGCACCGGGCAGCCGGGAATCGCGGAAGTCACCTGCACAAACGGGTCATCGAACCAGTTCCTGCGTTCCTGGGCGGACGCGGCGGCGGAGGCGAGAAGCAGGGGAAGAATGAAGGATCGCGTGCGCATCATGCGCCGATTGTCGCTGCCACTCGAATCGCATGCCATGCCGCATGGATGCCTCGATCTCCGGACGCCCTTGCGCCATCGGATCCGGCTTCGCCGGCCGTGCCGAATGAAACCTGGTCTAGTCCACGTCTTCGAGACCGGAGGAAAGGCCGCCTCGAATGATCCCTGAAATGTCGAAGGGCACCGAGGCCAAGTCGTCCGGCGCCATTCCGAGGAAATGCCGGAATGCCAGCCACTGCGCGTTGTGGGCGAACATGACTTCTTCATACATGAGCACTTCAGGGTAGTCGGATTCGGAAATCTCCTTGCCGGACTTGCGAACACTGTCCAGGTGCTGGGTCATCGCGCTCTCGTCCTCTTGCGAAACCTGGGATCGGCCGCCAAGAAGCAGCTTCAACTGCGCGCGGCAACTTCCCTTGATCTCGTCGTCACCCCATTCGGCTCCCCACTCGAGCACTTTCCTCGCGTCGTTCAGCCGCCCCAGCCGCGCCAGCCACAGTCCGGCTTGATCCGCAAAGAACTCCGGGCGCCGGTCAAAGTCCGCTTGCACGGCATTCAGCTTCGCGCCCAGCACCTCTTGGGCAACGGGCTTCAATCGCTCGGCGTCGGGAAGAATCCTCGCGATGCTGAAGGGCAGAGTGCGCAGCTGAGCCGGTGTCATGCCGAGGCAATGAGTGAATGCCTGCCATTCGGCGTCGTTGACCTCCGGGACGTCCGTGTACAGCGCCCCCCTGAAGGGCCCCGACAGGAATTCGAGCTGGTTCGCTCCGTCCGCGCGCCAGCGCTCCAAAGCGTCGCTCATGCGGCCAGTGATTGCGTCGAGCCCGGCTGGGGCGGCGCTGTTCGCCGCCTGATCAGCCGGTCGATTCGCCGCAGTGTCCAACTGTTCCATTCGTCGGCGGCAGTCGTCGCCGACCTTCGTACCCGGCGGGTGCTTGTCGATGGCCCATTGAAGGACCCTTCTCGCGTCTTCGATGCGGCCCAGTCGACCCAGCCGAAAACCCACTTCGGCGGCATTCTCATCCGGCGCAGCGTCGAATTCCGCCTGCAGCAGGCGCAGCCTGTGTCTGATCGCCTGCTGCGCGACCGGCCTCATCTCGACTCTTTGACGCGCTGCGGCGAGCCTGGCCTGGGCTTGCTTCAGCGGTTGCGCGAATTCGTCGTCCGGGCGGCCCTCGCGCCGGGCATCGGCGCGTTGCCGCACGATATCCATGACCTCCTCTTCGGCAAGGAAAACTGTGCGAAGCAACAAGTCCGGCTCATGCAGACTGCGATTTCGGTGAATGGTCCTCGACACGGATGCCAGGTTCGCAGCGTCGCGCGTCCGGTGAAACGGTGCCAACGGTCGAAAGGTGTCCTGCAACGATGGCGGCGACTTCACGCGAGGTGCCTCGGGAGGCAACTCGCTCGCCCTGGCGGCGGCCGGCGTGGAGCTGCCGGGTTCCGAAGGCGAACCAGGGACAACGGGAGGAAGCGACCCGGAATCCATAGACATCTCCTGTTCATGCAGACCTCCCTGTTGAGTAACGTCCGATGCGTTTGCGTTCCAACGATGATCGTCATCGCGCAACACGATGACGGGCACCCGCGTCCCATAGCAAAATCGTGGCTGGGACATCTCTGCACGCGATGCCCGAGTCCTGCATGCGCCCCACCGAACGCTCCTTCGCCCGCCGGATCGACCTCACCTCGCTGCAACTTTTCGTGGCGGTGTGCGAGCTCGGCTCGATCGGCCGCGCGGCGGAGCGGGAGTTCATCGCCGCCTCGGCCGTGAGCAAGCGACTGGCCGATCTCGAAGCCACGCTCGAGACGCCTCTGCTTTACCGACACACGCGCGGCGTGGACCTCACGCCCGCCGGCGAGAGCCTGCTGCACCACGCGCGCTCGGTGCTCTTCAGCCTGGAGAAAATGCAGGCGGAGCTTTCCGAATACGCCGAAGGCGTGCGCGGCCACGTGCGCGTGCACGCGAACATCTCCGCCATCGTGCAGTTCCTGCCCGAGGACCTCGGCTCGTTCAGCCGCGAACACCCGCAAGTGAAGATCGACCTGCAGGAGCATCTCTCCAGCGAGATCGTGCGAGCCGTGCAGGAAGGCGCGGCCGACCTCGGCATCTGCAGTGTCGCGGCCGCGGCCGGCGCGGGCCAGGGCCACGAGCTGCAGGTGCGGCCGTATCGCCACGACAAGCTGGTGCTGGTCGTGCCGCGCGGGCATCCGCTCGCCCGCCGGAAGTCGGTGGCTTTCGAAGACACGCTGGACTTCGACCACGTGGGCCTGCACGCGACGAGTTCGATCTACCTCGCGATGCGCGACGCCGCCGCCGCGGCCGGCCGCGCGATCCGGCTGCGCATCCACGTGACCGGGCTGGATGCGATGTGCCGCATGATCGAAAACGGGCTCGGCGTGGGGGTGATGCCGAAACGAGCGTTCGAATTGATGCACGGCGCAAGCGGTCTCGTGTGCATCGCGCTCACCGACCCGTGGGCGCTGCGCGAAATCGGGCTCGTCGCGCGCGATTTCTCCACCCTGCCCCTCACGGCGCGCCTGCTCGTGGACCATCTGGGCGCGCGCGCGGAAGCGGCCGAGCCGCAGGCGGCCGCCGCATAGAATTCAACCAGCCCAAGAAAGACGAGCAGTTCCATGGGACGCACCCTCTACGACAAGATCTGGGACG
Source organism: Ramlibacter sp. (assembly GCF_035548915.1). Classification (GTDB taxonomy): domain Bacteria; phylum Pseudomonadota; class Gammaproteobacteria; order Burkholderiales; family Burkholderiaceae_C; genus Ramlibacter. Next base: position 405,298 of record NZ_DASZSE010000044.1, on the reverse strand, counting down.
AACACGTCGTCCACACCGAGGAGGACGGCACGGCCATCCTCTACATCGACCGCCACCTCGTGCACGAAGTGACGAGCCCGCAGGCCTTCGAAGGCCTGCGCGAAGCGGGCCGCCGGGTGTGGCGCGTGAGCTCGGTCGTCGCGACCGCGGATCACAACACGCCCACGACGGGATGGGACCGCGGCTACGATGGCATCGACGACCCGATCAGCAAGGAGCAGGTCGTCACGCTCGACCGCAACATCGCGGAGTTCGGCGCGGCGGCGTACTTCCCGTTCCTGTCGAAGCGGCAGGGGATCGTGCACGTGATCGGACCCGAGGAAGGCGCGACGCTGCCGGGCATGACGGTGGTGTGCGGCGACTCGCACACGTCCACGCACGGCGCCTTCGGCGCGCTCGCGCACGGCATCGGCACGAGCGAGGTCGAGCACGTGCTTGCCACGCAGACGCTGCTTGCGAAGAAGGCGAAGAACATGCTGATCAAGGTCGAGGGCCGCACGGCCCCCGGCGTGACGGCCAAGGACATCGTGCTTGCGATCATCGGCCGGATCGGCACCGCGGGCGGCACGGGCTACACGATCGAGTTCGCGGGCTCCGCGATCCGCGCGCTTTCGATGGAAGGCCGCATGACGGTCTGCAACATGGCGATCGAAGCGGGCGCGCGCGCCGGGCTCGTGGCGGTGGACGAGAAGACGATCGAATACGTGAAGGGCCGCCCGCTCGCCCCGCGTGGCGCGGAGTGGGATGTGGCCGTGCCGTACTGGAAGACGCTGCAGTCGGACGCGGACGCGATCTTCGACTCGGTCGTGGAACTGGACGCCGCGCGGATCATCCCGCAGGTGACCTGGGGCACGTCGCCCGAGATGGTGACCGGCATCGACGGCCGCGTGCCGGACCCGGACCGCGAGAAGGACGCGAACAAGCGCGGCGCGATGGAGCGCGCGCTGCAGTACATGGCGCTCGAGCCGGGCAAGCCGATGAACGACATCCACGTGGACAAGGTGTTCATCGGCTCGTGCACCAACAGCCGCATCGAGGACATGCGCGAAGCCGCCGCGATGGTGAAGCGGCTCGGCCGCCGTGTGGCGTCCAACGTGAAGCTTGCGATGGTGGTGCCGGGTTCGGGCGTGGTGAAGGAGCAGGCCGAGCGCGAGGGGCTCGATGCGATCTTCAAGGCCGCGGGCTTCGAATGGCGCGAGCCGGGCTGCTCGATGTGCCTTGCGATGAATGCCGACCGGCTGGAGCCGGGCGAGCGCTGCGCCTCCACGAGCAACCGGAATTTCGAGGGCCGGCAAGGCGCGGGGGGCCGCACGCATCTGGTCAGCCCCGCGATGGCCGCGGCTGCGGCCGTGCACGGGCACTTTGTCGATATTCGTCAATTCGTCTGAAAGAGGAGAAGACCCAATGAAAACGATCATCGCGCTCGTGGCCGCCAGCTTCGTGCTCGCAGGCTGCAACACCGTCCGGGGCGTCGGGCAGGACGTGCAGAAGGCGGGAGAGAAGATCGAGGACGCGGCCAAGAAGAAGTGACCAACACCCACCTGCGTCATCCCGGCGAAAGCGGGGATGACGCACGAAAGACACCATGGACAAGTTCACCCTCCACAAAGGCCTCGTCGCCCCCATCGACCGCGAAAACGTCGACACCGACGCGATCATCCCGAAGCAGTTCCTGAAGTCGATCCGAAAGACCGGCTTCGGCCCGAACCTCTTCGACGCGTGGCGCTACCTCGACCGCGGCGAGCCCGGGCAGGACCCGGCCGAGCGCAAGCCCAACCCGGACTTCGTGCTGAATCAGCCCCGCTACCAGGGCGCCTCCGTCCTGCTCGCGCGCAGGAATTTCGGCTGCGGCTCCTCGCGCGAGCACGCCCCATGGGCACTGCAGCAGTACGGCTTTCGCGCGCTCATCGCGCCCAGCTATGCGGACATCTTCTTCAACAACTGCTTCAAGAATGGCGTGCTGCCGATCGTGCTGCCCGAGTCGCAGGTCGCGAAGCTGTTCGACGAGGTGTACGCCTTCCCGGGCTACGAGCTCACGATCGACCTGGAGCGCCAGTCGATCGTGAAGCCCGACGGCACCGAGCTCGCCTTCGACGTGCAGCCGTTTCGCAAGTACTGCCTCGTGAACGGCTTCGACGACATCGGCCTCACGCTGCGGCACAAGGACAAGATCCAGGCGTTCGAAGCGCACCGGCTCGCGACCAAGCCGTGGCTCTCCCAGACGCTTTGAAATCCGCAAGAGAAAGTCACCTCATGAAGATCGCAGTGCTGCCGGGCGACGGCATCGGCACCGAAATCGTGGCCGAGGCCGTGAAGGTCCTCGAAGCCCTCGAGCTGAAGTTCGAAATGGAATTCGCGGACGCGGGCGGCGTCGCCTACGAACGCCATGGCCACCCGCTGCCGCCGGCCACGCTCAAGCTCGCGAAGGAGGCCGACGCCGTGCTCTTCGGCGCCGTGGGCGACTGGAAGTACGACAAGCTCGAACGCCAGTTCCGCCCCGAGCAGGCGATCCTCGGCCTGCGCAGGAACCTCGGCCTCTTCGCCAACTTCCGCCCGGCGATCTGCTACGAGCAGCTCACGCACGCCTCGAGCCTCAAGCCCGAACTCGTGTCGGGCCTCGACATCCTCATCATCCGCGAGCTCACGGGCGACATCTACTTCGGCCAGCCGCGCGGGCGGCGCCATTCGCCGGACGGCGCGTTCGCCGGGGCGGACGAGGGGTTCGACACGATGCGCTACGCGCGCCCGGAGATCGAGCGCATCGCCCACGTGGCGTTCCAGGCGGCGCGCAAGCGCGGCAAGCGGGTGACGAGCGTCGACAAGGCCAACGTGCTGGAGACCTTCCAGTTCTGGAAGGACGTCGTGACGGAAGTCGGCGAGCAGTACCCGGACGTGAAGCTCGACCATATGTATGTCGACAACGCGGCCATGCAGCTCGTGAAGGCGCCCAAGTCGTTCGACGTGATCGTCACCGGCAACATGTTCGGCGACATCCTGTCCGACGAAGCCGCCATGCTCACCGGCTCCATCGGCATGCTGCCCTCGGCCAGCCTGAACGCGAGCAACCAGGGCCTGTACGAACCGTCCCACGGGAGCGCCCCCGATATCGCGGGCAAGGGCATCGCCAATCCTTTGGCTACAATCCTGTCTGCCGCCATGATGCTTCGTTTCTCGCTCAACCAGCCCCAAGCCGCCGAACGGATCGAATCCGCCGTGGCGCAGGTGCTCGCGTCGGGCCTGCGCACGGCGGATATCCATTCCGAAGGCACGAGGAAAGTCGGCACCCGTGAAATGGGCGACGCCGTCGTGGCCGCGATCACCCGCAAAACCATTACCACCAAGAGCTAGCAAAGCTCCGGTTCGTCGCGCGCCCCCTTCCCACCCGGCCGCCAGACGAGCCGGGGCGAAGAGGAACCTTCCCTAACCGCAAAGGCGCACGACATGAATCTCAGCAAGGCAAATCAACCCCTCGTCGGCCTCGTCGGCTGGCGCGGCATGGTCGGCTCGGTCCTCGTGGACCGCATGCAGGCCGAAGGCGACTTCGGCCTGATCGAGCCCGTCTTCTTCTCGACTTCGAACGCCGGCGGCAAGGCGCCCGCGCAGGCGAAGAACGAGGCCGTGCTGAAGGACGCCTTCGACATCGCGGAGCTCAGGAAGTGCGACATCGTGATCACCGCGCAAGGCGGCGACTACACGACCGAAGTCTTCGCGAAGCTGCGCGCGGCCGGCTGGAACGGCCACTGGATCGACGCGGCCTCCACGCTGCGCATGAAGGACGACGCCGTGATCGTCCTCGACCCCGTGAACATGCCGGTGATCAGGGACGGGCTCTCGCGCGGCGGCCGCAACTGGATCGGCGGCAACTGCACCGTGAGCTGCATGCTGATGGGCGTCGGCGCCCTCTACAAGGCGGGGCTCGTGGAGTGGATGACGTCGATGACGTACCAGGCCGCCTCGGGCGGCGGCGCGCAGCACATGCGCGAACTCCTCACCCAATTCGGCACGCTGAACGCCGAAGTGCGCTCGCTGCTGGACGATCCGAAGTCCGCGATCCTCGAAATCGACCGGAAGGTGCTGGCGCGCCAGCAGCACATGGGCGCGAGCGAGACCGAGCACTTCGGCGTGCCGCTGGCCGGCTCGCTCATCCCCTGGATCGACAAGGACCTCGGCGCGGGTGTCTCGCGCGAGGAATGGAAGGCGGGCGCGGAGACGAACAAGATCCTGGGACAGGGTCCGGGCTTCGGTGCACCGGCGGTTCCGGTCGACGGCTTCTGTGTGCGCGTGGGAACGATGCGCTGCCACAGCCAGGCGCTCACCTTCAAGCTGAAGAAGGACGTGCCCGTTGCCGATATCGAAGCGATGATCGCGGCCGACAACGAATGGGCGAAGGTGGTGCCCAACACGCGCGAAGCCACGCTCGCGGGCCTCACGCCCGTGGCCGTCACGGGAACGCTCGACATCCCCGTGGGCCGCATCCGCAAGCTCGCGATGGGACCCGAATACGTCGGGGCCTACACCATCGGCGACCAGCTGCTCTGGGGCGCGGCGGAGCCGCTGCGGCGCATGCTGCGCATCCTGCTGGACGCATAGGCGCGTTGCGGCATTACATCGTCGCCTGCATCTCTCGCCCGAATCTCTCGCCGATCGAGGCCCCCTGGAAAGTCGCTACGCGGCTTTCCCGTCGAGCCCCCATAATCCGTCCCCGCGCGGGACGCTTCTCCAACGGCCTGTAGCCTCGCGTTACAGGCCGTTGTCGCATCACAACAAGGATTGGGACTGCCCTCAAGGCCCGGGGGCCGCGTCCGAACTTAAAAGGTGTCTCAGCTTGTCAGTCTAAGACATTGATGCTATGGTCATTTTTCGCAAATTAGCCTCTGGGCGAAGAGCCGCATGAAGAGAACAAGACTGCTTCAGGACCGAGCAGTGGGGACGCCTGGATCGACAAGCACACCGTACGCGCGGGTTTCGGCACTCGCGTTCGCGGCTGCACTTGCGCTCGGCGTTGCCGCTGGCGATGCCCAGGCAATGGCTCTGGGCCGTGTTTCCGTGCAGTCCGCGCTCGGAGAGCCCTTGCGCGTGGAAATCGACATCGCCGACATCAACGCGGAAGAAGTCGCGAGCCTCAGGGCGCGCGTGGCCGGCCCGGAAGCGTTTCGCGCCGCCGGACTCGAATTCAATCCGACGCTGCAAAACGTCAACATCACCTTGCAGCGTCGGCCGGACGGCCGCTATTTCCTGCAGCTGACCAGCGACAGGACCATCACCGAGCCCTTCGTGGACCTGCTGCTGGAAACCAGCTGGTCGTCCGGACGCATCGTGCGCGACTACACGATGCTTTTCGATCCGCCGAATCTGCGGCGTCCCGCGGCGCCGCTCGCCGCGCAGATCACCCCCGCTCCCTCGCAGGCGCAGACGGCACCTGTGGCGCGCGCCCCGGCGGTGACGCCCGCCGCACCGGTCGCGCGCGCACCCTCGGCGCCGGCCGCGGGTCCCGCCGTGTCGCGCACGCCCGCGACCCGCGCCGCGACCCGTCCCGCGCCTTCCCCCGTGGCGCGCGCGGCACCCGCACCGGCTCCCGCACCGACGGCTTCGGCCGACGGCCGGCGCGTCACCGTGAAAGAAGGCGACAACGCCACGCGCATCGCCAACGCGAACAAGCCCCCGAGCATCTCTCTGGACCAGATGCTCATTGCGCTGCTGCGCATGAACCCGGCCGCATTCGCCGGCAACAATGTGAACCGCCTGAAGGCGGGCGCGGTGCTCGAGATTCCTTCCTCCGGCCAGGCCGCGCAGGTCGGCGCGAAGGAAGCGGAGCAGGTCCTCGTTGCCCAGACGCGCGACTTCAACGAATTCCGCCGCCGCCTCGCCGAAGGCCTGCCGGTGCGCGACATGCGTAGTGGCGATCGCGTGGTCTCCGGCAAGGTCACGACGCAGATCCAGGAGAAGGGCCCGGCCGCCGCGAGCCCGGACAAGCTGACCCTCTCGAAGGGCGCGGTCGCGAGCTCCAGGGGTCCGGCCAGCGCCGACCGGATCGCGCAGCAGCGCGCCGCCCAGGAAGCGGCCAGCCGCGTCGCGGAGCTGAACAAGAACATCACCGATCTCAACAAGCTCGGCAAGTCGACCGGCGCGACCGCGCCAGCGGGCGCACCGCCCGCGACCGGCTCGGCAAGCGGCGCACGGCCGGCGATCGCCACGCCGATGGCAGCGGCGCCCGCGAGCATGCCGAAGCCCGCCGCGCCAGCCGTGCCGCTCGCGGCTCCGGCTGCAGTGGTCAAACCCGCTTCGGCGCCCGCGACACCGGCGACACCCGCCGCTGCACCCGCGACATCACCCAGCGTGCCCTCGATGACGGCTGCTTCGGCGGCCACCGCCGCACCGGCCGTCGCCGCTTCCGCGAGCGCACCCGCAAAGCCCGCGAGCGGCACCGCGGCCGCGGTATCGGCCGCGGCGTCCTCGGCCACCTCGCCCGCATCCTCCGCATCCCCCGCCGCGACGACCGCATCCGCCATGCCCGCGGCCGCGAGCGCGAGTGGCGCGCCTGCCGCTGCCGCGGCGGTGGCGGCTGCACCCGCGCCGGCACCGAAGAAGCCCGCGGCGGCGCCTCCCCCGCCGCCCGAGCCGAGCTTCCTCGATCAGCTGCTCGACAACCCGCTGATCCCGGCAGCCGCGGTCGGCCTGCTCGCGATGCTGCTCGGTCTCGGCTTCTACAAGATGCGCCAGCGCCGCAAGGCGACTCAGGTGGACAGCTCCTTCCTCGAAAGCCGGCTGCAGCCCGATTCGTTCTTCGGTGCGAGCGGCGGCCAGCGCATCGACACGGCCGAAGGCAGCGGCGCCGCGACCGGTTCGTCGATGGTGTATTCGCCAAGCCAGCTCGACGCGGCGGGCGATGTCGATCCGGTGGCCGAAGCCGACGTGTACCTCGCTTACGGCCGCGACCTGCAGGCCGAGGAAATCCTCAAGGAGGCGCTGCGGACCAATCCGAGCCGCGTCGCCATCCACGCGAAGCTGCTTGAAATCTATGCGAAGCGGCGCGACGCGAAGGCTTTCGAACTCGTCGCGACCGAGGCCTACAACCTCACGCATGGCGAAGGCCCCGAGTGGGAACACATCTGCGAGCTGGGCCGCGAGCTCGATGCCGCCAATCCGATGTATCGCCCCGGCGGCCAGCCCGACGAGGGCGCCAAGGCCGCTGCAGCGGCCGCTGCAGCGGCGCCAGCCGCCTTCGGCGCCACGGTGGTGACGCAGGCGATGCCGGCGCCGGCCACTCCCCCGGCGGTGGACCTCGACCTCGATCTCGACTTCTCGCTGGGCGATGAGCCGCCTGCGGCCGCGGCGGCTGCCGCACCGGCCGCCGCCTCGTCGGGCAGCGAGCCCACGATCGTGATGCACGCTGCCACGCAGCCGGTGCAAGCGGCGATGCAGCCGCCGCCCGCGCTCGACCTCGACTTCGGCGCGCCTGAACTGCCCGCGTCGGCGCCCTCACCGGCACATTCTCCGGTTGCGGCGAGCGAGCCGCCCGCACGGCTGGACGCACCGGACCTCACGCTCGACGAGAACGCGCTCAGCTTCGACCTGTCGGCACCCCCGCCAGCCGCGCCCGCGCCCGCGCCCAAGGCAGCGCCCGCACCCGTTGCCGCGGCAGCGGCCGCGCCGGCCGGCGGCGACGGCATGATCGAATTCGACCTCGGCAGCCTCTCGCTCGACCTCCCGGGCGCGAAGAAGGAAGCGGACGCCGGTCCCGTCAGCACTTCGGGCGCGATTTCGACGACGGGCCTCGAGCCGGAGTCGGGCGACGGCGATCCGCTTGCCACCAAGCTCGCGCTTGCCGAAGAGTTCAACGCGATCGGCGACCCCGACGGCGCGCGAAGCCTGGCGGAAGAAGTGCTCGCGGAAGCCTCCGGCGAACTCAAGAACCGCGCCCAGAAGCTCCTCGCCGAGATCGGCTAGGCACTCTTTCGGTCTTTCGGAAATCTCAAGGCGCGGTCTCTTCCCGCGCAGCCCCATGCGGCTCGCGCTCGGCATCAGCTACAACGGACAGGCTTACGAGGGCTGGCAGAGCCAGCCCTCCGCCCGCACCGTGCAGGACCACCTGGAATCGGCCCTGGCGCGCTTTTGCGCGCGGCCGGGGCGCGTCGCCACGCTGTGCGCGGGCCGCACGGATGCGGGCGTGCATGCGCTGATGCAGGTCGTTCACTTCGACACCGACTTGCGGCGCGAGGCGTTTTCGTGGGTGCGGGGCACCAACACGTTCCTGCCCCCCGACATCGCCGTGCAATGGGCTCGCGAAGTGCCCGATGCCTTCCACGCGCGCAACAGCGCCACGTCGCGCCGCTATGCCTACGTGCTGCTCGAAAGCCCGGTGCGCCCGAGCGTGGACGCGGGCCGCGTGGGCTGGGTCTTCCGCGCGCTCGATGCGGACCGCATGCGCGAAGGCGCGGCGCTGCTTGTGGGGCGGCACGACTTCACCTCCTTTCGCGCTTCCGCATGCCAGGCGAAAAGCCCGGTGAAGACGATGAAGCGCATCGGCATCGAGCGGCGCGGCAGCTACTGGCGCTTCGACTTCGAGGCCGATGCGTTCCTGCATCACATGATCCGCAACATCATGGGCTGCCTCGTCGCGGTGGGCCAGGGGCTCGAGCCGCCGCAATGGATCGGGCAGGTGATCGCCGCGCGAAGCCGCGATGCGGCGGCGCCCACGTTCGCGCCGGACGGGCTCTACTTCCTCGGGCCCGTGTACGACGCGCGGTGGGCGCTGCCGGAGCGCACGCCTGCGTATGATGGACTGCCATGACCCCGCCCGGCCCGCTCGACCATCGCACCCGCATCAAGATCTGCGGGCTCACGCGCGAGGAGGACCTCGATGCCGCGGTGGATGCCGGCGCCGACGCGGTCGGCTTCGTCCTGTGGGCGAAGAGCCCGCGCTGCGTGAGCGCGCGGCGCGCCGGTGAACTCTCGCGCCGCTTGCCCCCCTTCGTCACGCCCGTGCTGCTCTTCGTGAATGCGAGCGACGAGGAAGTGCGCACGGGCTGCGACGCCGTTCCCGCCGCGCTGCTGCAGTTCCATGGCGACGAGACGCCGCAGCGCTGCCTGGAACTCGCGCGGGGCCGGCCGTACATGCGCGCCGCGCGCGTTCCGCTGGATTCATCGGTACCCTTCGACTTGCTAGAATTCGTCGATCTCCACTCGCAAGCCCGGGCCGTGCTGGTCGACGCGCATGTCGACGGCTACGGCGGAAGCGGCAAAACCTTCGAATGGTCACGGCTGCCAACAAACGTCGACTGTCACCTCGTCTTGTCTGGTGGGTTGACGCCTGCCAACGTGACCGATGGCATCGTGCAGGTGCGGCCGCGCTGCAAGACGCTGGCCGTTGATGTAAGTTCCGGCGTCGAAGCGGTCTCTGCCGAAGGGGCCGCGCTCAAAGGCATCAAGGACGCCGCCAAGATCCATCGGTTCGTCGCGGCCGTGCGTGCCGCCGACGTGCTCCTCGCAAGGTCCACCCATGCCCTCCTATCATCAACCTGACCCGACAGGCCACTTCGGGACTTATGGCGGCAGCTTCGTGAGCGAGACGCTCACGCACGCGATCGACGAGCTCCGCGCCGCGTACGCGAAGTACCGCGACGACCCCGAATTCCTGCGCGAATTCGAGTACGAGCTGAAGCACTTCGTGGGGCGGCCGTCCCCCATCTACCACGCCGAGCGCATGAGCCGCGAACAGGGCGGCGCGCAAATCTACCTGAAGCGCGAAGACCTGAATCACACGGGCGCGCACAAGATCAACAACGTGATCGGCCAGGCGATGCTCGCGCGCCGCATGGGCAAGCCGCGCGTGATCGCCGAGACGGGCGCGGGGCAGCATGGCGTCGCCACCGCCACGATCTGCGCGCGCTACGGCCTCGAGTGCGTGGTCTACATGGGCAGCGAAGACGTGAAGCGGCAAAGCCCGAACGTGTATCGCATGAATCTGCTGGGCGCGACCGTGGTGCCGGTGGAGTCGGGCTCGAAGACGCTGAAGGATGCGCTGAACGAAGCGATGCGCGACTGGGTCACCAACGTGGAGAACACGTTCTACATCATCGGCACGGTCGCGGGGCCGCACCCCTACCCGATGATGGTGCGCGATTTCCAGAGCGTGATCGGCAAGGAATGCCTCGCGCAGATGCCCGAGATGTGCGGCTCGCAGCCGGACGCCGTGATCGCGTGCGTGGGCGGGGGCAGCAATGCGATGGGCATCTTCTTTCCGTACATCCCGCAGGAAGCCGTGCGCCTGATCGGCGTGGAAGCCGCGGGCGAGGGCCTCGAGAGCGGGAAGCACTCGGCCTCGCTGCAGCGCGGCTTGCCGGGCGTGCTTCACGGCAACCGCACGTACATCCTGCAAGACGAGAACGGGCAGATCACGGAAACGCACAGCGTGAGCGCGGGCCTCGACTACCCCGGTGTCGGCCCCGAACACGCATGGCTCAAGGATTCGGCCCGCGCCGAATACGTGGGCATCACCGACAGCGAAGCGCTCGCCGCGTTCCACTACCTCTGCCGCACCGAAGGCATCATCCCCGCGCTCGAATCGAGCCATGCGATCGCATATGCGATGAAGCTCGCGAAGACGATGCGTCCCGACCAGAAGATCCTCGTGAATCTCTCCGGCCGCGGCGACAAGGACATCGGCACGGTCGCGGATCTTTCGGGCGTGGACTTCTACGACCGGCCGTCGATGCGCGGGCTCTCGTTGAAAGGCCAGCCGAAGGAGTCCAGGCAATGAGCCGTATCGAAGGCACCTTCGCGCGGCTGCGCGCGCAAGGGCGCAAGGCGCTCGTCCCCTACATCACCGCCGGCTTCCCGTTCGCGGACATCACGCCTTCTCTCATGCATGCGATGGTCGAGGCGGGCGCGGACGTGATCGAGCTCGGCGTGCCCTTCTCCGACCCGATGGCCGACGGGCCCGTCGTCCAGCGCGCGGGCGAAGTCGCGTTGAAGCTCGGCATCGGCACCGCGCAGGTGCTGGAGATGGTGCGCGAATTCCGCAGGAACGACACCGCCACGCCCGTGGTCCTCATGGGCTATGCCAACCCTGTGGAGCGCTACGACCTGAACCACGGGCAGGACGCCTTCGCGCGCGATGCGGCCTCCGCGGGCGTGGACGGCGTGCTGATCGTGGACTACCCCCCGGAGGAATGCGAGGACTTCGCGGCGAAACTGCGCGCCAACGGCCTCGACCTCATCTTCCTGCTCGCGCCCACCAGCACCGAAGCGCGCATGCGCCAAGTCGCGCGCATCGCAAGCGGCTACGTGTATTACGTGTCGCTGAAGGGCGTGACCGGTGCGGGCCACCTCGACACCGCGGCGGTGGAGCAGGCATTGCCGCGCATCCGCGAGCACGTGAAGATTCCGCTGGGTGTGGGTTTCGGCATTCGCGACGCGTCATCGGCCAAGGCGATCGGCCGCGTGGCGGATGCGGTCGTGATCGGCAGCAAGGTGATCCAGGTGGTGGAAGCCGAGCCGAGGGAGCGAATGGCTCAGGCACTCGCGGAGTTCCTGCGCGGCATCCGCGCCGCGTTAGACTCGTAGGATGAATTCGCGCGAGGAGTGCACCCGATGAGCTGGCTCGAGAAACTGCTGCCGCCGAAGATTCAGCCCACCGACCCGGCGGAGCGCCGCAGCGTCCCCGAAGGCCTGTGGATCAAGTGCCCGAGCTGCGAGACCGTGCTGTACAAGAGCGATCTCGAGCAGAACCAGAACGTCTGCCCGAGCTGCGGGCATCACCATCGCATCGGCGCGCGCGCGCGGCTCAATGCCTTCCTCGATCCCGAAGGCCGCTACGAGATCGGCCAGGAAGTGCTGCCGGTCGATCCGCTCAAGTTCAAGGACAGCCGCCGCTATCCGGAACGCCTGAAGGAGGCGCTGGAGAACACGGGCGAGACCGACGCGCTCGTCGTGATGGGCGGTGCGGTGCACAGCATGAACCTCGTCGCCGCGGCGTTCGAATTCGACTTCATGGGCGGCAGCATGGGCAGCGTCGTGGGCGAACGCTTCTCGCGCGGCGTGGAAGCCGCCATCGAGCAGAAGGTCCCGTTCGTCTGCTTCACCGCGACCGGCGGCGCGCGCATGCAGGAAGGCCTGCTCTCGCTCATGCAGATGGCCAAGACCAATGCGGCACTCACCCGGCTCGCGAAGAAGGCACTGCCCTACATCAGCGTGCTCACCGATCCCACCATGGGCGGCGTGAGCGCGGGCTTCGCCTTCGTGGGCGACGTCGTGATCGCCGAGCCCAAGGCGCTGATCGGCTTCGCCGGCCCCCGCGTGATCGAATCGACCGTGCGGGTGACGCTGCCCGAAGGCTTCCAGCGAGCCGAGTTCCTCCAGCAAAAGGGCGCGGTGGACTTCATCTGCGACCGGCGCGAACTGCGCAGGACCATCGCCAACGTTCTTGCGATGCTGCAGCGGCAGCCGGCGGATGCGGTGAGCTGACGCTACGCGTGGGAAGAGCTCACCGGCCCGATGCGCGGGCCGCAGGAGTGGAGATGGACGATCGAGTGGTCATCGTCACCCCGGTGTACGAGGATGCGGCCGCCGCGACCCAGCTGCTGCGCGAGCTGGCGAAGGAGCTCGGCCCTTCCGTGCACGTGATCGCCGTGGACGACGGCTCGGTGCACGAGCCGCTTTCGACGCAGCCGATGATCGACGCGGGCATCGAAGGCACCGTCGTCACGCTGCGACGCAACGTCGGGCACCAGCGCGCGATCGCCGTCGGCCTTGCATATGCCGTGGAACATTTCGCGGCGCGAGCGAGCTCCTTCGTCACGATGGACTCCGACGGCGAGGACCTCCCGCGGACCGTTCTCCCACTGCTGGACGCCCTCGCGCCCGACGACGTCGACGTGGTGGTCGCGCAGCGCAGAAGCCGCGTGGAGACGCTGCGCTTTCGCATCTTCTACCAGGTCTACAAGCGCGTCTTTCGCCTGCTCACGGGCCGCTGGATCAGCTTCGGCAACTTCATGGCGATGAAGCCGGCCGCGGCGCGGCGTCTCGTGGGCATGGAAGAAACGTGGGTGCACGTGGCGTCGAGCGTGCTCGCGTCGAAGCTGCGCATCGCCGGCTGCCCGCTCGACCGCGGACCGCGCTACGCCGGGCGCAGCAAGCTCAATTTCATCGGGCTCGCGCTGCACGGCTTTCGCGGTCTCATGGTGTTCGCCGAAGACGTGCTGGTGCGCGTCGGCGTCGCATGCGCGCTCCTCGCCGGCGCGTCGATGCTCGGCGCCACGACGGCGCTCGTGCTGAAGCTGGCGGGCCTTGCCACGCCGGGCTGGTTTTCGATGGTGGTGGGCATCCTGCTGGTGGTCTTCCTGCAGACCGGCACGCTCACGCTCACGATGCTGATGCTGACGGGGCTCGTGCGCCGCGGCGGCGGCGGCCCGGCGGATCACGTGGGGCTCATCGACCGCGTGGCGCATGCGCGCCTCGTCCGGCAGGAGCCCGTCGCGCGCTGAGCCGGCGCATCTATACCACCACCGGCTCCGGCTCCAGCCGGATGCCGAACCGCTCGTACACGCTCGTCTGGATCGCGCGCGCCAGTGTCACCACTTCCCCACCCGTCGCACCCCCGCGGTTCACGAGCACGAGCGCCTGCTTCTCGTACACGCCCGCCTTGCCCACCGACTTGCCCTTCCAGCCGCACGCGTCGATCAGCCAGCCCGCCGCGAGCTTCACGCTGCCGTCGGGCATCGGGTAGTGCACGATGCCGGGGTCGCGCGCGATGATGTCCTGGCACTGCTCCGGCGTCACCGTCGGATTCTTGAAGAAGCTGCCCGCGTTGCCGATCACGCGCGGGTCCGGCAGCTTCGCGCTGCGGATCGCGCAGACCCAGTCGTAGACCTGCCGCGCATCGGGCTCGCCGATGCCCGTTTCCGCGATCTTGCGCTGCAAGTCGAGATAGCCCGTCACCGCCCGCCAGGGCTTGGGCAGGCGCAGGCGCACGCGCAGGATGAGGGCGCGCCCGGCAAGACCCAGGTCGCTGTCCTTCGCGGCGCTGTGCTTGAAGACCGAATCGCGGTAGCCGAAGGCGCATTGCGCCGCGTTCAGCGTGAAAAGCCGGCCGGTGTTCAGGTCGATCGCGTCCAGCGAATCGAACGTGTCCTGCAGCTCCACCCCGTAGGCCCCGATGTTCTGCACCGGCGCGGCGCCCACGGTGCCCGGAATGAGCGCGAGATTTTCCAGTCCGAAGTGGCCCTCGTCGAGCGTCCAGGTGACGAAGTCGTGCCAGTTCTCCCCCGCTCCCGCCTCGATCAGCGTGTACTTCGACGTCTCCTGGAGCACGCGCCGCCCCATGATCTCGACCTTCAGGACCGTCGCCTTCACGTCGCCCGTGAGCACGATGTTGCTGCCGCCGCCGAGCACGAACTTGGGGCCCGGCCCGTACTCGGGATGGGCGAGCAGCGCCTGCGCGTCGGCTTCGCTTCCCACGCGCACGAGCGTTCTGGCCCGCGCCACGATCCCGAAGGTGTTGTGCGGCTGAAGCGGCGCATTGTGCTCGACGTTCATGGGACAATTGTCACCCAAGCCAGCGAGCCGGGAACCCAAGGAAATGCCTTCATTCGATGCCGTCTGCGAACCCGACATGGTGGAGGTGAGGAACGCCGTCGAGAACACCGCCAAGGAGATCGGCACGCGCTTCGACTTCAAGGGCACGTCCGCTTCCATCGAGCTGAAGGACAAGGAAATCACGCTGCACGGCGACGCCGATTTCCAGCTCCAGCAGGTGCAGGACGTGCTCCTTGCCAAGATGGCCAAGCGAGGCGTGGACGTGCGCTTCCTCGACAAGGGCGAGGTGCAGAAGATGGGCGGCGACAAGGTGCGCCAGGTGCTCAAGGTGCGAAGCGGCATCGAGTCCGAGCATGCGAAGAAGCTGCAAAAGCTCATCAAGGAAAGCAAGCTGAAGGTTCAGGCCTCGATCCAGGGGGAGTCCGTGCGCGTGACGGGCGCCAAGCGCGACGACCTGCAGCAGGCCATCGCGCTCATCCGCCGGGAATTGGCCGAGCTGCCGCTCGGCTTCAACAATTTCCGCGACTGAAGATGCACCCGGCATGAGAACCTTCGTGGCGGTCCTGCTCGCGTGCGGCTCGGCCGCCGGCACGGCCGATGCGCTTGGCGGCGAACAGGTCGCGCTGCAGGGCATGCTCGGCAACAAGGCCCTCCTCATCGTGAACGGCTCGCCGCCGAAGACCGTCGCGCCCGGGGAAACCTTCCGGGGCGTGAAGGTGCTCTCCACCTCCGGCCAGGAAGCCGTGGTGGAGGTGGAAGGCAAGCGCCTCACGCTGCGAGTCGGCGAAGCCCCGGCCAGCGTCGGCGCGAGCGGCGGCGACTGGGCTCGCGGCAGCCGGGTCGTGCTCGCCGCGGGCACGGGCGGCCATTTCACGACGCCCGGCACGATCAACGGGCGGCCGGTGCAGTTCCTCGTGGACACCGGCGCCTCGGCGGTGTCGATGAGCCAGAGCCAGGCCGATCGGATCGGCATCGACTACGAACACGCCCGCCGCGTGCGAATGGACACCGCCAACGGCGCGGTCGCGGGCTGGGTGGTGAAGCTCGCTTCGGTGCGCATCGGCGACGTCGAGGTGTACGACGTCGACGCCATCATCGCGCCCGCGTCGATGCCCTTCGTGCTGCTCGGCAACTCCTACCTCGGCCGCTTCAAGGTCCAGCTCACCAACAACCAGATGGTGCTGGAGCGAAGGTATTGAGCGTCCTGGCTGAACGCGCTGCCTCCCGCCAGTCCGCGCTGGGTCCGCTGAAGACGCCCGTCTTTCGCATGCTGTGGCTCACCTGGATGGCGGCCAACACGACGATGTGGATGAACGACGTGGCCGCGTCGTGGCTCATGACCTCGCTCGGCCCCACGCCGCTGTGGGTCGCGCTCGTTCAGAGCGCCTCCACCCTGCCGGTCTTCGTGCTGGGGCTGCCGAGCGGCGCGCTCGCCGACATCGTGGACCGCCGGCGCTACTTCATGGCCACACAGTTCTGGGTGGCGACCGTGGCGACGATCCTGTGCATCGTGATCCTCATCGGCCACCTGACGGCGCCTCTGCTGCTCGCGCTCACCTTCGCCAACGGCGTGGGCCTCGCGATGCGCTGGCCTGTCTTCTCGGCGATCGTGCCGGAGATCGTGAGCCGCCCGCAGCTGCCGCAGGCGCTCGCGCTCAACGGCGTCGCGATGAACGCGTCTCGCATCCTCGGCCCGCTCGTCGCCGGCGCCCTGATCGCGAGCGCCGGAGCGCAATGGGTGTTCGTGACCAACGCGGTGGTCTCGATCATCGCGGGCTTCACGATCATGCGCTGGCGCCGCGTGCACCGGGAACATCCGCTCGGGCGCGAACGGCTCGCGAGCGCCATGCGCGTGGGGATGCAGTACGTCTGGCAATCGAGCCGCATGCGCGCGATCCTGCTGCGCATCTCGCTTTTCTTCATCCACTCCACCGCGCTGCTCGCGCTGCTGCCGCTGCTCGCGCGCGCGATCCCCGGCGGGCAGGCAGGCACCTTCACCGTGCTGCTCGCCTCGATGGGCGCGGGCGCCATCGCCGCCGCGCTGTCCATGCCGCGCATCCGCGGGTGGATGCCGCCCGAGCGGCGCATCTTCGCCGGCACGGCGATCCAGTCGGCAAGCGCCGTGGCGGTGGCCTTCGCGCCCAACATCGAACTGGCCGTGCCGGGGATGCTCTTTTCGGGCGCCGCGTGGATCACGGTCGCGAACTCGCTGAGCGTCTCCGCGCAGATGGCGCTGCCCGACTGGGTGCGCGCGCGCGGCATGTCGATCTACCAGATGGCCTTGATGGGCTCGACCGCAGCGGGCGCGGCGCTCTGGGGGCAGGTCGCCACCTGGAGCGGCATCCACATGGCGATCACGATCGCCGCGGGCACTTCGATCGTGTCGATGGCGCTTGCCCAGCGCTTCGTGATCGACCCGGACACCGAAGAGGACCTCTCGCCGCAGCGCGGCGAGGTGAAGGCACCGAAGATGGCACCGCCGCATCGTCCCGGGCGCATCCAGGTGAACGTCGAATACCGGATCGATCCGGCGCGCCGGGAAGACTTCATCGCCTTGATGGAGGAAAGCCGGCGCAGCCGCCTGCAGCAAGGTGCGCTCGCGTGGCAGCTGCTGCACGACCTGCACGATCCGGCGCGCTTCATCGAGCAGATCACCGACGAGTCGTGGACCGAGCACCTGCGGCGATTCGACCGCGTGACGGCCGCGGACGTCCAGCTGCGCGAGCGGCGGCTTTCCTTCCACGTGGGCGAGGGGCCGCCCCAGGTCACGCGGTTCGTGATCGAAGAGGACTGAGCACCCACTTGGCGCCGCTCGGCAACTCGATCTCCTGACCCGGATTCGCGCGGCCGATGAGCGCGCCGAGCACGAGGCTCACGACCGAGACGAAGAGACTCGCGAAGAGCGCGGTCCAGAACCCCGAGACGGTGAAGCCGCGCACGAGCTTGGCGACCAGCAGCAGCATGACCGCGTTGATCACGAGCAGGAACAGCCCGAAGGTCACGAAAGTGATCGGCAGCGTGAGCACGATGAGGACGGGGCGCACGATGGCATTGGCGAGCCCGAGCAGCAAAGCCGAGATCACGAGCGAGGGTGTGTCGCGAAAGCGCAGCCCCTTGAAAAGAAGGCTCGCGAGCCACAGCGCGAAAGCGGTGATGGCCCAGTGCAGGAGGAAGGTGAGTGCGTTCGCCATTGCTTGTTCTCCGCCGGTGCCCGGCCGCTACTTCTTCGCTGCTTCGCGTTCGCGCAGGATCGCCTCTTTGTCCTCGGGATTGAAGGCGATCCCCGCGCACTTGTCGTTGTGCGCCGCGGCCGCCTGCTTCATGGCTTCCAGTTCGGCCATGAAGCCGGCCTGTTCGTCGTTGTAGGCCTTCACCTTGGCCTGGAACGATTTCTGGTGGCGCGAGAACCGGTTGCCCTTCCACTGGTCTTCGTCCGCGTGCTTCGCTTCCTCCTCGAGCTCGGCGCTCTCCGCCTTCAGAGCGGCTTCCTGCTCGCGGCGCTTTGCGATGCGCTCGTCGAACGCCTTGCGGCGCGCGGCGACACGGTCCTCGGAATCCAGGCAGGCCCGCAGTTCGTCGCGCGAAATGGTGCGAGGCGGGGCCGACTGTGCGTGCACGGACAGCGCGCCGAGCAGGAGCAGCGCGCCGGCCGGAAAGAGTGCGATCGATTTCATGGGCGCGATATTACGCCCGCGCAATCAGTGCGCATGCGGCGGTGGCGCCTTCTTCGCGCCGAGGCGCGGCTCCCGGCCTTCGAGGAGGCGCCGGATGTTCTGCCGGTGGCGCCAGAGGGAAAGCCCCGCCATGACGGCAAGCGCGAGCGCGACCGATGCGTCGGCATACCACGCCGCGCGGTCGCCGAGCAGATAGTACGTCGGCGCGAACACGGCCGACACCATCGAGGCGAGCGAGGAATAGCGGAAGAAGAAGGCGATGATGAGCCAGGTGAGGCCCGTCGCGAGGCCGAGGGCCCAGTGGATGCCGAAGACCACGCCGATGAACGTGGCCACGCCCTTGCCACCCTTGAAGTGGAAGAACACCGGAAAGAGATGGCCGAGGAAGGCGGCGAGCCCCACCATCGCGACGGTCCCTTCGCCCAGGCCGAATCGAGCGCCGAACGCCCGCACGAGCAGCACCGGCACAAGCCCCTTGCAGGCATCGAGCACGAGCACGATCGCGGCGGCGGGCTTGCTGCCGGAGCGCAGCACGTTGGTCGCGCCGGGGTTGCCGCTGCCGAAAGTGCGCGGATCGGTGAGGCCCATGAGGCGGCTCACGATCACGGCGAACGCGAGCGAGCCGAGCAGGTAGGAGGCGATGACGGCGAGAAAGGCGTAGGCGAAATCCACGGGCGATATTGTGCCGTCACTCTTCGAGCGCGCAATGCACGGGCTTGGCGCCCAGCAGGTCGACGCACACCTTGGGGTCGATCCCCACGAGATAGCCGCGCCGTCCGCCGTTGATGAGGATGCGCGGCAAGGCGAGGATCGTCTCTTCGATGTGAACGGGCATCGACCTGCGCGTGCCGAAGGGCGACGTGCCGCCCACGAGATAGCCGCTGTGGCGGTTCGCGACTTCGGGTTTGCACGGCTGCACGGATTTCGCGCCGATCTGCCGGGCGAGGTTCTTCGTGGAGACGGTGCGGTTGCCGTGCATGAGCACGACGAGCGGCCGCGCCTTCTCGTCTTCCATCACGAGCGTCTTCACGACCATGAACGGATCGCAGCCCAGGACCTCCGCGCTGTGCTGCGCGCCACCGTGCTCGACGTATTCGTAGAGGTGTTCGGTGAATTCGACACCGTGCGCCTTCAGGAAGGCGGTCGCGGGGGTTTCGCTCACGCGATCTTTCTTCGCCATGCGCTCAGGGGCGATCGGGCACCGCCCTCGCCTTCTCTTCCTCCCGCAGGCGCAGCACGCGCCGCTGCACCTTGCCCGTCGTCGTCATCGGCAGCGCCTCGATGAACTCGATCTCTTTCGGGTACTCGTAGGGCGCGAGCCGGCCGCGCACGTGCGCCTGCAACTGCGCGATGAGCTCCACATCGAACGCGTGCATGCCGTGGGCGGCGATCGTTCTCGCCTCGGCTACGTGCGGCGCCAGCACGACATACGCCTTCACCACCGCGCCGCGCTCGCGATCGGGCTTGGGCACGACGGCCGCATTCACGACCGCGGGATGCTTCACGAGGCAGTTCTCGATCTCGCTCGGCCCGATGCGGTAACCCGCGGCCTTGAAGACGTCGTCGGCCCGGCCCTGATACCAGAGGTAGCCCTCCTCGTCCCGGACGGCGAGGTCGCCGGTGCGGCACCAGTCGCCCGTGAATTTGCGCCGCGTCGCATCCTCGTTCTTCCAGTACCCGAGGAAAAAGACGGGGTCCGGGTCGCCGTGCCGGTCGAACCGGTTCACGGCCACGTCGCCCGCAACGCCCGCTGGACACTCGTTGCCGTCGTCGTCGATCACCGCGACGCGATGCCCGGGATACGGCCGGCCCATGCTGCCCGCGCGCGCCGGCCACTGAGGCGCGCAGTTGCCCACGACGTAGTTCATTTCGGTCTGGCCGAACATCTCGTTCACGGTCACGCCGAGCCGGTCGCGGCAATACGCGAACACCGCGTCTCCCACGGCTTCGCCTGCGCTCATGATCGCGCTGAGCTGCAGCGCGAAGTGCTCGCGCGGCTCGGGATACGCCTTCATCATCGCCTTCAGCGCCGTCGGGAAGACGAACGTGTGCGTCACGCGGTGCTCCTGCAGCAGCGTGAAGGCGACTTCCGGATTGAAGCGGCCGTTGTAGGCAACAATGGGACGGCCGAAATAGAGCGTGGGCAGCAGCGCATCCATCAACCCGCCCGTCCACGCCCAGTCGGCCGGCGACCAGAACACGGCGTCGCTGCCGAGCGGCAAGGCTTGCTCCCCTTCTGTGAGCGCGCGGCCGCGCGGGTCGAAGCCGAACCAGTTCTGGCTGCACACGAACCCCGGCAGGTTGCCGATCAGCGCGCGATGCGGGATGAGGGCGCCTTTGGGCGGGCCGGTCGTGCCGCTCGTGTAGATCAGGACCGCGCCATCTTCCGAGTGCGTGCGCAGCGCGGTGAAGTCGGCATCGAGCAGCGGCCGCTCCGCGCCCCACGCGACATCCGAATGCGCCTCGGCGCCGTCCACGCCGATCACTTCGCGCAGCAGCGGACACTGGCTGCGCACCTCGGCAACGTTGCCGATCGACGATTCGTCGCAGATCGCGACCACCGCTTCGCTGTCGCGAAGCCGGTATTGCAGCGCCTCGGGTCCGAAGAGAATCGACAGCGGCATCGCCACCGCGCCGAGCTGGAACACCGCCATGTACGCGATCGCCGTCTCGAAGCGCTGCGGCATCACGATGGCGACGCGGTCGCCGCGGTGCACGCCCACGCCCGCGAGCAGGTTGCTCATGCGGTTCGCCTCGGCCGCCAGCCGCGCGTACGTGAGCGTGGCGCCCTCGCCTTCGACCCCATGCGCGCGGATGGCGATCCTTTCGTTCGCATCGGCGCGCGCGGCCCAGCGGGCGCAGCATGCCTCGGCGATGTTGAAGCGTTCCGGCACGAGCCAGCGCAAGCCCGCGTGCAGCGCGAGGTAGTTGTCCCTTCCTTGACTGGGGGTCATGGGTCGACTCTCCTATGATCCGGGCGAATGTATCAACCCCGGCGCATCCCCCGCAGCGAGTTTGTCCCGATCCGCACCCTCGACTACCACGTGTGGGTCTGGGGCGAGCGCCGCGAAGGCGTGCCGCCGCTCGTGATGGTCCACGGCTGGATGGACATCGGCGCGTCCTTCCAGTTCGTCGTGGACGAATTCGGGGCGGACCGCTTCGCGATCGCGCCGGACTGGCGCGGCTACGGGCTCACGGAGATGCCCGACACCGACAGCTACTGGTTTGCCGACTACCTCGCCGACCTCGACTTCCTGCTGGATCGCTACTGCCCCGAAGCGCCCGTGGACCTCGTGGGCCACAGCATGGGCGGCAACGTCGCGATGATGTACTCGGGCGTGCGGCCCGCGCGCGTGCGGCGTCTCGTGAACCTCGAAGGCTTCGGCATGGCCCGCACTTCGCCCGGTGAGGCGCCGGGGCGCTACGCGAAGTGGATCGACCAGCTGAAGGCGCTGCATCGCGGCGACCTGGCCCTGAAGGCCTACGACAGCGCCGAAGGCGTCGCCCGCCGGCTCATGAAGACCAACCCGCGGCTTGAACGCGACAAGGCCGAATGGTTGGCGCGCCACTGGGCCAGGGAAGGCGCGGACGGCCTCTGGCGCATCCTCGGCCATGACGCGCACAAGATCGTGAACGCCAACCTGCACCAGGTCGAGGAGACGCTCGAGCTCTACCGCTCGATCACGGCGCCGACGCTCATGGTCGAGGCGTCCGACAACAGCCTCGAGCAGTGGTGGCAGGGGCGCTACGGCCTCGCGGAGTGGCACCAAAGGCTGTCGGCCGTGTCCGACGTGCGTAGGACAACCATCGACGACGCGGGCCACATGCTGCACCACGATCAACCTCGTGAGCTCGCCCGGCTCATCGAGGATTTCCTGCGAGCCTGAGCCCCGCTGGGCTCGGCCCCACTGGGTCGAAACCCTCCGGAGACGTGAATTTTTCCGCTCAGCCTGCACTCCGAACTGAGCAGTAAGTAACACCCCTTGTCGTAGGAGCTGTCCTACCCCACACTGCCTCCCATTGTTGTGGGGTGACTTGATGAGGAAGTCGGGTGTATTGGCCGCGCTCCTGGGCGCAGTGCTCGCGGCTGTGTTGGCAACTCCTGCCTCGGCTCTGGAAGGCTTTCGCCCGCCGCCGAGCGGAGACGAGTTCGAACAGGGACTCGCAACCATGTGGGAAGTGCTGTGGCACCAGAGCGGCACCCCCACCCGCCTCGTTCGCTGGGAACAGGACATCCGGGTGCGCATCACCGGCGTCAACCTCGCCCAGCACAAGGCCTATACGCTGCAGGCGCTGCGCTCGGTGGCCGCCGAATCGGGCATCAACATCACCGACGTGAGCGACCGCCCCGACGCGGCGCAGATCGCCAACCTGAGCGTCGAGATCGTTCCCAACACGATGCTGGAAGACATCCAGCCGTGCGTCACCTACCTGAATTTCTACAGCGAAACGCGCATCGACTCCGCGGCCATGCAGATGCGCTCGAAGGACGTGCGCCGCTGCGCCTACCACGAGTCGATGCACGTGATGGGCGTGCGCGGCCACCCGGCGGGCAAGACCGTGCTCTCGTACTTTCCCTCCAAGGTCGACGGGCTGCTGCCGCTCGACAAGGTGATGCTGCATGCGTGGTATTCCCCGCGCATGCGCGGCGGCATGACGCCCTTCGAGGAAATGGCGGTGCTCGCCGATGAGCTGGTGCAGGTGCAGCCCGACCGGCTGGAAGCGTCGCAGAAGCGGGACAAGTTCCTCACGAAGACCATCGCGGACATGCAGTCGTTCGCCGACGGCAGTGGCGACGTGCCCGCCATCGTGAAGCGCTCGGGCAAGTGGACGCTCGACGGCATCCGGCACGGGCGCAGCGAGATGAGCTACTTCCTGGGCGTCGCCTACCTGCAGGGAGCGGGAGTCGACCCCGATCCGACGCAGGCGATGAAGTGGCTGCAGCGCGCCGCGAGCGAGGGCAACCGGCCGGCGCAGGCGAGGCTGGGCGCGTTCCGCTGAAGCGCGCCCCTGGCGCATGAGAGAATCTTCTGTTCGCAGAGGATTTTTCATTCATGGACGCAGAACACATCAACGCGATCGGCACGACGCTGACCGATCTTCGAACCCGCACCTCCGACCTTCGGAGGTATCTTTGACTTCGATGCCAAATCGGAGCGCCTGAGAACCGTCAACGCCTCCCTGGAAGACCCCTCGGTCTGGAACGACCCGAAGAAGGCCCAGGAACTCGGCAAGGAAAAGAAGCAGCTCGACGGCATCGTGCTCACCCTCGCCAATCTCGATCGCGAGCTCGCGGACAACCTCGAGCTGTACGAGATGAGCAAGGAAGAAGGCGACGAGGCGGGTCTTGCCACCATCGAGGCCGAAGGCGACAAGCTGAAGAAGCTGGTGGAAGACCTCGAATTCCGCCGCATGTTCAATCAGCCCGCCGACCCCAACAACTGCTTCCTCGACCTGCAGGCGGGCGCCGGCGGCACCGAAGCCTGCGACTGGGCATCGATGCTGATGCGCCAGTACCTGAAGTTCGCCGAACGCCGCGGCTTCAAGGCGACGGTGGAAGACGAAACGCCCGGCGACGTCGCGGGCATCAAGAGCGCGACACTCAAGATCGAAGGCGAATACGCGTTCGGCCTCCTGCGCACGGAAACCGGCGTGCACCGGCTCGTTCGCAAGTCGCCGTTCGACTCCTCGGGCGGTCGGCACACGTCCTTCGCGTCGGTGTTCGTGTATCCCGAGATCGACGACTCCATCGAGATCGACATCAACCCCGCCGACGTGCGCGTGGACACGTTCCGCGCCTCCGGCGCGGGCGGCCAGCACATCAACAAGACCGATTCGGCGGTGCGGCTCACGCACCTGCCGACGGGCATCGTCGTGCAGTGCCAGGACAGCCGCAGCCAGCACAGCAACCGCGACGTCGCGTGGCGGCGCCTGCGCTCGCGCCTGTACGACCACGAGATGCGCAAGCGCATGGAGGCGCAGCAGCAGCTCGAAGCCACCAAGACGGATGTCGGCTGGGGCCACCAGATCCGCAGCTACGTGCTGGACCAGAGCCGCATCAAGGACCTGCGCACGAACGTGGAGATCTCCAACACGCAGAAGGTGCTGGACGGCGATCTCGACGCGTTCATCGAGGCATCGCTGAAGCAGGGCGTGTAGCCGCAACCGGAAGGAACATCACCATGCGTGAAGGACACAACAAGATCATCCACCGCGCCGACTACCAGCCGCCCGCGTACTGGATCGACGCGGTCGACCTCACGTTCGATCTCGAGCCGAACAAGACGCGCGTGCTCAACCGCATGCGCGTGCGCCGCAACCCGGGCGAGGCCGCTCAGGCGCTGCGCCTCGACGGCGAGGAGCTGAACCTCGCGCGCGTGCTCGTGAACGGCCAGGGCACCTCCTTCAAGATCGAGGAAGGCCAGCTCGTGCTGGAGAACCTGCCCGAGGGCGCCGAGCCCTTCGATCTGGAAATCTTCACCACCTGCTGCCCCGCGAAGAACACGAAGCTGATGGGGCTCTACACGAGCAACGACTCGTTCTTCACGCAGTGCGAAGCCGAAGGATTTCGCCGCATCACGTATTTCCTCGACCGGCCCGACGTGATGGCGAGCTACACCGTCACGCTGCGCGGCGACCGGCAGCGCTACCCGGTGATGCTCTCCAACGGCAACCTGGTGGAGCACGGCGAGCTGGAAGAAGGCCGCCACTACGCGAAGTGGGTCGACCCGTTTCGCAAGCCGAGCTACCTCTTCGCGCTCGTCGCGGGCCGGCTCGTCTGCCGCGAACAGCGCATCGTGTCGCGCGCGGGCAAGGAACACCTGCTGCAGGTCTACGTGCGCCCGGGCGACCTGGACAAGACCGAACATGCGATGAATTCCCTCATGGCGTCGGTCGCGTGGGACGAGTCGCGCTTCGGCCTGTCGCTCGACCTCGAGCGCTTCATGATCGTCGCCACGAGCGACTTCAACATGGGCGCGATGGAGAACAAGGGCCTGAACGTCTTCAACACGAAGTACGTTCTCGCGAGCCAGGCCACGGCCACCGACGTCGACTACGCCAACATCGAATCGGTGGTCGGCCACGAGTACTTCCACAACTGGACCGGCAACCGCGTGACCTGCCGCGACTGGTTCCAGCTCTCGCTGAAGGAAGGCCTCACGGTGTTCCGCGACCAGGAGTTCAGCCAGGACCTCGCGGGCAGCGACTCGGCGCGCGCGGTGAAGCGCATCGAGGACGTGCGCGTGCTGCGCACCGCGCAGTTCCCGGAGGACGCGGGGCCGATGGCGCATCCCGTGCGGCCCGACCAGTACCTCGAAATCAACAACTTCTACACCGTCACGGTGTACGAAAAAGGCGCCGAGGTCGTGCGCATGATGCAGACGCTCGTGGGACGAGACGGATTCGCGAGGGGACTGTCGCTGTATTTTCAGCGCCATGACGGCCAGGCGGTGACGTGCGACGACTTCGCGCTCGCCATCGCCGACGCCAACCCCGGCTCGCCGCTCGCGCGGCAGCTCGATCGGTTCAAGCGCTGGTACAGCCAGTCGGGCACGCCCCGCGTGCGGGCGGTGCCGCACTACGACGCCGCATCGGGCATCTACAACCTCACGCTGTCGCAGTCGTGCCCGCCGACGCCGGGGCAGGCCGAAAAGCAGCCGTTCGTGATCCCGATCGCGCTCGGCCTGCTCGGTGCGGACGGCCGCGAGCTCACGACGGGCATGCACGTTCTCTCGGAGTCGAGCGAGACACTGAGCTTTCCCGGGCTGCAGGAAGAACCCGTGCCGTCGCTCCTGCGGGGCTTCAGCGCCCCCGTGATCCTGGAGTTCGACTACACGGACGAACAGCTTCTTGCCCTCCTTGCGCACGACACCGATCCCTTCAACCGGTGGGAGGCGGCGCAGCGCCTCGCGACGGCGCGGGCGCTCAGGTTCGTCGGCAGCGTGGGGCTCGCCGCGCGCGACATCCGGCTCGATGGCGCCTTCATCGATGCGATGCGCGGCATCCTGCGGCATCCCGGGCTCGATGCGTCCTTCAAGGAACTCGTGCTCACGCTGCCCGCGGAAACGTTCCTTGCCGAGCAGCTCGACGTGGTCGATCCGCAGCGCATCCACGAAGTGCGCGAGGCGATGCGAGAGCAGCTCGCGATCGAACTGCGCGACGATTGGCAGTGGGCCTTCGAGGCGCACAAGGAAAACGGTGCGTATCGGCCGGACCCGGTGTCGTCCGGGCGGCGCGCGCTGGCGGGACTTGCCCTCACGCATGCATGCATCGCCGCGAGATCCAGCCAGGACCCCGTGTGGCCGGGCAAGGCGTACCAGCGCTTCAAGGACGCCAACAACATGACCGACCGCTTCAACGCGCTCTCGGCGCTGGTGGTGAGCGGCCATGAACTCGCGGCCGAGGCGCTGCAGCGCTTCCATGCGATGTTCCGGCACGAGCCGCTCGTGATCGACAAGTGGTTCGCGCTGCAGGCGGGCTCGCCGGACCGCGGCGGCAACGTGCTGCCGGTCGTGAAGCAGCTCATGAACCATCCGGACTTCAACATCCGCAACCCGAACCGCGCGCGCAGCCTGATCTTCACGTATTGCAATGCCAACCCCGGCGCGTTCCACCGCGGCGACGCGGCGGGGTATGTGTACTGGAGCGACCGCGTGATCGAACTCGATGCGATGAATCCGCAGGTGGCCGCGCGGCTCGCGCGCGCGCTCGACCGGTGGAAGAAGCTCGCCGAGCCGCTGCGCGGCGCGGCGCGCGAAGCGATCGCGCGCGTGGATGCGCGGCCCGACCTGAGCAACGACGTGCGGGAGGTGGTGTCTCGCGCGCTCGCCGACTGATCATCCTTTCCACGAAACAAAAAAAGCATGGCAGCCAAGCAGCAGAAGAAGAACGCCTTCTACGCCCAGTCCGGCGGCGTCACCGCCGTGATCAACGCCTCGGCCGCGGGCGTGATCGAAACGGCGCGTGCCAGCAAGGACCGCATCGGCCGCGTCTACGCGGGACGCAACGGCATCATCGGCGCGCTCACCGAAGACCTCATCGACACCACGAAGGAATCCGCCGCCGCAATCGCGCAACTGCGCTACACGCCTTCGGGCGCGTTCGGCTCGTGCCGCTACAAGCTGAAGTCGCTCGACGCCAACCGGCGCGAGTACGAACGGCTCATCGAAGTCTTCAAGGCGCACGACATCGGCTACTTCTTCTACAACGGCGGCGGCGACTCGGCCGACACGTGCTTCAAGGTGAGCCAGCTCTCCGAAAGCATGGGCTACCCGATCCAGGCGATTCACGTGCCCAAGACGGTGGACAACGACCTGCCGATCACCGATTGCTGCCCCGGCTTCGGCTCGGTCGCGAAGTACGTCGCGGTGTCCACGCTCGAAGCGTCGTTCGACGTGCGCTCGATGGCGAAGACCTCGACCAAGGTGTTCGTGATCGAGGTGATGGGCCGACACGCGGGCTGGATCGCCGCGGCGGGCGGCCTGGTCGAAGATCACGGCATTCCGGTCGTCGTGCTCTTTCCCGAAATCGAATTCGACGAGAAGAAGTTCATCGCCCGCGTCGATGCGCTGGTGAAAAAAAATGGCTACTGCTCGGTGGTGGTCTCCGAAGGCTGCCACTATCCGGACGGCCGCTTCCTCGCCGAGCAGGGCACGAAAGACGCCTTCGGCCACGCGCAACTCGGAGGCGCGGCACCCATCGTGGCCGACATGGTCCGGCGCGAGCTGAAGCTCAAGTTCCACTGGGCGGTGGCCGATTACCTGCAACGCGCGGCGCGGCACATCGCCTCGAAGACGGATGCGAAGCAGGCGTACGAGCTCGGTGCCGCGGCCGTGAAGCTCGCGCTCAAGGGCCGCAACGCGGTGATGCCCACCGTGGACCGCGTGAGCGACGCGCCGTACAAGTACCGCATCGGCGTCGCCGCGCTGTCCGAAGTCGCGAACAAGGAAAAGTTCATGCCGCGCGACTTCATCACGGCCGACGGCTTCGGCATCACCGAGAAGTGCAAGCGTTATCTGCGACCGCTGATCCAGGGCGAGGACTACCCGAAGTACGGCAAGGACGGCATGCCGCTCTACGCGACGCTGAAGAACGTCGCGGTCGAGAAGAAGCTGCCCGCGTTCGAACTCAAGTAGAAGTCGGCGCGCCGAGCAGCCTCGCGACGTCGACGATCGGCACGGCCTCTCCGTCGATGTCGACGCACGAAAGCGCCGCGTGCCGCAACGGCGCATCCCTTTCCGGAAGATCGCACTGCTGCGCGTCGCGCACCGTGACGTTCACGGGAAGCGCGTCGAGCGCGAGCGCCGCGAACGCACCGGGCCCGCACGCCAGCACGAGCGCATAGCGCGCGGATTCGCGTGCGCGTGCGCCCTTCGCCCATGCCGCGAGGTCGATCATCGCGATGCGCTGTCCCTGCCATGCGAGCAATCCCATCGCGTGGTGAGCCGCGCCGGGCACGGCCACGGGCGCGGGCTGCTTGACGATCTCCACGGTCGCGTGCGCTGCAAGCGCGATGCATTTGCCGGGCGCGTATTCCACGAGCCTTGCGATGGCTGTCGTCATGCGCTCATCTCCCGCATCGCGAACCGCGCGATGTCCCGCGCGCAGCAGAGGTACGCGACATCGCCGTCGAGTTCCACGTAGCGCGCAACCGGCGCGTTCGCCGCGAGGAGCATGCCGGGAATTTCCTTTGCCTGCAGCCTCGCGCCGATGAGCACGCGCAGCTCGTCCCAGCACCAGAGGACGCCGGTGTCGTCCCCCGCGAACGCGGCTGCGACGAAGCGGCCCGGTGGGCACGCTCGCATCAGCGTCATCGCTTCGGACAATGCAGCGAATCGGCCGTCGCCGCGCGCGGGGCACGTGCCGAGATGGCGGGCCTCGCCGACTTCGCGCTGCGGCACGACGAGCGCGAGCCGTCCGGCGCGCAGGAGCACGAAGTCTCCGTGGAGCGGCATGCCGATCATGCCGCGACGTGCCTGCGGATCGCCCGCAGCAGCTCGCCTTCGCTGCAGGGCTTGGTGAAATATTCGTCCACACCCGCCTCCCGTGCCATGCGCCGGTGCTTGTCCTGCGATCGCGACGTGATCATGATCACGGGCACTTCCTTCATGTCGTCGCGCCGGCGCAGGTGCGACGTGAGCTCGACGCCATTCATGTTGGGCATCTCCAGATCGGTGAGGACGAGTCGCGGCTTGAAGCTGCGCAACGCATCGATGGCCTCGATGCCGTCGCGCGCCGCTTCGACGCGGTAGCCCGCGTCCTGCACGACCCGGCGCAGGAAGGTCCGCACCGAAAGCGCGTCGTCCACGATCAGCACGCCGGGGAGCTCGCGCTGTGCGGGCCGCGGGGCCTCGGACCGCTCGGTGCCTTGCACCGCAGGCCGCGCCCGCGAACCGAGCAGCTGCTGCAGATCGAGGTTGACCGCCACCGTCCCATCCCCGAGCACCGAAAGACCCGCGACGCCGCGCACGTGCCGTGCGTAGCGGCCGGGACTCTTTACCAGCAGCTCGCGCGCATCCACGAGACGGTCGACGGCGAGCGCGTACACGCGGTCGTCGACGCGCACGACAACCGCATCGCACTCGCTCAGCGACCTGCTCGTGTCGACGGGCAGTCCGACTGCATCGACCAGCCGGAGCGCCGGATGGACACGATCGCCGTGGCGATACGTGAGCTCGCCGCCGAGCGCGGCAAACTCGCCCACGCCGCGCGGCACGGCCTGCTCCACCTGCGCCGACGGCACGCCGAAGCGCTGGCCCGCTGCCTCGACGATCAGCGTCTGCACGGTGGCGAGCGATGCCGCGAAGCGCAACTCGATCGTGCAGCCTTCACCGGGCCGCGAGAAAAGCCGCACGGTACCGTTCATCTGCCCCACCCACTCGCGCACGACGTCGAGTCCCACGCCGCGGCCGGAGAGCTCACTGACCGTGTCGCGCGTCGAGAAACCGGGCAACAGGACGAGCCGCGCGATGTCTTCGTCGCCCGGATGGCGGCTCGCATCGAGCAGCCCGCGCTCGATGGCCCGCCTGCGAATGGCAGGCAGATCGAGCCCGCGGCCATCGTCGCGGCAGTGCAGTACCACCTGCTGGCCCTGACGCGCGAACGACAGCGCGATCGTGCCCATGCGCGGCTTGCCCGCATCGATACGTTCCTGCGGCGATTCGAGGCCATGGTCGACCGCGTTGCGCAGCATGTGCAGCAGCGGCTCGCCGAGCCGGTTCAGTACGTCGCCGTCCATGAGCGTGCGCGCGCCTTCGAGCACGAGCCGCGCTTCCTTGCCCGTCGCCTGGCAGCTCGTGCGCACCGTGCGTTGCAGCCGCGATTCCAGCGTGCCCACTTCGCTCATGCGCGTGCCCATGACGAGATGCTGCATGTCCCGGGCGAGCCGCTGCTGGCGTGCCTGCAGCGCCGCGAGCTGGGCGATGCCCTCTTCCACCCGCGCGGCCATCGTGCGCGCATCGGCGGCTTCTTCCATGAGCGCATGCGACGTTCCGTGCAGCTCGCTGTACTGGTCCAGCTCGAGCGGATCGAAGGCGGCATCGCTGTCGCGCCGGCTGCGCGCGCGCATCGTCGAGAGCGCGCGCACGTCCACGAGCGTTTCCAGCTCGAAGAGGCGCTTTTGCAGCCGCAGGTTCTGCGACATGAGTTCCTTCGCGGCGCTGGCCGCGGCCTTCAAGCGTGCCTCCATCGCCGCCGAGTGCACCGAGACTTCGCCGCAGACGCGAAAGAGCTCATCGATGCGCTGCACGGCAACGCGCATCGCAGCGCCCGGGACGACCTGCGGCACGGAAGAAGCGCGAGCCGCGCGCGAGTCCGCGCCGTTCGCCGTGTCGCGCATTGGAGCCTCTCGCACCGGCAGCGCGTCCACCGCTTCGCCGCGGTCGATGCGGTTGGCGATGTCGAGCACCGCCTGCAGCACCTGCTGCGCCTGCCCGGGCGCGTCGTCGGCGCCGAGCGCGTGCGAGATCATCTGCTCCAGACAGAACGCGGCATCGAGCAGCGTTTCCGCCACGGCGCGATCGACCTTCGCGCCATCGCGCTCGACATGTTCGAGGATGTCCTCCAGGTGATGTCCGAGCGATGCGATGCCCCGCAGACCGATGATCGCGCCCGATCCCTTGAGCGTGTGCACGATCCGCCGGGCACAGACGAGGTCTTCGGCCGCATCGCGCGGATCGGCGCCGTCGACCGCGAGGGAAGCGAGCCTGCGCGCCAGCGCGACCAGTTCGCGCGCCTGCTCTGGTGCTTCCTGGAAGAAGCCTTCCAGCAGGTGCGCGTCCACGTCGGTCGGCAGTTCGATCGCCACGTCCTCGGGCGTCGCCGCGAGCGGCCGGCGCGGTGCGTCGTCCGCCGCGACGCTCGTCACCTGCAGCGGCATCGCGCCCAGCATGTGCATCACCTTCAGCGCCGCTTCCTCCTCCATCGGTACGGGCGCCGCACGCAAGTGGTCCACGAGCCCGGCTGCCGTCGAAGGATCTTCCAGATTGCGCAGATGGTCCACGATGAGCGCGGGCCAGTCGCGCAGGAACCGCACGAACGCCTCGCGCTCGGGCGGCGGCGTGACGGTGAGCAGCAGGCAGTTCTGCTCGACGTGCGCGCAGACCGCTTGCAGGCCGGGAAAGCCCGCGAGGCCGGCGGCTTCGCCCATGCGCTGCGCCTGGCCGCTGTAGCGGTCGAAGGCGTCGAGGAACGACGGGTCGTCGACTTCGCGCGCGGCCAGCTCGCCGAGGCTCGCTGCGAGCTGCGGCTGCGCACGCTCGACCTCCCCGGCCAGCGCTTCGATCAGGTCCTTCAGCTTCATCGCGCGCTCGACGTTTACGCGTGGGCGAGCTTGAACACGTTCACCGATTCGACGAGCCGGCGTGCGGACTCGAGGAGCGATTCGGTTTCGCGGTTTTGCGACTCGATCTGCCGCGCCGTGCGCTCCGTGCTCTCGCCGATGCCCTGCACGGACTTCAGGAGGACCTGCGACGTGGCCTTCTGCAACTCCGACGATTCCGCGATGCGGCGCACCTGCGCCACGAGTTCGCCGGTGATCTCCTGCGTGAGGCGCATCTGCTCGCCGGCCTTCTGCGCCTGCTCGGAACCCGCGACCACCTGGCCGATGGTGCGGTTCACGGTGGAGATCGTCTCGTTCGTCTCGAGCTGGATGTTGCCCACCAGCGTGCCGATCTGCTGCGTGGCGCCGCGCGAGCTCTCGGCAAGGCGCTGCACTTCCTCGGCCACCACCGCGAAGCCGCGGCCCGCTTCCCCGGCCACGGCGGCCTGCATCGAAGCGTTCAGGGCCAGCACGTGCGTGCGTTCGGAAATCGTGTTGATGAGGTTCACGATGCCCGTGATCTCCTGGGACCGTTCGCCCAGGCGCTTGATGCGCTTTTCCGTTTCGGCGATGGTCTCGCGGATCGCCTCCATGCCCTTCACCGTGCCGTTCACCGTCTCCAGCGCGCTGTGCGTGGCCTGCGTGGCGCGTTCGGCCGAGCGGTTGCTCTCCTCGGCCAGCGTCGCCACGCGGTGCATCGTGTCGGTCGCGTCGGAGAGCGACTGGATCACCTCGCCGACGCTGCGGCGCTCGTCCTCGGCGGTGAGCGACACCTGGTCGGCCTGGCCCTTCACCTTGCCCGAGGCGTGCGCCACGTTGCCCGCGATGGCCGCCACTTCGCGCAGCACGCGCGAAGTCTCTTCCGTGAGCGCGTTGATCGAATCCGACACGGTTCCGATGATGTCCTGCGTCACCGGGGCGCGTGCCGTGAGGTCGCGCTGCGAGAGCTGGTTCACCGCCTGCAGGATCGAGATCACCGAATTGTTCAGCATCTCGTTTTCGGCTTCGGCCTTGCGGGCTGCTTCGTCCGATGCGAGCTGCGCGGCGATGCGGTCCTGCAGCAGCAGGTTCACCGTGCGGCCCAGCTCGCCGATCTCGTCTTTCGCCTCGATGCGCTGCAGCGCGCCGTGGTCACCGGCGCGCACGCGCTCCACCGAAGCCTGCAGGCCGTGCACCGTCGACGTGATGTTGCGCACGATGACCGCGGCGAGCGCCACACCGATCGCGAAGAGCGCGAACACCGCGGCGAGCGTCTTCAGCCGTTCGGCGCTTTGCGCATCCACGCGGCGCTGCAGCTGGCGCGCGAGCAGGTCCTGCTGGGTCGCGGCCTTCTGCACGAGCTCACGCGGCGCGGACACTTCCTTCAGATACACGCCCGCGTCGATCGAAGGCGTCTCGCGCCCGAGCACTTCGCGCTGCACGAGGTCGATCACCTGGCGCGTGGCCCGTTCGATCTCGGCCACCTGCGCGGCCGACGACGCCGAAAGCTCCGGCAGCGCGCGCATCGCCTTGCGCTGGCCGGCTACGTACTGGCCGAGCGCCTCCTGCAGGTCCTTCACGGTCTCGGCGATGCGTGCGCGGTCGGCGGGCCGAAGCGCATCGTGCAGCGCGGCATCGAGCTTCGCGGGATCGGCCGTCTCCGCCCGCGCGGAGGCGAGCTGCTGCAGGCGCGACACGACCGGGCTGCGAAGCTGGCCGAGCGTTTCCGAAAGCCTCGGCAGATCCACGAGCGTGGAGCGCGCAAGGTGGTTGGTCCCCGCGTCGGGGTCGAGGTCGATGCGGTACACCGAGACGAGTTCCTCCACGAGGCCCAGGAGGTCGCGCACGAGCGCGATGTGCTCCTCGGTCACTTCGCGCTGGTCGATGCGGCGTGCGGTCACCTTGTCCTTCAGCGCGGCCCACGACTTGCGAATGGCCGAGGCCTGCTGCGAGACCGTCGCGTCGCCGAGCGGCGCGAGGATCGACTCGAGGCGCGCGAGCGCCGTCTCGAAGTCGGCCGCGTTCTTCGGCTGCGCCGCGCCGCGCTTCTCGTCGCCCAGCACGAAGTAGCTGGCCGAGGCGCGATGGTCCTGCGCCGTGCGGATCGCTTCGAGCGCCGCGGTGATCGCGGCGAGACCCGATTGTTCGGCGCGCGCCTGGCCGATCGACTCCTGCACGTCCTGGAACAGGCGCAGGGTGGGGAATGCGGCCAGCGCGAGCGCGAGCGCGCCCAGGATGGCGAATTTCTGCCACAGCTTCAGGCGCGGCAGGAAGTTGAATTCGAGCCCGCTTGCGCGGGCGGCTTGTGTCTTGCTCATGCTCAGGCTCCGTTGATCTGCGAAAGGGATTGTTCGAGCGCATCCAGCAGCGCGGCGCAATCGAGCTCGAACCAGAGGTGGTCGCCGACGAGCGCGGCGCCGCGCACGTGGGGCGCGATGCGCGCGGGCGCGGTGTCGGGGGAAAGAGGGGAATCCGGCGGCACCTTCAGGCGCCGCGGCAAGCCGTCGATCAGGATGCCGGCGGCATCCGCGCCGTGCGCGATGACGAGCAGCATCGGCCTGGCCTGCTCGTCATGCGGCACGCCCGCGAAGACACCGGGATCGAACACGGGAAGGAGCGCGCCGTGCAGGTTCGCGATGCCCGCAAACCACGCCGGGGCGTTCGGCAGGCGGTGCAGCGGCGGGACTTCGGTGAGCTCGCTGCCGTCTTCGTAGCGGATCGTCATGCGCAACTCGCCGATGCGCAGGCCCTGGCGGGAGAGCGTTTCGGCGGCGGCCTTCGGCTGCGGCATCGCGAACGCGAACGCGGATGCGTCCGCATTCGCCGCTTCCGGCGGCGCGAGCGCTTGCAGAGGACTCATCATCATCGTCACGCCTGAAGCTGCGCGAGGATGTCCTCGCGCGTGTAGGGCTTGCCCACGTAGCCGCGCGCACCGAGCATGCGGCCCCATGCGATGTCGGCCTTCTGGTGCTTGCCGGTGACGAAGACGACGGGAATGTCCTTCGTCGCGTCGTCGGCCTTCAGGCGGCGCGTCGTGGCGAAGCCGTCGAGGTCGGGCATGTTCACGTCCATGAGGATCACGTCGGGCCGGTCGGTGCGCGCGCGCTCGATCGCTTCCTCGCCGCTT
Source organism: Ramlibacter sp. (assembly GCF_035548915.1). GTDB lineage: Bacteria > Pseudomonadota > Gammaproteobacteria > Burkholderiales > Burkholderiaceae_C > Ramlibacter. The sequence continues at coordinate 370,164 of NZ_DASZSE010000044.1, read as the reverse complement.
TCCGCCGAGAGCACGGCGTGCCCGGCCTCGGCGAGGATGCCTTCGAGGCTGCGACGGTCCGCGAGCGCGTCGTCGACGATCAGGATCCGGCGGCGCATCGTCGTTCGCCTCAGAGCGCGCGCACCTGCGCGAGCAGCTCGTCGTCCGAATACGGCTTGGTGACGTAGCCCTTCGCGCCGAGCATCTGGCCCCAGGCCTTGTCGGCCTTCTGGTCCTTGGCGGTCACGAGGACCACGGGGATGTCCCGGGTCACGGCGTCGCCGCGCAGCGCGCGCGTCGCCGCGAAGCCGTCCATGCCGGGCATGTTCACGTCCATGAGGATGGCGTCGGGCCGCGCGCGCCGCACGGAGGCGATCGCCTGTTCGCCGTTCTCGGCGGTGCTCACGACGTAGCCCGCGCCGGCGAGCAGCTTCTCGAGGCGGGTGCGGTCGACCTGGCTGTCTTCGACGACGAGGATGTTGCGGGTCATGCGGGAGTCCTTTCGGAAGGGGGTGAAGAGGGTGTGGCGTTGTGGGAAACGAGGCGGCCGAGCACGTCGTGGAGCTGCTCGGGATCGACGGGCTTGGTGAGATAGGTGTCGCAGCCGGCCATCTTTCCGCGCACGCGGTCGAAGGGAGACGACTTGCTCGTGAGCATCACGACCGGCGGCGCGGCGCGGCCGCGCGCCTTGATGCGGCGGCACGCCTCGAAGCCGTCGATGCCGGGCATGAGCACGTCCATCAGAACGCAGGCGATGTCGCTCGCCGCGGCGCAGGCTTCGATACCGGCTTCGGCCGTGGCGACGTCCGTGACTTCGATGCCGCGGCGCTCGAGCAGCGAGCGAAGGTGGTGGCGCACGGCGAGGCTGTCATCGACGACGAGCACGCGTCCCGCGCCGGCATGAGCTCGCGTGGCGGCGCGCGCATTGCCGTGCTGCTCCAGCGCGCGATACAGCAGCACGGGCAGGATCGGCCACATGACGTGACGCTCGGTCACCATGTGACCGGGCCGCGCGGCCTTGGCGCCGGCCCAGATGACGGCCTTGCCCGCGAGCCACGGCTGCAGCGCCGACCATTGCAAGGCGGCTGCCTCGGTCGCGTCGACGAGCACGACGTCGGCGCTCGCGGCCTCGGAGTCCGCCAGGAGATCGATGCGCGGGGCGCGGCGCTGCGACAGCTTCACCGCGCCTTGCAGCAGCCGGTGCTCCATCGCGCCGAAACCCTTCACGAGCAGCTTCACGACGGCGCCCTCGGACGACGCACCGGGCGCGGCCTGCGGCATCGGTTCAAGCATCGATTCACGCATCGCAGGCTCCGTACTCGTGCCGATGGCGCGGCCGCGCGGCGCTTTGCCCGACGATGAAGGCCTCGAGCTGCGACGGATCGAGCCGCGCGCACTCGCGGCCGCCCGCGGCTCGCAATTGATCGGACGCCCGCGCGACGATCTCGCGATCGTCGCCGCAGAGGATGAATCTCGGGTGGCGACCGCTCTCGCAGGTGCATTCGGCGACACGGCCCGCGAGTTCCTGCGCGAGCGCGTCGCGGCTTCCGAGCAGCAAGACGAGGCTTTCGGCGCCGTCGATCGATGCGCGCACGAGTTCCTTCGACAGCGCGCGCCGCGACAGCAGCTGCACGCGCACGATCCCCGAGTGCGTGGGAATGTCCGCATAGGCAACGCCGACGTCGCTGCCCCGGCAGGCCGAATCGGCGATGCGCTGGTAGACGAGCGTGGTGCCGCAGCGGTCGCTCAAGTTGCGCAGCAGATGGATCGGGCCGTTGTCTTCCGCGGACACGAGCGCCACGTGCCGGCGCGGACAGTCGTCCATGCCCGCCCCCGGCGGCGCCACGCAGGGCGCGCTCAGCGCGTGCCAGATTCCGGCCGGATCCAGCGCGGGGCCGAGGCCGTCGCGCACGCGCACGATGCGATGCCAGAAGCCCGCCGGCGACTCGGCCATCTGGGCCATGACCACCGTCGCCATCGTGGTGAGGGTGGCCGGCCCGACGCTGCGGTGGATCACGCGCTGGTGCATGTTGCGCCGATCGCGCGCGGCGCGCTTTCGCGCGGCTTCCACGTCGTCGTCGGGGCCTTCGAGCCAAAGCAGGAACCAGCCGGCGGAAAAAAGCAGCGCGCCCATGACGGACGTGCCTTCGCCGTGGGCGCAGATGTGGTCCCGGATGCGAAAGAGCTCGTCCATCACCGAGCCCCGTACCGTGGAGACGCTTGCGCAGATGATGCGTGTGACCATGGCCGCGATCGTAGGCAAGCGAACGCTCGCGGCCCATCCGTGCGTGGCCCCTGCCGGGCCTACGGAATTACCCCGATGGCGGCATCAGGGATCGGTGCCCACGAGCCCCGTGCGCACCGCGTAGCGCACGAGCCCGGCGAGGTCGCGGATCTGCAGGCGGTCCATGATCTGCGTGCGATGCGTCTCCACGGTCTTCACCGAAAGATCGAGCTCGCGCGCGACTTCCTTGGACGACATGCCGAGCGCGATCAGCCTGAGCACTTGCGTTTGCCGCGCGGTGAGCCCGGGCGATGCGCGGCCCGCGCTGAATGCCGCCGCGAGCTTGCGCGAGATGGCGGGGCTCAGATAGACGTCCCCGCGCTCGAGCGCCTGCAGCGCGAGGCCGAGTTCTTCCACTGCCGAATCCTTGATCAGGTACCCCGCCGCGCCCGCGCGCACCGCTTCGGCGACGTATTCGTCGTTGTCGTACATGGAAAGCAGCAGCACGCGCGTCGGGAGCCCCGCCGCGCACACCTGGTGCAGCACGGCAAGGCCGCTCAGCCGGGGCATCGCGATGTCGACCATCGCCACGTCCGGCCGCAGCTCGTGCATGAGCCGCATGGCCTCTTCGCCGTCGGAGGCCTCGGCCACGACTTCCACCGAGGCGATCGAATCGAGCAGCGCGCGCAGCCCCGCGCGCACGAGGCGGTGATCGTCCGCCAGCAGGACCTTCATGCCGCATCCTCCTTGCGCCCGGATTCCCGCGCGGATTCCTGCACGGATTCCCGCACGGATTGCGACGCCCACGGAAGGCGCGCCCGCACGCTGGTGCCCCGCCCCGCCTCGCTTTGCAGCTGCACGGTGCCGCCCGCTTCCACGACGCGCTGGCGCAGGCTCGCGAGGCCCACCGACGCGCCGGGCTGCACCCCGAAGCCCGAGTCCGGCGATTCGAAGCCGACACCGTCGTCGATCACTTCGATGGCGAGCCAGCCTTCGCCTGCTTCCAGCATCACGCCCGCGCGCGTCGCGTGCGCATGCCGCACGACGTTGGTGAGGGCTTCCTGCACCACGCGGAAAGCGACCATCTCCACGGCCTCGGGCCCGCGCGCGGGCGCGAGCCGGCAGCGCAAGTCCACCCGCGGCAGCGACGGCCGGATGAACCGGTCGATGAGCGAGTGCAGCGCCGCTTCGAGACCGAGGTCGTCCAGCAGATGCGGATGCAGCGACGCGCTCAGGTTGCGCGTGTGCGAGAGCACCTCCTCCACGAGCTCGATCGGCGCCGCGAGCGCCGCGGCGGGCGCGTCGACACGCTCCTTCTTCGCGAGCGCGGCCAGATGCAGCTTGAGCGCGGTGAGGATCTGCCCCACCTGGTCGTGCAGGTCGCGCGCGATGCGGCGGCGCTCGTCCTCCTGCGCGCCGATCATCTTCATCGACAGCTGCGCGAGCCGCGCGTTCGACTCGCTCAGCTGCGCTTCCTTCTCGATGAGCTCGGTGACGTCGTCCTGCACGCCCACGGTGCCGATCAGCGAGCCGTCGGCGCGATGCAGCGCCCGCACGCTCACCTGGATGTGGCGCATGCCCTGCTGCGTGGGCACGTGAAAGCGCCCTTCCTGCGTCAGCGGGGAGGCCACCGCCCGAGCATCCATCTCGAAAATCCGCTGCGCCCGCTCGGCGCCCAGCGCGTCGTCCACGCGCTCGCCAATGAGGGCGTCGCGCGCAATGCCGAAGCGCTGCTCGAACGCCTGGTTCACGAGCAGGAAGCGGCCTTCGGGCGAACGCAGCGACAGCGGCAGCGGCATCGCGTCGATCAGCAGTTCGTCGAAGCGAAGCTGTTCGCGCAGCACCTGCTCGTCGCGCCTTCGCTGGCGCGCCGTCAACAAGGCCACCGCGCTCAGCAGCCCCGCGAGGACGAGCACCTGGATGCGGTTGGTGCGGGCACGGTCCACGAGGCCCGCCAGGTCTTCGCGCAAACAGGCGAGCGATTCGGCATCCGCCGCGCGCCCGGGCGCCTGCCTCGCACAGGCAGCGGATGCGAGTCCGTGCGAGGCGGCATAGCGATCGAAGGCATCCGCGGCGTCCTCGACGGGAAGGTGGACCAGCAGGAACACGAGGTACGCGAGGCATGCATAGAACACGGCGCGCGTCGCGAGCACGCGCGCCCGCCGGGCGCGCAAGTGCGCTTCGAAGGCCTGTTCGTGTCGCATGCCCGCGCTCCGCCAGAGGGGTTCCGGCAGTCCATGTTACCGGGATTGCGCGCGTGGGGAAGAGGCGCGAACGCGATTGCCGCGTTCGGCCGGACATCCCGGGGGTCAGTATTGCAGCCGCGCGAGTGCGCGCAGATGTTCGGGCGTCGTGGAAGGCAGGCCGAAGAATTCGAGGTACGCCGGAATCATCTCGAAGAGCATGTCGGTGCCCACCTGCACCCGCAAGCCGCGTGCCTCGGCGGCCGCGAGCAACGGGGTCCGCTCGGTCTGCATGACCACCTCCCCGACGAAGGCGCCGGGCTCGATGCGCGACACGTCGACGGGCAGCGGATCGTCCGGGTTCATGCCGAGCGGTGTCGCATTGACGACGAGGTCGAACCCCGCGGGGTCGTTGGCGCCGGTCGCGACCGCCAGCCGGGGATGGTGCGCGAGCAGCCGCCCGGCCAGCGCGTCGGCGCATTCCGATTTCACGTCGAAAAGCCCCATCGAGGCGATGCCCGAACGCGCGAGCGACGCGGCGATCGCCGAGCCGACGCCTCCGCAGCCGACCACGAGCGCGCGGGCCCCGCGCGGCGCGAACCCCTTGTGCGCGAGCCCTCGCACGAATCCCTCCCCGTCGAACATGTCACCCACCAGTGCGCCTTGCGCGTCGCGCCTCACCGCGTTGCAGGCCCCGGCGATCCTCACGGCCGGCGAAGCCTCCTGAAGCAGCTCCACGACGCTCACCTTGTGCGGCATGGTGATCAGCGCGCCGCGCATGTTCTCGAGCAGGAAGACGCTGCGCAGCACCGCCGCGAAATGCTCGGGCCGGCAGCCCATCGGCACCACGGCCGCATTGACGCCCACGGACTCGAAGTACGGGTTGTAGATCATGGGCGCCTTGAAGCTGTGCGTGGGCCAGCCCAGGTGCGCGATGAGCTCCGTGCGGCCGTCGATCTGCATGGGCATGGCGATCCGCGCGTGTCGGGATTTTTTGCCTACTTCGCCGAACGGACCTTGTCGATTTCGGCCATCACAGCCTTCACGTTCGCTTCGCCCACCGCCGCGGAATGCTTCGCGATCACGGGCTTCATCTTCTCGCGCAATTTGGCCATCTCGGCAGGCGGCAGTTCGGTGACCTGCATGCCGGCCTTCTTCAGCTGCTCGAGGATGCCGGCGGCCGCGCCGCGCGCCAGCTCGCGCTGGTAGTGGGCCGACTCGCTCGCGGCGTCCTGCAGCGCCCGCCTGTCATCGGCGGAAAGCGAATCCCAGAACTTCTTGCTGATCACGACCGACTGCGGGTTGTACTGGTGGTGCGTGAGCGCGAGGTACTTCTGGACTTCATAGAGCTTCGCGCCCTGGATGGTCGCGACCGGATTCTCCTGCCCGTCGACCGCGCCCTGCTCCAGCGCGGCATACAGCTCGGGAAACGGCAGCGGCGTCGGGTTGGCGCCGAGCGCGCTCACCCAGTCGACGTTGATCGGATTCGGGATCACGCGCAGCTTGAGCCCCGCGATGTCGTCCACCTTCGTGATCGGCCGCTTGCTGTTGGTGAGGTCGCGAAAACCCAGCTCGTAGTACGCGAGGCCCACGATTCCCTTGTCCTCGAGCTTCCGGTGCAGCGCCTGCCCGATGGGGCCGTCCACGACCGCGTCGGCTTCGCGGCCGTTGGCGAAGAGGAATGGAAAGTCGTAGATCTCGAAGTCCTTCACGAGACTGCCGAAGATGCCGGAATTCATCGACGCCATCTCGAGCGTGCCGCCTTGCAGCGCCGACACGTTGGCCTGGTCGCTGCCGAGCGCGCCGCCCGGAAAGACGTTCACCTTGAGGCGGCCGGCGGACTTCTGCTCCACGAGTTGCGCGAACCGTTCCATCCCCTGGATCACCGGGTGGCCTTTCGCATTCTGGTTGGCGAACTTGATCGTGCGCGGCTGCGCCCGCGCGATGCCGAAGCCGGCCATCGCGGCGGCGGCAGCCAGGGTCTTCAGGAACAGTCTTCTCATTGCCTTGTCTCCTTGAGGTCGAAGCGGCCAGTCGGTTTCAGCCGTAGAACCAGCGCGCCGGAACGGTGACGAGCTGGGGAAAGAACACCATGAGGAACATCAGCGCGAACTGCGCGGCCATGAAGGGCCACACGCCCCGCGTGACGGCGTCCATGCTCACCTTGCCGACGCCCGCCACCGTGCTGAGCACGGTGCCCACCGGCGGCGTGACGAGGCCGATCGCGTTGTTGATCATGAAGAGCACGCCGAAATACACCGGATCGATGCCCGCCGCCTTCACGAGCGGCATCAGCACGGGCGTGAGAATGAGGATGGTGGGCGTCATGTCCATCGCCGTGCCCACCACCATCGTGAGCACCATGATCGCGAGCATGAGAAGGGTCGGGTTGCCCAGGAGCGGCTTCAGCAGCGCGATCACGTCGTTCGGGAGATTGGCGACGGTGATCATCCAGGCCGAGACCATCGCGGCGGCGACGAGGAACATGATGACCGCCGTGGTCGTCGCGGCCGCGAGGAAGAGGCCGTAGAGCTGCGACAGCTTCAGCTCGCGATAGACGAGCGTCGAGACGGCCAGCGCGTACATCGCGGCGACCACGGCCGCCTCGGTCGGCGTGAAGACGCCGAACTTCAGCCCGAAGACGACGATCACGGGCAGGCCGAGCGCGAACGTCGCGTCCTTCAGCGCCACGAGCACCTGCTTGCGCGTGGCGCGAGGCGTGGCCGCGATCTTCTCCTTGCGCACGAGCCACCACCACGTGAGCCACAGCACGCCGCCCAGCATCACGCCCGGCGCGATGCCCGCCATGAAAAGCTTGGAAATCGACACGTTCGATGCGACGCCGAACACGACGAAGCCGATGGAAGGCGGGATGATCGGCGCGATGATCGCGGCCGACGACAACAGGCCCGCGGAGCGCGCCGTTTCGTAGCCCGCGCGGTTCATCATCGGCAGCAGCAAGGCCGCGAGCGCGGCGGCATCGGCGACCGCCGAACCCGACAGCGCCGCCATGAGCACCGCGGCCATGATGCCCACGTAGCCGAGGCCGCCGCGCACATGGCCCACGAGCGTCATCGCGAGCTGCACGATGCGGCGCGACAGCCCCCCGGCGTTCATGATCTCGCCGGCGAGCATGAAGAACGGCACGGCCAGCAGCGGAAAGCTGTTGGCTCCTTCGATCGTGTTCTGCGCCAGAATCTGCGCGTCGAACATGTCCATGTGCCACATGAGCGCGGCGCCGCAGAAGAGGAGCGAAAACGCGATCGGCACGCCGAGCGCCATGGCGCCCAGGAGCGCGCCGAGGAAGATCGCGATGGTCATCGCGGCGGCCGCAACGCGCGTTGCGGATGCGGTTCGTCCTCCGATTCGCTCACGCCGACGAGGTCCGTCTCCTCGATGCGGCCGCGGGCGAGCTGCCACAGTTCGTGGACGACGATGATCGCGCCCAGCGCCGCGAACACCACGCCACCCGCGTTGAACCAGGCCATCGACACTTGCATGACCGCGCTCGTCGTCGCGTAGTTGATGACGGTCTGCTGCCAGCCGCCCTTGAACATCAGCCAGCACATCCAGAGCATGACGAGATGCGCGAGCACGAAGCAGACCTTCCTGCCCGCGAGAGGCAGCCGCGAGACGAGCGAGTCGGTCCCGAGGTGCGCGTGGTTGCGCATCGCCACCACGGCGCCGAGGAAGGTCATCCACACGAAGAGCCACCGCGAGAGCTCCTCGGACGTCGCAATGCCGGAATTGAAGCCGTACCGCAGGACGACGTTGCCGAACACCATGACGACCATGAGGGCGAGGCACGCGACCATGAGAAACGAGAACAGGCGGCAGATCGCGTCGATGAGGTGCTGCACCAGGTGGGCCTCCAGCGGCTTATTTTGTACGGACTGGTTAGTTTTCCGGCAAGGGTTACTACGTAGCCCCGCAACCCGCACCGCCGCGCGCCCGCGGTCGCCGCGCCTACTTGCGCACGAAGCGCACGATCATTTCCACCACGTTGTCGCGGCGGTGCCCGATGTACGCGCGGGAAGCCATGTCGACCTTGAAGATCACGCCGAACGTGTGCCGATTGGAGACGTTGAAGAAGCTGAGCGCCGAGATCGACGCGTGGATGTCGACCGCATCGAGGCCCTTGCGGAAGAGCCCGGCCTTCACTCCGCGGCCGTAGAGCCGGCGGATCGCGGCGATCGCGGGGACGTTGAGTTCCTGGATGCGGCGGCTGCGCGCGATGAACTGGCCGCGATGGATGTTTTCCGACATCACGAGGCGGATGTAGTTCTCGTGGTGCAGGTGATGATCGAACGTGAAGGCGACGAGCCGCCTGAGCGCCGCTTCCGGCTCCAGGTCGTCCAGATGCAATTCGGCTTCGATGTCCCGCACCCGGCGGTAGGCTTCCTCCAGCACGGCGAGGTACAGGCCCTCCTTGCCGCCGAAGTAGTAGTAGATCATCCGCTTGCTGGTCTTCGTCGCATCGGCGATCGCATCGATGCGCGCCCCGGCGAGACCCTTTTCGCCGAACTCCGCTTCGGCGACTTCGAGGATGTCGGCTTTCGTGCGCTCGGGGTCGTTGGTGCGCGTCGGCGGCTTGCGCGAGCGCGCGCGGCCCGCGCGGGCACGAACTGTTTCGTTCATTTCACGAGTATAGGCGCGCGCGCTCGGCACCACCCACTACCTCGCCTGCTCCTTCGCGATCCAATCGTCGATGAGCCGGTCCAGCACGTCCAGCGGCAGTGCGCCGTTGTCGATGACCGCGTTGTGAAACCTGCGCAGGTCGAAGCCGTCTCCAAGCCTTGCCCGGGCGCGGTCGCGCAATTCGTCGATCTTCAGCTTGCCGATCATGTAGCCGAGCGCCTGGCCGGGATCGGACACGTAGCGGTCCACCTCCTGCGACACGAACGCGCGGTCCGTGCCGGTGCGCTCCACCAGAAAATCGATCGCCCGCTGGCGGCTCCATCCCATCGAGTGCAGCCCCGTGTCGACGACGAGCCGCGCGGCGCGGAACGCCTGCCACTGCAGATGCCCGAAGAGATCGTACGGATCGTCGTACATGCCGATGCGGCGTCCGAGCGTTTCGGCGTACACGGCCCAGCCTTCGACGTAGGCGGTATAGCCCGCGTCGCGGCGGAACCGGGGCAAGTCCTTCAGCTCGGCCGCGCGCGCGACCTGCAAGTGGTGACCCGGCACGGCCTCGTGCATCGTGAGTGTCACCATGCCCCATTTCGCGCGCGTCTTCCAGCCGACCGCGTTGGCATTGAACCAGCCGCCGCGCGAGCCGTCGAGCGCGGGGCCGTCGTAATACTCCGCGGCATTCGGCCCCATGAAGGCGGGCATCGCGCGCACGCCGTAGGGCATGCGGGGCAGCTCGGCGAAGAGCGTCGGCAACTGCGCGTCGATGCGCTTGGCGATGTCGCGGTAGCCGGCCACGAGCGCCTCGGGGCTCGTGTGGAAGAACTTCGGATCGGTCTCGATGTAATGCACGAAGGCCGCGAAGTCGCCCGTGAACCCGGTGCGGCGCATCACGTCTTCCATTTCGGCGCGGATGCGCGCGAGCTCGCGCAGGCCGAGGGCATGGATGTCGGCGGGCTTCAGCGACGTCGTCGTGTTGTGCCGCACCTGCATCTCGTAGACGCGCTGCCCATCGGGATAGTTCAGCATCGCGCCGCTTTCCGGCGCCTTCGGCATGTATTCGGCGACGAGGAAAGCGCGCAGCTTGCGAAGCGCTGGCGCGACGCTCTGTTCTATGGCCCGCTTGCCCGCGGCGCGCAGCCGTGTCTGCTCGGCAGCGGGAATGTCGGGCCCGAGCTTTGAAAACGGCTCGAAGAAAGGTCCCTTCTCGACATCGGCGGGCAGTTCGTCGTCGATCTGCGCGAGCACCCGCTCCAGCACCGGCCTCGGCGCGACCCAGCCGAGCGTCACGCCTTCGCGCAGACGTTCGATGTTCTGGTCCATCTGCTTCGGATACGCCGCCATGCGCGCGAGGAGTTGCTCCACCTCTTTCACGCTGGCGACGGGTGTTGCCTGCAGCAGATTGGCGAAGAAGCTCTGCGCGCCGCCGAGCGCGCCCACGAGCATCGTGCGCGGACCGGGGAAGGCCTGCTCCTCCACCTGATCCTCCTGGTTGTGGATGAAGAGGTCGAGCGACACGCGGTCGGCCTCGCCCAGGCGATCGCGATGGATCTTCCTCGCCTCGGCCAGCCATTCGCGTGCCTTCGCGTCGCGCGCATCGCGTGCCGCGAACGATTCGTCGGTCAGCCGGTCGTTGTAGCGCAGATCGCCCTGGAACGTGGCGAATTCCGGGTAGTCGCGCGCGCGCTCTTCCCACGCGCGATCGAAGAGCGCGTGGAGGGTTTTGGATTCGGCGGGGTCGGGGGTGGCCGCGAAGGTGGCCAGGGGCAAGAGCAGTAAAAGTGCCAGAGCCCTCACCCCAGCCCACTCCCCTGCCTTCCCCCACAGGGAGAGGGCGCAATGCAGGGCTCGCTTCATGGCCTGTAGCCCGCCTCGGCCAAGGCGCGCGCGGGATGGATCAACGTGCGGCGGCCATCGGCGCTCACGTCCGCAGTGTGCCGCATGATCCCGATCAATTCAGTCGGCTTGAGCGAGGGATTCACCGCGAGCATCTTGGCCGCCAGGTTCGCGACCTGGGGCGAGGCCATCGACGTTCCCGAAAGCGCCACCTTCGAGCCGCCGGGCACGTAGCTCACGACCTGATAGCCGTTCGCGTGCAGCAGCACGGTCTTGCCGTAGCTCGTGAACGAAGCCTCGTCGCCCGCCTTGTCCACGGCGCCCACGGCGACGAGGTTCGGCAGTTCGATGCCCGACGGATACGACTCGTTGAACGTCGGGTCATCGCCCGAGTTGCCCGCCGACGTCACGAAAAGCACGTTCGGCATCGAGGCGAACATCTTCTCCAGCGCGTTGCGCCGCACCTGGAAGAGCTCTCGCGCCCGCGTCTTGCGCTCGGCGGCGTCCTTGCCGATCCCGCATTGCTCGAGTTCGACTTCGACGCTGCGCACGTTACCGCCCCAGCTCATGTTCACCACGCGCGCACCGACCTTGCGAAGGAAGTCCGCGTAGGTCTGCAGGTTCGCGACGCCTCGCTGTTCGACTTCCATCGAAGGACACGGATCGGGCAGCAGCGTGGTGCTGAAATCGATGCGCATGTTCGCAAGCCGCGCATACGGGTTGCCCGCCACCGCGATGCCGGAAACGTGCGTGCCGTGCTCGTACACGCTCGCAAGCCGCAGTTCCTCGACGGTCGCCTTGTACTGCTGCGGCGCGAGCGTCGACAGCAGCTTCTTCACCTCGCTCGCCTCGGGACTGTCGATGTTCGACTGCAGGTCCGACAGCCCCTTGCTGCGCGCGATCAGTTCCGGCAGGCGCGTCCTCAGGGTGTCGGGAATCTCCTTCAGCGGCGAAGCCGAAGCGCGCTCGTACTTGTCGAAAGCGACGAACGCCGGGTCGGCGCCGAAGCGCACGAACCGGTCCGCGAAGATCGCCGCATCCACGCCGCTGTCCCACACCACGACGGTGACCGGCTTGTAGCCGCGCCCGGGCGGAAGCGCCACGTCGCGCGCGCCCCAGATGTCGGGCTTGTCGACGTTGTGGGCGGCAACGTACGCCACGAGCGCGCGGTTCAGCACCGTCTTCAGCGGCAGCGAATACACGAGCGCGTAGCGCGTGCCGACGAGGGCCGGCACGAGATCGGAGCTGAGCGCGCCCTGCTTCGCCGCCACCGGCTGCAGCACTTCGCGCACGCGTCCGAGCACCAGGCTTTCGCCGATCGTCTCCGTCCCGGCCTTGAACTGGAGGATGTCGTTGCGCACGATCTCGAACGGCAGCTTCGCGAGTTCCTCGCTCACGAGACGTCCCACTTCGGCGTCGAAAGCGGCACCGGACGACGCACCCGTCTTCTTCGCGGCATGGGCGATCGCGCGGGTGGTGAGGCCCGAAAGCAGCTTGTCCGCGGGCTTTTCCTGCAGCTCGCGCACCTGCTCGGACCGAGCGAGCGCGCCGTCCCAGCGGCCTTCGATCAGGTCCACCTGCGTGAGCACGCCCAGCAGTTGCCGCCGCGCCGCCTTCTCGGCGATGTCGTACTTCGCGAGCACGCCTTCGATGTCCGCGTACACGGGTTTCACGAACGCGGAGAACTTCGCGCCGTCGCGCACGAGCGGCTCGAGATCGCCTTCGACCTTGTAAGTGAAAACCGGCAGATCGGCCGCGCGCTCGATGCGCGGCTTCGCGGGCGCCTGCGCGAACGCGGCCATCGCCAGCCAAGCCGCGCACAACGCGGCGATCCACTTCGAATTCGTCTTCATGCGGTGTTCTCCTCGGCGGCTCGGGCGCGTGCGCCCCATCCGCGCGGAATCGCGGCGAGCAGCTGCCGCGTGTAGGGGTGTTCGGGGTGGGCGTAGATCTGCTGCGCGTTGCCGCGCTCGACGATCTCGCCCCTGTTCATGACGAGGATGTCGTCGGCCATGTACTTCACCACCGCGAGGTCGTGGCTGATGAAGACATACGTGAGCCCGAATTCCTCCTGCAGGTCCAACAGGAGGTTCAGCACCGTCGCCTGCACGCTCACGTCGAGCGCGCTCACGCTTTCGTCGCAGATCACGACTTCGGGCCGCATCGTGAGGCAGCGCGCGATCGCGATGCGCTGGCGCTGGCCGCCGGAGAATTCGTGCGGATACTTGCCGAAGGACTGCGGCGGCAATCCGACCTTTTCGAGCCAGCCGAGCGCGAGCTGCGTGCGCTGCGCATCGTTCGCGCCGATACCGTGGATGCGCATCGGCTCCAGCAGGATCTGCCCGACCGTGAAGCGCGGGTTCAGGCTCGCGTTCGGATTCTGGAAGATGATCTGGATGCGCCTCCTCCAGTCGCGCATCTGCTTCGGCCCGAGCGCGGTGAGGTCCGTGCCGTCGAAGAGGATGCGTCCGGTGCTCGCGTCGGTAAGCCGCGTGAGCATCATGCCCACCGTCGTCTTGCCCGAACCCGATTCGCCCACGATGCCGAGCGTGCGGCCCTTGTGGAGCGAGAAGTCGGCCCCGCGCACGGCCTGAAGGACCTTGCGCTCGAAGAGCCCCGTCTTCAGCCGGTAGGCCTTGCCGAGGCCGGTTACTTCGATGAGCGGCGCGCCTTCGGCCACCGTCGGCTCGCGCTCTTCGGTCGCGGCCGCGCGCTGGTTCATGATGTCGTCGATCACCGTGAGCCGCCGCGGCCGTGCGTCCAGACGCGGGCGGCACGCGAGCAGCGCCTGCGTGTACGAATCCTTCGGGTCGTTGAAGATCTGCGCGGCGCTGCCCTGCTCGCGGATCACGCCGCCGCGCATGACGACGACTTCGCTCGCGATCTCGCCCACGAGCCCGAGGTCGTGGCTGATGAAGAGCATGCTCATGCGATGCCGCTGCTGCAGCCGCGCGAGCATGTCGACGATCTGCCGCTGCACCGTCACGTCGAGCGCGGTGGTGGGCTCGTCGGCGATCAGGAGCTTGGGCTCGCACGCGATCGCGATCGCGATCATCACGCGCTGCTGCTGGCCGCCCGAGAGTTCGTGCGGATACGCATCGAGCCGCGCGCGCGGCTCGGGGATGCCGACTTCCTGCAGGAGCTCCAGCGCGCGCTCGCGCGCCTGCCGCATCGACATGCCCATGTGGATGCGCAGGACTTCCGCGATCTGCTCGCCCACCGGGAACACCGGGTTGAGCGAGCTCATCGGTTCCTGGAAGACGACCGAGATGTCCTTGCCGCGGAGGGCGCGCATCGCTTGCGGCGTTTCGCGCAGCAGGTCGCGGCCCTGGTAGAGGATGCGGCTTTGCGGCGGCACGACGGCGTTGTCGGGCAGCAGCCGCACGATGCTCATCGCGCTCACGCTCTTGCCGCTGCCGGATTCACCGACGAGCGCCACGGTCGTGTTCTCGGCAATCGCGAAGCTCACGCCGCGCACGGCTTCCTGCAATTCGTTCTTGCCGAGCCGGAAGGATACGCGGAGGTCCTGGACTTCGATGAGGTGGGTCATGGGGCGATTCGGTGTTCTACGCAGAGTACGCAAAGGTGACGCAGAGTACGCAAAGGATTCAAGGTATCCGTGATCGACATCGCTTCTTTTGCGTCCTCTGCGTAGTCTTTGCGACCTCTGCGTCAAAAAAAAACTTCACCGAAGCTTGGGATCCAGCGCATCGCGCAGCGCATCCGTGAGGAGCGCGAACGCCGTGACGAAGACAGCCATGAAGAGCGTCGCCGCGGCGAGCTGCCACCAGTAGCCGAGCACGAGCTCGGTCTGCGCGTCGGAGAGCATCGTGCCCCAGCTCACCATGTCGATCGGCACGCCCAGGCCGAGGAACGAGAGGATCACTTCGGCCTTGATGAAGTTCACGACGTGCAGGCTCAGCTGCACCAGCACCACGTGCGAAACGTTCGGCAGGATGTGGCCGAAGATGCGCGACGCATGGCTCGCGCCGATCGCCTCGGCCGCGCGCACGTATTCGCGCGCGCGGTGCTTGATGTATTCGGCGCGCACGAGCCGGTAGATCGTGGTCCAGCCCACGGCGCTCAGGATGATCACGACCGCCGCGATGCCGTTGGTGAAGGTCTTGGCGAGCGGCCCCGACTTGAACACGGCCGCGAGCGCGAAGATGAGCAGGATGTACGGCATCGCCGTGAAGACGTTGTAGAGCCACTCGAGTGCGTCGTCCACCCAGCCGCCGAAGTAACCCGCGAGCGCGCCGAGGATCGTGCCGATGAAAGTGGCGAGAAGAGCCGCCGCGATGCCCACGAGAATCGAGATCTGCGCGCCCTTGATCGCCTTGGCGAGCACGTCGCGGCCGAGCCGGTCCGCGCCGAACGGGCGCGTTTCGGATTTGCGCACCGTCTCCATCTGGACCCGCGCGGCGCGTTCGGCCCATTCCTTGTACCTGGGCGCGAGCGGATCGATGTCGCTCAGGTCCACGTTCGGAAGCTTCGCCGTTTCCCCCTGCGCCTCTTCGCGCACCGCCGGACCGAGCACCGTGGGCGGCGCGAAGGGCTCGGCCACCTCGCGCTGCCAGTCGGCCGCGACGACACCGGCCTGCGCGAGCAGCACGAGCAGCAGGAAAACGCAGACGATCCAGAGCGACACGAGCCCGACGCGATCGCGTCTGAGGCGCTTCCATGCTTGCGCCCAGACGCCAGGGGACTGAGGCAGGGCGACGACGGCTCCCACTCCCGCTTGCGGGAGAGGGTTGGGGTGAGGGTCCCCCGCCCTCGCCCGCAGGGGAGAGAGGGCGCCGGCCACCCGATCGGAAGGCGTGCTCACTTCAGCACCACTCGCGGGTCCACCAGCTTGTACATGATGTCGGTCAGGAGGTTGATCACCATCGTGAGCACGGCGAGATAGACGGTCACGGCCTGGATCACGGGATAGTCGCTGCGGTTCACGGCGTTGTAGACCTCGCGGCCGAGCCCCGGCACGGAAAAGAAGATCTCGAGCAGGAACGAGCCGATGAAGATGCCGGGCAACTGCGTGGCGAGATTGGTGAGGATCGGAATCAGCGCATTGCGCAGCACGTGCTTGAAGAGGATCGTCTTCTCGCCCACGCCCTTCGCGCGTGCCGTGCGCACGTAGTCGTGCCCCATTTCGTCGAGGAAGAACGTGCGGTAAAGGCGCGTGCTGGGCGCGAGCCCCACGAGCACGGCGAGCATCACCGGCAGCGGCGTGAAGACGGTGAGATTGGTCCAGAAGCTGTCCGTCCAGCCCTGCACCGGAAACCATCCGAGGCGAAACGCGAAGACGTATTGCGCGACGATCACGTAGACGAGGAAGCTGATCGACAGCGCGAGCGTCGTGATCACCATCACGGCGCGATCCGTGAGGCTGCCGCGAACATAGGCCACGGCCATGCCGCAGACCGTGCCCAGCACGACGTCGAGCACGAGGATCGGCACCATGATCGTGAGCGTGGCGGGCAGGCGCGTGCGAAAGATGTTGGAAATTTCCTCGTTCGTGGTCCAGCTGCGTCCCCAGTCGAACATCAGGACTTCGCGCACGAAAATCCAGAGCTGTTCGGCCACCGGCTTGTCGAGCCCGAGCTGCTGGCGCAGCGACGCGATCTGCTGGGGCGAGGCCTTCAGGCCGGCGAGGATTTCGGCCGGGTCGCCGCCGAAATACTTGAAGAGGAAGAAGACCAGCAGGATCACGCCGGCCAGGGTCGGGATCATCTGCCAGATCCGTCGGATGAGATACGAAACCATGGTTCGGGGAATGCGGCGTCAGCGGGGTGAGGGGCGCCGGGAAAGCTTAGGGGAAACCGCTCGTGGCGGCCGTCTGGCCGCGCATTATGCTTGCGGTCTTGCGTTTCCCCCATAGGTGTTTCCAGGCATGAACATCCGAACCTGGGCCCGGGCCACCAGCCTCGGCCTGGCACTGGGCCTCGCAGCCGCTTGCTACCCCACGAGCGCGCAGCAGCCCCCACCGCCCGAGAAGGTCTTCCGCTACGCGTTTCCGGTCGCCGAGACCGGGTTCGATCCGCCGCAGCTGTCGGACCTCTACTCGCGCATCGTCACCGCCAACATCTTCGAGGCGCTCTACGGCTACGACTACCTCGCGCGGCCGGTGAAGATCGTGCCCGTCATCGCCGACGGCATGCCGCTAGTCGCGCCCGACTTCCGCACGTACACCGTGAAGCTGAAGCGCGGCATCTTCTTCGCCGACGACGCCGCCTTCGCGGGGAAGAAACATGAAGTCACCGCCAACGACGTCGCCTACACCTACAAGCGCTTCTACGACCCCGCCACCAAGAGCCAGCAGCTCGCGAGCATGCTCGAAGAGGGCATCGTGGGCATGGAGGAGCTCAACAAGCGCGCGATCGAGGTGGGCAAGTTCGAGTACGACACGCCGGTGGAAGGCATCCAGGTGCTCGATCGCTACACGATCCAGTTCAAGCTGAAGCAGCCGCGCCCGCGCTTCATCTACACGCTCGCCGACCCCGGCGTCGCGGGCATCGTGGCGCGCGAGGTCGTGGAGAAATACGGCGCCTCGATCATGGAGCATCCGGTCGGCACCGGCGCCTTCATGCTTTCGCAGTGGCGGCGTGCTTCGAAGATCACGCTCGTGAAGAACCCGAACTACCACGAGGACTACTACACGGCCGATCCGGCGCCGGGCGACGCGAAGGCGCAGGCGATCTACGCGCGGCTGAAGGGCAAGCGCCTGCCGCTCGTGGACAAGGTGGAAGTCTCCATCATCGAGGAGCCGCAGCCGCGCTGGCTTGCGTTTCTCAACAACGAGCACGAGTTGGTGGAGCGGCTGCCCTATGCCTACGCGCCGGAAGTCGTGCCGCGCAACCAGCTCGCGCCCAAGCTCGCCAAGCGCGGCATACAGCTCGAACGCGTGCCGCTTTCGGACGTGACCTTCATGTACTGGAACATGACCGACCCGGTGACGGGCGGCTATACGCCGGAAAAGGTGGCGCTGCGCCGCGCGATGGCGCTCGCGTACGACGCGAAGGCGGAAGTGCGCCTGCCGCGCCGGGGCCAGGCGATCGTGGCGCAGGGTCCGATCATGCCGCGCACGGCGAGCTACGACCCGAACTTCCGCACCGAGATGGGCACCTACGATCCGGCGCGCGCCATCGCGCTGCTGGACATGTACGGCTACACGGACCGCGACGGCGACGGCTGGCGCGAGCAGCCGAACGGCCAGCCCCTCGTGATCGAGTACTACACGCTGAGTTCCGCGGACTACCGCGAGCTCGACGAGATCTTCAAGAAGTGCATGGACGCGATCGGCGTGAAAGTCGTCCTGAAGATCGGCAAGTGGCCCGATCACCTGAAGAACGCGCGCGCCGGAAAACTTCAGATGTGGGCGCTCGGTCTTTCGGCGAGCACGCCCGACAGCGGCCCGTCGTTCGCCTACGGCTACGGCAAGTCGCTCGGCGAGGACAACCTCGCGTGGTTCAAGAACGCGAAGTTCGACGAACTCTACGAGAAGCAGAGCCTGATGCCCAACGGGCCCGAGCGCGACGCGCTCCTGCGCGAGATGGTGCGCATCCTCGTTGCCTACATGCCCTACAAGTACCGCACGCACCGCATCGGCATCGACCTCACGCAGCCGTGGGTGGTGGGCTACATGCGCCATCCGTTCGCGCGCGATTTCTGGCGGTTCGTCGATATCGACACGAGCAAGCTTCCGAGGAAATGAAGTCCATGAAGAACAACGCACTCGCGGCCGCGCTCGCGCTCGGCTCCTTCCTGACCGCCTTGCCCGCTTCCGCCGCGGTGATCCCGCCGGGCGTGCAGCTCCATCCCACGCAGACCCTGATCCGCAACAACGGCTCGGAGCCCGAGTCGCTCGACCCCGCGATCGCCGAGACGGTGGGTGCCAACAACATCACGCGCGATCTCTTCGAGAGCCTCACCGCCAATGACGGCGACGGCAAGATCATCCCCGGCGTGGCCGAAAGCTGGAAGCAGACCAACGCCACGACGTGGGTCTTCAAGCTGCGCCAGAACGCGAAATGGTCCAACGGCGACCCGGTCACGGCGCAGGACTGCGTGTACGGCATCCAGCGCTTCCTCGATCCGAAGACCGCGTCGAAGTACGCGGCCACCTATGGCGTCTTCCTGCTGAACGGCAAGGAAGTCGCGATGGGCAAGAAGCCGCCCGGCGCCGTCGGCGTGAAGGCGCTCGACAAGTTCACGGTGGAATTGAAGACGCCGTTTCCGGTCACCTTCCTGCCGCAGCTCGTGTCGAACAACAACCTCGGCCCGATCCACAAGCCGACGGTCGACAAGTACGGCAAGGAATGGACCAAGCCCGGCAACATGGTGAGCAACGGCGCCTTCGTGCTGAAGGAATGGGTCGTGAACCGCAGCGTGGTGATCGAGAAGAACCCGCAGTATTGGGACGCGAAGAACGTGCAGCTCACGCGCGTCACGTACCTCGGCGTGGAAGACGGCAACACGGACGTGAAGCTCTTCGAGGCCGGGCAAAACGAGATGGTGTATCAACTCCCGCCCGGCACCTACGAGGAAATGAAGAAGAAGATGCCGAAGGAAGTGAAGAACGCGCCGATGCTGGGCCTGCGCTTCTACACGTTGCAGACACAAAGCCCCGCGATGAAGGACGTGCGCGTGCGCAAGGCCCTGTCGATGGTGATCGACCGCGACATTCTCGCGGACAAGGTCACGGCCGACGGGCAGGCGCCCGCCTACGGCCTCATCGTGAAGGGGATGGAAGGCGCGGACATGACCGACTACGAGTGGAAGTCGTGGCCGATGGACAGGCGCGTGGCCGAGGCGAAGAAGCTGCTGGCCGAGGCCGGCGTGAAGCCGGGAGCGAAATTCGTCTTCTCGTACAACACGAGCGAATACCACAAGAAGATGGCGATCTTCGCGCAGTCGGAGTGGAAGAAGAAGCTGGGCGTGGACATCGAGCTCGAGGCGATGGAATTCAAGGTGCTCGTGAAGAAGCGCCACGACGGCGACTTCCAGATCGCGCGCGACGGCTTCATCGCCGACTACAACGACGCGACGAACTTCCTTGCGCTCGTGCGCTGCGATTCGGACCAGAACAACAACCGCAACTGCAATCGCAAGGCCGAGGCGCTCATCAACGAAGCCGAGCAGAGCGACGATACGGGCAAGAGAAAGCAGCTTCTCACCCAGGCCACGAAGATGATCCTGGACGACTATCCGATCATTCCGCTCGTGCAGTATTCGCTGCCCCGGTTGGTAAAATCGTACGTGGGCGGGTATTCGCTGCTGAATTCGCAGGATCGTTATCGCAGCAAGGACCTGTACATCGTCAAGCATTGAGCATCGGAAGACTCTGGATTCCCGCGTTCGCGGGAATGACGGTTTCGTCGGTCGTGCTCGCGTTCGTGGGAATGACGGCTTCGCCCGTCGTGCTCGCGTTCGTGAGAATGACGGTTTCGCCCGTCGTCCTCGCGTTCGTGAAAATGACGGCTTCGCCCGTCGTGCTCGCGTTCGCGGGAATGACGGCTTCGCCCGTCATCCTCGCGTTCGTGAGAATGACGGCCCTCTACCAGCGTCGTCCCCGCGCAGGCGGGGACCCAGCGGCTTCCTCGCGAAAGCCATCGCACCATGTGGTCCTACACCTTACGCCGCCTCGTGGCGACCCTCCCCACCCTCCTCGCGGTCATCACCGTCAGCTACTTCCTCCTGCACGCCGCCCCCGGCGGCCCATTCGACAGCGACCGCAACGTTTCCGAAGCGGTGCTCGCGAACCTCAACGCGAAGTACCACCTCGACCAACCCACGTGGAAGCAGTACCTCTACTACCTCGACAACCTCATCCACGGCGACCTCGGCGCCTCGTTCCGCTATGCCGACTGGTCGGTGAACGACCTCGTGGCCAAGGCGCTGCCGGTGTCGCTCTCGATCGGCGGCACGGCGATGCTCGTCTCGCTCGTCCTCGGCATCGCGCTCGGCACGCTCGCCGCGCTGCGCCAGAACAGCATCGCCGACTATGCGCTGATGCTCGTGAGCAATCTCGGCAGCGTCGTGCCTTCCTTCGTGATCGGCCCCGTGCTCGTGCTGGTGTTCGCGTTGTGGCTGCACTGGCTGCCCGCCGGCGGCTGGGACAACTTCGCCTGGCAGTACATGCTGCTGCCGATCGTGCTGCTCACGCTCATCAACGTGGCGACCATCGGCCGCGTGATGCGCGGCAGCCTGATCGAAGTGATGCACAGCAACTTCATCCGCACCGCGCGCGCCAAGGGGCTGCCGACGCTCACCGTCGTGGTGCGGCACGCGTTCAAGCCCGCGCTGCTGCCGGTGGTGTCGGTGGTAAGCCCGCTCGCGATCTCCTCCATCACGGCGGCGCTCGTGACCGAGACGGTCTTCAACCTGCCGGGCATCGGCAAGCTGATCGTGAACGGCGCGGCCAATCGCGACTACACGCTGGTGCTCGGGCTCGTCGTTCTCATCACGGTGATCGCGGTGACCCTGAACCTGCTGGTCGACCTCGCGTATGCCGCGCTCGACCCGAAGATCCGGTATTGAGATGAGCCTCATCACCTCCCGGCGCGACAATGCGCTCGTCGAAGCGCTCGCCACGGTCGAAGCCGCGCGGCCCGGCCGCTCCCCCTGGTCCGACGCCCGCCGCCGCTTCGTGCGCAACAAGGCGGCCGTCGCCAGCGTGATCGTCCTCGTCGTGATCGCCGCCGCCTGCGTCTTCGGCCCGATGCTCCTGCCCAACGCCTTCGACAGCACCGACTGGGACGCGATGAAGCTCGCGCCCACCACGCAGGGCATGCACTGGTGGGGCACCGACGATTCCGGGCGCGACGTGCTCGTGCGCTGCCTCGTCGGCGGGCGCATCTCGCTCATGGTGGGCGTGCTCGCCACGCTCGCCTCGGTCGCCGCCGGCATCGCATGGGGCGCGACCGCGGGCTTCCTCGGCGGCCGCGTCGACTCCTTCATGATGCGCTTCGTCGACATGATGTACGCCATTCCCTATCTGCTCATCGCGATCCTGCTCGTCACGCTGCTCGGCCGCGAGTTCTACCTCGTCGTGCTCGCGATCACCGCGTTTTCGTGGATGGACATGGCGCGCGTGGTGCGCGGCCAGACGCTCACGCTGCGCCACCGCGAATTCGTCGAAGCGGCGCGCGCGATCGGCGTGCCCACGCGGCGCATCATCTTCTCGCACATCGTGCCCAACCTGCTCGGCATCGTCGTGGTCTACACGACCGTCACGGTGCCGAGCGTGATCCTCACCGAGTCGGTGCTCTCCTTCCTCGGCCTGGGCATTCAGGAGCCGATGACGAGCTGGGGCGTGCTGATCGAAGACGGCACGAAGGTGATGGAAGAAATGCCCTGGCTGCTGCTTTTTCCGGGCGCCCTGCTCTCGATCACGCTCTATTGCTTCAACTTCATCGGCGACGGCCTGCGCGACGCGCTCGACCCCAAGGAGCGCTGAAGTGAGCGCCGTGCCGAAACCCTCCACCGCGCCGCTGATCGAAGTGAGCGGCCTCAACGTGCGCTTCGAAACGCCCGACGGCGTGGTGAGTGCCGTGAACGGCCTGAGCCTATCGCTCGCGCCCGGCCGCACGCTCGGGATCGTGGGCGAAAGCGGCTCGGGCAAGAGCCAGAGCATGCTCTCGCTCATGGGCCTGCTCGCGGCCAACGGTCGCGCCACGGGCCGCGCGATGTTCCAGGGAGAGGACCTGCTTTCGCTTCCCGTGCGGCGCCTGAACGAAATCCGCGGCGACCGCATCGCGATGATCTTCCAGGACCCGATGACGTCGCTCAACCCCTACCTCACGGTGGAGCGGCAGATGACGGAGGTGCTCGAATTCCACAAGGGCTTCTCGCGCGCCGACGCGCGCAAGCGCTCGATCGAGGTGCTGGAGAAGGTGCGCATCCCCGATGCCGCGCGGCGCATCCGCATGTATCCGCACGAATTCTCCGGCGGGATGCGGCAGCGCATCATGATCGCGATGGCGCTGCTCACCGAGCCCGATCTCCTGATCGCCGACGAGCCGACCACCGCGCTCGACGTGACGGTGCAGGCACAGATCGTCGCGATGCTGCGCGACCTGCAGCGCGACTTCGGCACGGCGATCGTGATGATCACGCACGACCTGGGCGTCGTCGCGGGGCTGTGCGACGACGTGATCGTGATGTACGGCGGCCGCATCATGGAGCAAGGCACTGCGCAGGACATCTTCTACCGCCCGACGCACCCCTACACGCTCGGGCTGCTGAACGCGGTGCCGCGGCTCGACCACGAAGGCGGCGCGCTCGCGGCGATCCCCGGCACGCCGCCCAACATGGCGCGGCTGCCCTCGGGATGCCCGTTCCATGCGCGCTGCCCCTTCGCCGACGAGCAATGCGCGAACGAAATGCCGCCTCTCGTGGAAGTCCCGGCGACGAGCGTGTTGCGGGCCTGCCATCGCGACGTGGCGATCGTGCAGTCGCGCGGCTGGGGAGGTGCACGATGAACGCCGCGGCCCCCACCCCGGGGCTTCCCCAGCGCGGGCGGGAGGAAGCGCTGCTTTCCGTGCGCGACTTGCACGTGCAGTTCGCCGTGCGGGGCGCGGGCTTTCCCGCGCCGAAATTCGCGCTCAAGGCGGTGAACGGCGTCGGCTTCGACCTTCGGCCGGGCGAGACGCTCGGCATCGTCGGGGAGTCGGGTTGCGGCAAGTCGACGCTGGCGCGAGCGCTGCTGAACCTCGTGCCTTCGCAGGCCGGCAGCATTGTCTACCGGGGCAATGAGATGCGCGGTGCCGCGCCGGCCGCATGGCAGAAGGTGCGGCGTGAAGTGCAGATGGTGTTCCAGGACCCGCTCGCGTCGCTCGATCCGCGCATGAACATCGCGCAGATCGTGGGGGAGCCGCTCATCACGCATGAACCCGGCATGCCGAGAGCCGAAGTGCTCGTGCGCGTGAAGGCGATGCTCAAGCGCGTGGGCCTGTCGGAGGAGCATCTGTATCGTTATCCGCACGAGTTCTCCGGCGGGCAGTGCCAGCGCATCGGCATCGCGCGTGCGCTCGTGCTGGAGCCGAAGCTCGTGATCTGCGACGAGCCGGTGTCGGCGCTCGACGTCTCGATCCAGGCGCAGATCATCAACTTGCTGAAGGATCTGCAAAGGGAGCTGCGCCTGTCGCTGCTATTCATCGCTCACGACCTCGCGGTCGTTCGGCACGTGAGCGATCGCGTGCTCGTGATGTATCTCGGGCGTGTGATGGAGCTTGCGGACAAGCGTGAGATCTACGAGCACCCGCGTCATCCGTACACGCAGGCGCTGCAGTCGGCGGTGCCGATCGCCGATCCGCGCGTGGAACGCAACAAGGAGATTCGCCTGCTGCAAGGCGAGATCCCGTCGCCGATTCATCCGCCGAGCGGCTGTGTGTTCCGTTCGCGGTGCCCGCATGCGTTCGCGAAGTGCGCGGAAGAGGTGCCGCCGTTGAAGAATGTGGATGGCCGGGCGGACGTGGCTTGCTGGTTGTATGAGTGAGGGCGAATCCGGATCGGTTATCCCGGAGGGGAATGCCGACGTCCCGGAGGGCAGTGCCGTGGTCCCGGGGGGCAGTGCCGTCGTCCCCGAGCGCAATGCCGTCGTCCGCGAGCGCAGTGCCGTCATCCCCGCGAACGCGGGGATCCAGAGCCTTCCAGAGAGAGGCACCCTGGATTCCCGCCTTCGCGGGAATGACGACGAGGGGGGCCTTCGCGGGAATGACGACGAGGGGGGTCTTCGCGGGAACGACGGCGAGCGGGGTCTTCGCGGGAATGACGACGAGGAGTGTCTTCGCGGGAATGACGACGAGAGGGGCCTTCGCGGGAATGACGACGAGGGAGTTCTTCGCGGGAACGACGGCGAGCGGGGCCTTCGCGGAAACGACGACGAGCGGATTCCTCGCGGGAACGACGGCAAGCAGGTTCCTCCCGCCAGCGACGGGCGATGGCTCGCCCGCCTCGAACTCTCCGACGACAACCTCCTGCGCGACCGCACCTATCGCCGCCTCTGGCTTTCCATCCTCATCAGCGCATTCGGCGCGCAGATCACCATGCTCGCGCTCCCGCTCACGGCGGCAGTGATGCTGCATGCCACCGCCGAGCAGATGGGCGTGCTCACGGCAATGGAGATCGTGCCTTTCGTGCTGCTCTCGCTGCCCTCGGGCGTCTGGCTCGATCGCGTGCGCAAGCTTCCCGTGTACATCGCCGGCGAAGGCAGCGTCGCGCTCGCGCTCACCACCGTGCCGATCGCATGGTACTTCGGCTGGCTGGGCATGCCCTATCTCTACGGCGTCGCATTCTTCATCGGCTGCGTGTTCACGACCGCCGGCAGCGCCGCGCAGATCGTGCTCACTCAGGTCGTGCCGCGCGAACGGCTCGTGGAAGCGCACGCCAAGAACGCGCTCGCGGGCTCCGCAGCCGAAGTGGCGGGCCCGGGCGTGGCGGGTGCGCTGATCCGGCTCGTGGGCGCGCCGTTCGCGCTGCTCGCGGATGCCGTGCTGCTCGCCTTCAGCGTGGCGATCCTGCGCGGCCTGAAGATCGAGGAGCCGCCGCATGCGCTGATCCGCGACGCATTCTGGCCCGCACTGCGCGACGGCATGCGGTTCGTGGCGAGCGTGCGGCTCCTCGTCGTGCTCGCGATCCTCGTCGGATGCTGGCAGCTCTTTCACCAGATGGCGATGGTGGTGCAGATCCTCGTGGCCACGCGCGAGCTGGGGTTGAACGAGCGGCAGGTGGGCCTTTGCTACATCGGCCTGGGCGTGGGCACGGTGTTCGGCAGCGCCCTCGGCCACGCGATCTCGCGCCGCATCGGCGTCGGCCGCTGTCTCCTCGCGGGGTTCGCGCTGTGCGGCGTCGGCTGGCTGCAGCTCGCCTTCGCGCCGAAGACGAGTTGGGGCATCGCTTCTTTCGTCTTCATGCTCGTGTGCTTCGGCGGCGGCGCGGTGATGATCTTCATCAACTTCCTCGCGCTGCGGCAGGCCGTGACGCCGCAACCGCTCCTCGGACGCATGACGAGCACCATGCGCTGGCTGATCCTGATCCCCGCCGCGCCCGGTGCGCTCGCGGGCGGCTGGCTCGGCGAACACGTGGGTCTGCGCTGGGCGCTGGGGCTGGGCGGCGTGGGCGCGCTGATGCTCGCGGGGGCGGGGTATGCGTTCACGCAGTTGCGCACGCTGCGCGAGTTGCCACGGGATGCGCATGACTTTCCCATGGATGCGACTCGTGCCATCGCCTGACCCGGCTTGATTTTGCCTCCGGAAGGCCTAGCATGGGGCAAGGAGGCATTTCCGGATGCACGCTGCAAGAATCTTGTGCGCGATCGCGATCGCGGCCGCGCTTGCGGGTTGCGCATCGACACCCGCGCCGCCGAGGTTCGCCGATCTCCCCTGGCAGGATGGCCGATTTGCCTACGACCCGGCGCTCGTGACCGTATCCGCGCAGGACATCTTCCGACTCGACCCGGACGTTGCCGCGCTGATCGCGGAAGACAAGCCGATGTCGTCGAGCCCTCTGTCGCGGACGAAGCGCCTGCTCACGCTCATCTTCGGTCCCCAGCGCGACCAATTCGCCTATCAGGCAGGCCACACGACAGTGGCCGCCGAGACATGGCGGGAGAAGCGCGGCGACTGCATTTCCCTCACCGTGCTCGCGTACAGCGCCGCCCGCGCGATGCACCTGGACGCGGACATGCAGGAAGTCGGCGTGCCTGCGCTCTATGTCCGCCAGCGCGGGTTCGAGTTCGTGAATCATCACGTCAATCTGGTGGTCCACGTGCCGCCCACCAGCATGGAAGGCAAGCGGGAGCTTGTCGTCGACTTCAATCCCGACGCCCCGCCGGGACGCCTCGGCGACAAGCTGTCCGAGCAGGCGATCGTCGCACGGGTCTACAGCAATCTCGCCGCGGAATTGCTGACGCAGGGCCGTTACCGTCACGCGTATGCCTACCTGAAGGCGGCGCTCGCGAACGACCCCGCGCATGCCCCCACGTACACCAACATCGCGCTTCTCTATCGCCGCGAGGGGCTCGACGCGCAAGCCGAACGGATGCTGCGCGTGGGCGTCGCGCTCGGCACGCAGCCCGAGACAGCGATGCACGCTCTGTTCGACCTGCTGCGGGAGCAGGGCCGCGACCCGGAAGCGGCCGTCGTGCAGGCCCAGCTCGAGAGGCGCCAGGAAGCCGACCCGTACTACTGGATCGCGCGTGGAACGAGCGCTCTCGCCGAGGGCCGGCCCGCGGACGCGGTTCGTTCGCTGCTGCGAGCCGACGCGCTCGTCGAAGGCTTCGGCGAAGTCCATCGCCAGCTCGCGATCGCTTATTGGCAGCTCGGCCGTCGGGACAAGGCGCGCGAGCAGGTGGTCATGCTCGAGGCGGCCGATCGCGGCAGTCCGCTTGCACCGAAGTTCAAGAAGATGCTGCAAACCCCCTGAACGCATCGAGGGCCGCCTGCTTGCGCGAGGCGGCCCTTCTTCCGTGAGTGCCCGCGTCCCCGTGAAGGGCCGCGGCGGCGACTTCAACTCGCCGTCATCAGAACCTGTAGTCCAGGCCCACGCTCAGGCCGCGCCCGATGGCACCGGGCAGATGCAGCGCGGCGTTGTACGGCGCCGAGCTTCCGACACTGTTGTCGTTGCGGCCCGTACCGCCATACGTCGCCATGTCGACCGGGGGCTTCGCATCGAACACGTTCGTGATGCCCGCGCGGATGGAGAGCTTGTCGTTCACCTTGTAGCGAGCCGTCAGGTCCATGTACGTGAATGCCTTCACGCGGCAGAAATTGCTCGGCGGATTGACCGAGGCCCAGAGTGCCGTGATGCCGGTAATGCCGCTGATGCAGTCGCCGTAGCCCGCCGACGGGTCGGTCACATCGTAGCTTCCGACATAGTTGGTGGTGGACGTGACGGACAGGGGCCCGCGCTCGTACGTGAGGATCAGCTGCGCGCGGTTGCGCGGGGAGGCCGTGTCGCCGCCCACACCGCTCGGACCGTGCGTGCCGGCCAGGCTGAACGTGGCGCCGTTCAACGTCTGATTGAAGTTGAAGATGTGCGTCCACGTGAGGCCGGCCGTGAGCGCGCCGTACTCGTGCAGGTTGAACTTGTAGCGCGTATCGAGCTCGATCCCGCTGGTCGTCGTCGACTGGCCGTTCAGGTACGGAACCGGGATGAACTGGATCGGGCCCACCGACGACAGGCCCGTGGAGCCGTCGCCGAAAGTCACGACCTGAGGCGTACCCCGCACCGCGTACGGCAGCGGATCGAACCCCGCGATCAGGCCGCCGGAGACGATCTGGTTCTTGATCGTGATCTTGTAGAAGTCGAGCGTCGTCGACCAGTTCTTGACCGGCTCCAGGATCACGCCCAGCGTGTAGGAAGTCGACTTCTCGGGCTGCAGATTGGCGTTGGTGCCTTGCAGGTAGGTCGGTGAGAAGCCGCAGTAGGCCGGAACGTTCGACGGCGAAGTCGGCGTACCGGGGTTCGGACACAGCACCGGGTCGGTGATCTGGTTGAAACTGTACAGGGCGCCGGCCGTGCCGTTTTCGGTCGGCGCGGGCGCACGGAAGCCCTTCGCCACGGTGCCGCGAATTCCCAGTTCCGGCATCGGCGTGAGCTTGAAGCCGGCCTTGGGCGTCGTGGAGTTGCCGAAGGTGCTGAAGTGATCGTGGCGCACGGCGGCGTCGAGCTCGAGCATCTTGGTCACGGGCGCTACGGCTTCCGCGTAGAACGCGATGTTCGTATCGCTGCCCAGCGCATAAGCACCGTTCGTGGGCTGCAGGCCCGTCTGGCTGCCGATCGGGTCGGGTGCGTACAGCTTCTTGTGGATCGCGCTCGCGCCGATCGCGATGCCGAGCGGGCCACCGGGCAGCTTCATGACCTCGCGCGAACCGCGCAGTTCGATGAACGAGAGTGTGTCGCTCGACGTGTTGGAAACCGTCGGGGCGACGAAGTTCATCATTGCCGCGCTGTTGCCGCCGGTGAGCAGGAAGGGATTGATCGGATCGTTCAACGCCGCGTAGAGATTGCCCGGATTGATGTAGCCGGAGTAGGTCACCTTCGTGTCGACTCGCGTCCAGCCGGCAGACGCCTTGGTATCCCATGCGCCGATCGTGCCGCTCAGGTCCGCCACCAGGCGATACGACTTCGAATCGATGTCCTCCCGGCGCTGATATCCCGTATCGGGCAGATAGCCGCGCACGTTCGCCGGCACGCCCAGCGTGTTGCCCGGGTAGGTGGCAGGAACGGTGAATGTCGGAATCGCACCCACGATGACGGGCACGATGCCCGGCCCGGTGATCGTCGAGCCCGCGAAGCTTCCGAAGGGAATCGTCGCACCGAAGCGCACCTGCTGCGACTTGCTTTCGAACATCGATGCCTTGACGTTCAGGTCCCAGTCCTGATTGAGCCTGGCCGTGAGGCTGCCCAGAACGTTGATGTTCTCGGTGTTCGGAATGATCTGGTTGAAGTTGTCCTGCCACACGCAGCCGCCGGCACGCCAGCTCGCGTAGTTGCAGCGCGAATCCAGGAAGGCAAAGTTCGCGGCGTTCGACGAAGCACTGCCCGGCCTCTGGAGGATCGGCGTGAGGACCCGCGGCGTCTGCGTGTACACGTTGGTCGCGCCGGGCCTCAGGTCCTCGCCTCCGAGGGCGGTCCAGTTCAGGCTGGTCCAGTCTCCGCTTCTCTGGGAGAACCTGATTTCGTCCTGCTTGCGGTATTCGAGGGCGACGTACCCGTTCACGTTGTCGGAGGATTTTCCGAAGCCATGTGTCAGCGCGAAGCTCTTCGTCGTGCCGCCGCCCTTCTCCGTCATGCCCGCATCCGCGCTCACGAGAGTTCCTTCGAACGACTTCTTGAGAATGACGTTCACCACGCCGGCGATCGCATCCGATCCATACACCGCGGATGCGCCGTCCTTCAGGATTTCGATTCGCTCCACGGCCGCGAAGGGGATGCTCGAAATATCGACGAACTGGCGCTCGCCGTCATCGCTGAGCGGATACGGCGCCATCCGATGCCCGTCGATCAGCACGAGCGTCGCACCGAGCGTGAGGCCGCGCAGCGAGACGCCGGAAGCGCCTCCCGAGAATGCCTGGTTGAAGCCCTGGGTCAGTGTTCCGTTGCCGTTAGCCGTGATTTCGCGCAGCACTTCCGAAACGGTCGTGTAGCCCGAGTTCTTCAGCTGTTCGGCCGTAATCACCTGCACAGGGCTCGGTGTTTCGGTTTCCGTGCGAGGAATGTTCGAGCCGGTTATCTCGACTCGCTGCAACGATGCCCCGCTCTGCGCAAGTGTTTCCTGCGCCACGAACATCGACGCCGTCCCGCAGATCGCCGCGATGACGGCGCGCGAAACAGCGGTTTTTCTAAACCGTAGTGTTTCCGATTTCATATTTTCTCCAGACCAAATTCCTGAATGAGCCAGGGCATCGCCCCCACCCGTAAAAGGCCCGCACTCCGCAAGCCGGACTGCACCATGCAGATGGCGGTCCAATACGAACTCTTACATACGCAACATTGCGAGTCACTCGGCAGTGACCCGGTTTACAGAGGATGTTGCCCAAATACGTCAGCGCTTTCGATGCACGGAAGCGCGCGCAAGACAAGCCTTCCCGGCGTCGCGCGGGAAGGCTTTTCTCGAAGCGAAGGAAAGGCGCGCGATCAGAACGTGTAGCGCGCCCCGATCGTGAAGAACCGGCCGACGGCGCCCGCCTGATGCCAGGTCTGGTTGTAGTTGATGCCGTACGTGAGCACGAGGTACGGATCGAACGGCGCCTTGCGGTCGAAGAGGTTCTGCACCGAGAAGTTGATGTCCAGGTTCTTGATCGGCGTCCACTTGGCGTAGAGGTCGAACGTCGTGAACGAGGGCAGCTTGCAGCCGTTGTAGGGCTGGCCCGTGAGGTTGTAGACGCCGCAGTTCAGGCTGCTCGTGCCGTCGTAGTTCCACACGAGCCCGTTGGACGAGTCGCTCACCGTGCCGTCGCCGTTGTCGAACGCCATCTCGCCTTGGTGGTCGATCATCTTGAGCGGGCCGACGTAGTTGACCTGGCCCGAGATCGTCCACGCGCCCCGATCGAGCGTCAGCGCGAACGTGGCCTTGTCCTTCGGCGTGCCCGCGCCCGAGCTGAGCGCGATGGGACCGTGCGTGCCGGCGTAGTCGGACGTCGTGCCCGAGGCATCGGTGCGCTGGAACTTGTTCGTGTGCGACCAGGCGAGCTGCGCGGTCAGCTTGCCGATGGCGCCCAGGTTCATGCGGTGGCGCAACTCGACGTCGTAGCCGTCGGTCTTGGTGCTGTTCGCGTTCCGGTAGAAACCGGTGACCGTGGTGAGCACGCCCTGCGAGTCGTAGTACAGGAACGTGTTGGGCAAGAGCCCCGGCAGCCTCGTGCTCGGCGGCCCGCCGCTGATCGGCGTGCCGGGAGGAATGATCGCGGCCGGGTCCGCCTGGATGATCTCGTTCTTGCGATCGATCTTCCAGTAGTCGACCGTTGCGCTGGTACCCGCCCAGGGCTCGGCAATGATGCCGAGCGTGTAGTTCCTGGATGTCTCCGGCTGGATGTTCGGATTGCCCTGCGACAGGATGCCCACGCTCGTGAAGCCGAAGCTCGAGCCGCCCGTCTCGGCGGGGCCCGGCGCGCGGAACGATTCGGAGTACGTGCCGCGCACCGCGAACTGGTCGATCGGCTTCAGCTTGAAGCCGAGCTTCGGGTTCGTCGTGCTGCCGAAGTCGGAGTAGTTGTCGTAGCGCAGCGCTCCGTTCAGCTCGAGCCACTTGGTGACGGGCGCATTCACTTCGCCGAACACCGAGCTCACGTGGCGGCTCGCGTGGAACGTGGAGTAACCCAGGCCCACGATCGAGGCCGTGTCGGTGAACGGCACCGGCGGATTGTCCGATTCCTCCCAGCGCATTTCCGCGCCGACCGCGACGCCGAGCGGCCCGCCGCCCAGGTTCATGAGCTCGCGGTTGGCCTTGAAGTCGATCAGCTTCACGGAGCTCGTGGGCACGTTCACGAGTTCGGGCGACACGTAGTCGAGCACGGACTGCGGCGTCGTGTTCGGCAGGTTGATGCGGTAGGTGCCGTTGTTGAGCGTCTCCTGCATCCGGTCGTAGATGATGTAGCCCGTGTTCCTGTTGTGCAGGCGGCTGTGGATCCACGCGAGGCCGGTGTCGTAGTCCCAGCCCCACGCCGTGCCTTGCAGGCCGGCCACGAGCCGCCACACCTGGTTGTTGGTTTCCTGGTCGCGCCCGCCCAGCTCGAACGGGCGATAGCCGAGGACCTTGTCGACGCCGAACGGATTGTCCGGGTGTCCCGCCGGCAGGATCATCGGATCGTGGAAGACGAGCGGGTTGAACAGGTCGTTCGGGTTGAACACACCGCCGTCGTTGTTCGCGCCGAGCGTGCCGTTGGCCTTGGTGATCGAGTTGAAGAACCCGAGCTCCATGTAGCCCGTGAGGTTCGGCGAGAACTCGCGCGTGCCCCGGGCGAAAATGTTGAAGCGGTCGATCTGCGGCTGGATTTCCTGATCGATGAGCGAGTTGTAGCGGCAGACGTTCGTATCCGGATCGACTTGCCCCGGCGGACACGCGATCACGTTCGTCCTGGTGCCCGCGCCCGGCACCGGCAGATCCCGCAGCGTTCCCCAAGGCGAGTTGATCGTCGGTGACGTGACGCCGAGGTACAGGCGTGGCGCGCCGAGCGACGTGTCGTAGAAGTTGCGCGAACGCAGGTCGCTCACGCCCAGGAACCCGCGGTCCGTCGACCAGATGTTGCGCTGCTGCGAGTACTCGGCCGTGAAGAAGAAGTTGTACTTGTCCCGGTCCATGTCGCCGAAGCCGGCGGAGCCGAACACGCGCGCCATCTGGCCGTCGCCCTTCTCGGCCATGCCGAGCGAAGCCCCGATCGATCGGCCCGAGTAGTTCTTGCGCAGGATCACGTTCACCACGCCGCCCACGGCGTCGGCGCCGTAGATGGCCGATGCGCCGTCCTTCAGCACCTCGATGCGGTCGACCGCCTCGAGCGGCAGCGAGTTCAGGTCGACGAAGTTGCGCGTGCCGTCGTCCGCGAGCCCGTAGGTCGTCATGCGGCGTCCGTTCACGAGCACGAGCGTGGAGTTCACGCCCATGCCCCGCAGCGACACGGCCGAGGAGCCGGAAGCGAAGCCCGCGGAGAACGACGTGGGGATCGACCCCTGGTTGTCCGCGGTCACGGTCCGAAGCACTTCCTGGATCGACTGCTTGCCCGTCTTCTCGATGTCCTCGCGCGTGAGGATCTGCACCGGCGAAGCCGTTTCGGTGTCCGTGCGCTTGATGTTGGAGCCGGTGACTTCGACGCGCTGCAGCGTTTGCTGCGGCGGTGGCGTCGTCTGCTGCGCGAGCGCTTCGTGCGCCGCAAGCATCGAGGCCGTGCCGCACAGCACCGTGAGGACGGCGTGCGCAACCCCGGTCCTCCTGAACCTCTTCAGGGTGTCCGTTTGCATGTGTATCTCCAGACCAGTTTCCTTTTCGGCCCAGGGGGTTGCCCCGGCCCGCACTCCAGTCCTCGCACCGGCCCGAGATCGTCGCGCCGCTACGCAGACATGCCGGTGAATCTTGCACACACCGGGCGTGTCCGTCACTTGGAATTTGCCCGCGTTGCGTCTGTGACGTTGCCCAAAAACGTCAGCGTACCAATGCTTCGTACAACCGTGTCGGGGCCTCCCGGCATTGGGGCGGGAGGCCCGGCAAGCGCTGCGCGAAGGAACGCTATTCGATGCGGAAACTGAATTCCTGCGTGGCGAGGACTTCGCCACCGGATGAGATGCACTGGTACTGCATCATGGCGTCGCGCACGGCGTTGTGATAAACGCGCGGGCCGGAGAGGATCGTCACTTCCTGCACCTTGCCGTTCACGATGCGCGCCTGCGCCCGCACCACGCCTTCGATGTGCTCGCGAATGGCCTGGCGCGGCATCTCGGGCTTCACCTGCGTCGGGCAGGCGACGCCCATTTCCATCCGGCCCGTAGGCGCGGGCGCGGGCGGCGCCGGCGGCGGAGGCGGTGCGATCACGGGCGGCGCCACCGGAGGCGTCGTCACGGCGGACACCGCGGGCGCGGTGCTGGGCGGCGGCGACACCTCGGGCGGCGGCACGAAGGGCGGAGGCGGCGCTTCCTGCTTCACGATGGGCTTTTCCACCTGCTTGGGCGGCGGCGGCGGGGGAGGCGGCGGTGGCGGCGGGATGATTACTTCCTGGATCACTTCGGCCGACATGGGCTTCTTGATCACTTCCAGCGCCTTGCGCGCCGTGCCCGTGATGAGCGCCCAGCCGATCAGGATGTGCAGCACGATCACGGCCGCGATGCCCGCGCCCTTGCGGCCCGGGTCGGTGCCCGGGTACTTCTTCTGGTGCATGCTGGTCGCGCTCATGATGCCGCCACCGGGGTCGATTCGAGGGCTGCGCGCTTCATTGGACGAACTGCTCCGCGCCGAGCACGGCGAGCTTGTCGAGACCCTTGCGCTTGGAAGTGGCGAGCACGTCGGCGAAGACGGCGTACGAACACTCCTTGTTGGGGCGCACGGTGATCACGGGCTGCGGCGTGAGCCGCGACACTTCCACCATCTTCGCTTCGAGCTCGCCCTGCGACACCGGCAGGCCCTGCCAGTAGACGGTGTTCTTCTCGTCGATGTCGATCTGCAGCTTCTGCGGCTCG
Organism: Ramlibacter sp.; assembly: GCF_035548915.1. GTDB lineage: Bacteria > Pseudomonadota > Gammaproteobacteria > Burkholderiales > Burkholderiaceae_C > Ramlibacter. The sequence continues at coordinate 335,649 of NZ_DASZSE010000044.1, read as the reverse complement.
TTGTTGGTGGGAGGCGTGCCCACGGGCATTTCGAGGTTCACGGCGTGCAGCTGGATCGGGATGGTGATGATGAGCATCACGAGCAGCACGAGCATCACGTCGATGAGCGGCGTGGTGTTGATGTCCATCATCACGTCGGGGTCGCTCGCGCGGCCGAACTTGCGCAGTTTCATCGCGTCATACCCCGGCGTTGAGCGGCGGCGGCTCGGTGATGAAGGCGACCTTCACGATGCCCGCGACCTGGCAGGCGTAGAGCACCTTGCCCACGCCGTTGTACTTGGCGGCGAGGTCGCCGCGAATCTGCACTTCCGGCTGCGGCTTCATGTGGGACACCTTCTTCAGCCGCTCGATCAGGTCGCGCGGCGTGTTCATCTTCGCTTCGTACCAGTAGACGTTACCGGCCTTGTCGACGGAGATGATCACGTTTTCCGGCTTGGTTTCGCGCACCTCGACGCGCTGCTTCGGCAGCTGCACGGGGATCGACGTGGTCACGACGGGAATCGTGATCAGGAATATGATGAGAAGCACCAGCATCACGTCCACGAGCGGCGTGGTGTTGATGGCGGAGATGACGGCGTCTTCGTCGCCGTCCTGGGGACCGACTGCCATGGCCATGGGAATCTCCCGTGGACTGTGTTCGCCGATGTCAGGCCGCGCGGCCCGCCGACCCCACGATGACGGCGTTGAGTTCGTCGCTGAACTCGCGCACTTCGTCCATGATGGCCTTGTTGCGGCGCGCGAGCCAGTTGTAGGCGAGCACGGCTGGAATGGCCACCGCGAGACCGATGGCCGTCATGATGAGCGCTTCGCCCACGGGGCCGGCCACCTTGTCGATGGACGCCTGGCCCGAGATGCCGATGGCGGTGAGGGCGTGATAGATGCCCCACACCGTGCCGAAAAGGCCCACGAAGGGCGACGTGGAGCCGACGGTGGCGAGGAACGCGAGGCCTTTTTGCATCGCGGCCTGCACGCGGTCCACCGCGCTCGTGATGCTCATCGGAATCCAGTCGTTCATCGGGATGTGGCTTTTCAGGCCGCCGTGGTCGGTGGTGGCGGCCACGCCCGCTTCGGCGATGAAGCGGTAGGCGCTGTTCTTCTCGAGGGCGGCGACGCCGTCGGTGACGCTGCGCGCGTCCCAGAACTTGCGGTCCACCGTGCGCGCGTGGCGGTTCATCTTCATCTGCTCGAGCAGTTTCACGATGAGGATGTACCAGCTGCCCGCGGACATGATGCCAAGCAGCACGAGCACGGAACGCGCGACGACGTCGGAGCCCATCCAGAGCGCTTCGATGCCGTAGGGGTTGTCGATGGCACTGTCGGGCTTCTTGGCCGCCGGTGCCGCGACCATGGCGGAGGCGCCTGCATTGGGCTCGGTGGCGCCCGGTGCCGCGGGTGCAGCCGGCGCAGCGGGAGTAGCCGGGGCCGAGGGAGAGGCGGGGGCCTGGGCCAGCGCGGATTGGCCTGCGAAGATGGCGAGGGTCAGCAGCGCGACCGCCGCGAAGGCGCGCAAGAGAGGAGAACGCAAGATGACTTCCTTTTGACTTGGTGGTGTAAAGGCTGGAGGCGCGCCTGCCGGCGGAAGGGGTCAGACCGCCTCAGCTCCGCTCCGAGGCCGGAAGTATAGGGCGGTGCCCGGGCACCCCCTGTCGCGCAGGGCTCGCAGTGAGCGTTTTCCATATGAGGGCTAGTCCCACTGGACGCGCCCTTGACGAATGGTACGCGCAAGTCTCGCGCTTTGGGTGTGGCTATAATCTTCGGTTTGTCGCCGGAGTAGCTCAGTCGGTAGAGCAGCTCATTCGTAATGAGAAGGTCGGGGGTTCGATTCCTCTCTCCGGCACCACCGAATCCGCGGGACCCTCTCGCCCCTATCGCTTCCCCTCCAGCTGTGCCTCGATTCGCCTCGCAATCTCCCGGATTTCATCATCCAGTTCGATCGCGTCGTGCATGTGCGCCACGATCTTCTTGACCAACCGAATGTCCGCCGGCTGCCCCGGATCGTAGGTCCGAGCAGCGACGAGCCTCTCCAATTCGCCGGCTTGGCGAACACGCGCCTTGGCGAAGAAGACGAACGATTCATGCTTGATCGACGGATGACAACCCGCCGGCAGCATGCACGTCTTGTCGTAGATCAGCCTCGGCGTGCTGGCATTGACCAGCACACACACCTGACTGCCGTAGCCTTCGACCGAAAACGGATCGTTCAGGATGAACGTCGGATGCTTCTCTCCGTTGGGGCCATCCGCGATCAGCAGCGTGGCTCCCGCCACGGCGCGCCATTCTCCGGCCATGACTACGCGGCCCGGCGAAGCTGTGCGTCGACGTGCTCTTGCTGCGCGAGGCTCTCCATGAGCTGCGCGACTTCCTCACCGGAAAAACCGATGCCCATGAGCAAGTGATCGAGCTCGATGGGCTTGCGAGGATCCCACTCGGTAAAGGACAGTTCGTCGTACTCGGGACAATGCAGATGTGTCCACTTGCGCAGCTGAGAACTCGTCTTGTCCTTGTGCTCTTCCCAGACCTCGTCCATCAAGAGACGGTCAGCGCGACTGAGCTTCTTCAGCGTCGGGTCCGGGTCGCGCAAAACGATGTCGTTGCCGTCGCGCGGCAGGATCAACGACCTCCAGGTCGGACCTGCATGGCCATCACGATGGTTCTCATCCGCCGCGGCGCGATAGACGCCATCCAGCACGGGGCCATGACGATCCGCCATCGGCCGGTCACCAATCATCGGTCTGCCGTACTGCGCGTAGCAGCGGCGCTCCGCCAGGTACATCAGCTTCATGAGCTTGAGCAGCTCCAGCGAACCGCCCGCCTTCTTGAGGAAGTAGGCGGCAGAATGCGCGGCTTTGGCTTCGATGTACGGATCCGAAAACATGCGGAAAGTGTCCCGCCCTGGGGCGCGGCGGTTGATACGAAGGACTGTACCACGCGTCATGCAGCGGCCGTATAGCCCCGCGGCTCATCTGTCGAACGCCCCGTGATCATGCCCCTCCAGAAGCTCGGCAAGCGGCCTTGTGCTAGAAATCCGAACCAGTGAACGGTAGCCATCCCCTCTTTCCCTCCTCGGCAGCGCTGACGGTCCTGCCCGCTTTCGCATACCTGCGCCCGGACCACTTCGGCCCCGGCTTCGAAGAAGCCATGCGCGATCATCGCGAGGAACCACGCGGGCTGGAGGTCCCCGCCTGAGCGCCGACCCATCACGCGACAGTACCGGCGAACTCTCGGACTTCGCCATTCACCAGCATTTCATCCGGCTCCTCATCTCGCGCCTCTTCGGCGGCGCGGCTTCGCAGATGCTCTTCGTCGCCGCGGCCTGGCAGATGTACGAGCTCACCGGCAGCGCATGGGACCTGGGCCTCGTCGGTCTCTTCCAGTTCGCGCCGGTCGTCGTCTTCACGCTGCCCGCGGGACACGTCGCCGACCGCTTCCACCGCGCGCGCGTCGTCTCGCTCGCCGTCGCGCTGCAGTTCGCGGCGGCCGCCATCCTGCTGGGCGCCACGGCGACGGACCATCTCTCGCGCACCCTGCTCTTCGGCATCTCCGTCCTGCTCGGCGCGGCGCGAACCTTCCAGATGCCCGCTCAGCAGTCGCTGGTCGCGAGCCTCGTGCCCGTGAGCCTTCTGCCGCGTGCCACCGCGCTCAGTTCGGCAACGGGCCAGGTCGCGACGATCGGCGGCCCGGCACTCGCGGGCCTGCTCTTTTCGATTCACGCGCAGGCCGTGTACCTGACCTGCGTCGTGCTGCTGCTCGTCGCGTTCCTCGTGCTCGCGGGCGTCGACTACGAGCGCACGTCCGAGGGCCACCCGCTCACGATGGATTCGGCGCTCGCGGGCGTGCGCTTCGTGTGGCATCGCAAGCTCCTGCTGGGCGCCATCTCGCTCGACCTCATGGCGGTGCTCTTCGGCGGCGCGACCGCGCTGCTGCCGATCTACGCCAAGGACATCCTGCATTCCGGCCCGCAAGGGCTCGGCCTGCTTCGCTCCGCGCCGGCCGTGGGCGCACTCGTCATGTCGGTGCTGCTCGCGCGCTTTCCGATCCGCCGCGCGGTGGGCCACCGCCTGCTGATGGCGGTGGCCGCGTATGGCGTGTGCATGCTCGTGTTCGGCGTATCGACGAGCTTCGCGGTTTCTCTGCTCGCGCTCGCGCTCTCGGGCGCCGCCGACATGGTGAGCGTGGTCGTGCGGCAGACGCTCGTGCAGCTCGACACGCCCGACAACATGCGCGGCCGCGTCGGCGCCGTGAACTCCATCTTCATCGGCGCGAGCAACCAGCTCGGCGAATTCGAATCCGGCGCGACGGCCGCGCTCTTCGGCCCCGTCGGTTCGGTCGTGCTCGGCGGTGTGGCGACGCTCGCGGTCGTCGCGGTCTGGCGCAAGGCCTTTCCTGCCCTCGCCCATCGCGACACTTTCGAGGCCTGAGGGCCTACGATGTGCGCATGAAACGCGTGGCCGCTTTGTTCGCGGCATGCCTCATCTGTTTCGCCGTGCTCGCGCAGTCCTCGCTCGCGCCCGTCACCGTGAGCGCGATGGGCGATCCGGTGGAAAAATCGTATCGCCGCATGCTGCGCGGCATGGACCTCTTCGAGCGCATGCACGCTCGCGCACCCGGCGCGCACCTGCGCTACAAGCTGCTGCCGCGCAAGCCCGGCACCCCACTCGAGGACATTCACCTCGCGGTGATCGGGCACACGTTCTCGTATCCCGTGCCGGTCGTGGCCGATCACACTTTCACGCTCACGCGCGATGAGCGGGCTCTCGCGGAGGACGCGGTCGTGTCCCCCGAGCGGCGTCGCCTCACCATGACCTGGCGCACGGACATCCGCACACCCGGCCTGCCGCCCGCGACGCGCAGGCTCGGCGATCTGCGGCTCGAATGCCTCGTCGGGATCGAAGCAGGCCTCGTCTCCAACACCAATCCGCTGATGCAGGCCGTGCGCAGCCTGCTCGAAGACGCGGCGACGTATTGCGGCCGCAGGAATTCGAAGTACCTCTTCTTCGCCGACCGGCCGATCTTCAGCGTGACGCTCGTCGCAGGCGCGCGGCGCGAAGTGATGCCCATCGACCAGCTCTATGCCGGCGCGAGCGACGATCCGGGATTGAAGGCGGACTTGCCGTTCTGCGATTGCGAAATGCTCGTGGACCGCACGTACTTCCTGCCGCTCGGCGACGAGAGCTGGCCGGACGACACGCTCGTGCAGTTCGAGTGGATGCAGGACGCGCCGTGAAGTTCGCCGCGGCGCTCGTGTGCACGGCCCTCGCCGGATGCGCCGTCTTCGGAACCGACGAATTGACCGAAGGCGCGCCGGGCGTTCGCGATGCGCGCACGCTCGCACCCTTCGCGGCGCAAGGCGAGGTGCATGCGGGCATCGGTACGAAGAGCGACGTGCGTCGCGCGCTCGGCGATGCGAACGTGATCCCGTTCGATTCGGGATGGGAAGTGTGGGTCTACCGCTGGCCCGGTGCCGACCGTTCGACGCGCGCCGCGACGGAGCTCGTGCTGCTGTTCGACCGGTCGGGCGTGCTGCGCAAGGAGCGACTGAGGCCGGGCCTGCGCGATTGAGCCGCCTTCACCCTCGCTTCGCCACGAGCGTGAGGATGTCGTAACTCGCCACGACATCGCCGTCCTGGTTCGTCACTTCCACATCCCACGCCACCACGCCCTGGTCCTTCTTCTTGTCGATCTTGCGCTTGGCCGTGAGCCGCGCGCGGATCGTGTCGCCGATCCCCACCGGCTTCACGAAGCGCAGCGTATCGAGCCCGTAGTTCGCAAGCACCGGCCCCGGGGCGGGCGAGACGAAGAGTCCGGCCGCCGCCGACAGCACGAAGTACCCATGCGCGATGCGCTTGCCGAATTGCGACTCCTTGGCCGCGATCTCGTCGAAGTGCATGTAGAAGTAGTCGCCCGAGATGCCGCCGAAGTTCACGATGTCGGCTTCCGTCACCGTGCGCCGATGCGTGAGCAGCGAATCGCCGACGCGCAGGTCCTCGAAGTACTTGCGAAACGGATGCACGTCCGATTCGTCGACCTTCGCGCCGCGCACGAACTCGCCCGTGACGGCCATGAGCATCGAGGGCGACCCCTGCACGGCCGCGCGCTGCAGATAGTGCTTCACCGCGCGCACGCCGCCCAGTTCCTCGCCCCCGCCCGCGCGGCCGGGGCCGCCGTGCTTCAGCACCGGAAGCGGCGAGCCGTGTCCCGTCGATTCGGCAGCCGCCTCGCGGTCGAGCACGAGGATGCGGCCGTGCGTCGCGGCCGCCGCGGGCACGAAGCGCGCGGCCGTCGCCGGGTCCTTCGTCGCGAGCGAGCACACGAGGCTGCCTTTGCCGCGCGCGGCCAGCGCGAGTGCTTCGTCGAGGTCCTCGTAAGGCATGAGCGTGCTCACGGGTCCGAAGGCTTCGATGTCGTGCACCCCGTCGTCGGCCATCGGGCTTTTCGCGAGCAGCAGCGTGGGCGCGAAGAACGCGCCTTCGGCCACGCCCTGGCCTCTCGGTGAGAAGCCATCTTTCTCGCCGAACACGATCTCGGCATTCCTCACGAGCGCCGCGACCTTCTCGGCGACGTCGCCACGCTGGTCGTGCGAGGCGAGCGCGCCCATGCGCACCTCTTCGAGCGACGGGTCTCCGATCACGACTTGCGCGAGCCGCGCGCGCAGCCGCTTCGCTACTTCGTCCACGTATTCGCGCGGCACGATCGCACGGCGGATGGCGGTGCATTTCTGGCCCGCTTTCACCGTCATCTCGCGCGCGACCTCTTTCACGAAGAGATCGAACTCCGCGTCGTCGGGCGTCACTTCCGGTGCGAGCACGGCGCAGTTGAGCGAATCGGCTTCGGCGTTGAAGGGGATCGAGTTGCGCACCACGTTCGGATGCACGCGCAGCTTCGCGGCCGTGTCGGCCGAGCCGGTGAAGGTGACGACGTCCGAGCCGTCGAGCCGGTCCATCAGGTCGCCGGTGCTGCCGATCACGAGTTGCAGCGCGCCTTCGGGCAGGATCCCCGACTCCGCCACAAGACGCATCATCGCCTCGGTGAGATAGCTCGTCTGCGTGGCGGGCTTGCCGATGCACGGCACGCCGGCGAGAAAGCTCGGCGCGAATTTCTCGAGCAGGCCCCAGATGGGAAAGTTGAAGGCATTGATGTGCAGCGCGAGCCCGCCGCGCGGCACGAGGATGTGCGTGCCCGCGAACGTGCCTTTCTTTCCGAGCGGGATTGCCGGGCCTTCGTGCACGATGTTGCCCGAGGGCAGTTCGTTCGCGCCCACGCTCGCATACGCGAAGAGCGTGCCCGTGCCGCCTTCGATGTCGATCCAGCTGTCGTTGCGCGTCGCGCCGGTGTGCGCCGAGACGGCGTACAGCGCCTCCTTGCGCTCGACGAGGAACTTGGCAAGCGCTTTCAGGATGGCCGCGCGCTGCTGGAAGTCGAGCTTCAGCAGATTGGGCACGCCGGTCTTGCGCGCGTACGTGACCGCTTCGGCGAAGTCGAGCTTCTCGGCATGCGTGGCCGCGACCGGCTTGCCGTTGACGGCGCTGCGCAAGGTCTGCGCGGGCTCGGCGCCGATCCAGCGGCCGGCGATGTAGCTTTGTAGTGTGGTGGTGGTCATGTGGTTGCTCCTTGCCTGCCCCTCACCCCAACCCTCTCCGCCGGGGGGAGAGGGAGCTTGACCGCGCCCAATCCGTCGAGGAAGAGATCGGCCACGATGGGGGCGATGTCGTCGTAATCGAGCGTCCCTTCGGGACGCATCCAGGTGAAAAGCCAGTTGACCATGCCGAAGAGAAGCATGGTGAGCGGCTTGGTCATCGCCGCTTCCTTCAGGTCGGGACGCAGCGCGGCGACGACGTCGGCGAAGCCGTTCACCACCTCGCGCTCCTTGGAGAGAACGCGCTTGCGGTCGCCGTCGTCGAGAAACTTCACGTCTTCCGTCAGCACGCGATGCTCGTTTTGCGCGTGCGCGTATTCCTCCACCAGCCGCCGGATCAGCGAACGCATGCGCTGCTTCGGCGGCAGCGTCTCGTCCGTCGCCTCGCGAAGAATTTCGAGCAGCCGGTCGACGTGATCCTCGGCGATGCTCACGAGCAGGTCGTATTTGTCGCGGTAGTAGTGATAGAGCGTCGCTTTCGAAAGCCCGCACGCTTCGGCCACCTGGTTCATCGACGTGCCGGGATAGCCGCGCTGCGCGAAGAGCGAGGCCGCCTGCGCGAGGATCAGCTCGCGCTGGTCTTCATAGCCCGCGTGGCGGCCCCGGCCCACTGCGCTACCTCTCGTCGAAGGAGAGAACCACGCGCTCCGTCATCGGGTGCGCCTGGCAGGTGAGCACGAACCCCGCGGCGACTTCGCTCTTGTCGAGCGCGAAGTTGCGCTCCATCCGCACATCGCCTTCGATCACCTTCGCGCGGCACGTGCCGCACACGCCCGACGTGCAGGAAAACGGCACCTCCAGCCCCGCGGCCGACGCGCAGTCGAGAATGCTCGGCTGGTCCTTGTAGAACTGGATCTCGCGCTTCAGGCCGTCGCGGATGATCGTGACGCGCGCCTGCTCCGCATCGCCCGGCTTGGCTTCGTGCACCACGGCGCCGACCTGCCCCGGCGCCTGCGCGACGCCGAAGCGCTCGATGTGGATGCGCTCTTCGGGCACGCCCGCGGCAAGCAGCGCGGCCTCGGCTTCGTCGTTCATCTGGAACGGGCCGCAGATGAAGGCGTGGTCGATCGATGCGGCAGGAACGAGCGTCCCGAGGAACTCGCCGATCTTGTCGCGGTTCATGAGCCCCATGTTGATCGGCGCATCCGTGTGCTCGTCGGAGAACACGTGATGCAGCACGAGCCGCGTCATGTACCTGTCCTTCAGGTCTTCGATCTCCTCCTTGAACATCGTGGAGCGAAGGCTCCTGTTGCCGTAGACGAGCGTAAAGCGCGACTTCGGCTCGCGCGCGAGCACCGTCTTCATGATCGAGAGGATCGGCGTGATGCCGCTGCCGCCCGCGATGCCGACGTGGTGGCGCTCGGCCGCGGGATCGATGGGCACGAAAAAACGGCCCTGCGGCGCCATGACGCTGATCGAGTCGCCGGGCACCAGGTGTTCGTTGATCCAGTTGGAGAAGACGCCGCCCTTCACCTTGCGAACGCCGACGCGCAGCTCGCCGTCGTCGAGGCCGGCGCAGATGGAATAGGAGCGGCGCAGGTCCTGGCCTTCGATCTCCTTGCGCAGCGTGAGGTACTGGCCCTGCGTGAAGCCGAAGACTTCGCGCAGCTCGGGCGGCACGTCGAAGGTCACGATCACGGCTTCCGGCGTATCGGGGGTGACGGCGCGGACTCGAAGGGGGTGGAAGAGTGTGCTCATGAATCGACCTTCGCCATGCGCCCGAAGGCGGACCTGCCAATCACCACCGTCATACCCGCGAAGGCGGGCATCCAGTGGCTTTCTCTCGCGCATGAAGACGCTGGGTCCCCGCTTGCGCGGGGACGACGGCTGGGGATCATAGGGGCTTGAAATATTCGAACGGTTCGCGGCAGGCAACGCAACGGTAGAGCGCCTTGCATGCGGTCGAACCGAAGGCGGAGATGCGCTCCGTCTCCTTGCTGCCGCAGCGCGGACACGGGACGATGTCGCGGCGGACGATGCGGATGACGGCGGACGCGGGTTCGGCGCAGGCGTGCGGCGGCGCGATGCCGTACTCGCGCAGCTTGCGCTTGCCCTCCTCGCTCATCCAGTCCGTGGTCCACGCCGGCGCGCGCTTCAGCGTGGCCCGCGCGGGGCCGAGACCCTCGGCTTCGATCGCCGAAAGCACGCTCGACTCGATCACTTCCGTGGCAGGGCAGCCCGAATAAGTCGGCGTGAGCACCACTTCCAGTTCCTCGCCATGATCGATCACGTCGCGCACGATGCCGAGATCGCGCACGGAAAGCGCGGGCACCTCCGGGTCGAGCACGCCCGCGAGCACCTCCCACGCGCGATCGCTGCGCGTCGTCACCATACGCCTCCCGGGTACGCACGCTGCAGATGCTGCATTTCCGCGAGGATGTAGCCCATGTGCTCGCTGTGCACGCCGTTCTTGCCGGTGGAGAGAAACGGTGTTGCCGCCGGCATGGCCAGACCCGCTTCGTCGAAGATCGACGTCATTTCAGCGCGCCACGGCTCCTCGAGCGCCGCCCAGTCCGGACCCAGACCCGCTCCATTCGCGTAAGCGTCGATCGCGTCGCCCGCGAACAGCTCGGCGTGGTAGTGCCACAGTTCGCCGAGCGCCTTTTCCATGCGGCGCTTCGATTCGTCCGTCCCGCGGCCGAGGCGCACCATCCAGTCGGCCGAATGCGACTGGTGGTAGCGCGCTTCCTTCACGGCCTTGCCGGCGATCGCGGCGAGTTGCGCATCGGACGATTCGCCGAGCCTTTGCCACAGCAGCTTGAAGAACGTGGCCATCATCGTGTTGCGCAGCACGGTCACGGCGAAGTCGCCGCGGGGCAACTCGACCAGCGTCACGTTGCGGAAGTCGCGTTCTTCCCGCAGGAAGGCGAGCTGGTCCTCGTCGTAGCCGTGGCCCTCGAGTTCGCCCGCGCGCGTGAGCACCGCGCGCGCCTGCCCGATGAGATCGAGCCCGATGTTGGCAAGGGCGATGTCCTCTTCCAGCACGGGCGCGTGGCCGGTCCATTCGGCGATGCGCTGGCCGAGAATCAAAGCCGTGTCGCCGATGCGCAGCAGGTACTGCACTTCGGGACTCGGGTTCACGCGGATCGAAGCTTGCATCGCGGCGCTCACATGTGGTCCACGGATTCGGGCAGCTTGTAGAAGGTCGGGTGGCGGTACACCTTGTCTTCCATCGGATCGAAGTACATGCCCTTCTCGCCCGGGTCGCTCGCCACGATGTGGTCGGAACGCACCACCCACACGCTCGTGCCTTCCTGGCGGCGCGTGTAGACGTCGCGCGCCATCTGGATGGCCATCTTCGGGTCCGCGGCGTGCAGGCTGCCGCAGTGCTTGTGGTCGAGGCCGGACTTGCTGCGAACAAAGACTTCCCAGAGCGGCCACTCGGGACTCGACCCCGCCCCAACCCGCCCCTCTCCAGGGGAGGGCTTCCTCACGTCGCCGTCGCTCATGCTGCCTCCTCGAGTGTCGTTTCGCGATTCGCATACGCGAGTGCCGCTTCGCGCACCCACTCGCCTTCTTCCCATGCCTTCACGCGCGCGGCAAGGCGCTCGCGGTTGCACGGCCCGTTGCCGCCGACCACGCGCCAGAACTCGTCCCAGTCGATCGGCCCGAAGTCGTGGTGCTGGCGCTCCTCGTTCCACTTCAGCAGCGGATCGGGCAAGGTCACCCCGAGCACCTTCGCCTGATCGGCCGTCGCGTCCACGAACTTCTGCCGCAATTCGTCGTTGGAGACGCGCTTGATGCCCCAGCGCATCGACTGCGCCGAATTGGGCGACTGGTCGTCCGGCGGGCCGAACATCATGATCGAGGGCCACCACCAGCGGTTCACGGCGTCCTGCACCATCTCGCGCTGCGCCTCGGTGCCCTTGGACATCATCGTGAGGAGCGCTTCGAAGCCCTGCCGCTGATGGAAGCTCTCTTCACGGCAGATGCGGATCATCGCGCGCGCATAGGGCCCATAGGAGCAGCGGCAGATCGGCACCTGGTTCATGATGGCCGCGCCATCCACCAGCCAGCCGATCACGCCGACGTCGGCCCACGTGAGCGTGGGGTAGTTGAAGATCGAGCTGTACTTGGCTTTGCCCGAGTGCAGCGCTTCGATCATCTGGTCGCGCGACGTCCCGAGCGTCTCGGCCGCCGAATAGAGATAGAGGCCGTGGCCGCCTTCGTCCTGCACCTTCGCAAGCAGGATCGCCTTGCGCTTCAACGTCGGCGCGCGCGAGATCCAGTTGCCCTCCGGCAGCATGCCCACGATTTCCGAATGCGCGTGCTGGCTGATCTGCCGCACGAGTGTCTTGCGGTAGTGATCGGGCATCCAGTCCTTGGGCTCGATGAATTCGCCGCTGTCGATGCGCGTGTCGAAGCCTTCCTCGCGCTGCGCATCCTCGGCCGAGCGGACCGCCCGGGGCTTGTCCGCGCCGTCGCGGCCCATCGTGTCCATCGCTTGCGTGTACATGCCGCCGTCTCCAAAGCGGCCGGATTCAATTGCCGACCGATCAGTCGATAATAACGAAGGCCTCCGCGAATGTCAAAGCGGCGACCGCGCGGCGCCGCGCGCCGGTGCACGCCGGATGGAACCACTTTCGCCTTTCCGTCACGAAGGAAAGCTCATCAGCAAATCCGGACGAGAAAGGGAGTGGGACCGCGTGGCCATCGCCGACATCGAAGAACTTTGCAAGGGCTTTTGCGAACTCGCCGGCGCGGCGCCGCCCGCCTTGACGCGCGGCGCGGACGGCACGCGCGCCGCCACGATTCGCATGGAGGGGGTCGACGTGGCCATGCAACAGTTCGCGGACCGCTACGAGGACATCGTCTTCCTCGCGGCGGACCTCGGCGAGCCGCCGGCCGGCCGCGAGCTCGAAGCCTGGCGACTCCTCATGGAGGCCAACCTGCGCATGACCGGCACCTCGGCGCCCTCCTTCAGCCGCAGCCCCGTCACCGGCCGCGCGGTGCTGCACTGGCCCTGCCCCCTCATGGAGGCGACGGTCACCGACTTCCGCCGACGCGTCATCGCGCTCGTCGAAGCCGCCCGCCAATGGCGCGAAGACCATTTCCTGGACGATTCCACCCGCGCGCACGCCTGGTTCCTGCGGGACCGCGACGCACGAACGCTGCCGCTCGAAGCGTTCGACGCCGACCTGCGACGCTTCGATGAGCTGGTCGCGGCCGCCTGCTCGCCCGAGGGCCCGCCCCGAACGGCACTTGGCCCGGCCGGGCGAACGCGCCATTTCGACTTCGATTGCGACGGAGAGCGCACGCGCGTCGTCCAGAGCGTCGACGCGGACCCGGGTTGCCTCTTCATCCTGGCTTCGCTCGGTCCGTCGGACGCATCCGCCGCACTCGAGGAATGTGCCGCGCTCATGGAGCTCGGCTTTCATCTCGCCACCGGCAACACCGCCGCTCGCATCGGCCGGGAAGCCGCGGGCGATCCTTCGCTGGTGTGCGCCTTCACGCTTGCCGGCGCCTCGCCGGCGCGACTCCACGCCGCATGCCGCATGGCTGCGCGGATCGCGCTGGACTGGCGGCGTGACTCCCGCGAAGCGCGCGCAACGGCTCTTTCAAACCCTCTCGAAACGGAAAATCATCATGCCTGAACTCGGCTCGCTATCCACCCGAACCTCCGTCTCCTATTGCCAGTGCCAATCCACACGCGGCAGCGTCACGAGCGAACGTGGCAGTCTTGCGGAGACCGGCGAGGTTGAAGGCCTGCTGGTCGTGGTTCACGACCGCGCCAGTCCCGGCCTCGCCGCGCGCGGCTCGGAAACCGCCGGCCTCGCGCCGCCGGTTTCGTTCGGCTCGGGCCCCGGCTTTGCCATCGGCGCCGCACTGCGGTCGGCGGGAGATTCGGTGCGCCACGGCCTCGCCGCATTTAGCGACCGCTTCTTCTCCACGCCGGCTCGCGGCGCGCTGTCGCTCGGGGTGTCGTTCGCCGCGGCAGGGATCATGGGAGGAGCGTTCGACGGTGCGAGCCGCGACGCCGACGGATCGCAGGCGTTGAGCCTCGTCGCGGGCGCTGAAGCCGCGGGCGGCGGGCTGGCCCTCGGCACGATCGGCGCCGCCATCGGGGCCGGCATCGGCCGTGCGGTGCGATCGAGCTTCAGCCACGCCGCCTCGCAGGGCGCTTGCGCGCCGACCTCGTCGATGCCGGACCGGCAATCGGCAGCCGCGTCTCCGACTTGATCTCTTTCAGGACGACGCTCGAGCGCACGTGCGTCACGCCGGGCAGCCTGAACAGCACGTCGTGCAGGAAGCTCTCGTAGGACTTGATGTCGTTCACGAGCACCTTCACCACGTAGTCGGCCTGTCCGGTCGTGGCGTAGCAGCTCACGATCTGCGGCACCGCGAGCACCTGCTGCTGGAAGCGCAGGACGTCGTCCTCGTTGTGGCGCGTGAGGTTCACCTCCGCCAGCACGCATAGGGCGAGGCCCACCTTCTCGCGGTCGACGAGCGCCGTGTAGCCGCGAATCACGCCGCTCGCCTCCATTTCCTTCACACGCTTCCAGCACGGCGTGCTCGACAGTCCCGCGGCTTCGGCCAGCTGGCCCACGGTCTGGCGCGAATCGCGCTGAAGCTCGGCGAGCAAGACGAGGTCGTGGCGGTCGAGATCGTTCATTCTCGAAACTCCTTTCCTGGGAGAACATTATTCTCAGGCGGCACGCGCATCGGCCAAAAAAGAGAATCTCTTTCCCGCCGATGCGCACTAAGCTTCGGCCCTCCCAAACGTTCGGACGCGTTCCCCATGGCCGAGACACTCGATTCCCCCATCGTCCACCCCGACTACAAGCTCAGCGACAGCCTGTGGGCCACGGGTGGCGCCGTGTTCCTCACCGGCACGCAGGCCCTCGTGCGCCTCATGCTCATGCAGCGCCAGCGCGACGCCGCCGCCGGGCTGAACACGCAAGGCTTCCTGAGCGGCTATCGCGGCTCGCCGCTCGGCATGGTCGACCAGCAGGTCTGGAAGGCGGGCAGGAAATTCGAAGAGGCGGGCATCCGCTTCCTGCCCGCGATCAACGAGGAGCTCGGGGCGACCGCCGTGCTCGGCACGCAGCGCGTCGAAGCCGACCCCGAGAAGACCTGCGAAGGCGTATTCGCGATGTGGTACGGCAAGGGTCCGGGCGTGGACCGCGCGGGCGACGCCCTGAAGCACGGCAACGCCTACGGCGCATCGCCCCACGGCGGCGTGCTGATGGTCGCGGGCGACGACCACGGGTGCGTGTCGTCGTCGATGCCGCACCAGAGCGACCAGGCGTTCCAGTCGTGGCATGCGCCCATCGTTTCGCCCGCGAACGTCGCGGAGTATCTCGAGTTCGGCCTGTACGGCTGGGCTCTGTCGCGCTTCTCGGGCAACTGGGTCGGCTTCACGGCCCTGTCGGAAGTTGTCGAAAGCGGCTCGACCGTCGATCTCGATCTCGTGAACGCGCGCGTCGCCGCGTGGCAGGACGCGGACACCGTGCTGCGGATCACGCGGTACCGGCCGCCCGCGGGCGGCCTGCACTACCGCTGGCCCGACTTGCCTTCCCTCGCGATCGAAGAGCGCCTGCATGCGAAGCTCGATGCGGTGAGGGCGTTCTCCCGCGTGAACAGCATCGACCGCCACATCGTCCAGAGCGACGCCGCGACCGTCGGGATCGTCACCGCCGGCAAGGCGCACTACGACTTCATGGAAGTGCTGCGGCGCCTGGACATCTCGCCGGAAACGCTCGCGCTGCACGGCGTTCGCGTCTACAAGCTGGGGCTCACGTATCCGATCGAGCCCACGCGCATGGCGGAGTTCGCCAAGGGCCTGAAGGAAGTCCTCGTGATCGAGGAAAAGGGGCCCGTCGTCGAAAACCAGCTGCGCGCCATGTTCTACAACGCGCCCGATCGGCCCTTGATCGTCGGAAAGAAGAATCTTCACGACTGGCCCTTCGTTCCCGCCCTCGGCGAGCTGCGGCCCTCGCGGCTGATCGGGATCGTGGCGCAATGGCTCGTCGTGCGTTTCCCGGACCTGGACCGCCGCAGCCTCGTGCGCAACTTCACGCCGCCCGAACTGCTCGCCAACGACAGCGACAAGGTGAAGCGCGTGCCCTACTTCTGCGCGGGCTGTCCGCACAACACATCCACGAAGGTTCCCGAGGGCTCGCGCGCGCAGGCGGGCATCGGCTGCCACTTCATGGCGAGCTGGATGAACCGCGAGACCGAAGGCCTGATCCAGATGGGGGGCGAAGGCGTGGACTGGGTGTCGCACGCGATGTTCACGAAGGTGCCGCACGTCTTTCAGAACCTCGGGGACGGCACCTATTACCACTCGGGCTATCTCGCGATTCGCCAGGCCGTCGCGGCGAAGGCCACCATCACGTACAAGATCCTCTTCAACGACGCGGTGGCGATGACCGGCGGGCAGCCGGTGGACGGCATCATCAGCGTGGACGGCATCGCGCGGCAGGTGGAAGCCGAAGGCGTGAAGCAGGTCGTCGTGCTCTCCGACGACATCCGCAAGTACGACGGCATCCGCGACCGCTTCCCCGCGGGCACCGAATTCCACGACCGCGACGAACTCGACGCGGTGCAGCGGCGCTTGCGCGAGACGGCGGGCGTGACCGTGCTCATCTACGAGCAGACGTGCGCCGCAGAGAAGCGCCGCCGCCGCAAGAAAGGCGAACTGGTCGACCCCGCGCGGCGGCTTTTCATCAACGAGCGGGTGTGCGAAGGCTGCGGCGACTGCTCGGTGCAGTCGAACTGCGTGGCGGTGCTGCCGCTCGAGACACCGCACGGACGCAAGCGCAGGATCGACCAGTCTTCCTGCAACAAGGACTATTCGTGCGCGAAGGGCTTCTGCCCGAGTTTCGTCGGCGTGCTGGGCGGCAAGTTGCGCAAGCGCGCGGGCATGCTGGAGGGCGACACGGGCGAATTCATGAAGCACGTGCAGGCGCTCGAGCGCCCGGCGACGCATGAGTGGTCCGCGCCGTACGACCTGCTCGTGACGGGCGTCGGCGGCACGGGGGTCGTGACCGTCGGCATGCTGATCGCGATGGCCGCGCACCTGGAAGGCAAGAGCGCGAGCGTGCTCGACTTCATGGGCTTCGCGCAAAAAGGCGGCTCGGTGCTTAGTTTCGTGCGGCTCGCGGACATCCCCTCGCGGCTGAACCAGGTGCGCATCGACACGCAGCAGGCCGATGCGCTCCTCGCGTGCGACCTCGTGGTCGGCGCTTCGGCCGACGCGCTCACGACCGTGCGCCATGGCCGAACCCGCATCCTCGCGAACACGCACCAAGTGCCGGTCGCCGAAAGCCTGCGCAATCCCGATGCGGACCTGCAAGCTCCCGCGCTGCTCGACAAGCTCCGCTTCGCCTGCGGCGAAGGGCGCCTGGAAACGCTCGACGCGCAGGCGCTTGCCGAAACCTTCCTCGGCGACACGATCTACTCGAACATCGTGGCGCTCGGCTACGCATGGCAACGCGGCCTGGTGCCCGTGAGCCTGGAAGCGATGCTGCGCGCGATCGAGCTCAACGCGGTGGCCGTGGAGAGCAACAAGCTCGCGTTCTCGCTCGGCCGGCTTGCCTCCGACGCTCCGCGCGCGTTGCGCTCGCTGCTGAGCGAGGACTTGCCGCGCCGGGGCCGGCCGGAGACGGTGGCGCAGCTCATCGCGCGGGAGACGGCGCGCATGAAGGCCTATCAGAACGCATCCTACGCGCAGCGCTACAGCGACGCCGTGGCCAAGGTGAATGCGTACGAGCGGGCGTTGCTCGCCGATGTGTCGCTGCCGCTCACCCGCGTCTTCGCGCAGTCGCTCGCGAAGCTGATGGCGTACAAGGACGAATACGAGGTCGCGCGTCTTTACACGGACGGCGAATTCCGCCGGACGCTCGCGCACCAGTTCGAAGGCGACGTCCGCCTCGAGTTCTACATGGCTCCCCCCGTGCTCACCCGCCCGAAGAACGGCCAGCCGCCCCGCAAGCTGCGCCTGGGCGGCTGGATGATGCCGGCGATGAAGCTGCTGGCGATGTGCAGGCGCCTGCGCGGCACGCCGCTCGACATCTTCGGGCGCACCGAGGAACGCCGGATGGAACGAGAGCTGATCGAGCAGTACGTGCGGCGGATCGAAGCGCTGCTGCCGACGCTGTCGAAGGACCGTCTGCCAACCGCGATCGAGATTGCCGCGCTGCCGATGACGATTCGCGGCTTCGGGCACGTGAAGCTCGCGAACGCCGCGCTCGCGCGCGCCCAGGAAGCCGAGCTGCTGCACCGCTACGATCCGCGGGCCTACCCGCGGCCCGCCGCTTCGCGCGAGGCCGGGCAGATTCGCGGCATCCGCGTGACCGCGCAGGCGTGAGGACGATCCACCGGCCTGCACCGCTCGCGCCCCATGTGCCGATGCGCTGCATCGGCGCATGACTACAGCAACTGCTTGCCGCCGCCGTCATGCCGCGCGGGACGGATGGGTAGGCTCGGAGTGCCATGAAGAAACACAACACGCGCGGCCAGCTCATCGTGCTCGCGATCCTGCTGATGGGCCTGGCGGGAGTGCTCTGGGTCGAGGAATACCGGGACTCCGGGCTGCCGTTCGCGCCCGGACCCATCGCCCGGCCGGGCGGCCCCGCGGCCGCGCAGCGTGAAGCACCTGGCTCGGTGGCCGAAGCGGAGCGCGCCGGCAAGCCGGTGGAGGAAATCCACGAGTCGCCCGACACCGAGACGACGCTCGAGCGGCTGCTGCCGCGCGCGTCGATCGGCCATTCGGAGGGCCTGCACCGGGTTTCCGATCCGCTGCATCTCGGCTCCAGCGCGGTGGCGGTGGTGGACGCGAACAGCAAGGAGCTCCTCTACGGCAAGAACCCCGACGCGGTGCTGCCCATGGCTTCGGTCACCAAGCTGATGATGGGACTCGTGACGCTCGAGGCGAAGCTGCCGATGGACGAGCCCATCACCATCACGGAAGAAGACGTCGACCGCGAGCGGATGAGCCGCTCGCGCATGCGCGTGGGCGCCGTGCTCTCGCGCGCGGAGGCGCTGAGGCTCGCGCTGATGTCGAGCGAGAACCGCGCGGCGCACGCGCTCGGGCGCACCTATCCGGGCGGCTTGCAGGCTTTCGTGGAGGCGATGAACCGCAAGGCGAAGCAGCTCGGGATGACGCACACGACCTACGTCGATCCGACGGGCCTGTCGGAGAAGAACCAGTCGAGCGCGCACGACCTCGCGACGCTCGTGCTCGCGGCGTCGAGCTATCCCCTGCTGCGCGAATATTCCACGACACCGGAGCATCGCACCGTCGTGGCCGGGCGCATTCTCGTCTATCGCAATTCGGACCCGCTGCTGCGGGACCCGGCCTGGACCATCGATCTGCAAAAGACCGGCTACATCGTCGAGGCGGGCCACTGCGTCGTGATGCGAACGCGCGCCTATGGACGCGACGTGGCGATGGTCGTGCTCGATGCCGGCGACAATCGCACGCGTTCGGCCGACGCCCGGCGCCTGCGCAGGTGGGTGGAGCTCGGCGCGGACGACAACGCGGTGAAGCTGGCGCTCGCGGAACCGGCGCGCCATCCGGCGGTGGCCCGCGACGCGAAACGCGCGCATCCGCAGGCCGTCGCGGCGAAGGGGGAGAAGACCGCCAGATCCGCCAAGTCCGCCAAATCCGCCAACTCCGTGAAAGGCACGAAGCAGGCGAAGGCGTCGACCCGCTCGAAGGAAACCCACGCGAAGGCCCAGCGAAGCTCCTCGTCGAAGACGGCTTCGGCCCGCAACGCGGCGGCATCGAAGAAGGGCCGCGTGCGCGCCGAATTCAGCCAGCAGGCGCACGGCAAGAAGGCGGAAGGTTCGCAGGGTTGACCCGGTGCGCCCTCTGCGCGCGCACCGGCGCGGCCGCATCGAATTCGTCCAGATAGCGCCCGCCGCCGGGCAAAAACGCTACCTCACGAAGCAGGGACGCTTCGGATCGAAAGTCCAGCCGGGAACGAGGTAGCGCATCGCGGTCGCGTCGTCACGCGCGCCCAGGCCGTGCCGCGTGTACAAGGCATTCGCCTTCTCGAGCTCGGCCGGGTCGATCTCGATGCCGAGCCCCGGCTTCGCCGGCACGTCGATGCAGCCCCCGACGATGCGCGGCGGCTCCTTCGTGAGACGCTGGCCGTCCTGCCAGATCCAGTGCGTATCCATCGCCGTCACCTCGCCGGGCGCCGCCGCGCCGACGTGCGTGAACATCGCAAGCGAGATGTCGAAGTGGTTGTTGGAGTGCGAGCCCCAGGTGAGCCCCCAGTCGCGGCAGGTCTGCGCCACACGCACCGAACCGGCCATCGTCCAGAAATGCGGATCGGCCAGCGGGATGTCCACGGCCTGCAGCGCAAGCGCGTGCGCGAGCTCACGCCAATCGGTGGCGACCATGTTGGTCGCGGTCGGCAAACCCGTTGCGCGGCGGAACTCCGCCATCACTTCGCGGCCCGAAAAGCCTTCTTCCGCGCCGCACGGGTCTTCCGCGTACGCGAGCACGCCGTGCATGTCGCGCATGAGGCGGATCGCGTCCTTCAGGAGCCACCCGCCGTTCGGATCGAGCGTGATGCGTGCTTGCGCAAACGTCTCATGCAAGGCGCGCACGGCTTGCACTTCCTCTTCGCCGCGCAGCACGCCGCCCTTCAGCTTGAAGTCCTCGAAGCCATAGCGTGCCTGCGCCGCCTGCGCGAGCCGCACCACCGCCTCGGGCGTGAGCGCCTCCTCGTGGCGCAGGCGCAGCCAGTCGTCGCCCGCATCCGGCTCGGTGGCGTACGGCAGGTCCGCCTTCGTTCGATCGCCGACGTAAAAGAGGTAGCCGAGCACTCGCACCTTGTCGCGCTGCTGCCCTTCGCCGAGGAGCGCGGCGACGGGCACGCCGAGAAACTGCCCCTGCAGGTCCAGGAGCGCGGACTCCACCGCGGTGATGGCATGGACCGCTGTGCGCAGGTCGAAGGTCTGCTGGCCGCGCCCGCCCGCGTCGCGATCGGCGAATCGCGTGCGCATCGCATTCAGGATCGAGTGCATCTCGCCGATGGGGCGGCCTTCGACGAGCGGCCGCGCATCTTCCAGCGTGCGGCGGATCTTCTCGCCGCCGGGCACTTCGCCAAGCCCCGTGTGGCCCATGTCGTCGGTGAGGAGCACCACGTTGCGCGTGAAAAAGGGCGCGTGCGCGCCCGAGAGGTTCAGCAGCATGCTGTCGCGCCCCGCCACGGGGACCACGCGCATCTCTCGCACGGCCGGCAGCGTCATGCGTCGTATCTTTCCGGGGCCGCCTCGGGGGTGGGTATCTAGTCCGCGGTGATTCTGCGCGATTCGATCAGCTGCTTCCATCGCGCGAACTCGGCCGCCTGGTATTTCGCGAAGTGCTCGGGCGTGTCGCCGACGATCTCGAAACCGAGGGCCACGAGCTTTTCCTTCACCGCGGGCTCGTTCAGCGAAGTCACGATGGCATCGTGCAGCTTCGCGCGCACGTCCGGCGGCAGCCCCCGTGGCGCGGCCACCGCCTGCCACGACTGGACTTCCGCGCCCTTCACGCCCTGCTCCTGCAGCGTGGGCACATCCGGCAGCAGCGCATTGCGGCTCTCGGAGGAGACGCCGAGCGCGTGCACCTTGCCCGCCCGGATGTGGCCGATGATGCTGTTGATGTTGACGAACGCGGCCTCCACCTGCGCACCCAGCAGGTCGTTGATGGCCGGGCCGCCGCCCTTGTACGGGACGTGCAGCCCCTGCGTGCCGGTCTGCTGCCAGAGGAGCTCGGCCGAGAGATGGTCGGACGAGCCGTTGCCCGAGGATGCGAAGCTCACCTTGCCGGGGTTCTTCCTGAGCCCGCCCAGCAAGTCGGCGACCGACCTGTACGGCGAACTCGCCGGCACGACGAGCACGTTGGGCGCCTGCACCGCGATCGTGATCGGGTCGAAGTCCTTCAGCGCGTCGTACTGCACGCCCTTGATCAGGTGCGGCGCGATCACGAAGGGGCCGAGCGACGAAACGAATAGCGTGTAGCCATCGGCGGGTGCGCGCTTCACGAGCGCGGCGCCGATGGTGCCGGTGGCGCCGGGCTTGTTGTCGATCACGAAACTCGCGCCGAGCTTTTCCTGCAGCTTCTGCGACAGCACGCGAGCGATCATGTCGGTGGACCCGCCCGGCGGGAACGGCACGACGAGGGTCACGGGCCGGTCTGGATAGGCCGCGAACGCGCTCGCGGCGGCCACGCCGGCCAACGCGAGGGCCGCAAGGGTCTTCTTGATCATTGCTTTGCTCCTCGGAATGAACTGCCTCGGCAACGACTACTGCGCACCGAGCCGGCGGATCAATTGCGCGAGCGCCTCGACTTCATCGGCCTTCAGCGCCGTGAGCGGCGGCCGCACGCCGCCCGCGCTCTTGCCGACGATCGCCGCGCCCGCCTTCACGATGCTCACGGCGTACCCCTGGCCCTTGTTGCGTATCTCGAGGTACGGCAGGAAGAATTCGTTCATGAGCCGGCTCGTGGTGGCCGAGTCGCCGCTCGCGAATGCGTCGTAGAACCGGATCGCCGTGCGCGGGATGAAGTTGAAGACGGCCGACGAATACACCGGCACGCCGAGCGCCTGGTACGCTTGCGCGTAGACCTCGTGGGTGGGCATGCCGCCGACGTAGGCCAAGCGGTCGCCCAGCTTGCTGCGGATGGAGACGATGCGTTCGATGTCGCCCAGGCCGTCCTTGAAGCCGATCAGGTTCGGGCATCGTTCGGCCAGGCGCGCGAGCGAGTCGGCGGTGAGCCTGCACGCGCCGCGGTTGTAGACGATCACGCCGAATTCCACGCTGGCGCACACCGCCTCCACATGGGCGACGAGCCCTTCCTGAGTCGCTTCGGTGAGGTAGTGCGGCAGCAGCAGCACGCCTTGCGCGCCGCAGCGCTGCGCTTCCTGCGCGTACCGGATCGCAAGCCGCGTGCCGCCGCCCGCGCCCGCCACGATCGGCACGCGGCCGCGGCACGTCTCGGCCGCCGTGCGGATCACATCGCTGTATTCGCCGGGCTCGAGCGAGAAGAACTCGCCCGTCCCCCCCGCGGCGAACAGGACCTTCGCGCCGTAAGGCATCAGCCATTCGAGACGCTCAGCATAGCCGCGCGCATCGAAGTCGAGCCGCGCGTCGAAATCCGTGAGGGGAAAGGAAAGCAAGCCCGACGAGAGGGTGTGCTTCAGTTCGAGGGGAGACATGGGCGCGGTGCGTTGGATCGCATCAGGGTTGACATCTGACATCGTACAACTCACTTGAAACCGATGCAAGCCTCATCTGCGCCGGGCGGCCTGCGCGGTGCGTTGCCGGCGTTCCTTGCTGTTGGCGAGGTGCGTGCGCATCGCGGCGCGCGCGCCCTCCGGGTCCTGGCGCCGGATCGCGTCCAGGATGTTCTCGTGCTCCGCGTTCACGCGCCTCAGGTAGGCGAGCCGCTCGGGTGTGAGGACCTGGCCCGGTTCGAGCCGTGCGCGCGGGATCATCATGCCGCCGAGCGTCGCCATGAGCTGCGCGAAGCGGTCGTTGTGCGTGGCACGCGCGATTTCGAGGTGGAACTGGTAGTCGGGCCCGACCGCGTCGCGCCCGTCGTTGACGGCCGAGGCGAAGGCCTGCAGCGCCGACTGCATCGCCTGCACGTTGGCGTCGCCGCGGCGGGACGCCGCGAGCGCGGCCGCTTCCGTTTCCACGGCCATGCGCAGTTCGAGCACGCCGATCACGTCCTCGAGCGTCGCGAGCCTGCCCGGATCGATGCGAAACGTGCTGCTGTCACCGAGGCCGACGACGAAGGTGCCCACGCCGTGGCGCGTCTCGACGACGTGCGCCGCCTGCATTCGCGAGATCGCTTCGCGCACGACGGTGCGGCTCACGCCGAACTCCGACATGATCTCGCCCTCGGTCGGCAGCTTCGTCCCCGCGGGCCAGCGCCCGTCCCGCACGCGGTCGCCGAGGGCCTGCACGAGGTCGGCCGTGAGCGAACGGGGGCGGCGCAGCGCCGCAGGCGAAGGCATCGCCGCATTCTGTCATACGACGACTTCGCCCTGCCGTCTCGCGCTCACGGCTTGCGCGAGCCTTCGAAGCACGCTCTCGGTCTGCTCCCATCCGATGCAGCCGTCGGTGATGGAGACGCCGTGCGCGAGCGGCACGCCGGGCGACAGGTCCTGCCGGCCGGGCAAGAGGTGGCTTTCCACCATCACGCCGAGAATCCGGCGGCAGCCGCCTTCGATCTGCTTTGCGACGTCTTCGGCGACTTCGATCTGGCGCTCGTACTGCTTCTGCGAATTGGCATGCGAACAGTCGACCATCACGCGCTCGCCGACACCTGCCTTGCGCAGGATCGCGCAGGCGGAGTCGACATCGGGCTTCGAATAGTTCGGGCCCCTGGAGCCGCCGCGCAGGATGATGTGGCAGTCGTCGTTGCCCGCGGTCTCGAACACCGCCACCTGCCCCATCTTCGTCATTCCCATGAATGCGTGCTGCGCGCGGCAGGCGACGAGCGCATCGGCTGCCATCTGCACTCCGCCGTCGGTGCCGTTCTTGAAGCCGATCGGGCAGGAAAGCCCCGAGGCGAGCTGGCGGTGGCTCGGGCTTTCGGTGGTCCGCGCGCCGATCGCGCCCCAGCTCACGAGGTCCGACACGTACTGAGGCGACAGCAGATCGAGGAACTCCGTGCCCGCGGGCAGCCCCATGTGCGCCACATCCAGCAGCAACTGGCGCGCTCGCCGCAAGCCCTCGTTGATGCGAAAGCTTCCGTCCAGATGGGGGTCGTTGATGAAGCCCTTCCAGCCGACGGTCGTGCGGGGCTTTTCGAAGTACACGCGCATGACGACGAAAAGCTGCTTTTCCAGTTCCAGCGAGAGTGCCCGCAGCTTGCCCGCATATTCGAGCGCCTGGTCCGCATCGTGAATGGAGCACGGGCCGACCACGGCCAGCAGGCGCGGATCGGCGCCGTGCACGATCGCCGCCACCGAACGGCGGCTGCGCTCCACGAAGTCCTGCACGGCGTCGTCGGCCGGCAGGTCGTACTGCAGCAGCGCGGGTGAAATCAGCGGGCAGACCTGCCGGATGCGGACGTCGTCCAGGCGCGTGGCCTGCGGCATGTCCTCGACGCCTTCGGGCAGGTGCGCGGGATGCGAGGGATGCGGGGGGGTGGGGGTTGCGTTCATCTCGGCTCGAATTTTCTCCCGAATCTCCACCGGGCCCGCCGAAGCGGGCAGAATCGGCGGGCAAGCCAGCCTTCACGGAGAATCGTTCATGCGCATGCTTTGCCGGCTTCTCGCACTGCTCGCGGTCTCGGCGGCCCCGTGGGCCGCGTCCGCGCAGGAGCTCACCTTCACCTATTCCGGGCTCGTGTGGGACTTCAGCACCTCGGCGGGCGGCTTCGCGAACTGCACGGCCCTGCACATCGATGCGAGCGGCAACCCCGGCCACAGTGTCGAGTATTCGGTCTACGGCCGCCTCTACTGCCCTCTCCTCGGCGGCTACTACGCAAGCCACGGCAATGCCTATTTCGACGAACTGGGCCGCTTCAACATGAAGGTCGACCTGGGCGTCGCCAACCAGCTCCAGTGCAGCGGCATGTCGGGCTTCCACGGCGACTGCACGATCTACAACAACAACGGAAGCGTCCTCGGCACAGCCCATCTCACGCTGCAGTGAAGATCGTCCTCGCGCTGCTCGTTGCCGTCGCCGCCGTGTTCGCCTGGCTCGCCTCGAGGCCGGCCGCGCGATCGGATTCGCCGCCGATGGAAGCCACCGGGCCGCGCGGACCGTCGGCCGCGGTCACCGCCATCCCTGCGGCGACGGCGAGTACGCTCTCCCCCAGCGGCATGCGCGTCGACGGCGTGCTGTTTCGCGGCGCGGGCCACCCCGCGTCGCAGGCGTTCATCAGCGTGGGCGGCGCCGCCTCGCGCCCATTCGCGCGAGGCGAGCCGCTCGCCCAGGGCTGGACGCTGGCCGAAGTGCGGCCCGATCACGTGATCCTCGCGCACGGCGAGACTCGCGCGCGCCTCGACGTCGTGGGCTTGCCGCTGGCGGCGAATGCGCAGCCTGCCACAAGCGATGACGCCGGTGCCGCGGGTGCCGCGGGCAGCGCCGGTGCGGCCTCGCGCGAAGCACCGCTCCCGGGCTTCATCCGCCTGCCTCCCGGCGCCCCGCTACTGCCTGCGGTCGACACGGCCACCAACCGCCGCTTCGTGCACGACACCCGGGCGCAGCAGGCCGCCCGATAGGGAAACGGCCTAAGCCGCTCGCGGCAATCCGATTAGGAGGCCCCTCGCGCGGGCGGGCACACTGCCTTCATCGACAGTGTCAACGCCATCGGGAGCCCTCATGAACAGTGTCATCGACGTCCTTCTGAGCTGGAAGCGCACCGCCCCCGCGACCGCGCCCGCCGTCACTCATGCCACCGCCCGCCGCACGTACCGCCTGCGGGAGTGGCCGCACCTCGTGCAAAACGAGCGCAAGGCCGGCATCTTCCGCACCCTGTCGATGATGAGCCACACGGCCGTGGACCGCGGCTGGATGCTCGCGCAATCGAAGCTGCCGGCGCGCGAGCTCGACCCGATGCTGAAGCACTGGATCGATTCGGGCTGGGTGGAAGCGATCGAATCGCCTGTCGTCCACTGACAGGCGCGATGCTCATCTACCGGCTGAAGCAGTGGCCGCAGCTCGCCGACCGCGAGAGAACGGCGCGCATCCTGAGCACCCTCTCCGTCATGAGCAATCGGCCGGTGAACCGGCGCTGGATGCTCTCCAACTCCAAGCTCCCCGCGCGCGAACTCGACCCGCTCCTCGAGCACTGGATCGAATCGGGCTGGGTGGAGGTGATCGACCCCTCCCGCTTCGCCTGATCAGGGCTTGGGCGGCGCCGTGAGCGGGCTTTGCCGCTCGGCCATCTTGTCCACCAGCGCCTTCATGTTCGCGAGCGACATGAGATGCATCGAAATCAGGTGCAGCTCGCCCGTGCGGAAGAGCGCGAGCGCCACGGCATCGGGCAGCGCCATCAGCTTTTTCTCGTCCACCACCATCAGCCCCGCGATGGTGAAGCTGCGGCCGTCGACCAAGTCGGCGCGAGCGTTCATCTCCGTGAGGAGCCCGGCTTGCTCCACGCGCTGGCAGAACGACTCCGTGCGCAGGTATTCGCGCTGGTACTGCCCGAGAAAGTCGAGCGCGTTCTGCAGAAAGGGCGTGTAGCCGCCCTTCGCATCGAAGAGCGGCTCGCCGTCGGTCTCGTTCATCCCGGGGTAGGCCTCGTCGACGCACACGCCCATCGCCTGCTGCCCGGGCAGCTGCGCGAGCACGAACGGGTAGCGCCTCAGAAACGCTGGGATGTAGCGGCCGGTCCACTGGTTCGCGTCGTTCACGAACAGGTTCTCGCGCGCGCGCAGCCCGAGCATCACGACCGGCGCGACGCGGCCGTTGCCCTGGCGCGTGAACACGATCGCGTATTCCTTGCAGGCCTCGCCGAACTCCACGCCCGCCACGAACAGCGAATTCGCCCTGCGCGCGAAGGCGAAGCTCGAGCTCGGCAGCACGCGCCGCCTCCGGTGCTTCTCGCTGTCCAGCAGCACCGGCCTTTCGTAATACACCATGTCCGACATTTCACCCTCCTGCCCGGATCGTAACCTTGCGGTCGGCGAGCCGCCCCGCGAGCACCTTGTCGATGCGCTTGCCGTCGAGGTCCACCACCTCGAAACGCCACTCGTCGCAGTCTATGCGCTCGCCCGTCACGGGCAGCCGCCCGGTGAGCGACATCAGCAGACCCGCGAGCGTGTTGTAGCGGCCCTTGTCCTCCTCGGGCAGGTCGCGGATGTCGAGCCGCGCCTTCAGCTCCGACACCGGCATGAGCCCGTCGAGAAGCCAGGTGCCGTCCTCGCGCCGCGTCGCCCACGCGTCGCCCTGCGCCTCGGGCTGCAATTCGCCGGTGATCGCCTCCAGCAGGTCGTGGGGCGTGATGAGGCCCTGCACCACGCCGTATTCGTCGACCACGAACACGAGGCGCGCCGCGCGCGCGCGAAACTGCTCCAGCAGTTCCATGCCGGTGAGCGTCTCGGGCACGAAGAGCGCGGGCACGGCATGATCGGCCACCGTGCCTTGCGCATCGCGCCCGAGCGACAGCAGCTTCGCGATGCTCACCATGCCCACCACGTCGTCCAGCGAGCCGCGGCACACCGGGTACCAGGAATGCGCCTCCTCCGGCCTGCCCGCGCGCTGCAGCGCATCGCCGATCGGCAGCGTCGCGTCGAACCACACCACGTCCGTGCGCGGCACCATCATCGAGGCGAGCGCGCGGTCGTCGAGGTGGAAGACGTTGCGCACCATCTGGTGTTCGTGCTCCTCGATCACGCCGGCGTCCACGCCCTCTTCGAGGCTGTGCGCGATCTCTTCCTGCGTCATCGCGCGCGACGGACTCGGGTCGATGGCGAGGAGCTTGAGCGTGGCGTGCGTCGACGCCGACAGCAGCCGGACGAAGGGCCCCGCCGCGCGCGAGAGCCATGCCATCGGCTTGGCCACCCAGCGCGAGACCGGCTCCGGGTAGAGCTGCCCGATCCGCTTGGGTACGAGCTCGCCGAAGAGGATCGTGATGAACGTGATGATGGCCACCACGATCGCGGTGGCCGTGGTCCCGGCGGGCTTCGGCGGCATGCCGTAGTCGCGCAGCCAGTGCGCGACGCTTTCGCTGAAGGCGGCCTCGCCCACGATGCCGTTCAGGATGGCGATGGACGTGATGCCGACCTGCACGGTCGAGAGGAACTGCGTGGGATGTTCGATGAGTGCCAGCGCCGCGGCGGCCCCGGAGTCTCCGGCTTCGGCCATGGCCGCGAGCCGCGCCTTGCGGCTGGTCGCGAGCGCCATCTCCGACATCGCGAACAGGCCGTTCACGAGCGTGAGCAGCCCGATCAGAAGGAAATCCATGAATCGCGGGCAGAATCGGGCATCCGCCCGACTTTACTGCAAGCCGCAGTACCGACCTGCCCCGCGAGCCGCGACACCGCCCATGCCCGATCACGAGCTGCGAGAGGCGCTCAGCGCCGTCCTGTGGAGCGACATGCAGCCCCCGCCTTCGGCCGGCGGCCTGCCGCTGCTTGCGCACTACACGTCCATCGCCACGCTCGAGCGCATCGCCGAAACGGGCGAGCTCTGGTTTTCCAACCCGCTGTACATGAACGACGTGGACGAGCTGCGCTACGGCATGACGCTCGGGCTCGAGGCGGTGCGCACGCACGCGGGCTTGCGCCACGCCTGCCCGCCGGATCACTACAACGAACTGCTCGATGCGTTCGGGCAGCTCTACACGGCATTCGACGACGAATCGGCGTTCGACGTGTACGTCTTCAGCTGTTCCGAGCACGGCCCGGGCATCGGCGACGACGGGCTGCTTTCGATGTGGCGCGGCTACGGCAGCGACGGCAACGGCATCGCGATCGTGTTCGACTTCAACGAGCTCGTGGCGCGCACCCAGCCGGCCGCGCTGCTGCTGCGCCAGGTGCAGTATCACTCGTACGAGGAGAGCCGCGCCTGGATGGACGGCAAGCTCGCGAATTTCGCGCGCGCGCTCGCGGCGCTGCGCGTGCCGCTCGAGGAGATGGCGGCCACGGCCGAGGAACTCTTCGAGCGCATCAAGCTCTTTGCGCTGTTCACGAAGCATCGCGGCTTCCACGAAGAGCGCGAATGGCGCATGGTGTACCTGCGCGAACGCGACCGCGAAGGCGTGCTCGCGCAGCAGCTGAACTATGCGATCGGCCCGCGCGGGATCGAGCCGCGGCTGCGCTTCGCCGTGCCGGCGCTCGGCACCGACGCGCCGCCACTGGACGCGCTCGTCGAGCGGGTGATCCTCGGCCCCGTGCTCGCGACGCCGCTGTCGCTGCGCTCGACGCGGCGCATGCTGGAAATCCACCGGCCCGCGTGGGCGACACGCGTGGTGCGGTCGACCACGCCGTATCGCATGCAGCGGCGCGGAAGCCACTGATGGCGCGCTGGCTCGTCGGCGACGTGCAGGGGTGCGACGCGGCGCTCGGGCGATTGCTGGATCGAATCGGTTTTTCGCCGAGCCGGGACACCTTGTACCTGCTGGGGGATCTCGTGAATCGCGGGCCGGAGTCCGCGCAGGTCCTGCGGCGCCTGATGGCCTGCGGCGATTCGGCGAAGAGCCTGCTCGGCAATCACGATCTGAGCCTGCTTGCAATCGCCTACGGGCTGCGCGCGCCGCATCGCAACGACACGCTCGACGCCGTGCTGCAGGCGAGGGATCGCGGCGCGATGCTCGAGTGGCTGCGCCATCGCAGCATGGCGCTCAGCGAAGCGGGGCTTCTGATGGTGCACGGCGGTGTGCTGCCGCAGTGGGATGCGGCGCGGGTGATGGCGCTCGCGGGCGAAGTGGAGGAAGCGGTGCGCGGGCCGGACATCGCGGAATTTCTGCGGCACATGTACGGCAACGAGCCGGATCGCTGGGACGATTCGCTGACGGGCGCCGCGCGTTTGCGCGTGATCGTGAATGCGTTGACGCGGGTGCGATTCGTGACGCCCGAGGGCGCGATGGATCTGAAGGCGTCCGGCGGGCTCGACAAGACGCCGCCGGGCTACCTGCCGTGGTTCGACGTGCCGGGACGGCGCAGTGCGAACGTGCGCATCGCGTTCGGGCATTGGTCGACGCTCGGGCTGCTCGTGCGCGAGGACATCATCGCGCTCGACACGGGGTGCGTGTGGGGCGGATGCCTGAGCGCGATCTGCGTTGAGACGATGGAGGTGGTGCAGGTGAAGTGCGATGAGGCGCAGGCGCCTGGGGAGTGACGCGTCGAGTTCGGCTGCAAGCGACCCGACTACGACCGTGCCCGCCAGAAGCCAGGCCTGCGTCGCTGGTGGGCGACGGCCAGAACTCGGATTTCTGTCTCGCGCAGGTAGTAGACCACACTATATGGAAAGTGACGCAACGGCAGGCGGCGAATGCGGCCACGCTAGGCAGCACCTAGCTTTGGATACTCGGCGAGCAGTCTGGCGGTCCGGTCGAACTCCGAGAGAAAGGAATGCGCAACCGCTGCACCGGCCTTTCGCGCGTAGTAGAGGGCACTTTCGGTTAGCTCGAGCTCTGCCTGTGCGTTGATCGAGATTTTCACGAAATCGCGCGACGCGCGCGGGCAACCGCATCTTCCAGAGGAAGGAATGGCGCGCCGGTCTCGGCTTCCGC
Source organism: Ramlibacter sp. (assembly GCF_035548915.1). GTDB lineage: Bacteria > Pseudomonadota > Gammaproteobacteria > Burkholderiales > Burkholderiaceae_C > Ramlibacter. The sequence goes on along the minus strand of NZ_DASZSE010000044.1, from coordinate 304,879 downwards.
CAGGCGTCGCTCCACTTCCTCGCCCCACTCCTCCTCGATGTCGGATTCGCCAGCTATGCTCGCAAGAAGATGGTCTGCGAGGCGCACCCGCTCTTCAACAGGCAGTTGCAGCGCTTCGGCTTCGATCTTGGCGAGAGAGACGTTCATTCAGAGGCTCCGAGGCCCGGGTAGCGAGCCCATCTTACTCCCAAGGTCCAACACGGGATGCCCTGCGGATTCACGGGCAAGGACCACGGCGGCCTCACCGTCCGGGATGTCGAGCCCCTCGACCACCAGTCTTCCCCCGACGACCGTGCCTGCGGCGACTTGCATGGTCGAATCTTCCTTGACGACGCCCTGCTACGGCGCCTTGAACAGCGCCGCCACCTTCCGCTTCGGCTTGATGTTCTGCGACACCCGGCCCGAGGAAGTCGCCTTCGCCGCTTCCCACCCCGGCGCCGCTTCGCGCTCGGGTGTCACGTACGGCTGATCGAAAAACGGATCGCGCGGCGCGGAAGAAGCCTGCCGCCGTTCCCGCTCGCGATACTCGCGCGGCGGCGGCGGCTGATCCAGCACATCGCGCGGATCGCCCAGCTCGCCCGCCTCGCGCCACGCACGCCGCCCATCGTTGATGCGGCCACGCGGACGATCGTCGTCCCACTCGATCGGCTCGATTTCCACCTTCTTCTTCAGCAGCCGCTCGAGATCGGCCATGAGCCGTCCATCCCCGGGCGATACCAGCGTGATCGCCAGACCCGACGCCCCCGCTCGCCCCGTGCGACCGATGCGGTGCACGTAGTCCTCGGGGTTGAACGGCACGTCGTAATTGAACACCGCGGGCACGTCCTTGATGTCGAGCCCCCGGGCCGCGACGTCGGTCGCGACAAGCAGATCCACCTCGCCCCGCTTGAACGCATCGAGCGCCTTCAGCCGCTCGTCCTGGCTCTTGTCCCCGTGCATCGCCACGGCCTTCAGGCCATCGCGCTCCAGCGCGCGCGCCAGCCGCGCGCAACCGAGCTTGCTGTTGTTGAAGACGAAGGCCTGCGACAGCCCGCGCTGGCGAATGAGCTGCTTCAGCGCGCGGCGCTTGTCGTCGTCCGGCACGCTGAAGAAATGCTGCTCCACCGTCGATGCGGTCGAATTCGGGCGCGACACCTCGACCACCACCGGGTCTTGCAGATAACTCGCGGCGAGCCTGCGAATCTCCGGCGAGAACGTCGCGGAAAACAGGAGCGTGGTGCGCTGCTTCGGCAAGTACGAAAGGATGCGCTGCAGGTCCGGCAGAAAGCCGATGTCGAGCATGCGGTCGGCTTCGTCGAGCACGACGTATTCGACCTGGTTCAGCACCGCGTTCTTCGCCTCGATGTGATCCAGCAGGCGTCCCGGCGTCGCCACGAGCACTTCGACGCCTCTTTTCAGCTCCGCCGTCTGCGGCTTCATGTCGATGCCGCCGAACACCACCGCACTGCGCAGATTCGTGTACTTCGCATAGAGCTTCACCTGCTGGGCCACCTGGTCGGCGAGTTCGCGCGTGGGCAAGAGCACCAGCGCGCGCACGGGGTGGCGCGCGGGCGAGGTCGAGGCGTTCTCGTGCTTCAGCATGCGCTGCAGAAGGGGCAGCGCGAACGCGGCGGTCTTGCCCGTGCCCGTCTGCGCCGCGCCCATCACGTCGCGGCCCGCGAGCACCACCGGAATCGCCTGCGCCTGGATGGGAGTCATGGTCTCGTAGCCCATTTCGGCCACGGCGCGCGCCAGCGGTTCGGCGAGCGAGAGTTGGGAGAAGGAATCGGTCATCTGAACCTTCTATTGTCTCACCGACCGAATCCCGATATGTTTCGACTGCATTACATGGATGAACAAGGCATGCAAGAGGGCTCCCACGAGGCGGACGCGGACCGCACGATGATCTCCACCTCGGCCATGTACGCCGAGGCGGCGAAGTCGTACGAGCCGCGCGACCACTACCTCCATATCCTCGAGGGCACCCACGCGGGCCTTCGCCTGAAGCTCGGCCCCCGGCCCTTCGTGATCGGACGCCGCAGCGACTGCGACCTCCCGATCGCCGACACCCAGGTCTCCGCGCGCCACTGCGAACTCAGCCTCACTCCGCTCGGCCCGCAGCTCGTCGTGCGCGACCTCGGCTCGACCAACGGCACGTTCGTCGAGGGCGAGCGGGTGAACGGCGCGGCGAGCCTGCCGCCCGGCGGCATGATGCGGCTGGGCGGCGAAACGATCCGGCATGAATACCTTCTTCGCAGCGAAGCCGAACGCGACGACCTGCACCAGCGCGACCTCGACAAGGCGCGGCACTACGTGGAGTCGCTGCTGCCGCAGCCGATCGCGGCCGGGCCGATCGCAACCGACTGGGTGTACGTGCCCTCGGCGCAGCTCGGCGGCGACGCCTTCGGCTACCACCAGCTCTCCGAGGAGCGCTTCTGCGGCTACCTCATGGACGTCTCGGGGCACGGCGTCGGCGCCGCGATGCACAGCGTGTCGGTGATGAACGTGATGCGCCAGCGCGCCCTGCCCGACTGCGACTTCAACGACCCGGGCCAGGTGCTCGCCCGCCTGAACGACATGTTCGGCATGGAAGCGCACGACGGCATGTATTTCTCGATGTGGTACGGCGTGTACGACATCGCCCGGCGCACGCTGCGCTATGCCTCGGGCGGGCACCACGCTTCGTACCTCGTCGATGCCGGCCGCTCGCGCATGACGCCGCTCCGGACGCGCAACCTCGTGATCGGCGCGATGCCGGGCGCGCCGTTTTCCTCGTCCGAAGTCGAGGTGGAGCCGGGCAGCACGCTCTACGTGTTCAGCGACGGCGTGTTCGAAGTCGTGGGCGCCGACGGCGCGCAGAAGGGTTTGCCCGACTTCCTGCCGTTTCTCATGCAACCTCGCGCCGTGGAGGGCTCGGAAGCGAAGCGCATCGAATCGGCGGTGCGCGACAGCGCCCGGCCGGGGCCGCTGGAAGACGACTTCACCCTGCTCACGGTCACATTCGTGTCATCTGGATGACATAGGGTGAGTGCTTCGGAGGGATCCCCATGGAATTCGAAGTCTCGCAGCTGGACGACCACTGCAACCTCGTGCGCCTCACCGGCCGCATGGATTCGCCCGGCGTGGACCGGATCGAAACGCGGTTCACGGCCGCCGTCACCGCCGCCAACCGCGACGCGGTGGTCGATCTCTCGGGCGTCGACTTTCTCGCGTCGATGGGCATCCGCATGTTCATTGCCAATGCGCGCGCCATGAGCGGCAAGGGCAAACGTCTCGCGCTCTTCGGCGCGACGGAGATGGTGCGCGACGTGCTCGAATCGGTCGCCATCGACCAGATCATTCCCGTCGCCGCCGACCAGGACCAGGCGCTGCGGGCGCTGGCCCGGTGAAACGGGCAGTGCTTGCGATGCGCATCCAGCTCGCCGCGCGGCGCGACGCGCTCGAGGCGGCCCGCCAGGCGATGCTCGAAATGCTGCGCCCGCTCGAACCGACGCCCCGCCTCGTGTACCGGGCGGAGCTCGTGCTCGAGGAGGTGCTCATGAACGTCGTGATGCACGCCTACCCGCAAGGCGACGAGCAGGGCATGGCGGTGGAAGTCGACTCCGCGCCCGGCGAGATCGTGCTGCGGTTCGAGGACCACGGCATCCCGTTCGACCCGAGCACGGCCGCGCCGCCGATCGCGGTGCACGACATCGCGCAGGCGCAAGTCGGCGGGCTCGGCGTTTCCCTCGTCAAGCGATTCGCGAAGAGCCTCAGCTACGAACGCCGCGACGGAATGAACCGCCTCAGGGTCTCGCTGGCGCGAGACTGAAAAGACCCCGCGCGACCCACCGAGACTTCCGGATGGCCGCGGCCTTCGGCCAGGTCCGCCGTCGAGGAGAAACGGCGTGCCGGCCGGGGTCGAACGGGGCCCCGGGGAATTTTCAAATGCGAAACATGGCTAAGCGAAGGCACCGGCTCGCCTCACAATTTTCACGACCGGCGCGGCCGATCCGCGCGTTCCCGCACTCGCGCTTTCACCTATGAGCAAAGACATCTATCGCGCACTCCTCTCGGAGTTTTCGCAACGCATCGGCCTTGCGGGCCGTTTCGACGACATCGACGAGCCTTGCAGTCTGGTCTTCAAGGACGTCGCCCTCACGCTCTTCCTCGACGAAGCCGGCGGGGGCCTCGTGAATGTCTTCGTCGACTTCGGCGACTTCCCGCGGGAGAGGGCGCTCGCGATCTTCGAGCGCCTGCTCGAGATCAACCTGCTCGTCTGCGCGCAGGGAAGCCCGCGGCTCGGACTCGATGCCGAGACCGGACGCGTGATCTTCACCTACGCCTATCCCGTGCAGGGCCTCACCGCTCAGAAGCTGCTCGGAAGCCTCGACATGGCCGTACAGCAGGCGGCCGTGTGGCGGCAAGGCTTCTACCTCGATGCGCCACGCGTGAACGCGCCCGAGCTTCGCGATGCATTGATGGTGTAAGGGCCGGCAACCATGACATCGCCCTCCACTGCGGCGCGCGGGGCGCCCGCCGTCGTCATTCACGTCGCGCCAGAACCCGAAGAGCCTTTTCGTCCGCGCCGGCGGACCTGCTTTCCTCGCTGCGGCGCCGCCGTGTTCCAGGGGTTCAAGGACGCGGCGGGCCAGGTGGCCGCCAAGCTCACCGGCCTGGCCGTGTTCAGCGCGAGCTCCATGGCCGGCGGCACCGCCGTGCGGGTCGTGTCCAACGTGGTCACCGCCACCGGCGCCGTGAGCGGGGCGGTCATCGCCGTCAGGATCGCCCGGCATCAGTTCGGCACGGACACCGCGGCTGCTCGCGCGGCGACCGCGCTTTCCGCCGTCGCGGGGGCCGGCCTGGGCGCCGCGATCACGGTGGGTCATGCCCCCGCCGCGCTCGCGCTCGAGTGGGCCGTGCTGGAAGCGGGCTTCCTGATCGTGATGTTCCGCTGCTTTGCCGTGAGGGCGGGCGACGAAGGCCACCCCCGCGAGAAGGCGGTCGCGGCGCTCGCGGCCGTCGGCGTGGGCGCGATCGGCTACGCGCTGCACGGTCACATCCAGGTTGGCGGACGCGCGGTCGGTACGTTCTGGCGTCCCTCCGATCCGAACTTCATGGCACGGCAGTCGGGCGTCATCTTCGAGGCGATCCTCGTGGAATGCTTCAAGGACGCGCTTTCCGGCGTCGGCTCGCCGCCCGACCGCAGGGGCCTCACGCTGGAAGGCCGCATCAGCGCCGCGGCGAAGGGCCTGCCGGCCTACGTCGCCGCATCGGTATTCATCAACGGCCTGGCGGGAACGAGCTTCCTGCCCGAGACCGACGGCCTCGGCGGACGCGTCCACTTCTCTCAGCTCGCACCGACGGTTCTTCTCGGATGCCTGCCCAACTGGGTGCGAGGCACGGCCAACTTCGTGGCGGTGGAGCACTCGTGGGGGTATTGGCGCAAGGACGGCGAGCCCGCGAATCCGCTCGAATACCGGCCGAAGAAGAAGGAACTCGCCGATCGGGTCTCGTCGGTGCTGCAGAAGTCGGCGGTTCGCTTCACTCTCATCGCGGGGCGCAACGCCGTCTATGCATCGCTGCGGGAGATGGGATTTTCGATGCAGGGGGCCGCGCTCTGGGCGCAGGGCATCTATGCCGTCTTCGCGCAGTACCGCGATCTGTACGCGGACCTGATGTCCGGCGAAGGCTGGACGCCCGCGCTCATGCCCCTGTGGTCATGCGCTGAGCCCCCGAGCGCCTTTCACTCCAGCGCCGAGCGCAGCTGACGCGTGGTCGCGGCCAGCCGGCGCGTGCCGATCTGCGCCAAATTGCTCATGAAGACGAGCGCCTCGGCCGCGTGGCCGCGAGCCCATTCGTCGAAGCGCTCGCGCGAGAGGCGAACGAGCGTCGCGGGCGCATTCTCCGCGCCCGCGGACGCGGTGCGCGGCTGGCCCGAGAGGAATGCCATTTCGCCGAACGCCATGCCGCCGGCCACGGTCGCGAGCCGCATGCCGCCCGCCGGCGGCCACGACGTGCACAGCGTGATGCGGCCCGACTGCACGATCAGCATCTCGCGCTCGGTGTCGCCGAATGCGAAGACGGCTTCGCCCGGCCCGATCGTCGCCGGCTCCAGCAGTGCTTCGAGCGACCGGCGTCCCGGCTCGCTCATGCCCTCGGCCAGCTCGCCGAGCAGGCCTTCGCGGCGGGCGCTCTCGCGCGCCTCGACGGGCCGCTCTTCGAGGATCTCGTCTTCCGCGCGCTCGAGGGCGCGGTCGAGGTCCGGCTCCTGGCGGATCCAGCCCGGCAGCGTCGCGGCCGTGCGCGCATCGAGCCCGCAGACCGTGAGCGGCACGCCCCGGTGGCCGACGTCCCGTGCGAGCAGCGCGAGGCGAGCGGTCGCGGTGCCGTCCCACGACGGCACGCGGCTCGCATCGAGGATCGCGCGATGATGGCGCTCGCGCAGCTGGGCGAGGACCTGGTCGGCGAGATGCGCGGCCACGCCGAACGACATCACGCCCTGCAGCTCGAAGACGGCCACGGAGTTCATGCGCGGGCCGATCCACGCCTCGTCGGCGGCGCGACGCAGCCTGCGCGATCGCACCTGCCCGTCGAGGAGCGAGCGTCTGAGCGCCGTGCTCGCCGATGCGTGCAGCAGCACGAAGGTCGCCACCACGAGACCCGCGACCAGCGCGCCGACGCCGCCGGAGACGGCGAACACGAGCGCCACGAGCCAGCCCTGGCTCCACGTCGCGGGCGCGGCGCGCGCGAACGTGCGTGACCAGAGCGGCCTCGGCACCTGCGTGAATCCCGCGAGCAGCAGCGCGCCGGAGAGGCATGCCATGGGCACGAAGGGCAGCCAGAGGTAGCCGGTGGCGGCCACACCCAGCAGCATCGCCGCGTGCATCGGCGCGACGGCCGCGTTCGGCCCGGCGCGCGAAAGCGCGATGCGCGAGCGCGAAGCGCTGGTGGACGCCGGGATGAGCCCGGCGAGCCCGCACAGCACGCCCACGAGGCTCTCGCGCCTGAGCGCCTGGTTCGGCTCGCTGCGCAAGCCGTGCTCGAGCTCGAGCTCCTGGTTGAACACGAGCACGTCGATGCTGTTCACGATCGCCATCAGCATCGCGAGCGAGACGAGATGGATGCCGATGGTGTTGGCTACCTGCAGCCACGGGACGGTCGACCATTCCGGCAGCGGCGGCCACGCGAAATGCGCGGCGGCCGCGGCCGGCCGGAAGAGCGGCAGCATGCCGCTCGCGACCACAAGCACCGAGACGGCGAACGCGGCGGGCAAGAGGCCCGGCCAATGTCGCCAGCGCTTCTGGAACGCGCGGGCCGCGAGCATGACGACGACGGCGAGGATCGCGTGGCGCAGCGTGCGCGCGTCGAAGGCGAACGAACCCGCGCCGAAGCCGCCCGCAATCTGGCCCACCACCATCGACAGACCCACGCCCGCGGCGAAGCCGTGCGTGACCGAGATCGGCAGGAAGCTCGCCACGCTCGCGAGCCTCAGCACACCGAAGAGCCACTGGAACGCGAAGCCGAGCGCGACGGTCGCCCCGCACACCGCGAGCACTTGCGCAGGCGCAAGCCCCAGGTTCGACGCCGACGCGGTGACGGTCGCGACCACGCTCGCGAAGAGCAGAGCGACCACGGTGGTCGGCGCGTGCACCACACCCGGCCGCCTCGCGAAGACCGCGAGCACCGCGCTCGGCAGTGCCGCAGACCAGAGTGCGAGCGCGGCCACCGGCATGTCGCCCGCGAGCGGCGCGAACGCGAGCAGGCCGAGGCCGAGCGCGTGGGGCACGGTGATCGCCGCCGCCGAAAGAGCCGCGAGCATGCCCGAGCCGCTGCGAGCCGCAGCGGTATCGTGATCGGGGACGACGCCGAAAGTGCTGTTCACGCTCGCGGGGCGAAATGCATGTGCCCGCTCGCGATGTTACTGCCCGTGCATGTCACACGCCCGTCATGAAAGCGTGCTCACCCGTTGCGCGCGCCGAACGTGTCGCACGACTTCACCGTGCCCTGCTGGAAGCCCGTCATGAACCAGTGCTGGCGCTGCTCGCTCGTGCCGTGCGTGAAGCTGTCGGGCACCACGGCGCGGCCCGCGGACTTCTGCAGCGCGTCGTCGCCGATCTTCTCGGCGGCATTCATCGCTTCTTCGATGTCGCCTTGCTCCAGGATGTGGCGCGCCGATTGCGCGTGATTCGCCCACACGCCCGCGAAGCAGTCGGCCTGCAGTTCGAGCTTCACGCTGTACGCGTTGGCCTGCGCCTGCGAGCCCGCGCGCGCCTGCGCGCGTTCCACCTGCGAGGTGATGCCGAGCAGCTTCTGCACGTGATGGCCGACTTCGTGCGCGATCACGTAGGCCTGCGCGAAATCGCCGGGCGCGCCGAGCCGGTCGCGCAGCGTCTGGTAGAAGCCGAGGTCGATGTAGACCTTTTCGTCGCGCGGGCAGTAGAAGGGGCCCATCGCGGACTGGCCCGAGCCGCACGCGGTGGGAATCGAGCCGCGATAGAGCACGAGCTTCGGGTCGCGGTACGTCGCGCCGCCGCGCTGGAAGATGTCCGTCCACACGTCCTCGGTGTCGGCAAGCACCGTGGAGACGAACTTCGCCATCTTGTCGCTGGCAGGCGGCGCATGGGCCGGCGCACGTTGCTGAGCCACCGGCATGCCGCCGCCGGACAGCAGGCCGAGGATGGTGAGCGGATTGATGCCGAACACCGCGCCACCGATGAGCGCGAGCACGATGCTGCCGATGCCGATGCTCGCGCCGCCGAAGCCGAAGCCGCCGCCGCCGCCACCCGAGGAGTCGCGCATGTCCTCGACGTTGTCCGATTCGCGATTGCCTTCCCAGCGCATGTCGTGATTCTCCTAGGTTCTCCTGGCGTTTACATTGCAGCCATGGCAGTGCCCGCGCCCGTGCTCGTGACCGGCTTCGATCCGTTCGGCGGCCAATCGGTCAACCCGAGCTGGCAGGCCGTCCAGGCGCTTCACGGCACGCACATTCTCGGCCATCCGCTGATCGGCGCCCAGCTTCCCACGACCTTCGCGGGCTCCGTGCAGGCGCTGCGCGAGTCGCTTCGCCAGCACCGTCCCACGCTGGTGCTGTGCACGGGCCAGGCGGGCGGCCGCGCAAGGCTGTCGCTGGAGCGCGTCGCCATCAATGTCGACGACGCGCGGATCCCCGACAACGCGGGCGCGCAACCGGTGGACGCTCCGGTCATCGATGGCGCGCCCGCGGCCTACTTCACGACCCTGCCCATCAAGGCGATGCTCGCCGCGCTGACGCACGCGGGCATCGAGGCGGAAGTCTCGCAGACCGCGGGCACTTTCGTTTGCAACCACGTGTTCTATGCGCTCATGCACGAGCTGGCGACCGATCCTCGATGGCGCAAGACGCGCGGAGGCTTGATCCACGTGCCCTTCCTGCCCGAGCAGGGGCAGCCTTCGATGCGCCTCGCGCGGATCGTGCAGGGGCTGAAGGTCGCGGCCGAATGCGCGCTCGCCACCCGCCGCGACATCAGGATGGAAGCGGGGGCAATCTCGTAGGCGCGCGCGCTGGCGTGCGCGCCACCTAGAATCGGGCGTGGCCCTCCTCAACGCCGACCTGCATTGCCATTCGGTGGTCTCCGACGGCACGCTGACACCGGAAGCCCTCGCCGCGCGCGCCGCGGCCAACGGGGTGGAGCTGTGGTCGCTCACCGATCACGACGAGATCGGCGGCCAGCACCGCGCGGCCGCGGCCGCGAAGGCCAACGGCATGCGGTACCTCACCGGCACCGAAATCTCCGTCACGTTCGCCGGCGAGACGGTGCACATCGTGGGGCTCGGCTTCGACCCCGACGACCGGGACATGCTGCAAGGCCTCGTTGCCACGCGCGGCGGACGCGCCACCCGCGCGAGGGAGATCGCCGCGGGGCTCGCGCAAGCCGGCGTCCCCGACGCCTACGAAGGAGCGCTGCGCTACGTCGGCAACCCGGACCTCATCTCGCGAACGCACTTCGCGCGCTTTCTGATCGATGCCGGCGTGTGCAGCGACATGGGCGACGTCTTCCACCGCTTTCTCACGCCGGGGCGGCCCGGCTACGTGGAGCACAAGTGGGCGTCGCTCGGCGAGGCGATCGCGTGGATCACGCGCGCCGGCGGCATGGCCGTGATCGCTCACCCCGCGCGCTACCGGTTCACCGCCAACGAGGAATACGCCCTCTTCCTCGAATTCACGACGCACGGCGGGCGCGGCGTGGAGGTCGTGACCGGCAGCCACACGACGGCCGAGTACGCGCAGTACGCCGACGTCGCGCAGGAATTCGGACTCGCGGCTTCGCGCGGCAGCGACTTCCACAGCCCCGAGGAAAGCCGCACCGACCTGGGCAAGCTGCCTTATCTGCCCGGTCAACTCACGCCTGTGTGGGAAGTGCTGGCCGACCGCATTCTCTAGCGTGGGAGTCCGGGCGGCTCGCGGACCCGTGGTCCGTGAGCAGCGAAACGATATGGGCCGGATATGGGCCGCAACCCGGCACCCGACATCCGGCCGAGGATCTCTGCCATGGACTAGGATGCGGAGCTTGCAACTGAGCATCCCGTGACCCAAGTCTCCCGTTCGCTGGCCGGCATCGGGCTCGTCATCGCTGCCTGCGCATGCTTCTGCGCGCTCGACACCACCACCAAGTACGTGAGCAAGTCGGTGCCCCTTCTCATGGCGCTGTGGGCGCGCTACATGTTCCAGGCGGGCGCCACGGCCCTGGTCGTGCTGCCGCAACGCGGCTGGGTGGTGTGGCGCACGCGGCACTTGCACTTCCAGCTGCTGCGCGGGCTGCTCCTGCTCCTCACGAGCCTGGCCGCCTTCTTCAGCCTGCGCTTTCTGCCGGTCGGCGAATTCACGGCGATCGTGATGCTCACGCCGCTTGCCATGACCGTGATCGCCGCGACCGTGCTGAAGGAGCGCGTCTCGCCTGTCGGCTGGGCCTTCGTCGCGGGCGGCTTCGCGGGCACGCTCGTCGTCATGCGGCCGGGCAGCACCGCGTTCCGCTCGATCGCGAGCCTGCTGCCGCTTTGCGCCGTCATCTTCAACGTCGCTTTCCAGCTGCTCACGAGCCGGCTCGCCCGCACCGAAGACCCCATCACGACGCATCTCTACACGGGCTGGACGGGCGCCGTCGCCGCGACGCTCGTGCTGCCCTTCGTCTGGGCCGAACTGCCGGACGCGCGCCTGTGGCTCGCGCTCGGGTTCATGGGCCTCATGGGGACCGTCGGTCATTTCCTCCTGATCCTCGCCTTCGGCAAGGCGCGGGCCTCGACGCTCATGCCCTTTCTCTACACCCAGGTCTTCTTCTCGATGTTGGCGGGCTGGCTCGTCTTCGACCACTTCCCCGACGATGCTTCGATGGCCGCCATGCTCCTCATCGTCGTGTGCGGCGCGGGCGGCGCCTGGCACTCGCGCCGCGAGGAGCTCCGGGGGGATTGAGGTGGCGCACTACTTCGAAGTCCACCCCGGCAATCCGCAGCCGCGCCTGCTGAAGCAGGCGGCGGCGCTGCTCGCCTCGGGCGGCGTGCTCGCGGTGCCCACCGATTCGAGCTACGCGCTCGCGTGCCACCTCGACGACAAGGACGCCGCGGACCGCCTGCGCCGCATCCGCCACATGGACGACAAGCACCTGCTCACGCTCATCTGCCGCGACCTGGGCGAGCTCGCGAGCTACGCGCGCGTCGACAACAAGCAGTACCGCCTGCTCAAGCACGGCACGCCCGGGCCTTTCACGTTCATCCTGGAGGCCACGCGCGAGGTGCCGCGCCGCGTGAGCCATCCGCAGCGCAAGACCATCGGCCTGCGCGTGCCCGACCACAAGGCTTTGCAGATGCTGCTCGAGGAGCACGGCGCGCCGCTGCTCGCGGCCACGCTCGCCGATCCGTTCTCCGGCGAAGTGCTGCACGATGCCCAGACGATCCGCGAGCGCTTCGGCAAGCAGGTGGCCGGCGTGATCGACGCGGGGCCGTGCGCGGACGAGCCGACCACCGTGATCGACCTCACGCCCATGGGCAGCGGCGGCGACCCCGTGCTGGTGCGCAAGGGCCGCGGCGACTGGGCGGCGCTCGGACTTTGAGACGGCTCTGAGACAATGGGCCCCGTGGACACTTCCAATCTCATACAAACCGTCCTGATCTACGCACTGCCGGTGCTCTTCGCCATCACGATCCATGAGGCGGCGCACGGCTACGTGGCGAAGTACTTCGGCGACAACACGGCGTGGGTGCAAGGCCGCGTCACGCTCAACCCGATCAAGCACGTGGACCCGATCGGCACGATCCTCATGCCACTCCTGCTCTACTTCGCCACGCACGGCGCATTCCTCTTCGGCTACGCCAAGCCGGTGCCGGTGAACTTCGGCCGCCTGAGGCACCCGAAGGCCGACTCGGTGTGGGTTGCGCTCGCGGGGCCGGCCGTGAACTTCATCCAGGCCATCCTCTGGGCAATCCTCTTCAACATCCTCGTGGCCGTCGGCTACGAGGAACGCTTCTTCATCCAGATGTGCAAGGCGGGCGTGCTCGTGAACCTCGTCATGTGGGCCTTCAATCTCTTTCCCATCCCGCCGCTCGACGGCGGCCGCGTGCTGGTCGGCCTGCTGCCGCGCCGCCAGGCCTATGCGTTCAGCCGGATCGAGCCCTGGGGCTTCTTCATCGTGATGGCGCTCGTGCTCGCGGGCATCGTGAGCGCCTGGTGGCTTTCGCCGCTCATCGGCGTGGGCTACGCATTCCTGAATCTCATCGGCCTGTAGTGCAATGACTTCCCCGATCCGCTACCTCACCGGGATCACGACCACGGGCACGCCGCACCTGGGCAACTACGTCGGCGCGCTCAGGCCCGCCGTGCAGGCGAGCCGCCGGCCCGGCACCGAGAACTTCTACTTCCTCGCCGACTACCACGCGCTCATCAAGTGCGACGACCCCGCTCGCATGCAGCGCTCGACGCTCGAGATCGCGGCGTGCTGGCTCGCGACCGGGCTCGACCCCGAGGCGGTCTTCTTCTACCGCCAGTCCGACATCCCCGAAATCACCGAGCTCACGTGGCTGCTCACCTGCGTCACCGGCAAGGGGCTCCTGAACCGGGCGCACGCCTACAAGGCGCAGCTGGACAAGAATCTCGAGGCCGGACTCGACCCCGATCAGGACGTGACGGCCGGCCTCTTCATGTATCCGGTGCTGATGGCCGCCGACATCCTGATGTTCAAGGCGCACCGCATCCCCGTGGGGCGCGATCAGGTGCAGCACATCGAAATGGCGCGCGACATGGCGTCGAGCTTCAACCATCTCTACGGCGAGCACCTCGTGCTGCCCGAGGCCGAAGTGGACGAATCGGTGGCGATGCTCCCGGGGCTGGACGGCCGCAAAATGAGCAAGAGCTACGACAACGTGATCGCGCTCTTCGCGCCGCGCGAGCAGATGCGCCGGCAGATCTTCTCCATCGTCACCGACTCGCGCGCGCCGGGCGAGCCGAAGGAAGCGCAAGGCTCCGCGCTCTTTCAGATCTTCCAGGCCTTCGCATCGGCCGACGAGACGCAGCAGCTGCTCGACGCCTACGCGAGCGGCATCGCGTGGAGCGACGCGAAGCAGCTCCTCTTCGAGCGCATCGACCGCGAGATCGCGCCGATGCGCGAGAAGTACGACCACCTCGTCGCCCATCCCGGCGAGCTCGAAGACATCCTGAAGCGCGGCGCCGCGAAAGCGCGCGAGCGGGCAACGCCTTTCATGGCCGAACTGCGCGACGCCGTGGGGCTGCGCAACCTCGCTCGCCGCGCCGCGCCCGCGAAGGAGGCGAAGGCGAAGGCCGCGCTGCCGCAGTTCAAGCAATACCGCGAAGCCGACGGCAAGTTCTACTTCAAGCTCGTGGACGCTCAGGGACGCCTGCTGCTGCAAAGCAAGGGCTTCGACTCGCCCCAGCAGGCGGGGCGGCGCGTCGCCGAGCTCAGATCCACCGCGAGCGGCCCTCATCTGGGGGACGGCATGGTGGAACTGGCGCCTGGCATCGTGTTAACGGAAGTGAGCTCCGCCTTACAGGAGCTGACAGATGCCGGCAACTAAGGGATTAGAGTATCCGGGCGGGTTCTAATCCAGTTATCCTGTGTAACTGCCTTTGCACCAAACTCAATCAACCCCATGGCTCTTTACGTCATCGACGACCACCCTCTCATGCGCGAAGCGGTGGTCATGCTGCTGCGGCGCCTGAGACCGGGCGCCAACATCGTCGAGCTCGACCGCATCGGCGGCGTCGAGTCCGCGGTGAAGCAGCACGGCGCTCCGGACCTGATCTGCCTGGACCTGAAGCTGCCCGACACCACCGGCACGTCCGGCGTGGTCGAACTGAAGAAGCGCTTCCCCGACACGCCGCTTGCCGTCCTCTCGGCTTCTCCCGCGGCCGACGCGGAAGAGGTCTGCGTCGAAGCGGGCGCGGACATCTACATCGAGAAGTCCTCCGGCGCCCAGGAGATCGGCAATGCGCTGCGCGCGCTCCTTTCGGCCGACGGCCAGTTCGAGGAACTCACGCCCACCGACAACAAGCTCTCGAAGCGGCAAAAGCAGCTGATCGTGATGCTCGACCGGGGGCTGTCGAACCGCGAGATCGCCGACGAACTCGGCATCAGCGAACACACGGTGAAGGTGCACCTGTGGCGGCTCTTCCGGCGCCTGGGCGTGAAAAGCCGCACGCAGACGATCCACTACGCGAGAACGCACGGGCTGCTGTCGCTCTGAAGGCGCTCAGCGCGACCTGATCTGCGCGACCGAGGCCTGCGCCCGCTCCGCGGCGGCCTTCTCGTCGGTCGGCTCCAGGGTGAGGCGAAACACCGTCCCCCGGCCGGGCCTGGACGCGAGCGAGAGCGGGTGGCCGAGGATCTGCGTGAGCCGCGCCACGATGTAGAGCCCGAGGCCGAAGCCGTCTTCCGTGCCGGCGTGGCTCGGCACCTTGTAGAACTCTCGGAAGATCTCGCGCTGATGCACGGGCGCGATGCCGATGCCCGTGTCCCAGATCTCGATGCGCCGCGCGCCTTTCGCCGCCCGCGCGGCCACGAGCACGCCGCCCTTTTGCGTGTACTTCACCGCATTGGCGATCAGGTTGCCCAGCACGCGCTGCAACAGGATCGGGTCGGACACCGCCGTGCCCGGCTTCGCGCGCACGCGGAACTGCAGGCCCTTGGCTTCGGCGAGCGGCCGATACTGCAGTTCGAGGTCGCGCAGCAGCTTTTCGAGGTCCATCGGCTCGACGTTGAGTCTGACCTTGCCCGAGTCGAGCCGCGCGAGGTCGAAGAGGGCATCGAAAAGCTGGTTCACCGCCTTGGTCGATTCCACGATCTTCGGCGCGATCTCGTCCACGAGCTCCGGCTCGCTCCTCAGCCAGTCGGCGTAGAGCGACAGGGCGTGCACCGGCTGGCGGATATCGTGCGCGGCACTCGCGAGGAAGCGGTTCTTGATCTCCACCGCGTCGAGCGCCGCCTGCGTCTGGCGCGTGAGCGACTCGATCAGCTGGTTGTTGCGATACTGCAGCTCGAAGTTGCGGCGATGCGTGAGGTGCAGCCGCCGGCCCGCTTCGCGCAGCACGTACCAGAAGATGACGAGCAGGAGCAGCAGCCACCAGTGATAGGTCGGCCCCTGGAACTCGAGCTCCACGCCGATGCGCCAGCCCATCACCGCGAGCGCGGTGATCGCGAGCGTGTTCAGGTAGGCGCGCATGGTCGCGAGCCGCCCCGACAGCGCGTTGATCGAGAACATGGCAAGCCCGGCCATCACGAGCCAGCAGATGAACTGGTCCGAAAGGGGCGAGCGGTCGAAATAAAGCAGCGTGGTCGCGCCCCACACCAGTGCCGCGAGCGGAAAGACGAAGCTGAAGCGGCGAAAGAAGTCGACGTGCTCCTGCGCGCCGCGATTCACCACTTCGCCCTGGTAGCGCGCGATCACCCAGAACCGGAGCGCGGCCACGCCGGCGGCGCACGCGAGCCATGTCATGAGCTGCCACAGCTCGGCGTCCGTCCAGAGCACGGCAAGGAAGATGGGAATGAGCGCGAGGCCGACCAGCGCGGTGTTGCGCTGCGTGCGCATCAGGCTGCGCACGAGCTCGCCCTCCACCCACAGCGATTCGGCGGGCGTGGCGGCGGCAACCGGCAGGTCGGGCTTCATATTCAAAAAAGTTTAGACGAACGCAGGCCAACCCCCTATTTGCACGAATCCACCCCGGCGCTCACAACGGTATCGGCATCGTCCTACAGCCCGGCAACGCCGTTGCGCACAGACTCTTCCGTGGCAGCAGAGCCCATCGACGCGACCCGGGACAGCATCGGGCGCGCCAGTGCAAACCGGGGCTCACGGCCCACTTTGTTTCGACCCGAACCTAGACGAGGACTTCAATGGATTCCCAAACCGGCACCCAGGACATCTCCAGCGACAAGCCCAGCATGACGAGGAAATCCCTGCGCGGCTTCGCCGCGATGGACCCGCAACGCCAGCGCGAGATCGCAAGCCTCGGCGGGCGCGCCGCTCACCAGAGCGGCCACGCTCACGAATTCACGAGCGAGGAGGCGCGCGCCGCAGGCAAGAAGCGCCACGCCCGCACTGCACTCGGCGAGGCGGGCCCGCGCTGAACCGGGCGCGCCTGTAGGACGCTGCGCGCCAGGGCTCGCCCCCGTCACTGACAGGGCCGGGCCCGGGACGATCCTAGGATGACGGAAGAGCCATTCGCAACCACGCAGCCATCCAGGACTCGTCCGCAGCCGATGCCCGTATCGAACATCCCACATTCCGTTTCTTCGGCATCCCGGCCCGACGTCCGACCCGACGAGCAGCCCGACGCCCGGCTCCAGGCCGAGCTCGCGCGGGCCGGCTGCGCGCTCTGGCTCGCGACGCTGTCGCTCATGACCGCCTACATGCATCAGCAAGCGGCAGCGCATCGCGCCCTGCTTGCCCGGCGCATCGCGCGCAACCTGCACACGCTGCAAGGCCTGGAATGCTTCGGCGAGGATTGCAGATGGCGCTTCGGCCGGCTCGCACGGAAATGGGAGCAGTGCGGCAAGCCGTGCGAGACGCGCGGCCACGCCTCGCTCGGCGCCACCTTGCGCAATGCGCTCACGAGCTTTCGCTGAGAGCCGATGGCCGACAAGACCCGCAAGACCCGCAGGACCCGCACCCCCGCCAAGGCCTCCCGGGCCGACGGCGCGGAGATGCCGAGGACTTCGACGCGCGCGCTCTGGAAAGGCGCGATCACGTTCGGGCTCGTGCTGATTCCGGTGGGCCTTTATTCCGCCACGGCCGAGAGCGACGTGAACTTCGACTGGCTCGACCGCCGCACGATGGACCCGGTCGGCTACAAGCGCGTGAACAAGCGCACCGGCCGCGAGATCGACCGAGACGACATCGTGAAGGGCGTGGAGGTGACCAAGGGCGAGTACGTCGTGCTCTCGCCCGACGAGATCGCCGAAGCGTATCCGCGCACCACGCAGACGATCGAGATCGAGACCTTCATCGACCTCGCCGAGCTGCCCGTGCTCTATCTCGAAAAGCCGTACTACACCGCCCCCATCGACAGGGGCGACAAAGTCTACGCACTGCTGCGCGAAGCGCTCAGGCAGACCGGCAAGGCCGGCATCGGCCGCGTGGTGATCGCGGCCAAGCAGCATCTGGCCGTCGTGATGCCCTATGGGGACGTGCTGGTGGTGAACCTGCTGCGCTGGGGCGGCGAAGTCCGCTCGCCGGCCGACCTGAACCTGCCGGGCGCGAAGGCCGGCGTGAAGGAAGCGGAACTGAAGATGGCCAAGCAGCTGATCGACAGCATGGCAGGCCACTGGGACGCGGGGCAATTCCGCGACGAGTTCCACAACGCGATCATGAAACTCGTCGACGCCAAGGCGAAGGCCGGCAAGGCCGAGGCCGTGGAGCCGCTCGAGGAAGCACCGCAGTCCGGCACGACGAACGTCGTCGACCTCACCGAGCTGCTCAAGCGCAGCCTGGCGCATGGCGGCAAGAGCGCTCGCGGGGCCGCTGACAAGGCGACGGCTGACAAGGCGACGGCGGGCAAGGCGACCGCGAGCAAGACGACCGCAGGCAAGGCGAGCGCCAGGCGCACGGCCGCTCGCAGGAAGCCTGCCTCGCGCAGACGCAGCGCCGCATAAAAGATTGGAGAATCGAGCCATGAAGAATCTGCTGAGCCTCGCGGCCGCGGCGGCGGCCGCTGCCGCGACCATGTACTACTTCGACCCGGACTCGGGCGCGCGCCGCCGCGCGAAGCTGCTCGCGCTCGCGAGCGGCGGCCGCCTCGACAATCGCTATCCGGCGTGGAGCACGCGGCATCCGCAGGACGATGCGCAGCTGCGCGAAGCCGTGCTCGCGCGCGTGAGCCGGCTCGTGAGCCACCCGCAGTGCGTCCAGGTGGAAGCCGAAGAAGGCTGCGTGCGCCTCTCGGGCGACGTGCTCCAGCAGGAACTCGACGGGCTTCTGATCCGTGTGCGCGACATGGCGGGCGTTCGCCGGGTGGTCAATGCGCTCACCCCCTGGGACAACCCGGCCGACCTCGCGCGCAAGGAAGCCGACAGCGCGCTCGCGAGCGAGGACCTGGCGCGCGCGCACCCGACCTGAGGCCTGGGCCTTACTGCCGCGGAAACGCCCCTACATGGCGGTCGGAGCCGGACTTCGGCGTTTCGCTTGTCCAGCCGACAGCGCCTCGCGCGAGGGCGGGCGATAGTGGGGTTCATTCCTGGAGGACCGGCAATGAAGCAACTGCCCAAGGCCATCCGCGACCTGCAAGGCGACCTGTGGGTTCCCGCCGAACTCGCCGACTTGCTCGAGCGGGTACTGCGCGATTCGCGCGCGCTCGAAGACAGCGAGCACCGCCAGTGCCTGCGCGAGCTCGAGAACCTGATGGGCTTTTCCGATCGGCGCGACCTTCCGACCGCGCGAGAGCAGCTTGGCCTGCCGGATGCGCGGCGCGACCGGCTCGCCTCGAACCTCTTGAAGGCCTGACGGCGCCGTCATTCCCGCGAAGGCGGGAATCCACCCCCGTCATTCCCGCGAACCCACCGGGTCATTCCCGCGAACGCGGGAATCCAGCCCGTCATTCCCGCGAGGCGGAAATCCACCCCGTCATTCCCGCGAACGCGGGAATCCAGGCGTCGAAGCATCCAATCCCGCGCCCGCGCGCGGCAAGCGCTACTGCTCCGCGAACGCGCGCTCGATGACGAAGTCACCGGGCGTGGTCGTATTGCCTTCCTTGAAGCCGCGCTCCTCGAGCATGCGCTTCAGGTCGCGCAGCATGCCGGGTGAGCCGCAGATCATCACGCGGTCGTTGCGAGGGTCGATGGGCGGCATGCCCAGGTCCTTCAGGAGCTTGCCGCTTTCGATCAGGTGCGTGATGCGGCCCATGTTGCGGTACGCCTCGCGAGTCACCGTCGGGTAGTAGCGCAGCTTGCTCGTCACCATCTCGCCCAGGAACTCGTGGTTGGGCAGGTGCTCGATGAGGAGATCGTGATACGCGAGCTCGTCCTTCTGCCGCACGCCGTGCACGAGGATCACGTGGTCGAACTTCTCGTAGGTCTCGGGGTCGCGCACGATGCTCATGAAAGGCGCGAGCCCCGTGCCGGTCGCGAGCAGATAAAGATGCTTGCCGGGCAGCAGATAGTCGATGAGCAGCGTGCCCGTGGGCTTCTTGCCCACCACGATCGAGTCTCCGGGCTGGATGTGCTGCAGCTTCGAGGTGAGCGGTCCGTTGGGCACCTTGATCGAAAGGAACTCGAGGTGGTCCTCGTAATTCGCGCTCACGATGCTGTAGGCGCGCAGGAGCGGCTTGCCGCTTTCCTGCCGGAGGCCGATCATCGTGAAGTGGCCGTTGGAAAAACGCAGCGCCGGATCGCGTGTCGTCGTGAACGTGAACAGCTTGTCCGTCCAGTGGTGGACCGACAGCACTTTCTCTTCGAGGAAGGCACTCATAGGAAGGCACTCATGGCCGCCCGATTATCCCACCCGCCTCAGATGCATCCGGGCATAAGCTCATGCCCCGCGCCGGCAAGCCTCACTTCGGCCGCGGCGGCTTCAACCCCGCGTCGGGGCGCTTCAGCCGTCCCGCACGCAATTCGCTCACCGCGTTCGCCACAGCGCGCGCCACGTTGCGCACCTCTTCCTGCACGGCCGTGTCGGCATCGAGCGCATCGTGGCTCGTGGCATACGGCTGGTAGTAGTTGATGAAGCGATCGATCCGCGCCTCGAATCCGGCCTCGAGAAGACCCATCCAGTCGAGCCAGTCGCACAAGGCCCGGCGCACGGCCTCGATGCCCGCCACGTCGCCGTGCACCACCACGCCATACGCGCGGCCGGCGAGGTGCTTCGGATAGTCCCAGCCCGAGAGCTCCAGCGCCTTGGCCATCTCGACGTTCTTGCCGTGCGTCGAGGTCGGGTCGGGATTGCCGCCGTCGGCGCACACCATCCGGTCGATCATCAGCTTCAGCGGGCTCGCGGCCTGATACCAGTACACGGGGGTGAGCACGATCACGCCGTGCGCCTTCACCCAGCGCTCGTAGATCTCGGCCATCCAGTCGCCGGTCTGCCCGAGCGCATGGTTGGGGTAGCAGCTGCAGGGCCAGTGGCACAGCGGCATTGCGGTGCCGACGCAGCCCTTGCACGGATGGATGTGACGGTCGAAGTCGGAGGCAAGACGCGAGAGATCGAGCAGGTCCGCCTCGATGCCGCCTTGCTCCAGCACCTCGCACGCGAGGGTGGAAAGACGCCACGTCTTCGACACTTCGCCGGGGCACGTGCCGTCGTTGCGGGAGGACGAACACACGACGAGCACGCGCGAAGGCGACGTGCTCCACGCGGCCTGCGCGGCGAGCAGCTTGTCGCGCGTGTCCAGCCACTCGACCGACAGGTCGTAGCCGGGGTCGGCGAACTCCGGGCCCGCCTTCACGGTGCGCGGCGCCTTGCGGCCCTGCTCGTAGGCCTGCCACGCGATCTCCTCGATGCGTGCGATCGCGGCGTGCTCGGGCTGGTACGCGGGATCGAAGAACGACTGCATGAAGCGCTCGTGAAACGCCGCGCGGTCCAGCGTGGGCGGCGCCTGGCCGCGTCGAACGTTCGTCATTTCAGCGCACCACGAGGCCGGGCGCGCCGGCGGCACACTCGCCGATGACGGCCGCCCGCGCGAAACCATGCCGCCGGAAAACATCGAGCACCTGCTGCACGCCCTCGCGGCTGCAGGTCGCGAGCAGGCCCCCGCTCGTCTGAGGATCGGTGAGGAGCGCCTGGTTCACCGGGTCGAACCCCGCCGGCAGCTTCACGTCCGCTTCGCAGCCCGCCCAGTTGCGCGCCGAGGCGCCGGTGACGAAACCCGCCGCGGCGAGCTCGCGCGCGCCTTCGATGAGCGGGACTGCCGCGAAGTCGAGCGTGACCGCGAGCTTCGCGCCGCGCGCGATTTCGAGCGCGTGCCCCGCGAGGCCGAAGCCCGTCACGTCCGTGAGCGCATGCACGCAGGGCAGCCCGGCCAGCTCGGGACCGGGCGTGTTCAGCCGCGTCGTGTTCGCGATCATGCGTTCGTAGCCGGCGGCATCGAGCTTGTCCTTCTTGAGCGCGGCCGAGAGGATGCCCACGCCGAGCGGCTTGCCGAGCACGAGCACGTCGCCCGCGCGCGCGTCGGAGTTTCTCTTCACGCGGGCGGGATGCACGAGGCCCATCGCGACGAGCCCGTAGATCGCCTCGACCGAATCGATGGTGTGGCCCCCCGCGATCGGAATGCCCGCGGCGCGGCACACGGACTCGCCGCCTTCGAGGATCCTGCCGATGGTCGCGGTCGAAAGCACGTTCACCGGCATGCCGACGACCGCCAGCGCCATGATCGGCTTGCCGCCCATCGCGTACACGTCGGAGATCGCATTGGTGGCGGCGATGCGGCCGAACTCGAAGGGATCGTCCACGATCGGCATGAAGAAATCGGTGGTGGCGACGAGCGCCTGCTCATCGTTCAGCCGGTAGACCGCGGCGTCGTCGGATGTTTCGATTCCGACCAGCAGTTCCCGAGGCATCGGCGTGCGCGCGGTGTTCCTCAGGATTTCGGAAAGCACGCCGGGCGCGATCTTGCAGCCGCAGCCCCCGCCGTGCGAGAGCGAGGTGAGCCGCGGCTCGGACGGTGGGGTGGACATGCATCGTTCTCCAGCGATTTTTGTAGTGGCACGAAGTATTTTGCCGCTGCGCCGCATTGTGCGCGCGCACGCGCGAGCTGTGAGCCGGCTTCGTGCTCGTCCGTGGATGGCCCGGCTGCTTCCCCGAAGCGAATGGCCGAGCCGGGCGCACGGGGCGGACGAGTAAAGTCTGGGCATCTGTCGATTTCGGTGTCGTCCACTCGTCATGCGGACGTGGCGACTCGTCCACGGACTTTTCTTCCTGAAAGGAAACCTTCATGGCTGCCGGAACCGTTCATCTGCATCGCGTGCTTCGTGCCACGGCCGAGCGCGTCTACCGCGCCTTCCTCGAGCCCGACGCGGCGGCGAAGTGGCTTGCGCCCCACGGCTTCACCTGCAGCGTCGAGCGGCTGGAAGCACGCGTGGGCGGCACGCACCGCATGTCGTTTCGCAACTTCACGACCGGTGCGAGCCACAGCTTCGGCGGCGAGTACCTCGAGCTCGTGCCGAACGAGCGCATCCGCTACACCGACCGCTTCGACGACCCCAACCTGCCGGGCACGATGCAGGTAACCGTGTCGCTCAGGGCGCTGCCTTTCGGCGTCGAACTCGACGTGGTGCAGGAAGGCATTCCCGAAGCGATCCCCGTGGAGATGTGCTACCTCGGCTGGCAGGACTCGCTCGAGCAGCTCGCGAAACTCACCGAGCCGGAGATTCGCGAGTGAACTGCGGGGCCGCCCTTGCCGGGGCGTGTCTGTGCCTCGCGATTCCGCCGCGGATGTTCACGCGGCTCGTCGAACGCGGCAAGGCGGTGGCGAAGCCTGCCGGCAAGGATGCGAAGCGCGTGGCCGCGCGGCAGGCGCAGCAGGCGTCGCGGATGCGCGCGTCGCGCTCGGCCGCGCATGGGCAAGCGGTGCGAGCGGTGCCGCCGATGCCGCGGCGCTCGGGCCGGGCGGGACGTGTCGTCTACGACCTCGGCGGTTCGGAGGAGCTGCCGGGGCGCAAGGTGCGCGGCGAACGCGACGGGCCCATCGACGACGCGGCCGCCAACGACGCTTTCGAGAACACGGGCATCGCGCTCGACTTCCTGCGCGAGGTGTTCGCGCGCAACTCCATCGACGGGCGGGGCGCGGCCATCGTCTCGGCGGTGCACTACAGCTTCGAATTTCGCAACGCCTTCTGGAACGGCGAGCGGATGATCTATGGCGACGGCGACGAGTCGATCGGCAACTTCGCGGCCAATCTGGATATCGTCGCGCACGAGCTTTGCCATGGTGTGTCGCAATACCTGATCCCGGGCGGGCTCGGTGTCGAGCGCGTGCCCGTGGCCGAGCGCGAATTCAAGGAGCAGCGCTTTCGCCTCGAGGGCCAGGGCGGCGCGCTCAACGAGTCGTTCTGCGACGTGATGGCGAGTCTCGTCAAGCAGTGGCATGCGGGGCAGGACGTGCGCGAAGCCGACTGGCTGATCGGCCGGAGGGTGTTGGGCCGCGGCGTGGGCCGGGCCGTGCGGTCGCTGAGGAGCCCTGGCAACGAGCGCGTCACGTGGGAAGGCGATCAGCAGATGCGCAGCATGGACCAGTACTTCGAAGGGTGCGAGGTGCATGATGCGTCGGGGATTCCGAATCGTGCGTTCTATCGTGCGGCCTTGAAGATCGGTGGGCGGGCGTGGCTGAAGGCCGGGCCGATCTGGTTCGAGGCTTACGATGGGCTGGATCGCCGGGCGCAGTTCGCGGATTTCGCTCGCGCCACGATTGGCGTTGCGCGCAGGCGGTATGGCGAGGGCTCGGTCGAGCATGAGGCCGTCGTGTCGGCCTGGAGGACGGTGAAGGTGGGGTGAATTCTTTTGCCCTTGCAGGGCGGTGCGTCGCTTGCCTTATCGCATTAGTGTCGGACTTGGGTTCAATTGCCCTTGCAGGGCGGCACCTCGCTTGCCCATCTCATGGGTCTCGGACTTGGGTTCAATTGCCCTTGCAGGGCAGCACCTCGCTTGCCCTATCTCTCCCCCCGCCCTCTCTTCCCCAGCGGGGAAGAGAGGGAGCTAACACGGACATCCGATTTGGGCTCGTCGTGCCGACAAAAGGCCGAAGACCCGATGGGTCGGGCGGTGCTCCAACTTTAGAAACGACTACGAGACCACGCATGTCCGCCGTCGCGTGCCACGGCAGTGACGGAGCTACACATGTCGCCCCGCCACCCGACCTTTCGGGTCTTCGGCCCTTTGTCGACACGACGAGCCCAAATCGGATGTCCGTGTTAGCTCCCTCTCTTCCCCGCTGGGGAAGAGAGGGCGGGGGGAGAGATAGGGCAAGCGAGGTGCTGCCCTGCAAGGGCAATTGAACCCAAGTCCGACACTAATGCGATAACGCAAGCGAGGTGCCGCCCTGCAAGGGCAATTGAACCCAAGTCCGACACCCATGCGATAGGGCAACCCACGCGCCGCCCCGCAGGGCCAAATCCCCGCCGGTTTGCTATCCTCCGCCGCAAGCCCATCGGGCACGCAACAAAAAGGCAAGCGCGCATGCAATGTCGGTCGTGCATGACGGTCAATCCGGCAGGCAACAGATTCTGCGAGCAGTGCGGCGCGCAACTGCAGCTCGCATGCACCCGTTGCGGGCACGACCTCTCGCCGAACGCCCGCTTCTGCGGCAATTGCGGCCACGCGGCCGCCACCACAGCCACGAGCATCGCCGAAACCGCTCCGAAATGGGGCGAGCTGAAACAGGCCACGGTGCTCTTCGCCGACATCGTGGGCTCCACCGAACTCATCTCCCAGCTCGACCCCGAAGAAGCGATGGCGCTGCTGCGCCCCGCCGTGCTGCGCATGCGCCACTCCGTCGAGCGTTTCGGCGGCACCGTCGTGCGCACGCTCGGCGACGGCGTCATGGCGCTCTTCGGCGTGCCCCGCGCACTCGAAGGCCACGCCCTCCTCGCATGCCGCGCCGCGCTGCACATGCAGCAGACCTTCGCGGCGCACGGCGACGCGCTCACCATGCGCATCGGCCTGCACTCCGGCCAGGTGGCCTCCGACCCATCCGACGCGGAAGACGGACGCGGCGGCGGCGCACACGGCCTCACGATCCATATCGCAAGCCGCGTGATCGGCATCGCGCAGCCCGGGGGCATCTGCCTCACCGAGGCATGCCGCGTCGCCGCGGGAGCCACCTGCGAAACGATTCCGCTCGGCCCGCACAACCTGAAAGGCATCATGGGCGCGATGGCCCTCCACCAGCTCACGGGCGTGCGGCTGCCGGCGGGCGCGCGCACCGACACGCAGGCGGGCCACAGCAGCACCTTCCGGGGCCGCGAGCGCGAATTCGCACTACTCGAGCAAGCGCTGGCCGCCATCCGGCAAGGCGGCTCGCTCGTCGTGGGCATCGCGGGCGAGCCGGGCGCGGGCAAGAGCCGCCTGTGCCAGGAATTCGCGATCGCGTGCCGCTCGGGCGGCATTCCGGTGCACGAAGTCCGCGCGCAGCTCTACGGCCACGCACTGCCGATGCAGCCGATCCTCGAGCTCTTTCGCACGCACTTCTTCGGGCTCGCGCCGCACGACGAACCCGCGGTGGCGCGCGAGCGGATCGCCTCCCGTTTCGCTTCCATCGGACCCGCCGAGGCCGACCTCGCGATCCTGAACGAGTTCTTCGGGGTCGGCACCGCGCACACCGTGCACACGCTCGGCCCGCGCGCGCGGCAGGCCCGGCTCGTCACGATGCTGAAGGAGCTCCTGCGGGCCGAAGCCGCGATCGAACGCGTGATCCTGATCGAGGACCTGCACTGGCTCGACGAGGCGAGCGAGGAATTCGTCTCGGTGCTCGTGGAAGCGGTGGCGGGCACCCGCACGCTTCTCGTCCTGAACTACCGGCCGACGTATCGCGCCCCCTGGAGCGCACTCGCGCACTTCGAGCAGATCGAACTCGCCGAACTCGCCGAGTCGGACATGGACGCGCTCGTCGCCGAAGCGCTCGCGTCCGCGACACCGTCGGCCGAAGTGCGGCGGCTCGTGCGCGAACGCGCGGCGGGCAATCCGTTCTTCGCGGAAGAACTCGCCCGCTCGCTCATCGAGTCGCGCATGCTGTTGCCGGACACGGGGCTGCCTGCCGCCGGACTGGAAGCGGTCGCCCTCGCGCTGCCCGCGACCGTCGAGGCCGTGATCGGCGCCCGGCTCGACCGCATCGGCGAGCCCGAAAAGACCCTGCTGCAGATGTGCGCGATCATCGGCAAGGACATCCCGCTCGCGGTGCTGGAGCGCGTGGCCTCGCCGCTCGCGGACCAGATCCAGGCGGGGCTCGACGGCCTGTCCCGAGCGGGGCTCATCCTGCCGCAGGCGGCCGGCGGCGAAAAGCGCTTCACGTTCCGCCATCCGCTGATCCAGGAAGTCGCCTACGGCATGCAGTTCCGCGTGCGGCGCGGCCAGGTGCACGCGGACGTGGCCGTGGCGATGGAGCTGTATTACGCCGACTGGCTCGACGAATACGCGGGGCTCATCGGCTATCACTACGAGCACGCCGGCGAATTCCTCCAGGCGGCGCGCTACAACGCGCGCGCCGCGGGCTGGGTGGGCAACACGAACCCGGGCATCGCGATCCGGCACTGGCGCAAGGTGCGCGAGCTGCTCGCGCACGTCCCGCGAAGCGACGAAGCCGATCGCCTTCGCGTCACCGCCGGCGGCAAGGTCGCTCTCCTCGGCTGGCGCGAGGGCATGACGTTCGACGAAGTGAAGCCGCTCATCGACGATGCGCTGGCCGTCGCGAACGAAGGCGACGACCGGCTCGTGCCGTGGCTGCTCACGATCGAAGGCAGGATGCTCGTCGCAAGCGGCGGCCCCGCCGACGGCTACGTCGACCTCGTGCGCAAGGCGCTGCTCTACATCGACGTCGAGCGCGACCGGGGGCGCTTCGCGATGGCGCACGCCTTCCTGAGCCAGGCCTACGCCTGGGCGGGCCTGCTGCGAGAGGCCCTCGCGGCCAACGACATCGCGCTCGCGGGCGAGCGGCACGTGGAGGCGTACGACCGCGAGTTCATCGGCTTCAGCATCGAGCAGTGGGTGCTCGGCGTGCGCATCCGCCTGCTCGTGCGCATGGGCCGCTTCGAGGAAGCCGAGGACTGCCTGGAGCGCATGCTCGATCTGGAGACCGTCTCCACCGAGCCGCCGGTGCCCGGAATGGCCCGCTTCGGCTTCATCGAGCTCGCCCGCGTGCGAGGCGAC
The DNA here is from genome assembly GCF_035548915.1 of Ramlibacter sp. Classification (GTDB taxonomy): domain Bacteria; phylum Pseudomonadota; class Gammaproteobacteria; order Burkholderiales; family Burkholderiaceae_C; genus Ramlibacter. The sequence continues at coordinate 277,594 of NZ_DASZSE010000044.1, read as the reverse complement.
GCCGCGCTCGCCGAGCGCCATGCCGAGGACCTCGGCCGTGTGCTCGACAAGTATGCGGCGACCCCCTACGTGCAGGTGTTCTTCCACGGCTACCGCGCGCTTGCGGCGATGGTGGCGGGCAAACCCGCCGAGGCGGCCGCGTTCTACCGCGACGCGCTCGCGCTGATGATGGAGCGAGGCGCGGCGCGCGAATACGAATCCGAGCTGCTCGCGGGCCTCGCCGAGGCACGGCTGCAGGCCGGCGACGCCCGGCAGGCCCGCGAGCATGCGTCGCTCGCCATCGAGCTCGCGCTCGCGCGGCGCACGCGTCTTGCGCAATGCCGCGCGCGCATCGTGCGCTCGCTCGCGAGCATCGCGCTCGGCGGGCGCGCCTGCCTCGAGGATGCGCAGGCGGACCTCGCCGCGGCACAGGCGCTCGTCGAGGAGACGGGCGCGAGCGCGTGGGCCGCGAACGTGGCGGCCGCGCGCGAGCGCCTCAATGCCGTGCAAGCAGCGTGACTTCGTGCAGTCCGTAGTCCTCGAGCAGCTCGACGCGCACGCCGAGCTGCGACTCGCAAAAGCGCGCCCAGCGCACAGCGCGCGGCCGGTACAGCTCGGGCACCGTGTCCGTCCCGCGCGGGAGCGGTTTCAGGAAATTCACGGCGAAAGCCTTCGAGCATGAAGCGGCGATGCCTTGCAGGGTGTGCGCGACGAAGGTCCGCCAAAGCGCCACCGGCTCGTCGATGCGCACGTTGAAGATGCCGCTGGCCACCGCGTAGTCGGCCCGCGCACCGTCGGCGCCGCCGGTTTCGAAGCGGGCCATGGGGTCTGCGCGCGAGCGGCGGCGCGCGCAGTCGATCATCGCGGGCGACAGGTCCACGCCGACATACGAGATGCGCGCGGCGGGATGGACGCGGCGCAGGTAATCGAGCAGTGCGCCATAGCCGCAGCCGACGTCCAGCAACGTGCACGGTGCATCGAAATCGCACACGCGCAGCAACTGCTCGAACCTGATGCGCTGGCCGCGCGCGCTCGGCCAGTCCACGCCCGCCGGCGTGGCGCCGTACCGGGCGACACTGCGCGAGTAGTAGGCCGCGATGCGCCCGTGCAGGGCTTCGAGCGCGGCCGCACTCGCGGGCAACTACTTCTTCCCGGGTGTCTTCTTCGCCGCGCGGGCTTCGGGAACGCGCGGCTGCATCGGCAGCGAGATCGAGAGGTAGGCCTCGTGCATGTAGAAAAGAGGCTTCGCGTTCTCGCGGATGATGACGCCCGCGGCCTCGCCCTCGCCCCGCAGGTCGTGCCCCTCGAAGTAGACGGGCAGCGGGCTCTTCGCGGCGAAGTTGCGCACGAGCGCCTGCACGATGGCCGCCTCGCCCTTGAGTCCCTTCACGTTCGACTTCACGCCGCGCAGGCTCGCGAGGTAGAGGAGGAACCGGTTCTTCGCCTCGTGGTTGGCCCCGTTGCCCAGGTGCAGCGCCATCACGCTCGTGCGCAGCGCCCGCCCTTCCTTGAAGATGCCGAACTCCTTTTGCAGCTCCGCCATCTCGCGGATGCCGCCTTTTTGTTCGCTGCCGGGCGCCGAGGGCGCGAAACGCTGGTTCAGGTCGTCCAGCATCGAGCCGACGTAGATGTCGTGCTCCCTCATGAAGTAGCCCATCGGATTGACCTCCTCGTTGAAGTGAGGCCAAGTGTATCGGGCGGACGCCGCGGCCGCATCCTCGAAGTGGTGGATGCCGCGTGGCGTGGCCCTTTGCCGGTTGCCGGTTGCCGGTTGCCGGTTCCCGCGCCCTACGACGGTGCCGCTGCCTCGAGGAGCCGCACGCAGGCGCACGAAGGATCGACTTCGAGCAGGTCTCCGGTCCGGATGCGCTCGAGCGCCTGCGCGGAGAGGCCCTCCATGATGGGCAGCCCCGCGAGCACGGCGCCTTGCACCATGACCGGGTTGAGCCTGCCGAAGACGAGTGCTCGCGGCGCGATGCCCTTGTGCAGCATGTCCGCGAAGGCCCAGCCGCCGGCCACGCCGCCTTTCACGGTCGGAATGACGAGGACGCGCCCGGCGACCGATTCGCCTTCGGCGCTGTGGCCCACGCGCGAAATGACGCCCGTGAGGCGATCGAGGTCGTAGCGCGGGCTGAAGCCCTCGCGCATCACGAGCGCGGTGCCGGTGAGCTTGGCTCCCCACGCCCGCCGGACCGGGAACTCGATCGGATTCATCGCGGGTCTCCCGTGCACGCGATCTCGACGCACTCGCGCGTGCGGCGCAATACGGTATTGAACCGGTGCGCGGTGATGGTGTTCACGAGCTTGCCGGAGTTTGACACGAGATTGGCCCACCCGTTTTCCTGCCGCATGCGAGTGAGCCCCTGCAGGATGTAGAAGCACACGCCCTTCAGGAACACCGCGCCCGATCGCTCGAGCGCCTGCGCGTAGCCGAGGCGCTGCGCCTCCGAATAGTTGGAATGCGACGTCGTGATGAACACTTCCATCCCCCGCGCGACGCGCCGGCCGTCGAAGAGTTCGACCAGCCGCTTGATTTCGAAGAGCGACAGCTGCGGCGCCGAAAACACGACGAGCGTCTTGCCGCCTTCGACGAAGCGGGCCGCGCGATAGACGCCGTCGAGGTCGGCGTCGGTCACGGTGAGATCGAACGCGGGCCGCGCGCCGCCGAATGCCATCGACTGCGTATGGGCTTCGGGCGTGACGCCGATCATATGGAACATCGCCATCGAGCCGTAGCTCGCAAGCGACGCGCCGAGGTGCTTCAGCGAATCCGAAGGCGGCATCTCGCGCGTGTAGTCGAAAACGGGGACCGCGAAGTAGTCCTGATTCGGATGGCCCACGATCTTGCCGAGCGCGCCCCAGTCGGCGATGTCGTCCATCTTCGCGCGCACCCTCACGAGGAAGCTGCCCCGGCGCGCTTCGTCCAGGTGGAAGCCGTAGTCGGGCGTGCGGCCCGTGAGCGCCGCCGCGAAGGACGAGTAGCCGCCTTCGTAGTTGGTTCGCGCGCCGAACACCGAGTTGGCGTAGGCCACGGTGCCGGTGTCGCCCCAGGCCACATGCTCGCCGAGCTTCGGCTGGTACACGGTCTGGTAGTTGATGCACGTGTCGGTCGTCGCGATGCGCGAGCGGCGCATGTGCATCACGATCTCGTGCTCCTTGGCGATCTCGTCGTCGTCCTGCTTCAGGCACGCGAGGTCGTCCCCGTGCATGCAGGTGGCGTTGCGCGACGTCGGCACGGCGCAGACGGAGTCGTCCTGCGAGAGCGCGCGCATGTACTCGAGCCCGCCGTCGCCCATCACCTCGATGTCGCCCATCACGTGCGCATTGGTGATGGGCACCATCCGCTTCGCGCCGAAGAAGTTGCCCACCTCGATCTGAAACCGCAGGGCCTTCTTCGCGGCGGGGCCGCGGGCTCCGGCGAGGATCGCCTCCTCCTCCTCGTTCAGCCGTACGCTGCCCGCCTTCGCGCGTGCGACGACCGCGGGGCCGCGCGCCTCCTGTGTCGATGTCGGCTCGCTCACTTGCAGTCCGTCTTCAGGAATTCCCGGATGTAGCGGTCATCCACCGACTCGGCGATGGTCTCGCGGGAGATGGGCGTCGTGATGGCCTTGGCTTCCAGCAGCGCCTGGCCCGCGACGTACAGCTTCTCCGTGAGGCCGGCGTTCTTGTTGGATAGCGTCCAGGGGCTGTTGGGCTCCAGCTGGGATTCGATGGAGGGGATGAGCAGCGTGTCGTACGTTTCCTTCGCGAGCGCGGGAGAGATGTTGAACGTCTCTTGCATCGTGCGGATCGCGTGCGCAGGATCGCGCTTCGCCGCGGCAAGGGCCAGTGCCTGCACCTTCACGAGCTTGCAGCCGACCGAGGGATGCTGCTTCAGGAATTCGGGGCGGATCGCGACCGTCGTCGCGCACACGCCGCCGTCCTTCATGAAGTCCTTGTCCCAGCTCACGATCTTGAAGCCCGCGTCGCGCAGCCTCAGGTTCCAGGGTCCCCAGATGAAGGTCGAGTCGATCTGGTCGTTCTTCATGGCCGTCTCGAGCAGGTTGGGCGCGAGGTTGGACACCTTCAGCGCCGAGCGCTGCGTGCCCGCGGCGCGCGCCGCCATCACCATCGAGACTTCCGCGCACGTGGCCGTGGGCGCGCCGATGTTCTTCGACTTGGCGATGTCCTTGAACGACTGGATGCCGGACTTCGGATCGACGACCAGCGCCATCTGGCTGGAGGAGTCGAGCGGCACGAGCACGAACTTGAGCGGAATGTTCTGCCCGAGCATGAAAAGCGTGGCAAGGCCCGTCCAGGCTACGTCGAGACTGCCGCTTTTCATGCCCGCGATGAGCGGCGAGCCCGTGGTGAAGCTCGCGAACTTCGGCGCGAGCCCGACCTGCTCGAACAGCTTCAGGTCGCGCGCGATGTAAGCGGGCCAGTAGTTGGAGATCGGCAGCCCGATGTTGATCGGGATGGGCTCGGGCTCGGCGGCCCGGGCGGCCAGGCCCGTGAGCGCGGCGGCGGCGAGCGCCAGCGTGCAGATCACACTCTTCACGATTGTTCGCATGTGCTTGTCTCCTGTGTGGGTGGGGCGGGAACGGACAGAGGTTTCACGACCGGCGCGAGGGCAGATCGTCGATGGCGACGCTCAACTGGTAGACGTCGGGCCTCAGGAAGTGCGTGCTGTATTCCACGGGGTGGCCCTCCGCGTCGCGCGAGATGCGTTCGAGCACGAGCAAAAGCGAGCTGCGCGACATCTCCAGCACCTCGCTCAGCTGCGGCGTGGGCTGGCGGCAGCTCACGAGGAACTCCGCGCGCACGGGCGTCACCTTCGCTTTTTTTTGCAGCATGTGATAGATCGGGTTCTTCTCCACGTCCGCGTGGCTGAACATGCGGCCGATGCGGCGCGGCACGATCACGCTCGTCACCGCATGCGGCACGCCGCGCGAGACGTACAGGCGCTGAAACGTGAGCACCGGGCGGTCCCACCCGTTCAGGGCCTCGGGCAGCACCGGGCTTTCTTCCCAGCCGAAGTGGATCAGCTTCGTGTGGACGTCTTCGCCGACTTGCTTGAACGTTTCCATGAAAGGCATGACCCGATCGATCGGGTGCACGACCTTCGGCATGGGCCGCGCGAGAAACGTGCCCTTGCCGCGGCGCCGCGTGAGCACGCCTTCGTCCACGAGCTGCTGCATCGCGCGGCGCACCGTGGCGCGGCTCGTGGCGAATCGCTCGACGAGCTCCGCTTCGGTGGGGAGCTGATCGCCCTTGGCGAGGCCGCTCGTGAGCTGATGGCGAAGCATGTCCGTGATCTGCTCGTACAGCGCGCGCTCGCTGCCTCGCACCAGCACCGCGCTCATGTCAACCATGCGGACCTCCCGATGAAATATGTCCCGCGAAAAAAAATGCTTGCCTTTGTCCGGAAATGACGTCTATCATGTGCAGACAATAGCAGACAATATCTCGAGTGGCAAGTGCCGTATCGCTCATGTCGCATCGCTCATTCAGCCCAAGGAGACAGACCATGACTACCGACGCGCCGGCAGCGGCCGGCACCCCCGGGGTGGCCGGCTCCAGCATCGTGTTGCGCGGCGTGACGAAGCGGTATGCGGGTGCGAACGGCTCCGCGGGCAGCACGCTCGCGCTCGATCATTTCGACCTCGAGATCAGCCGCTCCGAAGTCTTCAGCATCGTCGGCCCGACGGGCTGCGGCAAGTCCACCGCGCTCAACATCGTGGCCGGCTTCGAGGACGCGACCGCGGGTGAAGTGCTGGTGGGCGGCACGCCCGTGAGCGAGCCGGGCATGGACCGCGCGGTCGTGTTCCAGCATCCGTCGCTCTTTCCCTGGCTGAACGTCATGAAGAACGTCACGGCGGGCCTCAAGTGCCGCGGCGTGTCGAAGGACGAACGCGAGCGGCGCGGCCGCCACCTGCTGCAAAAGGTCGGGCTCACGGGATTCGAGAACCACTATCCCTATCAGCTTTCGGGCGGCATGCAGCAGCGCGTGCAGATCGCGCGCGCGCTCATCTCCGAGCCGCGCGTGCTGCTGATGGACGAGCCTTTCGGCGCGCTCGACTACCAGACGCGGCTCATGATGCAAAAGCTCCTGCTGGAGCTCTGGCAGCAGTTCAAGCCCACCATCTTCTTCATCACGCACGACGTGGCCGAGGCGATCTACATCTCCGACCACGTCGTGGTGATGACCGGACGCCCGGGCAAGGTCAAGATGAAGGTGGAAGTCACCGAGCCGAAGCCGCGGCCCTACTCGTTCATCAGTTCGCCCGAATTCGTGACGCTGCAGGCGCGCCTCATCGAGGCCGTGCAGGCCGCCGCCGCCCAGGTGGCCGACGAGGCGGCGGCCAGCAGGCTGTCGGAGCATTGAGATGAATTCACCGTCGAACACCGCCAGCGCCCTGACCTCCGCATCGGCATCGGCAACGCCATCCGCCTCCACCGTCGTGCCATCGGCCGCCACGAATTCCGGCGGCAAGCCCCGCAAGGCGCCGATTCCGTCCATCGTCATCTCGGTGGCCGCGGTGGCCGCGCTGTGCGCGCTGTGGACGATCGTGAGCACCTCGGGCTGGATTCCCGCGGGCTACCTGCCCACGCCGATGGAACTGTGGCGCGACGGCGCCACCCTCGTGAACGACGGCTACAAGGACGTGAGCCTGCTGGCTCACGTGAAGATCAGCCTCATGCGCACGCTCGCGGGCTTCGGCCTGGGCATCCTCTTCGGCGTGCCGCTCGGCCTGTGGACCGGCTACAGCCGCGTGGGCAACGCGATCGCGTCGCCCATCATGGCGTTCATCCGGCCCATCCCCCCGATCGCCTTCATCCCGATGGTCGTGCTCTACTTCGGCCTCGGCGAACTCGGCAAGGTCGTCCTCATCTTCTGGACCTCTTTCAACTACGTACACGTGAATGCGCACGCGGGCGCCGCGAACGTGCCGATCGCCTATCTGCGCGCCGCGCGCTCGCTCGGCATGACGCCCTCTCAGCTCTTCACGAACGTCGTGTTTCCCGCGGCCATCCCGCAGATCTTCACCGGCCTGAAGGTGGCACTCGCCCTCAGCTGGGCGGTCGTCGTCGCCGCCGAGCTCACGGGCGCGCAATCGGGTCTCGGCTACATGATCGCGGACGCCGCGCTCACGTTTCGCATTCCCACGGTGTTCATCGGCATCGCGCTGATCGGCGCCATCGGGCTCGGCCTGAACCTCGTCCTCAACTTCATCGAAGCGCGCATCGTGCACTGGCGCGGCCGCTGACGGCCGCTGACGGTCGCTTCGCACACAGTTTCCAAGGAGACTCACTTGATCGACAAATCAGGCAGATCGCTGGCCGAGGCCGTGGCGGTCATCCCGAGCGGCGCCACCGTCCTGGTGGGCGGATTCGGCGACATCGGCGTTCCGCTCGAACTCGTCGCCGCCCTTGCCGAGCGGGACGTGCGCGACCTCACCATCGTGTCCAACAACGCGGGCACCGGCGAGCGCGGCCTCGCGCTGCTCTTCAAGCACCGCCGCGTGAGCCGCGTCATCGCGTCGTTTCCCTCGCAGGCGGGCGCGGACCACTTCTTCGCGGCCTACGAGGAAGGCAAGCTCGATGTCGAACTCGTCCCGCAGGGCACGCTCGCGGAGCGCCTGCGCGCGGGCGGCGCGGGGCTCGCGGGCTTTTTCACCCCCACCGGTTACGGCACGGAACTCACGAGGGGCAAGGAGACGCGAGAGATCGACGGCCGCGGCTACGTGTACGAGAAGGCGCTCACGGCCGACTTCGCGCTCGTGAAGGCGGCGAAGGCGGACCGCTTCGGCAATCTCAGGTACCGGCTCGCGAGCCGCAACTTCAATCCGCTCATGGCGATGGCGGCGCGGCACACCATCGCGCAGGTCGGCGAGATCGTGCCCGCGGGCGGCATCGACCCCGACGACGTGCACACGCCCGGCGTCTTCGTGAACCAAATCGTGGAGGTGGCGCAATGAGCTGGAGCGAAAACGACATGGCGCGCCGCGTCGCGCAGGAGTTCGAGGACGGCGCCTGCGTGAACCTGGGCTTCGGCCTGCCGATCCTCGTGGGCGGCTACATTCCCGAATCGAAGACCGTCTTCCTGCACAGCGAAAACGGCATCATCGGCATGGGCCCGGACGCGACCGACGAGACGTTCGATCCGGACGTCGTGAACGCCTCCAAGAAGCCCGTGACGCTCATCACGGGCGCGGCCATCGTGCACCAGGCCGATTCCTTCTCGCTGATACGCGGCGGCCGCCTCGACTACTCGATCCTCGGCGCGCTGCAGGTGTCCTCGAGCGGCGACATCGCCAACTGGCGCGTGCCCGGCGCGAAGGGCGTGGGCGGCGTCGGCGGCGCGATGGATCTCGCCGTGGGCGCGCGCAAGGTGTTCGCGATGATGCGGCAGACCGACAAGGAAGGCCGCAGCAAACTGCTGGCCGAATGCACCTTTCCGCTCACCGGCGTCGGCTGCGTGGACAAGGTCTTCACCGACCTCGGCGTGATCGACTGCACGAAGGAAGGCTTCGTCGTGCGCGAACTCGCGCCCGGCGTCACGGAATCCGACATGCGCGCGGCCATCGGCGCGCCCGCGCGCTTCGCGCTCGAATGAACCACCAAGGAGTCACAGTGTCCAGATTCGACAGCAAGGTCGTCGCCATCACGGGCGGAGGCGGCGGCATCGGCGTCGCCTTCACGAAACGGTTCGCGCAGGAAGGCGCGCACGTGGTCGTGCTCGACGCGACGGAATCGATCGTCGCCGCGGGCGTGCAGGCGGTGGAAGGTCGCGCGACGGGCATCGTCGTCGACGTCGGCGACGAGACGAGCGTGGACAACGCGTTCGCGCAAATCCAGCGGCGCCACGGACGGCTCGACGTGCTCGTGTGCGGCGCGGGCGTGAAGTCGATGGGCCGCGTCGCCGAACACGACCTGGCCGTGTGGAAGCGCTGCATCGACATCAACCTCACGGGCCTGTTCCTCTGCAACCGCGCCGCGTCGCGCATGATGCTCGCGCAAGGCGGTGGGGCGATCGTGAACATCGCCTCCGTGAACGGCGTGCGCGCATGCGAAGGCATGGCCGCTTACAACGCTTCGAAGGCGGGCGTGATCTCTCTCACGCAGACGCTCGCCTGCGAACTCGCCCCGATGAACGTGCGGGTGAACGCGATCCTGCCGGCGCAGGTGGAAACGCCGATGACGGCCGAGCAGGTGGGTGCCGAACGCGCGCGGCGCGAGGAGCGCATTCCGATGGGCCGCTACGGCAAGCCGCACGAGATCGCGGCGGCCGCCGCGTACCTCGCAAGCGACGATGCATCGTTCGTCACGGGCCATTGCCTCGCGACCGACGGCGGCTATCTCGCCTTCGGCTTCCGTCCGCAGACCTACATCTAGGAGCGGGAGCATGTCGCTGACATTCAAGGAAGTCGATCGGATCCTCAGGATCATCGAGGAGTTTCCCGCGAGCGAAGTGCGCTTCGAATACGGTGACTTGAAGGTTCACGTACGCCGCGCGGGGTCGGACGGGCCGCGAGCGCAGCCTGCCGCGCTCGCACCGCAGGCGACGCCGGTCCAGCCTGCGCCGACCTCTGAGAAGCCTTCGGCCCATGCGGGCGCGAATGCCGCCGCCGCGAGCCCCGCGAAGCCGGAGACCGCCGCGGCACCCGAACCGCCCGCCGTGCGCGAAGGGCTCGTTGCCGTCAGCTCGCCGATGATGGGCGTGTTCTACGCCGCACCCTCGCCGGGCGCCGAGCCTTTCGTGAAGGCGGGGCAGAAAGTATCGAAGGGCGACGATCTGTGCATCGTGGAAGTGATGAAGATCATGAACACGATCAAGGCACCCTGCGCGGGCGTCGTGGCGGAGATCGCCGTGCAGAACGCGCAGTCGGTCGGAAGGGGCTCGGCGCTCATGTGGATTCGCCCGGAAGGGGGCGCGTGATGGCGTCGCCCAATTGCGCCATCGTGGGCGTCGCGGAGTCGGACCTGGGCGCCGTGCCGAATCGCACGGCGGTCGACCTCGCCGTGCAGGGTTCGATCCGTGCGCTCGCCGACGCCGGGCTCTCCCTGAAAGACGTGGACGGCGTCTTCACCGCGAACCTGTCGCGCTTCTCGCCCATCCAGCTGGCCGAACACCTCGGCGTGCGTCCCCGCGTGCTCGACGGCACGATGGTGGGCGGCTGCTCCTTCGAAATGCACCTGGGGCATGCCTGCGCGCTCATCGAGGCGGGGCAGTGCGAAGTCGCGCTCATCGCCTACGGCAGCGTGCAGCGCTCCAAGAAGGCACGCAAGCTCGAAGGCTTCGGCGAATCGGGAACGTCGGCATCGCAGTACGAGAACATGTACGCGCCGCTTTATCCGCTGTCGTTCTACGCGATGGTGGCGCAGCGCTACATGCACGAGTACGGAGCGACCGCGGACGATCTCGCGCAGGTCGCGCTCGTCGCGCGCAGGTGGGCCATGCTGAACCCCGCCGCATTCAAGCGCGAGCCGCTCACGCTCGATGAAGTGAAGGCCTCGCCCGTCGTGAGTTCGCCCCTGCGCGTGCTGGACTGCTGCCTCGTCACCGACGGCGGCGGCGCGGTCGTCGTGACTTCCATGGACCGCGCGCGCAAGCTGAAGAAGGCGCCCGTTCGCGTGCTGGGCCAGGCGGAGACGAGCACGCACGACGCGATGTCGCAGGCGCCCGACCTGCTGAAGCACGGGTCCGCGCGGACCGGGCGACAGGCGCTGGAGATGGCGGGCGTGGGCACGTCCGAGATCGACACGCTGCAGATCTACGACGCGTTCACGATCAACGTGCTCGTGGGCCTGGAGAACCTGGGCTTCTGCGGCCCCGGCGAGGCTTCGGCCTTCGTCAACGCGGGCCACACCGCGCCCGGCGGCAAGCTGCCGCTCAACACGCAAGGCGGCGGGCTGTCGTATTGCCACCCCGGCATGTTCGGCATCTTCCCGCTGATCGAGGCCGTGCGGCAGCTTCGCGGCGAGTGCGGTGCGCGCCAGGTCGCCAGCGCGCGCACCGCCATGTGCCATGCCACGGGCGGCATCTTCGGCGCCCATTCCACCGTGATCCTGGGAGTGCGCTGATGGGACTCGAAAGACCTCTGCCCGAAACGGACGGCCTCGCGGCCGAGTACTGGAGCGCGGCGCGCGAAGGCCGGCTCGTGATCCAGCGCTGCAAGGCCTGCGGCGCGGCGCAGCACTATGCGCGCCCGTTCTGCACGTCGTGCGGTGGCGCGCAGCCCGACTGGATCGATGCGTGCGGACGCGCGACGCTGCTGTCGTTCACCGAAGTGCATCGCAGCCCCTACGAAGATCTGCCCGCGCCCTATGTCGTCGCGCTCGTGCGTCTGGAAGAAGGCGTGACGCTGCTCACGCACATCGTCGACACGCCGGCCGCGAGCCTCCGATGCGACATGCCTGTGCAGCTCGAATTCCGGCCGCTGCGCGAAGGCTTCCAGTTGCCGGTGTTCCGCCTGGCGGGAGCCGCCGGATGATCAAGCGCCTGCTGATCGCCAACCGCGGCGAGATCGCGCTGCGCGTCGTGCGCGCGTGCCGTGAACTCGGCATCGAATCGGTGGCGGTGTATTCGGATGCGGACAGCGAGTCGCTGCACGTGAAGGAAGCCACGATGAGCCTGCGGCTCGGACCGCCGGCCGCGAAGCAGAGCTACCTGAACAAGGACCTCGTGATTCACGCGGCGAAGGTGACGGGCGCCGACGCGATCCACCCGGGCTACGGCTTCCTCTCCGAGGACGCCGACTTCGCCGAGCGCTGCGCGCAAGCGGGCCTCGCGTTCGTGGGCCCGCCCGCGGATGCGATTCGCCGCATGGGCGACAAGATCGCGGCCAAGCAGCTTGCCGCATCCATCGGCGTGCCGCTCGTGCCCGGCGGCACGCTCGAAGCCGGTGTCGATCTCGAGCACGCGGCGAAGGACCTCTCCTACCCCGTGCTGCTCAAGGCCGCGGCGGGCGGCGGCGGCCGCGGCATGCGCATCGTGCGCGAGGCATCCGAATTCGCGGGGTCGGTGCGGCAGGCGAGCAACGAGGCGCTCGAAGCCTTCGGCAACGGCACGGTGTACTGGGAAAGCTACATCGGCAACGCGCGCCACATCGAAGTGCAGGTCTTCAGCGACTCGCACGGCCATCACATCCACCTGGGCGAGCGCGACTGCACGCTGCAGCGGCGCCACCAGAAGCTGCTCGAGGAAAGCCCGAGCCCGATGCTCAGCCGTGGCTCGCGCAGCGAAATCTGCGAGTGCGCCGTGCGCATCGTGCGGGCGCTCGACTACCGCGGCGCCGGCACGATCGAATTCCTCTTCGACGCCGACCGGGGAAGCTTCCACTTCATCGAGATGAATACGCGCATCCAGGTGGAGCACCCCGTCACCGAGGAAGTGCACCGGATCGATCTCGTTCGCGAGCAGCTGCGCGTCGCCTCCGGCGAGCCTCTCTCGCCCGAGGTGATGCAAGCGAAGCCCGAGGGCTGGGCCATCGAGTGCCGCATCAACGCGGAAGATTCCTCTCAGGGCTTCATGCCCTCGCCCGGACGGATCACGCGCTTCGCGGCGCCGGGCGGGCCGGGCGTGCGCGTGGAGACGCACTGCGAAACCGGCAGCGACGTCTCGCCCTGGTACGACTCGATGATCGCCAAGCTCATCGTGTGGGACCGCGACCGCGAGCGGGCGAGGCTCAGGATGCTGCGCGCGCTCGGCGAATTCCACATCGAAGGCGTCGAGACGACGATTCCCTTTCACATCCGCCTTCTCGCATCACGATCGTTCATCGACTCCGCCTACAGCACGCGCTGGGTCGAAACCGCCATTCAAGGAGAGCTTGCGCCATGACGAAGAAGCCGAAGCCCATGAAGTTCATGGACATCACGATACGCGACGCGCAGCAGTGCCTGTGGGCCACGCGCATGCGCACGTCGGAGATGACGCCGATCGCGCAGACGATCGACGCGGCCGGGTTTTCCGTGGTCGACCTGACCGGCGGCGCGGCGATGGACACCGCCATGATGTTCCTCGCCGAAGACCCCTTCGAGCGCATCCGCACGCTGGCGGAACTGATGCCGAACTCGCGGCTGAATTTCAACACGCGCGGCCAGAGCATCTTCCGCTGGATGCAGTACGCCGACGACGTCATCGACTTCACGCTCGGCCTCATGCAGCGCAACGGCATCCGGTCGATCATGGCGTTCGACGCGCTGAACGATCTTCGCAACATCGAGCATTCGGTGAAGGTTGCCAAGCGCCTCGGCCTCTACGTGATCGGCGCTTTCGTCTATGCATCGAGCCCCGTGCACACGATCGAAAGCTTCGTGCAGAAGGTGCGCGAGCTGGTGGCGATGGGCGTGGACACGATCGAGATCAAGGATTCGTGCGGCATCCTCACGCCCGCCGTCTGCGAGAAGCTCCTGCCTGCCGTGCGCGAAGCGGCACAGGGCCTCGAGGTGCAGCTCCACTCGCATTGCACGACCGGCCACGGCGTCGATGTCTATCGCAAGGCGCTGGAACTGGGCGAACGCGGTGTCGATCTCTTCCACTGCGCGAGCCGGCCGCTCGCGTACGGCTTTTCTCTGCCGAGCTATCACGACGTGCTCGACCTGCTGCCGCAGTACGGATTCGAAAGCACGCTCGACCGCGCGGCCGTCGATGAGATGGAAGCCTACTTCACGATGCTCACGCGCCGCAGCGGACGTCCGCCCGGGGAAATTCAGCCGATGCAGGAAGGCGACCTCGGCCACCAGGCGCCCGGCGGCATGCTGAGCAACCTCATCCAGCAGCTGAAGGACCAGGGGCAGGAGCATCGCCTGCCGGAAGTTCTGGAAGAGATCGGCCGCGTGCGCGAGGACTTGGGCTACCCCATCATCGTGAGCCCCATGGCGCAATACGTGAGCACGCAGTCGGTGCTGAACGTGCTGTGCGGCGAGCGCTACCAGATCGTGCCGCAGGAGATCAAGCAGTACGTGCTCGGCTACTACGGGCAGGTGCCGGGCACGATCGACCCGAAGGTGCGCGAGCTGATCGCGGGCGACGAAGAAGGCATCACGGTGCGCCCGGGCGAAATCATCCCGCCGATGATGGAGCAGTACCGCAGGGAGCTGCGCCCTTACGCGACGGACGAGGAACTCGCGCTCAAGATCTTCTATTCGGCGAAGACCGTGGAGGAAAACCGCATCGCGCGGATGAACGTGCGGCAGTGGACGCACGCGACGAACCCGGCCTCGCTCCTTGCGAAGGAACTGCTTGGCCGCGGCAATCTCGAGATCTGCGAAGTCCGCAAGAAGGACTTCTACTTCTGCGTGCGCGACGACGCCGCCGCGGGCGCGCAGGCCTGATTTGCAGTCGAAGGAAACAACCCCATGGTCCGGATCGAAATCATCCTATTTCGCAACCACATGACGCTCGAGGAGCAGCACCGCTGGTGGCTCGACGAGCATGCGCCGATCGCGCGAACGATGCCGGGCCTGCGCGGCTACTCGATCAATCTCGCCGGCAAGGGCGAGAACGGCGAGGAGCCCGACATCTGCGGCACCGACACGCTCACGTTCGACGACTGGGATGCAGCGATGACGGCGTACCGTTCCGCGGAGTGGACGCGCGCGCGCGAGCACACGAAGGCCTCCGGGGCCAAGGTGCTGCGTACGTGGATCGACCGGCAGGTCCAGATCGTCTGAGGTTCATCCGGGCGCCGTCGCTGTCCGATTCAGAAGGACCAGCGCCATCGCCGCTGCGCAGCACACCATGGCGCTCACCTGCAGCGCGCCCAGCGGTTCGCTGCGCACGAGCGCACCCGTCACCATCGCCACGATCGGCACCATGACGATCGCCAGGCCCGAGATCGTGGGCGGCAGCACGTCGAGAATCTGGAACCACGCGACGTTGCCGACCGCCATCGAGAAGATGGTGACGTAGCCGATCACGGCAATCGACGTCCAGGTCGGCATGAAGAGCTCGCGCGTGCCGGTGGCGAGCGCGATGATCGTGAGCGGAATGCCCGCAATGACGAGTTGCCACGCGGTGGCAACGAGCGGCGGCACCGTCACGCGCGAGCGCTTGAGGATCGTCGTTCCGATCGCCCATCCGAATGCGCCTGTGAGCCCCAGGGCGAAGCCGAGAGGAGCCGACGCGAATGCGTGGCGGCCCGCGTACGCCAGAAGGCCGATGCCGAGCGTTGCGAGCAGGAGGCTCACGAACACGCGCGCCGTGGGCCGCTGCCCGAGGACGAGCCATGCGAGAAGGCTCGCCCAGACGGGCATGCTGAACCCGATCATGGCGGCCTGTCCCGACGGCAAGAGCACGGCGGCGTAGACGCTCGCCGCGTTCCACACCGCCAGATACGTGAGCCCGGCCAGTGCGAGGGGCCGGCGTTCGTTTCCCGGAACGAAAAGCGACACGCCGCGCATGCGCGCGAAAACAAGCAGCAGGCCTCCGGCGCCCAGCACGCAGATCGAGCGGAACGTCCAGACGGAGACCTCCTCGACCGCCATCGGGAAGAGAACCCAGTTCGTGCCCCAGATCAACGTGAGGATCGCGACAAGCGACAGGAGCTTTCTTTGTGTGAGTCGAGCCATCTTCGAAGAATGAATTGTGCCTGCTCCGTCCCTCTGGTCGTCGCCGCATCGGCAATGGTGACGAGCCAGACGCTGGTGCGCGATCCATAGCGGATCACGCCCGCGGCCCAGCCGCGGTCCGGCCCGTCACATCCGCTCCCGCATCGTGGGGCAGCCGCCAGAACTGGATCACGGTCACCGCGCACACCGCGCCCATGACGGCGAACGCGAGCTGGAAGTCCGCGAGCTGCAGCGCGCTTCTTGCGTGCGCGTCGCGCGAGAACGCAAGCAGCACGGCGCCGCAGGCGACGCCCAACGCGCCGGCCACCTGCATGGAGACCGCGGAGAGCGTCGACGCCGCGCCGCGTTGCGCGGGCGGCAACTGTGCGAACGCGAGTGTGTTGACCGCCGTGAGCAGCATCGACCGCGTGCAGCCCGCGAAGACGAGCCACGCGATCAGCATGAGCCAGGCCGTGCCGGGTTGCACCGCGGCGAAGCCGGCGATGGCGATCGCGTTGCCCAGGCCCGAGACCACCATGACGCGACGAAACCCGAAGCGCACGAGAACGGGTGTGGTGATGGACTTCATGCCGAGATTGCCGAGGAAGTAAGGCAGCAGCAACGCGCCCGCTGCCACCGCGCCGCGGCCGAGCGCGAGCTGGAACATGAGGGGCAGCAGAAACGGCGTGGACTGCAATGCCATCGAAGCGAACGTGCCGCCCGCCGCGGTGGCGACCGCGAAGGTCCGCCGCTCGAACGGCGCGAGGCTCACGACGGGATGGCGCGTGCGCCGCAGATGCCGCGCGGTCCATGCCAGACTCGCTCCGCCGCTCAGCGCGCACGCGGCCGCGCCCAACTGAGCGGGACCCTCGGCATGCGCGAGCCACTCGAGCCCACCCAGCAGCAGCATCAGGCCGGCCGCGGCGCCCACGGCACCGGGCACGTCGAGCGGTCGCCGCTCCGTCGGGGTTTCAACGGCCACGAGGCGAAAGAGCGCGACGATCGCGGCCACGCCGAGCGGCACGTTCAGCAGGAAGTTCCAGCGCCAGGACGCATAGGTGGTGATGAAGCCGCCGAGCGGCGGCCCGAGCACCGGCGCGAACAGCGCGGGCCAGGTGAGCAATGACGAGACGCCGATGATGTCCTCGCTGCGCGCGCGATGCAGGGCCAGCGTGCGGCCCACGGGCAGCATCAGGCCGCCGCCCAGCCCCTGCAGCGCGCGCGCGATCAGCAACTGCGCAAGGTTCTGGCTGCAGCCGCATGCGAGCGACGCGAGCGTGAACGCGGCGATCGACGCGACGAACACCCGCCTCAAGCCGAAACGTGTCCCGAGCCAGCTGCTCATCGGGAGGATCGCGGCGGCCGCGAGGAGGTACACCGTCACCGAAGCACTGAGATCGAGCGGAGCGACATCGAGCGCCCGCGCGATGGAAGGCAGCGACGTGTTCAGGATGGTGCTGTCCAGAAGCAGCATGAACACGATGCCCGCGACGGTGAGCGTCACGCGGCGATCGTGGCCGGCTTCGGTCGTCATCCGCCGAGTTTGCCGCACCCGCCGAACGGCATGGACAGTCCCTTCGTGCGCCGGCTCACGGGGCTCGAGGCGCGCCTAGCGCGAACTCGAGGCTCTCTGGCCCCTTGCCGTGCGGGCCCGGGCGTCCGCCTTGCTCCTCGTGCGCTGCGCGGGCTTGGCGGCGGGCCGCCGCTTCGCAGGCGCATTCGAAGACGTTGCCGCGCGCGCTGGCGTGGCGGCCGCACGCGAACCCTGCGCCTTGCTGTCCTGATGGGACTGTTCGCCATGCTGGACGTGATCGCACACGCGCTGCACCGCAAGCCGAGGGTCGTGCAGCGCGAGCGCTTCGACGATGCCCTCGAGCTCGGCGATCCAGCTCTTCATGCGCGCGGGCGTGGAAGGCGACACCAGCTTCTTCAGCCACTGCGCCTTTTCCCAGAGATTGAGCAGGATGCGGCTGATGAGCGCATTGCCGGCCGCCTCGTAGATCGTCAGATGAACCATCGAATCGACGGCATCGATCTCGTCGAAGGCCGCCTTGTCCGCGCCCGCCGCCGCGACGACCTTGGTGCGCTTCAGCGCGAGCTGCAGCTTGCGCAGCTGCTCGTCGGTGATCCGTCGCGCGGCCAGATCGGTCACGTGGCTTTCCAGCACGAGGCGCAGCTCGAAGATCTCGGCGATTTCGCGCTCGCCGAGCGCCCTCACGTAGCTGCCGCTTTGCGGGCTGATGTCGATCCAGCCCTCGCTGTTCAGGCGCGCGAAAGCAGAGCGGATCGGCGAGCGGCCCAGGCCGAGTTCGCCCGCGAGACGCTCCTCCGACAATTTGCTGCCCGGCAGAAAGCCCGATTCGATGATGCGCTTCTTGATCGTCTCATAGGCGGCGTAAGCCCTCGCCGAAGTGTCCCGGGTCATCATCGTCGTTGCTCGGCTTGGTCGTCCACGGTGCGTTCCATGCGAATCTTGACGATAGCACACGCAGCTCGCGGGAGCGGCCCCGCCGTGATGGCGGGCGTGCCGGGCGCGCCGGCGTTCACTCCACCTTGATGTTGCCGTCCTTGATGATCTTCGCGAACTTGGCGCGCTCGCCCTCGATGAAGTCGCCGAACGATTGCAGCGACCGGCCTTCGGGCGTGGCGGCGATGTGAGCGAGCTGCTCGCGCATCTCGGGCGTCTTCACGGCATCGGACATCGCCTTGGCCAGGCGCTCCGCGACATCCTTCGGAAGACCGGCGGGCCCGACGATGCCATACCAGCCCCGCATCAGAAACCCTGGCAGCCCGGCTTCGGCCGCCGTCGGAACGTCCGGCAACTGCGCGATGCGCGAGTCGGCGGCCACGGCAAGGGCCCGCACCTTGCCGGACACGATGAACGGCAGCGCGCCCTCGAGGTCGAGCGACATGATGTCCAGCCGGCCGGCCATGAGCTCCGTCACGGCCTTGGAGCCGCCGGCGTCGAAGGGCACGTCCGTCAACTGGATTGCGGCCATCTGGTTGAGCATCGCGCCGGCCAGGTGCTGCACGGAACTCTGGCCGCCCGCGCTTCCGTAGTTCAACTGCGTCGGCCTCGCCCGGGCGTAGCTGATGAACTCCTTCAGGTTCGTGACCGGAAGATTCGTGTTCACGATGAGCGCGTGCGGGATCGTCGCGATCAGCGTGAGATGCGTGAAGTCCTTCTTCGGGTCGTACTGGAGCTTGCGCAGCAGCGGATTCACCGACATCGACGAAGTCGCCGCGAGCCCGAGCGTGTAGCCGTCCGGGGGCGAGCCCGCCACCGCCATGGCGCCGACGGCGCCGCTCGCGCCCGGCCGGTTCTCGACGATCACGGGCTGCCCGAGCGGGCCGGAAATGTGCTTGGCGACCAGGCGGGCGATGATGTCCGTCGCGCCGCCGGGCGCGTTGCCCACGATGATCTTGATGGGCTTGTCCGGAAACTGCGCGCGCGCGGGCACCGCGAAGAGCGAACAGCAGGCGACGAGAACGATGGACGCGATGCGCAAGGTCATGGCGTGATCCTCGGTGACGGTTGGGGGTGGGAGGAAGAATACTGCGATCTACGCATCTAGACAACTAGTTTGTCAATGGAGGCGGCCGTGTCGTGCGCCGGAGCGAGCGCCGAGCGAGCGCCGAATCGCCGGCGGTTGACGCGAAGGGGCGCTTTGAATACGATGCACTGGTTAACTAGTCGCTCAAAACCCGGCTTCCCTCATTCCCTTTCCTTTTCCTTCGACCGACGCCCCGCAACGCTCGCTGCAACCCGACATGCCCCCCACATCCATCTTTTCCCCCGAACACTACGCCGCGACGCGGCTGCCGCTGCACCAGGCTTCCAACCTGCCCGGCTGGTGCTATTCGTCGGCGGACTGGTACCGAAGGGAAGTCGAGACGATTTTCCTGAAGGACTGGCTGTGCGTCGGCAGGGCCGAGCAGATACCCGCCGCCGGCGACTACTTCACGATGGATCTCGTGGGCCGGCCTCTCGTGGTCGTGCGCGACGAGGGCGGCGAGGTGCGCGTGCACTCGGCGCTTTGCCGCCACCGCGGCGCGGTCGTCGCCGAGGGCGCGGGACGCTGCCGCGCCTTCGTGTGCCCCTACCACGGCTGGACCTACGGGCTGGGCGGCAAGCTGATCGGCACGCCGGGCACGCCGCCGCCCATGGCGGGCGTGGAGGGCTTTCGCGCGGCCGACTACGGGCTGAGCCCGGTGCGATCGGCGATCTGGGGCGGCTTCATCTTCGTCACGTTCGACGCCACGGCGCCCGCGCTGCACGAGTGGCTCGGCGACCTGCCGCAATTCCTGGCCGGCTACGACCTCGAGAACATGCAGTGGACGCATCGCGACACCCTCGATGTGGACGTGAACTGGAAAGTGTGGGCGGAAAACGCATTCGAGAGTTATCACGCGTGGACGGTTCACCGCAAGCACATGTCGGTACCGCAGGAATGGGCTTTCGAGAGTCCCCGGCGCGGGCCGTGGACGGCGATGTTCAGCCGGCACGCCATCACGTCCTTCTCCGGGCTGCCGCGCATCGCAACGCTGGAGGACGAAAAGGCGCAGGGCCTGTTCCACCTGTGGCTGCAGCCCAGCCTGCAGATCATCCTTGCCAGCTCGTACATGAAGTTCAGGCAGTATCTGCCCGGAGGTCCGGAGAAAGTGCGGATCCAGGAGAACTGGACGTTTCCGAAAAGCACCGTGGCGCGCGCTGATTTCGACCAGATCGTCGGCCCCGCGTACTACGAGAAGTACGCACAGATCGTGGACGAGGACCTCGAAATCAATCCCAAGGTGCAAAGGGCGATGCGCTCGGGCGCCTTCCAGCCCGGGCGCTATTCGCTGGACGAGTACGTCGTGCACCGGATCGCCAACTTCGTGCTGGACCGCGTGGTGGGGCCCGACGACGGCCCGGGCCGCCGGGCGCGAGAAGCGTACAACCCGAACCCCACGATCTGGTCCGCACCCGTGGCCGCGTGAACGCCCGCCCGAGCGGGCGGAAGCGTTCACAGATCGAGAACGATCTTCGGCGACTTCGCGCGCGACACGCAGACCATCATCGAGCGGTTGGCCGCGCGCTCCTCGCGCGAAAGCAGCTTGTCACGATGCTCCACATCGCCTTGCAGCACCGCGGTCTCGCAGGTCCCGCAGATCCCCTGCTCGCAGGCGCTTTCGACGTGGACGCCGTGTTCGCACAGAACCCGCAGGATCGACTTGTCTTCGGGCACGGCCAGGGTCATGCGGCGGCGCGCGAGTTCGACTTCGAAAGGAACGTTCCGGCTGCCATCGGTCTCGGCGGCCACGAACCATTCGAAATGCACGTGAGCCGGATTCCAGTGCGACGCTGCCGCCTCCACCGCCTTCATGAGTCCCTGCGGGCCGCAGCAGTACACATGCGTGCCAACCGCACGCGCGCGCAGCAGCCCGGTCACGTCGAGCGTGGGGGAAAGACCGAAGTGCGGCACGACGCGGCTGCCTCCGAGCAGCGTCAGCTCGTCCAGGAATGCCGCATGCTCGCGCGAGCGCGCACAGTAGTGCAGCTTCCACGCTGCGCCGCGCGCGGCCAGCGCCTGCGCCATCGCATGCATCGGCGTGATGCCCACGCCGCCCGCGATCAGCAGGTGCTCGCTCGCGTCGGCCGCGAGCGGAAAGTGATTGCGCGGCCCGGTGACACCGAGCATCGTCCCCGCCCGCACGGCCTCGTGCATGCTGAGCGACCCGCCTCGCCCCTGCGATTCCTTCTTGACGGCGATGCGCCACGTGCCCGCCGCCGCGGCCGGATCCCCGCACAGCGAGTACTGCCGCACGAGGCCGCTGGGCGTATGGACGTCGACGTGCGCGCCCGGCGGGAAGGCGGGCAGCGGCCTGCCGTCGAGCGGCGCGAGGTCGAATGCGAGGATGTCGATGGCGGCTTCGCGGATCGCGCTCACGCGCACGCGGCGCGATTCCAGCTCGGTTCTCATCGCGGCCGGCTCCCGCGCGAAATCAGTAGCTGCGTCCAAGATCGACCCGGTTCGTGAGCGGTTCGCCCGCGAAGTGGCGGCGCAGGTTCGCGAAGAACAGGTCCAGCGTGCGCGGAATGTAGTTGTCGATGTCGTCCGACAGCACATGCGGCGTGACGATGAGATTGGGCGTGTCCCAGCAGGGCCAGTCGGCGCCGGGTGGCTCGGGGTAGGTCACGTCGATCACGGCCCCCGCGAGATGCCCCGACCGCAACGCGTGGTCCAGCGCGGCCGGGTCCACGAGGCCGCCGCGCGACATGTTGGCAAAGCTCGCGCCGCGCCGCATCGCGGCGAACTCGCGCTCGCCGAAGAAAAACCGCGTGTTCTCGGTAAGGGCGGTGTTGAGCAGCACGAAGTCGGCTTCGGGCAGCACCTCGAGCAGTTCGTCGGGGCGATGCATGCTTTCCACGTGCGGATGCGGCTCGCCGCTGCGGCGAATGCCGATCACGCGCATGCCGAAATCGCGCGCGTGCTTCGCCGCCGCGCCGCCGATGGCGCCGACACCGACGATGAGCACCGTCTTGCCGTCCACTGTCGTCGTGAACCGGCGGTTCCACTCGTGCCGCTTCTGCGACGTGACGAGTTCCGGCAGCCGCGCATTGAGCATGAGCAGCGTCATGAGAGCGGACTGCCCCGCCTTGGGCACATGCGCGCCGCTGTTGGTGAGCACGGTGACGCCCGGCGGCACCCAGTCGAGCGGCAGCAGGTAGTCGACGCCCGCTCCCAGTATCTGCAGCAGCTTCAGCCGCGGCGCATCTTCGCCCAGCGTGTCCTTCGGAAACCGGTAGGAGATCATCGCCTCGGCCGTGCGGGCTTCGCGCGCATAGATGTCCTGGTCGCGGCCCCAGGTCGTGCGGATGCGCGCCGCGACGTCCGGATGGCGCTGCAACGCGGCTTCGTACTGGTCCGGCCGCACCTGGAAGACCGGCATGAGGCTCGTGGCATTCTCGATGTGGACATGCAGGGACATCGCGTCCGTCTCCCTTCAGGGTTTCCAGACCTGCGCATAGACGCGCATCAGGTTGCCGGCCAGGATCTTCTCCATGTCGGCACGGGCATAGCCTCTGCGCAGCATCTCGCGCACCAGGTTCGCCTTCACGGTGGACGTATCGTTCACGCCCTGCGCGGAGTAGTACTTGTCGAACTCGTAGTCCCTCGGAATGCGGCCGCGCACGAAGGGCTTGTCGGTATGAAGAATGACGTCCACCAGCATGTCCTGCAGCTGGCCGTTGTCCACGCCCCAGCCGTTTTCCAGGCCGATCGCGACGTGATCAGGGCCGACGAGTTTCACCGCGTAGTCCAGGTGCGCGAAGTAGTCTTCGAAGGTGGCGCCGCGCGTGGCGCCGCCTTCGACGAGCG
Organism: Ramlibacter sp.; assembly: GCF_035548915.1. Lineage (GTDB taxonomy): Bacteria > Pseudomonadota > Gammaproteobacteria > Burkholderiales > Burkholderiaceae_C > Ramlibacter. The sequence continues at coordinate 254,717 of NZ_DASZSE010000044.1, read as the reverse complement.
TGTCGGCCTTCGCCATGATGCCGAGGACACCGCCCTTCTTCGCGAGCGCGCGCAGCTGCTCGTCGCTCAGGTTGCGCGAATGCGCACGCACCCCGTTCACGCCGCCGTGCGAGCAGACCACCGGCTGCGTGGACACTTCCAGCGCCTCCATGAACGTGCGCTCGCCCGCGTGCGCGAGGTCCACGAGGATGCCCACGCGGTTCATCTCCTCCACGACCTTGATGCCGAACGCGCTGAGCCCGCCGGGGCTCGGCTCGGCGCAGCCGTCGCCGAGCAGGCTCCTGCCCTGGTAGGTGAGCTGCATCACCCTCAGGCCCAGTCGGTGGAAGGTCGCGACCATGGAGATGTCGTCCTCCAGCGCGCTGCTGTTGTGGAAATGCACGATGAGCCCGATCTTGCCGTCACTGCGCGCGCGGTCGATGTCGGCTGCCGTGCGCACGAGGACGAGGTCGTTCGCGTGTTCGTCGAGAAAGCGCAGCGTCGAGCTCAGGCGCTTCACGGCGGGCGTCATGCTGTCCCAGAACCAGACGACGAGCGACGAATGGATCGCGGTCACGCCGCCTTCGCGCAGCTTGCCGATGTATTCCGCGTTGAACTGCGGCCGATACGGCATGCCGCGCGTGATGGCGGTGAGGTCGCTCGCGTTGATGAAAGGCGCCTCGCCGCAGATGGCGGCGACGGCGGCCTCGTCGACGTTTTCGACGTGTGCTTCTGTCATCGGATCACTCCTTGCGGGCCGCGCCGCTTCGATGCGCGGCCAGCCACTTCTCGCGCTTCGCGGCCCAGCGGGGCTGGTCGCATATCTGCCCCATGAACTCCACCACGAAATGCGCGGCGAGGTAAGAGGTCGCGCCCGTGGCGACGTCGAGCGAGGGATTGGCCTCGACGATGTCGAAGCCCAGGACGTCGTAGCGCTCGGCCACTTCCTTCAGCGCATCGCGCAGCTGCGCGAACGACATGCCGTCCGGCTCGCCCGAAACGCAGCCCGGAATCAGCGTCATGTCGAGCACGTCGATGTCGATGCTCACGTAGCAGCGCGCGCCGGCGGGCACGCGTTCGAACAGTTTCGCAAGTCCGCCGGTGCGGAACTCGCCCATCGTCACGATCGTGTTGCCCGAGGCCACCGCGTCTTCGTACACGGCGCGCGAATGGCGGATGCTGCGAATGCCGATTTGCGTGAGGGATTTCACGTGGGGCATGCGCCGGATGTGCCGGAAGGCATGCGCGTTGGTGTGGCTCAAGCCCTGCGCGATCGGCTCGAAGTCCAGGTGCGCGTCGAAGTGGACGATGTGCACGTCCTCGCCGATCGCCCGCACGATCGGGTCGCTGATGGAATGGTCGCCGCCCAGCACGACGAGAAGCGGCGCGCGCTCGAAGAGGGATCGCGCCATGGCGGTGGCGTCGGCGAACGTCTGCTCGACGTTCGTGGGCGCCACGTCCACGTCGCCCGCATCGACGATCAACGCCTGCGTGCACTCGGGCACGAGATACTCCCGCCCGGTCTCCGGATGGAAGTAGCCCGCGCCGAAGCGCAGCGAATGCTCGCGGATGCCCCGCGGGCCGAACCGCGTGCCGGGCATGAAGGGCGAGCCTTCGTCGAACGGGAATCCCATGACCGCGATCAGGCCGCGGAACTCGCCACGGTCCGTGCAGACGGCAGACCGCAGGAACGAGGCGATGCCGGTGAACGGCCGGTCGATCCTCGGGGAGGTGCTCATCCTGTATCCTTGATAACTAGTCAACTAGAAAATACTGGAGAACAATCGGGGCGTCAAGCGCGACGCGCGACCTCGCGGAGATTCATGCCTCATCTCGACATCGACCTGCTGCGCACTTTCGTCGCCATCGCGGAGAATCACACGCTCGGCCGGGCGGCGCATCGCGTGGGCCGCACGCAGGCCGCGCTCAGCATGCAGGTGAAGAAGCTGGAATACCTGCTGGACCTGCCGCTTCTGAACCGCACGGGCCGCGGCGTGGAGCTCACGCTGCATGGCGAGCGCCTGCTCGTCCACGCCCGCGCGATCCTGCGCCTGCATGACGCCGCCCTCGCCGACATCACGGGCGCGGGCCTCGCGGGCACCTTGCGCTTCGGCTGCCCCGACGACTACGCCGCCGCGTTCCTGCCGCACATCCTGCGCAGCTTCGCGAGCCGCCATCCGCAGGTGTTCGTCGAGGTCTTCTGCGCTCCCACGCCGCGGCTGGAGGAGCGCCTGAGGAGCCACGACCTGGACCTCGCGCTGGTCTCGGCGAGCGACGCGGGGCAAAGCGCGTCGTGGCTGCGCCGCGAACCGCTCGTGTGGGTGGGCAACCGCGATGACGAAGCGGCGCAGCGCGAGCCGCTGCAGCTCGCGCTCTCCGACCCCGACACGCCCGACCATCGCGCGGCCTGCCGGGAACTCGAAGCGGCCGGCCGCAGCTATCGCATCGCCTATGCGAGCGGCAGCATGTCGGGCCTGCTCGCGGTCGTGCGTTCGGGCCAGGCCATCGCCGTGCTCACGCAGTGCGCGGTGCCCGCCGACCTGCGCATCCTGCCGCCGGGCAGCGTGCTGCCGCGTCTGCCCGACGTGGGACTCGTCGTGCGGTTCGGTCTGCAAAGCCCGCCGACGCTCGTCGCGGAATTCGCGCATCACCTGCAGGCGCTCCTTCCCGCGCTGTAGCGGCGGCGGACGCGCGCCCGAGAGCATGGCTTAAGCCGCACTGATACCTGCCTTCATGCATTTTCGTTGGCGCCGCGCGGCGGCCGCTGGCAGCATCCACGGCGTCGGCACATGCGGTGCCCACTGGAAGGAGCGGTGGTGAACGAATCGAACGAACCGGCCATGGCACCAGGCTCGCCGGACCTGCAAGCGTGGCGCGAAACGACGCTCGCGTCGAGCGTGCGGAAGATGCCTGCACGCCAGGGGACGTTCACGACGCTCTCGGGCCTGCCGATCAAGGACCTCTACACGGCCGCGGACGCGGGCGCGGACGCGGGCGCGAGCGGCGACGCCGCGCGCGGCATCGGCTTTCCCGGCGAGTACCCGTACACGCGCGGCGTGCACCCGACGATGTATCGCGCGCGGCCGTGGACCATCCGGCAAGTGGCGGGTTTCGGCACCGCCGAAGACACCAACGGCCGCTACAAATACCTGCTGGACCACGGCGAGACGGGCCTGTCGACCGACTTCGATCTGCCCACGCTGCTCGGCTACGACTCGGACCATCCGGTGGCCGTGCCCGAGATCGGAAAGATCGGGGTGGCGGTGGACACCGTGGAGGACGTGCGCCTCCTCATGAAGGACATCCCGCTCGATCGCGTGTCCACGTCGTACACCATCAACGCCTCGGCTTTCGTGCTGATGGGAATGTACGAGGTCGTCGCGAAGAACCAGGGTGTCGGCAAGGAAAAGATCACCGGCACGATCCAGAACGACATCCTGAAGGAATACACGGCGCAGAACGAATACGTGTACCCGCCCGCCCCCGCGGTGCGGCTCGTGGTGGACACGATGGAATACGCCGCGGAGATGATGCCCCGCTACAACCCGGTGAGCGTGTCGGGCTACCACATCCGGGAAGCCGGGGCGACTGCGGTGCAGGAGCTCGCCTTCACGCTCGCGGGTGCCCACTGCTACGTGACCGAAGCGGTCAAGCGCGGGCTCGAGGCGGATTTCGTCGCGCCGCGCGTGTCCTTCTTCTGGGACATCCACAACGACTTCTTCGAGGAGATCTGCAAGCTGAGGGCGGCGCGGCGGCTGTGGGCGCGCATGATGCGCGACTGGGTCGGCACGAAGGACCCGCGGTCGTGGACGATGCGCGCGCACTGCCAGACGGCGGGCGTGAGCCTCACCGCGCAGCAGCCGGACAACAACATCGCGCGCACCGCGATCCAGGCGCTCGCCGCCGTGCTCGGCGGCACGCAGTCGCTGCACACGAACTCCAAGGACGAGGCCTACCAGATCCCCTCGGAAGGCGCGATCAAGATCGCCGTGCGCACGCAGCAGATCCTCGCGCTCGAGAGCCGCGTCGCCGACGTGGTCGATCCGCTCGGCGGCTCCTACTACGTGGAATCGCTCACGAACCGGCTCGAGGAAGAAGCCGAGGCGTCGATCCGGCAGGTGCTCGATCGCGGCGGCATGGTCCGGTGCATCGAGGATGGCTTCATCCAGCGCCAGATCGCCGACGCGTCGGCCACCTACCAGCGCGCGCTCGAAACCGGCAGCGAATACATCGTGGGCGTGAACGTGCACGTGGAGCCGCAGGGCGCCCTGCCTTTCGAGCCCTTCGTGCTGGACCCCGGGCTCGGCGAGCGTCAGATCCGGCGCACGCAGGGCATCAGGCAGTCGCGCCCGCGAGCCGAGCATGCCGCGGCGCTGAACGAAGTCGAGCAGGCCGCGCGGCAAGGCCGCAACACGATGCCGCCCGTGGTGCGCGCGATCCGCGCGCAGGCGACGGTCGGCGAGATCTGCGACGTGCTTCGCGGCGTGTACGGCGAATACCGCGCACCCATCGTCTACTGAAAAACCGAGGATCGAGCCCATGAGCAAGCCATTGCGCGTCGTGGTCGCCAAGCCGGGCCTGGACGGCCACGATCGCGGCGCGAAGATCATCGCCCGAGCGCTTCGCGACGCCGGCATGGAAGTGATCTACACGGGCATCTTCCAGACGGTGGAGATGATCGTGAGCACCGTGGTGCAGGAGGATGCGGACGTGCTGGGCCTCAGCATCCTGTCGGGTGCGCATCTGCACTTCTCGCAGGAGATCTGCCGCGGCCTGCGCGAGCAGGCCAGCCGGGAGGTGCTCGTGATCATGGGCGGCATCCTGCCGCCACCGGACATCCCGCAGGTGAAGGCGCACGGCGTCGCGGAGGTGTTCGGCCCGGGCACGCCGACATCCGCCATCGTCGACTACATCCATCGGTGGCAGGCGCAGCGATGACGGGTGTGACGCCGGGAGCGAAGGGCGGAATCCTGAGGCTGGACGCCCTGCTGGACCGCGCCGCGCGATCCCGCCCGCGGCGCGAAGCCGTGGTCTTCGGCGACATCCGCCGCACTTACGCCGAAGTGCACGATCGCACCCTGCGGCTCGCGGGCGGCCTGCGCGCGCTCGGCGTGCAAAAGGGCGACCGCGTGGCGATGTGGACCACCAACTGCGCGGAGTTCATGGAAGTCTTCTTCGGCGCCGCGATGCTGGGCGCGATCGCGTCGCCGCTCGACTACTGGTGGAACTGGCAGGAAGCATTCGCCGCGCTGACGCAGCTGCGCCCGCGCATCCTGATTCTCGGCGCGGCGCAGGCCGAAGCCGCGTTCGCGGCGCGCGCAAGCCTCGGCGAGTGCGGGATCGAACACGTGTTCTGCCTGGACGCACCGCCTTCCACTGCCGCGTTCGACTCTTACGCTGATTTGATCGCGCGATCCGCGCCGCTGGAAGAACCGTCGCAGGTCGCTCCATCGGATCCGGCGGTGATCCTCTTCACTTCCGGCTCGACCGGCCGCTCCAAAGGCGCGGTGCATACGCACGGCAGCCTCACGGCGACCGCGGCGACGATGGCGCTCGAGCTGGACTTGCGCGACGGCGAACGCACGCTGCACTTCCTGCCGATGTTCTCCTCCTGTCTGGAACACCTGCTGCCGCTCACGCTCGTGCGCGCGACGCACGTGATCCTCGCGCGGTTCGACGCCCCCACGATCTGGGAGACGGCGCGCTCGTGCGGCATCACGCACATGAACGCGGTGCCCACGACCCTCAGGCGGCTGCTCGAAGGCGCGCCCGAGGAGATACCGCCCTCGCTCGCGCTCGTCTCGTATGCGTCCGAGCGCATGCCGCGTCCGCTGATCGCCGCGCTCGTGGAGCGGATGCCCCGCGTGCGGTTCGTGCAGTTCTACGGAATGATCGAGCACCTGTGCCTCACGGTGATGGACTCGCAAGACCAGGTGCGCAAATCGGGGACGGTCGGCCGCCTCATGATCGGCGCGCAGCTGCGCGTGGACGACGCCGGAGAAATTCACGCCCGCAGTGCGTCGATGTTCGCGGGCTACTGGCAGGATGCGCCCGCCACCGCGCAAGTGATGCACTCCGGCTTCATGCGCACGGGCGACCTGGGCCGCTTCGACGAAGAGGGCTTCCTGCAGCTCGAAGGCCGCGTGAAGGAGATGATCAAGTCCGGCGGCATGACCGTGATCCCGGCGGAAGTCGAAGAGGTGCTCGTCGCGCATCCCGGGGTGCGCGAGGCGGCCGTCGTCGGCGTGCCGGACGATCAATGGGGCGAGGCCGTCCACGCCTTCGCGGTGCTCGCGCCCGGCGCCTGCGTGACGCAGGCCGACCTGAAGGCGTTCACGCAGGAGCGCCTGGCCGGCTACAAGCGGCCGAAGGTCATCCACTTCGTGCCCGAGCTGCCGAAAACGGGCATCGGCAAGATCGCGCGGCGCATCGTGCGCGAATGGGTGCTCGCATCCGCGACGCGCTGAAGCGCCTGGAGGTCCCCGTCCATGGAAACGATCATTCGACTTCGCATGTCCACCGCCGACGGCCACTACGGCGGCGGGCTGGTGGATGGCGCTCGCGTGCTGCAGCTCTTCGGCGACGCGGTGACCGAGGCGCTCGTGCGGCACGACGGCGACGAGGGCCTGATGCGCACCATGAACGCGGAATTCCTCGCGCCGGTTCGAAGCGGCGACTTCCTCGAAGTGAAGGCGGCGCTCGTGTCCACCGGCAACTCGTCGCGCCGGTTCGAATGCACCGCGCACAAGGTGATCGAGCTCGTGGACGCGGCCGACTCGGCGGCCGACGTGCTTGCCGAGCCGCTTCTCGTGGTCAAGGCCACGGCGGTCGCCGTCGTTCCCTTGTCGAAGCAAAGGAAGCCGGTCCGGTGAAGACGGTGGAGGATCTCTTCGCGGGCGCCCGCGCCGGCCGCATGGCCGACATCGCACGGCTCGTCTCCATCGTGGAAAACGAAGAGGCGCAGTGCGCGGACGTGATGCGCGCCGCGCACCTGCAGGCGGGCCGCGCGACGAAATTGGGCGTCACCGGCCCGCCCGGCGCGGGCAAGAGCACGCTCGTGTCGGTGCTCACGAGCGCCTACCGCCGCAAAGTGCCGCGCGTGGCCGTCGTGGCCGTGGACCCCTCGAGCCCCTGGTCGGGCGGCGCGATCCTCGGCGACCGCATCCGCATGCGCGACAGCTATCTCGATGCGGGTGTCTTCATCCGCAGCATGTCCAATCGCGGCCAGTCGGGCGGGCTCGCGCGCGCGACGCGGCGCGTGGTGAACGTGCTGGATGCGGTGGGATTCGACGTGATCCTCGTCGAGACCGTGGGCATCGGCCAGCAGGAAATCGACGTCGCGAGCGTCGTGGACACCGTCTGCCTGCTCACCATTCCCGGGGCGGGGGACGACATCCAGGCCATCAAGGCGGGGGTGATCGAGATCGCGGACATCCTGGTCGTGAACAAGTCGGACCGGCCGGGTGCCGAGGAGGTCGTGCTGGATCTGATGCAGATGCTCAAGCTCGGGATGCCCCGCAACGACTGGCGCGTGCCGGTCATCAAGACGTCGGCGGCCGGCGGCACCGGTATCGAGGAGCTCATGGATGCCGTGAACGAGCATCGCGACTGGGCGGCACGGGGCGGCGAAGCCCAGCGGCGAAACGCGGATGCGATGCGCGCCGAAATCCATGCGCTCCTGCGCGAGCAGGTGCTGCGCGACCTGGCGGCGCGCCTGGATGCGCGGGAAGTCGATGCGCTGGTGAATCTCGTTGTCGCCCGCGAGCTCGACCCGTATGCGGCGGTGGAGCAGCTGCTCGGGCGGTGAGCCTCTCAGCCCGTGCGGACGAGTTCGACGAGGTACTGCTTCGCCTTGCGCACGTAGTCTTCGGCGGCGCGGTCCAGATGCGCCAGGTCCTGCTCGGAGAGTTCGCGCACCACCTTGCCGGGCACGCCCATGATGAGGCTGCGGGGCGGAAACCGCTTGCCTTCGGTGATGAGCGCGCCCGCGCCGACGATGCTGCTCTCGCCGATCACGGCCCCGTTCATCACGATCGCCTGGATGCCGATGAGGGACCCGGAGCCAATCTCGCAGCCGTGCAGAGTGGCCTGGTGGCCGACGGTCACGCGCTCGCCGAGCGTGAGCGGATAGTTGAAGTCGGTGTGCAGAACGGCGCCTTCCTGCACGTTGCTTTCGTTGCCGATGCGGATCGGCTCGTTGTCGCCGCGGACGACGCAGCCGGGCCAGAGCGACGCGCGTGCGCCGACGATGACCTCGCCGATGAGGACGGCCTCGGCCGCCACGAAGGCGTCCGCGGGCACGAAGGGTTGCTTGTCACCGATGCGGTATTGGGCCATGGGAGCGAGCGGTCTCCATCCGAAACGCGGCTTGCGCGGACTACCGATGGTGCCACCGATCGAGCGCGCCCGTGTCGACGCGCGCGACCACTTGCGCCACGACCGCGAGCAGGTCGGACAAACGGTTCAGATACCGCGCCGTCTCGCGATTCACGCTTTCCTGCCCAAGCGCATGGCCAACGCTTCCGCGCGGAGCCTGCGCCTCGAGCTCGACGAGCGTCCACAGCCGGCGTTCCGCCCGCCGCGCGACGGCGCGCGCGAAAAGACACGCTGCGCTCGACTGCGCGGCGGCCGGGGCGATGGATGCCCCCGTCGCGGCCCGCTGCGCATCGAACGCGTCGAGCTCCTGCTCGATGCGAGCGACGTCCGCGCGGACGATCGTCGCCCTGGCCGGAACGCGCAGCTCGGCGGCGACGGTGGCGAGATCGTCCTGGATGCGCAGCAGGCAGTCGGCCACGGGCTGGGGCAGTGACGGCATCGCCGTGACGATGCCGATCGCGCAGCTCAGCTCTTCCACGCAGCCGCAGGCTTCCACCCGCTCGTGGTTCTTCTGCACACGCAATCCATCGCCGAGCGCCGTCGATCCGTCGTCGCCGGTGAACATGTAGACCCCGCCGAGCCGAGTTCCCATTTGCGTTTGCGAGCCTTCTATCTCTGCCAGACGGCGCTCATGCTGCCACCGCTCGCGCCACGGAGCCAACGAAAATGTGTGAAGGCTGCTATCAGGGCGGCTTATCGTGCGGCCCGGGCCCTGCGACCCGGCCCTAAACCACGCCGGCTTCCTTCAGCGAGGCGAGGCGAGCCGCATCGACACCGATGCCGGCATAGATTTGCGCGTTGTCCTGCCCCGTCGCCGGGCCCACGGAGGAGACTGCGAATGTTCTTCCCGCGAAGCGCGGCACGATCGCCGGCGCGGGAATGGAGCCCAACTCCGGATCCTGCAGCTGGACGAACGCTTCGCGCGCGCGAAAGTGCGGGTCCTCGAGCGCATCGGCGATCGAATACACCTTGCTGAACGGCACCTCGCAGCGATCGAGCCGGCGCGACAGCTCCTGCAGCGGCAGGTCCGCGCACCACGCGCCCACGATGTCGTCCAGTTCCACGTGATGCTTCGTGCGCTCGACGTTGGTGCGGTAGCGCGGGTCCTTCGCGAGCTCGGGCCGCTCCATCGCCGTGCACAGCCGCGCGAAGATCGGGTCGGACGAGCCCACCAGCGTGATCCAGGCTCCGTCGGCGCTGCGGTACACGTTCGACGGCGCGGTGTAACTCGCGCGCGAGCCCGTGCGTTCGCGCGCCACGCCCGAAAAACGGTATTCGGCGGCGAGCGGATCGAGAATGCGCATCAGCGCTTCGGTGGCCGAGAGATCGATCTCCGCGCCCCGCTGCTCGCCGCGCGGCAACGCATTGCGCTCGGCGAGCGCGGTGGCGATCGCGAACGCGCCGAAGACGCCCGCGATGGCATCGCCGAGCGGGTAATTCATGTGCTGCGGCGCACCGCCCGGCTCGCCGCTCAGGTGCGTGAGCCCGCTCATCGCCTCGAAGATGCGCGCGAAGCCGGGCTTGCGCGCATACGGGCCGGTCTGGCCGAAGCCCGTGAGCCGCAGCACGATGAGGCGAGGATTGCGCGCGTGCAGCGTCGCGATGTCGAGGCCCCAGCCGTCCAGCGTACCCGTGCGGAAGTTCTCCACGAGCACGTCGAAGCCTTCGATGAGCCGCAGGAAGAGCTCGCGGCCTTCGGGTTTGCGCACGTCGAGCGAGATGCCCTTCTTGCCGCGGTTGCCCGTCTTCCAGAAGAGCGCGTGGCCTTCGTGCACCGGAGCCAGGCCGCGCAACGCGTCGTTGCCTTGCGGCAGTTCGAGCTTGACGACCTCCGCGCCCATGTCGCCGCACAGCGTCGCTGCGAACGGCGCGGCGAACACGGTCGCCATGTCGAGGATGCGCACGCCGCCGAGCGGATAACCGGGGTTCGCCATCACTTGCTCGTGAGGTCCGCCGAGCGCAGCACCGGCTCCCACGCGCGGCGGTCGGCCTTGATGCGTTCCTCGAAAGCCGCCGGGCTCGGGTTGAGCGGGGCCGCGCCCAGCTTCGCCAGCTTCTCCTTCGTGGAAGGCTCCGCCATCACCTTCGCGAGCGCCTGGTTCAGCCTGTCGACGATGGGCTGCGGCGTGCCCTTGGGCGCGACGATGCCCATCCAGAGGCCGGTGTCGAGGCTGCCGAGCCCGAGTTCCGCGAAGGTGGGCACGTCGGGTGCGGAGGGCGAGCGGCTCTTGCCGGTCTGCGCCAGGATGCGAATCTGGCCGCTACTCATGTACGGCAGCGTGCCGCCCAGGTTGTTGCACATCACCGGGATCACGCCGCCGATCAGGTCGTTCACCGCGGGCGCATTGCCCTTGTAGGGCACGTGCTGCATCCTGATCTTCGTCTCGTGATTGATCATTTCGCAGACGAGGTGCGAGGGCGTCGCGACGCCGGCCGAGCCGAACGACAGCGAACCCGGCTTCGCCTTGTCGGCGGCAACGAGGTCCTTCAGCGACTTGTACGGCGTCATCGCGTTGACCGCGATCACGTTGGGCAGGTCGGCGACGAGCCCCACGCGCGCGTAGTCGTCCACGGGGTTGAAGCGCAGGTCCTTGTGCACGTACGGCAGGAACACGTTCGTGAGGCCCGCCATCAGCAGCGTGTAGCCGTCGGGCGCGGCCCTCGCGACGAACTCCGAGCCGATGAGGCTGCCCGCGCCGGCCTTGTTGTCCACGATGACCTGCTGGCCCAGCTCCTTGCCGAGGTCGATCGAGATCGCGCGCGCGACGAGGTCCGTGCTGCCGCCGGGTGGAAAAGGCACCACCAGCTTGATGGGTTGCTCGGGGTACGCGGCGTGCGCGAGCGTCGCAGCCAGGGGCAGGGCCAGCGCGGCCATCGCGGCCAGCGCGCCGCGGATCGTGCATCGGACATTCATCGGTTCGTTCCTTGGTTGGGTTGGAGAAAGCGGCGGCCGAGCGTGGCGCGGTGCAGCTCGGTGGCGCCGTCGTAGATGCGAAAAGGCCGCAGCTCGCGCAGGATCAGCGCGACGGGCGCGTCCTCGGACATGCCGAGCGCGCCCATCAGCTGCGCGGCGCGGTCGGCGACGCGATAAAGCGCCTCGGACACGAACACCTTCGCCATCGCCGACTCGGTCTTCACGTCGACGCCCGCATCCATGCGCGCCGCGCAGTCGAGGATGAAAAGCCGGCACGCATGCAAGTCCAGGTGGCAGTCCGCCACCATGGCCTGCACTTGCTGCAGCTCGGCAAGCCGGTTGCCGAACGAGCGGCGCTCGTTCACGTACTCTTTCGCGAGCTCGAGCGCGCGGCGGGCTCGGCCGATCAGGCGCATGCAATGCGACACGCGCGCGGGCTGCAGCCGCTCTTGCGCATACACGAGCCCCTTGCCCACTTCGCCGAGCACGGCGTCGTCCTCGACGAAGCAATCCGCGAACTCGATCTCGCCATGGCCGCCGATGGCATACGGATCGATCGCCGCGATGGCGCGTTGCAGGCGAAAGCCGCGATTGGACGATTCCACGATGAACTGCGTGGGACCTTCTTCGGTCTGCGCGAGCACGATCGCGAATCGCGCGCCCACGGCGCCGGTGATGAACCACTTGCGGCCCTCGATCAGCCAGCCACCGGCGACGCGCTTCGCGCGCGTGAGGAGCATCGAGGGATCGGACCCGGCGCCGGGCGCGGGCTCGGTCATCGCGAAGCAGGAGCGAAACTCGCCTGCGGCGAGCGGCCGCAGGTAAGCGAGCCGCTGCGCATCGGAGCCCTGGCGCAGCAGGCTGATCATGTTCGGCTGGTCCGGCGCGGCGCAATTGAGCGCGCCGGGGCCGAGATAGCTGCGGCCGGCTTCTTCCAGCACCACGCTGCGCTCCACCCAGCCGAGCCCCATTCCGCCTTCGGCGCGCGGCATCTGCGGCAGGTACAGGCCGTGCTCGCGCGCGATCGGCCTGAGCCGGGCGAGCGCGGCGTCGAGCGCCTCCGGATTGTTCGCATGCGAGGAAGATTCCATCGCCATCGCATGCCGTTGCACGAACGCTCGCACGCGTGCCTTGAGCTCCACCAGTGCGGCGTCGCGCTCGACTTCGACGAGGTTCATCGCGCCCGCGCCTCGTGTTCGCGCAGCGCGAGCTTCGCGATGTTGAGCTGGTGAATCTGGCTCGTGCCCTCGTACAGGCGGAAGAGCCGCACGTCGCGGTAGTAGCGCTCGATGGGGCTGAAGTCGGCGATGTAGCCCGAGCCGCCGAACATCTGCACGCAGCGGTCGGCCACGCGGCCGCACATCTCGGATGCGAAGTACTTGCACATCGATGCGGCCAGCACCACGTCTTCGCCGCGGTCGCGGGCGCGCGCGGCCTCGACGATCATCGAGCGCGCCGCGAAGATCTCGGTGCGGCAGTCGGCGATCATCCCCTGCACGAGCTGGAAGCTCGCCACGGCCTGGCCGAACTGCTCGCGGCGCGAGGTGTGGGCCATCGCGAGCTCGAGCATGCGCATCGCCGGCCCCGTGCACAGCGCCGCCAGGTGCAGCCGCTGCTTGTTCAGCACCTTCATCACCGTCCTGAAACCCTCGCCTTCCCTCTCGCCGATGACGTTGGCCGCCGGCACCCGGCAGTCCTCGAAATGCACATCCGACACGGGCGAGCCGGACTGGCCCATCTTGCGATAAGGCTCGCCCGTGCGCAGCCCCGCGCCGCGCTCCACGATGAAGGCCGTGAGCCCGGCGCTGCCGGTCGTGCCGGCGTCCGTGCGGGCGATCACGGTGAACACGTCTGCAAGCGGCGCGTTGGTGATGAAGCGCTTCACGCCGTTCAGGACGTAGTGGTCGCCCTCGCGGCGCGCCCGAGTCTGGACGTTGGTCGCCTCCGAGCCCGCATCCGGCTCGGTGAGCGCGAGGCAGCCGGTGAGCTCGCCGCGCGCCATGCGCGGCAGCCAGCGTTCCTTCTGCGCGGGCGTGCCGTCGGCCACGAGCGCCTCGGAGCCGATGCCGGTGTTGGTACCCACGCGCGCGCGCAGCGCGACCGAAGCCTGCGACAACTCCATCGCGCACAGCACGAGTTCCTCCGACGTGAGGCCGAGGCCGCCATACGCCTCGGGAATGCTCCAGCCGAAATAGCCCTTGCGGCGAAGCTCGTCGACCACGGCTTGCGGAATTTCGCCGGCGCGGTCGACCTGGTCTTCGATGGGATGCCAGCGATCGCGCACGAAGGCGCGTATGTCGTCCAGCAAGGCGTTCAGGCGGGCGGTGTCGCGGATCATGCGGCGCACTGTAGGCCGCGGCGGCGGAAATTGCGAACTGCAGTTTCAAATATTGAAACAGCGATGCGCGTCCGCGCCGCCACGGCCCGAGAATGGCGCCATGCGCAAGCACCGCCCCGTGCATCGGATCGACGACCAGGAAGACCTGCGCCGCATTCGCGACGAGGACCCCAATTTCTCCGGCACGCTCGCGAAGGGACTCATGATCCTGCAAAGCTTCGTGAAGGACCCGCGCGCGCACGCCAACAGCGAATTCGCCGAGCGCCTGGGCCTGCCGCGCCCGACCGTGAGCCGGCTGTGCCGCAGCTTGCAGGCGCTCGGGTTTCTCGACCACGACGACCGGCTGGACCGCTACTTCATCGGCCCGGCCGCCGTGACGCTCGGCTACCCTTACGTGATCAACACGCCGCTGCTGTCACAGCTTCGGCCCGCGATGCAGTCGATGGCGGACCGCTTCGAAGGCGCGGTGTCGGTGGGCGTGGTGATGGACCTCGACGTGGTCTATGTGGAGACGTGCGCGCACGAGCACGGCACGCTGAAACGCCCGGGCGTGGGCGCGGTGCGCGGCATCGTCGAGACCGCGATGGGCCGGGCGTGGCTCGCGCGGCTCACGGTGGCCGAGCGCAACCGCTTTCTCGCGCGTGCCCGGCAGGACCGCGCGGACGAATACACGCGCAGCACCGAAGGCCTGAAGGACAGCCTCGCCAACTACGGCAAGCGCGGCTTTTCCATCAACATGGGCGATGCGGGCCTGGGCGTGCTCGCAGTGGGCGTGGCGTCGAACATCCGCTACGGCCCGCGCAACCTGCTCTTCAACTGCGCGGTGCCCGGTTACCGCGCGAAGCCCGCGGATCTGATGAAGACGATCGGGCCGACGCTCGTGCAACTCGTGAACATGGCGGACCGGCAGGTGGGGTTGCGGTAGCCGGTTTGCATTCCCGGTTGGAATAGCTGGTAGTAGGACGCTCCCCTTCCTCCCCGCCCGCGACGCGCGGAAGATGCGGCACATCAGGAGCGTGACCTCCATGCCAACCCCACAGATCGATCGCGAGCGGCCCATCGCGGGCACCCAGGTCTTCGGCCTCAGGGAGTCGCACCAGGGCCTGCGCATCAACCGCCTCTGCCACTCGCTCACGCAGGCCGCGAATCGCGAGGCGTACCGGCAGGATGAGGGCGCCTACCTGTCGCGGTTCGGCCTCACCGAGGAAGAGACCCGGCTCGTGCTCGCGCGCGACTTCAACGGCCTGCTTCAGGCCGGCGGCAACATCTTCTTTCTCATCAAGCTCGCTTCCGTGACGGGGCTTCCTCTCTACCGCATGGGCGCGCAGATGCGCGGCGAGAGTTACGAGGCCTTCCTCGCCACGCGCGAGCAGGCGGGGGCGACCTGATGGCACGGCTCGTCGCGGGCATCGGGACGTCGCACGTGCCCACCATCGGCGTCGCGCAGGACCAGGCGAAGCACGAGACGCCCGAGTGGAAGCCGCTCTTCGACGCGTACGTGCCCGTGCGCGAATGGCTTGCGCGCCTGAAGCCCGACATCGCGATCACCGTCTACAACGACCACGGCGCGGATTTCTTCTTCGACAAGTACCCCACCTTCGCCGTCGGCGCGGCCGGCAGCTATGCGGTGGCCGACGCGGGCTTCGGCAAGCGGCCGCTGCCGCAGGTGCCCGGCGCGCTCGAATTCTCGTGGCACCTGTGCGAGTCGCTGGTCTACGACGAGTTCGACATCACGGTCTGCGAGGAACTGAACGTCGACCACGGCTTCCTCGTTCCGATGAGCATGTGCTTCGATGTCTCGGCGGGCTGGCCCGTGCTCTGCGTGCCGGTCGCGGTCAACGTGCTGCGGCATCCCCTGCCCACCATGCGGCGGTGCTTCCGCCTCGGCCAGGCGATCCGCCGCGCGATCGATTCGTATGCGCCGGACGGTCGTGTCGCGATTCTCGGCACCGGCGGAATGTCGCATCAGCTGCAAGGCGCGCGCTTCGGGTTCCTGAATCGCGAAGGCGATCTCGACTTCCTGGACCGGATCGAATCCGACCCCGACAGCCTGCTCGCCCTCACGCACCAGGAGATGATCGAGCGCTTCGGCGCCGAAGGCATCGAACTCGTCATGTGGATGGTCATGCGCGGCGCCATCTCGCCCGCGGCGCGCCGCGTGCATCGCAACTACTACGCGCCGATGACCACCGGCATGGGCCTCGTCGCGTTCGAGGAGGCGTGATGCGTGCGTCTTCGCGTCGCCTCTCCTTCGCCCCACGTTCCAACTTTGCCGACAAGGAGTCGCCGTCATGAGTTCCCGTCGAGTCGTCATCAAGGGCCTGGGCGCCGCCGTGCTGGGCGCCGGCGCGCCGTTCGTCCGCGCGCAGTCGGACCTGCCGCCCATGCGCCTGTTCGTCGGTCTTCCCGCGGGCACTTCGACGGACGTCGCGGCCCGGCTCGTCGCCGAGAAGCTGCACAACCAGACCGGACGCGCGATCGTCGTGGAGAACAAGGCGGGCGCCGGCCAGCGCCTCGCGATGGGCGAGCTGAGGCGCATGGCGCCCAACGGCAACACGCTGCTGCTCGCCACGAGCGGGCCCTTCAGCATCTACCCGCACATCTACAGCAAGCTCGACTACGACCCGTTCAAGGACTTCACGCCGATCGCGGGCGCGGCCGTCTTCGACGTCGGCATTTCCACCGGGCCGATGACGGGCGCGAAGACGATGCCCGAGCTCATCGCGTGGATTCGCGCACAGAAGGGCAAGGCCGCATTCGGCTCGCCGGGCAACGGCACGCTTTCGCACTTCGTGGGCATCGCACTCTCGCTCGGCCTGAACGAGCCGCTCACGCACGTGCCGTACAAGGACAGCAACGTCGCCGTCCTCGACGTGGCCGCGGGACGCCTGCCGATGCACATCACGGGCATGAGCACGACGATCGAACTGCACAAGGCCGGACGCATCCACATCGTCGCCGTCTCCGGCGAAAGGCGCTCGCCGGTGCTGCCCGATCTGCCGACGCTCAAGGAAAACGGCATCAACGTGAGCGGCACCGCGACGATCGGCCTCTTCGGCCCCGCGCAGATGCCGCCGCCGCTCGTAGCCGGCATCGCGGACTCGTTCCTCAAGTCGTTCCAGGGCGCGGACATCGCGCCGCGCCTGGGCATCCACGGCATCCTGCCGCAGCCGTGCGGGACGGCGGAGTTCGCGCAGTCGCTGCGCGATGAATACGCTCGCGTGGAGGTGCTCGCCAAGGCGAGCGGCTACGTGCGTGCCGACGAGTGAGCGCGTGGCCGAGTGCGTGACGTCATACCGGGCGACGCTCGGCGAAGGGCCGCTCTGGGTGGCATCGCGCAACGCGCTCTACTGGATCGACATCCGCGAGGACACCTTGCTGCGCTACGAGCCGGCCACAGGCCGCACCGGGCTCATGAAGCTGCCTGCCAGGCCGACGGCCCTCGTGGAACACGCGGCCGGTCACCTCGTCGTGAGTTTCAAGAAGGGTCTGGGCGCGGTGGACTTCGACTTGCAGCGGGCGTGGACGCTTCCGATCGAAGGCGTCGACTTCGCGCGGGAAGATTTCAACGATGCGGCGTGCGACGCGTCCGGGCGCCTCTGGATCGGCACGCGCGATCCGGACCCGGCACCGCGCGCGCGCGTGGGCAAGCTCTACCGCGTCGGCCCCGGCCTGCGCGCCCGGTGCATGGACGAAGGCTTCGTCATCTCGAATGGCCGTGCGTGGAGCCCCGACGGCGCCACCTTCTATCACACGGATTCGATGCCCGGCCGCATCGATGCGTACGATTTCGATGCGGCCAGCGGGTCCCTGTCGAATCGCCGCGTCTTCATCGACTACACGGGTCGGGGCTTCCGCCCCGACGGCTGCACCGTCGACGCCGAGGGATGCCTCTGGGTCGCGGAGGTCGAGGGCTCGCGCGTCGCGCGCTACTCGCCGCGCGGCGAGTTGCTCCAGCGCGTGGAGTTGCCGGTGCGCAAGCCCTCGAGCGTCATGTTCGGCGGGGACGACCTGCGCACCCTTTTCATCACGACCGTGTCCGCGGGCCTCACGAGCGAGGAAGCGAGCGCGCAGCCTCTTGCAGGCGGCCTCTTCGCACACCGCAGCGACGTCCCCGGCCTGCCGGAGCATCCCTTCCGATCCTCGCCATGAGAACAGCACAGGACCACATCGATCTCACCCGCGTCGGCCCCGGCACGGTGATGGGCCGCTTCATGCGGCAATACTGGGTGCCCGCCGCGAAGTCGAGCGAACTCGCGCGAGGCGGAGCGCCGATCCGCCTCCTGCTCCTCGGTGAGAAGCTCATCGCCTTTCGCGACGGCCAGGGCCGCGTCGGCGTCATGGATCACCGCTGCCCGCACCGGTGCGCGTCGCTCTTTCTCGCGCGCAACGAGGAAGCGGGCCTGCGATGCGTCTACCACGGCTGGAAGTTCGACGTGAACGGCCAATGCATCGACATGCCGAGCGTGCCGCCGCAGCTCGACTTCAAGGCCAACGTGAAGGCGCGCGCCTATCGCACAGCCGAACGCGCGGGGCTCGTCTGGGTCTACATGGGCACGCGCGCCGAGCCGCCTCCGCTGCCTGCCATCGAGGCAACGCTGCTGCCCGAGGCGGAGCTGGACGTGATCTTCATCCAGCGCGCCTGCAACTGGCTGCAAAGCCTCGAAGGAGACATCGACACGTCGCACGTCGGCTTCCTGCACATGGGCCACGTGAAGCCCGAGGACATTCCCGAGGGCCACTACATGGAGCACACGCTCACGCCGCGCTCGCCGCAGTATCACGTGAGCGACACGCGCTGGGGCACGGCCTACGCCGCCTACCGCAACGTCACCATCGGCGGCGCCGAGAAGACGTACTGGCGCTTCGGCCACTTCATGTTTCCGTTCTGGACGCAGTTCCCGCAGAACGCGCTGCACGACCACCTGCACGCGCGCGCCTGGGTGCCGCTCGACGACGAACACACGATGACGATCTACCTGAGGTGGAAGCGCACGCAGCCCAGGCGCGAGCCGCTGCTGGGCGGCGTGCATCTCTCGCCGAGCCATCGGGAAGAGTACCTGCCGAACACGAGCGACTGGCTCGGGCGATTCCGCGTCACCGCGAACGAGCGCAACGACTGGGGGCTGGACCGCGAGGCGCAGAGCCGCAACATCATCTTCACGGGCATCGACAGCATCTACCTGCAGGACCAGGCCGTGTGCGAGAGCATGGGGCCGATCACGGACCACTCGCACGAGCACCTCGGCCCGGGAGACCTGATGGTGGTGCGCACGCGCCGCCGCCTCCTCGCGGAGGCGCGCAAGTTCGCCGAGTCGGGCAACGCGCCGCCGGCACTGGAAGAGCCGGAGAGCTATCTCGGCGCGCGCGGCGGTCACTTCGTCGCGCCGGCCGGCATCGACTGGATGGCGGCGTATCGCGACGAACTCTCAGCGGCCGAAGGCCCCGCGAAGGGACGGAGGGCCTGGTGAGGCAGCGGCCGCTCGGCGCCACCGGACTCGCCGTCTCCGAAATCGGATTCGGCTGCGGGCCGACGGCAGGGTTGATGATCGAGGCGAGCGCGGCCGAACGCCGCGAAGCCGTGGGCGCCGCCCTCGAGCGCGGCATCACCTATTTCGACACGGCGCCGGTCTATGGCGGCGGCATGTCGGAAGCGCATCTCGGACAGGCGCTCGCCGAGCTCGATGCGAATCCGGTCGTCGCGACCAAGGTCGCGCTCGAAGCGCAGGACTTCGGCGACATCGCGCAGGCGACGGTTCGGTCCGTCGAAGCGAGCGTGCAAAGGCTCGGGCGCCCCGTCACGCTCATCCATCTGCACAACCGGATCGGTGCCGCACGCGCGGCCCGCGCGGCTTTCGGCTCGGGTGCGATGCTCACCGTCGATGACGTGCTGGGACCCGCCGGTGTCATGGAAGCGTTCGATTTCCTTCGCGCGCGCGGCCTCGTTCGCTACTTCGGATGCTCTGCTTACGGAGGCGACATGCACTGCGTTCGGACCGTGGTGGAGGCCCATCGCTTCCATGCGCTCGTCGTGAGCTTCAGCGCGTTGAATCCGACCGCGTGGAAGGCTTGCGCGGCGGGTGCGGCGCTGCGCGACTACGCAGGCATCGGCGACCGCGCCGCCGCATGCGGGATGGGAACGATCGCGCTGCGCGTGCTGGAAGCCGGTTTGCTCGGCGCCGCGATGCCGCCGCCCGAAGCCGGATCGGAGCAGGAGCGCATGTGGCGGCTCGCGCCGGCCGTGCGCGAACGCTTCGCCGCGGAAGGCATCGCGCCCGCGCAAGGCGCGATCCGCTACGTGCTGTCGCAGCCGGGCATCTCCTGCGCGCTGGTGGGCTTCTCGTCGTTGGCGCAGATCGCGCAGGCGGCCGACGCCGCGGCGGCGGGGCCGCTGGCCGCTGGATTGCTCGATAGGCTGGAGGCGCTGCGCACGTCCGGCCCGGCCTTCGCATCACACTGAACACCATGTCACCTCCCATCTTCCACATGATCCACGGCGCGCCCGATCCGGTCGCGCCCTTTTCGCATGCCGTCGAAAGCGATGGCTGGGTGTTCCTCACGGGCCAGATGCCCTTCGCGGGCACGGCCAACGATTCGCCCTACCCCGAAGGCATCGAAGCGCAGACGCGCCAGGTGATGGCGAATCTCTCGCGCGTGCTCGAGGGCTGCGCGCTCTCGCTTGCCGACGTGCTCGTGTGCCGCGTCTATCTCACGCACTTCGAGGAGGACTACGCCGCGATGAATGCGGTGTACGAGGGCTATTTCGCACCGGGGCGAAGGCCGGCTCGCACCTGCATCGGCGTGAGCGGCCTCGCGCGCGGCGCGCGCATCGAGATCGACATGCTCGCCCGGCGTTCGCAGGCTTCGTGAGGGCACGGGCGCTTCGGATCGGCAGCCGCGCATCAAGCGAGCAGCTTGCGCGCCGGCGGCACGATGATGTCGAGCACGGCCTGCTGCGTGAGCGTGGGCGGCCTTTGCGAACTCACGACGAGGCTCAGGCGGCTCCTCACCGGCGGCCCGGCGATCCGGCGGATCGTGAAGCGGCCCGCATGCGGCGAAGTCTTCACGGCGCGGCGCGACAGCAGCGTGCTGCCCGCGCCGTCCGCGACGAGGTCGAGGATCGTCGGAACACCATCGACTTCGAAGGCGATCACCGGCTTGCAGCCGCGGCTGGCCATCTCGGTTTCCACGAGCAGCCTGAGCGTGTTCGGACGCGTCGGCATGACGAGCGGCAGTCGCGCGAGTTCCTCGATGCTCGCCTCGCGGGGAGATTCGGCGCCGGGCCGCACGGACTTCTGCACGAGAAACAGTTCCTCTTCGACGAGGAGCGTGGAGATGAGGTCCGGTGACGTCGTGGGGTTGTAGAGGAAGGCCGCGTCGAGGCTGCCGTTGACCACCGCCTCCTGCATCGACTGCGTCATGCCCTCCGACACGGCGAGCACCACCTGCGGCAGCCGCTCGCGCACGTCGAGGATGAGCGGCGCAGCCAGCACCCGCGCGATGCTCGGCGACATGCCCACGGCCACGCGGCCGGCGAGCGCGCCCTGCACGCGGCCGAGCTCTTCGCGCACGCGTGCCATCTGGTGCAGGATGCCGCGGCCATGATCGAGGAGAAGGCGTCCCGCGGCGGTGGGGATCACGCCGCGGCCGGTACGCGTGAGGAGGGTCTGCCGCAGTTCGACTTCGAGCAGGCGGACCTGCTTGCTCACGGCGGGCTGCTCCACGTGCATCGCCGTCGCGGCCCGGGAGAAACTTCCGAACTCCGCGACCTTGACGAAGTATTCCAGCTGCTTGAGATCCATGGCGCAGGCTCGACAAGGCATTATGGAGGCATCCCCCGTTTCCTCGCGCATTGCGCCCCGCGATCAACGCGCCGATGTCAGGCACTGCGCCAGATAGGGCGCCGTACGGCTTTCGTGCGACATCGCGACTTCGCGCGGCGTACCGGCAGCCACGACGCGCCCGCCCTGCTCCCCCGCGCCCGGGCCCATGTCGATCACCCAGTCGCATTGCGCCACGACGCGCATGTCGTGCTCCACGACGACGACCGTGTTGCCCTCGTCCACCAGACGCTGCAGTTGCGCAACCAGCCGATCGGTGTCGGCCGCATGCAGGCCCGTCGTGGGTTCGTCCAGGATGTAGAGCGTGTCGCCGCGGTGCATGCGCTGCAGCTCGGTGGCGAGCTTGATGCGCTGCGCTTCGCCGCCCGAGAGCTCGGTGGCGGGCTGGCCCAGGCGGAGATAGCCGAGCCCGAGGTCCAGCAGCAGCTGCAACGGTCGCAGCACCTGCGCCTCTTCGGCGAAAAAGGCCGCGGCTTCCTCGACCGTCATCGCCAGCACGTCGGCGATGCTGCGCTCGCGCCAGCGGACCTCGAGCGTCTGCGCGTTGTAGCGCGCGCCGTGGCAATCCGGGCACGGCGCGTACACGCTCGGCATGAAAAGCAGCTCGACGCAGACGAACCCTTCGCCCTCGCAGGTGGCGCAGCGGCCCTTGGGCACGTTGAAGGAGAAGCGGCCCGCGTCGTAGCGGCGCTTCCGCGCCGCGGGCGTTGCGGCGAACAGTTTGCGCACGGCGTCGAAGAGTCCGGTGTAGGTCGCGAGGTTGGAGCGCGGCGTGCGCCCGATCGGCTTCTGGTCCACCTGCACGAGCCGCCGGACCGCGACAGTGTCGCCCGCAAGCCCGCCGGACCAGGAGCCCGCCGCCGCGCCCGGGTCCAGCAGGTCGTGCGGCTGCGCGTCGTCTTCCGTCAAAGCGCTGCCGATGTGCCGAGCGACGAGTTCCAGCAAGGCACGTGTCACGAGCGTCGATTTGCCCGACCCGGACACGCCCGTCACCGCCGTCATGCAACCGAGCGGGAACGAGGCATCCAGTGCCTCGAGGTTGTTGCGCGTGATGGCTTTGAGCTCCAGCCAGCCTCGTGCCGGCCGCGTCTTGCGCGAGGGCGGCGGCGCTTTCGCGAACAGATGGCGACGCGTCTCGGATTCGGCGATCTCCGAAAGGCCCGCGGGCGGACCGCTATAGAGCACCCGCCCCCCGCGCTCGCCGGCCGCCGGTCCCACGTCCACCAGCCAGTCGGCGCACCGCATGAGCGACAGGTCGTGCTCCACCACGTACACCGAATTGCCGCCCGCCTTCAGGCGTTGCAGCGCGGTGACGAGCGCTTCGCCATCGGCGGGGTGCAATCCGGCCGATGGCTCGTCGAGCACATAGATGACGCCGAACAGTTGCGAGCCGAGCTGCGTCGCAAGCCGCAGGCGCTGCAGTTCGCCCGGTGACAGCGTGGGCGTGCTGCGATCCAGCGACAGATACCCGAGCCCGAGTTCGCACAGCACGCTCATGCGCTCCACGAGATCGCGTGCGAGACGCTGCGCCGCGAGGCGCTTTTCTTCGGAGACCGCGGAAGTGAGCCGGACATCGGGCGCGCCCGCATGCGCCGCGCCGCCGCGCGCCACACGCGCGGCCGTGGCGCGGCGCGACTGTTCGCGAGTGAGCTTGTCACCCGCGAAAGCGTCGTCCTGCAGCCGGCCCTCGGCCGCGGGACGCAGCAGCGCCATCGCCTCCTCGATCGGCTTGCCCGCCAGCGCGCCGATGTCGTGACCCGCGAAGGTGACGCCAAGCGCCTCCGGCTTCAGCCGCTTGCCCGCGCATACGGGGCATGGCGCGCTCACGATGTACTGCGAGACGCGCTTTTTCATGAGCGCACTTTGCGTGCCCGCGAAAGTATGCAGGACGTAGTTGCGCGCGCTCGTGAAGGTGCCCATGTACGCGGGTTCGGTTCGGCTTCGCAGCGCGGCGCGCGTTTCCTTCGGAGTGAAGCCCGGATACACCGGCACCGTCGGCGTCTCGTCGGTGAAGAGGATCCAGTCGCGGAGCTTGCGCGGCAGCTCGCGCCAGGGCCGGTCGACGTCGTGGCCGAGGCTCACCAGGATGTCGCGCAGGTTCTGGCCGTGCCACGCGGGCGGCCAGGCGGCGATGGCACGTTCGCGGATCGTGAGCGAATCGTCCGGGACCATCGACGCTTCCGTGGCATCGAAGACGCGGCCCTGGCCGTGGCAGTGCGGGCACGCGCCCTGCGGCGTATTCGGCGAGAAGTCCTCGGCGTAGAGCATCGGCTGTCCAGGCGGGTAGTGGCCGACGCGCGAATAGAGCATGCGCAGGAGGCTCGACAGCGTCGTGACGCTGCCGACCGAAGAGCGCGTGCTCGGTGTGCCGCGTTGCTGCTGCAATGCGACGGCCGGCGGCAGGCCTTCGATGCTGTCCACGTCCGGCACGCCCGCCTGGTCGATGAGCCGCCGGGCGTAAGGCGACACCGATTCGAGGTAGCGGCGCTGCGCTTCCGCGTAGATCGTGCCGAAGGCGAGCGAACTCTTCCCCGAACCCGAGACGCCGCTGAAGACGACCAGTGCGTCGCGCGGGACGTCGACGTCCACATCCTTCAGGTTGTGTTCGCGCGCGCCCCGCACGCGCACAAAGCCGCTGCGCGCCGGAGCGTTCTGGATGAGGTCGGCTTCGTCGCCGCCGTTCCTGAACTCCCTGGACATGGAAGTTCACGGTAGAGGCGTTCGATCTTCGGATCCGTCGGAAGGCGCGGAAAGTAGTGTAGGTAGGCTCCTCGGATTTTCCCCGGTCCTCGATCGGCCATGCGCTTCAGCGAGCGGTTCGCCCTTCAGGAATCGCCCGTCCCATTGCGAAAGGTCGAATCGGCTCCAGGCGGTGCGGCGAGTTGCTGCAGCAGGGGCAGGATCGCCGGAATCTCAACGGTGACTGACTCCCAGACGAGTTGGGCGTTGATGTCGAAGTAGGCGTGGATAAGGCGGTTGCGCATTCCGATGATGGCTTTCCAGGGAATCGCGCTTCCGGCAACGCGTGTATCCTCCGAAATCCTGCTCGCAGCCTCGCCGAAAATTTCGATTGCGCGAACGACAGCGAACAGCAGCATTCGGTCCGCATCCAAGTCCTCGCGCCTGCGTCCAGTCAGAAAGCCAATCGCATCGTGCGCGGCGCCGATCATGTGTTCGAGTCGAATGCGGTCTTCACTGCGCATATTGAACCAATGCCGTGCGCACGACTTCGTCCCTGAAATGCCGAGAAAGATCTTCGGGCGTTCGCAAGTCGATCTTGCGGCCGCCAAGTAGATCGGACAACTCGATTTCCATCGCCGCCACACCGATCAGGCCAGGAATGTGCTCTGGTTCGAACTCCGCCAGCAGGTCGATGTCGCTGTCGGGCCTCGACGTTCCCTTCAGCTGAGACCCGAAGAGCGCCAGGCGCCGAATGTGATGCTTTCGGCAAAATCGGGCAACCGCGGCTTCATCGACATTCAAGCTGGGATGCATATCCAATTCCCCGTTTTGTAGATGGTGCAAATCTACAGCAATTGACGGCCATCGCCTTGGTTGCCAGCGGATTTCACGGATGGGTCACTCCCACCCCGACCTTGCCGCCGGCCGCCACGATCTGGGACCAGGTGGTCTCGTCCACCTCGATGCCCTCGCGCTCGCGCTGCGCGCGAGCTGTGCGCTCGGGCTCGCCCGCGATCCGCACCTTGTCGCTGTCCGGCGCGTGAGGACTTTGCCTCAGCCAGTCGACGAAGGCGAGCGCTTCCTGCTCGAACGCCGACCCGGTGCCGAGCCGCTCAGGATCGATCACGACCGTGAGCATCCCGTTCACGACCGAGCTGCGGCCATCGGCCGGGCGGTGCAGCGTGCCGCCGCCGGTCAACGCGCCTCCCAGCAATTCGCACGCGACGGCGAGGCCGTAGCCCTTGTGTTCTCCAAAGGGCAGCAGCGCACCGAAGAGGCCGCCGGCTTGCGGCACGACCGCCACCCCGGGGTCGGTGGTGGGCCGGCCTTGCTCGTCGATCAGGAGCCCCTCCTGCACGCGCCGGCCTTCGTTGTAGGCGACCCGCATCTTCCCCTGCGCCACGCGGCTCGTCGCGAAGTCGAGCACGAACGGCTCGCGCCCCCGCAGCGGAATGCCGATGCAGCACGGATTGGTGCCATAGCGCGCGTCGGCGCCGCCCCAGGGCGCGACGATGGGACGCGACAGCACGTTCACGAAATGAAGCGACACGAGCCCCTCGGCCACGGCCATTTCCGCGAAGTGGCCGATGCGGCCGAGGTGATGCGCGTTGGCGAGTGCGCAGATGCAGCTGCCCGTCTCGCGCGCACGCGCGATCGCAAGCCGCATCGCGTCTTCACCCACGACCTGGCCGTAGCCCCGCTGTCCGTCCAGCGTCATGAGGGAGTGCACATCGAGCACGACCGCGGCCCGCGCGTTCGGCTGCAGCCCGCCTTCGAGCACCGCGTCGACATAGCGCGGGACCATGCCCACGCCGTGCGAGTCGTGGCCGCTCAGGTTGGCGAACACCAGGTTGCGCGCCACCGAAGCCGCTTCCTCTTCGCTGCTGCCCGCGCCCCGAAGCACGGCCGCGCACCGTTCGCGCAGCGTCTGCGCCGCGAATCTTTTCATGCCTGTCTCCTGCCGCCGAAGAAAAGGGCATGATGCGCCTTTTGCGTGAGGAGGCTTTCCCCATGGCCCTGAAAGTCATCGGCGCCGGGTTCGGCCGCACGGGCACGATGTCGCTCTACACCGCGCTCAATCAGCTCGGACTGCCTTGCTACCACATGATCGAGGTGCTCAAGAACCCGCGCAACCGGACGCACCTCGACTTCTGGCTGCGCGTTGCCCGCGGCACGGGCGGCGAGCAGCACGATTGGGAACAGGTCTTCGAGCACTACGCCGCCGCGGTCGACAATCCGGCGTGCTGCGTGTGGCGCGAATTGCTGGCGGCCTATCCGGATGCGAAGGTGATTCTCACCACGCATCCGCGCGGCGCGGCCGCGTGGTACGACAGCACGATCGACACGATCTACTTCACCGAATCGATGTGGCAGTTCAAGGTGCTGGAGGCGCTCACGCCGTTCGGCGCGAAGTTCGGCGAGATGAGCCGCAAGCTCATCTGGCAGCGCACGCTGCACGGCACGATGAACGATCGCGCGCGGGCGATCGCCCGGCACGACGAACACGTGGCCGAGGTGAAGGCGGCGGTGCCGCCCGAGCGGCTGCTCGTGTTCTCGGTGGATGAAGGCTGGGGGCCGCTTTGCCGCTTCCTCGGCGTCGCGGAGCCGCAGAGCCCGTTTCCCAATGTCAACGACCGCGCGCAGATCAAGGCGGAAATCCGCAACATCGTGCGCGGGGCCTACGTGATGGTGGGGCTCGCCGCGGCAGCCGCCGCCGCGCTCGTGTACGGTGCCGTGCGCTGGCTCGGCTGAGCAACCGTCACGCCGTAGCGCTCCTGCAAGACGCGCAGCATCGCCACCTCGCGCGCGGACAGTGCGAATGATGCCGGCAGCGCATGCGCATGCGCATGCAGGACCGAGGACCACAGCCCTCGCCCGTGCGCCTCAGGGCACGAGCACCGTCGCGCCGGTCGTGCCGCGCGACTCGAGCGCGCGGTGCGCCTCGGCCGCGTCGGCCAGCGCGAATTCCTGCCTGGGCTCGCTCGCGATGCGTCCGGCCAGCACGTGGCCGAAGAGCTCGTCGGCCATCGCGAGCATGTGCGCACGCGGGGTGGCGTAGTGGATCATCGCGGGCCGCGTGACCCAGATCGATCCCTTCACCGCGAGCAGCGTGGTGTCGAGCGTCACGGGGCCCGAGGTCGTGCCGTTGCTCACGAGCGTGCCGCGCACCTGCAGGCTGTCGAGCGAGGCCGCGAGCGTGTCCTTGCCAACCGAGTCGTACACCACCGGCACGCCCCGGCCGCCGGTCAGCTCGCGCACGCGCCGCGGAATCTCGCGCGCCATGTCCTCGGGGGTCATGCCGCCCGTCACGATCGTGTGGGCGCAGCCGTTGGCTCGCGCCACGGCGGCCTTCTCTTCGGTGCTGGCCGTGCCGATCATCGTGACGCCGATCGCGCGCGCCCACTGGCAGGCGATCAGGCCGACGCCTCCCGCGGCGGCGTGGTAGAGGATCGTCTCGCCGCCATTCAGCGGATGCACCTGGCGAAAGAGGTACTGCGCCGTGAGCCCCTTCATCATCAGCGTGGAGGCGGTGCGATCGTCGATGCCGCCCGGCAGCGGGATCAGCACGTCGGCAGGCATGACGCGGACGTCGGCGTACGCGCCTTGCGGGCCGAGCAGGTAGCCCACGCGGTCGCCGGCACGCACGCAGTCGACGCCCGGCCCCACCGCTTCGACCACGCCCACCGCGTCGGAGCCGAGCCCGCTCGGCAGCGCGAGCGGATAGCGCCCGGTGCGGAAATAGATGTCGATGAAGTTGACGGCGATGCGTGTGTGGCGCACGCGCGCCTCGCCCGGTCCGGGCTCGCCGGGCTCGACGCTTTCGAGCTGCAGCACTTCGGGGCCGCCGGTCTGATGGAATCGGATGGCACGGGCCATGATGCGTTCTCCTCAGTTGGGAAGCGGCTGGGTTGGCAAGGCATCGGACGCCGCCTGCCGCGTGGCCGCGATGCGGTCGATGAATTCGTGCGCGCGCTGCCATGAGCCGAAGCCGGATGCCGGATTGAGGTGGCCCACCTCGCCCAGGTCGACCAGCGAGCTGCCCCAGTCGTTCGCGAGTCGCGCGACGCGGCCGTACTCGGCAAGCGGGTCGTTGCGGCTTGCCGCGACGATGCTCGCGAACGGCAGCGGCCCGCGCGGCACGGGCAGCCAGCCGCCTTCGCGCAGCGCGTCGAGCGTCGGGTAGCCCTCGGGCATCGGCCGCTCGAAATCCGGCGGCGTGGCAAGCAGCGCGCCAAGCACGCGCCGCGTGGTGCGCCGCGCCCAGTGCGCCACCATGATCGTGCCGGCGCTGTGCGCGACGACGACCAGCGGGCCTTCGATCGCCTGCGCCTCGCGCTCGATGGCCTCGACGCGAGCCGCGCAATCGAGCCGCTCGCGACCCATGGGGGGCACGCAGCGCACGCGGGGCAGTTCGGCGGCCAGCAGCGTCTGCCAATGCTGCGCCGCGTGGTCGCGCAGGCCGGGGACGATGAGGACGGCGGGTTTCGTCATGCCCCAAGCGTAGGCCGGGCCACGCGCGAATTCCCCCCTCCCGTCGGGTGGGAGCGACCGCCGCGCCGCTCCTTCACGCTCCTTCACCTTGCCCTCCCCCCTCCACGCGAGTGGGGCCGCGGAAGACTCGGGCGCCTAGATTGCAGACCGCGAGTGCGCAAGCGTTCGCATCCCGCGCACATCGAAATCCTCCACGGAGACCTCATGAAACTCAGACTCACCGCCGTCTGCGCCGCCCTGGCCTCGGCACCGGCCTTCGCGCAATCTTCCAGCGTCACGCTTTACGGCGTGGTCGACGTCGGGCTCACGCACGCTTCGGGCAGCGTGAGCAGCGTGACCGCGATGAACTCCAATCGCAACGCGTCGTCGCGCCTCGGCTTCAGGGGCAGCGAAGATCTCGGCGGCGGCCTCTCGGCGAGCTTCACGCTCGAAGGGGACGTGCTCGTGGACAGCGGCAGCGGCGTGACCACCCCGCTGCCGGGCTGGGCCTCCACGACCAACACCACGGGCGGGGCGAGCGGCGGCTTCCAGTTCAACCGCATCGCGACCGTCGGACTCGCGGGCGGCTTCGGCGAACTCTCGCTCGGCCGCAACTACACGCCGACCTTCCTGGTCGATGCCACGTACGATCCGTTCACGTCCAACGGCGTGGGCTTCAGCCTCATCAGCGGCACGGGCGTGTTCTACACGGCCGTGGGCAGCGTGAACCATCTGCGCGCATCCAACCTGATCAGCTACGTCACGCCGAAGTTCGGCGGCTTCGCCGCCACGCTCGCCTATGCGCCGAGCGAAGCGCAAAGCACGGCGCCCAAGGACGGCTCGTACACGGGGCTGCGCCTGAGTTACGCCAAGGGTCCCGCCAACGCCGACTTCGCCATGGGCAAGACGACGCTCGCGGCGGTCGGCGACCTGCGCACCACGAGCTTCGGCGCCTCCTACGACTTCGGCGTCGTGAAGCCGATGTTCGAGTACAGCGAGGACAAGCAAGGCGCCGCCGGCGCGAACGGCCGCAAGAAGGGCTACGTGCTGGGCGCCTGGGTGCCGGCCGGCCCGGGCCAGGTGCGATTCCAGTGGGGCCGCGTCACGCGCACGTCCGACATCGCGGCCGAAGGCAAGGTGAGCCAGGTGGCGCTCGGCTACGTCTACAACCTGTCGAAGCGCACGGCGATCATCGCCACCGTGACGCGCGTGAAGAACTCGAACTACGTGAACGGCCCGGGCGCCGGCTACCAGGTGGGCGGCGTCGCGACTTCGCCCAACAGCAGCGTGAACGCCCAGGACATCGGCATTCGGCACATCTTCTGACGGCCGGCCCGCTCACCGCGGGCGCGACTGGACGCTCACGGCGCCGCTTGCGGCACGCGGTCGAGCGCTTCGAGGATTCGCTCGTGGCGCGCCTGCACGCGCGCGCGCATGCGCGTGGGCGTGAAGATGTAGAAGTCGCCGCGCTGCACGCCCCCGAGTGCGATTTCGGCGGCAAGCTGCGGCGCCGCGCCGGCCGCGATGCTTTCGCGCAATGCCCGCTCGGCGCGCGGCGAGCGCTCGGCGATGTGCGTCGCCACCGGCCCGGGGCACAGCACGGACACGCCGACGCGGGACCCCGCGAGCTCCTGCTCCAGCGCCTCGCTGATCGCGACGACGGCGTACTTCGTGGCCGCATACGCGCCCATGCGCACGTCGCCGCTCACCCAGAAGCCCGCGCCCGACGCCGTGTTGACCACGTGGGCGCGCTGTCCGTGCCGATGCATGAGCGGCAGGAAATGGCTGAGGCCGTTCACCACGCCGAACACGTTGACGCCGAAGGCGCGCTGCCAGTCGGCATGCGAAAGCGATTCGAGCGCGCCGCTCGCGTCCACGCCCGCGTTGTTGAAGAGAAGGTGGATCGCCCCGAGCTCGCGGTCGAACGCGCTCGCGGCGGCGCGGACCGCCGCGTCGTCCGACACGTCGGCCGTGCGCGCGGCCACGCGCCTGCCGGTCGCAAGGATCCGGTCCTGCGTTTCGGCGAGCCCCCGCGCGTCGACGTCCACGAGGCCAAGGTTCACGCCGCGATGCGCGAGCGCGCACGCGATGGCGCGCCCGATGCCCGATGCCGCGCCCGTCACGACGGCCGTGGTGCCCGCGAAGTCGAACGGCGTCGTCACGCGAGCGGCTCCGGCGAGACGCGCACGAGCTGCTTGCCGAAATTCGCGCCGGAAAAAAGGCGCGCGAACCCCTCCGGCGCACGCTCGATGCCGTCCACGATGTCCACGTGGTACTTGAGGCTGCCGTCGCGCACCCATTCGGCGAGCTGCGCGGTGCCTTCCGCGAACCGCGGGATGTAGTCCGAGATCAGGAAGCCCTGGATCAGCGCGCGCTTCATGATGACGTTGCGAAAGAGCTTCGGGCTCCACCAGTCTCCGGTGGCGTTGTAGCTCGCGATCATCCCGCACATCGCGATGCGCGCACCCGCGTTCATGTGGGCGAGAACGGCATCCATCACCTCTCCGCCGACGTTCTCGAAGTCCACGTCCACTCCGTCCGGGCAAGCCGCGCGCAGGTCCTCGAGCACCGCGCCGCGCTTGTAGTCGACGCACGCGGCCAGGCCGAATTCCTCCTGAACGAAGCGGCACTTGCGCTCGCCGCCCGCGACGCCGACGACACGGGCGCCGAGAATCCTGCCGATCTGCGCCGCGATCGAGCCGACGCCGCCCGCCGCCGCGGACACGACGAGGGTCTCGCCCGCCTTCGGGCGGCCCACGTCGGTGAGGCCGAAGTAGGCGGTCAGCCCCGAGCTGCCGAGCACGCTCGCGAGCGCGGCCAGCGGCAGGCCGTGGTGCAGCGGCACGGGGCGCACGTGCCGCGCGATCGAGTACTCCTCCCACGCCATCGGGCCTTCGACCACGTCACCGGGGCGAATGTCGCCGCGCCCGGATTCGACGACCACGCCCATCGTCATGCCGCGCATCGGCTCGCCCAGCGCCACCGGTGCCATGTACTGGTCGATGTCGCTCATCCAGACCCGGTTGGTGGGCGCCACCATCAGGTACACGTTTCGCACGAGTACCTCGCCCTCGCGCGGCTCGGGCACGGGAGCCTCGACAAGCTCGAGGTCGTCGTCGCGCAGTTCTCCGGCGGGGCGGCGGCGCAGCACCCAGCGGCGGTTGGTGAGGTCTTTCATGAAGCGTCTTTCTCCGTTTCGTGTCACGCGAGGGCGCCGTACACGGCGTGGCGCAGCAAGGCGCGGTAGCGCCCGCGCACCGCGACGTCGTTTTCCTGAAGCATCAGCACGGCCACCAGCCGCTCGCCTGGATCGGCCCAGAAGTAGGTGCCGAGCGCGCCACCCCAGAAGAAGTCGCCGATCGAGCCGGGCACCGGCGCGAGGCCCGCGTGCGTGCGCACGCCGACGCCGAGCCCGTGGCCCTGCCCGAGGCGCGGCAGCGGCGCATTGATGCCGAGGCCTTCGGTCGATGTGCCGAACCCGATGCCGCGCGGCAGCTGATCGGCCAGCATCCAGTCCACCGACCTGGCGTCGAGGACTCGCGCGCCGTCGAGCGTGCCGCCTGCCAGCAGCATTCTGCAAAAGCGCGCATAGTCGGCCGCCGTCGAAAGCAACCCCGCACCGCCGGATTGCCACGCCGGCGGGCAGGCGGGGTCGAAGTCGAACAGCACCGCTGTCGGCGCACCGGGGCCCGTGCGCGGCCGCGCGAGGCGAGCGCCTTCGCGCAGGCGAAAGCCGGTGTCGCGCATGCCGAGCGGCCCGGTGATGCGCTCGGCGATCACGCGGCCGAGGGCGTGGCCCGACACGACTTCCAGCACGCGCCCGAGCAAGTCGGTGGACATGCCGTACTCGAATTGCTCGCCCGGATGGCATTGCAGCGGCAAGAGGGCGAGCTTGCGCGCCATCTCCGCGTTGCTCTGCCCGGGCTCCATCACGCCCGCCTCGCGGTAGAGGCGCTGCACGGCCGAATCGCCGAACATGCCGTAGGTGAGGCCCGAGGTGTGGCGCAACAGGTCCAGCACCGTCATCGCACGCCGGGGCGCATGCCGCACGAGCCGAGGGCCTTCTTTTTTGCCGCCTTCTTTGACGGCCTCTTCGCACCCGACCTCTACGTGCGCGAATTCGGGCAGGTATTCGCACACAGGGTCGGCGAGCCTCAGCTGTCCCTCCTGCGCGAGGGACAGCGCCGCCGCGGCCACGAGAGGCCGCGACATGGCGGCGATGCGAAAGACCGTCGAGCGGCGCATCGGCCGCGACGGTTCCCCCGGGTCCTCGAGGCCGAAGGCTTCGAACCAGACGGCCTCGTCCCGATGGCAGACGAGCACCACGGCCCCCGCGATCGCCCCGCGGGAGGCGTCCGCGGCCAGCGTGTCGCGCGCAGGCGCGAGCCGCTCGACCGCCAGTGCGCGCGCTTCAGCCATGCAGCCCGCCGGCGGCAACTTCGAACGCCGCGCCGGTGCCGCTGTCGCAGTTCACGGCTGCACGTTGAACTTCGTCACGATCGCGGCGTTGCGCGCGTACTCCGCGCGCACGGACTGCGCGAAGGCGGCGGGCGTCTGCGGCGGCATGATCTCGAAGCCGAGGCCGACGAGCCGCTCGCGCACGGCGGGCACTTCGGCCGCCTTCTGCACGGCGCGGGCGATGCGCTCGACGTCCGCATCGGACACCTTGGCCGAGGCGACGAAGCCGAACCAGTTCGTGTAGTCGAGGTCGGGGCGGCCGAGCTCGATGAACGTGGGCACGTTGGGCAGGGCCGGATTGCGTGTGCTGCCGCCGATGCCGTAAGCCCGCAGCTTGCCCGCCGCGATCATCGGCGGCGACGTGATGACGTTGTCGAAGAGCACGGTGATCTGGCCCGACATCACTTGCGTGAGCGCCGGCGGCGCGCCGGCGAAGGGCACGTGCTGCAGATCGAGCCCGTAGTCGTTGTTCAGGAAGAGGCCGGCGTAATGCGACGCCGTGCCCGGGCTGTGCGACGCGTAGCTGTACTTGCCCGGGCCGGCCTTCAGGTAGGCGACGAGCTGCCTGAAATCCTGCGCCGGCACCGCCGTGCCCGACACGAGGAGGTTGCGCACGCGAGCGACCGCGTACACCGGCTTCACGTCCTTCAGCGGATCGAAAGCGGTCTTCATCACGTGCGGGATCTCGGTGAGCACGTTGCTCGCGGTCACCATCAGGGTGTTGCCGTCGGCCGGCGCGTTGAGCACGGCCGACATGCCGATGCCGCCGCCGGCGCCCGGCTTGTTCTCCACGATCACGTTCTGACCGATGTCCTTGGCGAGCTGCTCGCCGACGACGCGCGCCATCACGTCCATCACGCCGCCGGGCGGCGCGGGGACGACGAGCTTCACGGGCTTGTCGGCCCACGCGAACGCCGACGTCGCGGCGCATGCAAGGATGGCGGCGCAGACGGCGCGGCGGCGGTACGAGTGCATGGGGGTCATGGGGATGTCTCCTGTCGGTGTTTGCGTTCGGGATCGGATTGCGCTCTCGCCACCGGGCATCACGCCGTGGCGAGCGCGTGGTGCGTGAAGCCGCGCTGGCCGCGCTTGCGGTTCGGCGCGAACCCGTTCTTCGCGAGCGTCTCGTCCGCGTCGCGGTAGAACTCGCCGATGCGGTAGATGCGCCGCGCTTCCTGCGCGTTCGCCACTTCGCGGCCGAGCTCGCGGCTGATGCGCACGAGCTGTTCGATCTGCCGCACGGACGTCATCTTCTGCTTGCGGTCCTGCGTCCAGATGTTGTCCTCGATGCCGCAGCGCACGTGCAGGCCCATCGCGATCGCCATCGTGTTGAGCGGCAGCACGTTGAGCATCGAAGTCTCCAGCGTGAGCACCGCGCCGTCCGGGCAGGCTCGCACGAAGTTGGCGAGGTTGTAGAGATTCGGCGCGTCGAAGCCGCCGCCGATCGCCACCCAGGTGAGGATGAAAGGCACGTTGCACACGCCACGCCGCATCATGCGCTCGATCGTTTCGAGCTGCGTGATGTTGGCAAGCTGGAAGTGCGACTGGATGCCGTTGGCGGACAGGCGCCTCACGTGCTCTTCGAGCCAGCCGGGGCCGGCGGGAATCGTCATCTCGCGGTACGCCTCGTACAGCTCGGGCTGGCCGATGGAGGTGCCGTGCAGGTCGGCGTCGCTCATCTGCTCCACGATGTTCATCTGGTTGGAGTTGACGGCGACAGTCACCTGGTCCGGCTTCGGCCGCAGCTCGGCGAGCATATGGCGCGTGTCGTCCGACAGCCACTTGGCCGCTTCGCCCTCGCTCTCGGGCGCGAACGAGATGGAGCCGCCCACCTGGATGATGAGTTCCGGCACGCGGGCGCGGATGCCCTCGATCAGCTCGTTGAACTTCGACAGGCGCTTGCTGCCCTTGCCGTCGAGTTCGCGCACGTGCAGGTGCAAGACGGTGGCGCCCGCGTCGTAGCAGTCCACCGCCTTCTGGATCTGGTCTTGCATCGTCACCGGGATGTCTTCCGGAAAATCTTCCGGCATCCACTCGGGGCCGTAGGGCGCCACGGTGATCACGAGCTTGTCCTGGTTTTCGGGATACATCGAGCCGTCGAGGAAATGCATGATGGATTCCTTGGATGGTGAGCGGGGTGGTAAGCGAGGTGGTGAGCGGGATGGTTCGAAGCTTAGGCGGCCGATGCGCCCTTCGTCCCCCCGCCGTCGGGGGGGCCCGCGCGCCGGAGCGTGGCCTCAGTACGTCGCTTCGCCGACGATGCCCGCGCGCTCCATCTTGCGATCGCAGGGCGGATAGTCCATCACGGCGTAGTGCTGGGTGCAGCGGTTGTCCCACATCGCGACGTCGTTGGGCCGCCAGCGCCAGCGCACCTGGTACTCGGGGATCATCGCCTGGTTGATGAGGTACTGCAGCAACGCGGCGGCGCCCTGGGTGTAGTCCTGCCCGTAGCGCACGTTGGCGGCGGTGTGGAAGTTCGTGAAGTGCGTGGTGAACGCGTTCACGAAGAGGATCTTCTCGCCGGTCTCCGGATGCGTGCGCACGACGGGATGCTCGGCATCGGGGAACTGCGCCTTGAGCGCGAGGCGCTTGTCGATCGGCATCGCGCCGCCGAAGCTCGCCTCGATGCTGTGGCGCGCGCGCAAGCCGGCGATCTGCTCCTTCACGCGTTCGGGCAGCTTCGCGTAGGCGAGCGCCATGTTCGCCCACATCGTGTCGCCGCCCACCGGCGGACACTCGACGCAGCGCAGCACGCAGCCGAAAGGCGGCTTCTCGCGCCACGTGGCGTCGCAGTGCCACGAGTTCTCGTAGCGGTCGTTCGGCGTCTCGGGCGACTTGTAGATGCGCACGAGCCCCGGGTGGTCGGGGTCGCTGCCGGCCACCGGATGGTCTTCGAGCTCGCCGAAGTGGCGCGCGAAGGCGACGTGCTCGGCCCGCGTGATGTCCTGGTCGCGGAAGAAGAGCACCTTGTGCTCGAGGAGGAGCCCGCGGATTTCGGCGATGAGCGCGGGGTCGCGCGACGCCGCGCCGAGATTCACGTCGGGCACGACGGCGCCGATGGCGCAGGTGAGCGGCTGGGCGCGCAACATGCGAACGGGCGACGCGAAAGCTGTGGCGGCAGATGCGGCAATCATGAAGGTCTCCTCGAATCCCGCGAGATTAGGCCCCCGCCCCGATGGCATCCCCCCCAGCGGGGAGGGGGGCCGCCGGCCCACGCTACTGCGCGAGCAGCCCGAGGATGCGCGCCCGCGCCACCACCTGCTTGCGATGGCCCGCGTCGAGCTTGGCGAAGAGATTTTTCATGTGCCACTTGATGGTCTCCTCGCCCACCTGCATCGCGAGCGCGATCTCCTTGTTGGACAGGTTGCGCGCCGCGAGCGCCAGCACTTCGCGCTCCTTCGGCGTGAGGGCGGTGCTCGGCATGGCGCGGGCCATTTCGGCGGGCCCGGCCGTGAGTGGGGCCGGCTTCGGCGCGGCGGCCGGGCCGGTTCCCGTGAGCTCGCGCACCCAGGCGGCGAGCGCGGGATGCGCATCCTCGAACACCCGCTTCAGGCCGTGCATCTGCGCAAGGTCCATCGCCTCGGCCATGAGCGGCCGCGCGCGTTCGCCGCAGCGGTCCAGCGCGTAGGCCCGCAGGCCGAGCAGCTCCACGTGCAGCCTGCCCTGGCGAAGTTCGAGCGCGTGGGCATCCGCGGCCGTGAGCCGCTCGGCGGCCAAGCGCCAGTCCTGCGCCGCGATCGCGTCGTAGGCGTGAGCGACGGCCCGCACGGAACCCACCGCGCGCTGCCAAAGCGGGCCGCGCTGCGCGTGCTGCGCGACCAGCTCGTCGAGCTGCCGCATCGATTCTGCGCAGCTCTCGCGGCGTGACCGGCTTGCGTGCAGCCGGACTTGCTCGGCCAGGCTCACGACGCGCAGGCGCGGCAGATTGCGCGCGATGCCGACGGCGTCGAGCGCACCCAGCAGTTCGCCCGCGCGCGGGTCCGAGCCGGAGGCCGCCGCGGCGCGCGCCAGAGTGCGATAGCCGAGCAGCACGCATTCGGGCAGGCCCGTGCGCTCCAGCACGTCGAGCCGGTTGGCCATGAGCGCGGCGACTTCCTGCGGCCGGTCCTCTTCCCATGCGGCGGCGCTCACGATGGAGGCCACCATGGTCGCGAACGCGCTGCGCCGGCCCAGGTCGCCTTCGGCCGCCGCGAGCGTGGGCCGCAGGAGCTGGTCCGCGAGCGCCACCTGGCCCTCCCACAGATAGCTGAGACCCACGATCAGCTCGCCCCAGCGGTCCAGGTTCAGCGACCCGACGGCGTGCGGCCCTTGCTGCTGGCGCAGCCGCGCGAGCGCGGGCCGGCCCTCCAGCAGGTCGCGGAAGGCGCTGCGATTCGCATGGATCTGCAGCAGCAGCGGCGCCTTCAGCGCGGGA
The DNA here is from genome assembly GCF_035548915.1 of Ramlibacter sp. Taxonomy (GTDB): domain Bacteria; phylum Pseudomonadota; class Gammaproteobacteria; order Burkholderiales; family Burkholderiaceae_C; genus Ramlibacter. Next base: position 217,245 of record NZ_DASZSE010000044.1, on the reverse strand, counting down.
GCGTCCGCCCACGGGTCGTGCAACGCCGCGAAGGCGTCGGGGTCGTCCGCGAAGTTCGCGGCGCCGCCGAGGATGAGGGCGCATTCGCACCGCAATTCGTCATCCGCCTCGGGGTTCGCGAGCAGCCGGTCGACGTACGCGCCCGCTTCACGGTGCCGCTCGCTCACCGCGAGCGACCATGCGGCGGCGAGCAGCAGGCGCGGCCGGCGATCGACTTCCTCGCGCGGAAGCTGCGCAAGCCATTCGAGCACGCTGCCCTGCTCGCCCCGCTTCACCATCGATTCGTAGAGGCTGCGTTCGGCGAGCTCGTAGGCCTGCCGGTCGTGCCCCGCGGCGAGCGCGTGCTGCGCGGCGACGTCGAGCATGCCCTGCTGCGCGAACCAGTCGGCCGCGCGCGCATGCAGCTCGCGCCGCTCCTGCGCGGGGAGGTCGTGCAGGCGCGGCATGAGCGCCGCGCGCGCGAGCGAATGCATGCGCACCCATTCGCTTTGTTCAGCCGCGACGAAGACGGGCGTTTCGCGCACGAGGCGGGCAAGCCGCTCGGCCGCACCCTCCTCGCCCGCGAGCACCGCGGCGAGCCGCGGATGCAGATGCGCCACCAGCGAGACGCGCGTGAGAAAGCCGAGGTCCGCCGGCGCGAGGTTGGCGAGCATGAAGCCCACGAATTGCTCGCGCAGCGCGCCCCCATGCAAGTCGAGCGCCGGCAGGCCCGCATCCGCGCCGGCCGCGCCCATCACGGAGAGGGCCAGTTGCAGCCCGAGCGGCCAGCCTTCGGTCATTTCGTGCAGGCGGGCGGCCTGCGTTGCATCGGCCGCCTGACCGAAGCGGCCGCGCACGACGGCCAGGGCGTCGTCCAAGGTGAATCTCAGCTGGGAGGCGCCGACGACGGCGCATTCGCCATAGGCGACGAGATCGTCGAGCTGCAGATCGCAGTCCGCCCGGGCCGCCGCGATCGCGCGCAGGTTCGCGGGGAGGTTGCGCAGGAGGTAGGCGAGCGATTCGCGCGAAGCGGCGGGGAGGCGATCGGCCTCGTCCACGAACAGCACGACGTCGAGCGCGCTTTGCGCGACTTCGGCGAGCCACATGGTGATGCCCTCGAGCGCGTCGGCCGGTGCCTCGGCGAGCAGCGCATGGCCGAAGGTGGGACGGCCCGCGCCGACTCGCACCGAGAGCGCGAGGCTTTGCGCGAAGCGCGGCGGATCGTCCTGCGGCTGCGCCGAGAGCCACGCGACGGCGAAGCCGTGCGCGAGGAATTCGCGCCTCCACTGGGCGAGCAGCGATGTCTTGCCGAAGCCGGCGGGAGCCTGCACGAGCACCACGGGACGATCCAGAAGCGGCCCTTGCCGGATCGCGAGCCTCGTTCGCGCGACCAGGTGGCGAGGCACGCGAGGCGGCGTGACCTTCAGCAGGAGATCGGCGCGCGTGCTCGATGGCAGGGAGGCGGACATGGTGGTCGCGCCATCGTAACGCCTTCGCGCGGGCGGGCCTACCAGTGAAGCGCGGCCGTGCGCACGTGCGCATCCCACAGGGATTTCAGTTCATCGTCCATCATCGATACGGTGAGCGACGCGCCGGCCATCTCCAGCGCCGTCGTGTAGTTGCCCACCAGCGAGCGCGCCACCTTCAGGCCTTCGCGCTCGAGCAGCCGGCTTGCGCAATGGAAGAGGACGTACAGCTCGATCAGCGGCGTGCCGCCGAAGCCGTTCACGTGCAGCAGCACCTCGCGGCCCCGCGCCGGCTTCAGGTCGCCCAGGATCGCGGCCATCAGTTCGTCCACGAGCTCCCGCGCGCGCTTGAGCGGCCCGCGCCTGCGGCCCGGCTCGCCGTGAATGCCCACGCCGAACTCCATCTCGCCCTCGCCGATGTCGAATGTCGGCCGGCCTGCCGCGGGCACCGTGCAGCTCGTGAAGGCCACGCCCATCGATGCCGTGAGGCTGTTCACGCGGTCGCCCAGCATCTTGCACTGCTCCAGGCTCGCACCGGCTTCGGCCGCCGCACCCACGAGCTTTTCCACGATCAGCGTGCCCGCCACGCCGCGGCGGCCCGTGGTGTGCGTCGAGCGCTCGACGGCCACGTCGTCGTTCACCAGCACCGTGGCGCAGGGGCGGTCCATCATCTCCGTGGCCATCTGGAAGTTCATGACATCGCCGGCGTAGTTCTTGACGATGAAGAGCACGCCCCGCCCGTTGTCGACCGATTCGGCCGCGGCCAGCATCTGGTCGGGCGTCGGCGAGGTGAACACCTGCCCGGGACACGCGGCGTCGAGCATGCCCTGGCCGATGAAGCCGCAGTGCAGCGGCTCATGACCCGAGCCGCCGCCGGAGATCAGAGCCACCTTGTTCACCGAGCGCTGCCGGCGCCGCACAAAGGTCGGCTCCAGGTGCAGCGCAAGCAGCTCGCCGTGCGCGGCCGCCAGGCCCTCGAGCGCTTCTTGCAGGAGCGAGCCGGTGTCGTTGACGAATTTCTTCATGAGGTCGCTCCCACGGTGAGCAAGTCGCACACCGCGAACACCGCCACCTGGCTCGTCTTCGCGCCGGGGTCGATGTGGCCGAGCGCGCGCTCGCCCAGGAAATGCGCGCGGCCCTTGGTCGCGATCATGTCGCGCGTGGCGAGCATGTTGGATTCGGCTTCGGCCTTGAGCTTCGCGCACAGGGTGCCGCGGTCGCTGCCTTCGCCGGCGAGCCGCAGCAGCAGCCGCGATGTCGGGATCAGCACGTCGAGCATCGTCTTTTCGCCGACGTCGGCCTTGCCGCGCGTCTTGATCGCATCGACGCCCGCTGCGAGCGCGTGCGCGAACTGTCTCGCATCGGGCTCGGGGAGGCCCTCCAGGGCCTTGCCCATCGAGATGAAGAAGCTGCCGATGAGCGGGCCGGAGGCGCCGCCGATGGTGGACAGCAGCTTCATGCCGATCCTTTTGAAGGCTTCGGACGGCGCGAGCGGCAGCAAGTCGCTTCGCAGCGCCACGATGGCCTCGCAGCCTCGCCTCACGTTGATGAAGTGATCGCCGTCGCCGATCGCGCGATCGAGCGACTCGATGTGCTCCTCGTTGGCGATGATGGCGGCCTGCACTGCCTCGGCGGCACTGACGATGTCGTGGGTGTTCATGCTGGGGTCCTTCCTTCGATGTGTCAGGCCACGCGCTGCCCGGCTGCGTCGAACAGCAAGCGGTGTTCGCGTGGAAACTCGAGGCGAATGCGCGATCGGGGCGCGGGCGCCACGTCGCCCATGAAGCGCGCGCGGACCTCGACGCCCTGGTACTCGGCGACGACGTGATGCTTCAGCAGGGACGATTCGACGACGGTGCAGTCGAAGCCCTCGTCCCGCGCCCCGACGCGCACGTCCTCGGGCCGGATCGCCACGTTCGCGACGGCTTCGGCGTGCTGCTGCCCGAACCAGGCGGCCGGCAGCACGTTGATTTGCGGCGATCCGAGGCGCTGCGCGACGGGGATCGAGTCGGGCGAGCGGTAGATCTGCTCGGGCGTGCCGACTTGCCGGATGCGGCCTGCCTCCAGGATCGCGATGCGGTCGGCAAGCGTCGTGGCCTCGACCTGGTCGTGCGTGACGTAGACGACCGTGGCGCCGCTCGCCTTGTGCACGCGCTCGAGTTCCACGCGCAGCTCCTCGCGCAGCTTGGCGTCCAGCGACGACAGCGGCTCGTCCATCAGGAACACGCGCGGCTCGCGCACAAGGGCACGGCCGATCGCCACGCGCTGCATCTCGCCGCCGGAGAGCTGCGTCGCCTTGCGCTGCAGCTTGCTTTCGATCCGCAGCGTGGCCGCGACGCGCTCGACGCGCCGGCCGATCTCGGCTTCGTGCACGCGCCGCATCGGCGCGCGCAGCGGAAACGCCAGGTTGTCGTAGACGCTCAGATGCGGGTACAGCGAATACTGCTGGAAGACGAACGAGCAATCGCGCCGCGCGGGCGGCATCGACGTCACGTCGGCGCCGTCCATGCGGACGCGGCCGGCGTCGGGCCGCTCGAGGCCCGCGATCACGCGCAGCGCCGTGGTCTTGCCCGCGCCGCTCGGGCCGAGCAGCACGAAGAATTCGCCGTCGGCCACTTCGACGTCGATGCCGTCGAGTGCCGCGACAGTGCCGAAATTCTTCGAAATCCCCTGCAGCTGGATGCTAGCCATGGCGCATTCCCGATGTGTGGGCGAGCGTGGTTTCGCTCGGGAGCAGTCTTTGCGTCGCGGCGTCGAACAGCACGACATGACGCGTCTCGAATTCGAGGCCGACCTGCAGGCCGGTCTCGGGCCGCGCCGACTTGTCGGCGAGCACTTTCAGCGCGCCGGCATCGGTCCGCACTTCGACGACCCAGTGGGAGCCGAAGTACTCGACGTGGCGCACGCGCCCGCCGAGGCAGCCCCGGCCGGCGTCGCACAGGCGCACGTACTCGGGCCGCACGCCCAGCACCACCGAGGCCGCGGGCGCCTCGATGCGCGGAACGGCGACCGCGCATCGCGCGATGCGCACGGTCGTGTCGCCGCGCACGACCGGCGCATCGGCCTCGAGCAGGTTCATGGCCGGGCGGCCGATGAACTTCGCGACGAACAGGCACGCCGGAAAGCCGTAGATGCCGCGCGGGGTGTCGGCCTGCAGGATGTCGCCCTGGTCCATGACGACGATGTGGTCCGCGAGCGCCATGGCTTCGTTCTGGTCGTGCGTGACGAACACCGTCGTGGTCCTCAGCCGGTCGTGCAGCTTGCGCAGTTCCACGCACATCAGTTCGCGGAATTCCGCATCGAGCGTCCCGAGCGGCTCGTCCATCAGAAATGCCTTCGGTTGACGCACGATGGCCCGCCCGAGCGCCACGCGCTGCCTGTCGCCCCCCGCAAGCCCCGACACGCTGGAGCCGAGCAGGTGGCCGATGCGAAGAATGGAGGCGACCTCGCCCACGCGGCGGTCGATCTCGGCGCGCGCCACGCCCTCGTTGCGCAGCGGGAACTCGAGGTTGCCGCGCACGCCCAGGTGCGGGTAGAGCGCGAACAGCTGAAACACCATGGCGATGTCGCGCTCGCGCGGACGCAGGTACGTCACGTCGTCCCCGTCCAGCGTGATCTCGCCGGAGGTCGGATATTCCAGGCCCGCGATCATGCGCAGGGTCGTCGTCTTGCCGCAGCCCGACGGGCCGAGCAGCACGACGAATCGGCCGTCCTCGAAGACGAGCGAGGAGTCCTTCACGGCGGTGAAGTCCGAAAAGCGCTTGTGAAGGTTGCGGATGCAGATTTCGGCCATGTCAGTTCTCCATGCCGCGCAGCTCGAGGTGGATAGGGCGCAGCCCGACGGGGCATCGGGGAAGTCGCATCGGGGGTGCGCCTTTCACTCGCGGTCCCCTCGAGGCAGCTTGCCGGCAACGGACAGGCCGACGACGCCCGTGAGCAGCACGGGAAATCCGTAGCTGTAGACATCCAGCGACCAGGGCTGCATCAGCATGGCCAGGCCGGTGCCGATCGCAAGCGTCGTGACACGCTCCCAGGGTGCGCGGCGCAAGAGACGGCGCGTGTTTGCGAGTGCGGTCATTTGCGGATCGCTCCGAAGGTGACGCCGCGCAGCAGGTGCTTGCGCAGCAAGACGGTGAAGACGAGCACGGGCAGCAGGAAGAGCGTCGTGCCCGCGGCCATGGCGGGCCAGTCGAGGCCGCCTTCGCCGATGATCGTGGGGATGAATGGCGCGGAGGTCTGCGCGGTGCCGCTCGTGAGCAGCAGCGCGAAAGCGTATTCGTTCCAGGCGAAGATCAGGCAAAAGATGGCGGTCGTCGCGATGCCGGTTGCAGCCTGCGGCAGCACCACGCGCAGGAAAGCCTGCAGCCGCGTGTAGCCGTCGACCATCGCGGCTTCCTCGTACTCGCGCGGGATCTCGTCCATGAAGCCCGTGAGCAGCCATACCGCAAGCGACAGGTTGACCACCGTGTACATGAGGACGAGGCCCGTGTGCGTGTCGCTCAGCCCGACCTGGCGGAACATGAGGTAGATCGGGATCGCCACGGCAATCGGCGGCATCATCCGCGTGGACAGGATGAAGAACATCCAGTCGTCCTTGCCGGGCACGCGAAAGCGCGAGAACGCATAGGCGGCAAGGGTGCCCAGAACGACCGACAGCAGCGTGGAGCCGAAGCCGATGGCAAGCGAATTGACGTAGCGGTCCTTGAAGCGCGAGGGACCGGCCAGAATCATCTGCTGCTCGCGCACGAGCTTTTCATACCATGCCGCCGGCGGCGGAAGCGATCGCAGTTCTTCCTGCGACACGCGCGAGCGCGTCGTGAACAGGTTCACGTAGCCGATGAGCGAGGGCTCGGCGAACACCTTGGGCGGGTAGGCGATCGCGTCGCTCGGCGTGCGAAAACTCGTCATGAAGATCCACGCGAGCGGGATCAGCGACAGCACCGCGTAGGTGACCACGGCGACAGCGGCGAACCACCTGGAAAGACGGCTCGGCTCAAGGGGGCTGTGCGGCGCGGCTTTCATCGCTGTTTCACCTTGTCCAGGAAGCGCACCGTCACGAGCGACATGCCGTAGATCGCGACGAAGAGGATGATCGCGAACGCCGAGGCGTGGCCCGTTCGCCATTTCTCGAACGCTTCGCGCTCGAGCGAAATCGACGCGACCTCCGTCACCGAGCCCGGCCCGCCATTGGTGAGGTTGTTCACGAGGTCGAACATCTTGAAGTTCTCGATGGAGCGAAAAAGCAGCGCGAGGACGATGAAGGGCAACACCATCGGCAAGGTGATGCGCCAGAATTTGGTCCACTCGGACGCGCGGTCGATCTCCGCGGCCTCGTAGAGATAAGGCGGAATCGAACGCAGTCCCGCGAGCAGCAGCAGCATCACGTACGGCGTCCACATCCAGGTGTCCACGAGCACGATCGCCCACGGGGACAGATCGACGTCGCCGAGCATGGTGAACTTCTGCGGACCGCCGAAGAAGCCGACGATGTAGTTGAAGATGCCGTATTGGGGCTCGAAGAAGTATTTCCAGAACGTGCCGACGACCGCGGGCGCGAGCATCATCGGCAGCAGGATGGCCGTGCTCCAGAAGCTGTGCGAGCGGAATTTGCGGTTCAGCAGAAGCGCCAGGCCGAAGCCGAGCAGCATCTCGAGGGCGATGGACCAGCACATGAAATGCGCGGTGACCTGCATGTGGTCCCACACCGCTTCGCTGCCGAGGACCCGGCGGTAGTTGTCCAGGCCGACCCACGCGCTGCCCGCATCGGGCCGGTTCGCGCGGTAGCGCGTGAAGGACAGCCAGATCGTCCACAGCAACGGAAAGATGTTGAACGCAAGCAGCAGCGCAACCGTGGGGCCGACGAAGAGCCACGCGAGCGCCCGGTCGGACAAGCCGTGGCGCAACAGCGCGCCGCCGGCAGCGGGCAGGCTGGCGGCTTCGAGCCGCATGCCGGCCGACGCATTCCCTTGCATGAAAAACCGAGGCTTCACGGTAAGCTCCTCATCGTCTGTCTCTGGTTGGCCGCTTCCGCGTTCGGAAGCCCCCCGCGGGCCCGGCTCGCGGCCGGTCCGCCGGCGCTTCCCGCGAGGCGCAGGCGCCGAAGGCGCTTGGCGGGGGGGGTGGGCTTCTACTTCAGCTTGCCGTCTTCGCGGAAGATCTCGGTCCAGTCCTTGACGAGCCCGTCCAACGCGGCCTGGGGCGTGCCCTTGCCGGCGACGACGTAATCGTGGACGCGGTTTTGCATCGCGAGCAGCAGCTGCGCGTACGACGGCTCGGCCCAGAAGTCCTTCACGATCTTCATGGAGTCCAGGAACGTCCTGGCGTACGGTGTGCTCTTGTCGAATCCAGGTGCGTTCAGCACCGACTGCAGGCACGTGAAGCCGCCCGAATCCCACCACTTCTTCTGCACGGCGGGCTGCGCGAACCATTTCATGTACTGCAGCGCCATGTCCTTCTTGTCGGAGTACTGCACGACCGAAATGCCCTGGCCGCCGAGTTGCGCGAATTGCTTGTCGCCCCTGGGGATCGGGAAGAAGCCGCTCTTGTCGCCGCCGACGTTCGGGTCCTTGGAGATCCCCGGGAAAAAGGCGATGAACTGCATCTGCATCGCGACCTGCCCGGACTTGTACGCGTCGAGGTTCTCGGTCATGTACGCATTGCTGTGGCCGGGCGGAGTGACGGTGTCGTACAGCTCCTTGTAGAGCTTCAGGCCCTTCAGGGCGCCCGCATTGTTGACCCAGCCTTTCATCTCGTACGGCTTCTTCGGGTCCTCGTATTCGAAGCCGTAGGCGTACAGCGTGTTGGTCACGCCCATCGTGATGCCTTCGGAGCCGCGCTCGGTATAAAGCGCCGCGCCGTAGACCTTCTTGCCGTCGATCATGCGGCCCTGGAAGAACTGGCCCACCTGCTTGAACTCCTCCCAGGTCTTCGGCGCTTCGAGCTCATGGCCGTACTTCTTCCTGAACTCCGCGCGCAGCTCGGGCCGGGAGAACCAGTCCTTGCGATACGAGAAAGCGACCGCGTCGCCCATGGCGGGCAGCGCCCAGTAGTTGGGCGTGCCCTTCGGCCACTCGGAGTAGCCCCTGACGGTTGCCGGCATGAAGTCCTTCATGCCGATGCCATTCTTGTCGAAGAAGTCGTTCAGCTTGACGTAGTGCCCCTGCTCCGCCGCGCCGCCGATCCACTGGCTGTCGCCGATCAGCAAGTCGCACAGCTTGCCTTTCGAGTTGAGCTCGTTGAGCATGCGTTGCGCGAAATTCGGCCAGGGCACGAACTCGTACTTCATCTGGATGCCGGTGCGCGCGGTGAAGTCCTTCGACAGCTCCACCAATGCGTTGGCCGGATCCCACGCGGCCCAGCACAGGGTGAGGGTCTTGTCCTGCGCGTGCGCGCCGAGCCCCGTGAGGGCCAGCGATGCCCCGGCGAGCAGCCGCAAGAGGCTCGATCGGATTTTGCTCATCTAGTGTCTCCAAGAGTTGCGGAAGATGCGAGGCGGCCCATCCGCCTCGCGCATCAGCCTCTCGTCCGCGTCCTGCGCCGGGTACCTCACGCCAGGCCGGGGGCGACCGTCTGATGGGATTGATGGTATTTACATCATTTAATAAATCCATCAATACAAACCCTATGCTGCAATGCAAATCAATCATGGTCCTCACTCGTGGCCTGGAACGCCGTCGTGCATGCCGCGGCCGGCGCTTGCGGTGTCGGGCTGGCGAAAACTGCAGTACATTCCCATCAATGCCAGGATGGCGATTGATTGATTGAGGGGAATGCCTGCAACCATCAACCAGATCGCCGAGGCAGCCGGCGTCAGCACAGCGACGGTCGACCGGGTGTTGAACAATCGCCCCGGCGTGAACCCGGCGACGGTCGAGCGGGTCCGCTCGGTGATGGCGTCGCTGGGCGCCGGCGCTCCCACGCGCGGCCGGCCGCGCGCGACGCCGAACTACCGCTTCGGCTTCGTGCTGCCGGCCGCCCGGCGCGGGTTCTTCGACATGATCGACCGCATGGTCGCTCAGGCCGCGGGCGACTTTCGCCACCAGCACATCACGGAGATCACGCACCGGTTGCCCAACAGCGACGGCGCGGACTTCGCGGGCGAGCTTGCGAAGATGACCGACCTGGACGGCATCGCCCTGCTCGCGCCCGACGTGCCGCAAGTGAAGCTCGCGATCAACGAGCTGGTGCGCTCGGGCGTGCACGTGGTCACGCTCTTTTCCGACGTGCCGGGCTCGCAGCGCGAGACCTTCGTCGGCGCCGACAACCGCGCCGCGGGCCGCACGGCGGGGCTCTTGCTCGGGCGCGGCCTGCCTTCCGCACAGGAAAGCCGCTGCGTGATGCTATCGCCGCCCACGCGCTTCGCCGCCGAGATCGACAGGCGCATCGGCTTCGCGCAGGTGCTGGAGGAACGCTTTCCCCACGCGATGCTGTTCGAGCTGCCCGACATGCCGGAGGCCGAGGAGCAAGCCTACGCGTTCGCCAAGGAATTTCTCGATCCGCAGAAGGTCGGCGGCCGCATCCATGCGCTCTACAACGTCGGTCCCGGTTCGCACGGAGTCAGCCGCGCGCTGCAGGAGTACGGCTACGACAGCTCGCTCGGCTTCGCCGTCCACGACCTGCTGGAAATGCATCGGACGCTGCTCGTGGCGAACGTCGTCACCTACGTGCTGCAGCAGGACGTGCACTACGGGATCATGACCGCCGCACGAGTGCTGCGGCTCCTGTGCGAAGAGGTGCGAGGCGCGCTCGCCGTGAGCAATCCGCGGATCGAAATCATCACCGCCGAAAACCTGGCCTGAACCGCGTGACAGCCCGCTGACAGCGTGACCATAATGATGCAGGAACGGCTGGGGACGCATGAAGAAGTTCACCAACATACCGAGCGATATCGTCTTCGAAAGCGCGTTGGGCTTCGCGGCAGCGCACTCGGGGCTGGTCACGCTGAATGCCGATCCCTTGTTCTTCGCGCGCAGGCACCCCGATCGCTCCAAGGTCGCGATCATCTCGGGCGGCGGCTCGGGGCACGAGCCGCTGCACATCGGCTTCGTCGGATCGGGAATGCTCGATGCCGCCTGCCCCGGCGCGGTCTTCACTTCGCCCACGCCGAATCAGATGCTCGCGGCGGCGCAGGCGGTGGGAGGCGAGGCCGGGGTGCTCTTCATCGTCAAGAACTACGCGGGCGACGTCCTCAACTTCCAGATGGCAATGGACATGATGGACCTCGAGTTCGCCTCGGTCCTGGTCAACGACGACGTGTCGCTCGACACGAGCGCGCACGGCGCGGGGCGCCGCGGTGTCGCCGGCACCGTTGTGGTCGAAAAGATGGTGGGCGCGGCAGCCGAGAGAGGCGACGGACTGGGCGACTGCAAGCGTCTGGCCGACAAGGTGAACGCGCGAACCGCTTCGATGGGTGTTGCGTTCACCAGTTGCACCGTGCCGGAAGCGGGCGTCGCGACGTTCGAGATCGGCGAAGACGAGATGGAGGTGGGCGTCGGCATCCATGGCGAGCCGGGACGGCGCCGGACGCAAGTCCGGTCCGCGGCGGAGATCGTGGCCGACCTCCTCGACGCCATCCTCAAGGACATCGCGCCCGTGCGGGGAGACGAAGTGCTGCTATTCGTCAATGGGCTCGGAGGAACCCCCCTGATGGAGCTCTACCTGCTGTATCGGGAGGCGAGCGAAGCGCTCGTGCGGCGGGGCGTCGCGCCGGCGCGATCGCTCGTGGGCAACTACACGACTTCCCTCGAGACGGCCGGCGCCTCGATCACCGTGACGGTGCTGGATGAGGAGCTCAAGGCTCTGTGGGACGCACCGGTCGTGACGCCGGCATTGCGCTGGTGATCGTCGCGAAGTGAACGCGCATGCCCGGATGCGCGCGATTCAAAGACGCCCCAGCGCCGCCACGAGCGCCTTGCGCACGCTCGGATACTGGTGCACGTCGCTGTGGCCCGCGCCGTCCACCCGCAGCAGTTCGGCCCGCCGCATCGACTTGCAAAGCGTCTCGCTGTGGTGGATGGGGATCAGTTCGTCCTTGCTGCCGTGGATCAGCATCACGGGGCCCAACAGCTTCGCTGCGTGCTCGAGCGTGTGCAGCGGATAGCGCAGCACCTTTTCCGGCACCCATGGGTAGAGCTCCGCCGCGAGCGCGCGCATGCTGCTGTAGGGCGACACGAGCAGCGTGAGGTCCGGCGCGTGGCCCGCGGCGCACAACTGTGCCGCGAGGCCCGCCGCCAGCCCGGTTCCCAACGACTGCCCCGAGATCACCACGCGCTTGCCCGCGTAGTGCGGCGCGAAGTGTTCCCACACCGCGCACACGTCGGCACGCAGCTGCTCCTCGCTTTCGATCTCGCCGCTCGACTTGCCGAAGCCGCGGTAGTCGAACATCACGACGTCGAAGTTGGCCTGGCGGAATGCGTCGAGATCGGTGAACCACTTCTTGAGGTTGCCCGAATTGCCGTGCAGGAAGAAGAACACCCCGCGCGGACGCTCGAGCCTCAGGTGGGCAACGGAAAGGCGCGCGCCCGGCACGTCGATGAAGAACTCGCGCGTGTCCGCGTCGCTGCACACCGGGTCGTCGATCGCGAGCGGCGCCGGCTCGAACAGCAGGCGCTCCTGCCAGAAGTAGAGCCATCCGATGGCCGCGGCGTAGACGGTGCCCACGGCCAGCAATACGGAGGCGGAGAAAATCGCGTAGACCATGATGCGCCTGCCTTCGGTGCCGGGTACTGCTTCTCGCGCCGCCCTACTCGTGAGGGTCTTCACGAGTGTCTGCGCGAGGGTCTTCACGGCGGTCGCCGTCGCGAGTCTGTTTGGCGTCGGGGTCGCTCGGGCCGATGCGATCCGACATTCCCACGTTCGGCGCTCCCAGGTCCCCTGCGTCGGATGGATTCTTCTCATCCCAGGTGCGCCCGGCCCGCGTGACTTTGCCGCGCGGATGCACCATGTCGCCGCCGTCGTCGAAGTCGAGCGTGCCGCCGGCGTCCGGCCGGTCTTCCGCGGCCCCGTGGTCGCGCTGGTTCACGCCGGAAGGCGCGACCAGGTCGGGCTGGGCATCACTGGTGAGGCCCGGCCGCGCCGGTCCATCTCCGCGGTCGTCCTGCCGGGTGTCCGGTAAGGGACGGTCCCGCTCTTGCGTCGGCTTGCCGGTCGCGGACTCTTCCTGATTTGGCATCGCCTCTGCTCCTTCGTTTCGGCGCCGGTGTCTCCGGCGGTGTGAAGGCAGTGTGCGTCCACGCAAAGCGCGCGAACTGTCGGCTCTGCCCGTTGCGTTACGTAGGAGACTGTCGCGGCGCTGTTACGGAAAGCGGCGCGGCGGCGGCCGCGCGATCAACGCTCGACCGCGTTCGTCGCGTCGGTGGGGAACCCTTGCTTCGACATCCATTCGTCGCTGAAGATCGTGTCGCTCCCCCGAGTCCGGCAGGGATGGCCGCGGACCGCGCGATCAGAGATAGAGCTCTGCAAGCCTTCGCCGCTCGCGTTCCCCGAGCGCGAGCGCATCGCGCAGGTAGGCGTCGAGCGTCCCGTGGTCCTCTTCGATGGCTTCGAAAGCCGCCAGCAGAAATTCCGGCTGCACGCGGAAGAGCACGTCGCGGATCTCGGGCGCGAGCCGGCCGGCGGCCGGTGTTCTCGGCCGCACGAGCTCGTTCGTAAGAAGATAGTCGCGCATCACTTCTTCATGCGACGCGCCGAGCGCGTAGAGCACGAGCGCCGCCGCGAAACCGGTGCGGTCCTTGCCGGCGGTGCAGTGGAACACCGTCGGCTCGTTGGAAGCGAGCAGATAGGCGAAGAACTGCGCGAAGCGGTCCGAGCTCGTGCGCACGAAGCCGCGATAGGTGTCGCGCATCAGCTCGACCACGTCGTCGCCCGAGAGCGTGAGCCCCTGCTCGAGCGCCTCGTCGATCTTCTGCACGACGGTGGGCTCGATCGCGAGCGAATGCACGGTGACGCCGGGCAGGCGGCACACGGCCTCCTCGCGTTCGTTCACGCCGCGGAAGTCGAGCACGCGCGTGATGCCGAGCGCGCGGACCTGCCGCGCATCGTCTTCGTCGAGCGCGCCGAGGTGGTCGGAGCGGAACAGGGTGTGGGGCCTGACGCGCGGAAGGAGGCGGAAGTTCGGGGAACCGGTGAGTTGCATGACTCACCGATTATCGCCGAGGTGAACGGCCTCGCCACCCACGCAGGCACCGCGGCCTCGTTGTCGGCTGGGCCATCGCGTGCCCGTAGGACGCAGGAGTATCCCGACCCGGATCGACGGGGATTCACTTCCTCGTCTTCGACAAGCCTTTGGCGTCCCAAAGCTCCTTGACCGTGCGCCCGTCATCGATCACCCAGTGTGTCGGGCCGCGCACCGCGCCGCTCCTGTAGCCCTCGCGTCTAAGCAATTCGGTGGCGAGACTACTCATCGAGTAGCGCTTCCCCTCGAACAGCAGGGCGCCCGAAGACACCGCCGCACTCAATTTGCGAACGCGGTTGCCACGGTAGTCGATGAGGTGGACTTTCTGCCCTTCGCGCAGCGAACCCTTCGAAACGAGCTGCATCAGGTCGACCTTCGGAGCCTTGGACGAGCGCGGCTGGGCAACCGCCTGCGCAAGCAGCGCGTCGAGCTCCGGATCGGATTCGGTCGGCGCTGGCGAGGCAACGGCCTGCCCGATCCCGAGCAGATTGCGCAGAGCGGAGTTGGGCGTATCGACAAACGGCCTGGCCCTCGCCTGAAGAAACGCGAATACCTCGTCGTCGATTTCGATTCTCGGCATCGGCTGCTCCGGGTACGTCTCCGCTCTCATTCAAGAATACAAGAATTTATTCTTTTGTCAAGAATACAAGAAAGACAAGTGGCCGTCCAAAACAAAAAAGCGGAAAATCCACGGCCATGGACTACCTTCCCCTGTCGGACGGCGCGGCGCGACAGCTGATCGACTCGTCGACCCTCTTTTCGGAGTGGAACCGGCTCAAGCTCCAGGCCAGCCGCTATGAAGGCGGCATGTACTGGAAGCGCCAGGGCGACTACGAATACCTGGTGCGCACGCTGGCGGGCGGCCGGCAGCGCCGCATCGGTCCCCGCTCGGCCGCGACTCAGCGGGTCTACGACGCATTCAAGGCCGGGCAGTCGCAAGCGCAGTCCAGACTTTCGCAACTGCAGTCGGCGCTGCTGGAGGCCGAGCGATTGAACAGGGCACTGAAGGTGGGTCGGGTGCCTTCGTCCGTCGTGGATCTGTTGAGGACTCTCGAGGACGTCGGCCTCGGCAACCACTTCGCCGTGGTCGGAACGAACGCGCTCTACGCATACGAAACCGCCGCCGGGGTCCGGATCGTGCAGGGAGCCTTGGCAACCCAGGACATCGACCTGCTTTGGGATGCGAGAAAGCGAATCCAGTTCGTGACCGACCTCGGCAAGCTGCAGACATCGATGCTGGGCGTGCTGCGGCGTGCCGATCCAAGCTTTCGGCGCAAGGAGGGCCAGAACGAAACCGCCGTGAATGCGCGAGGCTTCGAAGTGGATTTCCTTCGGCGCCAGCCGGAAGGCGCCGACCCGCACCCTTTTCGCTTTTCGGACGACGAGGACGACCTGTGGCCAGTCCAGGCCGTACGGGCTTCGGTCCTGACCACCGCCAGGAGGTTCGAGCATGTGGTCGCGGCTTCGTCCGGCCGCATGGCCCTCATGCGCACAGTCTCTCCAAAGACCTTCGTCGAGTTCAAACGTTGGATGGCCTCGCAGACGCGAAGCAGGCTGGCCCTGAAGAGGCGGCGGGACGCCCGTCAGGCAGACATCGTGGAGGCACTCCTGAAAGAAGGTCTCCTGATGGATAGACCAGGGGACTGAGCCGGAAGCCGGCCAAGCCGCCGGCGCTCGCTTGCACGAGCATGAACACAAGAGCGTCAGCGCCACGCCGAGCGGGCGCGCTCCCGCACCTGCAGCACGGCCGCCTCGCGTCCCGCGGCGCCCTTCACCGCCGGCACGGCCTCGGGCCACGTCACCTGATCGAAGTGGCGCAACATCCCCTCGCCGATGAAGCGCGTGCGGCCCGCGTACATGTGGCGGTCGCCGCCGCCGCTTTGCTGCGTGACGTAGAAGCGCTGAGGCACGACGAGGTGCAGATGCTCCTTCGCGCGCGTCATCGCCACGTAAAGGAGCCTGCGTTCCTCTTCGATCTCTTCGGTGGAACCCGTGGCCATGTCGCTCGGAATGCAGCCGTCCACCACGTTCAGCACGTGCACCGCCTTCCATTCCTGGCCCTTCGCGCTATGGATCGTCGAGAGGATGAGGTAGTCCTCGTCGCGCAGCGGCGGGCCGCTGAAGTCGCTCGTGGCTTCCGGCGGGTCGAGCGTGAGCTCCGTGAGGAAGCGTTCGCGGCTCGCGTAGCCGGCAGCCAGGCGCGCGAGCTGCTCGCAGTCGAGCTTGCGCGCCGAAGCGTCGTCGTGCATGCGTTCGAGCTGCGGCAGGTACCAGGCCTTCGCGAGCTCGATGTCCGCGGGCCACGCGATCTCGCGGTCGCGCAGCTTCGCGAAGAGCGCGGCGAATCGCGCCCATTCATTCCTCGCGCCGGGCGCGGGCTCGAATCGCGCGAGCGCCGTGTCCGGCTCCGGCGCTTCGGCCATCGCATCGAGCAGGCGCGTCGCGGTCGCGGCGCCGATGCCGGGGACGAGCTGAGCCACGCGAAAGCCTGCCATGCGGCTGCGCGGGTTGTGCGCGAATCGCAGCACCGCGAGCAGGTCCTTCACGTGCGCGGACTCGAGGAACTTCAGGCCACCGAACTTGACGAAGGGCACGTTGCGCCGGGCGAGTTCCAGCTCCAGCGCGGCACTGTGGTGACTCGCGCGAAAGAGGACGGCCTGGCGCTTGAGCACCGTGCCCGCTTCGCGTTCGCGCAGCACCTCGTCCGCAACCCACCGCGCCTGCTGCGCCTCGTCGGGCACGAGCACGAGCCGTGCGCGGCCCCCGAGGGCCTTGTCGCTGAAGAGATTCTTGGTGTGGCGCTCGCGCGCCTCGGAGATCACCGCGTTGCTCGCATCCAGGATCGCCTGCGTGCTGCGGTAGTTCTGCTCGAGCGTCACGATGCGCGCCGGCAGCGCGAACCGGTTCGGGAAGTCGAGGATGTTGCGCACCGTCGCGCCGCGAAACGAATAGATGCACTGCGCGTCGTCGCCGACCACGGTCACGCCTTCGCCGCTTGGCTTCATCGCGAAGATGATTTCGGCCTGCAGCCGGTTCGTGTCCTGGTACTCGTCCACGAGGAGATGGTCGAAGCGCGCGCCGACCTCCCGCGCGATCGCGGGCTCGGCCATCATGTCGGCCCAGAAGGCGAGCAGGTCGTCGTAGTCGAGCACGTTTTGCTGCTGCTTGGCTTCCACGTACGCGCCGAAGAGCTTCTTCAGCTCGTCTTCCCACTGCACGCACCATGGGTAGAGCGCCTGCAGCACGCGGCCGAGCGGCTCGCGGGTGTTGAGCACGCGCGAGTAGATGCCCAGGCACGTGGCCTTCTGGGGAAAGCGGTTCTTCGATTCGCGAAAGCCCGCTTCGTGGCGCACGAGCCCGAGGAGATCTTCGGAATCGGCGCGGTCGTGGATCGTGAAGTTGTCTTCGAGCCCGATGCGAAGCGCGTATTCGCGCAGGAGCCGCGCCCCGATGCTGTGGAACGTGCCGCTCCAAGGCAGCCGGACGTTCGCGCCGGCGAGCAAGGGACGCAACACGCCTTCGACGCGACGCTCCATCTCCTGCGCGGCGCGCCGGCTGAAGGTGAGCAGCATCATGCGCTGCGGATCGGCGCCATGCCGGATGAGGTTGGCAACGCGATGCGCGAGCGTGCTGGTCTTGCCCGATCCGGCGCCCGCGATCACGAGCAGCGGCCGCTTGTCGCCAGCGGTGTCGCCCGTGCCGTGCGTGGCGGCCTCGCGTTGCGCCGGATTGAGCGAAGCGAGCGGGTCGGACCGCTCGGGTGGAAGGTCCGATGGATTGCCAGTCGATTCAGGGTGCTGCATTTTCTGAGCCGATACTGTACATTGATCCAGTGAGCGAATCCATCCTCGTCGGCTCCGCGTCGTGGACCGACAAGACCCTGATCGAGTGCGGGCGCTTCTATCCGAAGGAAGCGAAGACCGCCGAGGCGCGGCTGCGCTACTACGCCACGCAGTTCCCGATGGTGGAAGTCGATTCGAGCTACTACGGCATGCCCACGCCGCAGAACGCGCAGCTCTGGGCCGATCGCACGCCGCCGGGCTTCGTGTTCAACGTGAAGGCCTTCCGGCTCTTCACCGGCCATTCGGCGCAACCGATGGTCCTGCACAAGGACATCCGGCAGGCCCTCGGTGCGAAGCCACTGCGTTCGCTTTACCTCGGAGACCTCCCGCCGGAGATCGAAGACGAACTCTGGCGCCGCTTCGCCGAGGCACTGGCGCCGCTGAAGGCCGCCGGCAAGCTGGGCGCGGTGCATTTCCAGTTCTCGCCCGGCATCCTGCGCAACCGCGAAGGCATCGCGTTCGTGCAGCGTTGCGCATCGAAGATGCCCGGCCACCTCCTCGCGTACGAATTTCGCAACCGCACCTGGTTCGAAGGCGACCATGCGGAAAAGACGCTCGCGCTCCAATCGCGGCTCGGCGTCGTGCACACGGTGGTCGACGGCCCGCAGGGCTTCGCCAACTGCGTGCCCTGCGTGTGGGCCGTGACGAATCCGATGCTCGCGCTCGTGCGGCTGCACGGGCGAAACGCGGACACCTGGAACCTCACGAAAGCGCCTTCCTCGAGCGCGCGCTTCAACTACTGGTACCACCGGGACGAGCTCGCCGCGATGGTGCCGGAAATCAAGCACCTCGCGACACTCGCGCAGAGCGTGCACGTCGTCTTCAACACGAACTTCGAAGACCAGGGCCAGGTGCATGCGCGCCTCATGCGCGAGCTCCTCGCGCGCGCATGAGGAGAGGCGCGGAGAGGCGCGGAGACTGAAGCGGCACGAAGCCGGCGGAGGGCGTCCGCAGCCCACGCGGTAGACTGCCCGCATCGCAGACTATTGCATTGAAGAGCCAGACGAATGAAGCGCCGAGTTCACCTCCTGTCACTTCTGGGCCTCACGGCCGTCACGCGCGCCTTCGCGCAGCTCAAGCCATCCGGGAAGGCGCCTCCCGAGGCGGCACCTGCCGCGCCCGCTGCGGCCGCGAGCGGCGTGAAGCGGGACACCGAAAAGGAAAACGAAGGCAAACTGGCCGCGACCGGCTGGATCGGCCTGCTCGACCGCCGGGACTGGGGCACGGCCTGGGAACGTTCGAGCGCGCTTTTTCGCAAGAACGTGTCGCTCGGCATGTGGATGGACAACGTTCCGAAGGTGCGCGAGCCGCTCGGCGCGCTCGTGGAGCGCGAAGTCGCCGGGGTGATGTACAAGACGTCGCTGCCCGGCTACCCCGACGGCGACTACGTCACCGTGCTCTTCGAAAGCAAGTTCGAGCGCAAGGCCGACGCGAAGGAGATCGTGACAACCCTGCGCGAAAGCGACGGCCGCTGGCGCGTCACCGGCTACCAGGTGCAGTAGAGATATCCACCGTGCGCGTGCGCGATGCCGCGTGCGGACTCGAGCCGCGTGAGAAGCGCCGCGTCGCGGTCGCGTCCCTCTCGGCCATCGCGAACTGATCGCGCAGCGCGGGCAGGACGGACCGGGCCCACGCGCGCACCGCGGGGTCGGGTGCGGCGGTGGCCATGCGCTCGGCATCCGCGATGGCGGCAGAGCGCGAACGCAGACCCACCGCTTCGAGATACAGGCGGTCGAACCTGCGTGCGCCCGCGCGGTTCAGGACCTTCAGCGCCTTCACCTGGGCGTCGGCAAGCATCGGGGGCGCCATCTCGCGCACGTGCAGCAGCCAGCGCAGATCGCCCGCCCTGGATTCGTGTTCGCGCAGGATCGCGCTTGCGAGTTCGCGCACGAGCGGGTCCTTCGACTTCTTCAGCGCAAGCTTCGACGCATCGGACGCGAATCGCAGGGAGGCGGCGGCATCCTGTAGAAACCTGCGCTCCTGGCGCTGCTCGGGCGTGAGATGCCTCGCGCCGGCGGGCCGGGTGGCACCGAACATCGGCTCGCCCGCGGCATCCGCTCGCGAAGGGGCCGCGGCGTTCGACGGCGTCCCGGCGACCGCGAGCGCCGCGGCGGCCGCCACGCCCAGCAGCGCGCGCGGCCGCCTCACCGGGTCAGCTTCCCTTGTTCTTCGGGCTGGGCGTCCCCGCGGACGGACCTCGCGGCATCGGGCCGCTGCCCATGGAAGCGGGATTGCTGCCACCCTTCATCGCGGTCTGAATCTTCTCGGCTTCGGCCAAGTGCTTCTGCAGCGTGGGCAGCGTCTTCTGAGCGAACGCGCGCAAGTCGGCGTCCTTCAGTTGCTGGGCGGCCTTCGCGAACATCCGGATGGTCTTCTTGTGGCCCTTCACGCCCACTTCGTCGATGAAGGCCTGGTCGAAGTCCGAGCCGGTCTTCTTGCCGAGCTTCTCGATCTTCCTGCGGTCCGAATGCGGCGGCGCCGCCGGCAGTTCGACCTTCTTCGCGTTCGCGATCTGCGCGAGCTCGTTGTTCGCCTTCGTGTGGTCGTCCACCATCATGGTCGCGAAGTTCTTGACGTTCGGGTCGCTCGCCTTGGCCTGGGCGAGCTGCGCGATCTGCACTTCGAAGAGGCCGCCGCCCGCGGCCTTCTCGACGAAGCGGCGGTCGCCGTGGGACAGCTTGTCGTCCTTCTTCGACTCGGCGTTGCGCGTGCCCGTGCCGGGCTGCGCGGCGGGCGCGGTGGCGACAGCGGGAGCGGTCGGCGTGGGAGGCGCCGTGGATGAGCCGGCCGCGAGGGCCGCGCCGGCGGCGAATGCCAGCGCGATGCACGCGGCCAGCGGATGCAATGGTCTTTTCATGAGCGGACTCCAGCGTTTCACTTGCGACCCGGCGAACCGCTGCTCGACGAAGTGCTGCCGCCGCCGGTCGTGCCCGATCCGCTCGTCGCCGAACCACCCGCGGCTCCACCGATGCCACTCGTGCTGCCGCCGGCGCCGACGCTCATGCCGCTCGTACCGCTGGTGGTGGTGCCACTCGTGCCGCCGCCACTCGTGCCGCCGCTCGCGCCGCCCTGCAGGCTGCTCGAGCCGCTCTGGCCCGTGGTGCCGTAGTCGCCCCGCGTGCCGGCGGAACCTTGCGAGCTGCTCGCGGAACCGCGAGAGCCCGTGTCGGAGCCGAGTCCGCCGCTGCGGCTGTTGCGCCAGTTCGTGAACTCGTCGGAGAACTTGCGATAGCGCTCCTGCCGCCACGTCTGGTAGTCGTTGTCGAGGTTGCGAATCTGTTCTTCGCGCCACTGGTGGTAGTCGGGGTCGTGATGCTGCCCGCCGTGACCCTGGGCATGGCTGCCCGAGGCACCATAGCTGCCGCCTGCCTGGCCGCCGTGGCTGCCCTGTCCCCAGCTGCCGCCTTGCCCGTAGCTGTCGCCCTGGCCGTAGGCGCTGCCGTAGCCGCCTCCGCTCTGGCCGTAGCCCTGCCCGTAGCCTGGGCCACCCTGGCCGCTGAACGTCTGGCCGCCATAGCCGCCGCCCGGCTGCTGGCCATAGCCGCTGCCGAAGCCGCCGCCCTGGCCGGGCGAGCCGCCATACGGGCCGTAGCCGCCGCCCTGGTTGCCGTAGCTGCCTTGGTTGTACGTGTTGCCCTGGCCGCCGTAGCCGGGTTGCGAGTGCATGCCCATGCCGCCGCCCGTGCCGCCGCCCGTGCCGCCGCCCGTACCGCCGTACCCGCCGCCACCTTGGCCACCATAACCGCCACCGTATCCGCCGCCGTACCCACCGCCTTGGCCCATGCCCTGGTGGCCGCCTTGTCCGTACTGGCCGGACCCGCCCTGCGAGCCGCCGCCGCTGCCCCACTGGCCTTGCTGGCCATAGCGGTTCCAGTCGCCTTGCTGGCCGCCCCATGCGCCGCCTTGCCCATAGCCCTGGCCGCTGCCGCCCCACTGACCTTGCTGACCTTGCGGGCCTTGCTGGCCTCCGTAGTGGCCCGCGCCGCCGAAGCCGCCCGAGTGGGTGCCGCCACCCGCGTTGCGGTTCCAGGCGCCGTGGCTGCCGTAGTCGCCGCTGCCGCCTTGCGAGCCGAACTCGCCGCGGCCGTAGTTCTGGCCTGCGCCATATTCGCCGCGGTCACCGCGGCCGTAGCCGTGGCTTTCGCCGCCATAGCCACCGTATCCGCCCGACTGTTGCGAGCCGAATTCCGTGCCGGGACGCGAATCCCAGCTGCCCTGCGGTCCCTGCGATCCCTGCTGCGAACCCCAAGCGCCCCCCGGCTGCTGGGCGGACGCTCCGTTGCCCGCGGCGCCGGTCCAGTTGCGCGATTCGCCGCCCAGTCCCTGCCCCCGTGCGGACTCTTGCTGCGAGCCGGACTCGGCGCTTGCGCCCCAGCGGCCTTGACGGTCGCGGTCTTCGTAATCTCTGGATGCCATCTGCCGTTCTCCTGTGGATGAGGATGTCCTTGCTGCCGGCCTTCGCATCGGCCGGCACGAACGACCGCGACTACGCGGCCATCTGCGTCAACGATAGGACGGTGAGCCTCATGAATTTGTCGGACGCCACGACACCGGCTGTCGGACGCGGCCGACACTTCCGACGCGGTCCTTCGCGCGGCTGTTGCGCCCGCGCGGTGCCGCTTTCAGTGCTCGTGCGCGAGATTGCTGACGAGCATCACGAGCACGATGCCCGCGAAAAGCCACGCGATCTGCAGCATGGTCTCGCGTGCGCCCAGGCGCTTTTGCAGCTGCGGAATCAGGTCGGCGAGCGCCACGTAGATGAAGCTGGAGCTCGCCGCCACGAGGAAAAACGGCAGGTAGTTCGCGAGCCGGTCGACGAGCCACCATCCCGCGACGCCCCCCAGCGCCGTGAACGCCCCCGCGAGCGAGACCTTCAGCAGCGCGGCGCCGCGATCGCTCGTCTGGCGCAGCACGACCAGGTCGCTGATGTGGTGCGGCACTTCGTGCGCGAGCACGGCAAGCGCCGCCACGAGGCCGAGCCGCAGGTCGGCCATGAAGGTCGACGCGATGAGGATGCCGTCGCCGAAGCAATGCACGCTGTCGCCGGTGAGGACCGCCCAGCCGCCGCCACGCGAGGGGGTCTTGCGACGATGCCCGGTCGGGGGATGCGCCGCGTGGGCGCCGTGACCGTGCGCGTCCTCGCCCTCGCCCTCGCCCTCGCCCTCGTCATGATGATGCTCGTGGCCGTGGTGCCAGAGCTCGGCCTTGTCGAGCAGGAAGAAGAACACGACGCCCGCGAGCAGCATCGTGAGCAGGTCCCGCGCGTCCCTGCGGCTTTCGAACGCTTCGGGCAGCAGGTGCATGAACGACGTGGCAAGGAGCGCTCCGGCCGCGAGGCTCAGCAGATGCTGCTCGCCCTTGCCGCGCGCCTGCGCGTCGTGGCCGGCAAGCCAGCCCACTCGCATGATCCCCGCGGCGATCCAGACGCTGCCGATGCCGGCCGCGAGCGTCGCGACAACGATGGGAAGGATGGGATTCATGGGAAACCCCGCAGTGTATCGTTGCGAGTCTTCACGCCCTGTCATCCAAGCAAAAGGAGTCCCCATGCCCACCATCCGAGTCGAACTCTTCGAAGGACGCACGCCCGAGCAGAAGCGCGAGTTCGTGAAGGAGCTCACGCAGGCCTGCGTGAAGGCGCTCGGGAGCAAGCCCGAATCCGTCGACGTCATCCTCTTCGACGTGAAGCCCGCCAACTGGGCGACGGGCGGTGAACTCTGGTCCGAGAAATCGAGCTGAAGCGCGCGTTCGCCGAATCCACGCAAGAGCAGCGCCAGTCCGACATGAGCGTCGGACAGGGCCCACAGAGCCGGGCCGCGGCCGCTGGCAGATTTCAGACGCCCCAGGCGGTGACAGGTCGTCACCGCGGGTGCGATCCATCTCTGAAATCGAACCCATGCCGAAGTCCACCCAATCCAATTCGAAGCCCCCCAAAGCCTTGAAATCCGCCGCGCCCAAGGCCGCGGCCCGCAACACCGACAGCGGCCCCGCGAAGGCCCTTGCCGCCGAGGACGATCCCCAATCGCTGCAGCACGCGCAAACCGACGCGCTGGCGCGCGGCCTGCCCGACAATCCCAACAAGGGGCCGGAACACGGTTTCGCCAACGGCCTCGAGCCGCCGCCCGGCAAGACCGTGGAAGCGGAGTCGCGCTTGCCGCTGGCGAGCACCCTGTCGGAAGAAAACGGTTCCGAGAAGACCGGCAGCGTCGCGCCCGCCGGCCTGAACGCCACGATCGAGCCGCTCGACCGGGTGCGCGTGGACTCGAGCGGCCGCGCGATGACGACCAACCAGGGCGTCTTTGTCTCGGACAACCAGAATTCGCTGAAGTACGGCACGCGCGGCCCCGTGCTGCTCGAAGACTTCGTGCTGCGCGAGAAGATCACCCACTTCGATCACGAGCGCATTCCCGAGCGCATCGTGCATGCGCGCGGCTCCGGCGCGCACGGCTTCTTCGAATGCTACGAGCCGCTCACGGACATCACCCGGGCCGCGCCGTTCCGGGAAGCCGGCAAGCGCACGCCCGTCTTCGTGCGCTTTTCCACCGTGCAGGGCGAGCGCGGCTCCAAGGACACCGCGCGCGACGTGCGCGGCTTCGCAGTGAAGTTCTATACCGACGAAGGCAACTGGGACCTGGTGGGCAACAACATCCCGGTCTTCTTCATCCAGGATGCGATGAAGTTCCCCGACCTCATTCACGCCGTCAAGCCCGAGCCGCACCACCAGATGCCGCAGGCGGCGAGCGCGCACGACACGTTCTGGGACTTCGTGTCGCTCATGCCCGAATCCACGCACATGCTGATGTGGGTGATGAGCGACCGCGCGATTCCGCGCAGCTTCGCGACGATGCAGGGCTTCGGCGTCCACACGTTTCGCATGGTCAACGAGGAAGGCGCGTCGGTGTTCGTGAAGTTCCACTGGTCGCCGGTGGCGGGCACGCATTCGCTGGTGTGGGACGAGGCCGTGAAGATCGCCGGACCCGACCCCGACTTCCATCGCCGCGATCTGTGGGAACGCATCGAATCCGGCGCGTACCCCGAATACGAACTGGCCTTGCAGGTGTTCACCGAGGAGCAGGCCGACGCATTCAGCTTCGACATCCTCGACGCGACCAAGATCGTGCCCGAGGAACTCGTGCCGCTGCGCCCCGTCGGGCGCATGGTGCTCGACCGCAATCCCGACAACTTCTTCGCGGAGACGGAGCAGGTCGCGTTCTGCACGGCCAACATCATCCCGGGCATCGACTTCAGCAACGATCCGCTGCTCGCCGGGCGCATCCACTCGTATCACGACACGCAGCTCTCGCGGCTGGGCGGACCGAACTTCCACGAGATCCCGATCAACGCGCCGGTCGTGCAGGTGCACAACAACCAGCGCGACGGCTTCCATCGCCAGGCGATCCCGCGGGGGCGCGTGTCGTACGAGCCCAACTCGCTCGCGGGTGGTTGCCCCTTCCAGGCGGGCGCGCAGCAGGGCTTCGTTTCGGTGCCCGCGCGCATCCACGCGAAGGAGGAGCAGGGCAAGGTGCGCGCCAAGCCCGAGAAGTTCGCGGACCACTACACGCAGGCCACGCTCTTCTTCGAGAGCCAGACGCCCGTGGAGCAGGACCACATCGCCAATGCGTTCCGCTTCGAGCTCTCGAAAGTGACGGTCCCGGCCGTGCGCGAGCGCATGGTCGCGTCGCTGCGCAACGTTTCCGAATGGCTCGCGAACAAGGTGGGCATGGGACTCGGCATGGACCCGCTGCCCGCGCCGCTTGCGCGCGTGCTGGCCGAGCCGCCGACGCCGGAAGTGCGCAAGTCGCCCGCGCTTTCGTTGATGGCGCGGCCCGGTGACGGCAGCATCCGCGGGCGCAAGGTCGCGTTGCTCGTGGCGCCCGGCGTGGAAGGCGAATCGATCGCGAGCGTGCAGAAGGCCCTCGTCGAAGCCGGCGCGGTGGCGCGCCTCGTGGGGACGCGCATCGGACCGATGCCGACCGCGGGCGGCGAGACGCTCGACGCCGATGCGTCGCTGGAAAACGAGCCCGGCTTCCTCTTCGATGCGCTCGTGCTGCCGGACGGCGAGGCCGCCGTGGCCGCACTCGCGCAGGACGGCCACGCGCTGGAATTCGTCAAGGACCAGTTTCGCCACTGCAAGACCATCCTTGCGCTCGGCGCGTCACGGACGCTGCTCGCCAAGGCCGGACTGCCCGCCGCGATGGACAAGAGCCAGTCGCAAGGCGACACGGGCCTGCTCATGGCGGATGCGGCCGATGGGGCGAATGCCGCGGCGGCCTTCATCGCGGCGATGGGCAAGCACCGCCATTTCGGCCGCGAGATGGATCCGCCGCTTCTGTGAACTTCGTCGAACGACCCAACGTGAGAACTGAAATGATCACCATGGAATACCGGGACGCGTGCGAGTTGCTCGATGCGGACCACATTGCCGTCAAGCACCTCTTCGTCGGCTACGCGCGCCTTGCGGTCGCGCCGGATTCGCCGGATGCCGTGAACCGGCTCGACATCGCGATGAAGATCTGCGACGAGCTCAGCGTGCATGCGCAGATCGAAGAAGAAATCTTCTACCCCGCGCTGCGCGAGGCACTGCCCGCCGATGGCGACTTGCTGGACGAAGCCGAGGAAGAGCATGCGCAAGCCAAGGCACTCATCGCGCAGATTCGCGAAGCAGGCGCGGCGAGCGCGGAAGTGGACGATCTCGTGGCCCGCCTGAACAGGGCGATCGAGCATCACGTGAAGGAGGAACGCGACGAGCTGTTTCCGAAAGCGAGGACGGCACCGGGGATGGATCTGGTGGCGTTGCGGGACCAGTTGCGGCAAAGGCAGCAGGAACTCGTGTCGATGACGGCGGCGTAGGGAAGACCAACCCTCTCCCGGAGGGAGAGGGAGAGGGAGCGTCAGCGGCGACCGAGTTCGGCTCGCTTGACCCACCGTAGCGCTGCACCGATCATCTCGCTTCGCGCCAGGTGCGCATCTCCAGAGCGAAGCGAGAGGGATCGGAGTGCTGACGAAAAAAACAAGAATCCGCCTTGCGGCAGCCCTGCTCGGCTGCTGCACCATGATCGGCGCGCACGCGGCGCGCATCGTGAGCGTCTCGCCTCAGGGCGAAGTCTCGCGCGTGCGGCAGGTGGTCGCGAAGTTCGATAACGCCGTGCTCGCCTTCGGAGACCCGAAGGCGCCCGCGCCGCTGCAGATCACCTGCAGCGATGCGCAAGCCACCGCGGGCAACGGCCGCTGGACGAGCGAGCGCGAATGGGTGTTCGACTTCCGCGAGGATCTTCCGCCCGGCATCGCCTGCACCCTGCGAACGCGCGAAGCATTCAAGCCGATCAAGGGCGAACTCACCGCGGGCGAATGGCGCTTCAACACGGGCGGCCCCTATGTACGCTGGGCGCGTCCCGCGGGCGACCGCATCGACGAAGAGCAACAGTTTCTCTTCGTCCTGAACGGCGACGCCACGCTCGCGAGCGTGCGGGAGGGCATCGGCTGCGTGGTCGAAGGCATCGGCGAACGCGTACCCGTGCGGCTCGTGCAAGGCCGCGAACGTGACGAGATGCTCGAGGCCCTGCGCGTGGACAAGGCGGCCGCGAAGACGCCGCTGCGCTACCTCACCTTCGCTTGCAACCGGCGGCTGCCTGCCGACGCGAAGGTGCAGATCGTCTACGGCAAAGGCGTTCGCACGCCCAGCGGCATCGCGAACGCGGTGGAGAAGCGCTTCGAATACCGCGTGCGCGAGCCGTTCGCGATCGCGTTCGGCTGCGAGCGCGAGAACGCGCAGTCGCCCTGCCTTCCGATCCGTCCCGTCACGCTCACCTTCAACGCGCCGGTGCCTCGCAAGTACGCGGAGCAGATCCGCCTGAAGACGGCCCGAGGCACGATCGCGCCGAAGCTGGACGCGGGCGCAACGGACGCCGAGAGCGTCGTCGACTCCGTGACCTTTCCCGGGCCGCTCGCCGAGCGAGCCGAGATGGCCGTCGAACTGCCCAGGGATTTCCGCGATGCCTCCGGGCGAGCCTTGCGCAATGCCGATGCGTTCCCGCTGAAGTTCACTACCGCCGCGATGCCGCCGCTCGCCAAATTCGCGGCCGCGCCCTTCGGCATCGTCGAGCGGTATGCCGAGCCCGATTCGGGCCCGCTGCTGCCCGTGACGCTGCGTCGTGTGGAACAGGCACTGCGCGTGCAGGGCGCCGCGCCGTCGAAGGTGGGCGACCTGCAGCCGAAGGCCGACGCGGACATCGTGCGCTGGCTGCTCAAGGTGCAGCAGTATCACGAGAGCTGGGTGGATCGCGCGCAGGCCAAGGCGGATTCGCGCGTGCCGCTGCCGCCGGTGGTGGACCCGCAGGAGCCCGACCGCGTGGAAGCGCGGGCGGTGTCCCTGCTGGACGGCCAGCCGGGCACGCGCGTGCTGCAGTTGCCGCGCGCGGAAGGCGACGACCCGCGGCCCTTCGAAGTCGTGGGCATTCCGCTGCAGCCCGGCTTTCACGTGGTGGAGATTGCGTCGCCGCTGCTCGCGCAATCGCTGCTCGATCCGCGCTACGGCGCGCGCCGCAAGATGTACGTCCGCACGACGGCGCTCGTAACCAATCTCGGCGTGCACTTCAAGTTGGGTCGCGAGAACGCGATCGCGTGGGTGACGACGCTCGACAAGGGCACGGTCGTGCCCAATGCGCGTGTGCGTGTCTCGACTTGCAATGGCACCGAAGTCGCGAGCGGCGTCACCAACGCGCAGGGCATCGCCGAATTCAAGGCCATCGCGCCGCAGCCGCCACGCTGCGGCGGCAGCGACGACGACGGCGGCCGCGCGGCGTACTTCGTGAGCGCGCGGACGAAGGATGCGCACAGCGGCGAGGACCTCGCCTTCACCTTCAGCGACTGGTATCGCGGCATCGACCCCTGGCGCTTCAACGTGCCGGTGAGCCGCGAAGCGCAACCGGACCGCCGCTTTCACAGCATCCTTGACCGCACGCTCGTGCGCGCCGGCGAGACGGTGTCGATGAAGCACATCGCGCGCGTGGAAACGAGTCGCGGCCTGGGACTGCCGCCCGACCCTCCCGGTGAATTGGTGGTGACGCATGTGGGCAGCGGCCAGCAATTCACGCAACCGCTCGCGTGGCGCAAGACGCCGACCGGCGGCCTGAGCGCCGAGTCGCGGTTCCAGGTGCCGCCCGCGGCGAAGCTGGGTGTCTACTCGGTCACGCTGGGCGGGCCGGAGTCGCGCTCCTTCCAGACGGTGGAGTTCCGCGTGGAGGAGTTCCGGCTGCCGGTCTTCGAAGGCCGCGTCGCGCCGGCTCAAAAGGGCGCGCTGGTCGATGCCCAGCGTGTCGCGGCCGGCGTGGAGGTCCACTACGTCTCGGGCGGCGCGGCCGCCAATCTGCCGGTGCGCGTCTCCGCGCTGGTTCGCACGAAGGCCATACGATTTGCCGACTACGACGAATTCGGATTCGATCCGCCGCGACAGCGTCGCGAAGAAGGCGCGGCCGACGACGAGGATGCGCAAAGCGCGGACGATTCGCGCATCGTCGCGGACAAGTTGCCCGTCACGCTGGACCGCAACGGAACGGGACAAGTCACCATCGAGCCGATCCCGAAATCTCCCCGCGCACGCGAACTCGTGCTCGAGGCGAGCTACGCCGACCCGAACGGCGAAGTGCAGACGTTGCGCAGCGTGAACGCGCTGTGGCCCGCGGCGGTGGTCGCCGGCATCCGCGCCGAGAACTGGGTCTCCGTGGGACGCAAGATCCGCTTCCAGGCCATCGCGCTGGGGCTCGACGGCAAGCCGCAGGCGGGTGTCCCGGTGGCGGTGAAGGCCACGGCGCGAGTCACCACGACGAGCCGCAAGCGCATGGTCGGGGGCTTCTACACCTATGACAACCGCACATCGACCCGCGATCTCGGCGCCGTGTGCGATGGCAAGAGCGATGCGCGCGGGCTCGTCCTTTGCGAAGCGTCGTTCGACGATGCGGGGGAGATCGAACTCGTGGCGAGCGCCACCGACGCGCAGGGCCACGCGAGCCAGGCCGCGACGAGCGTGTGGGTCACAAAGCAAGGCGAGCTCTGGTTCGGCGGCGACAACACCGATCGCATCGACGTGCTGCCGGAGAAGAAGAGCTATCAGCCCGGCGAGACCGCGAAATTCCAGGTGCGCATGCCGTTTCGCTACGCGACCGCGCTGGTCACCGTGGAGCGAGAAGGCATCATCGCGTCGCACGTGGTGCAACTGCGCGGCGACGATCCCACCGTGCAGCTTCGCATCGAGGAAGGCTGGGGACCCAACGTCTACGTGAGCGTGCTCGCATTGCGCGGCCGGCTGCGCGAAGTGCCGTGGTACAGCTTCTTCACGTGGGGCTACAAGGTGCCGCGCGAGTGGTGGCATGCGTTCTGGTTCGAAGGCCGCGAATACGTCGCACCGACCGCGCTGGTCGATCTGTCGAAACCGGCGTACCGCCTGGGTCTCGCCGAAGTGCGCGTGGGAACGAAGGGCTACGAACTCGGCGTGAGCGTGAAGGCCGACAAGGAAGCCTACCCCGTTCGCGGCCATGCGCGTGTCTCGATTCAGGTGACGCAGCCGGGCGGCCAGCCTGCCGCGAATGCGGAAGTGGCGCTCGCCGCGGTGGACCAGGCGCTGCTGGAGCTGATGCCCAACGACACGTGGAACCTGCTCGAAGCGATGCTGCAGCGCCGCAGCTGGGGCGTGGAGACTTCCACCGCGCAGATGGAAATCATCGGCCGGCGCCACTACGGCAGAAAGGCCGCACCGGCAGGCGGCGGTGGCGGCAAGAGTCCGCAGCGCGAGCTGCTCGACACGCTGCTCGTGTGGAATCCGCGGGTGCAACTCGACGCGCAGGGGCGCGCGACGGTCGACGTGCCGCTGAACGATGCGCTCACGACCTTCCGCATCGTGGCCGTTGCCGACATGGGCACGGGCTTGTTCGGCACCGGCCGGACCACGATCCGCTCGACGCAGGATCTGCAGATCATCAGCGGCTTGCCGCCGCTCGTGCGCGAAGGCGACCAGTTCGCCGCGCAGCTCACGCTTCGCAACACCACGGCCCGCGCGATGAGAGTCGAGGTCGCGCCGCGGGCGACGCTCATCACGTTGCCGCCGCAGACGATCGACATCCCCGCCTCCGAAGCGCGCACGCTCGAGTGGAACGTGACGGCGCCCGCGTCGCTCGCCTTCACGCGCACCGAGGCGATCCTGTGGGAAGTGGAGGCGCGCGACACGCTCGGCGGCGCACGCGATGCGCTGAAGATCAGCCAGCGGATCGTGCCGGCCGTGCCGCTCACGGTGCAGCAGGCAACCCTCGTGCAGCTGGACAAGCCCTACACGCTCGACGTGGCGCCGCCCGTGGGCGCGATCGCGGGGCGCGGCGGCATTCGCCTTGCGCTGCAGCCGAAGCTTGCCGAGGGCCTCGACGGCGTGCGCGACTGGTTCGCTGCCTATCCCTTCATCTGCCTCGAACAGAAGGCGAGCAAGTCGGTCGGCCTGCGCGACGCGGCGATGTGGCAAGCCGTCGTCGCGCAATTGCCCTCCTACCTCGACCGGGACGGTCTCGCCAGTTACTTCCCGCCGCGCGACGGCGAGGCCGACCACGGCAGCGACATCCTCACGGCGTATGTGCTGGCCGCGACGCACGAGGCTGCGTCGCTCGATCCGGCCTTCGCGCTGCCCGACGACGTGCGGGCGCCGATGGAACGCGGTCTCACCGCCTTCGTCGAAGGCCGCATCCAGCGCAACTTCTGGGCGCCGCGCAAGGACCTCGACGTGCGCAAGCTCGCGGCGATCGAAGCGCTCTCGCGCTACGGCAAGGCGCCGGCGCGGCTCCTGGCGAGCATCACGATCGCGCCGAACCAGTGGCCCACGAGTGCCGTCATCGACTGGCTCGACATCCTGAAGCGCGTGCCGGACATCCCGCAGCGCGACCAGCGCCTGGCCGAAGCCGCTCAGGTGCTGCGGGCGCGGCTTTCCTACCAGGGCACGAAGCTCGTCTTCAGTACGGAACGCGACGACTTCTGGTGGTGGCTCATGGCCAACGGCGACGTGAACACCGCGCGCCTCATCCTCGCCGTGCTCGACGACCCCGCGTGGAGCGACGACATGGGGCGTCTGGCCAACGGCTTCATCGCGCGCCAGCGGCGCGGCGCGTGGCTCACAACCACCGCCAACCTCTGGGGCGGGCTCACGCTCGAGAAGTTCTCGCGAAAGTTCGAATCCGCGGCGGTCACGGGCGCCACGCGCGCATCGCTGGGCGCTTCTTCGGCTGCGGTGGACTGGTCGCGAGTGGAACGCGTGGGGGCCGCAGGCTCAGGCGCGGCCTCCGGTGGCTTGCCGCAGACGCGAGTCTTCGGTGCACCCGCGAGTCCCGGCAATCTGCGCAACAACACCGTGCTGCTGCCCTGGCCGCAGGATGCCGGCGCGAAACAGGAGACGCGCGCCCTCAGCATCGCGCAGCAGGGCACGGGCAAGCCCTGGCTCACCGTGCAATCGGTGGCGGCCGTGCCGCTGGCCGCGCCCTTCTTCGCGGGCTACGAAGTAAAGAAGACGATCGCGCCCGTGGAGCAGGCAGTCGCCGGACGCTGGAGCCGGGGCGACGTCGTGCGCGTGACGCTGGAAGTCAACGCCTCGGCGGACATGACGTGGGTCGTGGTCTCCGACCCGGTCCCTGGTGGCGCCACCTTGCTGGGCTCGGGCCTCGGGCACGATTCGCAGATCGCCACGCAAGGCGAGAAACGAGCAGGCTCGGCCTGGCCCGCCTTCGAGGAGCGAAGCTTCGAGGGCTTCCGCGGCTACTACGAATACGTGCCGAAGGGCAACCTGCGCGTCGACTACACGATGCGCCTGAACAATGTCGGCGACTTCGCGCTCCCGCCCACGCGCGTGGAGGCGATGTACGCGCCGGAAATGTTCGGCGAGCTTCCGAACGTGCGAGTGAAGGTGGAGCCAGGCCGATGAGGCGCGTGCTCGCGGCGATCCTGTGCGCTTGCGCCATCACGCTCGCGCAGGCGACGCCCTCCTTCGACGAAGTGCGCAACGCGTGGCGTTCCTCGGAAACGCTCGTGCTCGATCGCGACGGTGAAACCTTGCAGCGCGTGCGCACCGACGCGTCCGTGCGCCGAGGCGGCTGGGTGGCGCTTGCGGACATGTCGCCGGCGCTGCTCGCGGCCATCGTGTACTCCGAGGACCGCCGCTTCTGGGAACACAGCGGCATCGACTGGCGCGCGGTGCCTGCCGCGGCATGGGCGAACCTGTGGAACCGCAGGACGCGCGGCGCCTCCACGCTCACCATGCAGCTCGCCGGGCTGCTCGACGAGGATGTGAAGCGCTCGCGTGGCCCGCGCGGCCTCGGCACGAAGCTGGAGCAGGCCGCCCTGGCCGCGTGGCTGGAAACCCGCTGGCGCAAGGAGCAGATTCTCGAGGCGTATCTGAATCTCGTGTCGTTTCGCGGCGAAATCGTCGGCATCGACGCGCTGTCGCGCACGCTGTTCGGCAAGGCGCCGCATGGACTGGATGCGGAAGAAGGCGCGATCGCGGCGGCATTGGTGCGCGCGCCCAACGCCTCCGCGGTTCAGGTCGCGAAGCGCGCGTGCGCCGTGCTGCGCGACGCCGGCGGCGCACGCGACTGCGCGAGCATCGACCTCGTCACCGCGAGCGCCTTGCGCGCGAGCTCGTACCCGGGCAGCGCGGGGATCGCGCCGCACTTCGCGCGCGTCGCGGTGCGAGGCCAACCGCCGGGCGCGCGCATACGCACCACATTGCGCGCCGACGTGCAGCGGTTCGCGACCGAGTCGCTGCGCCGCCATCTGCGTGAACTGCGCAGTCGCAATGTCGAGGACGGCGCCGTGCTCGTGCTCGACAACGCGAGCGGCGACGTCCTCGCGTGGGTCGGCTCCTCGGGCGACCTGAGCGACGCGCCGGAAGTCGACGCGGTGACGGCCCCGCGCCAGGCCGGCTCGACTCTCAAGCCCTTTCTTTACGCGCAGGCGTTCGCCGAGCGGCGCCTCACGGCCGCATCGCTTCTGCACGACTCGCCCGCGAGCATCCCGACCGCGTCGGGCCTCTACATCCCCGAGAACTACGATCATCACTTCAAGGGCTGGGTCTCGGTGCGCACGGCGCTCGGCGCGTCGCTGAACGTGCCGGCCGTGCGCGCACTCGTGATGGTCACGCCGGAATCGATGGCGCGCGCGCTGCGCGCATCGGGCCTCGCGCTGAAGCAGTCGGGCGAGTACTACGGCTACAGCCTCGCGCTGGGCAGCGCCGAAGTGTCGCTGCTCGGGCTCGCCAACGCGTATCGCACGCTCGCGAACCAGGGCCGCATGGGCGCCGTGAAGTGGCTGCCGGGCCGACCCGCGCCGGCCGTTGCGGCGCTCGATCCCGCGGCCGCGTTCATCGTGGGCGACATCCTCTCCGATCCGAACGCGCGGGCGCGGACGTTCGGCACGGACAGCCTGCTCGCCACCCGCTTCTGGACGGCCGTGAAGACGGGCACGAGCAAGGACATGCGCGACAACTGGGCGGTGGGCTGGTCGGAGCGCTATACCGTGGGCGTGTGGGTTGGCAACGCGAGCGGTGAGCCGATGCACGACGTGAGCGGCACGAGCGGCGCCGCCCCGGTGTGGGCCGAGGTGATGCGGTATCTGCACGCTCGCACGCCATCGCGCGCGCCCGCTGCGCCACCTGGTCTGGAGCGGACGCGCATCCGCTTCACCGACAACGTCGAGGCCTCACGCGACGAGTGGTTCATCGCCGGGACCGGGCAGCCGGTGATCGCGTTGCAGGACGAGAGCGCCATGGCGGCGGCGCGCAGGATTCGCACGCCCGCCGACGGCACGATCATCGCGCTCGACCCCGACATCCCGCCCGCGCGCCAGCGGCTTGCGCTGTCGGCAACCGGCGCGCGCGTGCGTTGGCGAGTGGATGGCCGCGAGATCGCGCGCGGCACGACGGCCGCGTGGATGCCGTGGCCGGGCCGTCATGCGATCGAACTGGTCGATGAAGGCGGCGCGTTGATCGAGACCGCGCATGTGGAGGTGCGGGGTGCCGGACTGAAGCAGCAACGCGTTCGGCACAAGGGATCGTAGGTGCGGGCAGGGATTGCCGCTGCGCTTGCGGGGCGTGCGTCGATGCCATACGCTGTATGACATGAAAGAGGAGTCCATCGTGCGGGTCAACGGCAGATTCGAGGGCGAAGCCGAACGGCAGGTCGAATACCTGGTCAAGTCGTTGGGCGTGAGCGTGAGCGAGGTGTTGCGCCTGTCTGTCGACAGCTACTATCGCCAAGTGCGCGGTTCGACGCCTGCGTTGCGAAGCTTCGCCAAGCATGTGGGTCACTATGCTAGCGGGACTCGGGGGACATCGGCCAACTACAAGGATGAAGTGGGCGATGCGATGCACGCCAACCACACGCACACGAAGTTCGAGAACCTGCTGGCCCGCTGATCGCACTGCCCTCACCCCCACCCTCTCCCACAGGGAGAGGGAGAAACAGCCCCGCCGCCGCCATCAGGTCTAGTGCGCCTTCTCCCACGTCGGTCCCACTCCGAACTCGGCCAAAAGCGGCACCCGCAACTCCGCGACCGAGGCCATCATCCGTGGAATCTCGGCGCGCGCCCACTCGACTTCGTCCTCGGGCACCTCGAACACGAGCTCATCGTGCACCTGCATGATCATCTTCGTGCGGCGCTTTTCGCCATCGAGCACCTGCTGCACCTTCACCATCGACAGCTTGATGAGGTCCGCCGCCGTTCCCTGCATCGGCGCGTTGATCGCCTGCCGCTCCGCGCTGCCGCGCCGCGGGCCATTGGGTGAATTGATCTCGGGCAGATAGAGGCGCCGGCCGAACACCGTCTCCACATAACCCCGGCTCTTGGCCGAAAGCCGCGTTTCGTCCATGTACTGCTTCACGCCCGGATAGCGCTGGAAGTAGCGGTCGATGTAGGCCTTGGCCGCCGCGTTCTCGATGCCCAGGTTGCGCGCGAGCCCGAAGCTCGACATGCCGTAGATCAGTCCGAAGTTGATCACTTTCGCATAGCGCCGCTGTTCGCTCGACACCTCGTTCACCGCGACGCCGAACACTTCGCTCGCGGTCGCGCGGTGCACGTCGACGTTCTCGCGGAACGCGCGCGTGAGCGCCTCGTCCTCGCTGATGTGCGCCATGATGCGCAGTTCGATCTGCGAATAGTCCGCGCTTGCGATCAGGTGCCCCGGCGGCGCGATGAAGGCCTCGCGGATGCGGCGGCCCTCGGCCGTGCGGATCGGAATGTTCTGCAGGTTCGGATCGTTGCTCGAAAGGCGCCCCGTCACCGCCACCGCCTGCGCGTAGTGTGTATGCACGCGGCCCGTGCGCGGATGCTGCATCTGCGCGAGCTTGTCGGTATAGGTGCCCTTCAGCTTCGAGAGCGAGCGGTGCTCCAGCACCTTCGCGGGCAGCGGGAAATCCTCGGCGAGTTTTTCGAGCACCTCTTCGTCCGTGCTCGGGCTGCCGCTGGCCGTCTTCTTCACGACGGGCAGGCCGAGCTTGCCGAAGAAGATTTCGCCGATCTGCTTGGGGCTGCCGAGATTGAAGGGCTGTCCCGCGAGTTCGTGCGCATCGCGCTCCAATTGCATGATGCGCGCCCCGAGTTCCTTGCTTTGCCGCTCGAGTTCCGCCGCGTCGATCAGCACGCCGTTGCGCTCCACGCGGTAAAGCACTTCGCTGCACTGGATTTCCAGCTCGTAGATGAAGCGCAGCTTCGCGTCCCGCTGCAGCTTGTCCCAGAGCACCAGGTGCACGTCCAGCGTCTGATCCGAATCCTCGCAGGAGTATTCGGCGGCCTTGTCGATCGGCACCTGGTTGAAGCCGATCTGGTTGGCGCCCTTGCCCGCGATCGTCTCGTAGTCGATCCCGCTGCGCCCGAGGTGGCGCTCGGC
Source organism: Ramlibacter sp. (assembly GCF_035548915.1). Lineage (GTDB taxonomy): Bacteria > Pseudomonadota > Gammaproteobacteria > Burkholderiales > Burkholderiaceae_C > Ramlibacter. Next base: position 180,885 of record NZ_DASZSE010000044.1, on the reverse strand, counting down.
CAGCGACGCCAGGCCGTGCGGCTTGTGCACTTCCAGCACGTAGCTTTGCAGCATCGTGTCGTGCGCGTAGCCCTGCACTTCGACGCCGTGGTTGGCGAACACGTGCCGGTCGTACTTGATGTGCTGCCCGAGCTTCGCCTTCGCGGGGTCCTGAAGCCACGGCTTCAGCTTCGCGAGGACTTCGTCGCGCGGCAGCTGGTCCGGCGCGCCCTGGTAGTCGTGCGTGAGCGGGATGTAGCACGCCACGCCGGGCTCGATGCTGAACGAGAGCCCCACGATCGATGCGCGCATCTCGTCGAGCGAATCCGTTTCGGTGTCGAGCGCGACGAGTTCGGCGGACTCGATCTTCGCGAGCCACCGGTCGAACTCGTCCCAGTGGAAGATGCAGTCGTACTGAAGGTTCGTGACGCGCGAGAGGCCACTCAGGTCCGGCTCGTCGATCGGCGCGGCGGAGCCCGGGCCGACGCGCTTTTTCGTGCGCTGCTCCTCGATCAGCTCCGGCGGCACGTCGTGGATTTCGAGCTGCTTCACGAGCCCCTTGAAGCCGTAGCGGTCGTAGAAGACCTTGAGCTTCTCGGTATCCTGCCCGCCGATCGCGATTTCTTCCAGCGAGGGGAAGCCCGCGATGTGGTCCTTCAGGTCGCAGTCGGTGCGGATCGTGAGGATCCTGCGCCCGGTGGGCAGCCATTCGAGGGCGCGGCGCAGGTTCTCGCCGACGGCGCCCTTCACCTCGTGCGCGTGCGCGATCAGGTTGTCGAGCGAGCCGTATTCCTGCAGCAGCTTCACCGCGGTCTTGGGCCCGACCTTGTCCACGCCGGGGACGTTGTCGACCGAATCGCCGACGAGCGCCTGGTAGTCCACCATGAGCCGCGGCGGCACGCCGAACTCTTCCTCCACGCCGCGGATGTCGCGCTTGCGGTCGTTCATCGTGTCGATCACGACCACCGACTCGTTCACGAGCTGCGAGAGGTCCTTGTCGCCGCTCGAGATGACGGTTTCGAAGCCGTGCCGCGTGCCCACGCACGCGAGCGTGCCGATCACGTCGTCGGCTTCCACGCCGGGCACGTTGAGCACCTTCCAGCCGAGGAGCTGCACGACTTCGTGGATCGGGTCGATCTGCGCGCGCAGATCGCTCGGCATCGGCGAGCGGGTGGCCTTGTACTGCGGATAGATGTCGTCGCGAAACGTGGTGCCGGGCGCATCGAACACGCAGGCGGCATAGTCCGCGCGCACGTCCTTGCGCAGCTTCTGCATCATGTTGATCATGCCGCGGATGGCGCCGGTCGCGGGACTCGCGGGGTCACCCGGGACCACGCGCAGGTCGGGCATGGCGTGGAAGGCGCGGTACAGGTAGCTGGACCCGTCGACCAGCAGCAGCACCTTCTTGGATTGGGGCTCGCTCATGGGTTGGATTGTGCCTCGCGGGGGGCGGGATACCTTTTACGCAGAGGACGCGAAGGTGACGCAGAGGACGCAAAGAAAGTCCCCTTCAGAATTCGAAGCCGATCCAGACCTTCTGATTCCTCTGCGTCTTCTGCGTAACCTCTGCGTCCTCTGCGTCGAAAAACCTACCTACAATCCCCCTCATGCGCGCCCCGCTCCTGCTCACGCTGGCTCTGGCCTCCTCCGCCCTGGCACAAACACCCCCCGACGCGCCCCGCGAGAAGCTCGACCCGCGCAAGAACCAGAAGATCGAGCACATCGTGACCGAGGACGACGCCACGCGCATCGACGAATTGCGCGTCGCGGGCCAGGCCGAACGCATCACCGTCCAGCCGAAGCACAGCTCGCTGCCCGCCTACGAGATCGAGCCTTCGCACATGCTGCGCGACCGCCCCGGCGACGCGCGCGACGGGCTTTCCGCCGCCAACGGCAAGCGCGTCTGGAACGTCTTTTCCTTCTGAACCCGTGGCCGTCTTCACCGAAGTCTCCGCGGACGAGGCCGAAGCGCTCCTGCGCAAGCTGAACCTGGGCGCGCTGAAGGAACTGCGCGGCATCCACGGCGGCATCGAGAACACCAACTACTTCGTCACGTCCGAATCGGGCGACTACGTGCTCACGCTCTTCGAGCGGCTGGACTTCGAGCACCTGCCGTTCTACCTGCACCTGATGAAGCACCTGGCGCACCACGGCATCCCCGTGCCCGACCCCCAACCGGACGCCGGGGGCGAAATCCTGCACAGCCTTCGCGGCAAGCCCGCGGCGATCGTGAACAGGCTCCCGGGCCACAGCGAGCTCGCCCCGGCCGTGCATCACTGCGCGGAGGTGGGCGCGATGGTGGCTCGCATGCACCTCGCGGCGCGCGACTACGAGGGCCGGCAGCCGAACCTGCGCGGCCTCGCGTGGTGGAACGAGACGGTGCCGGTCGTGCTCCCCTTCCTCGAGGCAAGCCAGGCGGCGCTGCTCACCGGCGAGCTCGCCTACCAGAACCACGTCGCCGCCGGCTCGGCGTACGCCGCCTTGCCCCGCGGCCCGGTGCACGCCGATCTCTTCCGGGACAACGTCATGTTCCAGGACGGGCGGCTCACGGGCGTCTTCGACTTCTATTTCGCGGGGGTGGACAGCTGGCTGTTCGATCTGGCCGTGTGCCTGAACGACTGGTGCATCGACCTCGCCACCGGCCGGCACGAACCCGACCGCGCCCGGGCGCTGCTCGCCGCCTACATGCGCGTGCGGCCGCTTTCGGCGGCCGAGCGCGGGCTGCTGCCGGCCATGCTGCGCGCCGGCGCCCTGCGCTTCTGGGTGTCGCGCCTGTGGGACTTCCACCTGCCCCGCGACGCGGCGCTGCTGAAACCGCACGATCCGACCCATTTCGAGAGGGTGTTGCGCGAACGAGTCGCCCACCCGCTGCGCATGGATTGAGCCCACCCGTTAAATTTGTCACGCAAGCGGAAAGAGGCGATGCTCTTCGCCTGTCACTTTGCCGCGTCCAATGACGACTTCCCTGCGTATCCATCTGTGAAACTGAATATCGTCCCGGCACGCACCGGCATCCTGTGGGTCAAGCTCGGCATCCAGACCTTCCTGCGCCAGCCGCTGGCGCTCGCGGGACTCTTCTTCATGTTCTTCATGGTGTTCATCCTGCTTTCCGCGGTGCCGACGATCGGCCCGCTCCTCGCGATGGTCCTGATGCCCGCCGCCACGCTGGGCATGATGGCCGCGAGCCGGCAGGCCTCGGAGGGCCGGTTTCCCATGCCGTCGGTGCTGCTGAGCGCCTTCCAGGCCGGGCAGCTGAGGGGCCGTGCGATGCTCGTGCTCGGCACGATCTACGCCGCGGCGCTGCTCGTGCTCTTCTTCTCGGTGGCCCCCTTCATGGGCCCCGACGCGGCCGACCCGCAGGGCGGCACCGTGGACGCCGCCCTCGGCCGCCTGAGCACGGGCGTGTTCGTCTACGCCCTGCTGCAACTGCCGCTCGCGGTGCTCTTCGCGCATGCGCCCGCGCTCGTGCACTGGCACGGCCTCGGGCCCGCCAAGAGCCTTTTCTTCAGCGCGGTCGCCTTCTGGCGCAACCTCGGGGCCTTCGCCGTGTTCGGCGTCACCTGGTTCGTCTTCCTGATGGGCGTGAGCCTCGCGCTCAATCTCGTGCTGATGCTCTTCGGCACCGTGCCCACGCTGGAAGCGATGATCCCCGTCTGCCTGCTGGTGATGTCCATCATGTCGACTTCGATGTACTTCACTTTCCGGGACATCTTCGTCGCGACGCCCGAGGAAGCGCCCGACTTGCCCGCATCGACCCCCCCTCACGGAGAAGACCCATGACACAGCACATCCTGCTTGGCCGCACCGAAGACGAGATTCTCTGGTTTCGCCGCCGCAGCTTCCTGCGGGCGGCGGCCGCATGGACCGCGATGGGCGGATTCTCCGCCGCGTGGGCTCAGCAGCGCACGAACGTGGTGGAGCGCAGCGGCGACATCCTCCTGAACGGCGAAAAGCTCGTGCCGGGCGCGTACATCCAGACCGGCGACCGGATCGAGACGGGGCCGCGGTCGCACATCGTCTTCGTGATGGGCAATGCCGCCTTCGGCGCGCGCGAGAACACGCGCATGACCGTGGAGCGCGGCGCGACGCTCGACGCGGTGAGCGTGCTGCGGATGATCACGGGCGCGGTGATCAGCGTCTGGTCGCGCGGCAACACCCGCACGATCCAGACGCCGACGCTCACGGCGGGCATTCGCGGCACGGGCGTGTACACGGAAATCTTCACCAACCAGGCGGACCGCACGTATTTCTGCAACTGCTACGGCACCATCGACATCGACGCGGGAGGCGACCAGGTCGTCTCGCAGGCCGAATACCACCAGTCGTTCTGGGCCGAGCCCGAGCCGCGCAACGGGCGCTTGCTCACGCCCGCGAAGGCGATCAATCACACCGACGAGGAACTGGAAGCGATGGCGGGCCTGATCGGGCAGAAGACGGCGTGGCAGATTCTCGGCAGGAAGGGCGTGAAGGACGGGCAGGGGTACATGCAGCAGGAGCCGCCTTCGATGCATCCTGCGGCGCCGCGGTAGGGGCGGGTCTTCGCTCTTGTGGCATTCACCGCAGAGGCGCGGAGAGCGCAGAGGGCCGCAGAGGAACAAAAGAAAGAATTCTCTCTGCGGCCCTCTGCGTTTCTCTGCGCCTCTGCGGTGAGCACGATCTTGGCGCTACGATCCGGTCCATGAAACCGAGCGCCTGGATCGTGACCGCTGTCCTCGCGCTCGCCGCATGCAACGACTCCAGCGACAAGCCCTGGTCCGGCTACGCCGAAGGCGACTACGTCTACATCGCCGCGCCGCTCGCGGGCACGCTCTCGCGCCTTGCCGTCGCCGCCGGCCAGCAGGTGAAACGCGGCACACCGCTTTTCGAACTCGAATCCGGCTCTGAAGAGGCGGCCCGCGACGAAGCGCGCGCGCGCCTGGCAAGCGCACGCGCCCAGGCCCTCGACACCGAAAAAGGCCGCCGCCCACCCGAAATCGCCGTGCAACGCGCCCAGCTCGAACAGGCGCGCGCGCAGCAGGCCCTGGCCGAACGCGAGTTCGCGCGCAAGTCGAGCGTGGCCGAAGGCGGCGCCGTCTCGCGCGAAGACCTCGATCAGTCGCGCGCGGCCGCCGTGCAGGCACGAGCGCGTGTGGCCGAACTCGAAGCCGCGCTGCAGGTCGCGCATCTGCCCGCGCGCGGCGACACGCAAGCCGCGGCGCAGGCACAGGTCGAAGCGGCGCAGCAGGCGCTGCAGCAGGCGCAGTGGCGCACGGGGCAGAAACAGCAGACGGCGCCGCAAGACGCGGTGGTGAGCGACACCTTCTTCCGCCCCGGTGAATTCGTGGCGGCGGGGCAGCCCGTGCTCGCGCTGCTGCCGGCTGCCAACATCAAGGCGCGGTTCTACGTCGCCGAAAACGAACTGCATTCGATCGCGCTCGGCCGCAGCGTGAAGCTTTCGTGCGACGGCTGCGGCGCGCCGATCGACGCGCGCGTGAGCTTCATCGCGACGCAGCCCGAATACACGCCGCCCGTCATCTATTCGAATTCGCAGCGCGCAAAGCTCGTGTTCCTGATCGAGGCGCGGCCCGCGCCCGCGGATGCCCGGCGGCTGCGTCCGGGCCAGCCGCTGGACGTGCGTCCGGCGGGCAACGCAACCGGCTCATGAGCGACCCCGCATGACCGACCCGCAGTGGGCCATCGACGTGCGCGGGCTCACGAAGCGCTATTCGGGGCGCGCGGTGGTCGACCACGTGGACCTGCGCGTGGGCGCGGGACGCATCTGCGGTTTTCTCGGCCCGAACGGCAGCGGCAAGACGACGACCATCCGCATGCTGTGCGGGCTCCTGAAGCCCGACGAAGGCGAAGGCACGTGCCTCGGGCTCGACGTGATCCGCGAGTCGCGCCGGATCAAGGTGCAGGCGGGCTACATGACGCAGAAGTTCGGCCTCTACGAAGACCTCACGATCCGGCAGAACCTCGACTTCATCGGCCGCCTCTTCGAGCTGCCCGACCGCCAGCGCGAAGTCGACGACGCGCTCGAGCGCCTGGGCCTCGTGCAGCGGCAGCACCAGCTCGCGGGCACGCTCTCGGGCGGCTGGAAGCAGCGGCTCGCGCTGGCCGCGTGCATGATCCATCACCCGAAGCTGCTCCTGCTCGACGAGCCGACGGCGGGCGTGGACCCGAAGGCGCGGCGCGAGTTCTGGGACGAAATCCACCGGCTCGCGACCGAAGGCATCACGGTGCTCGTGTCCACGCACTACATGGATGAAGCCGAGCGCTGCCACGAACTCGTCTACATCGCGTACGGCACGGTGCTCGCGCGCGGCACGGGCGAGGAGGTGATCCGGCAGGCGGGGCTCGAGCCGGGCGCGACGCTCGAGGAAGCGTTCGTGAGTCTCATCGGCCGGGCGAAGGACAACTTCGCGGATGCCGCGGCATGATCGGCCTGTCGTGGAACCGCACGCTCGCGGTCTTCATCAAGGAGTTCCAGCAGATGCTGCGCGACCGGCTCACGTTCGCGATGGCGATCGGCATTCCGGTGATCCAGCTCATCCTCTTCGGTTACGCGATCAACACCGATCCGCGCGGCCTGCCGACGGCGCTCGTCTCGGCCGATGCGAGCCCCATGGCGCGCAGCATCGTGGCCACGCTGCAGAACACGGGCTATTTCAGGATCGCGCACGTCGGCACGAGCGAAGCCGAGGCCGAGCGACTGCTGGAGACCGGCGACGTGCAGTTCCTCGTGGTGATTCCGCCGCGCTTCGGGCAACGCATCGTGCGAGGCGAAAAACCCGCGCTGCTGCTGGCCGCGGATGCGACCGATCCGTCGGCCGCGGGGCCGGCGCTCGCGGCCTTGCAGGGCGCGGCCGCGCAGGCGCTCAGGCGCGATCTGCAAGGTCCGCTGATGCGTCTGCAGGCGCAGGGGCTGCCCTATGACGTCGTGGTCCACCGCCGGTACAACCCCGAGGGCTTGTCCCGCTACAACATCGTTCCGGGTCTCGTCGGCACGATCCTCACGATGACGATGGTGATGCTCACGTCGCTGGCCATCACGCGCGAGCGCGAGCGCGGCACGATGGAGAACCTGCTGGCCACGCCGGTGCGGCCGGCCGAGGTGATGGCGGGCAAGATCCTGCCCTATGTGGTGATGGGGTACGTGCAGCTCGCGGTGATCCTCGGTGCGGCGTGGCTTCTCTTTCGCGTGCCGATGACGGGCAGCATCCCGCTCCTGCTCGCGATGATCGGTGTGTTCATCGTGGCGAATCTGGGCGTGGGCTTCACGTTTTCCACACTGGCGCACAACCAGCTGCAGGCGATGCAGATGACGTTCTTTTTCTTCCTGCCGAGCATGCTGCTGTCGGGCTTCATGTTCCCGTTTCGCGGGATGCCCGAGTGGGCGCAGGCGATCGGGGAGCTGCTGCCGCTCACGCACTTCCTGAGGATCGTGCGGGGGATCATGCTGAAGGGGACGGGGTTCGCGGAGCTATGGGGCGAGCTGTGGCCGCTGCTCGCGTTCATGGTCGTGGCGTCGGCGGTGGCGCTGAAGAGGTATCGGCAGACGCTGGATTGAGGGGCCGTGCCTCCCGGGCATGACGCACTTCCACCACCCGCTGCGGATACGGAATCTCGATCCCCGCCTCGCGCAGCCCTTTCAGAATCCGCAGATTCACATCCGACTTCACGTTCATCTGCCCGTTCGCCGGATCCTCGATCCAGAAATACAGCACCCACTCCAGCCCGTCGGGCCCGAAGCGCGCCAGCCGCGGCGACGGCGCCGGCTCCGCGATCACCCGCGGCGTGCCCGCCGCCGATTCGACGAGGATGCGCTGCACGGCATCGACGTCCGAGTCGTATCCCACCGTCACTTCCGTCTGCACGAGGACGCGCGGGTCGGCGAGCGACAGGTTCTCGATGCGCTCGGTGATGAGCTTCTCGTTCGGCACGATCGATTCGCGCCCCGTCAACGAACGGATCAAGGTGTAGCGCGTCTTGATGTCCGCCACCACGCCCTCGAAATTGTCGACGCGCACCGTGTCGCCGATGCGCAGGCTGCGCTCCCAGAGAATCACGAAGCCGCTCATGTAGTTCGCAGCGAGCTTCTGCAGGCCGAATCCGAGGCCCACGCCGACGGCGCCACCCAGCACCGACAGCGCGGTGAGGTCCACGCCGACCGCCGACAGCGCGAAGAGCAGCCCCACGATCACCAGCACGACTCGGATCGAATTGTTCGCCACCTTGCGCAGCGACAGATCGTGCACGGCCTCGCGCAGCACGTTGCGTTCGATGGCGGCTGAAATCCACAGCGTCAACACGAGCACCGCGCCGGCCGAAAGCACTCCCTGCACGAGCGCGAGCAACGTCACCTTCGACTTGCCGAAGGCGAATTCGATGTTGTCCATCTCGGCCATCACGTCGGGCAGCAGGCCGACGATCCACAGCACGGCCGCGATCCACGCGAGCCACGAGAACAGGCGCTCGACCAGTCGCGCAAGCGGCGAACGCGGGAACACGATCGTGAACACGCGCGCCAGGAAGCGGATGCCCGCGAGGGATATCAGCACCGGCACCGCGATCCGCAAGAGCGGCACCGCCTGGAACTTGCCCATGACGCCGCGCGCGGAGTAGACCAGCACGAGCGCCAGCAGCGGGAAGAGAAGCCCGTCGACGATCGCGCGGCCGAACCACACCGATTCCTCGTTGCGGCTGCGACCGAGCAGCCAGGCGATGCCCCACGCCGCCGCGATGCAGGCGACCAGGGCGAGCAGCTCCCATCCCACGGCGCCATGGGCGAGATCACGGATCAGGCGATCGAGTTCGGTCATCGTTGTTGTTGTTGTTGTGGCGCGAAGTGTCCTCGCCCCAGCCCGCCCCCGGAGGGGGAGAGGGAAAGGCAGCTCACTTCCAGGACGGCTTGCGCTTTTCGACGAAGGCGGTCACGCCTTCCTGCGCGCACTCGTGGATCATGTTGGTCGCCATCACCTGGTTGGCGAGCTGGTAGGCCGCGGCCGTGCCCATTTCGCGCTGGCGGTAGAACAGCTCCTTGCCCAGGGCGATCGCGAAGCGGGGCTTCGCGACGATGCTCGCCACGAGCCGCTCCACCTCGTCGTCGAGCTGTTCGGGCGGCACGACGCGGTTGACCAATGCGCGCTCGCGCGCCTCGTTCGCGTCGATGAAGTCGCCCGTCAGCATCATCTCCATCGCCTGCTTCACGGGCAGGTTGCGCACGAGCGCGACGCTCGGCGTGCCGCAGATGAGGCCGAAGTTCACCCCGCTGATCGCGAAGCTCGCATCGGTGGAGGCCACGGCCAGGTCGCACTGCGCCACGAGCTGGCAGCCCGCGGCCGTCGCGATGGCATGCACGCGCGCGATCACGGGCACGGGCAGCGCCTGGATCGACAGCATGAGGCGGCTGCAGCGCGCGAAGAGGTCCTCGTAGTAGGCGCGTTCGGGCCGGGCGATCATTTCCTTCAGGTTGTGCCCGGCGCAGAAAGCCTTGCCGCTTCCTGCGATCACCACGGCGCGCACCGACCCGTCGGAGGCGATGCGGTCGACGGCCGACTGCAGCGCGGCGAGCATGTCGTCGCCGAGCGCGTTGAAGGTCTTCGGGCTGTTCATCGTGAGCGTGACGACGCCGCGCGCGTCGCGCTCTTCGAGGAGGAGGGGTTGTTCGTCGTTCATCGATGTGTCGTCCACGCGTTACGGGGTGCCCTGGATCCCCGCTTTTGCGGGGATGACGAACGATGCACGATGCCTCGGTCGCCTTGTGAATGACCCGCTAGACATCGGCCAGCACGCGCAAGTGCGCTTCCACGCTGCGCCCGAGCGCGCTCAGGTTGTAGCCGCCTTCCAGGCTGGAGACGATGCGGCCTTTGCAGTGCCGCTTCGCGACCGCCTTGATCTGTTGCGTGAACCATTCGTAGTCGGCCTCCACCAGCCCGAGCTGCCCCAGGTCATCTTCGCGGTGCGCATCGAACCCCGCACTGACGAAGATCATCTCCGGCTTGAATTCTTCCAGCCGCGGCAGCCACATCTGCTCCACCAGCTCGCGGATCGCCGGACCCTTCGTATACGCCGGCACCGGCACGTTCACCATGTTGTCCGACTTCGGATTCGTGCCGCTGTAAGGATAGAACGGGTGCTGGAAGATGCCCACCATCAGCACGCGCTCGTCGGTGGAAAAGATGTCTTCCGTGCCGTTGCCGTGATGCACGTCGAAGTCGACGATCGCCACGCGCTTCAGGCCGTGCCGCTCGAGCGCATAGCGCGCCGCGACGGCGATGTTGTTGAAGATGCAAAAGCCCATCGCCCGGTCGTGCATGGCGTGGTGCCCGGGCGGGCGCACGGCGCAGAAGGCGTTTTCCAGCTCGCCGCCGATCACCGCGTCCGTGGCCGCGAGCGCCGCGCCGGCCGCCCGAAGCGCCGCGTTCCAGCTGAACTCGTTCATCGCCGTATCGGGGTCGATATAGAGCAGTTCCCCGCCGCCGGCCGCCTGCTGGTCGCGAATCTCGTCGGCCAGGCCGCGGATCGAGGCGACGTGGCGGCGGTCGTGCGCCAGTTCGATGTCCGCCGTGGGCGCGAGCGGGGCTTCGCGCCGTTCGAGCGCGTCGCCCACGCCCGTGACGAGCAGGCGGTCCTCGATGGCGTCGAGCCGCTCGGGACACTCGGGATGGCCGCGGCCCATGTCGTGGCGGCGGCAGTCGGGGTGGGTGAAGTAGCCGGTCTTGCCCACGCTTCGTCTCCAATCGGCCCGATTTGCAGTAAGGTTCCTGCATGGACCCACAACAAAAACTCAGAACGCTCCTCGACCAGCTTAACACGGTGATCGTCGGAAAGCCCACCCAGATGCGCGACTGCGTCGCCTGCCTGCTCGCGGGGGGGCACCTGCTGATCGAAGACGTCCCGGGTGTCGGCAAGACCACGCTGGCGCTGGCCCTCGCGCGGTCCTTCGGCCTGCAGTTCTCCCGCGTGCAGTTCACGGCGGACCTGATGCCCAGTGACCTCTCCGGCGTTTCCGTCTACGACCGAGGCAAGGAAACCTTCATCTTCCATCCGGGTCCGATCTTCGCGCAGGTGCTGCTCGCCGACGAAATCAACCGGGCGAGTCCCAAGACCCAGAGCGCCTTGCTGGAAGCGATGGAGGAAAAGCAGGTGTCGGTGGAGGGCGAAACGCGCGTGCTGCCTTCTCCCTTCTTCGTGATCGCCACGCAGAACCCGCACGACCAGCTCGGCACCTTCGCCCTCCCGGAGTCGCAGCTCGATCGCTTCCTCATGCGTATTTCGCTCGGCTACCCGGACCGCAAGGCCGAACGCGAGCTCTACACCGGCACCGATCGGCGCGACATGATCGGCACGCTTCACAACACCCTCTCGCCGATCGAGCTGCAGGCGCTGCAGCAGCAGGTGCTGGAGGTGCATGCCTCGGCCGCGCTGCTGGACTACGTGCAGGACCTCGTGACGACGAGCCGGTCCGGCCGCTGGTTCCTGCAGGGCCTCAGCCCGCGCGCGGGCATCGCCGTGATCCGCGCGGCGAAGGCGCAGGCGCTTCTTTCCGGCCGAGACTACGTCGCCCCCGACGACATCCAGGCGATCTTCGCGCAAACCGCCGCTCACCGCATGATCCCGGTAGGCGACGCCGGCCGCGGCCCGATCGAGCAGGCCAAGGCGATGCTGGAGGCGGTGCCCCTGCCGTGATCGCGACGCTCCTCAACCCGTTCGGCTACGCCAGGAAGCGCTTTCGCCAGTGGTGGCAGCTTCGCCTGCCGCTCACCGACACGATCACGCTCACGCAGCGCAACGTCTACATCCTTCCCACGCGCCCGGGCTTCATGCTCGCGCTCACGCTGGTCGTGCTGCTCATCGCATCGATCAACTACCAGCTCAATCTCGGCTACCTCCTCACCTTCCTCCTCGCGGGCAGCGCCGTGGTCGGCATGCACGTATGCCACTCCACGCTGCGCGGGCTCACGATGAATCTGAAGCCGCCCGACCCGCAGTTCGCGGGCGCGAGCGCGACGCTCTCCATCACCCTCTTCAACGCGCGCCGCTCGGTGCGGCACGGCATCGGCTTCGCCATGCTCGACGAGGCGCACCCCGACCGCTGGAGCTGGACCGACGTGCCCGCCCAGGGCAGCTGCACGGTGCAGGTCGCCTTCAAGCCCGAGCGGCGCGGCCTGCATCGCGTGCCGCCGCTCACCGCGGAGACGCGCTTTCCGCTCGGTACCTTCCGCGTGTGGACCGTGTGGCGGCCGGCCTCGCAGGTGCTCGTGTACCCGATGCCCGAGCCCTTCCCGCCGCCGCTGCCGCCGGGCGAGCCGCGCTCGGGCGGCGCGCAGGTGGCGCGCATCACGAACAGCGGCGAGTTCGAGGGGGTGCGTGCCTACCGGCGCGGGGATCCGCTGAAGCTCGTCGTGTGGAAGAAGGCCGCGAAAAGCAACGAGCTCGTGAGCCGCGACACGATGCAGGCGCAGCGCTACGAACTGTGGCTGGACCTCGCGCTCGCGGGCCATCTCGACATCGAGCACAAGCTCTCGCGGCTCACCGCCTGGGTGCTGCAGGCCGACAAGATGGGAGTCGACTTCGGCCTGCGCCTGCCGCACCTGCAGATGAAGCCCGGGTCGGGCGAGGCGCACAAGCGCCGCTGCCTGGAGGCGCTCGCCACATGCTGAGCGACCTGCGCCAGCGGCTTGCCGCGCTGCCGCGCGACACGCGCGACACGCTCTTTCTGCTCGTGGTGATCGGGTGGGTGGTGCTGCCGCACGTCGCGCATCTGCCGTTGTGGTGTTCGGCCCTCACGGCCGTCGTGCTGGTGTGGCGCGGCACGCTCGCCGTGCGCGGCAAGCCCTTGCCCAACCGCCTGTGGATGATCCTCCTCATCGTCCTTACGCTCGGCGCGACACTCTTCACGCACCGCACGCTCCTCGGGCGCGACGCGGGCGTGACGATGATCGTGGTGCTGCTCGCGCTGAAGACGCTCGAGCTGCGCGCGAAGCGCGACGCCTTCGTGGTGTTCTTCCTCGGCTTCTTCGCGATGCTCACCAACTTCTTCTTCTCGCAGTCGCTGCCGGTGGCCGCGGCGATGCTCGTCGCGCTGCTCGGTCTGCTCACCGCGCTCGTGAACGCGCACATGCCCGCGGGCCGGCCGTCGCTGCGCGAAGCCGCGCTGATCGGCGGGCGCATGGCTCTGCTCGGCGCGCCGATCATGGCGACGCTCTTCGTTCTCTTCCCGCGCTTCGCGCCGCTCTGGGGCATCCCGAACGACGCGCTGGCCGGCAGAAGCGGCCTCACGTCGGAGATGAACGTCGGCACGATCGCGAGCCTCGCGCTCGACTCCAGCATCGCCTTGCGCGTGAAGTTCGACGGCGCGCCGCCGGCGCTGGCCGATCTCTATTTCCGCGGCCCGGTGCTGTCCTCGTTCGACGGGCGCACGTGGCGGCCGCTCGCGCCGCGTCCGGGTGTGTCGTTCGCCGAATTCCTCGGCGTGAGTTCTCACCTGCAGGTGGCTGGCGAGCCCGTGCGCTACGAAGTGACGCTGGAGCCGAACAACCGGCCGTGGCTCCTCACGCTGGACGCCACGCCCGACGCGCCCATGGCCCCGGGCCTCGAAAGCGTGATGACGAACGAATTGCAGTGGCTCTCGACGCGCGCGGTCACCGATCTGCTGCGCTATCGCGCAACGGCCTTCACGCAGTTCCGCCACGGCCCCGACACGCGCAACGGCCTCCTTCCCGAATACCTCTACGTGCCCACCGGCAGCAACCCGCGCACGGCCAGCCTCGCGGCCGACATCGCGCGCCGCGTGCCCGGGGACAAGGCGCAGCAGGTGCAGTACGCGCTCGACCTGCTTGCCAACGGCGGCTACGTGTACACGCTGCAGCCCGGCACTTACGGCGCCGACACGGCCGACGAATTCTGGTTCGATCGCAAGCAGGGTTTTTGCGAACACATCTCCTCCGCCTTTGCCGTGCTGATGCGCGACCTGAACATCCCGGCGCGCGTCGTCACGGGCTACCAGGGCGGCGAGCTGAATTCCGTCGACGGCTATTGGACGGTTCGCCAGAGCGACGCGCATGCGTGGACCGAAGTGTGGCTGGCCGGCCGCGGCTGGGTGCGCGTCGACCCGACGGGCGCCGTGATGCCCGGCCGCGTGGGCTCGCGCCAGCGCCTGCAGGCACCCGAAGGCCTCTTCGCGGGCGCGCTCGGCGCGGTGAATCCGACGCTCGCGGCCAACCTCCGCGCCGCGTGGGAGGCCCTGAACAACAGCTGGAACCAGTGGGTGCTGAACTACACGCAGAGCAAGCAGCTCGATCTGCTGAAGAACCTCGGCTTCAAGTCGCCGAGCTGGGAAGATCTGAGCTACGTGCTCATCGCGCTCGTCGTCTTCGTGTCGCTCGCGGGCGCGGCATGGAGCTACTGGGAACGCGTGCAGCACGACCCCTGGCTGCGGATGCTGTCGCGCGTGCGCAGGCGCCTCAGGCACCAGGGCATCGAGCTGCCCGCATCCACGCCGCCCCGGCAGATTGCGCAATTGGTCACAACACGGTTCGGCGCGAATGCGCGAGCATTGGCCGAGTGGCTGCTGAAGCTGGAAGCCCAGCGCTACAGCCGTGGCGCGCGCGAGGACCTTGCCGCTTTGCGCCGCGAATACAAGAACCTGGCCTGGCCGAGCTGATGCGTCTTCCTTGCGCTGTCTTTCTCCTCGCGGCCGCGGTCTTCATGGCCGCGCAGCCGAGCCACGCCCAGCCGCCCCAGAACCTGAAGCAGCAACGCGCCGTGCGCGGCAAGGGAGTGCCGTACTCGGGGCGCGAGGATGCGATGCGCTTCGCCGACGAAGTCGCGGCGCGCGACCACCTCGACCCGCGATGGGTGCGCGACGCGATCGGCCAGGCGCGGCAGCTTGCCGTGGTGGCGCGCCTCATGCAGCCGCCGCCGGCCACCTTCACCAAGAATTGGAACGCGTATCGCAGCCGCTTCATCGAGCCGGTGCGCATCGGCGCGGGCGTGCGGTTCTGGGACGAGAACCGCGCGACGCTCGCGCGCGCCGAGCAGGAGTTCGGCGTGCCGGCCGAGATCATCGTCGGCCTGATCGGCGTGGAGACGATCTACGGGCAGCAGATGGGCGACTTCCGCGTGCTCGATGCGCTGGCCACGCTCGCCTTCGACTTCCCCGCGAGCCATCCGCGCGCGGCCGAGCGCGAACGCTATTTCCGAGGCGAGCTCGAGAGTTTCCTTGCGACGCACTACGCGAACCGCACGGATCCGCGCAAGCCTCGCGGCAGCTACGCGGGCGCGAGCGGCATGGCGCAATTCATGCCGGGCAGCATCGCGAAATGGGCGGTGGACTACGACGGCGACCGCGTGATCGACCTCACGCGCAGCGCCGACGACGTGATCGGCTCGGTCGCCAACTACTTCAAGGGTTTCGGCTGGCAGCCGGGCATGCCCACGTACTACCCCGTCGCATTCGACACGGAGAAGCTGGACCTCGAAACGCTGCTCGCCCCCGACATCCTGCCCACCTTCACCGTGCAGTCGATGCGGGAAAAGGGCGTGATCCTGGAGGGCGCCGCGCTCGAACACAAGGGGCCGCTTGCGCTCGTCGAACTCCTGAACGGCGGCGAGCCGCCGACTTACGTCGCGGGCACGGAGAACTTCTACGTGATCACGAGGTACAACTGGTCGAGCTACTACGCGATGGCGGTGATCGAGCTCGGGCGGGCGGTGAAGGAAGCGCGCGACCGGCCGCAGGCGAAGACACCATGAGCGTGACCTTCGCATCGTGGCAGGCGGTCTGGCGGGCGCTCGACGGCCGCGAGGCGGACCGCGCACTTTTCGAAAAGCTCGTGGCCGCCTACAGCGAGCGGCATCGCCACTATCACACCCTGCAGCACCTGCGCGAATGCCTGGTGCTGCTCGACGAATCGCGCGCGCTCGCGGCACGGCCGCACGAAGTGGAGCTCGCGTTGTGGTTCCACGATGCCGTCTACGATGTGCATGCCGGCGACAACGAGGAGCGCAGCGCGACCTGGGCCGAGGAGGCGATCGGCCCGTCGGCGGCGGGGCGGCGCGTGCACGACATGGTGATCGCGACGAAGCACACGGGCGCCCCCGTGGACGATCCGGACACCCGCCTGCTGCTCGACATCGACCTCGCGATCCTCGGCGCGCCGCCGCAGCGCTTCGACGAATCGGATGCGCAGATCCGCAGCGAATACTCGTACGTGCCGCTCGCGCAGTTCGGCAAGCGGCGGTGCACGATCCTCGGCGGGTTCCTCGGGCGTCCGCGGCTCTATGCCACGGACGCATTCCACGATCGCTTCGAGTCGCAGGCGCGCGGCAATCTCGCGCGGGCCATCGTGCGGTGGGGACGTGAGGTGGGATTGCCGTGAGCGCTGCCGACCGTACGAGGCGCGTGCTTTGCCGCAAGCATCACGCGAAGAGGCGCGGGTCGAACTCGAACGGATTCTTCTCGACGTGAAGCACGATCGCCGAGTACTGCGGATGACTCGGGTTGATGACGAGATTGCGCTCCGCCGTCTCCACGTACGACGGAACCCACAGCCCGAGCGAGCGGCCCGAGCGCGCCCAATCGGCGCCGATGGCCTGGGTCGCGCCCATGTCGGAGCGCCAGTTCGCGGGCAGGAGCGGCGACGCATCCTCCAGCCGAGCACCCTTGGGCAGCGCGAGCCGCAAGAGCACCATGTCCTTCGGTGCGCAGCCGTTGCAATGCACGCGCCTTTCGAGCTGGCAGAGCGCTCGCGTGCCGCCCGCATACACGACCGGCACGCGATCGGCAGCAACATGCCAGCGGCCGTCCGCCAGCAGCGAGCCGAAGGGAAGGCTTGCGAGGCTCAGCGCGCCTTTCCATCCGATGCGCCACACCTGCACGCCGGCCGCCGGCCGCGCCGTGCTCACACGACGCCGCCGTGCCGGATCGCGATGAGGATCTCGCGCACGCGTTGCGCGCCGTAGGACGTGGAGGCGGCATCGATGGGCGACTCGCCCAGCAGCGGATGCTCCTTCTTGAGCCACGCGTGCGCCGCCGACTCCGAAGCGAAGACGCCGAGTGCCATGGCTTCGAGCTCCGCCAGGCGCAGCACCGTCTCGGCGCTGTGCCGTGGCAGGGTCTGGTCGTTCTGCGCATAGCGGCGCATCGTCGTGCGGTCCACGCCGATCACGGGCGCGAGTTGCGTCGCGCCGATCTCGAGCAGTTCGCCAAGCGGCACGAGGACCTCCGCGGCGATGCCTTCGCGAACGATCGCATGCGCGGTGTCGTTGGAGATAGCGAACTGCTTCGCGTCCTGCCGGGCGCGGCGCGCCCCCGCCTCGGGAAGGCTGCGCAACAGGATGCTCCAGAGGGCTCGCCGGTTGTCCTGCGGACGGGCCGATGGCGCTGGCGCCACAGGACGGCGATGAAAGGCGACTGCGGCGTTCATGAGGCAATTACAACATATTATTGATGAAATTGCACACCCGCGCGGATCAACCTGGATTTCTTCCGGCGGCGTACACGAGCGCCTTGCTGCCGAAGAGCTCCACTTCTCCTTCCAGCCGCTCGCCGATGCGCTCGGCGACCTTGATCGAAGGCGCGTTCAGCGGCCGCACGAGGCTGATCACCCGGTCGCGCCCCAGCGCTTCGAATGCGTATTGCAGCGCGCGCTTCGCGCCCTCGGTGGCAAACCCCATCCCCCATGACGACCGGCGCAGGGTCCAGCCGAGCTCGAAGCCCGGCCAGCCTTCCGGGTCGATGAAGCCGATGCGGCCCACGAGTTCGCCGGTGGCGCGCTCCTCCACCGCCCACATGCCGTAGCCGCGCAACGCCCAGTGGCCGAGGAACCACGCGATCTGCCCCCAGGTCTGGGCGCGGTCCAGCACGTTGCCGTTGCCCAGGAATCGCATCACCTCCGGGTCGGCGCAGATTTGCGCGTAAGCCGCGAGGTCCTCCTCGCGGAACATGCGAAGAAGAAGCCGGTCCGTCTGCAGCGTGACATCCATCATGAGCGAGCCCGCGCGACGGCAAGCGAGGGCGGATGCGCGAGCGTCTGATAGACCACGCAATAACGCTCGGTGAGCTTCAGGAGCGTATCGAGCTCCTCGTCGCTCGCATCGGTGTCGAGCGTGACGACCAGCCGGATCGCCTGGAAGCCGACGGGCGCATCCTTCGCCACGCCGAGCGTGCCGCGGAAATCGAGGTCGCCTTCGGCGCGAAGCGTGGCGTCGCGCAAGGGAATGCCGAGCGACGTGGCCACCGCGTTGAGCGTGACGCCCGCGCAGGCGACCAGCGCTTCGAGCAGCATGTCGCCCGAGCACGCGGCCTGCCCCGTGCCGCCAGTTGCCGGGTGCAGGCCCGCGGTGACCAGCGCCTTGCCGGTTTCCACCTTGCAACTCACGCCTTCGCCGATGCAGCCTTCCGCGCGCAGCGTGACGAGCGCGGAGGCGGGTTCCTCACGGTAGCGCGACTTCAACGGCGCCTGCATCGCGCGCAACTCGTCCGCATTCATGCCGGGTCTCCTGTGTGGGGCGGGGTGCGGCTATTTTGAACCGGACTTCGCCTTCGCGTCGTATTCGCGCGCCGTTGCCTCGTCGCCTTTGGCGCGATAGAGGTGCGCGAGTTCCTCGAATACGTCCGGGTCGCTGCCGCCCGCGTCCTGCCATTCGCGCTCGAGACGCAGCTGGATCGCAAGCGCCTCGTCGAAGCGTTTCATCGACCTCAGGGTCCACGCGACCATCCAGCGCGCGATGCGCGTGGCTTCGGCATTGCCGCCTCGCTCGCGCAGCGCGAGCGCCTCTTCGAATTCCTGCAGCGCCTCGTCGTATCGGCCGAGCTCGTGCAGCGCATAGCCAATGTTGTTGCGCAGAGATGCCTGCCACTTGCGTGCGGCGGGTTGTGACGACGCGAGCGCGATGGCGAGCGCCTCCCGGCCCCACCTCAGCTCGTCCGCGGGCCCGGTATCCACGAAGGCGAGCATGTGCAGGCCGTCGATCGCGAGCGCGTCCAGCCCGGCGCGTCTGGCTTGATCGATCGCATCGAGATACGCGCGCCGCGCGGCTTCGCGCGCATCCGCCGTTTGACTTGCCGGCGGGTGCGTCGCCGACACATACGTTCGGCCAAGTTCCAGCAGGTAGCGCACGCGCGCTTCGGCGCCCGCACCGGCGAGCCGCGATTGCACGTCGGCGAGAATGCCGCGCGCCCGCGCGAAGTCGCCTCTCAGGCCGTAACTGCGCGCGATCTGCGTCCGCAGGATGAGCGCGTCGTCGCCCTCGGCGGAAGCAAGCGCGGCGCTGAAACGCTCTTCGCTCTGCGCGGGGTTGTCGAAATTCCAGAGCGCATCGACGTCGACGGCGCCGAGAGCCGCGAACGGGACGGCGATCAGGGCCGTCGCCGTCGCGAGCCGCATCCGCACCACCGGCCGCATCGCGTTCAAGTCTCCAGCAGCCGGTCGAGCGCGGCCACCACGCGCGCCGCGTGCCGCGTGCGCGCTTCACCATAGTCGCGCCGGAAGAGCCGCGCCGTCGGATACCAAGGCGAATCCTCGCGATGCAGCAGCCACCGCCAGTCCGCATTGGGGCCCAGCAGGATCCATACCGGTCGCGCGAGCGCACCCGCGAGATGCGCAACCGCCGTGTCCACCGTGATCACGAGGTCGAGCTCCTGCATCATCGCCGCGCTGTCGGTGAAGTCCCGCCATTCGCCCGTGAGGTCCACCAGCCGCTCGGGGTCCGCCTTCATGTCGGTGTAGACGCCCGCGTCGCTCTTTTGCAGGCTGAAGCACTGCACGCGCGGATGCTCGAAGAGGCCGCGCAGCGTCGACAGCGGCATCGCCCGGTTGCGGTTGTTCACCTGCACGTGCGAGCCGGACCACGCGAGTCCCACCTTGAAGCGGCCCGCCCACGGCTTCATGCGCGCTTGCCACTCGGCCCGCTTCGCGGGCGTGGTCTTCGCGTAAGGGACGGCCGCGGGGATGGTGTCGAGCGTGGTGCCATAGCGCAGCGGCAAGTCGAGCAGCGCCACGTGGTAATACGTTTCGAAGTTGCGGCCCGCGCCCAGGCACAGCACGTCCTCGAAACTCGCCTCGACGAGCGAGCCGAGTTCCGGCTGCACGACGCAGCGCACGATGCCGCCGTCGCGCTGCAAGAACGGGATGTAGCGCATGAACTGGATCACGTCGCCCAGGCCCTGCTCCGCGTAGACGAGGATGTTGCCCCGAAGCGGATGCACGGCCGTGCCCTTCCACTCGCGATCCGGCATGAAAAAGCTCGGCCGCTGCATGCGCGTCGTGTCGTTCCAGCGCTTTTCGTACCACTGCCAGCCTTCTTCGAGCCGGCCTTCGAGCAGCAGCGAAAGCGACAGGTCGACCTGCGCGAGCGCGAAGTCCGGCAGCAGCTCCAGCGATCGGCGCAGGTACACCTCGGCCTCGGCGACGCGGTTGAAGCCGAGCAGCGCCGTTCCCATGATCCGCACCGCGTACGGATGGTCCGGTGCGAGCGCCACGGCACGCTGCGCGTGCGTCATCGCGCCGTCGAAATCCTCCAGCCGCCACAGAACCCCCGCGAGGTCCACGTGCGCTTCCATGAAGTCCGGATCGAGCGCGATCGCCTTGCGATAGAACTCCGCCGCGTCGTCGATGCGGCCGGTCTGCTCCAGGCAGAAGCCGGTGTGAAGCAGTGTCGCGCGGGTCGGCGTTTCTTCGAGCTCGCGCAGCCGCGCATAGGGCACGAGCGCCGCCTCGTAGCGCCGCAGGTTCATGAGCGCCTCGCCCTGTGCCTGCAGCAGCTCGCGGTGGTCCGGATTGGCGGCGACGGCCGTGGCAAGCAGCGGCTCGAGTTCGCTCTTGCGGTTCTGCGTGTGCAGCATGCGCGCGAGTTCGAGCCACAGCTCGGCGCGCTGCGGAGCGACCCGGCATGCGTCGCTCAGCCACGCCGCGGCGCTCCAGCCGTCGCCGGTGCCCACGTAGGCGCGCGCGAGTCCCACGCGGGGCTCCACCGCGTTGGGCATCTGCGGCACGAGCTTCGCGAAGACGGCCAGGGCTTCGTGAAAGCGCCCGCCCGCAAGCAGCGAAGCGCCCTGCTCCATCGGCGTCATCGGGCGGCCTCCGCCGCGCGGCCGCCTCCGCTCATGCGATGGGCAAGCCCGAGGGAATGAGGAAGTCGCGGCTGATGCGCCCGCCGAGATCGTTCACGCGATCGAGGAATTGCGTGAGGAACGCGTGCAGGCCGTTGGCGAGAATCTCGTCGATGCTGCCGTACTGCAGCTCGGCGCGCAGGCGCCCCGCGCGGCGGCGCGTTTCGGCCGACTGGTCGTTGGCGACCCATTCGAGGTTGGAGACGACTTCGTTCATGCTCGCGTGCAGTGACCGCGGCATGTCGGGCCGCAGGATGAGGAGGTCCGCAACGCGCTCGGGCTTGATCACGTCGCGGTACACCTTGCGATAGATCTCGAAGCCCGAGACCGACCGCAGTATCGCGCTCCAGTGGTAGAAGTCGTATTCCTGATCCTTTTCGCTCGCCACGCCGAAGAAGTCGCTCTGCACCGCGTGGAACTTCACGTCGACGAGCCGTGCGGTGTTGTCCGCGCGTTCGAGGAAGGTGCCCAGGCGCATGAAGTGCAGCGCCTCGTCCATGAGCATCGTGCCCACCGTCACGCCGCGCGAGAGGTGCGAGCGGAACTTCACCCATTCGAAGAACTGGGCCGGATCGCGCTCGAAGTCGTCGGCGGCCAGCATGCGCTTCACTTCCAGCCAGGTCTGGTTCTGCGTCTCCCACGCCTCGGTGGTGAGCGAGCCGCGCACGGCCCGCGCGTTCTCGCGCGCGGCGCGCAGGCACGAGACGATGGAAGACGGGTTCTCTTCGTCCCGCACCATGAATTCCATGACGCGGTGCGGGCGGATTTCGCCGTGCTTCGCGGTGTAGGCGGGCATGAGCTCGCTGATGGAAAGCATGCCCTGCCAGCCGACTTCGGCAACGGCGGCCGACTGCGGCAGAAGCGACGTCTGGTAGTTGACGTCCAGCATGCGCGCGGTGTTTTCCGCGCGCTCGGTGTAGCGGGACATCCAGAAGAGGTGGTCGGCGGTCCTCGAGAGCATGATCAGACCTCCAGCACCCACGTGTCCTTGGTGCCACCGCCTTGCGACGAATTCACCACCAGAGAACCTTCCTTCAGCGCCACGCGCGTGAGGCCCCCGGGCACCATCTGCACGTCCTTGCCCGAGAGCACGAACGGCCGCAGGTCGATGTGGCGCGGCGCGATGCCACGATCCACGAAAGTCGGGCACGACGAAAGCGACAGCGTCGGCTGCGCGATGTAGCCTCCCGGATTCGCGACGAGCTGCTCTCGAAAATCCTCGATCTCCTTCGTCGAGGCCGCGGGTCCGACGAGCATGCCGTAGCCGCCCGCGCCATGCACTTCCTTCACGACCAGGTCGCGCAGGTTCGACAGCACGTATTTCAGGTCCGCCGGATTGCGGCATATGTACGTGGGCACGTTCGAGAGGATCGGCTTTTCGCCGAGATAGAACTCGATCATCTTCGGCACGTACGGATAGATCGACTTGTCGTCCGCGATGCCGGTGCCCACGGCATTGGCGAGCGCCACGTTGCCCGCGCGATAGACGTTCAGGAGCCCCGCGCAGCCGAGCGTCGAAGTCGGGCGGAACACCGACGGGTCGAGAAAGTCGTCGTCCACGCGCCGGTAGATCACGTCGACCCGGCGCGGCCCGCGCGTCGTGCGCATGTAGACGAAGCCGTCCTTCACGAAGAGGTCCTGCCCCTCGACGAGTTCCACGCCCATCTGCTGCGCGAGGAAGGCGTGCTCGAAGTAGGCGCTGTTGTACATCCCCGGGGTGAGCACGACCACCGTCGGCTCGTCGGCCGTCGCGGGCGCCGCCGCGCGCAGCGTCTCCAGCAGCAAGTCGGGATAGTGCATCACCGGAGCCACCTGGTAGGCGCTGAAAAGCTCGGGGAAGAGCCGCATCATCATCTTGCGGTCTTCCAGCATGTAGCTCACGCCGCTCGGCACGCGCAGGTTGTCTTCGAGCACGTAGTATTCGCCCTCGCCCTGCGCATTGGGCGCGCGCACGATGTCGATGCCGGCCACGTGCGAATAGACGTCGTGCGGGACGTGCACGCCCATCATCTCGGGGCGGAACTGCACGTTGCCGAGCACCTGGTCGGCAGGCACCACGCCCGCCTTGATGATTTCCTGCCCGTGATAGACGTCGTGGATGAAGCGGTTCAATGCCGCCACGCGCTGCACCAGGCCGCGCTCCATCCGCTGCCACTCGTGGGCGGGAATGATGCGCGGAATGAGGTCGAAGGGGATGAGCCGCTCGGTGCCGGAGCCGTCCTCGTCCTTCGCGCCGTAGACGGCGAACGTGATGCCCACACGCCGGAAGATCATCTCCGCTTCGTCGCGGCGGGCCTTCATGACCGCGGGGCTCTGGCGCGCGAGCCACTCGGCGTAGGTGCGATAGTGATCGCGCACGCCCTGGGTCTGCGTCTGCACCATGCCCGAGGGGCCGCCCATGGATTGGCTCTGGAACTGCAGCGTCGCGTCGCTTGCAGGGGCCCCGGCGAGCATCTCGTCGAATTTTTGCATGGCTTGAAGTTTTGCCTCCCCGCAAAGGATAGCAACTTCCAGGCCGCCTGCGCGCGCCTGGCCGGCTTCAGGGGGCGCGATGGCGCCAGTAGCGCGCCGCCGCCTCGCGTTCGCAGCGGACCGCCCCCGGCTCGGTGGAACGCCAGAGCGCGGCACCGCAGTGGGGCGAGTCGAAGATCGCCAGGCCGTGCTCGCGCAGCCGCTGGACCACCTGCGCGGCCGGGTGGCCGAAGCGGTTGCGGTAGCCCGCCTGGACGAGGCCGATCTTCGGCGCCACGGCTTGCAGGAAGACGTCGCTCGACGAAGTCTTGCTGCCGTGGTGCGGCACGAGCAGCACGTCCGCCGCGAGCGTCGAATGGCGCGCGACGAGGGCCGCTTCCTGCGGCGCTTCGATGTCGCCCGTGAGCAGCGCCGCGGTGCGGCCGTTCGAGATTCGCAGCACGCAGCTGATGGCGTTGGATTTGGGAGAATTCGCATAGTCGCCCGCGACGGGATGCACGATGTCGAAGGCGACGCCGTCCCACTGCCAGTGCTGTCCGGCTTCGCAGCGCGTTGCCCGGCGCAGTGCCTGCAATTCGTGATCGGGGGCGATGGAGCTCACGAGCGCCGCGTCCGGCTGCATCGTGAGCACCGCGGCGGCGCCGCCGACGTGATCGGTGTCGCGATGGCTCAGCACGACGATGTCGACGCGCGCGTCGAGGCTGCGCAGCAGCGGCACCAGCACGCGGTGGCCCGCGTCGGCTTCGAGGCTGTAGCGGGGGCCGGCGTCGTAGACGAGCGCGTGTTGCGCCGTGCGCACGATCAGGGCGTTGCCCTGGCCGATGTCGGCGGCAAGCAGCTCGAATTCGCCCGTGGCGGGCCGGGGGGCCTGCCAGAGGAGCACGGGCAGGAGGAGCGGCAGGCCGAGCAGGCGCATGTGCCGCGGCCACGGCATGGCGAGCAGCAGGCCGCCGGCGACACCCGCGATGCCGGCCCATAACGGTGCGGCGGCGACCGAAAGCGTGGCGAGGGGGAGTTGCGCGAGCCATTGCAGCACGCTGCCGAGCACCTGAATGGACCATGCGGCCATGCCCCACAGCGCGCCCACGAAGACGCCGCCCATGGCAAGCGGCGTGACGACGAGCGTGACCCAGGGGATCGCGAGCAGGTTGGCGAAGATGCCGACGAGAGACACCTGGCCGAAGAGGAGGAGAGACAGCGGCGTGAGGGCGACGGTGACGATCGCCTGCTCGCGAAGGAGGGAGCGCGTGGCGGCGCAGAGCCGCTGGGTCATTCCGGCGCCCGTCTTCTCCGTCGCTGCCGCGCCGGTCTGCTCCGTCATTGCCGCGCCCCGCTCCTCGGTCATTGCCGCGCCCCGCTCCTTCGTCATTGCCGCGCCCCGCTCCTCCGTCATTCCCGCGGCCCGCTCCTCCGTCATTCCCGCGCCCCGCTCCTCCGTCATTGCCGCGCCCCGCTCCTCCGTCATTCCCGCGAAAGCGGGAATCCAGGGCCTCCAACGCTCTGGATTCCCGCTTTCGCGGGAATGACGAGGGTGGGGGTCGCCTGGATTCCCGCTTTCGCGGGCATGACGAGGTTGGGGGTCGCCTGGAGTCCCGCTTTTGCGGGAATGACGAGGTTGGGGGTCGCCTGGATTCCCGCTTTCGCGGGAATGACGAGGGTGGGGATCGCCTGGATGCCCGCCTTCGCGGGACTGACGAGGGCGGGGATCGCCTGGATTCCCGCTTTCGCGGGAATGACGAGGGTGGGGATCTGCTGGATTCCCGCTTTCGCGGGAATGACGGAGGGGGCGCCGAGGATCGCGAGACTGCCCGGAACGATCCGTCGCGAAGAGCACCCCCACCGCCACGAAGCTCAGCCAGAACCCCGCCTGCAGCATCGCCCACGGATCGATCGTCACGACCACGGCGCACGCGAGCAGCCACGTGATCGGCCACGGCCACGCCTTGCCGCTCATGCGCAGCGCGCCCACCGTCGCGAGCATCCAGATCGTCCGCTGCGAAGGCACACCCCACCCGCTGAAAAGCGCATAGAGCGTCGCCAGCACGAGTCCCCCCGCCAAGGCCGCATGCTGCGCCGGGCATGCGAGGCACAAGCGCTCACTGCGCCGCCAGGCCGCGCCCACCAACGCGGCGGCCAGCCACGCGAACATCGTGATGTGCAACCCCGAGATGCTCATGAGGTGCGCGACGCCGGTCGCGCGGAACACGTCCCAGTCGTTGCGCTCGATCGCGGACTGATCCCCCACCACGAGCGCCGCGATCACGCCCGCGAGCCGGCGATCGGCCACGCGCTCGTAGATCGATTCGCGCACCGACCAGCGCAACTGCTCCAGCGGATGCCGCCACGTGCGCCCGAGCCGCAACGGGCCGCCGGCCTGGGAAGCCGTGTGCGCATCGCCGGCCGCCCGCGCGTCATTCGAATCGCCGCGCACATCGCCCGCCGCCTGCGCCCCGCGCGGATCGCCGACCACCCGCGCGTCACTCGAATCCTGCCAATCGCCCGCCACCTGCGCGTCCTTCGCGCCCGCGCGCACGTAGCCCGTCGCCTGCAGGCCCTGCTCCCACAGCCAGAGTTCGTAATCGAAGCCGTTCGGATTGACGTTGCCGTGCGGCGCCTTCAGCCGCACGGTCATGCGCCAGCGCTCGCCGGGACGCAGCTGCGGTATCGACGCGGTGGCACCATCCGCGTACCAGCCAAGCAACATCTCCGGCGGCAGACCGCTCGGTGCCTCCAGCTCGAACCGAAAGCGCTGGCCCGCATCGCCTCGCTGGGGCATGGCCGCGATGAGGCCGGTCACGCTCACGTCGCGGCCTTCCAGCGCCGGGTCGAGCGCAGTCGCGGCAAATGCCGAAGCACGCGCGCCCGCAAGTGCGAAGGCGAGAAGCCCGGCTGCCATGAAGACGACCAGCGGACTGCGCACCCGACGCCACGCGGCGCAAAGCGCGCACCCCACGAGCGCCAGCCCGCCATAGGCGAAGCCCGCCCACAGCTCGGCCTGCTGCAGCTGCAATGCCGTTCCGGCGACGACGCCCGCAAGCGCCATCGCGAGCCACTTGCCACTCCCTCTTGCCTGTTCTTGCATGACGCCGTGCTCAACGGCACCTGCGCCCGATTCGCCGACACGACCGTGCACAGTTCGCAAAATTCCAGTTCGAGCGGCGCGCCACGCGTGCGCCTGCTGCCGCGGCGCGATGCAGCAGACGGCGAGCTACGAAGCCGCCAGCGCCTCGCCCACATAGGGCGTATGCAGCGCGAGCTGGTGCGGATGCAGCGTCGCGTGCAGCACGTACGCGGCGCCGCCCACTGCCGTGGCGAGCTCCGCGTACCGGGCAAGGCGCACCTCCGGCGCCGTGAGGCGCGCCCGTGCCGCGAAATCGGCCAGGGCGCCCGTGGCCGCGTCGAGCAGCGTCGCGCCGCCGAGCGTCACCGTCTCGCCCCCGAGCACGATCACCTGCGGATTGAACGTGGACCAGACGTTCTGCATCAGCACGCCGAGCGAAGCCCCAGCGCGCGCGAACGCATCGTGCGTCGTCTCGTCGCCCGCGGCCAGCTGGCGTGCGAGCGCGCGCCGGTCGATGTGGCCGCGCCGCACGCACCCCGAAGCCGTGGCGATCGCCTTCAACCCGATATACGCCTCCGCGCATCCGAGCCGCCCGCACGAACACGCCGCACCCCCGATCACGAGCGTCGTGTGCCCGATCTCGCCCGCCGACCCGCTCGCGCCGGTGAAGAGCGCTTCGTCCAGGATGATGCCCGCGCCGACGCCCACGCCGCAGCTCACGTACACGAGCGGGTCGTCGCGCCGCTCGGAAAACTCCGCCTCGCCCACCGCGGCGAGGTCGGCCTCGTTCTGGTAGTAGACGGGCACGTCGCCGAGCCCCGCGGACGCGAGCTCCTTGCCGAGCCGTCGGCCCACTTCCACGTTGCGCCAGCCGATGTTGGGGGCGAGCTCCAGCACGCCCGATCGCTTGTCGATGAGTCCGTGCAGCCCCACGCCGATGCCCAGCAGCCGCACGCCCCGGCGCGCCACGCGCTTGAAGAGCGCGGTGGCCATTTCGGCGAGCTGATGGCAGGCCGCATCCGGGTCCTTCGAGCGCAGCGTCGCCTGCTCCGATGCCACGACGTCGCCGCGAATCGACGTCGCCACCACCCGGATCGCATCGGGCCCCAGGTCCGCGCCCAGCAGCAGGATGCGCGTGCCGTCCAGCCGCAGGGGCGTCGGCCGCCGGCCCGGCGCGCCGGTGACGGCCGCGTCGTCTTCGACGAGCCAGCCTTCGTCGATCAGCTCCTTCACGAGCACGCTCACGGTGGACCGCGTGAGGCCGCTCGAGCCCGAAAGGTCCGACCGCGACAGGCCGCGCGCCTTCAGCAGCAGGCGCAGCAGCGCCATGCGGTTGATGTTCTTGATGAACTGCTGGTCACCGGTGAGCGGCACCGTGGGCATCGAATTCCTCGCGATTCCCGGTTGTACATCACCCGGGCGCTTCAGCGCCCGCCGGACACCTTGAGGTTCGCGCCCGTGACGTAGGAGGCCTCGTCCGAGAGGAGAAAGAGCACGCTGCGCGCCACTTCGTCCGGCTGGCCGATGCGCTTCAGCGGAATCATCGGCACCACCTGCGCGATGCGCTCGGGCTCCGTCGTGCCGGTGTCGGTGAGCCCCGGCATCACGGCGTTCACGCGGATGCCGTCTTCGGCGAGCTCGAGCGACAGGCCCGTCGCCATCGTGTTGATGGCGCCCTTGGAAGCCGCGTACCAGACGTAGGCGTTCGGTGCGCCGAGCACCGCGGTGATCGATGACACGAGCACGATCGCGCCGCCGCGCCCGCCGTGCCGCGTCGAGATGCGAGCGATCGCGGCGCGCGTCACCATGAAAGCGCCGATCACGTTCACGTCGAACACTTCCTTCAACGCCTCGGTGGACATCGACTCCACGCGCGAGAGCTTCGGTGTGATGGCGCTGTTGAAGACCAAATGCGTGAGGCGGCCGAGCCGCGAGTCCACTTCCGCGAAGAGCCGCTCCACATCCGCTTCGCGCGAGACGTCCGCCTGGATCGCGACAGCGCGCGCGCCGCTCGCCTTCACCGCGTCGACGACGCCGGCCGCGGCCGCGGCATCCTGTCTGTAGTTCACGGCGACGTCGAAGCCGCGCGCGCCCGCGAGCTTCGAGATGGCCGCACCGATGCCCCGGCCGCCGCCGGTCACGAGCAAGACGGGTCGCTCCATGGCCGCTCTCTCCTTCTTCCGATCGTCCGAGTTGGTGATTTCCCTAGCAGGAAGCCGGAGTGAGTATGGCACATTTGTTCGACCGTCAAACTAATTAAAACCTTGGAGACGTCCCGCGCCGCTACCCTCCCCGCGATCCGGGCGACGAGGATCGCGCCGGTCGTCGCTTTCCTGCCGACGATCGTCGCGGTCGTTGCCGTCTTCGTGGGCTGCCTGCTGTGGACCGTGTTCGTTTCGTTCACGGATTCGCGCTCCATCCCCGACCTCACGCTGTCGGGCTTCGGCCAGTGGACTCGCCTCTTCACCGACTACCGCTGGCGCACGGCGATGGGCAACATGTTCGTGTTCGCCGCCTTCTACATCGCCGGCTGCCTGGTGCTCGGCTACGTGCTCGCGGTGTGCATCGACCAGCGCGTGCACGGCGAGAATTTTTTCCGCACGGTCTTTCTCTGCCCGCACGCGCTTTCCTTCATCGTCACGGGGCAGATCTGGAAGTGGTGCCTCGACCCGGAGTTCGGCCTGCAGAAATTCGTGCGCGACCTCGGCTGGACCACGTTCACGTTCGACTGGATCGCCGACCGGCACATGGCGATCTACACGATCGTGATCGCGGGCGTGTGGCAAAGCATCGGCGTGGTCATGGTGCTCATGCTCGCGGGCCTGCGCGGCATCGACGAGGACCTCTGGAAGGCCACGCGCGTGGACGGCATCCCGCCGTGGCGCGTGTACACCGAAGTGGTGCCGCCCATGATGGTGCCGATGCTGCTCACGAGCGTCGCGCTCCTCGGCACGGGCGCCGTGAAGAACTACGACCTCGTGATCGCGATGACCGACGGCGGACCGGGCATCGCGACCGACGTGCCGTCGAAGTTCGTGATGGAGTATCTCTTCGAGCGATCCAACATCGGCCTGGCCGCCGCGGGCGCGGCCACCATGCTGCTCGTGACGCTCGCGGTCTCCGCGCCGCTGCTCGTCTGGGGCGCGTGGCAGAAGCGGCGGCGGCCCGTGCGCGGCGAATGACGACGATGGCAGCCCACGCGAACCGCTTTCCCGCCACCGCCGCCGGCCCGGCGCCCGCCCGCATCGGCCCCGCGCGCATCGGACTCTACGTGTTCCTGCTGGCATCGGCCTGCGTCATCCTGATGCCGATCTACGTGATGATCGCCACCGCGCTGAAGACCATGTCCGAAATCCGCGGCGGCAACGTGCTGCTGTGGCCCTCGGCGCCCGATCTCGTCGCATGGGTCAAGGCGTGGTCGGGGGCCTGCATCGGCCTCGAATGCACGGGCATCCACGTCGGCTTCTGGAACTCGGTGCGCATCGTGGTGCCGAGCGTGATCCTCGCCGTCCTCCTGGGCGCCGTGAACGGCTACTGCCTGTCGTTCTGGCGCTTTCGCGGCGCGAACCTCATGTTCGGCGTGATGCTCTTCGCGATCTTCATTCCCTACCAGGTGTTCGTATTTCCGATG
The DNA here is from genome assembly GCF_035548915.1 of Ramlibacter sp. Classification (GTDB taxonomy): domain Bacteria; phylum Pseudomonadota; class Gammaproteobacteria; order Burkholderiales; family Burkholderiaceae_C; genus Ramlibacter. The sequence goes on along the minus strand of NZ_DASZSE010000044.1, from coordinate 150,645 downwards.
ATCGCGATCGCCGCCCGGCTCGGCCTGTACGGCAAGCTCGCGGGCGTGATCCTCGCGCACGTCGTCTTCGGCCTGCCGATCATGACGCTCATGTTCCGCAACTACTTCGCGACGCTGCCGCCGGAACTCTTCAAGGCCGCGCGCGTCGACGGCGCGGGCTTCTGGCGCATCTTCCTCGAGATCATGATGCCGATGGCCAAGCCGATCGTCGTCGTGGCCGTGATCTGGCAGGCGACAGCGAGCTGGAACGACTATCTCCTGGGCCTCGTCTTCGCGGGCCGCGAGAACCTGCCGATGACGGCGCAGCTCAATCTGCTCGTGAGCGCGGAGATGGGCGCGCACGAATACAACGTCGACATGGCGGCCACGGTGCAGACGGCGCTCATCCCGCTCATCGTCTATTTCGTCTCCGGCAAATGGTTCGCGCGCGGCATCGCCGCGGGCGCGGTGAAGGGCTGAACGCGCGATGGAGCCGAAGATCGAATTGCGCCAGGTGTCGGTTGCCTTCCATGGCGTGCCGGTGCTGCGCGACATCGACCTCACGATCGCCGAGGGCGAATTCCTCGTGCTGCTCGGGCCTTCGGGCTGCGGCAAGTCGACGCTGCTGAACGCCATCGCCGGGCTGCTCGACGTCTCGGCCGGCCAGGTGTGGATCGCCGGGCGCAACGTGACGTGGGCCGAACCGAAGGACCGCGGCATCGCGATGGTGTTCCAGTCGTATGCGCTCTACCCGGCGATGGATGTGTACGGCAACCTCGCCTTCGCGCTGCGCGTGGCGGGCCTGCCGAAAAAGGAGATCGAGGAACGCGTCATGCGCGCCGCCGAACTGCTCGAACTCGCTCCGCTGCTGCGCCGTCGCCCGGCTGCGCTCTCGGGCGGCCAGCGCCAGCGCGTCGCGATCGGCCGCGCGCTCGTGCGGGCGGCCGAGGTGTTCCTGTTCGACGAGCCGCTGTCCAATCTCGATGCGCAGTTGCGCGCCGAACTGCGCGTGGAAATCAAGCAGCTCCATCTGCGCCTTCGCAACACGACCGTGTACGTGACGCACGACCAGGTCGAGGCGTTGAGCCTCGCCGACCGGATCGCCGTGATGCGCGGCGGCGTGATGCAGCAGCTCGCCGACCCGGACACGGTGTACCGCCGGCCGGCCAATCGCTTCGTCGCGAGCTTTCTCGGCTCGCCCGCGATGAACTTCGTGCCGGGCACGCTCGACGCCGAAGCGGGCACGCCCGTCTTTCGCGCCGAGGGCATCGTCGTGCCGCTGCCGCGCTACGCGGGCCTCTCCGAGGTGCTGGCGGGCCGTCCGGTGACGCTGGGCATCCGGCCCGAGGACATCGTCACCGGAGAAGAAGCCGCTGCCGCGGGGTTCCGCTGGCAGGCACCCGTGACGCTGCGCGAATCGCTCGGCAGCGAAACCCTGTTGTGGTCCTCGCTCGCCGGAGCGCGCGCGGCCATCCGCACCACCGCGCGCTCGGGCGCGGCGATCGGGGACCTCATGCCGGCCGGCTTCGACTCCGACCGGGTGTCGCTGTTCGACGCGGCGACCGAGGAGCGGATCTGACGCGACGCCCCTCCCAAGGCGGGCGCAACCGCGCAGCACGATGGAGCTAGGACCAACCCAGGAGACACGTATGAAGACACGCAAAGTAACCGCAAGGCGCGCGATCGTCGCAGCGGCCGCATGCATGATCGCCACCTTGGCGGCGCCGTCGTTCGCGGCCGATCCGCTGCCGGCGGAGCTCATCAACGTCTGGACCGGCGCGGGCGAACGCGTCATGCTGAAGGTGCTGGCCGACGGCTACGACGCGGCGGGCGGCAAGTTCGTCAACACGCCGGTTCCCACCGGCAACAACGTGATGGCGATGACCGTGAACCGCATCGTGGGCGGCAACCCGCCGACCTCCAGCCAGTTCGCCTTCTCGCGCATCTTCGACGACCTGCTGAAGAAAGGCCAGCTCGCCGACATCGACGACGTGGCGCGCGCCGAAGGCTGGGCGAAAGTGCTGCCCAAGGAAATCATGGACGGCATCTCGTTCAACGGCAAGGTGTACCTCTCGCCGGTGGACATCACGAGCATGAACCGCCTCTACTACAACATCCCCGTGCTGAAGAAAGCGGGCGTGGAGAAGGCGCCCACCGATCTGAACGAGGATTTCTTCGCCGCGCTCGACAAGCTGAAGGCAAGCGGCGTGATCCCGCTCGCGCTCGGCGGCAACGCGGGGCAATACCGCTGGACGTGGGACGCCGTGATGTCGGCCGTGGGCGGCAAGGACCACTGGCTTGCCGTCTACGTGCAGCGCGATCCGAAGGCGATGAAGGACGCGACGCAGCGCAAGGTCTTCGAGACCTACCGGCGCCTCTCGAAGTACATCGACAAGGGCAGCCCCGGCCGCGCGTGGCAGGCGACGACCAACCTCGTGATCTCGGGGCAGGCGGGCATGCAGATCCTCGGCGACTGGGGCAAGGCGGAGTTCGTCGCGGCGGGCAAGAAGCCGGGCGTGGACTTCGGCTGCGGACTGCCGGGCGGCATCTTCGTGATGACGGGCGACGTGCTCGCGTTCCCGAAGCAGAAATCGCCCGAGGCCGAACAGGCGCAGAAGCTGCTTGCCAAGGTGTCGATGGCGCCGAAGATCCAGCTCGAGTTCAACATCAAGCACGGCTCGATCCCGCCGCGCACGGACGTGAAGGTCGCGGGCAACCCCGACTTCGACCAGTGCGTGCAGACCGCCGCCGCCACCTACGGCACGGGCGCGAACGTCGTGCGCAATTCGGCGCTCATCCTGTCGCCCGACGCGATGGGCTCGGTGGTGGACCTCGTGAGCGAATACTTCAACACCGACATGCCCACCGACCAGGCGCTCGACCGGTTCGCGGCGATTCTCACGAGCGGCAAGTGAACGGCGCGCGAACATGACGGCCCCCAAGGTCCTCTTCATCGGCGGCACGGGCCGCCTCAGCTGGTCGTGCGTGGAGCGCTCGATCGCGAAGGGCTTCGACGTGTCGGTGCTCAATCGCGGCCAGAGCGACGCGCGAGCGGTTCCGGCCGGCGCGCGGGCGCTCAAAGGCAACGCGCGCGAGCCGCAGACCGTGCGCGCGGCCGTGCAGGGCATGGAGTTCGACGCGGTCGTCAACTTCGTGGCGTTCACGGCCGACGACGTCGGCCACGACCTCGAACTCTTTCGCGGCCGCACCGGGCAATACATGTTCATCAGCTCGGCCTCCGCCTACCAGACGCCGCCCGCGCGGCTGCCGATCGTCGAGTCGACGCCGCTGCACAACCCGGTGTGGGCCTACTCGCAGAACAAGATTCGCGCGGAGGAGCGCCTCGTGCGCGCGTATCGCGAGGAGAACTACCCCGTCACGATCGTGCGGCCCTCGCACACCTACGACCGGGGCGTGGTCCCGATGATCGGCGGCTGGACTTCGATCGCGCGCATGCGCGCGGGCAGGGAGATCGTGGTGCACGGGGACGGCTCGTCGCTCTGGACACTCACGCACGCGCGCGATTTCGCGAAGGGCGTGGTCGGGCTGCTCGCCAATCCGCGCGCGTACGGCGACAGCTTCCACATCACCTCGGACGAGTCGCCGTGCTGGAACACGATCGTGCTCACGCTCGCGCACGCGGCGGGCGTGCGCGAGCCGAAGATCGTTCACGTGCCCTCGGATGCCATCGCGGCCGCGGACAAGGACTGGGGCGACGCGCTGCTGGGCGACATGGCGCACAGCCTCGTCTTCGACAACCGCAAGGTCCGCTCGCTCGTGCCGGAATTCGTGTGCACCACGACGTTCGCCGAGGGCGCGCGCGAAATGATGGAATGGTTCGACGCGCATCCCGAGCGCAAGATCGTCGATGCCGCGAAGGACGCGACGATGGACTGGCTCGTGGACACCTATCGCCCCCGGAAGCGCTGAAAGATGGAAAGCGACCGGTTCCTCCAGGTGGCGGGCGACCGCTTCGTCGACGCGGCGGGACGCACCGTCGTCCTGCGCGGCTACAACATCGGCGGATTCCTCAACATGGAGAACTTCCTCACGGGGTTCCCTTCGACGGAGTCGCTGCAGCGCGGCGCGCTCGCGCGCGCGCTCGGGCCCGAGCGGTGCAAGCGCTTCTTCGACCGCTTCATGTCCGCCTTCTTCGGCGATGACGACGCGCGGTTCATCGCCTCGCTCGGCATGAACCACGTGCGCCTGCCGGTGAACTATCTTCACTTCGAGGACGACGACCGGCCCTTCGAGCTGAAGGAAGAGGGCTTTCGCCTCGTGGACGAAGTCGTGGCTGCGTGCGATCGCCACGGCCTTTACGTGATCGTCGACCTGCACGCGCTGCCGGGCTGCCAGAACATGGACTGGCACAGCAACAACCCGACGCATCACGCGCACTTCTGGACGCACCGGCATTTCCAGGATCGCGTGGTGAACCTCTGGGAGGCGCTCGCGCGCCGCTACCGCGGCAACCCCGCCGTCGCCGGCTACAACCTCATGAACGAGCCCGGCGATGCGACGGGCGAGAAGATCGCACCGGTCTGCGACCGGATCGCCGCGGCCATCCGCGCGGTCGATCCCGACCACATCCTCTTTCTCGACGGCAACCGCTACGGCACGGACTTCACGCCCTTCGAGGGCCGCGTGCCCGCGCCGAACACCGTGTATTCGGCGCACGACTACAAGACGCCGGGGATGGTCTACGGCGGGCCGTACCCGGGCGTGACGCGCGGCGTGTTCGTGGACCGTGCGCATGTCGAGCGGACCTTCCTCGAACGCACGGCGTACATGCGCAAAACGGCAACGCCCGTGTGGATCGGCGAATTCGGCCCCGTCTTCACGAACGACCCCGCGCGCGACGAAGACAAGTACCGGCTGCTCTCGGACCAGCTCGATCTCTACGAGTCGCATGGCGCGAGCTGGGCGATCTGGGCCTACAAGGACATCGGCGGCGAAGGGCTCGTGTACGCGGCGCCGGATTCCGCATGGCTCGGGCGGATCGCACCCGTCGTGGCAAAGAAGATTCGACTCGGCGTGGACAGCTGGGCCACGACCGATGCGTCGATCCGCCACATCATGGCGCCCATCGAGGAGACCTTCGCGAAGGAATATCCCGCGTTCGAACCGTTCCCCTTCGGCCAGCAGCGCTGGATTCAGACGCTCGTGCGCGCGATCCTGCTCGCCGAGCCGATGGTCGCGGATTTCGAGGCCTGCTTCGCGGGCGTCGACGACGCGGCGGCGATCGAGCTGGCGGACTCGTTCCGCTTCGACCGATGCGTGCGCCGCCAGCCGCTCGCGGAACTCATCGCCTCGAAGATCGCCTCATCTTCACTTCGCTGAATCGCCATGCATCCTTACGCCACTTACGCAACTTATCCGAGCCTCGTCGACCGCACCGTGCTCGTCACGGGCGGCGCCACCGGCATCGGCGAAAGCCTCGTCGAGCACTTCGCCGCGCAGGGCTCGCGCGTGGGCTTCATCGACATCGACGAAGCCGCGGGCCGCGCGCTGGTCGCGCGCCTCGGGCAGTCGCGAACGGTGCCGCTCTTCCTCCACGCGGACCTCACGGACCTGAAAGCCATGCAAGCGGCCATCGAATCGTTGCGTGCGCGCTTCGGCCCCGTGACCGCGCTCGTCAACAATGCGGCCAACGACGTGCGTCACACGGTGGAAGAGACAACGCCCGAAAGCTGGGACGCGGGCATGGCCGTGAACCTGAAGCACCAGTTCTTCGCGGCGAAAGCCGTGCTGCCCGACATGCGCGCGGCAGGCGGCGGCTCCATCGTCAATCTGGGCTCGGTGAGCTGGATGCTCAAGATCAGGAACCTCACCGTCTACCAGACCGCGAAGGCCGCGGTGAAAGGACTCACGCGCAGCCTCGCGCGCGAACTGGGCACGATGAACATCCGCGTGAATTCGATCGTGCCCGGCTGGGTCATGACGGAAAAGCAGGTGCGCCTCTGGCTCGACGACGCGGGGCGCGCGGAGCTGGAGCGGGGCCAGTGCATCCACCGGCCGCTGCTGCCCGAACACATCGCGCGCATGGCGCTCTTTCTCGCCGCCGACGACAGCGACATGTGCACGGCGCAGGATTTCGTGGTGGACGGAGGCTGGACGTGAAGGCGACCCTGCTCGCGAGCGCCCGCGCGGAACTGGGCGAATGCGCGCTCTGGTGCGAGCGGCGCTCGGCGCTCTTCTGGACCGACATCGAAGGCCGCACCGTGAACCGCTGGCGCGAGGCGGACGCAAGCGTGCGGCAATGGACGCTGCCGGAGCGCTGCGGCAGCTTCGCCCTCTGCGAACGCACCGAGCAGCTGCTTCTCGGCCTCGCGAGCGGCATCGCCCTCTTCAACCTGGACACGGACGCGATGACGCCGGTGATCCCCGTCGAAGCGGACAACCCCGTCACGCGCCTGAACGACGGCAGATGCGACGTGCAAGGGCGCTTCGTCTTCGGCACCTTCAACCAGGCGAAGGACGCCGCGGCCATCGGCCACTTCTACCGGGTCGGCGCGGACCTGCGAGTCGAGCGCCTGCCGCTGCCGGCCGTGGCCGTCGCCAACAGCATCGCCTTCAGCCCGGACGGGCGCCTCATGTACTTCACCGATTCCTGGTCCCGCGAGATCTGGTGCGTGGACTACCACGCCGACGGGCGGCTCGGCACGCCGCGGCTTTTCGTCCGGATCCCGAAAAGCGAGGGCTTTCCCGACGGCTCGGCGGTGGATGCCGAAGGCGGCCTCTGGAATGCGCAATGGGCGGGCGGCTGCGTCGTGCGCTACGCCCCCGACGGCAGCGCGACCCTGCGCGTGCCCCTGCCCGCTTCCCAGGTGACCTGCCCGGCCTTCGGCGGCGCCGGGCTGGACCGGCTCTTCGTCACCACCGCGCGCGCGGGCCTCGACGACGCGCAACTGCGGGCACAACCCACCGCGGGGGACGTCTTCGAAGTGCCCGTGGCGAGCCGCGGCCTGCCCGAGCACCGCTTCCGGACGGACCTGCGGGCCTGAGGGCGAAACCGCCTGCGTACCGCCGATCCGAACCGGCAGGCTTGCGTCTTGCTAGGATTCGGCGCATGTCGATCCATGCCGCGCTGAACCACGTCTCCCATTACCGCTACGACCGCCCCGTGCAGCTCGGCCCGCAGGTCGTGCGCCTGCGACCGGCGCCGCACTGCCGCAGCAAGGTGATTTCGTATTCGCTGCGCGTCGAGCCCGCGAACCACTTCGTCAACTGGCAGCAGGACCCGTTCGCCAACTACCAGGCACGGTTCGTGTTCCCGGAGACGACGCGCGAGTTCACGGTGACAGTCGACCTCGTGGTCGAGATGGCCGTGTACAACCCCTTCGACTTCTTTCTCGAACCGAAGGCCGAGAAGTTCCCGTTCGAATACGAACCGCTCGTGGCGCAGGAACTCGCGCCCTACCTCGCGCTGGAGCCGCTCACCCCGCTCGTGAAGGCGTATCTGGAGAAGGTCGATCGCGCGCCGCGCGCGACGATCGACTTCCTGGTCGATCTGAACCAGCGGCTGCAGCGCGACGTTCGCTATCTGATCCGCATGGAGCCGGGCGTGCAGACGCCCGAGGAGACGTTGCGCAACGCGAGCGGGTCCTGCCGCGACACGGGGTGGCTGCTCGTGCAGCTGCTGCGCCGCCTGGGGCTCGCGGCGCGCTTCGTGTCGGGCTACCTGATCCAGCTGAAGCCGGACGTGAAATCGCTGGAAGGCCCGAGCGGCGCCGAGGTGGACTTCACCGACCTGCACGCCTGGTGCGAGGTCTACCTGCCGGGCGCGGGCTGGATCGGACTCGATCCGACTTCCGGGCTGCTTGCGGGCGAAGGCCACATCCCGCTCGCCTGCACGCCGCAGCCTTCGGGCGCCGCGCCCATCGAGGGGCTCGTGGACGAAAGCGAAGCCGAGTTCTCGCATCGCATGGAGGTGACGCGCATCTTCGAGTCGCCGCGCGTGACCCGGCCCTACACCGAGGAGCAGTGGTCGAGCGTGCTGGCGCTGGGCGCCGCGGTCGACCGCGCGCTCGACGCGGGAGACGTGCGGCTCACGATGGGGGGCGAGCCGACCTTCGTCGCGGTCGACAACCGCGATGCGCCGGAGTGGAACACGGATGCGCTCGGCCCCACCAAGCGCGGCTGCGCGACGGAGCTCGTGCACAAGCTGCGCGCCGAATACGGCGCCAACGGCTTCCTGCATTTCGGCCAGGGCAAGTGGTATCCGGGCGAGCAGTTGCCGCGCTGGGCGCTTTCGATCTTCTGGCGCGCCGACGGCGAGCCGTGCTGGCGCAATCCGGCGCTCTTCGCCGACGAGCGCGAGGCCACGCGGTACACGAGCGAGGACGCGGAACGCTTCATCCGGGGGCTCGCGGGGCGGCTCAACATCACGGACCGGTTCATCCAGCCCGGCTACGAGGACGTCTTCTACTACCTGTGGCGCGAACGCAAGCTGCCGGTGAACGTGGACCCGTTCGATTCGCGGCTGGACGACGAGATGGAGCGGCAGCGGCTGCGGCGCGTGTTCGAGCAGAAGCTCGATTCGGTCGTCGGCTACGTGATGCCGCTGCAGGCGAACGCCGGGCCGGCGCTCGCGGGGCCGACGTGGAGCACCGGACCCTGGTTCTTCCGCGACGACCGCATGTACCTGATCCCGGGGGATTCGCCGATGGGCTATCGCCTGCCCCTCGAATCGCTGCCGTGGGTGAGCAAGGAGGACTACCCGTATCTGCACGAGCAGGACCCGATGGTGCAGCGGCCGTCGCTGCCGGCGGCGCGGGAGATGAGCGCGAGGTATGTGATGCAGGGGCGGGTCGAGGCGCGCCCCTACCCTCACCCCAACCCTCTCCCGCCGGCGGGAGAGGGAGCCCCGGATGAACTCCCTCTCCCCTCTGGGGAGAGGGCGGGGGTGAGGGGCCCCACCCGCTTCCAATCCGCCCACGGGATCACCCGCACCGCCCTCTGCGTCGAAGCACGCGACCCGCAGCGCTCCAACGGCCCGCGCGCCGAGCGCGAGCACGGCGCAGCCGGCGCGGCGCTCTACGTCTTCATGCCTCCGCTCGCGCGCCTGGAGGATTACCTCGAACTGGTCGCGGCCGTCGAAGCCACCGCGCAAGACCTCGGCGTGAAGATCGTGCTCGAGGGCTATCCGCCTCCGCGCGATCCGCGCCTGAAGATGCTGCAGGTCACGCCCGACCCCGGCGTGATCGAAGTCAACATCCACCCCGCGCACAACTGGGGCGAACTCGTCGACCACACCGAGTTTCTGTACCAGGCCGCGTTCGAAAGCCGGCTTTCCGCCGAGAAGTTCATGACCGACGGCCGCCACACCGGCACGGGCGGCGGCAACCACTTCGTGCTCGGCGGCGCGACGCCCGCGGATTCGCCTTTCCTGCGCAAGCCCGAGCTGCTCGCGAGCCTCCTGCTCTACTGGCACAACCACCCGAGCCTCTCGTACCTCTTCTCGGGGCTCTTCATCGGGCCCACGTCGCAGGCGCCTCGCGTGGACGAAGCGCGCAACGACCAGTTGCTGGAACTCGAGATCGCGCTGAGGGAGATCGAGCGCAACCGGCGCATCCACGGCGCGGACATGCCGCCGTGGCTCGTCGACCGGATGCTTCGCAACGTGCTCGTCGACGTCACCGGCAACACGCACCGAAGCGAGTTCTGCATCGACAAGCTCTATTCGCCCGATTCCGCGACGGGCCGTCTCGGCCTCCTGGAGCTGCGCGCCTTCGAGATGCCGCCGCATGCGCGCATGAGCGTGGTGCAGCAGCTTTTGATGCGCGCCCTCGTCGCGCGGTTCTGGAACGAGCCTTACAAGGCGCCCGCGACGCGCTGGGGCACCGAACTGCACGACCGCTGGATGCTGCCCTTTTTCGTGCAGATGGACCTGCACGACGTGCTGGATGAAATGGCACAGGCGGGCTTCGCGTTCGATCGTGCGTGGTTCGCGCCGCATTTCGAGTTCCGCTTCCCCGTGGCGGGCCACATCGAGCTGATGGGCATGGAACTCACGCTGCGCAACGCGCTGGAGCCGTGGCATGTGATGGGCGAGGAAGGCGCGACCGGCGGCACGGTGCGCTACGTCGATTCGTCGCTGGAACGCATCGAAGTGCGCGTGACCGGCATGAACGAGAGCCGCTACGCCGTCACCGTGAACGGCCGGGCGTTGCCGCTGCAGCCGGCGGGGACCGTGGGGGAGTATGTGGCGGGTGTGCGCTACCGCGCGTGGCGGCCCGCGTCGGCGCTGCACCCGACGATCGGCGTGCATGCGCCGCTCACGTTCGACGTGGTGGACACTTGGATGAACCGGTCGCTCGGCGGCTGCCGCTATCACGTGGCGCATCCGGGCGGGCGCAACTACGTGACCTTCCCGGTGAATGCCTACGAGGCCGAAAGCCGCCGGCTCGCGCGGTTCCTGCCGCTCGGGCACACGCCGGGGACGCTGCGGGTGCCGCCCGCGACGATCGGGGTGGCGGGAAGCCGGGAGTTTCCGTTCACGCTCGACTTGCGCAAGCCGCCTCAGGGTTAGATGATGGGCTGGCAAGGAGCACACGACCATGTCCAGCCACGTCTACAAGCACATCGAACTCACCGGCTCGTCGGCCAACGGCATCGAGGACGCCGTGAACAACGCCATCGCGAAGGCGAGCGAGACCGTGCGCAACATCCACTGGTTCAACGTGGTGGAAACGCGCGGCTACGTCGCCGACGGCAAGGTCGCCTACTGGCAGGTGACGGTGAAGGTCGGGTTCACGCTGGAGTGAGGCGCGAGCGGCTCGCGCACGGACGACGCCCCACGAGCCGGGTGCGGTTGGCCTGAGGCACGCCCTTCGGTGAGCCGGGTGGGGGGAGGCTCTCCGCGATCACCGGCCTGCCGCGGAAAGCGAGGACGCCTTGGATTCCCGCCTTCGCGGGGCCGGCTTCGCAACGGGCAAATCACCCGCCTCCGCGGCGTTTGCGAAGTGATTCAGCAGATGCGTCAACGCTTCGAGCTCGTGCGGATCGATCTTGCCGAAGGCTGCGGTCAATCGCCGCGAGTGGTCGTCCATGATCGACCTCAGTCGCTTGCGGCCCGATGCGCTCAGCTCGGCCAGGGAGTTGCGGCGGTCCACGGGGTCCTCCCTGCGATTGAGAAACCCATCCCTCACCAGGCCATCGACCAGGCCGGAAATCGTTGCCCTGCCCACTGAAAGATGGGAGCCCAGGCTGGAGAAGCTCACCGCTTCGTCATTGGCTGCCCACATCAGCATCAGCAACGCGATCTTCGCGGGCGTGAGGCCCGTGCCGGCAAGCCAGCTCGCGTACATGTTGTCGACCCGCTGGGAAGTGCGGCGCAAAGCGAAGAACGCATCGAAGATCGCCGGCGAAAGATTCGGGTAGGTCTTCTTCTGCCGCTCCTTCCAGGAAGGGGGCAGAACAAGCTGGCCGCGCTGGAACGCAGGTTCTTTCTTTTGCATCGGGCGTCATTTTAGTGTCTGTTGCCGGACAGTCTGTGACCAGCCTGTCAGGCGCGCCTTTCGGCGCCTCATCATCTGGCGATCGGCTCGCCAAGACGCGTCAGAGCACCGGGTGGCAGCCAGCCCTCGAACATCGGCAGCAGGTCGTTCAGGCGCCGCACTGCTTCTGCCTCGCAATGCCGACGCGCAACGGCCTGGTAGATTTCGATCAGCGCGCCAGCGCCGGCAGGACCGTGCCGCGGCATTCGCCGAAACCGATGCGCGCGCGGCCCGGCGCTTCGCACCAGCCGCGCAACGTGACCGCATCGCCGTCCTGCAGGAAGCCGCGCTCTTCGCCGTTGGCCAGCACGAGTGGCTTGCGCCCGGCCAATGTCAGCTCGATCATCGCGCCTGCCTCCCCCGGGCCCGGGCCGGAGATGGTGCCGCTGCCCAGCAAGTCGCCGCTTTGCAGATTGCAACCGCCCATGGTGTGGTGCGTCAGCATTTGGGCCGGCGTCCAATACTGATGCCTGAAGCTGGTGTGCGACAGTCGCGTCGGGCCAGCGTGCCCGGCCCGGCTTTTCCCGGTGTCGAGCCATGCTTCCAGGCGGATGTCGATCGCGCCCTGCGCCCGGTTGTCGGCCGACTCCAGGTAGGCAAGCGGTTGCGGTTCGTCTGCGGCACGATTCCATGCATGGCGGAACGGGGCGAGCGCCTCCATCGTCACGATCCACGGCGAGATCGTCGTGCAGAAATTCTTGCCGAGGAAAGGTCCGAGCGGGACCAGTTCCCAGAACTGAATGTCGCGGGCCGACCAGTCATTGAGCAGGCAGACGCCGAAGAGATGCCGCTCGGCATCCGCCAGCGCGACCGGCTCGCCCTGCCTGTTGCCGGGGCCGACGAAGATGCCGAGTTCCAGCTCGTAGTCCAGCCGCGCGCAAGGACCGTGGACCGGCGCCGTGGCGCCCGGCGGCATGGCCTGTCCCATGGGGCGACGATAGCTCTGGCCGCTCACGCCGATGCTGGAAGCCCGCCCGTGATAGGCGATCGGCATCCACTGGAAGTTGGCGGAGATCGGCTCGTCCGGTCGCACGATCCTCATGACGTTGCGCGCATGGTCGATCGAGGTGTAGAAGTCGGTGTAGTCGCCGATCCGCGACGGCACCGTGTGCTCGACGTCGGTTTGCGGCACGAGGCACGGGCGCAGTGCCTTGGCATCGCCACCGTCCTCTCGCAGCGCGCGCGACAGCGCCAGCCGCAGCGCGCGCCAGGACGTTGTCCCGAGCGCCATCAGGTCATTGAGCGCCGGCGCACCCGCATGATGGGCCGCGCGGGCGGCCTCACCCTCGAAGATGCCCGTGGCGTGAGCCATCGCCATGTCGAGGACTTGATCGCCGATGGCCACGCCACCGCGAAAGGCTTCGCGTGTGCCGCGGCGGCGGAACACGCCATGGGGCAGGTTCTGCAGCGGGAAGTCGCAGTCGGGCCGATTGGCCGACGGCACCCAGCTGGTCAGGTCGGGAGCATGCGTTTCGTTCAACATGGCAGGTATCTCCAGGCAAGCGTTGGCGAAGCTGCTTCGCAGCAACGGCTCGAGGCCGCTTGCGAAGATGCGGGGAAAACGAAGCGGCGGGGCGCTGCGCCCCTAGGGGCTCATGGCACGGTCGCCATCAGCGCATCGTCGAAGATCGCGACGGCGCGCGTCCAGCCGGCCGAAGCGCCGCGAATCTTGTGCGGGAAACACGAGATGTAGAAGCCGTCGGGCGGCAGCGCTTCGAGGTTGTGCATCTTCTCGAGGTGGCAATAGCCGATGTCGCGACCTGCCTTGTGACCTTCCCAGATCAGCGACGCATCGCCCGTCTCGCCGTATTTCTTCGCCGTGTGCACGAAGGGCGCATCCCAGCTCCACGCGTCCGTGCCGGTCAGGCGCACGCCGCGTTCGAGCAGGTACATCGTCGCTTCGTAGCCCATGCCGCAACCGGCCGACACGAAATCGGGGTGCCCGTAGCGCGATCCGGCGCGAGTGTTCACCGCGACGATCTCCAGCGGTTCGAGGGTGTGGTGAATGCGCTCCAGCTCTGCCTCGACGTCCCTGGCGGTCACGACATAGCCGTCGGGGAAATGACGGAAGTCCAGCTTCACGCCGGGCTGGAAGCACCACTCGAGCGGCACCTCATGGATCGCGATGGAGCGCTCCTGGTGACCCAGCGCCTTGTTCATGGTGCTGTGGAAGTGGTAAGGCGCATCCAGGTGCGTGCCGTTGTGCGTGGAGAGGTTCACGAGCTCCGCCGCCCAGCCTTCGCCATCGGGAAGGTCTTCCTTCTTCAGGCCGGGAAAGAATGGCTCGATCTGCTCAAAGCTGTCTTCATGGGTGAAGTACTGGATCTTCGGCGCGAAGGCCGGTGGGTCCGACAGCACGTCGTTCTCGAGGAAGATGGACAGGTCGACGAATTTGCGAGGCATTGCGGGAACTCCTGGGCGTTCAAGGTTTCTGCCAGATCAACAGCTTCTTTTCCGCGGCGGCAAGCAGCGCGTTGCTGGCGAAGCCGATGAGGCCGAGCAAGGCGATGCCGGCAAACAGTTCGCTCGCGCGAAACGACCGCGCGGCAAGCAGGATGGCCTGCCCCAGCCCTGCCTGCGAGGCGATCATCTCGCCGACCACCGCGACGATCAGCGACACGGTCATCGACAGGCGCATGCCCGCCAGGATGTCGGGCATCGCACTGGGCAGGCCGACTTTCCAGATGAAGTCCGCGCGGGAGACTTCCAGCGCGGCACACACTTCGCGCAGCCGCGGCTCGATCGACGCGAAGCCGTGCACGGTGGCCAGCAGCACCGGCCACATCGCGCCGAACGCCACCACGGACAACACCATGCCCGGGCTCAGGCCGAAGATCGAGATGGCCAGGGGCAAGACGGCGGAGGCCGGCAGCGGCCGGACGAATTCGAGCGTTGGCTGAATCCAGACGCGAGCGCCAGCCGAGATGCCGATCAGCGCGCCAAGCGCGATGCCGGCGAACGACGCCATGAGCCATCCGAGCACCATGCGCTGTACGGTCGCCGCAGTGAATGCCGCGAGCTTGCCGTCGACGATGCCCTCGGCCAGGCTGCGGAAGGTGGCCTCGGGCGTGGGCAGGAACACCTTGCCGACCCACTCCTGGTGGCTTGCGAGCCACCACAGGCCTGCGAGCACGAGCAGCATGGTGCCCGACTCGAGCGCCGCGATCCAGCGGGCGCCGGGCCTCATTCGACGATCCTTGCATCCGCCGCGGCCGGCACGCCCATGCGTTGCCCGGCCCATCGCTGCAGCCGCATCGCGCCGGCGTTGATGGCATAGCCGACCACACCGATCCAGAACAGCCAGGCGAGCATCAGCGCCGGCTCCATGCTTTGCTGCGCGATCATGATGGCGTAGCCCATGCCGTTCGGATTGGCGGCGATCTCCACGGTCACCGCCACCACCAGCGCAATCGCGACGCCGAGCCGCAGTGCGACAAACAGGCGCGGCACCATGGCCGGCAAAACGATCTTCGCGGCGCGCTGCAATGGTGTGAGGCCCAGGCCGCGCGCGACCTCCAGCAGCGCCGGCTCGACCTGCGAAGCCGCCGCTTGTGCGAGGATCAGCATCGGCCAGAATGTTGCGAAGGCAACGACACTGACTTCCATCCGCAGGCCAAAGCCGAATACGAGCATGGCCAATGGGATCAGCGCGACCGAAGGAACAGGCCGCAGCACTTCCACCGACAGGAAACTCATGTGCGCGGCGCGGCGCGACAGTCCCAGCAGGATTCCGAGTCCGATACCCAGTGCCGCACCCAGTAGCAGCCCCAGCGCGGCGGACCCCAAAGTGAATGCCGTGGCCTGCCACAGCGAACTTTCACCGGTCGAGAAAAAAGCAGCGGCAAGCGCCCGTGCCGCGGCGCTCGGCGGCGCCAAAGCATCGCTGGCGGCGCCTGCCGTGCGCGTGTAAACCTCCAGCGCCGCCAGCAACGCCGCAGGGAACACGAGAGCACGAAGCAGCTTCGATACCCGCATCAGTCATGCCCCAGGTATTGATAGAGTTCGCGCCGCAGGCGCAGGAACTCGGGATGTTCCCGGGTCGAGAGCTGGTCGCGTGGATGCGGAATGTTCACCTCGATCACCGCCGCCACGCTGGGCTTGCCGGCAGTGGGGTTGGTACGCAACGCGATCACCCGATCGCCAAGGTAGATGGCTTCTTCCAGATCGTGCGTGACGAACACGACGGTAAGGCCGTTGTCCCGGACCAGCCGCGCCAGTTCGTCCTGCAGGCTTTGGCGCGTCATGGCGTCGAGAGCGCCGAAGGGCTCGTCCATCATCATGAGCTCCGGCTCCTGCGCGAGGCAGCGCGCGATTTGCACGCGCTGCTGCATGCCTCCGGACAGTTGCGCGGGAAATCTCGTTGCATGAGCGCCAAGGCCCACGGTCTCCAGCACGCGCCGGATGCGCTGCGGGCGTTGCGCCGCCGGCACGCCGGCGGCTTCCAGCGCAAGGCCCACATTGCCTTCCACCGTACGCCATGGCAGCAACGCGCGACCGTAGTCCTGGAACACGAACGCCACTTCTCGCGAGGGCCCTTTCACGGGCTGCCCATGGCGCAGCACTGCGCCCGAGCCGGGCGTGACGAAGCCGGCCGCCGCGCGCAGCAAGGTGGTCTTGCCGCAGCCCGAGGGCCCGATGATGCAGACGAACTCGCCCTTGGCCACTTCCAGGCTCGTGGGCGAAAGAATCTCGCGCCCACCGAGGCGGATGGCCACCTGGTCGAAGCACAGCAGATTGACGGGCAAGAGCAAGTCCATCGCCCACCGGCTACTTGACGATCAGTTGCGCTACCTGGGGCGTGGTCTTGAGCATCTTCTGCGCCTTCATGACCTCCACCCAGTACGTGAGCTGCTTCTCGTTGATGAGCGGAGCGGGCGGACTGATCTGGGCCTTGGCCAGCACGTCGGGTGGCAGCTTGATGTATTTGCCGATGTCTTCGCGCACCTTGGCGTTGTTCTTCTGATGGTTCATGAAGGCTGCCGCCTCGACGATGGATTCCTGGAAGGCCTTGACCGCATCCTTGTTCCTGTTTGCCCAGTCACGCCGCGCGGTGTACAGGATGGTGGGGTTGCCTTCCGGCAGGAACGTCGTGTAGTAGGCCGCGACGTAGCCGATGCCGCTGTCGACGATGCGGCCCATGAAGGGGTCCGCGGTAACGACGCCGTCCAGCGAGCCGCTGCGCAGCAAGTCGCCATGCTGCGGAAACGAAGCCTCGACGAAGTTGACTTCATCGGGGTTCACGCGGGCGCTCATGAGCCAGGCCCTGAACGTCACATGAAGGTAGGCGCCCAGACCCGGGACGCCGATCTTCCTGCCGACGCAACCATGGGCCGAGTGGATGCCGGTGCCGGACCGTGCGACGAAGCCGGCGCCGGTCATCCGGCTTGAAGTCATGCCGCCGCCGCCCACGACCACGTGGTCCAGGCCGCCGTCCACTGCCTGCAGGTAGACCGAGGGCGTAGGGCCGCCCATCTGCAGCGAATCGGACTGGATGGCCGCGGGGATGGAAGGATTGAGCGGAATGAACTTGGGCTCCACGTCGATCCCGTGGCGAGCGAAGATGCCTTCCTCACGGGCCACGAACACCGAGGCGAAGTCGCTTACGGCGGTGTAGCCGAAAACGATCTTCGGGGTCTGGCTCCAGGCAGGCAGGATCGATGCCGCGGATGCGGCGGCGAAACCGGAAAGAACGATCCGACGTTTCATGGTTGTCTCCTCTTGGATGGTGCGCGCGAGCGGGAACGCTCAGGCGGCGGCAGCGAGGCGCGGATGCCACCGACGATGAAAGAAACCAGCTTGTCGGCGGCGCCCGAGTCGGCCCGCCTGTTTTCGCCGCGCGACAGCCGCTCCACGCGGATGTCGCTCAGGTGGTGCAACAACGCACCGACCGCGAACTGGTATACCCAGGCGACCTCGCCGCGCGTGGCGTGCGGCAGGGCCTCTTGCAAAGCGTCGATGAACGCGTGCGCCATCGGGTCGAAGAACGAGCGCAGCACGCGATCGGTCTCCTGCGACTCCTGCCTCAGTTCGCGCGCCACCAGCAGTGCGTAGTATTCGCCCTCCGGACTGGCCCGCAGCTTGATCACCGGGTCCGTGAATGCCTTGATGATTCGGGTGAGCGATTGGGGATCGGCCGGGTCGTGCGAGACCGCGCGCAATGCCGCCAGCCGTTCTTCGATGGCACGATTCCAGTGCTCGAAGATCGCGTAGAACAGCTCGTGCTTCAGCCCGAAGTAGTAGCCCACCAAGGCCACCTGCACGTGCGCTTCCTGCGCGATATCGCGCATCGACACCGCGTGATAGCCACGCTTGGCAAAGAGCTTTTCAGCCGCGAGCAGGATCGCCTGCTTGCGGTTGGGTTGCGACTCGGCCGGCTCGGCGGCGCGGCGCCGCCTCGAAGTCGTCTCGAGGGGCGCGGCCCGCGCATCAAGGTCTTTCATGTCGCCTATTAGACACTCGTCTAACAATGGTAGACACTCGTACAAACCCTCGGCCACTCGATGCCCCGGGCGCGCCTCGAGGTCATCGCCGTCTGCGACGAGGTGCGCATGCGCCGCGACAGCGGATGCACGACAGCATTGCAGCATCACTGGCGAATCCGGCCCGTGCTGCTCACGATCGACAGTTCGACGAAGCGCGAACCGGTGCGATTGCCTCCGCGGTAGCTCACGGCGTAGCCTCCAAGGTCCAGCCGATCCAATGAGTTGAGGCCCGAGATGAACGCTTCTCGTGTCAAAGTGCGCGATCCGGCTCTGCGCATCGCTTCGACGATGACCTTGGCTGCGATGAATCCCTCGATGGTCGCGAAGCTCATGTGCTGTGTGAGATCGGGGTTCTTCGCCGCGAGATCCACGAGTTCCTTCGCGATACGGCTGGAGACTCGATAGGGACTGGGCGTGACCTGCGCGATCGCGACGCCTTGCAACTGCTCATCGCCCAGTCGCCTGGACAACTGCTCGACATCGGCGGCGGAATTCGCGAACAGCATCGCGCTGCCACCGGCGGTGCGGTACTGCTCGATAAACGCCGCGGCCGCCGAGCCCGAAGCCACCACCACCACCGCCTGCGGATTCGCCGCCATGAACTTGGTGACGGCGGCCGACACCCGAGTCGAGCCCGCCTCGTAGCCTGCCGTCGCGACGAGCCGGCTCTTGTTTCGCGCGACCGCGTCCTCCATGGCCGCGATCATCTCGGCGCTCCCGGGGCCTTCCTCGTAAAGCAGCGCGAGTCTCGTCACGGCGACGGTTCCCAGGTGCTCGGCGATCTTCTCCAGCTCGTCCTTCAGTCCCGCGCGCACGTTGTAGAGGAGCGCGGAGTCCGGCTGCACCTCGGACGTGCGATATCCCACCAGTGCGATCCGATCCGTCTCGAGCAGCCCGGACTTGGCGAGTTCGGCAAGATTGCGCGCGCCGAAGTAGCCGGCGAGCACGACGGGTTTCGATTCGGCAAGGAGCTTGCGCGTGGCGGCGACTGTTTCATCGGCGCGCCCGGCGTCGTCGCGGACAACCAGGGCAATCGACCGACCGTGGATGCCGCCGCTGCGGTTCACCAGATCGAAATACGCCTGCATTCCCGCCGAATACGCGCGGCCCTGGTTGACATCCAGTCCCGACAATGGCGCCACCTGTCCGACGACGATGTCGGCGCATGCACCTTGGCCGGCAATGCAGAGCAGCAGCAACAACGCCGCGCGGAATACTCGGTCTTTGAACATCGTTGTCTCCTCTTCGGGCGTGCTCGGTCGGGCTACCGTCGCGACGGCCCGACACGGGCGAAAGACCAGGCTAGCGCCGCAGGCGCGAAGCCCCGTGGGGTCCGCGGCAAACTGAACTTGGATCGAACGGGCTGCGGGCAGCCCTGCTCAAATGACTTGCTGGCGTTGCGTGCCCAATGGGCCCGCGCTGAGCGTCATCACATCGCCGCGGCGCAGGAATTGCGGCGGCTTCATGCCCAGGGCGACGCCCGCGGGTGTTCCGGTGATGACCACGTCGCCAGGAAGCAACGTCATGAACTCGCTCAGATACGAGACGATCTGGGCCACCGGGAAGATCATGTCCGCCGTGCTGCTCGATTGCCGCATTCGGCCATTGACCGCAAGCTCGAGCGCAATGTTCTGCGGATCCGGCAGCTCGTCGCAGGTCACGAGCCAAGGGCCGAGCGGGCCGAAGCCATCGAAGCTCTTGCCCTTGCCCCACTGGCCGTTTCGCTTGATCTGCCAATCGCGCTCCGACACGTCGTTGGCCAGGCAATAGCCGGCCACATGGCCCAGCGCATCGGAAGTCGAGATGCTTCGCGCCTCGGTTCCGATGATCACCGCAAGTTCGATCTCCCAGTCGCCTGCCTCGGAACCTGGAGGCAGCTGGACGTCATCGTTGGGCCCCGCGATGGACGTGAGCGCCTTGTTGAACACGACCGGCTCTCGCGGGATCTCCATCCCGGCCTCCTGCGCGTGCTTGCGGTAGTTCAATCCGATGGCGACGAATTGGCGCACGCCGGCAACCGGCGCGCCGAGTCGCGTTCCTTCGGGCACGCGCGGCATACGCGACAGGTCGATCGCGGACAAGGCTTGCAGCTTGGCCGGCGCGAGCCAGTCGGGCGTGAAATCCGGCACCAGCAGCGAGAGGTCGCGGGCCTGGCCGGCGGCATCGAGTGCACCGGGCTTTTCCTGGCCCACCGGGCCGTGACGTAATAACTTCATTCGAGAATTTCCTTGGCGATGGCCGGATCCCAGACGCCGCCGATGAGCACGAACAACATCCGGCACGGACGGCCCGAGCGATTGGCCCAGGCGTGGTTCGTGCCTCGCTGCACCACCACGCTTCCTGCCGCCAATTGCACTTCCGAATCGTCGAGGACCAGCGTCACTTCGCCCTCGATCACAACGCCATAGTCGACCGATTGCGTTCGATGCATCAATGGATGTGGCGAATCGGCTTTGACCGTGGAAGCGTGGGCATCGCCGGTTTGTGCGAATGCCGCGCCGACCTTTTTCGCGCCGTGTGCAAGGAATTCAGGCGTGTCCGGAGGTATGTCGACAAATCGAAAGCGGGTGCCCTGCCTGGCAGGTGCGAGCGTCAACTCGCCAAGCGTGGGATCGGGTCCGTTGTCGATCGGCGCAGGGCTGCCCGTCGTGCTCCACACCTCGTGGAACAGCGTGCCGGGAATGGCCGAGAGTTCAACGACCTTCGGCAACGGTCCGTCCGATGACACGATCGCCTTGCCATGGGCATCATGGCCGGTGACTACGCGGTGAATCGCGGGAAAAGAAGCGTTCGCCATGGTCAAGGACCCCGGTGGATGTAGGCGTAGAGCGGGTCCTCGGCGCCGCGCTTGCCGCGCAGGAACGGCGCGGCCGGGTACCTGTCCCAGAACTTGGAAGTCTCCGGATCCATTCGGCTGAAGTCGAAGATGACGTCGCGGTGCACGATGGCCCAGCGCCCCTCGCGCTGCTCGAACCGGTCCAGATAGCGCCCGCCGATGGTCGCGTCGATGCCGTCGGTCATCTGGCACCAGGCCACGTGATACGACTCCACGAAGGCGTGGTCGGCATCGCTGAATTCGCACTGCACATTGGTGATGAAGTGCATCATCCCTTTGATCGGCGAGCCGGGCTTCGGGCGTGTGAACGACACGACGTCGATGAATTCGCTCGCGAGCCCGTCGAATTCGCCGTGCCGCTCGGTGGCACCGGGGTGGTAGCAGCTGAGCGCGAGCTCGGCGTCCGAGCGGTCGCCCGCGCGGGCGCGCCGGTAAAGCACCTCCGCGATCGCCTGCTTGGCGAGCAGTTGCTGGATGGCATCCATGGTTGCGTCGTCCTTCTGAATTGAATCGGGCGCGGTCCTCGCCGGCAGGCGGCCGCGCGTCGCGCCGCCGGCGGCATAGAGCGGGTCTTCGGCCGTGCGGCGGCCGAGGAGGTCGGGCGGCTGCGTTGCCGGATTCCAGTACGGCCGCGTCGCCGGCATCACGCGCGACCAGTCGTAGACGATGTCGCGATGCTGGATCAGCCAGCGGCCGCCGTGCTTGCGAATGGTGTCGAGGTAGCGCCCTCCGATGTGAAAGAAGACCCGGCCGTCGCCCTGCGCATACGTTTCATGCGCGACGTGATAGCTCTCGACGAACACGTCGCCATTGGCGCGGAACTCGAAGAGCGCGTTGCCGATGACGTGCAATTTGCCGAAGCACTCGGGGCCGCTTCGCCGAGCGGTTTCGAGGCTGTCGATGAAGCCGTGCATCGGGCCCTGGTAGGTCCCATGGTTGTCGGTGCCGTCCGCAGGATGGCAGGCCTTCATCAGCGCGGGGTCGTAGCGATCGGCGCCGCGCGCGCGGGCGCAGAGCAGGTCGAGGATCTCCCGCTTCACCAGGTATTGCTCGAGCATCGGGTTCATCGGGTTCATCGGGTTCATGCAGCGACCGGCGGCTCGTAGTTCGTGGTGAAGTTGTCCGGGGGCGGGGGGCCCCAGACGTAGAGCGAATCCTCGGGTCGGTGATCGGCAGCCGGCCACTCGACGTCGTGCGGCACGAAATCGATGTCGAAGGAATATTCGGCGTAGCTGCCCCACGGGTCGCGAACATAGTAGAAGTAGTTCGAGCCCAGCACGTGGCGACCCACGCCCCACCCTTGCACGTAACCGGCGGCGCGCATCTGCTCGGCGCCATGCCCGACTTCGTCGATGCTGCCCACGTCCCAGCTGGTGTGGTGCAGGCCCGGCGCATCCGATTTCGCGAACGCGATCAGATGGTGGTCGCTGCCGTGCGCGCCATGCATGAAGGCGATGATGTCGCCTGAATGGTCCGAAAGCCGCAGGCCCAGTACCTCGCGCGAGAACGCGAGCATGCGACTGACATCGGCAGTGAAGAGCAGCACGTGCGACAGCGTTCGCGGCCTGACCCGCGCCACGCGGCTTCGGGCCGGCGCGGCGCGCCGTCCCGCGGCCACCGGTGCCGGCGACAGCGGCTGCGTCTTCGCGCCAGGCGACACCTTGGGTGCGGCGACGATCTGGATCGCAACGGCGTCCGGGGTTCTGAGCCAGAGCCCCTCGCCGTCGGAGAGCGGATGCGCCTCGGTGGCAATACCGCGCGATGCGATGACCTCGCGCAGCGCCTCGAGGTCTTGGGCAAAGGCACCCAGCCGCAGATATTGCAGCTGCTTGCGCGGGCCGGATTCGTGGATCGACATCCAGCAGTGACTGCCACCGGCCGTATACACATCCAGATGATCGCCCTGGCGGCGCGTGTCGAGCCCGAAGGCTCGATAGAAACTCTGCGCCTCGGACAGATCCGGTACCGCAAAGACGACGCGATCGACCGAATGCACGCCCAGCGCATCGGGCCGGCGCGCAGCCAGGTCAAGGTGGGCGGGGTGGTCCATGCGAGCGTCAGTCCGCCTTGATGCCGTTGTCCTTGACGACCTTGGCCCACGAGCGGACGTCCGCAACCAGGAATTTCCGGAAGTCGTCCACCGTTCCGCCGGCCGGCAGCAAGCCCGACTCGTGAAGCATCGCGCGGAAGTCCGGCGCCTCGACAATCTTGCGCGACAAGGCGTTCAACGTCGCGATCGCATCGTCGGGCGTGCCACGCGGAGCGAAGACGCCCTGCCACGAACTTCCGGTGAAGCCGGGGTACGATTCCGAGACAGTGGGCACGCCCGGCAGCCCTTCGAGGCGCTGCGGTCCCGTGATCGCCAGGGCGCGCAGACGTCCCGCCTGGACCGAGGGGATCGCGGTCGTGCTGGCGTCGATCGCCACGTCGAGCCGGTCGCCGATGAGGTCGGTGACGGCGGCCGAAGCGCTCTTGTAAGGAACCGGCAGCAACGAAATGCCGGCCATGTTCATCAGCATCACCAGTGCCACCT
This sequence comes from Ramlibacter sp., assembly GCF_035548915.1. Taxonomy (GTDB): domain Bacteria; phylum Pseudomonadota; class Gammaproteobacteria; order Burkholderiales; family Burkholderiaceae_C; genus Ramlibacter. The sequence goes on along the minus strand of NZ_DASZSE010000044.1, from coordinate 127,317 downwards.
GCGAAAGCTGCCCCACGCCATAGTGCCCGAAACTGAGGGAGCCCGGTTTGGCCTTTGCCATGTCGACAAGGTCCTTCAGTGTCTTGATCTTCGAGTTGGCCGACACGATGAACACGAACGGCACGGAGCAGATCCGGATGACCGGCACGAAGTCCTCGGCCTTATAGGGCAATTTGTCGTACACGAGCGGGTTGATCGACATCGCAACGCCGGTGTACAGCAGGTTGTAGCCGTCCGCCGGTGCGGTGGCCACCGCCTGCGTGCCGATGATCGAGCTGGCGCCAACCCTGTTCTCCACAACGACGGACTGGCCCGTCGCCTTGGCGATGCGGTCGCCCCATAACCGGCAGATCACGTCGAGGCTGCCGCCCGCGCCGAACGGGACGACGACGCGGATCGGCTTCGCAGGGTATTTCGCCGCCAGGGCCGGCGCGGCACTACTGGCGCAAGCGAGTCCGGCAGCATAGGCGAGCAGCGAACGGCGTGACAAATGGGTGTGGCGCATGGTGTTGCTCCGAAGCGGGGGTGAGGGTCAGAAGGCGTGGGAGATGCCGACTTCGTAACCGGTGGAAGTGTGGCCGGCGAAGTTCGCGATCGTGACCGCCGGGCCGCCTGGCAGCGACAGAAACGAGTGGCCATGGTTGGAAAGGTGCGCGGCCGTGGTGTACAGCGTGGTGCGCTTGGACAGGAAGTACTGGTAGCCGAGAACCCACATCGCTGCGCCGTCCCGGTCGATGGAGCCTGCCGAAGTGCCGGGCACCAGGTTGGCGGCAACGGTGCCGGACATCTTGCTCCTGCCGTACCAGCCTTGCAGATTGCCCGAGTGCAAGGGAATCGTGGCGGCCAGGAAGTAGTTGTTCTGCTTGCTGGTGTCGGCCTTGAATTGACGCCACGCTGCGGCCAATTTAACAGGTCCGAAGTCATAGCTCGCGTTGGCGTCCGTGTCGACCTCCAGGCTCACCGGCCCCGCGGCGACCACTTGCGCATGCGACGTGGCGCGCGAAATCGCCGCCTTGAAGGGGCCGCCTGCGTTGTAGCCGAGCCTGAAGTGAGCCTGCTGGGCCGCGCCGGCCGAGCTCAAGGCGCCTTCGCGTGGCGCGTAGGCCACCACGCCGAAGAAGCCGCCGACGTTCGGGCTGAAGTACTGCACCATGTTGCGCGTATAGAAGGTCGTGGTCTCGGTGTTGCTGACCGGGCCGAACACCGAGCGCAGCGGGCCGTTCTGCGTGGTGTTGAACAGGTTGCCGGCGCTGCCCATGCCGATGCCGTACCACGGGTCGTTCTCGAACCACGTGACATAGGTTGGGTTGAGGTCCAAGCCCAGGCGCACGGTGCCGTAGGACTTGTTGCCGAGCTCGACATAAGAGCCGCGGTTGAAGAATTGGCCGGCCACGGTGGTCGAACCGGCTGTGCCGGTGTCGGCGCCGACCGCCGCTTCGAGCTTGAAACCGGCGAACGTCCCGCCGCCCAGGTCCTCCGTTCCGCGAAACCCGAGGCGGCTCGTCCGGTAGCCGCCGCTCGCCTCGGAGGTGATGGAGCCGACGCCGCTGTTGTTCACGTGCCGGATGCCGACGTCGACGAAACCGTAAATCGCGACCGAGGACTGCGCGTGGGCGCCCGCGGCGAGAAAGGTGCAAAGGGTGGCTCCGAACAGGGTGCTTGTCTTCATGGTTTTTCCTCGGGGTTCAAGGTGAGAGGGTGGGCAGGGAAGCGCAGGTCGAGGGTGGTGGCGCGGTGCGCGCCGCGTTCATCACCATGGCCAAAAAGGTGTAGTAACCGTTGATGCCGACCAGGTCGATCACGCCCTGGTCGCCGAGACGATCGACGGCCCGGGCCCAGGTGGCATCGGACACGCCGCGGTGGCACTGCAGTTCGACGCAGAAGTCGTGCACCAGCGCCTCGTCGTCGCGCATTGCGGTGGGCCGGCAGCCTTGCGCGATGGCATCCACCGTGTCGCATCCGATGCCTTCGCGCAAGGCGATGGGCGCATGAATGGCCCATTCGACCGGCTGCGCCCACTGCCGGGCTGTGACGAGGATCGCGAGCTCCGACAGGCGCTGGCCGATGGCGCTGCGGTAGCGCAGGTACTCGCCCATGCGCTGTGCGTGGGCCATCAATTCCGGGCTGCGCAGCAGCGGCACGAAAGGGGCCACAAGCGCGCCGCGCGGGCCGGCGATGATTTCCTGCGCGTACCGGCGCTGCTCGTCGGTCCATCGTTCGGGCGCCAGCGGAGGAAGGCGGTCAACCGGCATGCGATTTCCCTTGCGCATGGCCGGCCAGGCAGTCGGCGAACGCGCGACACACTTCATCGTTGGCACGGGCCGCCGAGGCGCAGGTCTGAAAGAAGCCCAGGAAGGGATGGAACATGTCGGCGAAACAGCGGACATCGACCGGCACGCCGGCGGCGCGCAGCAGCTCCGCGTACACCAGGCCCTCTTCGCACAGCGGGTCATGAGCGGCGAGTGCGATCACCGTGGGCGGCAGTCCGGCGAAATCGCGCGCACGCAAAGGCGAAGGTGGAAACGCGACCGAACGTGCGGCGTTGGTGCCCATGTACAGGCGAGCGATGTCACGCAGGTCGGCAGGCGACAGCATCGGGAAGTCGCTGCGCCGCGCTTCGATCCGGTCCACGTCGCGCGCCACGTCGACGCCGGGCACCACCAGCAATTGCGCGGCCAGGCGCTCGCCGCGCGCGCGCAGGGTGAGGGCCGTGGATGCGGCGAGGTTGCCGCCGGAGCTCTCGCCGGCCACCGCGACGCGCAGGGGATCGCCGCCGAGCGCACCCGCGTTGCGCAGCACCCACAAGGTGGCGGCAAGCGCGTCGTCGTGCGCCGCCGGAAACGGATGTTCCGGCGCCAGCCGGTAGTCGACGGAAACAACCACGGCTTCGACGTCGCGGCAGAGTTTTCGCGCAATGTCGTCCGCGAGATCGACGCTGCCGAGCACGAAGCCACCACCGTGGAAGAAAACTACCGTGGGCAACTTTGCGGGGGCGCCCACCGGACGATAGACGCGGACCGGGATGCGCAGGCCGTCCTGGGCGGCGATCGAGTCTTCGATGGCGCCCACGACCGGCCTTTGCGACCGTTCGCGCGCCGCAACCACCGCGCGGCGCATGCGCTCGCGCGCCTGATCGGCCGTTCCGGAAAACGGTGGCGGCGCATTGCCGGCGCGCATCGCATCGACGATGGCGGCGAGCTCGCCGTCGAGGGGACTGGTTGCGGCGGCGTTGGCCATCGGCGTCTCGGGGACCGCCGCGACGACATGATGTGTCGGGCTCATGGCGTCACCTCTTGAGCCATCGGGCCAGTTGCGCCTCGACCTCGCCGGGCCGCGCGACCTCGTCACTGGCCCACGCCACGTAGGCATCGGGCCGCACGAGCAGGGCCTTGACGCTTGCCATGGATGCAGCGGGCCGGCCCACGCGCGCCTGCATCACGTTCACCGGCAGGCCGCAGACGTCGGCCTGTGCAAACTGGCCGCTGTAGCCCTCCAGGTCGAGCAGCAGGAAACGGCGGTCGCGCAGCGCTTGCGCGACGCGCGTCGGATGCCCTTGCAGCGTGATGAAGTCAAAATCGGGAACGCGCTGCCCCGTGAGCGGGTGGCAGCCGGGCTCGGCGGGGTACGGCTCCTCCAGACCGCACAGCTCCAGCACCAACTTGCGCTGAACGTCGGGCAGCGGGATGAAGTGCCTGGCCATTCGCCGCTTCAGCGCCACGCCGTCGGCGTCGAAGTTGAATTGCAGCGCGCATTGCGCCCGGACGCTCGCGAGCAGCGCCTGCATCACGGGCAGACGCTCGGCGTTGTAGGTGTCGAGCGTGGCTTCGTCGGCCTGGCCGTTCACGACGTTGGCGAGTTTCCAGCCCAGGTTGAAAGCGTCCTGCAGGCAGAAATTCATGCCGACACCGCTGGCCGGGTAATGGATGCGTGCCGACTCGCCAACCAGGAACACGCGGCCCTTGCGCAGATTCGGCACCGCGCGCATCTGGTCGTCGAAGCGTGACATCCAGCGTGCGCCGCGAATGCCGTAGTCGGTGCCGTGCACGTCGCGGATGCATTGCAGGGCCTCCTCCAGCGTGACGGGCTCGTCCTTGGCCGCATGGCGCCGGTCGCGATGAACGATGTTGAAGCGCGTGATGCCGTCTCCGAAGACGTACCCGCGCACCCAGCCCATTTCGTTGTCGACGTTGATGCGCCCGCCCGGCCAAGGCGCATCCAGCTCGGCATCGATCACGATGCCGCGGAAAGTGCCCGAGTGGCCTTCGAACGCGAACCCCGCGACGCTGCGCACCCTGCTGCGGCCACCGTCGGCGCCGACGAGGTAGCGGGCGCTCAAGGTGGACGCCTGGCCGGCCGCATCGGCGACCTCCACACGAACGCCGTCGCCGTCCTGGTGGAACGACGTCAGTTCGGCGCCGCGCCGGATTTCGGCGCCGCTATCGATCGCCCATTGCCACAGGATTTCCTCGGTGAAGTTCTGCGGCAAGCCCAGCGTGAAACCGAAGCGGGTCTCGAGATGGCGCCACTCGATGGGATGAAATCCCGCCCAGATGTGCGACGGGCGGAAGGGGTAGGGCGCGATCTCGCGCGTCTTGTCGATGAAGCGCTCGGCGATGCCGCGAGCGTCGAACAGCTCCAGCAGGCGAGGCAGCAGCGTGCCCGCTCGGGACTGGACACCTTCGGTACGGCGCTCCAGAACCAGGGTCCGCACACCCGACCCGGCCAATTCGGCCGCCATGGTCAAGCCCGACGGGCCGCCGCCGGCGACGATCACATCCCAGTTTTGCATTTGTCTCCACATGCCACGCACTACGCTGGCTGCGATGATTGGCGTTGCGGATCAATCTGTAAAATTCATTGTTCAAATTTCGTGGATTTGCCGCGCAAATATCTGGAGGTGCGATGCGTTTCGAAAAACTGGACCTGAACCTGCTGGTCGTGCTCGATACATTGCTCGCGACACGCAGCGTCAATCGCGCGGCGGAGAAGCTGTTTCTGAGCCAACCGGCCACCAGCTTGTCCCTGCGGCGATTGCGCGAGTACTTCGCCGACGAACTCCTGCAATCCGTCGGCAAGACCCAGGTGCTCACGCCCCTGGCCGTGGAGTTGGTGAAGCCGGTTCGCGACGTGCTTTTGCAAGTGCAGGCCATCACGCGGGCGCGGCCGAGCTTCGATCCGGCAACGTCGGTTCGCCGCTTCAGGATCGAGTCGTCGGACTATGTGATCAGCGTGCTCTTGTCGGACGTGGTGAGGCGCGCCGCCAAGCTCGCGCCGCTCATGACTTTCGACTTGCGCACACGCGGCCCGCAGACATCCGAACACCTGGAAGGCGGCGAAATCGAGTTGCTCATCTCGCCCGAATTCGCGATGGTCCCAGGCCACCCGTCCGAGCCGCTGTTCGAGGACGGTTTCTCCTGCCTGGTGTGCGCACAACAGTTCTCCGAGCGTGAATCACTCACCGCCAACCGCTACTTCGCGTCGGCGCACGTGGGCGTCGAGTGGGGCAGCGGGCGCGTCGTCACGATCGACGCGCGCCTCATCGCAACGGGCAGCCGCGCTCGCAGGCAGGATGTGATTGCGCCATCCTTCACGCTGGTTCCCGAACTTCTGGTGGGAACGGCGCGCATCGCGACTTTGCCGACCCGGCTGGCATTGCAGATGGCACGGCGCTTTCCCTTGCGGGTGCTCGGATGTCCGATCAAGATTCCACGCTTCATCGAGCAGGTTCAATGGCACCGTCATCAGGAGCGCGATCCGGCGATCACCTGGCTGCGATCCCTGTTGCGAGAGGCGGCACTTGCGCTGCCGGCCGAGCAGTCGCGGGCGGCGCGGCGACGCCGGCCCGCGAAAAGGAAGCCGACACGAACGGCGGGCAATCGTCAGGGGTGAGAAGCGACATGACGATCGCATGTCGCCATGAAGGACGGTTCGGTTAGGACGACCACGCGGCCATCCCCCGGTCAGGGCTTGTCCATGCGCGCAGCAGCACGGGGCGCCACACCGCGGCGCCGCAGGAAAACTCACGCCGCACGACAAAGGCTGGATTGACCGTGCCTTCACATGGCGCCACATTCGATGTTCGCATCATTTCCATGTCCACGCGCACGACTCTCCATCTCCCAGTCGACATGACCGGTGTGCGCGTCATCGTGACGGGAGCGGCTGCCGGCATCGGGGCTGCGATCGCAGACGCGTTCGCAGCCTGCGGCGCCCAGGTGCAGATCAGCGACATCGATGCGCAGGCCCTCTCGGCGAGCCGGCATGCGGGGTGTGTCGCCGATATGGGCAAGGTGGAAGACGTCGAGCGCTTCATGGCAGAGGCGCTCGGTCGCCTCGGTGGCCTGGATGTGCTCGTCAACAACACCGGCATCGCGGGACCCGTGGCCGCGGTAGAGTCCATCGCGCCCGCCGATCTCGATACGGTGCTCCGCGTCAACCTCTCGAGCCAGTTTCACACCGTGCGATTGGCCGTTGCGGCGCTGAAGGAATCCGGCCGCGGCTGCATCGTCAACCTCAGTTCCGCCGCGGGCAAATTCGGCTTCAGCCTGCGTACGCCTTACTCGGCAAGCAAGTGGGGCGTGATCGGCCTCACACGCTCGCTGGCCATCGAGCTGGGGCCCCACGATATCCGCGTCAACGCGATTCTTCCCGGCGCCGTCGAGGGGGCGCGCGTGCGCACCATCCTCGCTGCCAAGGCGGCACAGGCAGGCGTCGATGTCGACGAATACGCGGCACGCGCGCTCGCGAAGGTGAGCCTTCGGCGCATGGTGCCCGCTGAGGACATCGCGAACATGGCTCTGTACCTTGCGAGTCCTTTCGGGGCGTGCATCACCGGCCAGGCGATCAGCGTGGACGCCGGAATGGAGAGCATGAGCTAGCGATGGACAACACTCCCGTCCCGGCCGCGGTCTCGCAGCTGCTGCAACAGTGGAAATTGGCCTTCGAGGCGCGCGACGTGGACCGGCTCGCGGCGCTCTACACGCAGGACGCGTTCCTGTTCGGCGGCAAGCCCGCACTTTCCGCCGGTCGCCGCGCCATCCGCGACTACTTCGATTCCCTGCCCGCCGTTGTGCTGCGCGCCGACTTCGAACAACAGTGCTCGGGCGTGCTCGCTGCCTCGGTGATTTCGACGGCGGGCTTCCTCTCGTTTCGCCGAGAAGGTGGCCTGCCCTCCCGCTACCGGCTCACTCTCGCACTTGTGCGAATTGCCGGCGAGTGGAAGATCGCGAGCCACCACGCATCGCCCTGCCCGCCTGAACCTCAACCCACGGAACCCGCATGAGCCTTCAAGGACAAGTCGCCATTGTCACGGGTGGCGCCCGCGGCCTCGGAAGGGCATATGTGTTGCGGCTCGCCCGTCTCGGCGCGGACATCGCCATTGCCGACATCGACCTGGACGGTGCGGCGCGCTACGAGGAAACACTCACCGCCCCTTCCGTGCGCGAGGAGGTTCTCGCGCTCGGCCGGCGAGCGATCGACTTCGAGGCAGACCTGTCGCGCCGGGAGCACGCGCAACGTCTCGTCGAGCGGACGGTCAACGAGCTGGGCCGCGTCGACATCCTCGTGAACAACGCAGGAGGCTTGCTGACACCCATCGAACGCAGTCACGCCTGCGCCATACCGGAAGAAGACATTCGCGCGACACTCGATGCGAACCTCATGATCGCGGTGTTCTGCTGCCAGGCCGTCATTCCGCACATGAAGACGCAGCGATCGGGCGTGATCGTCAACGTGTCTTCCGCCGCGGCTCGCAACGTGGTGCGCGGCGGCCGCTTCGCGATGTATGGTGCGGCGAAAGCGGCCGTGACGCACTTCACTCGCAACCTCGCGATGGAGCTCGGCCCCTTCGGCATTCGCGCCAATTGCATCGCCCCCGGCCTCATTCATTCATCGCGAATGAAGTACAGCGCGCAACAACGCAACCTCGGGACCGCGGCGGACATCGAGCGGATTCCCCTCGGCCGCGCCGGTGAGCCGGAAGACTGCGCGAAGGTGGTCGAGTTCCTCGTGACGGACCTCTCGAGCTTCGTCACGGGTCAATGCATCTCGGTGTGCGGAGGCTCGATCCTGACACCCGCGTAGCATCGGCGGCGACCCCTGCGGTCACTCGCTCGACTGCAGCACGACTATTTTGTTCCGGACAGCTGCGCAACCAGCTGCGGCACGGCGGTGAACAGGTCCGCCTCCAGCCCGTAGTCCGCCACCGAGAAAATCGGTGCTTCCGGATCCTTGTTGATCGCGACGATCACCTTCGAATCCTTCATGCCCGCCAGGTGCTGGATCGCACCGCTGATGCCGCACGCCACATAGAGCTGTGGCGCGACGATCTTGCCGGTCTGGCCGACCTGGAAGTCGTTCGGGGCATAGCCCGCGTCCACTGCCGCACGGCTGGCGCCGATGGCGGCGCCCAGCTTGTCGGCCAGCGGCTCCAGCACTTCGTGGAACTTCTCGCTGGAGCCGAGCGCCCGGCCGCCGGAGACGATGATCTTCGCCGCGGTGAGTTCGGGCCGGTCGCTCTTGGCGATCTCCTGGCCGACGAAACTCGACTTGCCGCGGTCGGCCACCGGGGTCGCGCTTTCGATGGACGCGCTGCCGCCGGAAGCCGCGGCCGGCTCGAACGCCGTCGTGCGCGCCGTGATCACCTTGACGGCGTCGGACGACTGCACCGTGGCCACGGCGTTCCCCGCGAAGATCGGCCGCTCGAACGTGTCGGCGGCACCGACCTTCGTGATGTCGCTGATCTGCGCCACATCCAGCTTCGCCGCGACGCGCGGGGCGACGTTCTTGCCGCCTGCGGTGGCAGGAAACACGATGTGCGAGTAGCCCCTGGCGACTGCCAGTACCTGTTCGGCGATGTTCTCGGCCATGGCGTGCTCGAATTGCGCGCCGTCCGCGTGGATCACCTTCGCGACGCCCGCGATCTGCGAAGCGGCCTTCGCGGCTTCTGCCGCATTGGCCCCGGCCACGAGCACGTGGACCTCGCCGCTGCAGGCGATGGCCGCCGTGATGGTGTTGAGGGTCGCGCCGCGGATACGCGCGTTGTCGTGTTCGGCAATGACGAGAGCAGCCATGGGCTAGATCACCTTCGCTTCGTTCTTCAGCTTCGCGACGAGCGTCGCGACATCGGGCACCTTCACGCCGGCACCGCGCTGGGGCGGCTCGACGACCTTCAGCGTCTTCAGGCGCGGCTTCACGTCCACGCCCAGGTCTTCGGGCTTCACGGTGTCCAGCGGCTTCTTCTTCGCCTTCATGATGTTGGGCAGCGTCACGTAGCGCGGCTCGTTCAGGCGCAGGTCGGTGGTGATCACCGCGGGCAGCGTCATGCAAATCGTCTCGAGACCGCCGTCCACTTCGCGCGTGACGGTTGCCTTGCCCTCGGCCACTTCGACCCTCGAGGCGAAGGTCGCCTGCGGCAGGTCGGCCAGTGCGGCCAGCATCTGACCCGTCTGGTTGCAGTCGTCATCGATGGCCTGCTTGCCGCAGATCACCAGGCCCGCCTGCTCCTTGTCGACGAGCGCCTTCAGCAGCTTGGCGACCGCGAGCGGCTGCAGTTCGACGTCGGTGAGCACGAGTATCGCGCGGTCGGCGCCGATCGCCATGGCGGTCCGCAGCGTTTCCTGACACTGCTGCACGCCGCAGGAGACGGCGACGACCTCGGTCGCGATGCCCTTTTCCCTCAGCCGGACCGCCTCTTCCACAGCGATCTCGTCGAAGGGGTTCATGCTCATCTTGACGTTGGCGACGTCCACGCCGGTCTGGTCCGACTTCACACGCACCTTCACGTTGTAGTCCACCACTCGCTTCACGGGAACCAGAATTTTCATTGGAACGACCTGTGTATCTGATTTGAAAGAGTCCGGCAAGCCGGACGACTGCGCGAAGATCGTGGGCTTCCCCGGTGACGGCCCTGGCCTAGATCGTCCGACCCGTGCCGGCCCAGTAGGGTGCCCGCAATTTGCGCTTGAAGATCTTGCCCGAGTCCTCGCGCGGGAGGTCGCGTCCGAACTCGACACGGCGCGGGACCTTGTAGCCGGCCAAGCGCCCTCGCAGATACGACTTCACGTCATCCGCACCGATCGCGGCGCCATCCGGCGTCTCGATGACGGCGCAGATCGATTCGCCGAATTCCTCATCGGGAATGCCGAAGACGGCGCAGTCCTTCACGCCGGGCATCTTGTGCAGTTCGGCCTCGATCTCCGCCGGGTAGATGTTGACGCCGCCCGAGATGATCATGTCCGTTGCCCGGTCGCACAGGAACAGGAAGCCGTCGGCGTCGAGGTAGCCGATGTCTCCGGTCAAAAAATAGCCGTCGCGGCTCGCACGTTCGCGCTTCGCATCGTCGCGGTGATAGGTAAACCCTGCCCGCTGCGCAGTGCGCGCGCCGATCGGCCCCGGCGCGGCGCTGCCGGCACCGGGATCGTCGGTGAAGATTTTCAGGTCCACGTCGGGCAAGGGCTTGCCGACGGTGCCGGGGTGCTCGAGCCACTCCTGCGGTCCGCACGAGGCGAGGATGCTCGTTTCGCTCGTCCCGTAGTACTCGAAGATCACCGGCCCCCACCACTGAAGCATTTCGCGCTTCACAAGGGGCGAAACGGGCGCCGCGGAGTGGATGACGAACTGCAGCGACGACAGGTCCCAGCGTTCGCGCTCGCTCGCGTCGAGTTTCAGCAATCGGTTGAACATGATCGGCACCATGTGCAGGTGCGTTACGCGGTGGCGCTCGACGAGTGCCAGCAGTTCGAGCGCGTCGAACCGCGGCTGAAGGATGACGGTGCCGCCCATGCGCGCGGCGAGGATGCCGTAGGAATTCGGCGCCGAGTGGTACATCGGCCCGGTCACCACGGTGACGAGCGAAGAGGGCTCGATGCGATCGAACCCGAAGGTGCTGCTCCAGACGTGGGTGGCCAGTCGGCTTTGCGCCGCCGTCGGCTGAAGGCGGCGTACTCCCTTCGGCCGGCCGGTGGTGCCGGACGTGTAGATCATCGTGCCGGGTGCCGGCACCGGCGGTTTGTCCCGCGCCGGAAAACTTGCCACCCACGCGTCCCACTCGGGCCGCGAGGGCGCCGTCGCGCCGCGCGCGGCGATCCGATAGGCCGCCTGGACCTCCGGCGGCGTGGAAACGACGAGCACGGCGGCATCGGCAGGAATCGCGGACTCGATCGCCTCCAGCAGATCGGCATGCACCACGATGACCTTCGCGCCCGTGTCCTGGAACAGGTACGCCGCTTCCTCCGCGGTGAAGTGCCAATTCGCCGGGACCGGGTAGGCTCCCACCATCCCGGCCGCCAGGCTTGCCTCGATCAGGGCGAAGTCATTGCGCAGGTACAGCACGACGGTGTCGCCGGCGCCCACGCCCAACTGCTCGAACCCGCTCGCAGCACGCGCGGCTCGCTCCTGCAGGGCCTCGGTGCCCAGTTTCCGCGAACCGCTGACGATGTGTCCCTGCGCCATATTCCTACTGCCCGCCGGTCACATCGATGTTCACACCCGTCACGAAACCCGCGTCTTCGGAGCACAGGAAGCAAATGACGCGCGCCTGGTCTTCGGGTGTGGCAACCCTGCGAAGCGGAATCCGGCTGCATAGCTCGGCCCGGCCCGCTTCTCCCAGGCGGTCCCAGGTGGGCTCGAGGCGCGCGGACAAAGTGAGGCCGGGCGAAATCGAGTTCACGCGAATTCCGTCCGGGCCCAGCTCGAAAGCCATCTTCCGCGTCACCGCCGTCACCGCTGCTTTCGATCCAACGTAGGCGGCGCTCACCATCGGCCCCGTGCCGCGGCTCGCAAGCGAGGACAGATTGACGATGCTGCCGCCGCGCTGCTGCTTCATCGCCGGAATCACCGCCTTCGAGAACAAGAACATCGGATCGAGGTTGAACGAGAAGAGCTGCTGCCAGTCTTCGAGCGCCATGTCCTCCATCAGGCTGCCGGCGTTGGCGACGATCGTGCTGCCACCCACGGCGTTGACGAGCACATCCACGCGTCCGGCCGTCTCCAGCACCTGGCGCACTGCCGACGCGACGGCCGGCGCATTCGTCGCGTCGCACGCGATCGCCACCGCGCGCGGTCCCACGGATTGCGCGGCCGCGGCGAGCCGGGCCGCGTCGCGCGCGATCATGAAGACGGTGGCACCCTCGCCGGCCATCATGCGTGCGCACGCGAGGCCGATGCCTTCCGAAGCTCCGACGACCAGCGCCGACTTGTCCTTGAACCTCATGGCGCGGCTCCGCCGGATCAGAAGACGACGCGCGAGCTGCGCAGCTTTTCGGCCTGCTCATCCGACACGCCCGCGGCGCGGAGGATGTCGGCCGTGTGTTCGCCGAATTTCGGCGCGCGCACGCGCGCCGTCTTCGGGCCGGCCGAGAATTTGACCGGGAAATTCAGCTGGCGCAGGCGCCCGTATTCGGGATCCTCGTAGTCGAAGAAGGTCTCGTTGTGCAGCGCCTGCGGGTCGACCATCAGATCCTGCACCCGGTTCACCCGGTTGATGGGCACGTCGTTGGCGACGCACAGCGCGATCACCTCGTCGGTGCCCATGGCGCGTGCGCTGATCGCCAGTTCGCCCCAAAGCTCCTCGATGTGCGAAAGGCGGTTGCCGACGCCCTTGAAGCGCGGATCGGCAATCAGGTCTTCGCGCTTGAAGAGGCGCGCGGCGGCCTCGAATTGCGCGTCGGTCTGGATGTGGCCCATCACGTAGCCGTCGCGTGTCGCGATGGGCTGGTAGATATTGCGCGGCTGGTAGTGCGGCAAGTCCGCGTCCAGGAAGGTCTCGTTGTTGGTGCTGCCGGGAAGGATCACCGCCGCGTATGCGTCCAGCAAGGGCACCGAGACGAGTTGGCCCACGCCGGTTCGCTCCCGATGCAGCAGCGCGGCCAGCACGCCGTGATAGGCGGTGACGCCGGACAGCCGATCGACGATCGTGCTGCGCACCGCCTCGGGCTTCCCGTCGTTGCCCTGGATCCAGCAGTAGCCGGAAAGGGCCTGGATCGCCTGGTCGTAGGCCGGCCGCTTCACGTAGGGGCCGTCCAGGCCATAGCCGGTGATCGAGACGTGGATGAGACGAGGATTGCGCCTGGACATTTCCTCGTAGCCGAGCCCCAGCTTCTGCATCACGCCCGGGCGAAAATTCTCGACGACGACATCGGCGCCCGCGATGAGGTCCTGTGCCAGCTTTCGGCCCTCCTCGTTCGTCAGGTCGATCCCGATGCTCCTCTTGCCGCGGTTGTGGTGCGTGAAGAGTGCGCCCATGTCGCGGTAGACGGGCCGCGACTGGCGCAACAGGTCGCCGCCCGGGGGTTCGACCTTGATCACTTCCGCACCCACGCTGGCGAGCATCTGTGCGCAATAGGGGCCCGAGATCATTGCCGACAGTTCGATCACGCGCACCCCCGTGCAGGGTTGCGATGGCGTCGGGTTCCGCGTCGTCATGCCCTTGCTCCCGCGAGGTCGAGCGCCACGTCGACGATCATGTCCTCCTGCCCGCCGACCATGCGGCGGCGCCCCAGTTCGACCAGAATGTCCACCGTCTTCAGGCCGTACTTCTTCGCAGCCGCCTCCGAATGCCGCAGGAAGCTGGAGTAGACGCCTGCGTAGCCGAGCGCGAGCGTCTCTCGATCGACGCGCACGGGCCGGTCTTGCAGCGGCCGCACGATGTCGTCGGCCGCGTCCATGAGCTTCATCACGTCGCAGTCGTGGTTCCAGCCCAGGCGCGAGATGGCGGCGATGAACACCTCCAGCGGCGCGTTGCCGGCGCCCGCGCCCATGCCGGCCAGGCTCGCGTCGACGCGGTCGCAGCCCTCTTCGACCGCGACGATGCTGTTGGCGACGCCGAGGCTCAGGTTGTGGTGTGCGTGCATGCCGGTGAGCGTTGCCGGCTTCAGCACGTCCTTGAACGCGCGGAACCGTTCGCGCACGTCCTGCATGCCGAGCGCTCCGCCGGAGTCCACGACATACACGCAGGTCGCCCCGTAGCTTTCCATCAGCTTCGCCTGCTGCGCGAGCGCCGCGGGCGTCGTCATGTGGCTCATCATCAGGAAGCCCACGGTGTCCATGCCGAGCTCCCGCGCATGTTCGATATGCTGCTTCGAGATATCGGCCTCGGTGCAATGCGTGGCGATGCGCACGATGCGCGCGCCGGCGGCATACGCTTCCTTCAGGTCATGGACGGTGCCGATGCCCGGGATCAGCAGCGTCGCGACCTTCGCGCGCTTCACGGCCGAGGCGACGGCCTCGATCCACTCGCGGTCGGTATGCGCGCCGAAGCCGTAGTTGAAACCTCCTCCTTGCAGCCCGTCCCCATGCGCCACTTCGATGGAATCGACACCGGCTTCGTCGAGCGCGCGCGCGATGCGGGCGGCATCGCCGACCGAGTACTGGTGGCGAATGGCGTGACTGCCGTCGCGCAGGGTCACGTCGGAGATGTAGATCTTCTTGCCGTTCACGGTCGTGGTCCTTCAGGCGGCAACGCCGGGGCGATCGGGCAGGCGCGCGGCGATTCGCTCCGCCGTCGCCATGGCGGCGCTGGTCATGATGTCGAGGTTGCCGGCGTAGGCCGGGAGGTAGTGCGCGGCACCTTCCACTTCGAGGAACACGGAGGTTTTCAGGCCCTGCATGGCATGGCCCACGCCCGGGATCCGGATGGGCTTGTCGATGCGCTCGAACTGCACTTTCTGCTTCAGCCGGTAGCCGGGCACGTAGGCGTGAACGTCGGCGACCATCTGCTCGATCGAAGCGCCAAGCATGTCTTGCGCGACGAGGTCGCTCAGCACGAAGACCGTGTCTCGCATGATCAGGGGCGGCTCGGCGGGGTTCAGCACGATGATGGCCTTGCCCTTCGCCGCGCCACCCACCGTTTCGATGGCACGCGACGTGGTTTCGGTGAACTCGTCGATGTTCGCGCGCGTGCCCGGCCCGGCCGACTTGCTCGCGATCGACGCGACGATCTCCGCATAGTGGACCTTTGCCACCCGGCTCACGGCGGCCACGATGGGAATCGTCGCCTGCCCGCCGCACGTCACCATGTTCACGTTCGGCGCGTCCAGGTGATCCGCTCCGTTCACGACCGGCACACAATACGGCCCGATCGCCGCAGGTGTGAGGTCGATCAGGCGCAACGCCGGACGCGCGGTTCGCAGCAACCTGTCGTTCCTCACGTGCGCCGAAGCGCTCGTGGCGTCGAAAACGATGTCGATCTCCCCGAAGCCCGGCATCCGCATCAGTCCTTCGACGCCTTCGCACGTGGTCGGCACGCCGAGGCGCGAAGCGCGTGCCAGACCGTCGGAGGAGGAATCGATGCCTACCATCGCGCCCATCTCCAGATGCTGCGCATGCCGCAGCACCTTGATCATCAGGTCGGTACCGATATTGCCGCTGCCGATGATGGCAACGCGTAGCTTGCGGGAGTTCGTCATGCGTGAGTGGATCGAGGCGACTGGAGATTCACTGGTCGGCATCGGGGTTGATGAAGATGGTGTCTTCGCGGACCTTCACGGGGTACACGCGCACCGCGACGACAGCCGGAAAGGTGAGCGCCGTCCCCGTCTTCAGGCAGAAGCGGCCGCTGTGCCAGGGGCATTCGACCTCCGCGCCTTCGACGCTGCCCTCCGAGAGCGATGCCTCCCCATGCGTACAGGTGTCGTCGCTCACGTAGAACTCGCCTTCGACGCGGTACACGGCGAAGGGCTTGTAGCCTTCGACGGTGACTTGCACCGCGCCGCCCTCGTCCACGTCCGCGGTCTTGCAAAGCGCCAGTTCGCCGGCAGTTGAGCTCATGTGCGTCTCAGAAAAAACGGTCGTAGTGCATCTGGCTCGCCGCAACCTTGTGGCCCAGCACGAGAAGGCGCACCGTGGCTTCGATCATCGGCGGCGGCCCTGCGAAATAGAACTCGTACTCGGGCAGCGGACGCGGCAGTTTGCGCGGCAGGAGCTCGTGGACGAAACCGACTTCGCCGGCCCAGTCGCCCCCTTGGGCCAGCGCCGGCACGGAGATGACGGGGTGCCACTGCAAGCCGCGCTCGAGGTGGTGCGACGCCAGGATGTCGTCGATCACCGGAACGTCCGCGGGTCCGCGGCCACCGTAGAAAAGCCAGGCGCCGCGATGGCGCGCATGCTCGCTTTCGGAAGCCGCATCGAGGATGGAGACCATGGGTGCGATACCGGAGCCGCCCGCGATGCAGACGATGTCGCGAGGGGATTGCTCGCGCAGATACGCCAGGCCGAAGGGGCCGTCGAGTTCGATTTCGGCGCCCGCCGCGAGACCGAAAAGTGCGTTGCTCACGACGCCTTCGGGTGTGCGTCGAACCATGAACTTCCACAGGCCGTCCGCATTGGCTGTGTTGGACATCGAATAGGCGCGAGGGGCCCCCGATACGGCAAGCCGAAGCATGGCGTATTGGCCACCCTGGAACTGCGCCGCGCCGTCCGCGCGGAAAGTGAATTCGGCGATGTCGTGCGTCACGGCGCGTCGGTCGACCAGCACGGCGCGGCGTCGTACCGGAGCATGCCGCGCGAGCGCCTCGTCGGACAGGCGGGTCTTGATCGTGCAAGACCCGAGCGGAGCCGACTGGCAAGCAAGGCGCCGGCCCCGTTGACGATCCTTCGCCGATAGCCCCGGCGCTTGCGGCCACAGGTCTGTCACTTCGCCCTGCTGCAGTTCGACCTTGCAGGTGCCGCAGGAGCCCGCGTTGCATTCGTACGAGATGCCCACGCCTGCCCTCAAGGCAGCGCGCAGCAGCGTGTCTCCCGCCGCGCATGCGTAGGTCCGATCCGTTCCGGCGAGCGAAATGAGGTGGTCTGTCGTCGTCACTCATCGGCCTTTCCGAGCCAGCGCGAAGCATTGCGCCACAAGAGGCGCTCGCGTGCCGCATCGTCGCAATCCAGCGCACGGATACCTGCGGTGGGGTCCTTGTCCAGGATCGCGAACGGGTAGTCCGAGCCGACCATCACCTGCGTGTCGCCGAACACGTCGACCACGCGCTTCAGCGCAGCCGCGTCGTAGACGAGGCTGTCGTAGAACATCGTGCGCGCCGCGGCAGCGGGCTCCTGCGCAACCGCTTCGCGCAGCTTCGAAAACGCATGCCAGCCATGCTGCAGGCGCGGCAGCAGGGCCTGCAGGCTTCCGCCGCCGTGGCTGAATGCGATGCGAAGGCGGGGATGGCGGGCGAGCGTGCCCCCGGTGATGAGCGAGGCCGCGGCAAGCCCGGTTTCGCCGGGAAACGCAAGCACCTGTTCCAGCATCGCAGGGCCGACGACCCGGTCCAGCCCGGAGGGCCGCAGCGGATGAACGAACACCGCGGCTCCCAGCGCCTCCGCGGCCGCGAAAAAGGGCTCGAAGCTCGCGTCGCCGATGACCGTGCCGTTGATGTTCGTGCCGATCTCGACGCCCGCGAGATGCAGCGCGTCGATCGCATGGTGCAACTCCGCGATGGCCGCATCGACGTCTTGCAGCGGCACCGCACCCAGGCCGGTGAACCGCGTCGGGTCCGACGCGGTGAACTCCGCAATGGTTTCATTCAGGAAGCGGCACATCGCCTGCCCGTCATCGGCCGGCAGCCAGTACGACAGCAGTTCCGGCATGGGCGAAAGCACCTGCCGCCCGACCTGCATGGCAGGCATGTCGGCGGCGCGGGCCGCGCAGTCCCAGCAGGAATGCGGGACGGTGCGATAGATGCTGCCCTTGAGCATCACGTGCCGATGGCAATTCGGCGCATCGGCCATCGACGGCCAGAGGTCTCGCGCCGTCCGCCCCGTGTACGCGGGAAACCGGCCCGGCACCACATGCGTGTGGACGTCGATGGCGCGATGGGTCGCAGGCTTCGCCGTCACAGCATCGCGCTTCCGCCGTTGACGCTCACGACCTGTCCGGTGACGAACGAGGCTTCGCGCGAGGCAAGGTAGGCCACCATCGAGGCGACTTCGTCCTCTTCCGCGGGTCGCCCCATCGGAATGACGTCCAGGTACGGCGCGACGGCAAGAGGACGCTCGTTCATCGCCTTGCGGAATTTTTCCGTGGCCACGGCGCACGGCGCGACCGTATTGACGGTCACACCGCTTTTCGCGAACTCGCGAGCGAGCCCGGTCGTGAGGCCGTGCATGCCGCCCTTGGCGGCGTTGTACGCAGCGTGGTTGTGCAGACCGTTGCGCACCGAGTCGGCACCCAGGTTGACGATGCGGCCGTAGTTGCGTTCGACCATGCCGGGCAGAATGGCGCGCACGACCCACAGCAGCGTCCACAGGTTGCGGTCGATGGTCGCGCGCAGCGTCTCGGGTGTGTGGCTCAGGAACGGCGCGATGACGCCGCCGCCCGCGTTGTTCACCAGGACATCGACTTGCCCGAAGCGCTCGATCGCGCGCTTGCGCAGTGCCTCGGCGCTCTCCTCGCGCGAAAGATCGCCGCTGCAGTACACGACCTCCCCGCCCGCGCGCTGCGCAACCTCCGCGGCGGTGGCCCGCAACTCTTCGTCGAGCAAGTCGGTGAGCACCAGTGAAGCGCCCTCGCCTGCGAGCCGGTGCGCGATGGCACGGCCGATGCCTTGCGCGGCGCCCGTGACGACGGCGACCTGTCCTTCGAAACGGCGGGCGGCTTGCGGGGTCTGCACGGACGCGCTCACAACACGATGCTGATGCGGCCGAGGGGGCGCAGCGAGTCCGTGTCGAGCGTGCAACGCTTCTCGCGGATCATGAAGCGGCCATCTTCGACGACGAGACGGTGGCGGTAGTGGCCGACGTAGGACTGGCTCGACCCGTCGCGCGATCGGTGAACGAAGAACGACGACTGCACGACGAGCTCGTCGCCCTCGCGGCTTTCGATGCGCACGTTCGTGATCATGTGGCGCGTCTTCGATCGCGGGTACTCCGCGTGCGCACCTTTCTTCAGAAGCCGTGTGACGCGTTGCGTGATGCGCAAACGGTCGTCGGCCACATAGAACAGCGTGGTGGCCGGCGATGCGGCTTCGGGCGCGCCCGTGGTCGGCACGTGATAGACACCGTCGGCCGCAAAGAGCGCTTCCCACTCCCTGAGCTTCCACTCGTCGAGCAGCCGGGCTTCGTGGAATAGAAAATCCTCGACTTCCGCTCGTGAGACCGTCGCGGCTGCGATTGCTGTGTGGGTCGGGTGCATGTTCGGCTAGCCTTTCACGGGCTCTTCGTTGACGAGGCGGCCCTGCTTGCCCATGCGCGGCGTCGGCAATCCACCCCACGAGTCGAGTACCTCCGGCTTCGTCGGCAGCAGGCGCGCCGCGCGCGGGCTATGCTCGTCGAACTCCTCCATCCCGAAGCTGTACTCGACGGTCATTCCGTCGGGATCCAGGAAGTACAGGAAGATGGAATCCGAAATGTCGTGGCGTCCGGGTCCGAAGACGATCTCGACGCCGTTTTTCTTCAGGCGGTTCGTTGCACGGCCAATGTCGTCGATGTCGACCACCATGAAATTCAGGTGATGGAACCGGTCGGTCTCCGCACGCGCCACACCGAACGAATGGTGATAGGGGTTCGGGAAGCAGCGCATGAAGGTCACCGCTTCACCGAACTTGTCCGAGACGCGGAAATTGAGGTGGTCCAGCAGGTCGCGCACGATCGCCTCCGGCTGGTTCGATGCGATCACGCAGTGGCCGATGCGCGCAATCTTCGCCACGCTCGGGATCCAGGGCGTCGCACCCGGCTCGATCTCGGCGTAGAACTCGACTTGCAGGTTGTTCACCGGCAACCGGAAGCGGAATGTTTCGCCCTGATGGAGTGCGGCCGTTTCGTTCCCGGGCACGGCTGCGACCGGCCACCCGAGCCCCGCGATGTACTCTCGCGCACGCGCGAGCACCTCGGCGCTCTCCAGCTGGAACGCGACGCGGCGCAGGCCCGGTGCCGCTGCCGCATACAGCACGAAATCGTGGTGGGCTTCGCTGCATCGGAAGAAAGCCGCGCCCTCGTCCGCCGTCTCGAGCTGCAGCCCGACGACATCGCGGTAGAAGGCGATCGACCGCTGCAGGTCCGTCACTTCGAAAGCGACGTAGCCGAGTCGGCGGTATCGAATCGGGCTCATGGGTGCGCCCTGTCTTCGACGTACTTGCGCCACTGCTGCCAGAACACGCGAATCTGCCGCTCGTCCTTGTGCGACATCGGCGCATCGCGCGCCATGCCCTTGGAAATGTCGTTCCAGCCCGTCTCGCGCGCATTCGCGTAGCCGCGCTGGCAGTGCTCGAGCATCTCCACATCGTCCGGCGTCGCAAATCCGCCGGGGCCGATGAATTCGAGGAAGTTGTCCAGCCGCGTCGCGCGCAGCGATTCGCTTTCTTCGGACGGCCCGAGTGCCCAGCCGGTGACCTCCATCTGGTCGGGCGAGCACGGGTAGAACGTGCGCAGCGAGACGGACATGATGTCGAGCACGATGAGGTTCGGGAAAATCAGCATGTTGAAATTGCTCTGCGCGATGCGCTCCGCCCGCTCGGGGCCATGGCGCTGCACGAGCTTGCGCATCACGGCGTCGAGCTCGGGCTTGCGGTCCTCGCCCAGCGACGGCGTCCAGTGCGCAACCGGGCGACCCCATGCCGCCAGGTACTCGATGACGGCGTGACCGTTGCCGAGGTCGAGTGCCTTGCCGATGCCCGGCATGATGCCGCTCGGTCCGTTCGCGTCGCGCAGGTAGTCGAGATAGGTCGAGTGGGTGGTCGGTGCGTGGTAGCCGTCGATGCTGTTTTCGACCAGCAGCTTCCAGTTCGCGTTGATCTGGTATTCCTGCGTGCCGCCGACGATCTCCATACCGGCTTCGGACTGGTCGGCGAGCAGGTCGAGGTATTCGGCCGAACCGGCGAGGTAGTCGACCAGGCTGATGGCGTCGCGGTCGTAACAGACGAACCAGAAATCACGGTACTGCTCCAGGCGCGCAACCGGCACCAGGTTGTGTTTCGGGTCGTCCGCGAAGCCCTGGCAGTAGGTCTCGATGCCCGGCACGTTGCGCAGCTTGCCATCGGCCGCGAACACCCAGCCGTGGTAGGCACAAGTGAAGTTCTTCGCGTTGCCGGCGCGCTCGCGGCATACCGTCGCGCCGCGGTGCGGGCAGGTGTTGAAGAACGCGTGAAACTCGCCCTGTGCGTCGCGATTGAAAAGCAGGTGCCGCCCGCCGACGGATCGCGTCACGAACGACCCCGGCTTCGCAAGCTCGGAGCCGTGGCCGAGGTACAGCCAGCACGTGTTGAAGATGCTGTCACGCTCCGCCCGATAGATGTCGGCGTCGGTGAAGCAGGCGCGCGAGACCCGGTATGTGTCCTCGGTCGCGTCGATCAATTTCCGGGCGGCATCCATGTCAGCTGAGCTCCCTCTTCGAATAGCCGAGGATGTGCCGCGCGACGATCAGCCGGCAGATGTCGCCGGGGCCTTCGAAGATGTCGAAGATGCGTGCGTCGCGAAACCACTTCTCCGGGAAATTTTCCTCGGCGAGGGCCGACGGCCCGAGGAGCGCCAGCGCCTCCTGGCTGATGCGCCGCGAGGCGCGTCCCCCGATCGCCTTGGCCTCGGCGGCTTCCTTCATCGTGGCCTTGCTCGCGTTGCCTTGGTTCTGTTCCGTCCACTTCGAATGGAGCACCACGAGCTTCGCGGCCTCGTATTCGGCCTCCATCCCCAGCAGCTTTTCCTGCACGGCGCTGCGGCCATGCGTGTTGGTCCCATAGTCGATGTCCTGGCCTTGTTCAGCCAGCTTGGCCAACACAACCTCCATGATGCTGCGGGCGTACTTCATGCCCATCGCAGCAACCATCGGCCGCGTGCCGTTGAACACCTGCAAGGCCCCGCCGAAGTCAACGTCGAGCTTGTTGATGGCCGGCACGCGGCAGTCCTGCAGCACGAAGTCGGCGGTGTCCCAGTTGCGGCAGCCCATCTTGTCGACCTGGCCCAGCACCTGCAGGCCCTTCGTGCCCTTCTCGACGACGAACGACAGGAAAGGTCGGATGTTGTTCGCGTCGGGCTCGCCGCGCAGCATGACGACCGCGCCGTCGGCCATGCCGAACTGCGAACAGTAGATCTTTTCGCCGTTGAGGATCCACTCGTCGGTTGCGGCGTCATAGCGAGCCTTGCCGGTGATCATCATCGGGTCGGAACCCGCGCCGGGTTCGGTGATCGCGATGGAGAGCGTCTTGTGCCCCCAGCGCGCCTTCTGCTGCGCGGTGCCGCCGTAGTTCACGATCTTGTCGCCCAAGCCGCTGCGCGTGATCCGCATGCGGACATCGGGCGTGTGGAAATGCAGGAGCGCCTCGGTGAGCACGGCGCCGCTCGTGCCTTCCTCGCTGTGCGCGAGCTCGTAAGGATTCGGCCGCCCGGCCGCCTCGGGGAGCTCCTCCGGCTGCAGCTCGTCGTGGTGCTGGTCGTAGTAGCGCGCGTACTTCAGAACCGTCTGCTCGTCTTCGAGCTGGATGCCGAGGATGTGCCTGTCTTTTTCGGTAAGGGTGAAATCAACCATTTGGGCTCCAGTTCGATTCAGACGGCGGCGAGGCCTTCGAGCATGCCGAGGACACGCGCGTTGCGATACCACATCTCGATGGGGTGGGCGCGGACATAGCCGTGGCCGCCGAATGCCTGCACGGCCTCGTCGGCGATCGACATGCAGCGGCCCGCCGCGTAGGTGTACGCCAGCTGCGCGCTGCGCGTCGCATCGGCGGCTTCCTTCTCGATGTCGCACGCCGCGCGCCAGCTCATCCAGCGCATGGCGTTCGTCTCGATGTGCATGTCCGCGATGCGAAACGCGACGACCTGCTTGCGCGCGAGCGCCGAGCCGTGCGCGACTCGGTCCTTGGTGTAGGGAATCACGTAGTCGGTGATGCCGCGCGACAGGCCCGTCATGACGGCAGCCAGGCCGACGCGCGCGGAGTCGATGATGGCTTGCACGTCCACGGCCGCACCCTCCCCGAGCACATTCGCCTCGGCAACGTGTACGCCCTGCAGGCGCACGTCGCCCATCTGCAGACAGCGCAAGCCGAGCGTGTTGTGCCGGCTCGAGACGCTCAGGCCGGCAGCCTTGCCGTCGAGGATGAAAGCCTTGTCGCCCTCCGGCGACGCCGCGATGACCAGGAGCTTGTCGAGGCGTTCGGCAAACGGGACCATGGTCTTCGCGCCATCGAGCTGCCAGCCACCCGCCACTCGTGTGGCCTTCGTTTTCAGCGCGCGCGGGTTCCATCCGAAGTGCGGCTCCATCAGGGCGATCGCGGCCGCGCGGAAGCGGTCGCTGCCGGCGAACTCCGACAGGGCAGCGCGCTGCGCGGCCGAGCCCTGCTGCGCAACGGCACGCACGTAGCCGAGCGGCGCGGCGAGCGAGAGCGCGAGCGATGCATCGCCCGCGGCAAGCTCTTCCAGAATGATCGCGTTCAGCACGGCGGAGCGGTCGGCCTCGGGCTGGTCGATCTGCGACTGGACGATGCCGGATTCCCACAATTCGTCGAGCGTCGCGTCGTCGGCGTGCGCGGCCCTGTCGGCTTTCTGCGCGGCGGGACCGAGAACTTTCGAAGCGAAGTCCTGCATGGCGGACTGCGCCATCTTCTGCTCTTCACTGAGTTCAAAGGTAATCAAGATTGCTCCTGGAGAAGTGTTTCGACGGTGCGATCCAGAGCCCAGCCCTTTTCGGATGCCCATTCATCGAGAAGTCGTTTCGTGTCGCGGCCTTCGGTTGCGAGCCACTCGACGAATGCGCCGACCACCGGGCACGTGCCCGCGCCGCCGGTGAAGTACGCGTCCCAGCCGAGTTGCCTGAGGCCGCGCTTGCCGAAGGGAACGCACATCTGTCCGGCGACCAGTTCGTCGGCCACGAGCCCGAGCGGGATCAAGGCAATGCCCAGCCCTTCGCGA
Source organism: Ramlibacter sp. (assembly GCF_035548915.1). Taxonomy (GTDB): domain Bacteria; phylum Pseudomonadota; class Gammaproteobacteria; order Burkholderiales; family Burkholderiaceae_C; genus Ramlibacter. The sequence goes on along the minus strand of NZ_DASZSE010000044.1, from coordinate 103,503 downwards.
GCCGCCTGCAGAGCAAGGCACATGGATTCGAAGTGCAGCGTGCCGCCCGCGCGGACGCCGCCGGTTTCTTCAACCGCGATCCAGTCATCCCAGCTCACCGGTGCTGCGCCATAAGAGATGAGCGTCAGGCCCGCGAGATCGGCGACCGTACGCGAGGGCGTGGAGTCGAGGAGGTCGACATGGCATACGGGGGCCAGCACATCCGGCATGACGGCGGCGACGTTGCATTCGTGCGCGGGCCCGACGCTCGTGCGGATCGCCACGTCGTAGTTGTCGACGCGGAAATCGGCGGGGCTGTCGGAGGTCGACAGCCGCAGCTCGATCTCGGGATGTTTGCGATTGAACGCGGAGATCCGGCCCATCAGCCATCGCATCGCGAACGCGTGCGCCGCATTCACGCGCAGCACCGACGGCGCCAGCCGCTGCATGAGGTACATCGACGAGGACTCCAGCCTTTCCAGCGCCACGGAGACGTCCCGCAGGTAGCTCCAGCCCGCGGCCGTCAGCGTGAGATGCGACGCATTGCGCTGGAACAGGCGCACGCCGAGCCATCCCTCGAGCGTAGCCACATGGCGGCTCACGGCACCGTGGGTCACGCAAAGTTCGGCCGCCGCCTTTGTGAAGCTGACGTGGCGCGCGGCGGCTTCGAAGGCCCGCACGGCGTTGAGGGGTGGCAGCTTTTTCATAAGGGTGTCTCCTGTGCGGGCGCAGGCCCGGCGCGCATCCCGGAAGTTATCTCTCAATTACTTGCTTGTCAACTAGTAAGCAGCCGGGCGGCGAAATTTGTTCAGAGCGAATCGATGGTGAACTTCCCAGCCACGGGGCGGCCGAAAGCGTGGGCCGAGGTGATGGGGTTGTAGTACTCCCGCACGTGCCGGATCCGCCCCTGCTCGATCAGAAATCGAAACACGTAGCGGTTGCGGTAGCTCTTGCCGTTCGCCATCGTGAGATTTCCCCGACCTTCGACGAAGACCTTGCCGCCGTCGGCGCTGACCGTGATTTCCACATCCGTCATTCCATGGCTCTGTCCTTCCGCCTTGAAGGCGGTGCTCCAGAACCCGCGGACCTGCTCCGCACCCTGGTATCGGCGGAATGCTCCCTCTTCGTTGCGGCCCGATTCGTTGAAGGGCAGCTCGATCACGATGTCGTCCGCAAGAACGGTCATGAGCGAGTCGAGGTCCTTCGCTCGCACGGTGGTCCACCAGTGGCGGATCAGGCGCCGTGCGATACGGCGGCCTTCCGGCGAGTCGGAGGGGTCCTGCGCGACGTCGATGAGGTCGAGCACATCGTTCGGGTCAGCGGGGCGTGCGTGGGTCATGGCGTGGGTCATGGCGTGGGTCCTGAGACAAGTCCTGGGCACAAGCAAGGCCGGCGAGGCGGCCATGCACCGCCGCCTTGCCGAGGGCGGTGCCGCTCAGGTAAGCGGCGCCGTGGAAGCCGCCGGTGACTTCACCGGCGGCGTAGAGCCCGGGGATCGGTTCGCCCCAGACATCTCGCACGCGCATCCGCGCATCCGTGCGAATGCCGCAATAGGTCGTGGTCAGCGCGGCTGCGCACGCAAACGCGTAGAACGGCGGCGTGTCGATGCACGCGCCGCCCGGCGTTCCGTAGTCGGGAATCGGACGGCCGTGCTCCGGGTCGGCACCGTTCAGCGCGGCTGTGTTGTAGCGGTCGATCGTTTCCCGCAGGCGCGCCGCATCGAGTCCGAGGCCGAGCGCAAGCGCGGCCACACTGTCGGCCGCGCGAACGATGCCGCGCCGGTGCGCTTCCTTGTAGTTCGCGGGCGCAGGCGACGGCAGCGACCGCTCCATGACCTTGCGGTCGAAGATCTGGAACGCAACGCCTTTCGGCTGCCTGGCCCCCGCGGCGCCGAGCACCTTGTAGTTGAGCGACTCGTTCGCAAAGCGTCGTGCGTCGAGGTTCACGAGAATCGCACCCCGGATGACGGGAAACAGCAGGCTTGGCGAATCGCCTTCGCGCTGCGCGAGATCGGGGTAGCGATCGAGCGATGCGCCGAGCGTCGCCTCGATGTACGCCATGTCGGCCAGACCGGCGCCGAGCGCGCAGGCCATGAGGAAACCGTCTCCGGTGTTGTCGCGCCCTCCCATCTTGATGGCATCGATCCACTGGGGCGCGAAAGTGCATAGCAGCTGCGCATTGCGAACGAAGCCGCCGCTTGCGAGCACGACGCCGCGGTGGGCCTGCACGCCAACTTCGCGACCCTCGATTTCCGCCCGCGCGCCATGCACGCGGCCGACAGCGCTGCGCAGAAGTCGGTGCACGCGCGCGTTGCGCGCATACACCACCTTCGGATGCGCGAGCACGCGGCCATGAAGCACGCGTGTCACCTCGCCGATTTCCGTGCCGTGGATCCGGTTCACGCCACCGGGCAACGTCGCAGGCGCAAGCTTGAAGTCGACACCGCGCTCGCGCAGCCACTCGAACGTGGCCAACTGATGGTCGAGGTACGCCTGCAGCATCTGCGGGTCGTTTCTGCCGGCCCCGGTCTCGAGCAGGTCGCGGCGCAGTGCTTCGACGCTGTCTTGCATCCCGAGCGCCTGCTGCATGTCGGTGCCGGCGAAGGCGAGTCCCCCGCCTGCAAGAACCGACGAACCGCCGAATGCCCGGCCCTTTTCCAGCAGACAGACGGTGGCGCCCGCTTCGGCTGCGGCGAGCGCGGCCGCGTTGCCGGCGAGGCCGGCTCCGACAACGACTACATCCGCCTGGAGGGCAAATTCAGTCGGCATGCACACCGCCCCCCGGATTCGCACCTGAATGCCCGGTCGCGGCACGTGCGAGCGCGCCGGCGCTCGCCGGCATTGCATGCCCGCGCCAGTACACGTGCAGGTCCGGGCGCAACAGCAGGAGTGGAAACCCAAACACCTCGCGCACGTGCGGTTCATGCAGCTGCACGACGTCGAAAGGCGCCCCGAGCGCAGCGAAGGCGCCGTGGACCTCGGCAAGCTCGTCCGCTCGCAGCCGGCCGTCGAGGTCCAGCAGCGTGTAGCCGTCGCCCAAAGCGTCCTGCATCGCCCGCCCGTCGGCAAGCCACACATGCGGCAGCCGCACGCCCGGGCGCGTGTGCGGCCTGTAGCGGGTCGTTTCCCACTCGTCTCCCCCTCCCGTCTCGCTGGAAATGAGCGGGGAGCCCGCGTAGCTGTAGCCCAGCTCCACGCCGGCCATCTCGTGCACGCGCCGGTGATGCAGATCCGCGGCGAGCGCGATCTCGCTGCGCAACGCGGCGCCCTCGGCCGTGGCGTGCGAAACCTGCGGCTTCCACAGCGATCGCCACATCCCGACACCGGCCGCCGCCCAGCCCGCGGCTTCGACATTGCGCGCGCCCACCTTGCGACGTTCGATCTCGTAACTCGCCAGCAGTCCGGGGCCGCCCCACCCGTGCACGGTGCCCGCGAGTTTCCAGGCGAGGTCGACGGCATCGCCCACGCCTGTGTTCATTCCGAGACCACCCGTCGGAATCATGAGGTGCGCCGCGTCGCCGGCGATGAACACGCGGCCTTCGCGGTAGCGCTCGGCGAGCAGCAGATGGTGCTTCCAGCTCGTCGTCGCCGTGATCCGGAAATCGAAGTCGAACCCCACATGCTCGCGCACGGCTTGCTCGAGGTCCGCATCCTCGGGGAGCGCGGCGTTCATCGTGAACTCCTTGCGGCTGCCCTGCACGACGATGGCGCCGCCGCCGCCATCGGCGAAGTAATAGTGGCGGCCCTGCCTGCAACCCAGTTGCTCGTACAAGGTCTCCGAGCGGAACGTGACCTGGCGCAGCGATCGCAGGCTGCCGCGCCCCTGCAGCGGAATGCCGAGCGTCTTGCGCACGAGGCTCGTCGCCCCATCGCAGCCCACGAGATAGCGGCTGCGCACCTGCTCGGGCGCGCTGCCAGAGGGTTGCAGGTGCACCTGAACGCCTTCTGCGTCCTGCGAAAAGCCCGCGAGCGCGCAGCCGAAGCGTACCGTGACGTTCGGCGTGGCTTCGGCAACTTCCTTCAGCATCGGCTCCAGGTCGTTCTGCGACACGAGCTGGTAGGGCTCCAGCGGCTCGGAGGCATCTTTGCACGCGGCGATGGCCGCGCGGTGTTCGGCCACCGTCGGATAGCGCAAGCGCAGGATCGGCTCGTCGGCCAGGCGCGTCACGATGAAGACATCCATGGACGCGTCCGCCGGATAGCCCAGTGCGCGCACCCGATCGGCCAGGCCGAGACGGCGAAACAACTCCATCGTGCGTGCGTTGGAGCGGTCCATTTTCGGATAGGCCTTTGTCTCCGCGTCCCTTTCGAGCAGCAGCGTGCGCACGCCCTTGCGTCCCAGATCGATCGCGAGCACGAGGCCCACCGGACCCGCACCCGCAATCACGACGTCGAATGAATTCATGCGATGGCTTCGGGAAGGTCGATCACTACTGCGCAAGGTAGCAATGGGTGGTCACGGGCTCGCCGCGAATCTGGAACTGGCGCGCACGCTCCTCGAGCGCCGTGGCACGGACCGTCGCCCTTGCGCGCCAGCGCAAGTGGTCGGCCCAACTCGCCACGATGAACCGTTCCACGAAACGCGACGGGTTTCCGAGGTCCCGGTAGATGCGGCAGAAGTAGGCACCGTCGCGCCTGCGGAAGGACGAAAGCTCCCGGACGGTCCGCAGGAAGTCATCGACATCGGCATCCGCGACGTGATATGCGATCTCCACCGCGACCGGCCCGGCATCGGCCTCGGGCTCGCGCAGGACGAAGAGGCCGGCCCAAGGCGCGGCCAGGGCCGCGTCTTCCTGTGCACCGACGCTCAGCGGAAACCACCGGCTCGCCAGGAGCGTGAGAACCAGCGCCGCGGATGAAACGACGAGCGCGCCATCGACGCCGACAAGACTCGAAAGCGCGCCCCACGCCGCGGATCCGATCGCGAAGGAACCCAGCGCCGCCACCGTATGCATCGAGCCCACGCGCGCACGCACCCAGCGCGGCGCGCCGGTCTGCGCCGCCGCATTCAAGCTGGCGGTGATGCCGATCCACGCCGCGCCGCCCACGAACAGCGCGGGAAACACCACTTCCCGCTGCCCGAAGAAGGCACACACGAGGATGGTCACAGCGAAGGTCATGGTGCAGGCGCGCGTGAGCCGCTCGAGACCGATCCGCGCTCGCAGGAGCCCTGTGAAGAAGCCGCCGGTGACGGCGCCACTGCCCATGCAAGCCATGAGCAGTCCATACCCCGTCGCGCCGAGGCCCAGCCTCTGCGCGACGGCGGGCGCAAGCGCCCAGACGGACGCACCCGAGATGGCGAACGCGACGGTGCGCACCAGGTGCGACCGGATGGCGGGCGCGTGCCGCGCGTAGCGCAGACCGGTGACGATCCCGTTCCACATGCGCTCGGGAGGCAGCCGCTGCCCCGTGAGCTCGGGGGGCGGCCACCTGTGCACCGCTGCCATGAGGCCCACGGCGGTGAAGACACCGACGGCAAAGACGGCACCGCCGCCGACAGCGGCAAAGAGAAGGCCCGCGAGGGCGGGACCGACCGCGCGCGCGGCGTTGAACGCCATCGCGATCAGCGTCACCGAGGGGGCAAGCAGCGACGGAGGGACTTGGTCGATGCCGACCGCGTTCGCCGAAGGCGTCTGCAGCGCGGAACACATGCCCAACGTGAACGTGAAAGCCAGGACGGCCGCCGGCCCGATCAGCCCACCGAGGGCGAGCGCCGAGAAGGCAGCCGCGAGCAATGCGTACGCACCGAGCACCCAACTCACGAGGCGCACCCGGTCGGCTGTGTCGGCGAGCACGCCGGCGGGCAGCGACAGCAGGAACATCGGCAGGAACGAGGCCGTCTGCACCAACGCGGAAAGGAAGGGCGAGCCCGTCATCTCGATCATCAGCCACGAAGCGGCCATGTTCAGCATCGCGTTGCCGATGTAGAACAGCGTCCCCGCGACCCACACACCGCGGAATGCCGCAACGGCGAGCGGCGTCCACACGGGCACTGCCGCGACGGTGACGGAGGATGCGTTCACGTGGCGGCGCGCCCTCGAGCGGAGGCAGTCGTTACGGACGCTTCATCTGGCACGAGGTGGGCTGGCTCGCGACGAAGGCATCGAGCCGCTTGATCGTCTTCCACCCGTAGCCGGAGCCGTCGGTGTCGAACTTCAGGTCCTTGTCCTTGCCGTCCACTTTCACGTAGGTCGTGACGTACAGCGGCTGCTGCAGCTGGTGATCCGACTTGCGCATCTCGATCTCGTCGGCCAGGCCGTTCATTTTCATCCCCTCCATCGCGTACGCGACCTTCACGGGCTCGGTACTCTTCGCCTTCAGGACCGCCGCGGCAACCATCGCGAACACGTTGGGAATGTTGGGCACGTTGATGTCGTCGCCCGGATACTTCTTGCGAAAAGCCGTGAGCAGCTCGCTGCCCTTGAAGTCCGGCGGGTTGTTCGGGTTCCACAGCGTCGTGTTGTAGACCTGCCCGACGAAGGCGTCGCCGAGAGAGCCGGCCACGCCCCGGTTGTGCGCGTAGTAGGTGAACATCTTCGTCTTGATGCCCGCGTCGCGTGCGGCCTTCAGGATGCCGATGATGTCGGGACCGAAGAGGCTGGTGACGACGAGGTCGGCGCCGGACGCCTTGATCTTGGCCACGTAGGGCGAGTAGTCCTTCACCTGGTTGAACGGCACGAGGTCGTCGCCGACGATTTCGAGCGAGGGCTTCTTGCGCTTCAGCAGCTCCTTCAGCGCCTTCGACGTCGCCTGGCCCATCGCATAGTTTGCGTTGATCAGGTAGATCTTCTTGACCTCGGGCATGTTCTGCACGATCTGGGAGGTGGTCGCCTCGGCCTTCATGTCGGTGTTGGGCTCGAAGCGGAAATGCCAGAAGCTGCACTTCTCGTTGGTGAGCTCGGTGTCCGTCGAGGTGGGGTTGAGCAAGAGGATTTCCTTCCCCGGGTTGCGCTCGTTGTACTTGTTCACCCCTTCGATCATCGCGTGGCTCACACTGGAGCTCAGCCCCTGCAGGATGAAGCGGTAACCTTCGTTGACCGCCTTGTTCAGCTGGATGAGCGACGTCTGCGGCTCGTTCTTGTTGTCGAACGGGACCACCTCGAATTTGAAGTCGTCCGGCCACTTGTCCCGCTTGCGCAGGTAGGCCAGCGTCTCGTCGATGTTGCGGCGCTGGTTCTGCGTGGTCGCGGCAAGCGGCCCCGACATCGGGTCGATGAACGCCACCTTCACGGTCTGCGCCTGTACGGCAAGAGGACCGAAGGCGGCAGCGAAGGCGATGCCGATGGCCGCGAGGGAAGTGCTTTTCACGATTGTCTCCTGTAAGTTGGGTTGCGGCTCATTGGACTTCGAGCCATTCCTTGCGCAGCGCGCGGTCCGCGCGCAGTTCGGCGGGCGCGCCCTCGAACACGATATGACCGTGGCCCATGACGTAGATCCGCCGCGAAATCTTCAATGCGATGTCGAGCTTCTGCTCGACCAGCACCACCGTCACGCCCCGGTCGCGCAGGCGTTCGAGGAAACGCGAGACCTGCACGACGATCAGGGGCGCGAGCCCCTCGGTGGGCTCGTCGATCAGGATGCATTGCGGGTCGCCCATCAGCGTGCGGCAAAGCGTCAGCATCTGCTGCTCGCCGCCGGACAACGACCCAGCCGGGGTGTGCTTGCGCTCGCCAAGGCGCGGGAACAGCTCGTACATATCGGCAAGCCGCCAGGTGCTGCCCTTGCGGTCGCCGAGCACCAGGTTCTGTTCCACGGTGAGCGTCGGGAAGATTTCGCGGTTCTCGGGCACGTAACCCATGCCGCGGCGCGCGATCTCGAAGGGCTTGAGCCCCAACAGGTTCTGGCCGTTGAACACGATCTCGCCGGCGGCCTGCACGTGGCCCATGATGGCCTTGACGGTCGTCGAGCGGCCCACGCCATTGCGGCCCAGCAGCCCGACGATTTCACCCCTGCGCACCGTCATGTCCACGCCCTGCAGCACGTGGCTCTTGCCGTACCAGGCGTGGACACCTCGCAATTCCAGCAGGACTTCGCTCACTGCGCCTCCTCGTCCTCGTGCGCGCCCAGGTACGCCTCCTGGACCGCCTTGTTCGCGCGGATCTCCTCGGGCGTGCCGTGCGCCAGCACCTGGCCATACACAAGCACGGCGATGCGGTCGGCGAGGCCGAAGACCACCCCCATGTCGTGCTCCACCATGAGCAGCGTCTTGCCGACGGTCACCTCGCGGATGAGGTGGACCACCTCGTCCGACTCCGACCGGCTCATGCCCGCTGTGGGCTCGTCCAGCAGGATCAGTTCCGCGCCGCTCGCGATCGTGACGCCGATCTCGAGCGCGCGCTGCTCGGCATACGTGAGCAGGCCGGCCTGGACCGACCTGCGGCCCTTCAGCCCGATGCGCTCGATGACCGCATCCGCCGCTTCGCGCACGTCGCGCATGTTCGGAAGCCGCTTCCACACCGAATAGCCATGCCCCTTGGCCCAGAGCACTGCGCACTCCAGGTTTTCGTGGACCGTCAGCCGATGGAAGATGTTCGTGATCTGGAAACTTCGCGAGAGGCCGCGGCGATTGATCTCGTACGGCGACAGGCCCATCACCGGCTGGCCTTTCAGCAGCACCGCGCCCGAGGTGGCCGCCAGCTGGCCCGAGATCAGGTTGAAAAGCGTCGACTTCCCCGCGCCGTTCGGCCCGATCAGCGCGCAGCGTTCGCCCCGCATCACCTGCAGGTCGACGCCGCGAATGATTTCCACCGGCCCGAACTGCTTGCGCAGGTGCTTCAGCTCCAGTGCCACGGCGCTCATCGAAGGGCCTCCTCTCGGAGGGCGGCATTGACTTCGTCCTGCGCCAGGTTCCACCGTGCCTCGAACGGCCGGCGCGCCAGACGAAATGCGACGTATGACACGACGACGACCCCCGCCGGGACACACCAGTGCACGGCGGAGGCCGTGTCGAACGTGAGGCCGAACACCTTCGCGCCGGTGTCGGAGCCGACGATGAAAGTGCGGTGATAGAGCATTTCGGTGAGCGTGACGAAGCCCGCAACGCCCGTCAGCAGCGGCAGCGAAGCGATGGCAAGAGAGGACCAGACACCGCGCACCGACGCGTGTTTCCACACGAGCAGGGCCGACTGCAGCAGCCCGGCGAGCCCGGTCGGAGCCCACACGACGATGGCGATGAAGAACAACCCGAGGTACAGATACCACGCAGTGAAGATGCCGCTCGCGACAACCGTGATGAGGGTCCCCACGACAGCGCCGATGATCGGGCCGTAGAAGATCGTCGTGCCGCCGATGAACGTATAGACCAGCACCAGCGACGCGGCCCCGATGCTCGCGCCCTCGTGCGTGACGATCTCGAAATTGATCGCGGCCAGCGAGCCTGCAATGCCGGCGAAGATGCACGACACGATCATCGTCAGGTAGCGGATCTTCTTCGAGTCGTAGCCGATGAACTCGGTGCGTTCCGGGTTGTCCCGCAGCGCGAACGCCATGCGGCCGAGCGGCGTCAGGCGGAATTGGTACATCAGGAAGACGCTCAAGGCACCCCATGCGAGGATCAGGTAGTAGACCTGGCTCTGCGGTCCGAACGTGAGTCCGAGGAGCGGCGCGCCGTACATGCGGTTCGTTGTCACCCCGGATTCGCCGCCGAAGAAGCCGTTGAACATCAGCGAGGCCGCGTGGACGAGTTCCGCCGTTCCGAGCGTGATCATCGCGAAGGCCATTCCGTGCCGGCGCGAGGCGACATAGCCGAACACGACGCCGAGTCCCGCCCCGCAAACCGCACCGACGAGCGGCATCAATGCCACGGGCAACCCGAATAGCTCACCCTTCGCCGCCATGTTCATCGCATGCGCGGTGAAGAAGCCCGCGCAGCCCGAATACAGCGAATGGCCGAACGACAGCACGCCGGTCTGGCCGAGCAGCACGTTGTACGACAGCGAGAAGACGATCGCGATGCCGATCTGGCAGACGACCGAGAGCGCCGTGCTGTCGATCACCCAAGGCACCGCCACGAACAATGCCGCGGCGATGGAAGCCGCGATCCATACGTTCTGGGGTCGCTTCGTCACGAGGGCGGAAGCATCGCGCGGCGCCGCGTCGGCCAGCGCGGTCATGCGCGCGTCCCCAGCAGGCCGCGCGGACGCAGCGTCAGGATCAGCACCATCGCGAGGTAGGGAAGAAGCGGCGCGAGCTGCGCGATCGATGTGGAAAGAACCGCATAGCCGGGAACCGACGGCCCGACGTCGATGCCGAGCGCTTTCAGCAAGGTCGCGAGCGACTGGTCCATGGCGACCGCGGTCGTCTGCACAATGCCGATCAGAAGAGACGCCACGAACGCGCCCGCGAGCGAGCCGAGACCGCCGATCACGATCACCACGAACACGATGCTGCCGATGGACTGCGCCATGCTCGGCTCGGTGCTGAAGATGCTGCCGCCGATGGCGCCCGCGAGCGCAGCCAGCGCGCTGCCGCCTCCGAACACGAGCATGAACACGCGCGGCACGTCGTGACCGAGCGACTCGACCATCGACGGGTGCGTCAACGCGGCCTGGATCACCAGCCCGATGCGAGTGAACTTCAGCACGGCAAAGCAGGCGCCCAGCATCGCGACGGCCGTGAGGATCATGAACGCGCGGTACACCGGGAACGTGGTGGAGAACAGCGTGAAGAGCGGCTGTTCGAGCACGGCCGGCAGCTTGTACGGCACCGGTGCGCGGCCCCAGATCACCTGGACCAGTTCGGTGGCGACATAGGCGAGGCCGAACGTGTAGAGCAGCTCGTGCACGTGGCCGTGCCGGTGCACCGACCGCAAGCCGTAACGCTCGACGGCCGCGCCGAGGAATCCGAGCAGCACCGGAGCGATGACCAGGCCGGCCCAGAATCCGAGCTTGATGGAGATGCTGTAGCCGACGTACGCCCCGAGCATGTAGAAGCTCACGTGGGCGAAGTTCAGCACGCCCATCATGCTGAAGATCAGCGTCAGGCCGGCCGCGAGCATGAACAGGAGCATCCCGTAGCTGAGGCCGTTCAGGAGGTTGATGACCGCGAATTCCATGACCGGCCCTTCAGGCGCGTTCGAGGAATCCGGCGACGAGCGAGTTGAACTCGTCTGCCTTCTCCCACTGCGCCCAGTGCCCGCATTGCGGAAACACGTGCAGCGAGGCTTGCGGGATCGTGCGCAGGAGGATGAACGCCGCGTCGAGCGGCACCGTGCGGTCTTCGCGACCCCACACCAGCAGCGTGCGATGCGGCAGCGTGCCGAGGTTGTCGCGCCACAACTGGTCCGAAGCCGACTGCGCGAGCATCTTGAGCGGGGGGTTCTCGACCACTTCGGGGTCGAGGCTGTTCTCGTAGCGGCCGCGCAGCAACTCGTCGCTGATCTGCGAGGGATCGAACACCAGGCAGTCGATGAAGGCTTTCAGCTTCTCGAACGAGGGGCCGGTGCCCCCGTAGTACCCGCGAAGGTGCTTCACGCCTTCGGGCATCGTGTTGAAGATCGGGATGCTTCCGCCCGAGCCCATCAGGACCAGGCGCTCCACGCGCTCGGGATGCATCAGCGCGAACTTGAGCGCCACGCCGCCGCCAAGCGAATTGCCGACGAAGCTCACCTTGGGGATGTCCAGGCTGTCGAGCACGCCGCGAACCGCGCCGGCCATGAACTCCAGCACGTCCTTGCTCGCCGCCTTCTTGTCGGACTTTCCGAAACCCGGAATGTCGATGACGATCGTGCGGAAGCGCTGCGCGAAGAACGCGACGTTGCGGCTGTAGTTGCTCCATCCAGCCGCACCCGGGCCGCCGCCGTGCAGCAGGACCAGGGGCTCACCCTTTCCGAGGTCGTGGAAGTGGACCGTCATCCCGCCCACGTCGCAGAAGCGGGAGGTCTGCTGCTCCAGGTCTTTTTGATCGGTGCTCATCTGTGTCTCCAGTCGTTTCAGTGTGGAAGCGGGTGGGGCGCGAGGCAATCGGGAATTGCGCACCGGCCCCCAGCAAAACTCATGACCCGTCCGCGAGGACGGTCAAGCCGTTGCCTACCACGGTGACGTTGCGTGCCGGCACGCGCGCGGCGAACGAAACCTGCGTGCCGTCGCGCCAGAGGTCCACGGCGAGCACGTCTCCGGGGTAAACAGGCGCCGTCCAGCGCAACTGATGGCTGCGGATGCGGCGGTCGTCATGGTTGGCCATATGCGCAAGGACCACCCGGCAGGTGATGCCGAACGCGCACAGGCCGTGAAGGATGGGCCGCTCGAATCCGGCGCGGCGCGCCGCTTGCGGATCGATGTGCAGCGGATTCGTGTCGCCGCTCAGGCGGTACAGCGCCGCCTGTCCTTCGGGGATCGCGACTTCCACGGTCCGATCGGGCGCGCGGGTCGGCACGATGTGCGGTGCGGGCTGTCCTTCGCGCGGGCCGCCGAATCCACCTTCGGAACGGCCGAAGGCGGTACTGGTGAGCGTTGCGACCGGCGTGCCTTCTTCATCCCGCCACGTCGCTTCGGACACCACCACCGCACCCTTGCCCGCTCCCTTGTCGAAGGCGCCGATGTAGCGGCTTCTCGTCGTGAAGCGGCCCTCCGGCGGCAGGGGGCGGTGAAGCACCACCTTCTGCTCCCCGTGCAGCACCGTGGCCGGGTCGATCGTGGAATTGCGCAGGCCGGGCTTCGTCTGCACATATGCCGGGGGTGGCCACGAGCTGCCCCACACATTGGACAGCACGGTCGCCGCACTCGGGACGACACGCAGGTCCTTCTCGTAGATGAAGCGCAGTTCGTTCTCGTCGAGCGGGTTCGTCCCCATTCCGACGCCGAGCGCATAGAGGATCACGTCCTTGCGCGTGTAGGAGAACGTGCGCTCCTGAGTTTCCTGAGACAGGACGTCGGGGTAGTAGATCGGCACGGCGGGTTTTTCCTTACAAGGTGCGGCCACCGTCGGCCACGATGGTGTCGCCGACGACATAGCCCGCGAGCGGCGAACTCAGGAAGAGCGCGATGCCCGCGATTTCTTCCGTGGTCCCGAGGCGTCCGAGGGGAATGCCTTCGAGCCTTTCGCGCAGCCGCTCGGGGTTGGCCACCGTCACCTTGGTGAGCTTGGTGTCCACCAGTCCCGGTGCGATGGCATTGACACGAATCCCTTCGTGCGCCCACGCCTGGGCGAGCGACTTCACGAGTCCGATCGCGGCGGCCTTCGATGCGCCGTAGGCGGGGTTGCCGCGCGTCGCGCGGATGCCGCCGGCGGAGCTGATGACGATCATCGAGCCCTTGCTCGCCGCCAGCGCATCGTGGAATCGCGCGGCGCAACCCATCAGGCTGTTGAGATTGACATCCACGACGCGCCTGAACCCCTCGATCTGGAATTCCTGCCGCTTGTACAGGACGATGCCCTGCGAAAGCACGAGGATGTCCAGACGATCGAACGGATCGCTCGCGCGCTTCACGGCTTCGGAGTCGGCCACGTCGACCTGCGCGTAGCCCAGGCCGCTGAGATCGGAGCCCTCGACACCTTCATAGTCGCTCGCACTCGCGCGCGTGCCCCAGACGTGCACGCGGGCGCCAAAGGCCCGCAGCTTTTGCGCGATGGCGTTGCCGATGCCGCTGGAGCCGCCGACGACGAGTGCCGTCTTGCCGTCGAGGCGCAGCGGGTTTTCGGTTGTGGCTTGCACCTGCGACTCCTTACCGGTTGTTCCAGGCGGGAGCGCGTTTTTCGGCAAAGGCGCGCGCGCCTTCCTTCGCATCTTCGGAAGCGAACACGGGCCCCGTGATCTCGCGCTGCTTTGGGAACATCTCCGCCTGGGACCAGTCCGGTGCGGCCATCAGGACCTTCTTGCACGCCTTGATGGCAAGCGGACCGTTCCGCGCGATGGCCTTTGCCAGCTGCAGCGCTTCGTCCAGCGCCGTCCCCGGCTCGACGACCTTGTTCAGGAGTCCGAACGCGGCAAGCTCGCGTGCCGTCATCGGGTCGCCTGTGAGCACCAGCTGCATGGCGATGCGATAAGGAAGCTGGCGCGGCAGGCGCAGCAGTCCGCCGGCAGAAGGGGTCAGCGCGCGTTTCACCTCGGGCAGGCCGAAACTCGATGCCGACGAGGCGACGATGAGGTCGCAGGCGAGCGCCAGCTCGAAGCCGCCGGCGAGCACGTGGCCCTCGACCGCGGCAATGAGCGGCTTGGTCGGCAGGCTCTCGGTCAGGCCGGCGAAACCGCGGCCTTCGACACGCCCCACCTCACCGCGCAGGAATGCCTTCAGGTCCATGCCGGCGCAGAACGAGCCGCCGTTGCCGGTGAGGACGCCGATGCGCAGGTCGTCCCGGGACTCGAGTTCGTCGATCGCCGCGGCAATCTGCTGCGCGACCGCGAAATTGACGGCGTTGCGGGCTTGCGGGCGGTTGATCGCGATGATGGATACGCCATCGACGTGGCGGACTTCGACTTCGCTCATGCTTTTCGTCCTTCGCTTCAGCGCGGGCCCATGCGAAGCGCACCATCCAGGCGGATGGTTTCCCCGTTGAGCATCGGGTTTTCGATGATGTGCTGCGCGAGTTGCGCGAACTCGTCGGGCTGGCCGAGGCGCGAAGGGTTGGGCACCGCCTCGCCGAGTGCGGCCTTCACTTTCTCCGGGAGCCTCGCGAGGATGGGCGTGTCGAAAACGCCGGGGGCGATCGTGTTGACGCGGATTCGCCGGGTCGCGAGATCACGCGCGGCCACGAGGGTCATGCCGACGATGCCTGCCTTGGACGACGCATACGGAATCTGGCCGATCTGGCCTTCGAATGCCGCGATGGACGCCGTGAGGACGACCACGCCTCGCTCGCCTTCGCGCTCTTCCAGCCTGGCCATGCGCGCCGCGGCCAGGCGCAGCACGTTGAACGAGCCGATGAGGTTGATGCGCACGATGTTTTCGTAGTGCTCGAGCGAGCCGGGTTCGCCTTCCTTGTCGAGAATGCGCAGCGCGCCGCCGCGGCCCGCGCAGTGCATCACGATGCGCATCTCGCCGAGGCCGCAGGCGGCGTCCAGCGCGGCATTCACCTGGGCTTCGTCGGTCACGTCGGCGGCGACGAAGGTGGCGCCGATCGACTCCGCGGCAACGCGGCCGTCGGACGTCGGGAGGTCGAGGATCACCACTTTGCTGCCCGCGCGCGCGAGGCGTGTTGCCGTCGCGAAACCAAGGCCCGAAGCGCCGCCGGTCACGATCGAGGAAGTGTTGTTGATCTGCATGGCTGTCCCTGTCGCCTACAGGCGCTCGATGATGGTTGCGTTGGCCATGCCGCCGGCTTCGCACATCGACATGAGGCCGAAGCGGCCACCGGTCTGCTCGAGGGCATTCAGCATGGTGGTGAGCAGGCGGGCGCCGGATGCGCCGAGCGGATGCCCGAGCGCGATGGCGCCGCCCCGAGGGTTCAGCCGCGCGGGATCGGCCCCCAGTTCGCGCTGCCACGCCAGGGGAACGGGCGCGAACGCCTCGTTGATCTCGTAGTGGTCGATCTGCTCCACCTTCATGCCCGCCTTCTTCAGGACGCGCTGCGTCGCCGGAATCGGCGCGGTGAGCATCAGCATCGGGTCGTCGCCGATCACGTCGAATCCGACGAAACGCGCACGCGGCTTCAGCCCCAGCGCTGTCGCCTTCGCTTCGCTCATCACGAGCACGGCGGCCGCGCCGTCGGTGATCTGCGAGGAGTTGCCCGCCGTGACCTTCCACGTCCCGAGCTGCGGAAACCGCTTCGCAAGGGCTTCGTCGGCGAAGACAGTCTTCAGTTGCGCCAGGGCGGCGGCGCTGCTGTCGGCGCGAATGGTCTCGTCGCGCTCCATCTTCCCTGCGCCGATGTCGATCGCCACGATCTCGCGGCCGAACGCTTCGATCGCCGCGGCCGCGCGATGGTGGGACTGCACCGCGTACGCGTCGCACTCCTCGCGCGTGATGCCCCACCTGGCGGCGACCAGTTCGGCAGCGACGCCTTGCCCGACGAGACCGGGTGCATAACGCTCGCGAACGCCGGCGCCGAACGGGTCCGCATTGCCGATGCGGGCGCTGCCCATGGGCACGCGGCTCATGGACTCGACGCCGCCGGCGATGACGATGTCGTACGCACCGGCCGCGATGCCTTGCGCCGCGAAGTGCACGGCCTGCTGGCTCGAGCCGCACTTGCGATCGATGGTCGTCGATGGGACGTGCGCCGGGAAACCCGCTGCCAGCACGGCCATGCGGCCGGGCGTGGCGGACTGCTCGCCCACCTGGCTCACGCAGCCGATGATCACGTCGTCGATGGTGGCGGGATCGAGGTCGTTGCGCGACACGATCGACTTCAGCACCTGTGCAAGCAAGTCGACGGGATGCAGGCCGGACAGGCCGCCGCCCATCTTGCCCTTGCCCATCGGCGAGCGGATGGCGTCGACGATGACGGGTGTGTTGCTCATGATGTCCTTTCTTGGGCCCGCTCAGGCGAGCACGTTGCGGGCGATGACCAGGCGCTGCACTTCGGATGCGCCTTCGTAGATGCGGGTCGGCCGGATGTCGCGATAAAGCTCTTCGACCTTGCTGCCGCGTGCGACGCCGAGCGCGCCGAACAGCTGCACCGCCGTGTCGATGACGCGCTGCGCATATTCGGTTGCGACGAGTTTGGCCACGGCCGCTTCCTTCGTGAAGCGGCCGCCGCGCACGTCGGCGATCCAGGCCGCGCGATAGACCACCATGGCGGCGGCGTCGACGTCGGCGGCCATGTCCGCAACCTTCGCCTGCACTGCGCCGAGTTCCGACATGAACTGGCCGAACATGCGGCGCTGCTTCACGCGTTGGACGGTCTCGGCGAGCGCACGGCGCGCCGCGCCAAGTGCGGCGGCGCCGACCGAAGGACGGAACACATCGAATGCCGCCATCGCCGCCTTGAAGCCCGTACCCGCTGCGCCAACCAGCGCCTCGCGCGGCACCGTGCAGTTCTCGAACGTCAGATGCGCTATGGGGTGATGCGCAACGAGCTCCACGGGCTCGCTGAAGGACAGGCCGGGCGCGTCCGCCGGGACCAGGAAGGCGGAGAGCCCCTTGGCGCCCGCCGCCTCGCCCGTGCGCGCGACGACCACGTACTGGTCCGCAAGGCCCCCGTTCGTGATCCATGCCTTCTGGCCGTTGAGCACATAGCGATCGCCTTCGAGCCGGGCCGTCGTCGCCACCTGGGCGAGATCCGAACCCGCGTCGGGCTCGGTGAGCGCCAGTGCGGCGATGCGACGGCCCTCGCGGCAGGCGTCGAGCAGGGGATCGCGCAGCGCGGCGTCCGGGTGACGCCAGACGGGAGCGGTGCCGAGGCCCTGCATCACGAAGAAGCTGTCGGCCAGGAAAGAGTCGTAGGCCAGCGCTTCGCGCAGCACGCACAGGCCGCGCACGTCGAGCGCCATCGTGCCGTCGGCACGTGGATGGGGCACCGCATAGCGCAGGAAGCCCCCCTTGCCGAGGCTCGCCAGGAGTTCGAGCGCGAACGCCCGCTCGTCCGTGCCCTGCATGGGATGTCCGAGCAGGCGCTCGTTCCCGGTGCTCCATGTGCGGATGCGCTGCGCGAGTTCACGATGCGATTCGTCGAAGAAGGGAAGCTCCTCGAGCTGCCACGGCACGCGGGGGATCGGCGCAAACATCATCTCTTTGCCTTGTTCGTGTTGGGGATGACGTCGCGCCGGACCACGATGCCGGCCTTCTCCCGGTCCCACGTATCGGCCGTGACGCCTTCGGCGCGCAGCGTCGCCTTCTGGACCTTCTGGGTCGGTGTCTTCGGCAGCTCCCGCACATAGCGAACGTAGCGCGGCACCATGTAGTACGGCACCCGGGCGATGAGGTACTGGAGGAGTTCGGCCGGGTCGAGCTTCGCTTCTTCCCGCAGCGCAACGACCGCGAGCACGTCGTCTTCGCCGAACTCGGAAGGCACGCCGACCACCGCGACTTCACGCACCAGCGCGTGCTGCATCACCTCGTTTTCGAGTTCGAAGGAGGAGATGTTCTCGCCGCGGCGGCGAATCGCATCCTTCAGGCGGTCCACGAAGAAGAAGTTGCCCTCACCGTCGCACCGAAGGATGTCACCCGTATGGAACCAGCCGTTGCGCCACGCGGCCGCGGTCGCCGAGGGATCGTTCAGGTAGCCCGCGAGCATGGTCCACGGAGCGTCCGTTCGAAGGATCAGTTCGCCGTCCGTGTTCGGTGGCAGCTCGCAGTCGTTCGCGTCCACGATGCGCGCTTCGACGCCCTTGCGGGCCTTGCCGCAAGTTCCGCGTACACCGGGATTCGGGTCGCTGAAGATGGGCCACGACGTTTCGGTCATGTTGAACGTGGTGTAAACCTGGACGCCGAACCGCTCGCCGAACTGCACCGCGTCGTCGATGAGCGGCATCATCACGACCTGCCGCAACGGGTGGCTGCGGTCGCGCGGGCTCGGCGCCGCCTTCATCAGGAAAGGCGCCATGCTGCCCAGCAGGGTGAGGCAGGTCGTGCCCGTTTCGCGGATCACGTCCCAGAACGTGCTCGTGGAAAACGACTCGACGATCGCCACCGAGCCACCCTTGAGCACCATGCGGTTCACGGCGACGATGCCGCCGCTGTGAAAGAGCGGAAGGCTCGCCATCGTGCGGTCTTCCGAGGTCAGCGACTCGAAGGCGTTGCAGGTCGTCGCGAGATGCGCGTAGGTCACCATCACGCCTTTCGAGGGGCCCGTGGTCCCCGAGGTGTGGATGACGGCCTGCAAGTCCCATGGCGCGATGGCATGGGCGAGCGGCTGCACCTGCGTCCCGCGGGCGAGCAGGTCCGCGAGCGCATGCACGCGGACGCGCTCGCCGAGGTCGACACCGGTGGCTTCTCCCGCAATGACGACGTCGGTGAGGTACCGAGCGTCCACCTCCTTGATCCGTTCGGCGAGCGCAGGGTGACAGACCAGCACGCGGGCACGCGCGAGGTTCAGCGCATGCTCCAGCATCTTGCCCTTGTACGCGGTGTTCAGCGGAACGCACGCGGCGCCGATGTAATTGATGCCGAACCACGCCAGCATCGCGTCGCCGCCATTCGGCATGAAGGAAAGCACCAGGTCGTCCTGCCTCGCCCCGACGTCCTGCAGCGCCGCACCCATCTCGAGAGTCCGGGCATGAACTTCGGCGAAGGTCCACTCCGTGCCATCCGCGAGCCGGGCGAACACCTTGCTGCCGCGCTCGCTTGCGTGGCGGTCGAGTACGTATCGCAGCACGCACTCCCGCGCGGCCGGCACGCGCGGGTCCACCCGTTCAGAGGTCATGGGTGCCATCTCGTGCGACACGCCGTTCTCAGGACGAAACGGTCGCGATGCACTGACCGTCGGCCACCGCGTCTCCCACGCCGACCGTGTACGACTCCAGCGTGCCGCTTGCGGTGGAAGCAATCTCCACTTCCATCTTCATGGACTCGATGAGGATCAGCGCGTCGCCGGCGGCAACGCGGTCGCCGTTGTTCTTCTCGAGACTGATCACCGTTCCGGTCATGTCGGACTTGATTTCGACGGTCGGCATGAATGCTCCTCTGTTGACTTTGTCTTTTGTCTATTCAGGACGCCGGGCGCCCGGCTTCGGCGAGCGGAGCGCTACGCATCGCGCGCACGAACCTGGCGATGTGCGTGCCGACCGACTCGAGGTCGAGTCTGCGGTTGCTCATGAGGTGTTCTATCAGCATGCCCCGCACCATTCCGAGCAGGAGAGCCGCGACACCTTCGAGATCGTCGCCCTCGATCTCGCCCAGGGCGTGGGCCTCGCGAAGATGGAAGAGAAAGCCGTCGCGCCACTTGGCACTGAGCTCTTCCACCGCGGGACGGACTTCGGGCATGCCGAACAACGACTCGATGTAGATCGCGTATAGCGCCGAAACGGCAACGGGGTTGCGCTTGACGCCGTCGAAGTGCGCGCCGATCCGCGCTTCGAGCGCCAGCAGTCCGGACTTGCCTTTGAGCGCCGTCTTGAGCGTGGCGTCGAACCATTGCTCCATGGAGTTCAGCAGCGCCGTGATGAAACCCTGCTTGGACTTGAATGCGTACACCGGCAGGCCGCGGCTGTATCCGGCTTCGACGCCGATGGCCGCGAGCGTGGTGGAGGCGACACCGCCCCAGGCGATCAGGCGTGTGCCGGCCCTGAGCATCCGCAGCTCGGACTCTTCGCGCCGCTCTCGTTGCGTGCGCCGCGCTTCGGTGATCTCGGAGGCCATGCGAGGCAGTATATCAACTTGCTTGTTAGCCGACAAGTGTTTAAGATCGGCTCGTTTTCCACACCCCGCCGACTCCTGCCCCATATGAACGACCACGCCCGAGACCTCTTGCAGAAGGTGACCGATTTCCGCGCCACGGCGATGGACGCCGCGCGGCCGGAGGCCGTGAACAAACGCAGGGCCCTCGGCCGGATGACGTTGCGCGAGCGCATCGACACGATCCTCGACGAGGGGTCGTTTCGCGAGTTCGGCTCGCTCGTGGAGCCCTTGCGCGTCACGCGCTGGAACGCGGACATCGTCGCGCCGGCCGATGGCATCGTCTGCGGCAAGGGCGTCGTCGACGGCCGGCCCGTGATGGTGTACGGCACCGACTTCACCGTCCACGGTGGATCCACGGGGCGGCACGGCATGCTCAAACATGCGCGGCTCGCGGAGAAGGCGCTGAACAACGGGTTCCCGGTCGTGTACCTGCTCGAAGGAGGCGGCCATCGCATCCAGGACGGGCTCGATGCGCGCTACTTCGCCGCGGGCTCCAGCGTGTTCCAGAACCTGGCGCGGCTCTCGGGCTGGGTACCCATCGCAACCGCGATGATGGGTGTCGGCTTCGCGGGTCCGACGAACTACGCTGCGATGTCCGACTTCGTCGTGATGATCCGGGGCTATTCGACGCTCGGCATCGCCGGGCCCGCTCTGGTGAAGGCGAGCACGGGAGAAGACCTGGACAAGGAGCAGCTCGGTGGCGCGGCAACGCAGGCGGACAAGAACGGCCTCGCGGACCTCGCCGTCGACACCGAACAGGAGGCGCTGGATGCCGTGCGCAAGTTCCTCTCCTATTTTCCGACCAACGCGCAGTGCCCTCTTCCCATCGTCCCCTGCGACGACCCTGTGGACCGGCGCGAAGAGTCGCTGCTCGACATCGTGCCGGCCGATACCCGGCGCGCGTACGACGTCAAACAGGTGATCGAGCGGGTGGTCGACCGGGACAGCGTGTTCGAGCTGAAGCCGAACTACGCGAAGAACATCGTGACGGCGCTCGCGCGCCTGAATGGGCGGCCCGTCGGCATCGTGGCGAACCAGCCGAGATTTCGCGCCGGCATGCTCGACACGCCGGCGTGCGAAAAGGCGGCGCACTTCATCGCGGTGTGCGACGCATTCGGCCTGCCTCTCGTGATGCTGATCGACGTACCCGGCTTCGCCGTCGGCAGCGCCGCCGAAAGCACCGGCATCGCGCGCAAGAGTGCACGGCTGTTTTTCGAACTGGGCCAGGCCACCGTGCCCCGTGTTTCGGTGGCGCTGCGCAAAGGCTATGGCGCGGCGTATTACGCCATGGGTGGCGGCCGCAGCTTCGAAGCGGATGCAGCGTTGTGCTGGCCCACCGCGGAACTTGGCGCGCTCTCGGTCGAAGGCGCGGTCGACGTGGCCTATCGGAAGGACTGGGAAGAGGCGGCGGACCCTGCCGCCGCACGCGCCGAACTCGTCCAGACCCTGAAGGCGCAGCTGGGCGCGTTGTCCGCGGCGAGTTCGTTCGGCCTCGACGACGTGATCGACCCCCGCGAGACCCGCCAGCGCCTGATCGAGATCTTCGACGACTGTCCGCCCCGCAGAACGAACAGGCAGCCGCCGAAGGTGCGGCAGATCTCTCCGATCTGAGTGCGCGGCCAGGCTCATGAAGAAGCACACGACACTGCTGGTCGCAAACCGCGGCGAGATTGCCTGCCGCATCATGCGCACCGCGCGTGCCCTCGGGCTTCGCTGCGTCGCCGTGCATTCGGAGGCGGACGCCGGAGCCCGCCACGTGCGGCTCGCCGACGAGGCTGTCGCTATCGGCCCTTCGCCGGCCGCGCAAAGTTATCTCGACATTCCGAAGCTCGTCGAAGCGGCGCTGCGCACGGGCGCGACGCTCGTCCATCCGGGGTATGGCTTTCTTTCCGAAAGCGCCGCCTTCGCCGGCGCGTGCAGCGACGCCGGAATTGTCTTCGTCGGACCTTCTCCGCACGCCTTGAACCTGATGGGCGACAAGGAAACGGCTCGGCACGTCGCAAGGAGCGCGGGTGTCCCCGTACTGCCCGGCTCGGGGAAGCTTCTTGCGTCCGACGAGGATGCACTGGCCAGACATGCTGCGGCGGTCGGATTTCCCCTGCTCGTGAAAGCATCGGCCGGCGGTGGCGGCATTGGCATTCGACGCGTGGAATCGGCCGCGGAACTGCTTGCCGCCGCGAGCTCGACGTCGAACCTGGCCGCGAAATCGTTCGGCGACGGCGCGATCTATCTCGAGAGATGCATCCAGAAGGCCCGGCACGTGGAAGTCCAGGTGTTCGGATTCGGCGCGCGCGGCGCCATTGCGATTTCAGACCGCGACTGCTCGATGCAGCGGCGCCGGCAGAAAGTGCTGGAGGAAGCGCCCGCACCGCGCATCCCGCACGAAGTGCGCCGCGAGATGGCCCGCACAGCCACGGCCCTTGCACGGGCCTGCGAGTACGAAGGCGCGGGCACGATCGAATTCCTGTTCGACGAAGCCGACGCCCGGTTTTACTTCATGGAAATGAACACGCGCCTGCAAGTCGAACACCCGGTGACCGAGGCCATTGCCGATCTCGATCTCGTACGCATGCAACTCGAACTCGCGATGGGCCGGCTCGATGACGTTGCGCTGGCCGAGCCCATCGCGCTCCAGGGCCACGCGATCGAAGTGCGCGTGTGTGCGGAGGATCCGGCGCGCTCGTTCCGGCCGTCGCCGGGCCGCATCGGACGGCTCGAGACGCCCGCAATGGCCGGACTGCGCGTGGACACCGGCTTCGAGCCGGGCGACACGGTTTCGCCCTACTACGACAACCTGGTGATGAAGCTCATCACGCACGGACCCACACGCGGTGATGCGCTGCGCCTGATGCGGGAAGCGCTGCGCGCGACGGTTGTCGAGGGGATTTCAACCAACCTGCCGCTGCTGCGGTCGCTGGCGGAGGATCCCCGCTATCTCGCGGGCGAGCTTTCCACGACCTTCCTCGAAGACAACCTGGCCGAGCTGCTCGCCTCGGCCGCATCGCAAGACGCCTGACTGGAGACCTCATGGATTTCACCGTCGAACGCAAGGAAGGCGGCGCCGTCTTCACCATCACGCGCCCGGAGCGCCTGAACGCGCTCACGCGTCCGGTGTGGGACGGACTGGAGAGCTGCCTCGACACGCTCGAAAGCGAGGCAGCGCGTTTTCTGGTCATCACGGCGCAAGGCGAACGCGCATTCAGCGCCGGCACGGACCTGAAGGACAACGCCGGACTCGCCTGGGACCAGCGCCCCGCGAAAAACGACCGGGTCCGCAACCTGCTGCTGCGGCTGTCGCAGTCGCATCTCTTCACGGTTGCGGCGATCAACGGCCTCGCCTACGGCGGCGGCCTCGAATTCGCGCTCGCCTGCACGATGCGCATCTGCGCATCCACGGCGAAGTTTTCGATGCCGGAGATCAAGCTTGCCGTCATCCCGTCGTACGGCGGGACTCAGTTCCTGCCGGCACTCGTCGGTCGCGCCCGCGCGGCCGAGCTCATGTTGACGGCCCGAGTGCTCGACGCGCAACAGGCGCTCGACTGGGGCCTGGTCAGCTACGTGACGGACACGCCCGCTCTCGCACTCGAGCGCGCAGTCGCGGTGGCCACCGAAGTCGCCCAATACAGCCCGGTGGCCTATCGCAGCATCCAGCGGTGCATCGCGGCAGCCGGCGACGTCGTGGACGAGCGCGGCATGAGTGTGGAGGCGGCCGAGGTGCGCGAAGTGCTCGCGAGCGAAGATTCCAAGGAAGGCGTCGCCGCATTCGTCGAAAAGCGCAGACCCGTGTTCAAGGGCCGCTGAAGTTCAGCGCAGGCGGATGGCCGCCTTGCCGACCAGCGTGCGTTCCTGCAGGTGACGCATCGCCAGCGGCACCTGGTCCAGGCCGTAAATCACGGGCACAGGCGGTTTCAGCCTGCCCGCTTCCACCCACGCGAGCAGCTGCTCCATGTTGCGGCGGCTCTTGCCGGGCGTCTTGCGTGTGAATGCACCGGTGAAGACGCCCACGATATCGCAACCCTTCACGAGCACGTGGTTCGCGGGAACCTGCGGTATGCGGCCCGAAGCGAAACCGAACACCAGGATGCGGCCGGCCCACGCGATGCAACGCAGCGACTCGTCGAAAGCATCGCCGCCCACCGGATCGAACACGACGTCGGCGCCGTGGCCTCCCGTGAGGTTCTTCACCGTGTCGCGAAAGTGCGGCTCCTCGCGATAGTTGAAGACCTCATCGGCGCCGAACTCGCGGGCGGCCGCCAGCTTGTCCGCGCTGCCGGCCGCGGCGATCACTCGCGCGCCGAGCAGCTTGCCGACTTCCACCGCATTCACGCCCGTGCCTCCGCCAGCCCCGAGGACCAGCAGGTTTTCACCGGGCTGCAAGCGGGCGCGATCGACGAGGGCGTGATAGACAGAACCGTAGCTCACTGAAAATCCGGCGGCCATTTCGAGCGGCAGCGCCTGCGGTGCGTGGTACACGTCCGAGACCGGCGCGCAAGCGTACTCGGCGAATGAACCGAATCCGCCCGTGCGCGCCATGACACGATCGCCCAAGGCGAACTCGCTCACTCCCGAGCCCACCGCGCGCACGTAGCCCGCCGTTTCCATGCCCGGAACGAAGGGCAGCGGCGGGCAGCCCTGGTAAGTGCCGGCCACCATGAGGATGTCCGGGAAGTTGAGGCTGGCGAAATGCCCTTCGATCAGCACCTCTCCGGCTGCCGGTTCGGGCACCGGCAGCTCCGTCATGGCCAACGAATCGGGCGTGCCGAACGCCTTGCAGACCAGCGCCTTCATGTTGCAACGACCCGGGTCGTCGAAAGCGCCGCCACGCTCGGCAACCTGTAGACCGCACCCGCCGTCCCCGCGAACAGCTGGAACTGCTCGGCAGCCGTGTAGCGCCGTGCGATCTTCTTGAAGGCGTTCCAGAGCACAACGTAGCTGCACGAGCCTTTGTCGACCGGAAAGTTGCTCTCGAACATGCAGCGGCCAGGACCGAACTTCTCGATGCAGTAGTCCATGTACGGCGCCCACGCGGCCGACAGCATGTCCGAAGAAGGTGGCTGCGCCTGCTGGTGAAAATCGAAGCCCACCGTGGCCATGCCCATGCCGCCGAGTTTGACGAACACGTTCGGGCAGGCAGCGAGTTCGGCAATCCCGGCGCGCCAGGCCTTCGCCACAGCTTCGCGCTGCCCCGCGAATCGCCCGATGCCCACCGGTGCTCCGACATGGTTGAGGACCAGTGTGGTTTCCGGTTCGGCGCGCGCCAGCCCGGCCAGCTCGCCGAGCTGCGTGTGAAACACGTACGCGTCGAACGACAGGCCCATGCGACCGAGGCGGCGATAGCCCGCGCGAAATCCCGCATCGCCTGCGATGCCGGCGGCCAGGCCCCACTTCTTGTTGTGGATCGCGGGCTCGTCGTCATAGGCGGTAATCTGTCGAATACCCTTGAATCGCTCCCCGGCGGCTCGGACATGAGCTTCGAGTACGCGCTCGACTTCCGCGCCGGCAGTGAGGTTGGCCATTCCAACGATGCCATCGCAGATGCGCGTGTCGCCATAGACGCCGCTCGCCGACATGGCCGCCACGCCGTTCGCGAATTCGGTTTCGCCGATGCAGCGCAGCTCCTTCGGCCCGTCCTTGCGGTACATCGAGTAGCACTGGACGAAGACGGATGCGATGACGCGGTGCCCCGCCCGCATGTCGGCAAGCACGTCCTCGAACATGTACCGCCACTCGGGGATGTCCCATACGTGATGATGCGAGTCGACGATTGCGACGTCCGGGTCGATCGCAGTCTCGGTGTACGAGGCGAGCCAGTCCGGCCGCACGGGAAGGTAATGGCTCATCCTGCTTCAGGCCTCGATGAACTGCACCGCCTGCCCGATGCTGGCGCGGCGCGTACGAAACCGGTTGGCGGGGTGGTCGGAGTCCGGGTAGCCGAACGAAATGCCGCACACGATCAGGCGCTCGGCGGGCAGCTGAAGGAACTCGCGGATATACGCGGACTGGCCGGCCAGCGCCGCCTGCGCGATCGATGCCACCCCCATGCTGCGTGCAATCAGCATGAAATTGGCAACCCAGGCGCCGCAGTCCACGGCGCCGTACGTGCCGAGCGCTTCGGGTGTGGTCACGATTGCCACGTGCGGAGCGCCGAACAGCTTGAAGTTCTCTTCGGCCTGCTTCGCGGATGCAACCCGGTCGCCGCGCGCCACGCCCACGCTCTCGTAGAGCTGGAACCCGCACTCCCGGCGGCGCTCCTGGTAGACGCCGACGTATTCGCGCGGAAAGTCGATGTCCGGCTTCGAATCGTGGTCCTGCCGGTATCGAAGAAGGCCGTCGCGAAAACGGTCCTTCGCGCTTCCGCTGAGGATGTACACCTGCCACGGCTGCGAGTTGCACCAGGACGCGGTTTTCTGTGCGATCTCGACGATGCGCCGCAGGTCGGCCTCGGGAACCGGTCGTGGCAGGTAGCCGCGGCAGCTGTAACGTTCGCTGAAAAGGGCGTCGAGGCGCTCTGTGTCGTTCATGTCGGCAGTGTCTTTGGCAGTGGATTTGGCGATCGCATGCATCAGATGACGTCCTTCGCGCGCAGCGCATCGAGTTCGGCTTCGGTGTACCGGGCGATCCTGGTCAACACATCATGCGTGTGCTCGCCGAGCAAAGGCGGGCGGCGATGCACCTTGCCCGGAGTGCGAGACAGCTTCACCGGCGTCGTGACGACGGGCGCCGGCTTCGGCAAACCCGGGTAGTCGATCTCCTCCAGAAAACCCGCCTCCTTGATATGTTCGTCGGCGAGTGTTTGCGGCAGGGAGTAGATGGGACCGGCCGGGATATGCGCTTTTTCGAGCTCGGCGAGCGCTTCCTTCGTGGTGCGCGATGCACACCACTGCTGGTGGCGGATGCTCAGGGCTTCGCCGTTGTCGCCACGCAGCTGGTCGGTCGCGAACCGCGGGTCTTCGGTCCAGAGCTTTTCCTCGCCCATGAGGCGAGCCCAGCGCTTGAAGAGCCCCGGACCGATCACCATGAGGACGATCCAGCCGTCCTTCGTCCGGTAGCAATCCGAGGGACCGGAGTGCCAGCTGCGGTTGCCCTTGGCGATGCGGTCCTTCTTCAGAAGCGCTTCCTCGATCAGGTTGGCGTCCGAGAGGTTCAACGCGGTGTGCAGCAGCGAGGTTTCGACCAGCTGGCCGCGGCCGGACTTCTGCCGCTCGAGCAACGCCGCGAGAATACCGAGCGCACCGAACGTCGCCGTGCCGAAGTCGTTTGCCGGCACCGCCACCCGCATCGGCGTGATGCCGTCGCCCGTGAGGTGCATCGAACCCGACATCCCTTGTGCAATGGTCTCGAAGCCGGGGCGCTTGGCGAACGGGCCCACCGAACCGAAGCAGGAGTTCATGAACACGATGATCCGGGGGTTGATCTTCTCCAGTGTCTCGTAGTCGAGCCCCAGTTCCTTCAGCTGCGCGAGCGGCATGTTGGCGATCACCACGTCGGACACCGCGACGAGCCGTCGCACCGCTTCGCGGCCCTCGGGCGCCGCGGGGTCGAGCGTGATGCTGAGCTTGTTGCGGTTCATCTGCATGAAGGCGGCGCCGGTGCCGTCCTCGCCCACCGGCATGGTCCAGCGGTCTTCGCTGCCTTCGCGCTTTTCGATGCGAATGACCTCAGCGCCGAAATCGCCGAGGAGCGCGCCGCAATACGGACCGGCGATGTAGCGGCCGAAGTCGAGAACGCGTATGCCGTTGAGAACGCCAGTCATCGGAAGCTCCAGAATTTGAAGCCGAGTCTATCAAGTAACTTGTTAGCAAACAAGTATGTTCCACGGCATCACGGACACTTCCTGACCGAATTCACCGGATCCGGCCGCCCCGGCAAATTGCTTGCTTGTTGACAAGTAACTGGCTGACACGGTATGGTCTGGTCCGAAACCTTCCGAAAGACACGCCCATGACGATCGTTCGCGCCCTGCTGGCGCTCTTGCTCGCGTCCTCCCTGCAGGCCTGGGCTCAGACCTATCCGAGTCGCCCCATCACGATCGTCGTGCCCTTCGCCGCGGGCGGCCTTGCCGACGCCAGCGCGCGACAGCTGGCGCTGTCGCTGAAAGAGCAGCTCGGACAGCCGGTTATCGTGGAGAACCGAGTCGGGGCGGGCGGCACCATCGGAGCGCGCGCCGTGCAACTGGCCAAACCGGACGGGTACACGCTCCTTTATGGAAGCGTGGGGCCCATGGTCGGAAGCCTCTACCTCGTGAAGGACCTTCCCTATCACCCGCTGAAGGATTTCGTGCCGGTGCACGGCCTCACCGAAACGCCGATGGTGCTCGTCACGCAGGCCACGAAGCCGTACAAGACGCTTGCGGAGTTCGTCGCCTACGCGAAAGCCAATCCGGGCAAGGCGACCTACGGTTCGGTGGGTGTGGGCTCGACTCTTCACCTCGCAACTGTGCTGCTCGAGCAGTCCGCGCAGATCCGGCTGCTCCATGTGCCGTACAAGGGTTCGGCGCTGGCGCTCAACGACATGCTGGGCGGACAGATCGACATCCTGTTCGACTATCTGCCCACGAGCTGGCCCCACATCGAGTCGGGCAAGCTGAGGGCACTCGCCGTTTCGAGCAGCCGCCGCGTACCGGGCCGCAACATCCCGACCGCCGCCGAACAGGGCCTGCCCGAAGTCGTGTTGAGCCCCTGGTACGGCATCTTCGCGCCCGCGGGCACGCCCGCCGACGTCGTGCAGAAGTTGTCGCAAGCCTTCGGCACCGCGCTGAAGAAGCAGTCGGTCGTCGACTACAACTACGGCGCGGGCGCGGTCGCACTCGACCTCGGACCGCGCGACTTCGCCACCTTCATCGAGCGTGAAATCGTGAAGTGGAAGGACCTCGTCGAGAAGTCCGGCGCCACGGCAAGCAACTGAGAATCGAGGCAGCGAAGATGACGAAACTCCCACCGGGCTTGCGCGGTACCTTCGCGGCACTCCTGCTCGCCCCACTCCTCGTGCTCGCAGCCGCGGCCGCCGGCGCGCAGGAATTGAAGGACAGGATGATCCGATTCGTGAATCCTTTCGCGGCTGCGGGGACGACGGACATCATCGCCCGCAGCATCGCCGAACAGATCACGCAGAGGACCGGGCAGAAGACCATGGTCGAAAGCCGGGCGGGCGGCGGCTCCACGATCGGCACCGCCCTTGTGGCCCACGCCGCGCCCGACGGCACCACCGTGCTCATCACGAGCAATTCGTTCTCGATCAACGCGGTCCTGCGAAAGGACCTGCAGTACGACACGGCCGCACTCGAGCCGCTGTGCATGATCGTGGAGTCGCCGCAGGTGATCGCGGTCAACGCGTCGTCGCCGTATCGAACGCTGAAGGACCTCGTCGAGGCGGCCCGGGCGCAACCCGGCAAGCTCTCGTTCGGCTCGTCCGGTCCCGGCTCGTCGCAACATATCGCGGGTGAAGTGTTGAAGATGGCCGCCGGCATCGACCTCACCTACGTGCCCTATCCGGGCGGCGCGCCGGCGATCACCGCGGTGCTGGGCGACCACATGACGAGCGTCTTCACGAACTACGCCGAACTCAAGCCGCACATCGACGCGGGCAAACTTCGACCGCTTGCCGTGGCGACACGCGAGCGGGTGGCGCTGATGCCCAACCTGCCGACCTTCAGCGAGCAGGGCTACGCGGTGCAGGCCTCGGTGTTCTTCGGCTTCCTCGCACCGCCGAAGACGCCGGCGAAGACCCTCGCCGCGCTCGAAGAGATGATCACCGACGCACTCGGCTCCCCCGACGTGCGCGGCAAACTCACGTCACTCGGCCTGGTCATCGAGCCTCGCTGCGGCGCGAACTTCCGAAGCTACCTCGAAGCCCAGCGCGACGAGTACGCGCGCGTCATCAAGGCTGCCAACATCAAGGTGCAGTGATGGCTGCGGGACCTTTGGACGGCCTGAAGGTTGTCGAATTCGCGGGCCTCGGTCCGGCACCGATGTGCGCGATGCTGATGGCGGATCTGGGCGCCACCGTGATCCGGCTCGATCGGGCCCGCAAGCCCAGCCTCGGCGTCGAGAAGCCGCTGCAGTTCGACCTGACGCTGCGCAACCGGCCGGCCATCAGCATCGACCTGAAGAGCGCCGCCGGTGTCGCCGCGGCGCTCGAACTGCTTGCCACCGCCGACGTCTGCCTCGAAGGGTTCCGGCCCGGCGTGATGGAGCGGCTCGGCCTCGGTCCGGACCAGTGCCTTTCAGTCAATCGCAAGCTTGTCTACGGCCGCATGACGGGCTGGGGCCAGGACGGCCCGCTCGCCCGAAACGCCGGCCATGACGTGAACTACATCGCCCTCACCGGTGCGCTGCATGCCATAGGACGCGCGGGCCAGCCGCCCACGCCACCGCTGAACCTCGTCGGGGACTACGGCGGCGGCGCGCTGTACCTGGCCTTCGGCTGCCTTGCGGGAGTGCTCTGCGCCCGCGTCACCGGCCAAGGGCAAGTGGTCGATGCGGCGATGGTGGACGGCGCCGCTTCGCTGATGATGAACTTCTTCGGCAACCACGCAGCGGGATTGAACAACCCCGAGCGCGGCACGAACATCGTCGACTCCGGCGCGCCCTATTACGACGCTTACGAGTGCAGCGACGGCAAGTTCGTCGCCGTGGGAGCGATCGAAAGCCGGTTTCGCCAGGAGCTGTTCGCCAAGCTGGGGCTCGCTCACTGCGGCATCACGGGCGACGATCGCAGCGAGTGGCCGAAGCTGCGCGAAGCGATCGCGGCGGCGATCCGTACGCGCACGCGCGACGAATGGGCTGCCGCGTTCGCGCAGAGCGACGCGTGCTTCAGCCCGGTGCTATCGATGGCCGAGGCGCCGGATCATCCGCACAACCGGGCGCGCGGAACATTCTTCAAGGACGCGGCGGGGATCGTGCAGCCGGGGCCCGCGCCGCGATTCAGCGCCACGCCGGCGGCCCTGCCAGGGCCGCCGCGACCCGTCGATGCGAACGTCGAACAGGCGCTGCTCGGCTGGGGCGTCGGCATCGAGCGCATTCGATCGTGGCGGCGCGATCGCGTCGTCGGGCTCACGGCTGGCGCGGCCGCTTGAAGGACTGCGGCATATAATTTGCGTGCTCGCCAGCAAGCCGCCGCCCCCAACCGCCGACCGGTCGAAACACTCTCGGACATGCCCACTTCCAAAGCCGTTGTACGCAGACCCGCTGCAGCCGCGTCGAAGACATCGCCGCGCAAGGCGAACCGCGCTGAAATGCCCGCGCCGCCGCGCACGCAGAGCGAGCGGCGCGAAGAGTCGGATGCGCGCATGATTCGCGCCGGCACCAAGCTCATTGCCAAGAACGGCGTCGCCGGTACGACGCTTGCGGATATCGGCGTGGCCGCGGGCTACAGCCGGGGGCTGCCGGTCTATGCGTTCGGTACCAAGGACAAATTCGTCGTCGCGCTGCTCAAGTCGATGCAGGTGGTTTTCGAAGAGCGGCTGCACGAAAACGTCCAGGGACTCACGGGACTCAAGGCATTGCGCGCCCGGGTCAGGACACATTTCTTCAGCCTCCGGCGCGACCCGGTCGCCATCGCCGCGTTGTTCTCGATCTTCTCCGAGTCCTTCTACGGCAACGAGACCTTGAAGGCGGAGGTGGAGCACTTCGTCGGCCAGTGGCGGCGCGGCTTTGCCCGGCATCTCGAGGAAGCATGGAAGGCCGGGGAAATCCGCAAGGTCGATTTTGAAAAACACGGCGCCATCTACGTCGCGCTGGTGCGCGGCGTCAGCATGGAATTTCTCATGAGCAACCGCAAGCTCGACATCGATTCGCTCGAGTCCACCATCCTCGATTTCATCGAACACTCGCTCAGCGCCGCGTAGCGCGGCCGCCACGTCATGGATCTCTTCGGTTGGCAGGCAGGCATGTCCAACAAGTGGTGGACAACGCCGTTCGAGCCGGCGGACTAGGAGAACCTGGGCGGGCGCTTCTCCACGAACGCCTTCACGGCTTCGTGGTGATCGGGCTCCATGTGCGCGATCGCCTGGTAGGACGCGGAGATTTCGAGCAGCGACTCCAGCGTGGCGCGCTCTCCTTCGCGCAGGAGGCGCTTCGTCATCCGCAGCACGCCGCCGGGGTTCGCGGCGATCTTGCGCGCAAGCGTGAGCGCGGCCTCCATCAACGCCTCGGGCGCGACCACGCGCGAGACGAGTCCGCAGGCGAGCGCCTCCTGCGCGCCCAACGCTTCGCCGGTGAAAGCCATCTCGGAGGCCTTCGACATGCCCACCACGCGGGGCAGCAGCCACGCCCCACCGTCGCCGGGCACGATCCCGACTTTCACGAAGCTCTCCGCAAAAGTGGCCTTCTCGCTCGCGATCCGGATGTCGCACATGCACGCGAGGTCCAGTCCCGCGCCGATCGCGGGGCCGTTGATCGCAGCGATGACGGGGACATCGAGGCCGTAGAGTGCCTTGGGGATGCGCTGGATGCCGTTGCGGTATTCGTCGCGCACTGTGTCCGCCGAGGGCTTGTTCAGGAAGTACTTCTGCATGTCCTTCACATTGCCGCCGGAGCTGAAGACGCTGCCTTCGGCCGTGAGCACGACCGCGCGGATGCTGCGGTCCGCCTGCACCTGGGCGCAGGCCTGCACGAACTCTTCGACCGCGGTGTTTCCGGTGAGCGCATTGCGCGTCTGCGGCTGGTCCATGGTGAGGACAAGGATGGCGCCTTCGCGCGACTGGGTGAGGAAGGCCATGGCGTTTTTCTCTTTCGTGAGTCGGGTATTCAATGCACGTCGGTTGTGGCGCGGATGAGGTCGAGCGCGAGACGACCGGGCTCGTCGACGAGCGCCTCGCCCAGAACCTCATGCCAGCGCGACTCGGAACCCGCCGCCTGCCGCCAGGCGTGGAGCCTGCGCGTGTAGAGCTGCAGGTCGAATTCGGCGGTAAAGCCGATCGCCCCGTGGATGGAGTGCGCCGCCGCGGCCACTTCCAGTGCCGCCTCGCTCGTCCGCGCTTTGGCAACGGCAACGCGCAGCCGGTCGGGTGTTGCCGTCTTCGAGTAGCACCCGAGCTGAGCGGCCATGCGCGCCGCGAAGACGTGCTCCGCCATCACGCTCAGCTGGTGCTGAATCGCCTGGAACTTGCCGATCGGGCGGCCGAACTGCTGCCGTTCGTTGGCGAATTGCAGTGTGCGATTGAACACCTCCATGAGCGCGCCCGAAAGCTGCGCCGCGGCGGCGCAGGCCTGCAGCGCTTCCACATCGAAGTCCGCGGCGATTCGCGTGGCGCGGCCGGCCGCAGCCGCGCTCCACTCGAGCGAAGCGTCGAGCGCGAACACACCCGGCTCGGCGTCCGCTTCTTCGGTCGGTGCGAGCCATGCGCTGCGTTCCCCCTCCCCGCCGCTCTCGCAAGCCAGCACCCAGTCCGCGACGCGGCCCAGAGGGGTGTGAGCGCAGCGCATGCCGCCCGCGTTGCGTGACGTCACGATGGTGATCGCAATACTGCCTTGCGGCCGGTCGATCCCTGCCCGGGCGAGCAGGCCCCGCGCGAGCATGGTGTGCACCAGCGGCACCGGCACCGCATGCGAGCCGCAGAGCACGAAAAGCGGGAACACGTCGGAGAGTGCGAGGCCCGCGCCGCCTTGCGCCTCGGACACCAGCGCGTCGGCAAAGCCGGATGCCTCCAGGCTCGCCCACAGTGACGCCGGCAGGCGGCCGGCTTCGGCCTCTCGGACCCGTTGGGGCGTGCACTGATCGCGCAGCAGTTGCCGCAATGCGTCGGATAGAAGTTCGTCCATGATGGTTTGCCTGCCGTCTCGTTCAGCGCAGCCCGAGGCCGCGCGCGATCATTCCACGCAGGATGTCGCGCGTGCCGCCGCGCAGCGAGTACGAAGGCGCGGCCTGCGTGACGAAGTCGAGCGTGCGCAGCAGCTCCATCGGCACATCATGCGCGGGGCGGCGAAACAAGTCGTCGGCGATCAGCGCAGGAATGGCCTGTTCGACCCCGGTGCCGAGGTCCTTGACCAGCGCTGCTTCGACGACGGGGCTTTCGCCGTGCGCGAGCTTGCTCGTGACGGCAACGGACATCGCCCGCAATGGCGCGAGCTGGGAACCGATCTTCCCCGCGAGCCGCACCGACTCCGGCGTGCGGCCCTGCGGCGTGCGGATGTAGGCGAGCCACTCGTCGAAGAGCACGATGCTGGAAAACAGGCGCTCCGGGCCGCTGCGCTCGAAGGCCAGTTCGGACATCACCTGTTCCCAGCCTGCGCCTTCGGTGCCCAGCAAGGCATCGTCCGGAAGCCGCACGTTGTCGAAGAAGACTTCGCAAAAGTGCGAGTCGCCCGAAAGGTCGGTGATGGGCCGAATGGTGACGCCGGGCAGCTTCAGGTCGACGATGAACTGCGACAAACCTTTGTGCCTGTCATCGGCCGTGCCCGAGCTGCGCACGAGCGCGATCATGAAGTGGCAGTTGTGCGCGTTGGTCGTCCAGATCTTCTGGCCGTCGAGGACCCAGCCACCTTCGGTCCTCGCGGCGCGCGTGCGCACGCTCGCGAGGTCGGAGCCCGCGTTGGGCTCGCTCATGCCGATGCAGAAATACATTTCGCCGCGGCAAACCGGCGGCACGTAGCGGCGTTTCTGCGCATCGGTGCCGTATTTCAGGATATTGGGCGCGCTTTGCCGCTCCGCGATCCAGTGCGAGCCCACGGGCGCGCCGAAATTCAGGAACTCTTCGACCACGACATAGCGCGCGTAAGCACTGCGTCCGCCGCCGCCGTATTCCTTGGGCAGCGTCAGACCGAGCCACCCACGCGCGCCGAGCTCGCGACTGAGCTGCGCGTCGTAGCCGCCCCAGGATCGAGCGCGAACATGGGCCGGCAGGGCCGCGACGTACTGCGCCAGAAAATCGCGCACAGGCTGGCGCAACGCCTCGTCTTGCGGCGGAATCGCGGTGAGCGCGAGCGAGTCCAGCGCGCTCATGCCTTGCTTCTCGTCATGTTTCGTCTTTCATTGTCGGCGTTCAGGCTGCGGTGCCGCTCGAACGCAGGTCCGCGATCTCGTCGGCCGAGAAGCCCCACCCCGCCAGGGCGGCGTCCAGATCCACTCCAGGCTCGACGCCCGCCTTCGGTACCTCCGGCACCGTGCGGCTGAATCGCGGGGCAGGCGCCGGCTGGACGATGCCGTCGATCTCGACGTAGGTACCGCGGTGCCGGTTGTGGGGATGATCGGGCGCTTCGTCGAGGTCCAGCACGGGCGCGAAGCAGGTGTCGGTATGGCCAAGAAGCGAATCCCACTCGTCGCGCGTTTTCGCCTTGAACACAGAGGCGAAGCGCTCGTGGATCCGCGGCCAGTTGCCGCGATCGGCCCGATCGGGCATCGAGCCGTCGTCAAGCCCCGTGAGGCGAAGCAGTTCCGCGTAGAACGGCTCTTCCACCGCGCCAATGCTGATGTACTTTCCGTCGGAAGTCTCGTAGACGCGATAGGCCGGATTGCCGCCGCCCATGCCGCCCCCGCGACCGGCCCAGCGGCCGGCGGCGAGGAAGCCATGGAACATGGTCATGAGCGATGCAGCGCCATCGACCATGGCGGCGTCGACGACTTGCCCGCGGCCCGACCTGCCGGTCTGGAACAGCGCGCACGCCATGCCAAACGCAAGGTACATCCCGCCGCCACCCAGATCGCCCACCAGGTTGAGCGGGATGGTCGGAGCCCGGCCGGCCTCGCCGACTGCGTCGAGCGCGCCGGTCAGCGCGATGTAGTTGATGTCGTGTCCCGCCACGCGGGCGAGCGGGCCGTCCTGCCCCCACCCGGTCATCCGGCCGTACACCAGCCGGGGGTTCAGCTCGAGCAGCGCATCCGGTCCAAGCCCTGCCTTCTCCATGATCCCCGGCCGGAAGCCTTCGATCAGTGCATCGGCCTCTTTCGCCAGGCGTCGGACCAGGGCCACACCCTTCGGTGTCTTGATGTCCACCGCGATGGCGCGGCGGTTGCGATCCAGCAGAGTAAAACGGGGGGCCAGTGGGCGAAACCTTTGTTGTGGCCGGTCGATGCGCAGCACCTGCGCGCCCATGTCGGCGAGCATCATCGCCGCGAATGGCCCGGGCGCGAGCCCCGTGAACTCGATGACTTTGACACCCCCGAGCGGGCCCATGAATCTTCTTTCCAAAAGACCGGACCTTAAATCGATGCCATCGAAAGCGCATCCGACAAAATCTCCAGCCCCGTGAGTTTTCTTGCGGCTCGTTCGGTGCCTCGCCGACCATGCCCGGTGGAAAATCAGGCTTCTCGGCCCGAT
The DNA here is from genome assembly GCF_035548915.1 of Ramlibacter sp. Classification (GTDB taxonomy): domain Bacteria; phylum Pseudomonadota; class Gammaproteobacteria; order Burkholderiales; family Burkholderiaceae_C; genus Ramlibacter. The sequence continues at coordinate 67,057 of NZ_DASZSE010000044.1, read as the reverse complement.
GGCTCGCTTTGCCTACCCTGCGCAGGCTCGGTCTTGCTGTGGCTGAAGCCCCGTTGAAAAAGGAAAGAGAGAGAAGCGATGGAAAAGCAGATCGAAGCGTGGGCCGAGCGCCTGCGCCGGGCGCAAGACGATCGTGAGCCGATCGCTCCCCTGCGCGACGAGATCGGAGCAGATGCCGACGGCAGTGTGGCATACGCCATTCAGCTCGCGAACGTCAGGCACTCCGAGGCACGCGGGCGGCGCGTGATCGGACGCAAGATCGGGTTGACCTCGGTCGCCGTCCAGCGGCAGCTTGGCGTCGATCAGCCGGACTTCGGCACGCTTTTCGCCGATATGGTGTACGGCGATGACGAGGAGATCCCGATGGCGCGTACGCTGCAGCCGAAGGTGGAAGCCGAAGTCGCACTGGTACTGTGTCGCGATCTGCCCGCTGCGGATACCACGCTTGTGGACCTCATTTCCGCGATCTCGTACGTGCTGCCGGCGATCGAAATCGTGGGCAGCCGCATCGCCAACTGGAACATCCGCTTTGCCGATACCGTTGCCGACAACGCGTCCAGCGCTCTGGTGGTGCTCGGTGGCGTCCCGACAACTCTGGACGGTCTCGATCTGAAGCTTGCCGGCATGACAATGGTTCGCGGTGATGAAACCGTTTCCAGCGGAAACGGCGCAGCCTGCCTCGGGCATCCGCTGAATGCCGCCGCCTGGCTCGCACGCAAGCTGGCAGGACTTGGGCAGCCGCTTCGCGCAGGCGATCTCGTGCTCACCGGTGCACTCGGGCCCATGGTGCCGGTGGCGGCTGGCGACAGATTCGAAGCACGCATCGAAGGCGTTGGCACGGTGCGGACGCGGTTCTCCGCGGCGTGAGCCGCGATCGAACCGGTTCAGCCGCGCCTTCCAAGCCAATCGGCAATGCGGTGCGCCAGAAGGTCGAAACGACCATCGGCGCCGCGAACTCGCGCCCGACCATTGCCCGAGCATAGAAGTAGTTGTTGCGTCTCCATGTTCAGGCAGAGCGCAGCACGCCGGTGCGGGCCGCGGACCGGTTGTCCAGGCTGAACGATCCGGCACCGAACGCCACGATCTGCAGCAGGCCTCCGGCGATCATCACGTTCTTCATGAAGTGGATGAACTGGTTCTGGTCACCGAGGCTGTGATGGAAGATCAGGGCGGCGGCGATCGAAAACACGGCGAGGCCGAGCGCCGCGAGGCGCGCGCGATAGCCGAGCAGCAGCATCGCGCCGCCGCCGACTTCGGCGATCACGGCGAGCGCGTAGGCGATCACCGGCAGCGGAACGGACGTCGACGCGATGTAGCCTTGAGTGGCCTCGGGCGCGGCCAGCTTGCCCACACCGCTCAGGAGAAACGGCAGGGCCAGCAGAACGCGGCCGATCACGGGAAGCGGCCCGGTGCCGGCATTGAAGGATTTCGACATGATGGTCTCCATGGGTTGAAGTGAACGAGCACAAGTTCGGCTCGGTTTCAACTCTATGCGCTGACCTTCCATGGAAGAAGACCTGGCGGCGCAACGTATCATTGCGGTGATTGCAACGACAGCCATGGTCACCAAGACAAAACCGAAATCCACGCCTCCGCCCGGTACGGTCGCGCAGACAGCCCCTGCGGCCAGCCTGGTCGAACTCATCACGTTGCAGTGGCAGCGCGAGCGCAGCGACCTCGACTTGTCCGACTTCCTGCTGGCCATCTACTTCATGCGGCTCGGAACATTGGTCGGGCGCGCATACGACCGGATGTGCGAACGGCGCTACAAGATCAGCGGCGACGACATGCGCGTGCTGCTGGCTCTCAGGCGCGGTGGGCCGCCCTACGCCAAGCGGCCCACCGATTTGTTCCGTGCCCTGCTGGTGACGTCGGGGGCCGTGACGAAGAAGGTCGATCGGCTCACCGAGCGCGGCCTGGTGGACCGCATGGCGGATCCCGGCCATGGCGGAGGCTTCCTGGTCCACTTGACGCGAAAGGGCCTGCAAGTGGTGGAAGAGGTCGTCGAGTATCTCGCCAGGGAATCCGTGATCGCGCCGGCCATGTCGCAGTTCACGCAGTCGGAACGCGAGGCCGGCAGCCGCTTCGCCATGCGCGTTCTGGCGGCGCTGGAGCATGCGGGATTGGCCGATGCTTCCCAGGAAGACGAACCTGCCCCGCAGCGCGGACGAAAGAAGGCCGGTCGCTAGGACGATCTTTCCTGGATGGAGGCCGCGGCGATGCCCGGCGCTGCCGCGCACCCGGTGAAGTCCGCGTCGCAGTTGCGGTTCACCCTTCCACGAGTGCGGTACGAAGCATGTCCGCCACCTGCCGCTGCGCCACCGACGCCGCTTCCAATGTTCCCCGCATTCCGTAGAACGTGTGCAGCATGCCGAGGTATCGGACGCAGGCGACATCGACGCCCGCTTCGGCCAGCTTGGCGGCATAGGCCTCGCCATCGTCGCGCACGGCGTCGCACTCGGCCGTGATCACCAGCGTGCGCGGAAGGCCGGCGTGCGTTTTCGCGTGCAACGGGGAAAGCCGCCAGTCCGTCGGCGAGACACCCTGATCCAGCGCGTAGGTCGCAAATGCGTACTTCACGTCCGCCGTTCGCTGGAGGAATCCTTCGGCATAGGTGTCGAGCGAAGCGGCCGTGAGCAATGCATCCGTTGGTGGATAGACGAGTGCTTGCGCCAATATGCGCGGGGCTTGCCGATTGCGCGCCATGAGGCAAATGGCCGCGGCGAGGTTTGCGCCGGCGGACTCGCCGAAGACGCCGAGCCGATCCTGCGGCCATCCGAATTGCGTCGCATGTTCCGCGATCCAGCACACGGCAGCCCATGCATCATCGAACGCGGCGGGAAACGGATGCTCGGGTGCGAGCCGGTAGTCGATGTTCACGACCGCGAGTCCCGAGTCGATGGCGAGATGACGGCATGTGGCGTCGAAACTCTCGCGGCTGCCCATCAGCCATCCCCCGCCGTGGAATGCGGCCACAACGCCGGCCGCGGAGCCGGGGTCGTAGACGCGCGCAGGAATGACGCCTGCCTCTGCCGCGATCTCGAGTTCGAACACGTTCGCCACCTGCGGGCCGCGTGGCCGGCTGGCGGTTCGAGCCGCGATGCCGGCGCGCGCCTGCGCCGGCGACACCTGCGACATGCTCGGAAGCCCGGCTGCCTGCTGCGCGAGTTCGCGCAGCGCGGGGTGAATGTGCAGCGACGCAGCCATTCAGGGCTTCTTCGGAGCGACGAAGACTTTGGGGAACGGCGTGAGATGGGTCGCGCCACCGTCCACCACGACGATCTGTCCGGTCATGTGGGAGCTGAGCTCCGACGCGAGGAACAGAATGGGCGCGGCCACTTCTGCCGGCATCGCGGCACGGCCGAGCGGGATCGCTTCACCTACCGACTGCCATGCCTGCTCGGGCAGCAACCGATCGAGGCGTGGCGTGCGCACGAAGCCCGGTGAAACCGCGTTCACGCGTACGCCTCGAGGTGCATATTCGATCCCGGCTCCACGGACGAAGTGATGCAGCGCAGCCTTGGAGCTGGCATACACCGTCTCCGGCGGGACGATGCGATCGCCCGCCACCGAGCCGACGAAAGTGATGGTCCCGCCACCGGCTTTTGCGATCAGCTCGGCACCGATCTGCGTGGCGAGGAATGCATGGCGGACGACCACGTCGAACTGCCGGCTCCAGGCTGCGTCGTCGAATTCGGCCATCGGCCGCAGGTCGGCCATGCCGATGATGTCCACGACGCCGTGGACCCGGCCGAAGCTTCGAATCGCCGCGTCGAAGGCGCGCTGCATGTTTTCGCGCACGGTGACGTCGCCCACGAATGGCATGCCGTCGACCGCCTTGGCGACATTGACGGCAAGCTCCTCTTCGCGGTCGACGCAGAGCACGCGGGCGCCCGCCTGCGCGAGTGCGTGGGCCGTCGCCTCGCCGATGCCCTGCCCGGCGCCGAGCACGACGAAGTTCTTCCCGTCGAGACGCAGCAGCTCGAGATAATCCGGAACGCCGTAGTCGGGGGTCATCCGGGCTCCTCAGGCAGGAACGACTTCGCGGTGCGAGGGAAGCAGGTCCTGCCACACCGCGCCTTCTTCGAACATGGCGTCGATCGCGCTCACGCGGGTGAGGTCCAATCCGACACCGAGCGGTGGCTTGTCTTCTCCGACGCGGTTCACCGAGTCGATCAACACGCGGCGAACACGCATCACCGCCTGGTCGGACGGGACCAGGTGTTCCTTGGAGCGGTCGTACAGCGGTCCCTGCGACAGGGCGATGGAGGCATCCTCGATCTCCACGCCTTTCAGCCCGGTCCAGTTCTCCTTCATCATTTCCCGGTCCTGGCCGAACGAGTCGGCCCAGGTCGCCGTGAACACGCAGTTCTTGCGGTCGTAGTACTTCGGGTCGTCGAGGCCCAGCAGGCCGAGGATCTTCTCTTCGGTCACCGGTGCCTCGCCGTGGACGACGATATAGGTGCTGGTGTGCGTGTCATCCGCGGGAACTTCGAGCACCGTGAACAGGAAGGCCGTTGCCGGGATGATGCGGCCATAGGGCACGATGAATGGCACGACACGCGCGTTCTTCGTGCCGGGTTTGTCGGTCTTGCGCAGCGCGACATACTGAAACCCGAACGTCGTGTCCTCGATTTTCAGCGACGGCTCGAGATCGTTGGATGCGAGCGCCGCGGGGTTCACCACATCCACATTGCGGTTGAACTCCGAGTCCTTCCATCCGGGTCGCGCCATGTTGGTGTGCAACACGCCGACGTGCGAGCTGTCCTCTCCGCCTTCGACCAGCTGCAGGTAGTTGCAGCTCACGTTGATGCGCAGCACGACGCGGTGTTGCGGCTTCGCGTCCATGAACGCGTAGCGCGAGAAGGCGGGCTTGTGCTCCTTCGGTCCGACATAGGCCCACACGATGCCGCCTTCTTCGCGCACCGGAAACGAAGGTGCCTTCATCTTCGCGCGGTACTTCGGGTCCTGGTGGTTCGGCGTTTCCAGCACGGTGCCGTCGACGCTGAATTTCCAGCCGTGGTAGATGCACCGGATGCCGCCCTCTTCCACGCGTCCCAGCGCCAGCGACGCGCCTCGATGCATGCACAGCTCTTCCATCAGGCCGACGCGGCCTTCGCTGTCGCGGAAGGCGACATAGTCCTCGCCGAGCAGGCGCACGCGCAGCGGCGCGGAATCGGGTTCGGGCAGTTGCGCCGACGTGCACACGGGGTGCCAGTAGCGGCGCATCATGGTGCCCATCGGCGTCTCGGGCCCGACGCGGCAAAGCAGTTCGTTGTGTTGGCGGTTCAGCATGGTGACTCCTGGGTTCTTGCGGGATGGGTTACGCGGCCGCGCGACTCGCGGCGAGATGGGGACTCGAGACGATCTTGTGGTGGGGCACGAGGCTGCGCCAGTCCTGGCCCGGCTCGAGCTCGCCCGAGGTGCCGACGACGCTGCCCACGTCGGCGGCGAGTGCGGCGATGACACCACCTTGCTTCGCGCCCCGAATGCAGGCGAGCAGGCTGCGATAGAGCTGGGTGATCGCGAGATCCGCGGAAGACAGCATTTCCTGCGAGCGGTCGCGGATGGGACCGGCCGAGATGCTGCAGCCCGCATCTTCCTGCGTGAACGTGTGCAGCCCGGAGAAGTGGCCGCCGCGCTGCGCCACGCGGTCCTGGCCATAGCCGTTGCGCCAGGTCATCGCCGCCGGCGTGTCGCATGTGCCGGGCGTCATGCCGAAGCGCTCCAGTGTCGGCTCGTCCAGCCCGACGAAGTTCAATTGCCGGCTGCGCAGCGGGTCGATCCCGATCCGGTTCTCGGCATGCCACCACACGTGGTAGAAATTGCAGCGCTCGTCGTTCACCGGGACCATCGCGAACCACAGGTCGCCGTTCGCGTTGCAAAGGAAGCACGGCGCGATGAACGAAGCGATGCGTGCCATGCGCTTGTCGCCGACGGTGCGCAGCGCGACATAGTGGAATCCGAAGTCGGTTTCGTCGGCCTCGATGTCGGGAGAGGCATCGAACTGCATGTGCGTGGTCTTCCTGGCGAAGTCCATGTCCATGCCGCTGGTCTGGGCCAGCGCGCCCGCATGAAGGATGGTGAGGTGCGAGGAGTCGACCAGGCCTTCGATCACCTGGACGAAGTTGCAGTTGACCACGGCCATCACGTTGATGCGCCGCTCGTCCGGCTGGTCCATGAACGGGTAGTGCGGGAACTCGGGCACCTTGTCCTTCGGTCCGAGGTAAGCCCACACCAGGCCGCCCGCAACCTGGACCGGGAACGTCCGGCCCTTGATCCTTTCCCTGAAGCGCGGGTCGGCGACGTTGGGCGTTTCCAGCACCTTGCCGTCGACCGCGAACTTCCAGCCGTGATAGATGCAGCGCAAGCCGTCGGGTTCGGACCGCGCCAGTTGCAGCGATGCACCTCGATGCAGGCAGCCTTCCGCGAACAGGCCCGGGCGGCCCTCGCCGTCACGCCACAGGAGAAACCGCTCGCCGAGCAGTTCCACGACCTTCGGGTCGCCGCCCGATTCCGGCAGGTCCGTGGCGTGCGCCACCGGCATCCAGAATCGCCGCATGGCGTCGCCCATGGGTGTACCCGGGCCGGTACGGCACATCGTTTCGTTGTCCTGCTTGCTGAGCATGTCGGGTCCTTTCGGTGAGATCAGAGGTCCAAGACCAGCCGTGGCGTGCGCGAGCGCGAGCAGCACGGCGTGAAGCAATCGTTGCGTTGGTGTTCCGCGTCGGTGAAATAGAGGTCGCGGTGGTCGGGCACGCCTTCGGCGACGCGCGTGATGCAGGTGCCGCACACGCCCTGTTCGCAGGAGACCGCGATCGGGATGCCGGCGTCGTGCAGCGCCTCGGCCGCGCTCTTGTCCGCTTCGACCTTGATCACGCGGCCACTCGTCTTGAGCTCGATCTCGAAAGGCCCATCGCAGGAGTGGTCGATCGGTGCGGCGGCAAAGTATTCGCGATGCAGCTGCGGCTCCTTCCAGCCGAGGTCGCGCGCCGTCTTCAGGACGTGGTCCATGAACCCGGCCGGCCCGCAGACATAGAGATGCGTGCCGCCATCCGGAGGTCCGATGACGGCGGCGGCATCGAGCTGCTGCTCCTGCGGCCCGTCATCGATGTGGATTCGGACGACATCGGCGTAGTCGGCGGCCAGCAGCCGCTGCACGAAGGCCATGCGAGCCGCTGTCCGGCCGCAGTAGTGCAGCTCGAAAGGATGCCGCTCGCGCGAGAGTTGTTCTGCCATGCACAGGATCGGTGTGATGCCGATGCCGCCGGCCATCAGGATCGACCTGCTCGCGCTCTTGTCGAGAGCGAAGTGATTGCGCGGCGCACTGATGTCGAGCCCGTCGCCGACCTTCACGCTGTCGACCAGCGCAGCAGAGCCCCCGCGCGACTGCGCCTCGCGAAGCACGCCGATCCGGTAGCGGGGCGGATCGGCCGGGAGGTCGTGCAAGGAGTACTGGCGCACCAGTCCTCCAGGCAGATGCACGTCGATGTGGGCCCCTGCCTCGAACGGCGGCAGGCGGCCGCCCTCCACCGCGGCAAGTTCGAAGCCGGCCGTGCCTTCGGCCAGTTCCCATCGGGCCGTGACCTCGACGCGTACGAGTTCTTCCATCACTGGACTCCGATCGTCGAGTTCGTGGCGCGACGACGGACCAGCACGGGCGCGCCTCCCAGCCGCTGCCGCACCATCCAGCGCGCCAAACCCAGGTCCATGACGCGCGCGTGTTCGGGGAACCATCCGGCGAGTGCCCGCGCGAACTCGCGCACGACTTGCTTTCGCCCTGCGGCGAGCGCGGCCTGGACATCGGCCAGCGACTTCAGCACGGCCGCATGCTCTTCGATGTGGCAGCCGCCCGCGTCGTACGCGCCGCGCCGCATGGTGTCGTCTTCCTCGGCGAAGTGGCTTCTCGCGTGCTCGGCGAACGCCTCGAGCCGCGACGCCATCTCGGTGTCCGTCGCGGCCAGGAGCGCGCCGACACGACTCACGAACTCGCGGTGCGTGGCGTCCATGCCGTCATGCCCTACTTCGAATTCCTCGCTCCAGGTAAAAGTGCCTTCTGACATCGCTGCCTCAGTGGTGAACGCAGCCGCCATCGATGGCGACCTTCCCGTCGAATCTCATGTTCCGTTCCTCACGCACCCAGGCCCATCAGAGACGCCAGTTCGTTCTCGTCGCCGGCGAGCGCGTCGCTCTCGCCCTCGTGAACAATGCGTCCGCGGTCCATGACCAGGCAGCGGTTCGACAGGCGCAAGGCGATGTCCACTCGCTGCTCCACGAGCAGGAGCGCCATGGAGCCGGTCGCGACGATGCGCCGGATGCTATGCGCCAGGTGCTCGACGATCACGGGCGCGAGGCCTTCGAACGGTTCGTCCATCAACAGCACGCGCGGGTTGCCGAGGAGCGCCCGGGCGATCGCCAGCATCTGCTGCTCGCCTCCCGACAGCTGGTTGCCGTGGCTCCCGAGCCGTTCTCCGAGACGTGGAAAGAGTTCGAGGATGCGCGGCACGTTCCATGTGCCGGGGCGCTGCGCAATCTCCAGATGCTCGGCGACAGTCAGGCTCGCGAACACTTCCCGTCCCTGGGGAACGAAGCCGAGGCCGCGCCGCGCTCGCTCGTGAGTCGCCAGATGAGCGACGTCGCTGTCTTGCAGCAGCACGGCGCCGTCGTGGCGTCGTGCACGGCCCACCAGGAGTTCCAGCAAGGTGGTCTTCCCCACGCCGTTGCGCCCGACGATCGCCACGGTCTCGGCGGGCTTCACCTGGAAGCTCACGTCTTCCACCACCAGCGTGGGGCCCCAGCCTCCGCTCAAGCGGCGAACTTCAAGCATGCGCGAGCCTCCCCTCGAAACGCTCCCGGCCGGACGTGCCGAGGTAGACCGACTGGACCTGCGGATGGGCCATCACTTCGCGGGGTTCCCCGCACATCAGCAACGCACCCTCCACCAGCACCGCGACCTGCGACGCGAAGCGCCGCACCATGTGCATGTCGTGCTCGATCATGAGCACGGCGATCTCGGCGGGCAGGCTGTCCATGGCCCGATGGAGCAGATCCAGTTGGGTGCTGGGAATGCCGGCGGCAGGCTCGTCGAGCAGGAGCACTCTCGGCTCGAGCGCCAGCGCGATCGCGATTTCCACCAGTCGTTGCCGCCCGTAGGCGATCTCCCCGACCGGGCGGTGCATGTCCGCCTGCAGGTCGAGTTGCACGACGAGCGCTTCCGTTCTTTGCAGCAGGTGCCGCTCTCGGGCAGCCGGCTTCCACATCGAAAAGCCGCGCCCGCCGGCCTGGGCGACCGCGATGAAGACGTTCTCGAACACGGTGAGCGGCGCGAACAGGCTGGAAATCTGGAACGTGCGGACCAGGCCTTTGCGTGTGCGCACCGAGGCATCGGATCGGGTGAGGTCCTCTCCGAAGAGATGCAAGCTGCCCGCGTCGGCGCGCAGCATCCCCGTGAGGAGGTTGACCAGGGTCGTCTTGCCCGCGCCATTCGGCCCGATGAGGGCGGTGCGAGCCCCGGCGTGCAAGGCGAGGGAGACGTCCTGCGTCACGTGCAGCGCGCCGAACCGCTTCGAAAGGCCGCGCGCTTCGAGGGCGATCGTCGCCAGCGTCATGCGTGAGTCCTTCGCACGCGGCCGATCAACATCTGGGCCGATCCCAGCAGCCCCCCGCGGCCGAACATCACCACGGCGACCAGCAGCAGCCCGATCACGAGCATCCAGCAGAAAGGATTCCACTGGGACGAGAAATGCTTCAGGACCATGTAGACGGGCGCACCCACGAAGGCCCCATACAGCGTGCCGACGCCGCCCAGCACGAGCATCACGAGCACGTCGATCGAAGTCTCGAGCGAGAACACGCCGAGGCCGACGAATGCGTTCGCTTCCGTGAACAGCGCTCCCGCCAGCCCGGCGATCGCACCGCTGATCGTGTAGGCAGTGACCCGGTGCGGCAGCACGCGATTGCCGATGAGGCGCATCCGCCTCGGGTTCTCGCGGATGCCTTGCAGCATCACACCGAAGGGTGAGGCCACGACCCGCTTCAGCACGGTGTATGTCAGCGCGAGCCAGCCGAGCACATAGAGGTAGCTCGCGCGCCCGCCCAGTCCCCAGTCGAACAGGCCGAAGATCGCGTCGAATTGGATCCCCGACAGGCCGTCATCGCCGCCGGTGATTCGCGTCGCCTGGTGTGCCGCCTCGAACACGAGCACGCACAACGCGAGCGTCACCATGAGCAGCGGCAGGCCTGTGAGCCGAAGCAGAAACGGTCCGACCAGGGCTGCCGCGATGCCGGCGGCGACCAACGCGACGATTGCATCGGCGACGGGGTCGCTCCATCCGGCCAGCGAGAGCCGGCCGGCGACGAAAGCGCCCAGGCCGAAGTAGACCGCATGCCCGAGCGAAAGGACACCCGAGTAGCCGAGCAGCAGGTCATAGGACAGGACCAGCAGGACCATCACCAGGACCGACGTGCCGAGCGCCAGGTATTCCGGAAATGCGAAGAAGCTGCCGAGCGCCGCGGCAAACCACGCGAGCTCACCCAGGCCGATGCGATGACGGTTGAGGACGCAACCCGCCGGCAGGGAGGTCATGGTTCAGGCCCTCTCCGCGCGGTCGACCAGCAAGCCATCCGGTCGCGCGATCATCAACGAGATCAACAGCAGGTAGATCACGAACGCGCCGTACTGCGGGAACAGGTAGCGGCCGCCCGTGTCGACGATGCCGACGATGGCCGCAACCGCAATCGACGCGGTCAGCTGGCCGTGGCCCGCGAGCGCGACGACGACGAGCACGAGGACCAGATACTTCATCGGCCACATCGGCTCCATCGGCAGGATCGGCGCGGCGAGGATGCCGCCGAGTGCGGCGAGCCCACAGCCCAGTGCGAATGTCATCGAGAACAGGAGCGGCACGTTCATGCCGGTCGCCTGGGCCATGCTGCGGTTGTCGACGGCCGCGCGCAGGCGCGCCCCCGTCGACGTGCGCTCGAACACCCACCACAGCCCCGCGATGACCGCGACACAGACTGCGCCGGCGAACACCCGATAGACCTCGAATGTGCGCAACCCCAGGTCCAGGTTGCCGCGAAGCGCATCCGGCAATTGCAGCGGAACGATGTTGGGCCCGAACAGCATGGACAGCACCGCGACGGCAACCAGGTTGAGCCCGATGGTGACCAGCACCTGGTCGAGCTGGCTCTTCGAGTACAGGCGCGCGTAGACCAGCCGTTCAGCCACGACGCCGAAGGCCGCGACGGCCAGCACCGCGAGCGGCACCGCCAACGCATACGGCATGCCCGCGCGCTGTATCAGCGTGATGGCGAGATAACCCCCGAAGGCAGCGAACGCACCGTGCGCGAGATTGATCACGCGCATGAGACCCATGGTGACCACGAGGCCGAGGGCGACGAGGCACAGGACCAGCCCATAGGAGAGCCCGTAAAGGAAGATGAAGGCGGCGGCAGCCATGGCAGTGCGCGGGGGTTGCGTGCTACTTCGCCGCCGGGGGCTTCACCTGCTCCCACACCTTGATCACCTTGTTGCGCTTGCTTCCATCGTCGGCCTTGACGACTTCGCGAAGGTAGAAGTTCTGCACGAGTTCGCGAGTCGCCGGGTCGATGGTGACGGGCCCTCGCGGGCTCTTGAAGCTGTAGCCCGCGAGCGACTTCAATGCAGCCTGGCTGTCCAGCGGCTTGCCCGCCTGGTCGCCAAGGAGCTTGAACACCAGCTGCATCGTGTCGAACGCGCCGACGTTGAACGAATTGGGGTGCGCTCCGGGTGCGTTCCTTGCCAGCCATCCGACGAATGCGGTGCTCTGCGCGTCCTTCGTGCTCGAATCGACATACAGGATGGACTTGAAGCCGACGATCGAGTCGTCGAATTGCGGCAGGTCGCCGTCTTCCGCCTCGCCTTGGCCGATGATCAGCAGCTTGTGGGTGAGGCCGCGCGCAGCAAGCGCCTTGCTGAACCCGATCGCGGCAGCCCCCGGCGGCAGGAAGATCTGCAGCACGTCGGGGTTCGCATTGGCGATGCGCTCGGCGAAGGGGGCGAAGTCCGCGGTGTTGAGCGGAATGCGCACGTTTCCCGTCATTTGTCCGCCCTCGGCCGTGAACCTGGCGATGAAGGCTTCCTCCACGATGTGGCCCGGTCCGTAGTCGGCGACGGCCACGTAGCCACGCGACTTTCCCGCCTGGCGCGCGTAACTTGCGGCGAGTTCGGCCGGCTGGTTGATCGACTGGCCCATGCGCACGAAGTACGGTGACATCCTCGGCAGGCCGGGAGTCGCCGCGTTCACGATGAACAGCGGCACCTTCGCGCTGTTGACCACCGGCGCCGTCGCCGCCACTTCCGGGCTCAGGTAGAAGCCCGCCAGCATCGCAACCTTGTCCTTGACGATGAGCTCTTCGGCCAATCGCTTCGCGAGCGTCGGATCGGCGCCCGCGCTGTCACGGTAGATGACCTCCACCTTGCGGCCCGCGACCTTGTCGCCGTTCAACGCGATGAAGGCGTCCACGCCCTGCCTGTAAGCCTGGCCCGCGACCGCGAAGGGCCCGGTGTACGGCCCCACGAATCCGATCTTGACGACCTCCTGGGCCTGGCTCGCGACAGCGGCCCCGAGGAGCAGGAAGCCGACGGCGCGGCGGGCGATGGCAAGAAGCGTGTTCATCTGGAGAGACTCCGGTGGGAAGCGGTTCGGATGCGTGAATTGCGTTCTGATCTTCCATGGAAGATAATTCATCATGGCGTCGAACAACTCGGTAGAAACCCTAGCGTCCAAGGAAAAGCAATCCACAGAGGAAAGATTGCGGCGGCCAAGCCGGCAGTCAGATAATGCCCAAGTTACTTCCATGGAAGATCAATCCATACGTGAAGCGGCCGACCGACCTGTTCCGCGCACTCCTCGTCACTTCAGGCGCAATGACCAAGAAGATCGACCGCCTTGCCGCGGCCGGGTATGTCGAGCGGCAGCCCGACCCGGCGCATCAGGGCGGCTTCCTGATCCGGCTCACGAAGCCCGGGCTGCGCGTGGTCGAAGACACCGTGGAGGAGCTCGCCCGCCGGTCGATCCTCGCGCCGGCCAAGCAACGCTTTTCGCAGAAGGAGCGCAGGGCCGGCGTCGCGTTCGCGCTCGGCCTGCTGAGCGCGCTCGAAGACGTCCAGGCCGAAGCCGTGCTGGACGAATGACGTGCTGCACCCGGCCACCACCCACCGCGCGCGTCGAGACCATGAAGCGCGGTGTCGAGTCCGACCCCGTCGTCTTCCTCGGCCGATGACCACCGCAACGACACAAGGAGCGCCAGCCATGAGCCACCGTCTTTCGTACGATCGGGGCCCCGCCGATCACCCGTTGATCGAGCAGACGATCGGCGACTTCTTCGACGCCATCGCAGGGCGCGAGCCGCAGCGGCTCGCGCTGGTGAGCCGGCACGAGAACCGGCGCCTGACCTACCGGGAGCTGCAGCGACAGTCGAACCGGCTCGCAAGCGCCCTCCTGCGTGCGGGGCTGGTGCCGGGCGACCGGATCGGGATCTGGTCGCACAACAACGTCGCATGGGTGCTGATGCAGCTCGCGACCGCCAAGACGGGGCTGGTCCTCGTGAACATCAACCCCGCCTACCGCGCCTGCGAGGTGGAGTACGCATTGAACAAAGTCGGCTGCAAGGCGCTTGTCACCATGCCCCGGTTCAAGACGAGCCGCTACATGGACATGCTGCGCGAGCTGGGCCGCGCGCGTCTTCCCGGACTCGACCGCATCTGGTGGATCGACGGCCCATCCGATGTCTCGTCCGAGGCGGGCGCCGAGCGCTTCTCCACGCTGCTCGACAGCGGCGATCCCGACGACCCCGGGGTGGCTGCCGTCCAGGCAACGCTGGACCCGCACGACGCGATCAACGTGCAGTTCACGAGCGGCACGACCGGATTTCCCAAGGGCGCGACCCTGACCCACCGGAACATCCTCAACAACGGCTTCTTCATCGGTGAATGCATGAAGCTCACGAACGAGGACAAGTTGTGCATCCCCGTTCCGATGTACCACTGCTTCGGCATGGTGCTCGGCAACCTCGCCTGCCTCACGCATGGAAGCGCGATCGTATATCCCAATGATGGCTTCGATGCGCTCATTGTTCTCGAAACGGTGGAGGCCGAGCGCTGCACCGCGCTTCACGGCGTTCCGACGATGTTCATCGCCGAGCTGAACCATCCCCGCTTTGCCGAATTCGACCTGACCAGCCTTCGCACCGGGATCATGGCCGGCACGGCGTGCCCGATCGAGGTCATGCGGCGGGTGGTCGACGAGATGCACATGCGGGAAGTGACCATCGCGTACGGCATGACCGAGACCAGCCCCGTCAGCTGCCAGAGCGATACGGACACGCCTCTCGAGCGGCGCGTCACGACGGTCGGGCGGGTGCAGCCGCACATCGAGATCAAGATCGTCGACCCCGAAACCGGCACAACGGTTGCCCGAGGCCGATCGGGCGAGTTCTGCACGCGCGGCTACTCCGTCATGCGCGGCTACTGGGGAGACGCCGAGAAGACGCGCGAAGCCATCGACTCCGAAGGGTGGATGCACACAGGCGACCTGGCGACCATGGACGACGAAGGCTTCGTGAACATCGTGGGACGGATCAAGGACATGGTCATCCGGGGCGGCGAGAATGTCTATCCGCGCGAGATCGAGGAATTCCTCTACCGCCATCCGAAAGTGCTGGACGTGCAAGTCGTCGGTGTGCCGGACCAGCACTACGGCGAAGAGCTGTGTGCATGGATCATCCCCAAGGCCGGGCAGACCATCGAAGAGGACGAGGTTCGCAGTTTCTGCCGGGGGCGGATCGCGCATTACAAGGTGCCGAAGTACATCCGCGTCGTCGACGCGTTTCCGACCACCGTGACCGGCAAGGTCCAGAAGTTCAGGATTCGCGAAGCGATGATCGAAGAACTCGGCCTGGCAGAGGAAAAGACGGCCTAGCTGGAGCATTCGCATGCAACCGATCGGCGACCTGAACAACATGTACTTCTTTGCGGCGGTGGTGGACGCCGGCGGGTTCAGTGCCGCTGCCCGGGACCTGGGCCTGCAGGCCTCCAAGCTGAGCCGTCGCATCTCCGCCCTCGAGCGCGAACTCGAGGTCCGACTGCTCAACCGCAACTCGCGCAGCATCTCGCTCACGGAATCCGGCAAGGCGTTTCATGCTCACTGCCGCGCAGTGCTCGCCGAAGCGCAGGCGGCGCGCGACACGATCTCGCAGGCGCTCGCCACTCCCAGGGGACTCGTTCGCATGAGCTGTCCTCCCGGCCTGCTGCACGGCGGCGTCTCCGTCATATTGGGGCAGATGCTCGCGAAGAATCCCGGCATGGAGCTCCTGATCGAGGCCACGAACCGCAAGGTCGATGTTCTCGAAGAAGGGTTCGATGTCGCGTTGAGGGTGAGGCTGCCTCCGCTGGAGGACTCGGACCTCGCGATGCGAACGCTTGCGATGTCGCAATTCGTGCTGGTCGCCGCGCCCGATCTCGTGATGCGGTTCGGCCCCGTGTCGACGATCGAGGACCTGGCGCCGTATCCCACGCTCGCGATGAGCAGTTCCAGCGGGCGCTACATGTGGCAGTTCACGGCCCAGGACGGGACCACACGGAGCATCACCCATCGTCCCCGCCTCGCGACGGACGACCTGATCAGCCTGCGCGATGCCGCGCTCGAAGGCATCGGGGCCACGCACCTGCCGAAGCGGATGGTCTACCAGGAAATCGCCAGCGGAAGACTCGCGCACCTGCTGCCGCAGTGGACGACACAGGCCGGCGTCGTCCACGCGGTCTTTCCCTCCAGGAAAGGGATGGTCCCGGCCGTGCGGACCCTCCTGGACGCGCTCGCCGAAGGCTTTCGCGAGGCACAGTTCCAGTAGGCCGGCAAACGCAACGGATCGTTGCAGCAGCGTGCATTGATCGCCGGCCCGCCTGCTGGGCGGACACCTTCGCGCAGGCAGGCGCATCGCGTATGGCGTCCCGCCGGGACATGCACTCTATGTCGTCGCATCGGCGGGTGAAGTGACGGTCAACGGCCTGCACCTTGCCGAGGGCGATGGCGTGGCGGTCACCGACGAGTCCGAGCTTCGGTTCGAAGCGATCACCGAGGCCGACCTGGTCATCGCAGAACTGGTCATCGCAGAACCGGGCGAGGCCGCACGGCGCGCAGCGGCCATGTCCGACGCGGACAACCCATCGCGCGGGCGTGGTTTCAGAAGCGTCCGCTCGCGACGAGCGCTTCGCGAAGTTGCCGGATGTGCGTCTCGCCAGCCGCGAGCGCGCCCTCGGACGTGTGCACCGAGTAGTAGCCGAGGACGAGGTCGTGCGGATGCGGCACGGCCGAGCCGATGACGAATTCGGCGTCCTCGGATGCGACGATGTCGACCGCGCGATCTCCGTACTCGAAGACCACGATCTCCCCCGGCTGGACCGCCTCCAGCGTGCGAATGCTCCCCTTCGCGGTGGCGAGCCACAGGATCGAATGATTCGCGGGCGGCTCGTAGCGCCATCGCTGACCGGCTCGCAGCGACACGGCGAGGTAGTTCATCGAGGCCGGGGCGGCGAACGGGCCTTGCACGCCTTCGTGCTCCCCGAGCAGGACGCGGGCGGGACCGGCCTCGCCGATTTCGTGCGCGCTCTTGTAGATGCTCAGCGAGGGACCGAGCTCGAGATTCGGCGGCAGTGCGACCCACAACTGGAACCCGCGCGTGACGCCCGGATCCCCTGCCCCGCCCGAGTGCCATGCGCCCCTGCCGGCCCTCATCCACTCGATGCCGCCTTCGCGCAGGAACCCGGAGGCTGCGTTCGTGTCGCGATAGCTCACGCTGCCTTCCAGCACATAGGTCAGGGTCGCGAGGCCGGAATGCGGGTGCATGCCGAAGGTCGGGAACGGCTTGCCGCCGTTGTCGAAGGCATCGAGAAACACGAACGGCTTCAGCACCTGGCCCAGGTCGCCGGGACTCATCAGCCGCGTGATGGCGCCGTGGTTCGAACCGCGCGACCGGTGGATGATGGCGCGAAGACGCTGCGCTTGCGCAAAGGGACCGCGTTCTGTCGTCGACATGTCAGGTCAGCTCGGCAGCAAGTTGCATTTCACCGGCCAGCTGCTGCGCCTGCGCCTCGGCGCCAGCGATGGCCTCGTCACGGAGAGCGGACATGCCGAGCCCTTCCGCGCGCACGAACTTCACGTCCTTGATGCCGATGAAGCCGAGCACGGCCAGCAGGTAGGCCTCCTGGTGATCCAGCGCGGTCTCGTAAGGCGAGCCCGACATGCGGCTGCCGCGCGTGGAGACGACGATGACGCGCTTGCCGCCGGCGAGGCCCTGCGGGCCTTCCGCGGTGTACCTGAACGTCCGGCCGGGCATGACCACCCGGTCGATCCACGCCTTCAGCGGCTGCGGGATCGAGAAGTTGTACATCGGCGCACCGATGATGACTGTGTCCGCCGCGAGCAGCTGGTCGATCAGTTCTTGCGCCAGGGTGACTTCGGGCAGGAGGTGCGGCGCGATTTCGACTTCGGCCGCATTCGGGAAGCGGCGCATGGCGTGAAGCAGCTCTTCGGTGACCGCGGGCATCGCCATCGCGGCGAGGTCGCGGTAGCTGACGTCGGCCGCGGGCTCGACGCGCAGGAGTTGCGCGACCATCTTGGCCGTGAGCGAGCGGGAGACGGAGTTGGCGCCGAGCGCGCTCGAGTCCAGGTGCAGGATGTTCATTGTCGTTCCTTGGGTTCGTGAGGTTCGTAAGGCAATGAACGGACGATACGGAGATGCCGGCTCGCGAAGAAGCCGTCCCGGGGGAACGCTCCGTTGCAGCGGATAGAACGCTCGCCTTCACGACGCCATCAGTAACCCAGCACGCTGTCCCACACGGCCAGCTGGTTCAGCTTCGGCACGGCGCCTATCACTGCATCGCCGGATCCGCCCTCTCCCCAACGAACCGAAGTGTTGGCGCCCGGTTGATAGAGCGGCCACGCGGCGCCGCCCTTCAGCGTCGGCTGCGCATCGCGCGCGAACGACACGATCGCGCCTGCGAACTCGTCGGAAAGCTTCGACTCCTGCGCACCCGTGCCGATCTTCGCGCGGTAATAGTCGAGCGCGTAGGTGCCGAAGAGCATGGGAACATCGGCGCAGTGCGGCACGCCTTGGCCCGGCACCTGGACCGCATGCATGTAAGTGCTGTAGCGCACGGGAACTCCAGCGGCCGAGAGCCGCGCCGCATAGCGCGTGCCGAAGTTGCGCAGCAGCTGGTCGCCGAAGATGTCGATCCACAGCGAGACAGCGTCGGCCGGCCGGCCTTCCGCGATCGCCGCACTGGTGTACGCATCGATCACCGCGCCGGCGGCATCTGCCCGGCCACCGAGTTGCGCGGTCAATGCCGCAGTGACCGCGGGCAGCGTGGGTGGCGGCGCAGGCGTGAGCCGGGTGTTCGTCGCGGGGTCGTACACGTTCCACCAGAACGCGCCTTCGTCGAGCGTGTAGTCGATCACGACCGGCACGTTGGCCGGCCAGTCGCGCCGCGTCCAGTCACCCAGGTAGGTCGTGCCGTCGATGACCGGTGCGAGCTTGTACGGCGACCTGCCCGAGGTGAAGCTCGCCGGCAGCGTTCCGGCGTTCTGCGCGAGCTCGGCCGCGTGCAGCGTTTGCGCGGGCACGTCGCGCAGGCCGCGTGGCGTGGTGCCCAATGTCGTCGCGAGCAACTGCGTGTACGCGGCCGCGTCGGTTGCGGTCAACGATGCGGGCGGGGTCACGCTGGGCGGACTCAGCAGCACTGCCTTCTGGAACAGGCTGCGATACGCCGGGTTCTGCGCGAGCATGATCGTGTGCATCGCACCGCCCGATTGCCCGATCACGCACACGCGCGACGGATCGCCGCCGAAGACCGCGATGTTGTCGCGCACCCATTGCAGGGCCGCGGCCATGTCCTGCAGCTGCCAGTTGGCCGTCGTGCCGTTGCGCGAATCGGCGAAATCCGGATGCGACAGCAAGCCGAGCGCGCCGAGGCGATAGTTCGCCGTGACCGCCACCACGCCGCGCTGCGCAAGCGCCTGGCCGTTCATCAACGGCATACGCGTCGCGCCCGTGCGGAAGCCTCCGCCGTGGAACCAGACGATCACCGGCAAGCCGTGGGCCCCCGACGGGCCCCAGATGTTCAGGCTCAGGCAGTCTTCGCCTTGCACATCCTGCGTTGGATAGATCCACGACGTCATGCCCGCGACGGTCTGCACGCTGGCCGCGCCGAAAGCGCTTGCGGCGACGATGCCGGCCGCAGGTTGCACGGGCCGCGGTGCCTGGAACCGCAACGCGCCGACGGGTGGCTGCGCATAGGGGATACCGAGCCAGGAGTCGACGCCGTCCTGCGACTGGCCCTGGAAACTGCCCGACGTTGTCGTCGCGACGAACGGGCCGCCGCCTCCGCCGCAGCCGGCGAGCGGAGCAGCGGCAAGCGCGGCAGTGGACAGCAGGAACCGGCGGCGCGTGCTCGCCCCGAAACGGTCGTCGATGCGCATGGATTTCCTTTCGGTGCGCCGCGGAATGCGGCTGCATCGAATGCTAGGAACGCTGCGTGCGCTGCGTAAGGTCGCGGCTGGAACGCAGTGTTCCAGCGCTGGAACGATGACGTGGCGTCAGACTTCGCCGCGATCCCGGGGCGCCAGGCCTTCCACGAGCGCATCGATGAACTTGCGTCCCGCCAGCGTGAGGGCGCGGCGCGACGGGTACAGCACATGGATGCCGACGCGAGGTGGGGTCCAGTCGGGCGCGATCATGGTGAGCCGCCCGCTTTCGATGTCTTCGCGGCACAGCTCGTACGGCAATTGCGCAATTCCCACGCCAGCGAGCGCGGCTTCGCGCACGAGCAGCAGGTTGTCGGTGGTGAACCGCACGTCCACCTCGATTTCGTGCGCGCCGTGTTCGCGATGCTTCAGTTGCCAGCGGGCAGGCTGCGCGAAGAACGTCCATCCGATCGCGGGAAATCGCGGGAAGCCGGAAGGACCGGGCGAGGCCGCAATGCCATGCTGCAGCCGCGGTGCGCCCACGATCACGTAGCGCGCCTCGATGAGCGTGCGCGCCACCATGCTGGAGTCGCGCAGCGGCTGCAGGCTCGGCTGGATGGCGAGGTCCGCGGGTTCGCTGAATGGCCGTGTGCGGCCGTCCGTGGATTCGATCGAGATGCGCACACGCGCAAAGCGTTGCATGAACGCGATCGCGATGCGACCCACGACGGCGGACGCGAGCACCATGGGACACGACACACGCAGCAGGCCCGAAGGTTCCCCTTGCGATTCGCGAGCCGCCGCAAGCGCTTCCTCCAGCCGCGCCCGCATCGCCAGCGCGTCCTCGTAGGTGCGACGACCGATGTCGGTGACCTCGAACCTGCGCGGCGTGCGCACGATCAGGCTCGTACCGAGGTGCTGTTCGAGGGCGGCGACGCAGCGGCTCAGGCGCGAGGGCGGCACGCCGAAGCGGTCGCCCGCGGCGTTGAATCCGCCGGCGTCCACGACCGACACGAACGCCATGAGCTCTTCGAACAGGTGCGCGAGATCATCCATCAGGACCGCATCTTACGAAGAGACGTCGCGAATGACAGCGTGCGCGGTGTCGGACGTGCCCGTGCTTGGCCAGGGGGATGGCGCTGGCGGTGTCGGCAACGGCGGGCGTCGCATTCGCGCAAGGCAGCGTCACGCCGTTGGGCACAGTGGGCGCGCGGCGAACGAGTTTCAGGAGACCAAGCGCTTCGTGGTGGAAGGCGCCTCGCCGAACAGCGCCTTGTAGTCGCCCGCGAAGCGGCCGAAGTGATCGAAGCCGGCCTCGCCGGCCGCCTGCGACACATTGACCTCACGCGCGGGGCTCGACATGAGCCGCCGTCGCGCCGCGTTCAATCGGAGGTTGCGCAGGTAGGCGAGCGGGGTCGTGCCGGCCACCATGTTGAAGCTGGCCTGAAGGGTCCGTCGGCTGGTGTGCAGCCTGCGGCACAGGTCCTCGATCTGCAGTGGCGCGGCTTGGGCCATGGCGATGTCCTGGCACCGCTTCACGAGCTTCGCCGCGGCGAAACTCGAGAGGCGCTGCGGTGCTGCGTCGGCCGCGCTCGCGAGCGCCTCGCACGAAACGCGCAGCAAGTCGCGCGGCTCGCCCTGTTGCATGCCCGCCGAATGCGACCGGATCGCGCGCCGGAGTTCACCGAGTACGCCCGGCGCGGGCCGCATGATCCCCGCGGTCGACAGCATCACGGGCAGCTGCATCTCGTCGAGACACGCGAGGAAGTCTTCCATGCCGAACGCAAGCGACAGCAGTTCGGCGCCCGCGGGCCGGTGGAATTCGAAATCGTCGCCCCCACGCAGCACCAGCAGGTCGGCGTCACCGAACTCGCGCCCCTGCACCCGCATGCGGCCGCTGCCTTCGGCGCCGAGCACGGACAGGCAGATTCGCGCACCCGGCAACCCGCCCTGCTGCACAACCCGTTCGCTGATCCACTTGCGATAGGCGTGCACGCCGTCCCCGCTCCAATCCGCAAGCGAGCTGCGCATGACACCGCAGGACATCTGCAGGTAGCGCTGGTTCCACTCCGGCGCGGGGCCGCCATGGAGGTGGAAATCCTCGAAGACGCTGGATCGCGCGTTCACCGGTGCACTCTCTTGCCGATTTCGGATAGCGCGCGCCACGTCGGCCGCGCAGACTTTCATCTTATGAAGCCCGGGGCCTTCCTGCAAGCGTGCGGCCTCGCGGCAGCCTTCCTCCTCGCGGCCGGCTGCGCCGCACCCGTCCACAAGGAAACGACGATGTCGATCGAACAAATCCGGCAAGCCCTGCGGGGCGAATGGTCCAGCATCGCGCCGGAGATCCGCCCGAGCGCCACGAAGAATCCGGACGGCAGCCTCAAGCCTTTCTACCTGTCGCGCGACTTCAAGGCCCTCGGCGACGATCGCTTCGAACTCACCATCGTGAACAGCGCGGACCCGTATGGAAAAGTTCCGCTCGCGCGCATCCACCTGCGCGGCCACATGAAGTGGCAGGGCGAACATCCCATCGCACCCGGGGCTTACAAGGTGGACTTCATCGCGGACGAGGACTACCAGGTGACGCCCCTTGCCGCGCCGTTCGCCGATGTGCTCGACCGCGTCGCCTCGGCGGGGTACGCGAAGTGGGAAGTCAACGTGCCGCAGAAGATCTTCGGCAAGGCCTTCGCGCCATTCGGGCTGGTGGAAGGCCGCCACTTCATGGAGTACGACCTGGTCTACCTGTCGCACGGCATGCTGTTCTGGGGCGCCCGCAACGTGGACGGCCGCGGCTTCGACACCGAAGCCAATCGCCCCACCAATCTGCAGATCCCGCTGGTGCGCCGGTAGCGGACGAAGGTCCGGTTCGCGCAGACGGCGGGCCGCGCCGGCTCACCTCGCCGCTCAGGGCCGCCAGGGGAGCCGTGAAGAGACTTCCATTCAATCCATCTCGATCCTGGTCCTGGCAATCAGGTCCGAATAGCGCGTCGCCTCGGTTGCGATGAACGCGCGCAGAGCCGGCGGCGTGAGCGTGAACCGATCGTATCCCGCCGTCGTCAGGATCGCTTGCACGTCAGGATGCGCGAGCGCCTCTTCGACGTCGTTGCGGATCTGCGTCGCCACCTCCGGCGCAACGCCCTTGGGCGCGGCGAGCAGGATCCAGCCCGATGCTTCGAATCCCGCAGGGCCGCCCGACTCGGCAACTGTCGGCACTCTGGGCGCGCCCGCATGGCGTTGCGGCGAGGCGACCGCCAGCGGCACGAGGCGCCCGGAGAACGCGCGAAGGGCCGCGAGCGTGCCGAGCGCGAAGTCGATCTGGCCGGAGCTCACATCGGCGTAGAGGGTGTTCGCGTCCTTGTAGACGACGTGTTGCATCTCGGTGTTCGTCTGCGTCGCGAGAACCGCGATGCCGAGATGTGCCGGGCTGCCGACACCCCAGCTGCCGTAGTTCAGCTTGCCCGGGCGCGCCTTTGCCGCCGCAAGAATGTCGTCCATCGACTTGTACTTGCCGTTGGCCGATGTCACGACAAAGAAACTGGTGCGCAGCAGTGTCGAAAGAGGTTCGAAGTCCTTTGCCGGGTCGTAAGGCAGCTTCTTGAACAGCTGCGGATACGCGGTGAGGTGCAGGCTGTCGAGCTGGATCAGGTCGTGGCCGTCCGTGGCGCCGCGTTTGAACGCGCCGATCGCGATGAAGCCATGGCCGCCGGGGCGGTTGTCGATGATCACGGGCTGGCCCCACTTGCGCTGCAGCTTGTCGGCCACTGCGCGCAACACGACCTCCGGCCCTGCGCCGGCCGGGAAGGGCGTCGTGATGTGCACTGGCTTCGTGGGGAACACGGGCGCGGGCGCCTGCGCATGCGCGGCGATCGCGGACCACAGCGTGGCGAAGATGGCGGCGCCGGCCAGCGCGCGCGTGATGGTGTTCATGCGGTCTCCAGGGAGTCTCGAATCGTGTGGGCCGGCGTGCCGGTTCATGCCGGAACAACCTTGCCGGGGTTGAGGATGCCGTGCGGGTCCAGCGCGGTCTTGAGCGTGCGCAGCAGAGCCAGTTCCTGCGGGCTGCGCGAGTGGTGCAGATGGGCGCGCTTGAGCAGGCCGATGCCGTGCTCGGCCGAGATCGATCCGCGCCAGTCTCCGACCGTGCGGTAGACCGTGTCGTCGATCTCCGCTTCGGGTTGTTCGCCGTCCCCCACCTTGACGCCGATATGCACATTCGAGTCCCCGACGTGGCCGAAGAAGACGGTCCGCACCTGCGGCCAGCGCTGTTGCAGGCGCGCCGTGAGTTCTTCGATGAATTCGCCGAGCGAGCGGGTTGGTATGCCGACGTCGAAGCCCACATGCGGCCAGAAGATGGAGCGCAGTTCACCCGAGGCATCGCGCACTTTCCACAGCTTCGCCGTTTCGCCGCCGGACTGCGCGATCACGGCGTCGCCGACGACGCCGTTTTCCATCGCCATGGCCAGTACGCGCTCGAAGCGCGCGGCATCCTCATCCGGCTCCACGCCCAGTGACTCGACGAGGACATATGCGCCGGCGCCGTGCGCGAGCGGCGGCTCCAGCCCCGCGACGCGCGTCGTGACCAGGCCGTAGAAGTCGGGCCACATCAGCTCGAAGGCCGACAGCGTGGGGCCGATGCCTTCGCGCACGAGGCGCAGCAGGCGCAGCACACTTGCGTAGTCGGGCAGCGCGCAAAGCGCGGTCTGCGTGCTGCGCGGCTGCGGATGCAGCCGCAGCACCGCGCGCGCGATCACGCCCATCGTTCCTTCGGTGCCGACGAACAGCTGCTTCATGTCGAAGCCGGTGTTGTCCTTGAGCACGGTGTTCAGGTGCGACAGCACCGTGCCGTCGGCCGTCACGGCTTCCAGGCCCAGGACCAGGTCGCGTGCCATGCCGTAGCGCAGCACGCGGTTGCCGCCGGCATTGGTCGACAGGTTGCCGCCGACGTGGCACGAGCCGCGTGCGCCCAGGTCGAGCGGAAAGAAGAGGCCGGCGTCGCGCGCCGCCTCCTGCACCGACTGCAGCGTGGCGCCGGCCTGCACGGTGATCGTGGAGCCGGCCGCATCGACGGCTTCGATGCGGTTCATGCGTTCCAGCGAGAGCAGCACGCAGCCGGACACAGGTGTTGCCCCTCCGGCCAAGCCGGTGCGGCCGCCCTGCGGCACGACGGGCACGCGCAGGCGGTGGCAGGCCGCGAGCGTGGCACTGACTTCGGCCGTGTCGCGTGGCCGAGCCAGCGCCAGCGCGGTGCCCGCCGGTGCCTGTGTCATCCAGTCACCGTGGTAGGCGGGTGGGATCGTGGCGCCGGGCAGGAGATCGCCCACGCCCGGTGCTGCAGCCAGCTGCGAGAGCAATTCCATGGCCGTGGGCTGCGTCGTCATGCGGTGGAGCGTAGTGCCGTCCCACCATCAATCGAATCGATAGAATGCCTGTTACACATCAGCCGCTTCTATGTCGCCCGCGCCCCCGCGCCTGGACCTGAACCTTGTGCGCGTCTTCGTCACGATCTACGAGGCGCGCAGCGTGACGCGTGCCGCGGAACGCCTCGCGCTGACCCAGCCCACGCTCAGCCACGCGCTCGCACGGTTGCGCGAAGCCTATGGGGGCGACAGCCTTTTTCGCCGCGCCGCCGGCAGGCTCGTGCCCACCAGCGTGGGCGAGCAGTTGTACCAGCGCTTCAGCCAGGCACTGGCCAGCATCGACAGCACGCTGGAGCCGCGCCAGCGTTTCATTGCGGCGCAATCCACCCGGCGCTTTCGCATCGCCATGTCCGATGTGGGCGCGCTGTCGTTCACCTCGGCGCTGCTGCGGCAGATCCAGTCGCGCGCTCCGCGCGTCGAGATCGACATCGAAAAGATCGGCGAGCAGGTCGCCGACGACCTCGCGCTCGGCCGGCTCGACGCCGTCGTCGGCAACCAACCGGCGCTGCTGGCCAGCACTTCCAGCGCGCCGCTGTTCCGCGAGCGCTATGTGTGCGTCATGTCGGTCCATCACCCGACGATCAGGCAGAAGCTCACGCTCGCCCAGTTCGTCGCGTCGCGCCACATCATGGTGGTCACGCCCACGCGCGGCAACCAGCTGATCGATGAAGCGCTGGCCGAACGCAAACTCGCCCGCAAGGTCGTGGCGCGCGTGCCGCACTTCATGAACCTGCCGCAGCTGCTGGACCATACGGACCTGCTGGTGCTGGTGCCGAACCGGGTGGCGCAGATGTACGTGCGGCTGGGTGGCATCAAGGCGTTGCCGCTGCCCATCGCCGTGCCGGAGTTCGAGGTGCGCGTGCACTGGCACGTGCGCAACGAATCGAGCAAGGCCCACCAGTGGCTGGTCGAGCAGATCACCGCGGCGCTGGGACAGGCCTGAAGAGAGAACAGGTGCGCCCTCTCTCGAGCGGCGGCAGTCGGCCCGAATAGGCCATGTCGATACGTAACAAGCCGGCCATCGATGCGGCTGATGGAATGCGCGGCCTATGCTGCGCTGCATGCCAACCGTTGCTCTCCCAACCATCGAGGCCGGCGAGGCCGTCGCGGGTACCTTCACGCTGGCCGGCCTGAAATTGCAACAGGGCGGCTTCCTGCCCGAAGTGCGCACCGCGTACTTCTCGCGCGGCACGCTTGCGCCCGATGGATGCAACGCCATCCTCGTTGCGCACGGGTACACGGGCGGGCCGGACATGATCACCGATGCGAGCCACGTCGTCGATGGGTCCTGGTCGGAGCTCATCGGCCCCGGCCGCGCGATCGATACCGACCGCTGGTTCGTCATCTGCGCCAACGCGCTGGGCTCGTCGTACGGTTCGACCAACGCAGCGAGCATCGACCCGGCGACAGGCCAGCCCTGGGGCTCGAGCTTCCCGGAAGTCCGCGTCGCCGACATCGTTGCCGTGCAAAAGGCGCTGCTGGATCACCTGGGCGTCAAGCACCTCGTCGCCGTCACGGGCCATTCGTTCGGCGGCGCGCAGGTGTTCCAGTGGGGGGTGGACCATCCGCATTTCATGGATGCGCTCGTGCCCGTGATCTGCGCGCCCGCCATGCCCGGCGCCGACGTGGCCGCGCTGCAGGCCGAACTGCAGGCCCTCCCCGACTGGCGCGGCGGCGACTACTACGGACGCGGTGACCTCACCGCGTACCTGACCCGCAAGCGCGCGAGCGGCCTGAGGGCCTTCGGCGCGGACGCGGTGCTGGCCGACCAGTCTCTGGACACGGAACAACGCACGCGCGAACTTCAGCGCCTGGCCGCCGAGTGGGCCCGCACCTTCGACGCCAATTCGCTCCTGATCCTGTTCAGGGCAATGGCCGCGTTCGACGTGCGCGACCGCCTGGGCGAAATCCGCGCGCCGCTGCTGCTCGTGCTCTCGCGCAGCGACAAGCTGGTGCCCGCGGCGAAGGCGCCGCTGATCATGGCGGCGCTCGAGTCGGCCGGTGTCGATGCGCGCTATTTCGAGATCGACAGTGATCACGGGCATTGCGCTTCGGGTAGCGATGCGGCGAAATGGTCGGGGGCGCTGGCCGATTTTCTGAGGGCGCATGGGCGGCGGTGACGTGTGAGGATGACGACGAAGACCACGAGGAGACAGCGATGAACGCCGACAAGACGATGGACCTGCCAGGCGAAGTGCCAGTGCTCATCGCGGGCGCCGGCCCGGTGGGTCTGGTGCTGGCCATCGTTCTGGCACGCCAGGGCATTCACGCGCTCGTGCTGGAAAAACGCGCGCGCATCAACGAGCTGCCGCGGGCGCGCGGCATCAACGTGCGCAGCGTCGAGATCCTCACCCAGCTCGATCTCGGCGAGGACCTGCGCGCCGATGCGCTGCCGCCGCTCTGGTCGCGCTCGTTCACCTACACGGAGCGAATGGCCGGCGAACTGGTGGGCATCATGCAGGGCAACATGGCGCCCGGCTCCACCGCGGCGTTCTCGCCCTGCGAATACCGCATCGCGGCGCAGGACAAGCTGGACCCGATGCTCTATCGCAAGGCCGTTGCTCTGGGAAGTGACATCCGGTTCGATCATGAAGTCACGGGGTTTCGCGATGTGGACGGCGGCATCGTCGCGACGGTCGCGCGAGAAGGCGGCGGCACGGGCGAGGTGCGTGCGCAATGGCTGCTGGCGGCCGACGGCGGCCAGAGCGCGCTGCGCGAGCAGGCCGGCATCGGCAACTCGCACTGGGCCACGTACAAGTCGTTCGTCGGGACGCACTTCCACGCGGACCTCTCGCGCTTCACGGCGGGACGCGAAGGTGCGCTGATCTGGACACTTGCACCAGGCTGCGTCGGCGTGTTCCATCCGCTGGACGGCAAGACCACCTGGGCCGGCCACATGATGTACGACCCTGCCCGCGAACAGCCCGAGACCTGGAGCCGCGAGGAGGTGGTGCGCCGGCTGCAGCGCCTGATCGGCGCGCCCGAAGGCGAGGCCCCCGCCATCGACCTGCACAAGCACTACACGTATACGCTCACGGCGGCGGTGGCCGAGCGCTTCCGCCAGGGCCGGCTGCTGCTGGCCGGCGACGCCGCGCACCGCACGCTGCCCCACGGCGGCTGGGGCCTGAACACCGGCATCCAGTCCGCCCACAACCTGGCGTGGAAACTGGCGGCCGTGCTGCGCGGCGAGGCGCCCGATGCGCTGCTCGATACCTATGACGCCGAGCGGCGCGAGACGGCCCTGCGCAACTGCGCCTTCGCCGAAGTGAACTCGGGCCATACGGAAAAGATGATGCGCGCGCTGCGCGAATCGAGTGGCGTCGAGGAGCGACGCCGCATCGTGGAGGCATCACGCCAGTACGGCAACTGGACCGGCCTGGACCTCGGCGTCCACTATGAAGGCACCGCCGGCCGCTGCGCCTTCGTGCCCGACGGCGTCGCGGCGCCCGCCGTGGCGAACCCGGTGATCGACTACGTGCCGCATGCCAAGCCGGGCTGGCGCGCGCCGCATTTCTGGGGCCGCACGGCGCAGGAGCGCATCCGCGTGTCGAGCGTGATGCTCTTCGACGGCGGCTTCACATTGATGGCGGGGCCACAGGGGCAGGCTTGGGTGGAAGCTTCGCGCGCACTGGCCGGCGAGGGCACGCTGCCGGCGGTCGAGCCTTGGCGTGTCGCGCCCGATGGCGACCTTGCGCCGGAGTCGGTGGACTTCTGCGCACTGTATGGAATCGGCGAGACGGGTGCCGTGCTGGTGCGCCCGGACGGCCATGTCGCCTGGCGTGCTCCCGAAGCAGCGGGCGACGCCCGGCAGGCATTGCGCAACGCGCTCGAGTACGCGCTCTGCCGCGGCGGCGCCTGAGCGAGGGGACTCTGCCATGCGCACCTGGACATCGCTGGACCGCGGTGTCGAGGCTCGCCTGTCGCTCGACTGGATCGAGTCGCTCGCACGGTCGGTTGGCGAGCCCGCCTGGGCCCGCGCAATGATCGATGCGCTCAACCACTTCGCCCTTGTCGATCATTGCGCGATGTTCCTGCGGCTGCGCGGCGCGGAGCTGCGGCTGCTTGCCGCTTCCAGCCGCGTCGCCCACTCCAGGGGCGCGCGCGCCGCGCTGCGCTACATGGACGGGATGAATCGATACGACGAGGGCCGGGAGCCCCCGCCGGCCGCGCGCGGCACAGCCGGCGAATCCGTGGTCCTCAAGTACCGCACGCGCGAAGAGGTGCCGAACGAACGCTATCGCGTCGAGTGCTACGATGAGACCGGCATCGAGGATCGCCTGACGATGTCGCGCTTGCGCGCCGACGGCACCGCGGCGCTCCTCCATTGCTATCGCGACACGAGCACGGGCCGCTTCACCGAAGCCGAACTCGATTCGCTCACGGCCGCGTCGCCGCTGCTGCTGTCGTTCGTCGATGCGCACGCCAGGCTCGCCCTGCCGCGCGCCATTCCGGTGGCCCGCTGGCGCGAGACGCTGGACCACAACGCCGGTGCGCCGCTCTCGGCGCGCGAACTCGACGTCTGCGCGAATCTGCTGAGCGGGGCCACGCTCGGCGATACCGCCGAGGCACTGGGCCTGAGCATCAATACCGTCATCACCTACAGCCGCCGCGCGTACGCGAAGTTCGGTGTCGGGTCGGTGCGCGAACTTCACGACCTGCTGGTTTCTTCCTGAAAGCGCGGCAGCAAAGTGGTGTCATCAGCCCGTGATGACAGCGCGCGAGAGGAGCGCCCGTACTCTCGAATGCATGCAGGACCAGGCATCGCGGGCCTTTGCGCCCCAGCTCACGCTCTACTACAGCCCGAAGGCGTGTTCGCTCGCGCCGCACATCGCGCTCGAGGAATCCGGCCTGCCGTACGAGGCCGTTGCGGTCGACATCCGCGCCGGGCAGAACACGACGCCTGCCTACCTGAAGATCAACCCGGCCGGCGCTGTGCCTTCGCTCGCCGTGGGCAACGCGGTGGTCACCGAGTCGCACGCCATCCTGACCCACATCGCCGATCTCGCGCCCGAGAGCGAGCTGATCCCGCGGCCCGGCACGCTCGCCCGCGCGCGGGCGCACGAATGGATGAACTGGATCTCCGGCACCATGCACGTGGCGTACCGGTCGATCTTCCGGCCGCAGGCCTATGCGGGCGACGACCCGCAGGCGATGAACTCGGTGCGCGAGCATGCACAGAAGAAGCTCGCGAAGATTCTGCAGGAAGTCGAGACCCGGCTGGGCGAGGCCGACTACGCATTGGGTGCGCGTTTCTCGGCCGTGGACGCCTACCTGTTCGTGTTCTACACGTGGAGCTTCGACGAGCGCATCGAGGCGGCACTGCCCGATCGGCCGCGTTATGCAGCGCTGGCGGAACGCCTCCTCGCGCGCCCGGCGGTGCGCAAGGCCCTCGCGCGTGAACGTGCCGTGCGCCCGTACGAGCTGCCGCCTGGCTTCGCGCGGGCTTTGGGGCAGGCGTGATGACACTCTACGCGCTGCAGAAGGCGATCTACGAGGTCAATCGCGACGAAGCCGCGATGAACCGGTACCGCGCCGATCCGAAGCAGTTCGCCGCAGCCTGCGACCTGGACTGCGAAGAAGCCGATGCGCTTTGCGGGCCCGACATCGGCCTGCTCTATGTCCTGGGCGTCAACGGGCAGTTGCTGATGCACTTCGCCGCGGCCTGCGGCTATGAGTGGGATGCGTACATCGCCGCGATGAAGCAGGGCGTGAGCGAGCATGGACCCGTGCGCGCGGGGCTCTACGCGGCGAAAGCGGTGCAGCGATGAGCCTGGTCTTCGCCGGCGTCTGCAGCCATGGCCCGGGCATCACGGCCCGCACCGAGCGCGCGGACCCCGAGCAATATTCGCGCCTGCGCGCGGCCTACGCACGCATGCGCGTCGCGCTCCAGGAGGCGCGGCCCGACGCACTGGTCGTCATCGCCGCCGAGCACTTTGCCAACTTCTTCATGAACAACATGCCGGCGTTCGCGATCGGCATGGCGCCGCACTACGAGGGGCCGATCGAGGACCCGGACTGGCTGCGCATCCCCCGCCGCAGAGTGCCGGGGAGCGCCGCGATCTCGCGCAAGCTGATCGACGGCGTCATGCAGCACGTTGACGTGAGCTACTGCGAGGAGTGGAAGTTCGACCACGGGATCATGGTGCCGCTGCAGCACCTGACGCCGGACTATGCCCTGCCGGTCGTCCCCGTCAACATCAATTGCCAGGCGCCGCCGATGGCGCCGCTGCACCGCGTGTATGCGTTCGGCGAAGCGATTCGCCGCGCCGCCGACAGCATCCCCGAGCGCATTGCCGTGATCGGCACGGGCGGCATCTCGCACTGGCCGTGCACGCCCGACTCGGGAACGATCAACGAAGCGTGGGACAAGGAGTTCCTGGACCGCTGGACGCGCAACGACCGCGCCGCGCTCATCGGCTACACGGACGACGAGACCTACCGCGAAGGCGGCCAAGGCGGCTACGAGATCCGCACTTTCATCGCCGCAGCCGCAGCCGCGCGCGGATCGACGGGCGAAGTCTGGTGCTACGAACCCATTCCCGCATTTTCCTGCGGCTGCACGGTCGGCGTGATGGCGCTCGACGCGGCACAGCACGATTTCCTCGACAGACCGGAGACGACGACATGTTCATGAAGAACTGCTGGTACGTGGCAGCCTGGAGCCACGAGCTGAAAGACAACGCCCTGGTGGGCCGCACGCTGCTCAACGAGAAGGTCTTGCTGTACCGGGGCCACGACGACAACGTGGTTGCCATCGAGGACCGCTGCTGTCACCGGGGCGCACCGTTGTCATTGGGCAGGCTGGAGGGCAACTGCGTGCGCTGCATGTATCACGGCCTTCTGTTCGACGGCACCGGTGCATGCATCCAGATTCCGGGGCAGGAGAGGATTGCGCCGAACCTGAAGGTGAAGAGCTATCGCGTGGTCGACGGCGGCCGCCTGGTCTGGATCTGGATGGGCGACCCGGCGCTGGCCGACGAGTCGACGATTCCCGATTTCCCGTACCTGAAGGACCCCCTATGGCACGGCATACCCGACTACCTGCACTACGACGCCAGCTACCTGCTGATCGCCGATAACCTGGCCGATCTGAACCACATCGCCTACGTCCATACCAACACGCTCGGCGGCTCCGAAAAGTACGCGGTCGAGAGCGAGGCCGCGCCGATGGAGCGGCTGGACGACGGCTTCAGATTGACCAAGTGGCACATGAACACGGATCTGCCGCCCTTCGTGAGGAAGTTCGAAAGGAAGGTGACGAAGGTGGATCGGTGGAACACCTCGCAGATGAAAGTGCCGGGCTACTTCTTCCTCGAGTCCGGGTTTTCGCCGGCCGGCACCGGCATCCGCGAAGGCAACCGCGAAGGCGTGATCGAGTTCCGCAATTTCCAGGCGATGACGCCGGAGACGGATGGCACCACGCACTTCTTCTGGGTCTACATGCACAACCGCACCCGCGACATCGAGCGCATCGCGCATTCGCTTCACGACAGCATCCTCGAGGGCTTCCACGAGGACAAGGTGATGATCGAGACGCAGCAGAAAGTGCTCGACGCGGATCCGTCGTTCAAGCTCAAGGCGATTGCATCGGATGCGCCGCTGTCGCACCTGCGCTGGCTGATCGAGAAACGGATCAGGGAAGAGGCCGTGGCAGCTTGAGGACCGCGCCGTCATGAAGAGGATCCGTGTCTCGGTCGAGGGACGCAGCGATGTGGCGACGGATGTCGTGAAGCTCAGCCTGCGCAAGCCCGATGGCAACGACCTGCCTGCGTTCACACCCGGCTCGCACATCGACCTGTATCTGCCGAACGGCCTCGTGCGGCAGTACTCGCTGCTCGGCGACGGCCGGCAAACGAGTCGCTACGAGATCGCCGTGTCGAAGGCGCACGCGGGCCGCGGCGGGTCGCGCTGCGTACATGCCGACTTGCGGTGCGGTGCCATGGTCGACATCGGCGAGCCGCGCAACAACTTCGCGCTGCGGCCTGGGCAGGACGCGTTTCAATTCGTTGCGGGCGGCATCGGCATCACGCCGATCCTGTCGATGATCCGCCATTGCGCGAGCAAGGGCTGGGACTGGCGCCTGCTCTATCTGGCCCGCACTCGCGCCCACGCGGCCTTCCAGGACGAACTGAGGGCGCTCGGCGCCGACCGTGTGCGATTTCACTTCGACGATGAAGCGCGCGCGCTGTTCGATTTTGCCGGCCCGGCCTTCGTCGTGGATGCGGGCGTGCCCATCTATTGCTGCGGTCCCACGCCAGTGATGAATGCGGTCGACAAATTCTCGAAGGACCATCCCGAAAATCCCGCCTTCTTCGAGTGGTTCTCCCCGCCGGCCGAGAGCGTTGCGAATGGTGTCACCACGGACTTCAGGGTGAGGCTCGATCGCAGCGGGCGGATTCTGGTGGTGCCGCAGGGCAAGTCCATTCTGCAGGTGCTCGAGGAAAGCGGCTACGACGTGCCGTGTTCCTGCCGCGAAGGCATGTGCCGCACGTGCGAAACAACGGTGATCGAAGGTGTGCCCGATCACCGCGACTACGTCCTCTCGCGTGAGGAGCGCGAGGCGGGTCGGTCGCTGATGTTGTGTGTCTCGCGAGCCAAGAGCGACCTGCTGGTGCTGGACCTCTAGAAGACTGCCCGCACCCCGGGAATACCCGAACGCACGCCTCGCCTCATGTCGATTAGCATCCCGCCATATCGTCAGCTTCCAGACGATCTGTTGATAAACAGTACGCGCCCGCGCGTTTCAAGGATGGTGCATGAAGTTCGGTCTTGCAACGGTGCTCGATGAATCGCCGGTGGCCGCGCTGGAGATCGACGGCATGTATTGGTCGCTCGAAGCGCTTCGCGCACGTGGCCAAGACGTGCCGCGTGGGCGCAGTGTCAAGGAGTTGATCTGCGAAGGCGAGGCCGCCTTCGACCGGCTCCAGGCGCTGGCGATCGCTTGCGCCGACCCGCGGTCGGGCCTGCCCCACCTGGCGGACGCGAAGTCCCACCTGCAGTTGCCCATCCTGTATCCGAACAAGCTGATCGCCGTCGGCGCGAACTACAGCGGACACCTGGCAGAAATGGGTTTGCCCATCGCCCGCTGGGAACCCATGCCCTTTTTCTTCAAGCCGCCGACGACGTCGATGGTCGGTCCGGGCCGCACGGTGGTCGTGCCGACCGACACGAGCGAATTCGACTGGGAGATCGAGCTGGCTGTCGTCGTCGGCAAGCGCCTGTCGCATGCGAGCGAAGCGCAGGCGCGGCGCGCGATTGCGGGCTACTCGGTTGGCCTCGACCTCAGCGCGCGCGAACTGATCAAGCCGGCCGGCTCGGCGATGCCGGTCGATCTCGCGCGCGGCAAGTCGCAAGACACGATGAGCCCGATGGGGCCGTACATCCGGCCCGCGGCATTCGTGCCGGATCCGCACGCCTTGCGTCTCAGCCTGCGCGTGAACGGCGTGGTTCGCCAGGACGCATCGACCCGCGAAATGCTCTACAGCATCGAAGAGCAGCTCGCCATCATCAGCCGCTTCGTGACGCTGGAGCCAGGCGATGTCGTATTCACGGGGTCGCCCGCAGGCTCTGCCAAGTCGCACGGCGTGCCGTTCCTGCAAGCCGGTGACGAGATCGCCGCGGAGATCGAAGGCGTTGGCCTTCTGGAAGTGACAGTGAAGGGGCGAGAAGAAACATTGGCGGCCTGAGGGGGCCAACGGAGCTGGGTTCAATCAACGAATGGAGACGAGGATGAAATGGAAGCTGGGCCTGGTCGGCGCCGCATTGCTGACCATCGGGGGAGTTGCGCATGCGCAGTCGAGCGTGACGATCTATGGATTGATGGACCTCTTTGTCGGCCGGATGGGCACGCTGCCGGGTGCCAACTCGGCGACCAGGCCCGTGCAGGTGCTCAACGGTGGCGGCCTGTCCACGAGCTACCTCGGCTTTCGCGGGCGCGAGGACCTGGGCGATGGCGCATACGCGGCATTCGAGCTCTCCACCTTCATCCGCGCCGATACGGGCGCCTTGGGCCGCAGCGATGCGCTCGGCCCCCCCACCAACCTGGGAGGCGACGGCTTCTTCAGCCGCACCTCCTGGGTCGGCATCGGGCACGCGCGCTACGGCTCATTGCGTTTCGGCAACGTGACGACGCTGATGTTCATCAACTCGCTG
This sequence comes from Ramlibacter sp., assembly GCF_035548915.1. Taxonomy (GTDB): domain Bacteria; phylum Pseudomonadota; class Gammaproteobacteria; order Burkholderiales; family Burkholderiaceae_C; genus Ramlibacter. Next base: position 31,986 of record NZ_DASZSE010000044.1, on the reverse strand, counting down.
TCGGCCAACGCCTTTGGCGCATCGACGACGTTTTCGCCGATGAACCTCGTCATGTTCGTCGGCGGCCCGTTGTCGGGCGGAACGGCATGGAACAACCAGATCGTCTACGACAGCCCGTCCCTGGGCGGTTTGTCGTTCAGCGTGGCCGGCGCGTTGCCGGAGGGGCAAGGCAAGCGCAACCTGGGCGCGGCCGTGTTCTATCGGACGGGTGACCTGTACGCGGGGCTGGCATGGCAGGACGTGAAGAAAACGCCGCTCACGTTTGCCGACGGCACTTCGTTCTCGCAGACGAAGTCATGGCTTCTGTCAGGCACCTACGACTTCAAGTGGGCCAAGGTGCACGCCAATCTCGGCGCGATCAAGGATGGCGGCCTGCTGGCTGCTCCGGCCGACCGCGATCACAGGCTCTGGAGCCTGAGCGTGTCCATCCCCGTTGGCGCGGGGCAGATCCTCGCTGGCTATGCATCGCGCAAGACAGGCGACGTCGTTCCACCTGTGCCCCCCACTGCGCCGGGCGGCAACTTCAGCCGGCGCGTTGCCAGCGTCGGCTATGACTACTTCTTTTCCAAGCGAACCGATGTCTACGCCATCGCAATGAACGACCACACCGTCACGACCACGCTGCCTGCGCCGCCGCGAAACGTCAGCGCAAGCGCGACCAGCTTCGGCATCGGCTTGCGGCACGCGTTCTAGACATGCGTCGGCAGCCATCGCCTCGCATGACAGGGAGCATCTTGCTGGCGACCCGCCTCCGCGCCATCTACCATGGGGCTTCGATCGTTGGCGGCGATCTGGTCGCGCGGATGCTGAAGCGGTAGAGATCAACGGAGCACCAAAGGAGCCAACCATGAGATGCAACTACATCGATCGATTCGCCGGATTTCTCTTGGCGCCGGCGTTCGCGTGCCTGTGCGCCTGCGCCAACGCGCCCGCGGCTGCGCAAACGGCCGCGCCAGGCGCGCCTGTCGCGCTTGGCATTCACCACCTGAAATTCGTGGTCGCGGATCTGGAAAAGAGCAGGGCCTTTTACGAAGCGGCCTTTGGCACGAAGACGGCGATGGACCATCGCAAGCCCGACGGAACGCTGTTCGCCTACATCCTGTCGTTTCCCGGTCTGGGTACCGAACTCGAGATCCGCCTCGATCCGGCCGCCGCAAAGTCGCAGAAGGGGCTCGATCCCATCACGCTGACCGTCGATGGCCCCGCCGATCTCGAGAAGTGGCGCGCCCACTTCCAGGCGAAGAATTTGCCGCATTCGCCGGTACTCGCCGGGCTGGTCGGATGGCTGATCGTGGTGGAAGACCCCGATGGCCGGCGCCTGCGCCTCTACACGAAGCAGACGCACGGACCCGAGGTCAAGCCTTCATGGGACAGCCCGTGGATCAACTGATCGCCACATGACCGCCACGACCGCAGGCGCGCATGCAGGCGATCGCCTCGATCGCCTGCCCATCTCGCCGTTCCACTGGCGCATTCTTGTGCTCATCGGCGCGGGCCTCTTCATCGACGCCTTCGATCTGTACATCGGCAGCAGCATCCTGGCTGCCGTGATGCGGGAGGGATGGTCGAGCCTGGACCTGAACGCGCTCTTCATGTCCGCCACGTTCATCGGCATGGCGACCGGCGCGTTCGTGGGCGGCATCGTCGGCGACAGGTTCGGGCGCAAATTCGCCTACCAGTTCAACCTCCTCCTGTTCGGCTTCGCGTCGGTCGCTGCCGCGTGCGCGCCGTCGATGGAGGTACTGGTCGGCCTGCGGTTCGTGATCGGCGTCGGACTGGGCGCCGAGAGCGTGATCGGCTACGCCCTGCTGGCGGAATTCGTGCCTCCACAGGTGCGGGGGCGGTGGGGTGCGATGCTTGCGCTGATCGTGAACATGGGTGTGTTCGTGGCCCCAGCCGTTTCGTTCCTCGTCGTTCCGAACTTCGGCTGGCGCTGGATGTTCGTGATCGCGGGCATCGGCGCGCTCCTCGTCTGGCTGGCACGGCGCTCGATGCCGGAGTCGCCGCGGTGGCTCGAATCGAAGGGCCGGCACGGAGAAGCCGCCGCACTGATGGCTGCCATCGAGGCGGAAGTCTCCAGGACACAGTCGGTGCCCGGCACGATCGCCACCGCCCAGCCCGCGCAACGCCACGTTCCCTGGACCGTGCTCTTCGGCCGGGCAGTGCTTCCCCGCACGCTCGTGTCGACGACAATCGCCGTGTCGCTGGTGATCGTCATCTACAGCTTCGTCGCCTGGATGCCCACGTTCTTCGTGAAGCAGGGCCTCTCGATCGCGCAATCGCTCGCGTTCACCGCCATGATGTCGGCCGGCGCGCCGCTCGGATGCGTGGTCGGAATCTGGTTGGCGGACCGGGCTGCGCGCAAGAAGACGCTCGTTGCCGTGCTGCTGCTCGATGCGCTCGCGGGCCTCGTATACCTCGGCGCTTCATCCGATCTCGTCCTGCTCGGAGCGGGTCTCGTGTTGATGGTCGGCCTGTACCTCGTGGCGGCTCTGGGCATGGGTTGCTACGTGCCGGAGCTGTTCCCCACGGAATACCGGATGCGCGGCAACGGATTTGCCAACACGGCCGCGCGCGTATCGGGCGTCTTCGTTCCGTTCATCGTGCTGACGCTGTTTCAGGCGGGCTCGGCCGCGGCTGTCATCGCTCTGTGCACGGCGGTATTTCTCGTCTGCGCTTTCATCGTCGCCCTCCTGGGGCCGGAGACGGCGCGCAAGTCCCTGGAAGCGATCGAGCGGGCAGAGGCGGGCCGAGGTGCCACGCTTGCCGACAAGCAAGTGGCGGCATGAATGTGGACTGCCGCGCAGGCGACCGCGTCGACCCTCGAGCCAGGGGCCCAGGCTTGCGGCACAAGATCTGGCGGCACGCGGCGGGTGCTCACGCCTCTGGCCGTGGGAGTCGGTCCGGGATGTCGGCCGTCGCGCCCTCAGTGCGGCAGCCGCAAGCCGGACTCGGCATCGAACAGGTGGACGCGGTCGGCCTTCGGTTTCAGGTGGATGGTCTGTCCTGGAATGACGTCGACTCGCTCGCGCACGATCGCCGTCACGTCCTGCTCACCGGCCCTGGCGAAGATGTGGGTCTCCGATCCGGTCGGCTCGACGACGGAGACGACGACCGGGATGCCCGTTGACGACACCTCGAGGTGCTCGGGTCGCACGCCATAGACCACCGGCTGGTTCTCGGCCAGATTTGCTTGGGTTGCGAGTTGCAGCACCGTGCCGCCCGCCGTGCGCACACCGGGACCGCCTACGGTCACGTAGCGGGTATCGAGGAAGTTCATCGCCGGCGAACCGATGAATCCCGCGACGAACCGGTTCACCGGCGAGTCGTACACCTCGAGCGGCGCACCGACCTGCTCGACCGAGCCATCGCGCATGACGACGATCCGATCGGCCATCGTCATCGCCTCGATCTGGTCGTGCGTGACGTAGACGATGGTCGTGCGCAGCCGCTGGTGCAAGGCCTTGATCTCCACGCGCATCTGCACGCGCAGCTTCGCGTCCAGGTTCGACAGCGGTTCGTCGAACAGGAAAGCCAGCGGATCGCGCACGATGGCCCGGCCCATCGCCACGCGCTGCCGCTGCCCGCCCGAGAGCTGGCGCGGATAGCGGTCCAGCAACTCCGTGAGCCCGAGGATGCCGGCTGCGCGCCGGACCTTCTCGTCGCTCTCCGCGCGCGACGCACCCTGGAACCGCAGCGAGAAGGCCAGGTTCTTGTAGACCGTCATGTGCGGGTACAGCGCGTAATTCTGGAACACCATCGCGACGTTGCGGTCCTGCGGCGTCACGTCGTTGACGACGCGGTCGCCGATCCGGATCGTGCCGCTGCCGACCGTTTCCAGCCCGGCGATCATGCGCAGCAGGGTCGACTTGCCGCAGCCCGACGGCCCCACCAGCACCACGAACTCGCCGTCCGCGACCTTCGCGCTCACGCCATGCAAGATCTCGTGGGCGCCGAAGGCCTTGCGAACGTTGTCGATGGAAATTTCGGCCACTCGGTCCTGCCCGCGACGTCACGACTTGATGATGCCCGCGCGGCGCAGGTTGCGCCGCCATTCGGCAGCGACGCCCTGCAGCGCGGCCTTGGCCGTCTTCTGGCCGAGCAACGCTTCGGACACGCCGGTGCGCAGCGCGATCTCCAGACCGTCCCACGCGGCCTCCTGCGAGATCGGGATGCCGCCCTTCTCGATCGCCTCCGCGGCGACGGCGGGCCAGCCGAGCGCGGCCACCATCTGCGGGTCGCGCAGGCACGAGTTGCGCGGCGGTGCATTGCCGCCCTCCATGGAGCGGATCATCGCCTGCTTGCCGCAAGCCATGCGCACGAACTCCATCGCCCAATCCTGGTTCTTCGAGTACTTCGAGATCGCCATGAACTGGCCGTCGACCAGGCTGCGGTTCTGCTCCTTCGACGGGTAGCCCGGCATCGTCGCCCAGGCCCACTTGCCGCCAGTGCTCGACAGCTTCGGGTCGTTGAAAAGCGTGCCGTACGACGAGAACGTGACGGACATCGCGTACCTGTCCTTCTGCGCGCCAGCAATGATCTCGTCGAACTCCCACGTCGTGGCTTCCGGTGGCACGACCTTGTCCTTGTTGAACAGGTCGGCGTAGAACTGCAGGCCGGCTGCCGCCTTGTCATCGTCGATGTAGATCTCGCCGGTCTTGAAGTCCAGCAGGCGGCCGCCGGCCGAGAAGATCCAGGGCACGACGTTGGTGAAGGTCCCGGCGCCTTGCTTGCCCATCAGGCCGAAGCCGTAGCGCGTCGGCGGCGAGTTCACGGCGATCGCGGCCTTCTCGAATTCGGCGAAGGTCCGCGGTGCCTGCGTGAAGCCGGCTTGCTGCAGCAACGCCTTCTGGTAGTGCAGGATCTGCGCCGTGATGCGATAGGGAATGCCGACCAGCTTGCCGTCGTAGGTTCCCGCGGACTTGCCGAGGAAGTCGTCCCACGCGAAATCGGGGTCGCGCGCCATGATCTTGCGCACGACTTCGTTGTGGTCCAGCACGTGCGGCGCCATCCACCCCGACATCTGCACCGACAGCATCGCGAGGTCGATGCCGGTCGACCCTGCGTTCAGTTCCGCCTTCAGGCGAGCGCGCCACGCGTCCACCGGCAGCATCGTGAAATCGATCTTGATGCCGTGGACCTTTTCGAACGTCGGCGCCACTTCCTCCAGCAGCGTGCGCTTCCAGGCACGCGAGTTCTCGCAGACCAGCACCAGCTTGTCCGGCTTGGACTGCGACCACGCCCTCACCGAGGAAGCTGCCAGCACGCCGGCCGCCGAGCCCTTCAACAATTGCCTTCGATTCAATGCAGCCATTTCGTTGTCTCCTTGGGTTGCACGTACCACTCGACTCACAAACGATGCGGAACCGACTTGCTGAAAGGTCAGGGGCCGCTCCGCGCGTTCAGCCCTTGACCGCTCCCGACGACAGGCCCGCCACGAGGTGGCGCTGAGCCAGGAATGAAAAGAGGACCACAGGCAGGGTGACCAGCATTCCCGATGCCGTGAGTCCGCCCCAGTCCATGCCGGACTCGCCCGCGTTGAAGGCCGCCATCATCACGGGCAGCGTCTGCGTGGCGTTGTTGGTCAGCACGGCGGCGAACAGGAAGTCGTTCCACGCCAGCTGCAGGCACAGGATGCTGGCCGCCACCAGCCCCGGCCGGGCCAGCGGCAGGATGACGAAGCGGAACGCGGCGAAGCGGCTGGCCCCGTCGATCCACGCGCTCTCCTCCAGTTCGACCGGCAAGTCCTCGAAGTAGCCGCGCATGATCCACACCACCAGCGGCAGGCTGAAGGTCGTGTACGCCAGCACGACGCTCAGCCGCGTGGTCGCAAGCCCCATCTTGTGGAACAGCAGGTACATCGGCACCAGCACGGCGATCGGCGGCAGCATGCGCATCACGAGCAGGGCGAAGAACAGCGCCGAGCGGCCGCGGAACGGAAAGCGCGCAAACGCATACGCGGCCGGTGCGCCGACCGCGAGCGACAGCAGCACGGCGCTGGTCGACACGATCATCGTGTTGGTGAAGGCGCGCACGAAGTCCGCGCGCACGAGCACCGCGGCGTAGTTCTCGAACGTCGGCCACCACAGGTAGAGCGGCGGCGACGCGAACACCTGGGAGCGCGTCTTGAGCGACAGGCCGAACACCCAGAGCACCGGGAACAGGAATGCGAACGCGAGGATCGCAAGCGCGGCATAGATCAGCGCCGACTCCAGCTTGCGCGCGCGTGCGGAACCGGTCACGGCGGCCATCAGAGCGCCTCCCGGCGGCGGATCACGATGATGAACAGCACGCACATCACGAGCGACATCAGCAGCATCAGCCAGGCCGCTGCCGCGCCGAAACCGAAGTCGAACTGCACGAACGTCGTGAGGTAGGTGTACATCGAGAGGACCATCGTGCTGTTCGCCGGGCCGCCGCCCGTCATCGCATAGATGTTGTCGAAGGCGCGGAACTCGAAGATCGTGCGCAGCAGCAGGGCCACCAGCAGGTAGGGCCGCAGCATCGGCAGCGTGATGAACCAGAAGGTCGCGAGGCGGCCGGCGCCGTCGATCGCGGCCGCCTCGAGCGGCTCGCTCGGCAGCGAACGCAGCCCGGCCAGCACGATGATCGTGACGTAGATGGTGTTCTGCCAGACGCCGACCAGCCAGATCGCGTAGATCGCCGTGTCGGGGCGGCCGAGCCACACGACCTCCGCGCCGATCCACTGGTTCAGGATGCCGTGGCTCGGGTCGAGCAGCAGCTTCCAGCACAGCGCGCCGACGATCGGCGTCATCATCATCGGCACGATCAGCACGCTGCGGAACACGCGCATGCCTGGCAGGTCCACGTTCAGCAGCAGCGCGATCCCGAGCCCGAGCAGCATCTGTGCCGCCACGGTGGCGGCCGTATAGCCAAAGGTGATCAGCGTCGCCTTCTGGAACACGGGGTTGCTCACCACATCGTCGTAGTTGGCAAGGCCGACGAATTTGCCCGCGAAGAGGGACTGCTCCAGGCCCCACGAGTTGAAGCCCAGGTAGAGCGAGAACAGGAGCGGCAGGCCGAAGACGCACAGCATCATCGCGAACGTGGGCAGCACCGTGACCCGCGCGAAATGCCGGTCGAAGAAACTGTCGATGCCGGCGTTTCTCATTCGAACAGGTCCGCGCGATCCACGAGCACCTTCGGCAGCGAGCGAAGGACTTCGGTCAGGTGGCGGCGCATGGCGCGGTCGGCTGCGTCCGCATCGTGCGCATCGATGGCGGCCAGGATGGTCTCGTGCTGCGCGATCAGCCCGAGCACCGTCTTCTGGTCCAGCAGCGTCAGGTGGCAGACGCGGTCCATGTGGGCCTTGATGTCGATGACGGCCTGCCACGCCAGCTCGGCATCGGCGCCGGCGGCGAGCGCTGCATGGAAACGCTCGTCGTGCAGCTGGAAGGTGACGAAGTCGCCGTCCTTCGCCGCCTTGCGCTGCGCCGCGAGGATGGTGTCGATGCTGGCGCGGAACATCGGGTCGAAGCGCGCGCAGGCCTGGCGCACGATCGCCGTCTCGATCGCCTCGCGCGTGAAGCGCACCTGCATCACCTGCCGCGCCGAGATCTTCACCACGACCGTTCCGCGTTGCGGCACGACGCGCACGAGACCGAGCTTGGCGAGCGCGATCATCGCCTCGCGCGCCGGCTGGCGCGAGACGCCGAAGCGCAACGCGACTTCGTTCTCCGACAGGTGCGCACCCGGAGGCAGTTCCAGCGTCACGATCGCGCGCCGCAACTCCTGCTGGATATGCTGCGCGGCGGAGTCGACCGACGACAGCGACGAGCGCGGCGATGCGAGTCCCATGTCGCCCAGCTTGTCCGGTGTGCGGACCACGGTGAGTTTCTTGCTCTTCATGCCACCGCCCGCTGCGCGAACGCGGCCGTTGCGGCCTGAGCGATGCCGTCGTCCTGCTCGCCCGTCGCGCCGCTCACACCGATGCCGCCAATGCACACTCCGGCCGCGACGATCGGCTGGCCACCGATCAGCGGGACCATCCAGCCGGGAAATGCATTCGGCAGACCGTAGGCAATGGCGCCCGGTGCGGTGGTGGGGCCGTAGTCGCCACTGGGCCGCTGGAACAACGCGGCGGTCCACGCCTTGGCCTGCGCAACGTGGACGCTCGCGGGCTTGGTGTCGTCCATGCGGAGCAGCGCAAGGGGGACGCCGCTCGCCTCCACCACGACAACCGTGACACGCACACCCATCCCCGCAGCCGCCTCGATCGCACGATCGACGAGGAAGCTGGCGTCCGACTGGGTGAGGGTCCACATCTGGCGCGGCATCGCTGTCTCCCAAAGTCAGGGCCCCTTCAGGCCGAGCATGTCGCGCGCCTCGCGCGGCGTGGCGACTTCGTAGCCCAGGTGGCGCATCTGCGTGACAGCCTGCTCGACCTGTTGCGCGTTGCTGCTGGCCAGCACGCCCGGCTCGATGTAGATGCTGTCTTCGAGGCCGACGCGCACGCTGCCACCCAGAAGTGCACCTTGCGAGATCGTGCGATGCGGGTGACCGGAGCCCAGATCGGCGATCGACCAGTGCAGGCCCGCGAGCGAGTCCTTCATCGCCAGCATCGTCGATAGCGTCGCCGGCGCGCCCCAGCGCGCGCCCAGCACGACCTGGAACAAGGCGGGCGTCTCCACAAGTCCTTCCCGGATCAACTGCTTGCCGAATTCGATGTGCCCGAGCTCGAACACTTCGAGGTCGGGCCGCGTGCCCGCCGCGCGGATGCGCCGCGCCATTTCGCGCAACTCGCTCGGCGCGTTCATGTAGACGAGCTTTTCGAAGTTCATCGAGCCGACGTCCAGGCTGCACAGCTCGGGGCGCAATAGTTCGACGTGCGCCACGCGCTCGGCCGCGGCGAGCAACGTCGATCCTTCGCCGGCAACACCCAGCTTGGCCGCGTCGAACGCATAGGTGCCGCCGCGCCCGCACGACAACTCGAGAATCAGTTGCGACCGAGCGCCACGAATTCGTTCCACGACGTCTTGGTACAGATCCACGCGGCCGGATCCCTTGCCGGTCTCGGGGTCGCGCACGTGCAGGTGCGCGATGGAGGCGCCGGCGCTTTCGGCTTCGAGCGCGGCCCGCGCGATCTGCTCCGGCGTGATCGGCACCGCGGGATTGGTGCGGAAGCCTTCCCCGCTGCCGGTGACGGCGCACGTGACGATGATCTTGTTGGACACTGTCGTTGCCTTTCGCTCAGCCGGCCGAGTCGATCTCGGCCTTCACTGCGGCAACCAAATCGCGCCGCGCCTGGATGCCCGCGGAGAAACGGTTGCCGGTGATCACGCCTCCATCCACCACGAGGTCGACGCCGTTGATGAAGCTGCCGGAGTCGGACGCGAGGAACAGCGCAGCCTGGGCGATGTCCTGCGGCATGCCGGCGCGCGGGATCGGCTGCGCATTGGCGAAGTGCCTGGTCACGGTCTCGAGGTGCCGGTCTGCGGTATTGGGATCGACGCCGACGCCCTTGGCGAACACGCCGGTCACGATGGCACCGGGCGAGATGCTGTTGACACGGATGTTGTGCTCGCCGAGTTCGGCTGCCACGCAACGCGTCGCGTGCACGACCGCCGCCTTGGCAAGCGAATAGGTCTGCGAACTCAGCCCCGAGCGATGCGCGGCGATGCTGCCCGTGTTGAGGATGCAGCCGGAGCGCTGGCGCAGCATGACCGGCGCGACGAATTTCATGCCCAGTACCACGGCGCGTACGATGACAGCCATCTGCGCATCGAACTCGGCGATGTCCAGGTCGGCGATGCTGCGCTGGGGAATACCGTACCCCGCGTTGTTGAAGAGGCAGTCGATGCGGCCGAAACGTTGGGCCGTCCCGTCGATCAGGTCCTTCAACTCCGTCTCGCTCGCCGCGTCGGTCTTCACGAAGCTTGCCGCGCCGCCCAGCTTGCTTGCCAACGCTTCGCCGGCGTCGCTGCGACGGCCCGCGATCACCACGGTCGCGCCTTCCTCGACGAAGACTTCCGCCGTGCGCGCGCCGATGCCGCTGGTGCCGCCGACGATCACCGCGACCTTGCCTTCGAGAGCTTTCATTTCATGTTCTCCTGGATTCGGTTCGGCGATGGCGCGCCACCCGTGGCCGTGCGGCCGCCATCGAGCATCAAATGGGTTCCGGTGACGTTGCCGGAGAGCGGCGAGCACAGGTACAGGACCGCGTTCGCGATTTCGAGCGGCGTGCTGTAGGCGCCGGTGGGGATGCCGGCACGGATGGCCACGCCCATCGCGACGGGGTCGGCCGGGTTGCGCTGCGTCTCGATCGAACGCATCATCCGCGTCTCCACGGGACCGGGGCAGATGGCGTTCACGCGCACGCCCATTCGCGCGACATCGGCCGCCGCTGCCTTGGTCAGGCCCAGGACGCCGTGCTTGGAGGCGACATAGGCGGGCATGCCGGCACCGCCGAAGATCGCGGTGATCGATGCCGTGTTCACGACGGTGCCGCCCCCTTGTCGCAGCATCACCGGCAGGACATGGCGCAAGCCGAGGAACACGCCCTTCAGGTTGATGCCGATCACGCGATCGAACATCGCCTCGTCATAGTCCTGCGTCGGCGCGATGGCACCCTCGACTCCCGCGTTGTTGAAGAAGCAGTCGATGGCGCCGTAGGCATCGAGCGAAGCCTGCACGTAGCGCCGCACGTCGTCGGAGCGCGCGACGTCGGCGCGCACGAAGCGGGCATCGCCGCCGTGCTCCTCGATCGCATTCGTGCAGGCGAGGCCGGCTTCCTCGTCGATGTCCACGACCACGACTCTCGCGCCATGCGCTGCGAAGGCGAGCGCCGCAGCCCGGCCGATGTCGCCGCCGCCGCCGGTGATCAATGCAACCTTGCCTGTGAAGTCCATCATCGATCCAACCTTACTTCGGGGGATGGGCGCGCACAGCCGCTTCGTTCACCTCCACGCCCCAGCCGGGCCCGGTGGGCAGCAGCAAGTCGCCGTTGTCGATGACCGGTGCGTTCACGAACAGCTCGTCGCGCCAGCTCGCACTGTCGACGTCAACCTCCATCACCCGAAAGTTCGGCGCCACCGCGCAGAAGTGAGCGCTGATCGCGGTGGCGAGGTGGCCGTAGTAGTTGTGCGGTGCGACGTTGACCTCGTAGCTCTCGGCCATCGAGGCAACCTTCATCGACTCGAGCATGCCGTTCCACAGCACGTCGACGATGACGACGTCCGATGCGTAGGCGTCGAGGAACGGGCGATAGCCGCGCCGGCCCGACACCGACTCGGACGAGGCGACAGGACATGGCGCGCGACTGCGAATCAAGGCTAGCGCGCGCGGGTCCCACGTGTCGAATTCCAGCCACGCGAGGTCGTAGGGTTCGACGGCCTTCGCAACCTTCAGCAGTCCCTCGGTCTTGAAGTGATAGTTGACGTCCAGATACAGGTCCATCTCCGGGCCGGCCCCGGCGCGAAACGCGGCGAGTGTATCGCGCACCGCCTTCAGCGCCCTGCGATCGACGTTCAGTTCCGGCCAGCCCGGCGTGCGCCCGGCGCCGGGACCGAAACCCACCAGCCGCGTGCCGTCGAAGTCCAGGATGTTGGTTTTGAGGCCCTTGAAGCCGCGCGTCTTCACATGAGCGCCGAGTGCCGAGATGTCGTCATAGGTCATCGCCTGCGGCGTTCCGACGTCGCGATGGTTTCGAACGCGGTAGGTGCCGCAGTGCGACCAGTAGACCGGCAACCGGGTGCGAATCGGCCCGCCGAACAATTCGTAGACCGGCACGCCGAGCGCCTTGCCCTTGATGTCGAGCAGTGCGTTCTCGATCGCCGCCATCGCGCGCTGGTTGACGCCGCTCGCCGCTTGCTGGTGGCGGATGTAGAGGAGCGACGCGATCGCCTGCACGGGGCGCGGGTCCATCCCGATCAGGCCCTCGGCCATGCCGTGGATCACCGACGTCAGGCCGCGGCTGCCGTCACCCTCGGTGTACTCCGACCAGCCCACGAGACCGTCATCGGTGGTCACCTTCAGGAAGGAGAATGTCCTCCATCCCGCATCGCAATGGAGACTCTGGACTTGCTCGATCTTCACGAAATTTCTCCTGCCTCCGCGAGGGTCCGCGAACCGGACGCGAGTACCATACTAGAGTATTCAACGCCGCGCGGCAAGCGCGTGTTCCCTGCGGGCGAAGGACGATCGTGAAAATTCTGGCTGAAGGACTGGGGTTCCCCGAAGGGCCCATCGCAATGAAGGACGGGTCGATCCTGCTGGTCGAGATCCAGCACGGTAACGTGACGCGCGTGCGGCCTTCAGGCGAGAAGCAAGTCGTTGCGCATCTGGGCGGCGGGCCCAACGGCGCGGCGATCGGGCCCGATGGTGCCGTCTATGTCTGCAACAACGGCGGGTTCGAGTGGCATCGCGATGAGCATGGCGTGCGCCCTGGTCGCCAGTCGATGGCCTACGGCGGCGGAAGAATCGAGCGTGTCGATCCGGTCACCGGCGAATGGAGCGTGCTGTATCGCGAGTCGCCCAACGGACCGCTGCGCGGGCCGAACGACATCGTGTTCGACAGCGCGGGAGGCTTCTGGTTCACGGACTTGGGCAAGCGCCGCGAGCGCGACATGGACCAGGGCGGCGTCTACTACGCGCGCATCGACGGCAGCGAGATCCGCGAAGTGATCCATCCCATGATGACGCCCAACGGGATCGGGCTGTCACCCGACGGCTGCGTCCTATATGTGGCAGAGACAGCAACCGGCCGGCTGTGGGCCTTCGCCGTTCGCGCGCCGGGTGAGATCGATCGCAAGCCGTTCCCGTCGCCCAATGGCGGCACGTTGGTGGCGGGCCTGCCGGGTTACCAGCTTTTCGATTCGCTTGCCGTCGAGGCCGACGGCAACATCTGCGTCGCGACGCTGTTCAATGGCGGCATCACGACGATCGCGCCGGACGGAAAGCGAATCGACCACACGCCGCTGCCCGACCTGTTCACTACAAATATCTGCTTCGGTGGACCGGACCGGCGGACCGCCTACGTGACACTCTCATCCAGTGGACGTTTGATCGCGCTCGATTGGCCTCGGGCTGGCTTGGAGCTGGCTTGGAGCTGAATGGCAAGGCTCATTTCATGCTTTCGCTGATGCCTTTCGCAACCAGGACATTGCAACCCCTCGACAACGCGTTCGGCGCGAGGATGTCACCCATGTCTCAGGTACGTTCAGTCACGTATCTCTTCGGGAAGGACAGGTTTGAAGTGGTGGGTCCTGTAGGATTCGAACCTACGACCTACGGATTAAGAGTCCGCTGCTCTACCAACTGAGCTAAGAACCCACATCTGAAAACCGGAAGCCTTTGGTGGAGATGAGGAGGATCGAACTCCTGACCTTCGCATTGCGAACGCGACGCTCTCCCAGCTGAGCTACACCCCCGAAAGGATTGCCATTGTAGCCGAATTGGAAAGCTTCCGATCGGCCGGCACGCGACCCTGCTACGCTTCGCGCCGTGAGCGAATTCGAGATCAAGCTGAACGTCCCCGGCGACAGGCTCGCCGCCGTGCAGGCCGCCGTGCGCCGCGGCGAATCGCGCGACGAGCGCCTGCGAGCACGCTACTTCGACACCGAAGACGGCAAGCTCGCCGCGCGCCAAGTCGTGCTGCGCCTGCGCCAGGAAGGCCGACACTGGGTGCAGACCGTGAAGGCGCCGGGCGACGGCATGCTCGATCGCCTCGAACACGAAGTCGTGCTGGCAGAGGGCGAGGATGCCCGCATCCGCCTCGCCCGGCACAAGGGCACCGATGCGGGCAAGCTGCTCGCCGATGCCCTGGGCGGCCTCGGCGCCAAGGCGGACGCTTCGCTCGGCGAACAATTCCGCACCGACATTTCGCGCACCACGCGACTGCTCACGGTCGGCACCACCACCGTCGAACTCGCGCTCGATACGGGCCGCGTGATCGCGGGGCGCCGTCACGAGGACATCGCCGAACTCGAACTGGAACTGAAGCAAGGCAGCCGTGCATCGGCCATCGAACTCGCGCAGCGCTGGTGCGAACAGCACGGCCTCTGGCTCGACACGGTCACGAAGTCGATGCGGGGCCGGCGTCTCGCGGCGGCCGAAGAGCGCATCGAGCCCACCGGCTTCGAGGCACCCGAACTCGACGCGAACATGGACGTGCCCGCCGTCGCACGCGCGGTCGTCGGCTCCGCGTTGAGCCAGGTGCTGGGCAACGCGAGCGCGATCGCCGCCGATGCGTACGCCGACGAGCACGTCCACCAGATGCGCGTCGGCCTGCGCCGCCTGCGCACGGCGCTGCGCGAATTCCAGACGCTGGCGCCGTTCTGCTCGCCCGCGGAGATCCAGGTGCTCAAGGATGCGTTCCGCGCGCTGGGCGCCTACCGCGACAGCACCTACGTCGAGCCGCGCCTCATCCGGCAGATGGAGGCCGACGGCGCGCCGTCCGGCCGCCTGCACGTGCCGCGAAGCGACCCGCCGGACCCGGGGGCCACTGTGCGCGAGGGCCGGTTGCAGTCCGTGCTGCTGCACGTGCTCGGCAACCTCTGCACCGACGGCGAGTTGCCTGCGGCCGATCCACACGCGCTTCACGCGCTGATCGAAGCGCGCTTGAAGAAACTCCATCGCCGCGTGCGCAAGGGCACGAAGGATTTTGCGGCGCTTCCGCTCGAAGGGCAGCACGCGCTGCGCAAGCGGTTGAAGCACCTGCGCTATCTCGCGGATTTCGTTGGCACGCTGTACCGGCGCACGCAGGTCGAGGACTTCCTCGAAACGATCAAGCCGCTGCAGGACGCGCTGGGCGAGTATCAGGACACGATCACCGCGCTTTCGGCGTGGAACGAGCGCACCGCGATCGAAGCACCCGCGTGGTTCGCGGTCGGCTGGCTGCAGGCGAACCGGCGCGCCGCGCTCGCCGAATGCGAGAAGGCATGCCGGCGCTTCCGCGCTGAGGTGCGGCCGTTCTGGCGCTGATCCACCGTCAGCGTCACCGCTTCCTCCTTGACGATCCCGCCCCGGCCGATCGCTTCAATGCCCGCCGCGCCGCGGCCGCGTCCTTTCGCCCGAGCGGCGTGAACTTCACACCTCGCTGCGCGTTGTACGACACGAAGAACGCTTCCAGTTCGCACAGCACCTTCCCGGGCACGTCCTCGAGCGAACGCCAGTGACCGAACCGGTGTGAAGCGGCGGCCACCGCGATGAAGCGGTCGTTGCGCACCGGCTTCGCGTTCGCGGCGCTTGTCTGCTCGGCCTCGATCACACCCAGCACGTGGCACGGCACGACGATGCCCGGTGCGAGCGGCTCGTCCGCGAAGACCAGTGCATCGAGTGGGTCGCCGTCGCCACCGCGCGTGGAAGGAATGAAGCCGAAATCCGTGGGAAAGGCGCTGCCCACCGGCAGCATCAGGTGCAGCTCGAACGCGCGCAGGCGCGGCTCGTACTTGAGTTTGGTGCGCGTTGCCGCGCTCGCTTCGATCACGACGCGCAAGCGCCCTTCGCGATCGAACGCGGGCAGGCGATCGAGCGGTGCCAAGGCAGCCATGCCCCGTTGATAGCACACGCCTGCGCGGCCGTGCCGTGAACGCGGCGCCTGCTCGCCTACTCGGCCGGCGCGAAGATTCCGCTCCAGCCGGTGGTTGCCACGCGCAACCGCCGGCCGAGCCTGGCGAGCCGAAAGCGCGCGCCGTTCGCAAGCGCCTGACGCAGCAGCCAGTGCGCGGCCGGACCGAGCGCGACGCGCCCCGGCGCGATCTCGGCCACGACCTCGTCGTTGCTCGCGCACACCGCCACCGGGCCCTGCGCCCAGAGCCCTTCGTGGGTCTTGTAGAACTGCATGAAGAGCACGCCGTCGCGTTGCGCGAGCGACATCACGAGCGGTTTGCCGTCGGCCATCGACGTCTCGACCCACGCCTGCGGCAGGCGCTTCTCCCCGAGCAGCGCGGCAACCTCCTCGACGCTCGACGCGCAGGCCAGCGCACACGTGGGCACGGCCAGCGCCGCGGCGGCGGCCGCGCGGATTCTTCGCTTCATCGTTTGCCGCATCCTCCGCCCGGGGATCGTCCGCGCCGAGCGTGTCGGCTTGATGACGAGCCGAACGCACCCTACGCGTGCGCCTGCACCTGGTCCCGCTCGAATCGCTCGGCGAGTTCCGCGCACCGCTGCTGCAGCCAGTCCAGTTCGCGCGCTTGCGCCTGCACTGAAATCTCGCGGCTGAGCTCGCCCGCCGCCTCGAAGCCGTACATGCCGAGGCTGCCCGCGAGCATGTGTGCGGCCGCGCGCACGGCGTTGCGGTCGCCGCGCTCGGCGGCCTCGCGCAGCTGTCCCATCAGCACGCGGCGCGACGCGATGAATTCGGGCAGCAGCGCGCCCGGATCGTCGTCGATGGAGTCGCCCGCATCGGCCGCGCAGGAAAGCGACTCGCCGCGCACCACCGCCAGCACTTCCTCGCGCGTGGCGGGTTTCACGAGGTAGTGGTCGAACCCGGCCTCCTCGCACTGCCTCCGCGTCGCTTCGTCGTCCCACGCGGAGAATGCAACGATCACGCTCGGCACCTGGCCGCGCTCGCGCTGCAGCTCGCGAATCCGCCGGATCGTCTCCGGCCCGCCCATCACGGGCATCTGCAGATCGAGGAAGACGATGTCGGGGCGCGCACGCGCCACGCACTCGAGCGCGGCCCGGCCATTCACCGCCTCGTCCACGCTCACGCGCGCGGGCAGCAGGCTTCTGAGCACGAGGATGTTGTACGGGTCATCATCGACGAGGAGCGCGCGCGTCTGCGCTTCGGCCGGCTCCGCCGGCATCGGGATGCCCGGCATCGTCTCCTCGCGCGCGGAAACGGCCGGCCGGCTCGGTGCGCCCGGCACAGGCGCCGCGGGCGCCGAGGCGGGCCAGAGCGGCAGCCACAGCGCAAGCGTCGTGCCTTCCGATTCGCCGGTGGACATCTGCAGGTCGCCGCTTTGCACCTGCGCCATGAGCCGCGCGGAATAGGCACCGAGCCCCGTGCCGCCCGGCTTGCCGTGGCTCGCGTACTTCTGGAAGAAGTTCTCGCGCACGGCCTCGGGCACGGCGCCGGCGTTGTGGATCGTGAGCATCACCGTGTCGGTCGCATACCGGTGACGCTGCAGCCGCACCGTGACGCTGCCGCCTTCCGGCGACGCTTCCAGCGCGTTCTTCATGAGGTTGGCGAGGATGGAGTAGCAAAGCAGCTCCTCCCCCTTGCCGAGGAGCGGCTCGCGCGGCGCCTCGACGCGAAACGCGATGCGCTTGGAGTCCGCATGCCCTCGAAGCTCGCGCGCCACCGTGCGCACGAGTCCGCCCAGGTCCACCGGCTCGGCACGCAGGCGGTAGGTGCCCTGCTCCATGCGGTAGAGGTCGAGTGAGAGGTTCACCATGCTCAGCACGCGCAGCGCGGCGTTTTCCACCATCGCGAGGAGCTCCTCCTCGCGCGCGGCGAGCGGCCCCGATTCGCGCAGGAGCCGCGGCACGGAGGCGATCGAGGCGAGCGGCGTCTTCAGGTCGTGCCGCGCGATGCGTTCGACTTCCTCGCGCACGCGGATCGCCTCGCGCAGCTGCTCGTTTTGCCGCTCGAGCTGGCGCGCCTGCTCGCGCATGCGCTCGTGCGATTCGAGGAGCGCCTGCTGCGCGTTCACGTGCTCGGAGATGTCCATGAATGTGCAGATGAAGGCCTGCGTGCGGCCGCGGCCGTCCATCACGGCGATGCCTTCCGTGTGGACCCAGATCGCGTGGCCGGACACGCGCAGGAGCCTCAGGTCGTCGGGCGGCTGATGGATCACGCTGTGCGGCCGCGCGCGCGCATCGAACACCGCGCGGATGTGCGCGCCGATGCGTTCGCGGTCGTCGGGGTGCACGAAGTCGGTGAATTGCCACCGGCTCGAGTCGCCTTCGAGCGGCAGGCCCAGCAGCGCCCGCAGGCGCTGCGAATAGAGCACCTTGCCGTTGGCCTCCCACTCGAGCGAGCCGGCGTTCGTGCCGCGCACGAGCAGGTCGAGCCGCTGGCGTTGCTGCGCTTCCTTCCTGCGCTGCGCGTCGGTGATCGAGGAGAAGATGTTCGTGAAGAGCATGGTGAGCGCCAGCGTCACGCCGACGCGCGCAGTCACCTGAGGCCCCAGGTGGAACCACGCCGCCGGAATAGCCATGAGCACGATCGCGCCGTTGAAGAGGTTGGCGGGCCCGCGCGGCAGCACGAAATGGATGAGCAGGATCGCGGCGTAGCACCAGAGGATGCCCACGAGGCCTTGCTCGTACATCGCCAGGCCGAGCGCGACGAGCGCGGGTCCGAAGATGAGGACCACCGGGAACGCGGGCTTGCGGTGCCGCGCGATCGCGTACGCATTGCCCAGCAGGCCGACCACCACCAGCAGGCTCGCGACGCCGAGCACCGCGCGGTCCTGAACGAAGTTGTTGAGCGCGAACGGCAGCAGGAAGAGCCCGCCCACCGCGCAGAGGACGAGGAACACGCGTGCCCCATGGGCTTGCACGAAATCGCCGCGCAGATCGATGCCGGTGCCTCGCCGCGGGAGCTCTTCGGTGGCGGGCTGCGTGATGGTGGTGGGCGCGTCCACGAATGTACGAGCGTTGCGCGATTCAAATTATGTTGGGATGCGGCGGTTTCGTGTGGGAAGCGAGACCGTCCGGTCGTCCATTTCCTGCCGCTCGTCTCCGCGCGGCGCGGCCATGCGCCCCATCGCGCGAAAAGTTGCGTGACAATGCCCCACCCCATCGTCTCACCCATTGCCCCACCCCACCGCGACTCTCGAAGCTCTTCATGGCCAAGCGCACCAAGGTTCTATTGATCGACGACGACGCCGTCGTCCTGCGTTACCTCGGATCGAAGCTGGGCACGCGCTACGAGGTCCTCACCGTGCAGGAGCCGCATGCGGGCGTGGCGCTCGCCCGAGCGCAGCAGCCGGACGTGATCGTCTGCGACATCGACATGCCCGCCATGAGCGGCGGCGACGTGGCGGCCGCGCTGGCGGCCGACGCGCTCACCAGGAAGATTCCGGTGGTGTATCTCTCCGCGCTCGTCTCGCCGGAGGAAACGCGCGACCTGCAGGGCGTGGTCGGCGGCCGTCGCGGCGTATCGAAGCGCGCACGGCTGGCCGAACTCGTGGCCGTCATCGAGCAGGCAACCGCGACGGCCTGACGGCTCAGGCAAAGAGGCGCCTGGCGCGGTCGGACAACTCCCGTTGCCGCATCATGATGCGCGGAACGTCCGGATGCGTGGGGTCGATCTCGCTCATGGCCCAGCGGTAGAACGCCTGGGCGAGCACCAGATGGAGGTAGCTGAGTATTTTCATCCGGCTGATGGTGCCCGGACGGTTGCGCGAGGCCGTCGGAGCCGCGCGCGTCCCGGGCTGCGACATCCGCGCGTCGGGGTGTCGGACGCTACCGATGAGCCATGGTTCCGCGGCCCCGCGCAAGCGGACCGTGGCTCCGCGCACGATTGCCGGCCGGGACAGGCGACAATGCCCGGTGCATTCGCCCCACACCACCTCCCAGAACCACCTCCTCGCGGTTTTTCCCGAAGCCGAATACCAGCGCGTCGCGGCAAGCCTCGAACTCGTCGAGATGCCCCTCGGCAAAGTGCTGAGCGAATCCGGCGGCCGCATGCGGCACGTCTATTTTCCGACGACGTCCGTCATCTCGATCATGTACGTGCTCGCGGACGGCGCCGCCGCGGAAATCGGCGTCGTCGGCAACGAGGGCATCGTCGGCATCTCCCTGTTCATGGGAGGCGATACGACGCCGAGCCGGGCGGTTGCGCGCGGCGCGGGCCACGCCTATCGCCTGGACGCCGCGCTGCTGCAGGCCGAATTCAACCGCGGCGGGCCGGTGATGCGCCTGCTGCTGCGCTACACGCAGTCTCTTCTCACGCAAATGGCGCAGACGGCCGTGTGCAACCGCCACCACGCCGTCGAGCAGCAGTTGTGCCGCGCCCTGCTCCTCACGCTCGACCGGACTTCGGGCAGCTCGCTGCACATGACGCAGGAGCTGATCGCCGGGATGCTGGGCGTGCGCCGGGAGGGCATCACCGAAGCCGCGGGCCACCTGCAGCGCGCGGGGCTCATCCGCTACCGGCGCGGACACATCGACGTGCTGGATCGCGCCGGGCTCGAAGCGACCGTCTGCGAGTGCTATGGCGTCGTGAAGCTGGAATACGAGCGGCTCATGAACGACATCCCGCGCGTTGTGCCCGAGGTGTTCGCCTCCGCCGCGGCGCGGCGCGATCCATGAGCGACGGGGCGCGCGAGGCGCCGTCGGTTCGCTACCGCACATACGGCGCGGGCGAGTCGGTTTAGGGTTGCCGCAACAGGCGCGCATTTCCCATCCCTTCAGTCCGTCGGTGGCCGGCAGCCGCAGCAGATGCGGTGCGCTTGTTCCTACCCGGAAGTGAACCATGTCCCATCAACGAGGCGCCCTCGAGGCCGTGGGCGACGACGCGCGCGAAGCCGATGGCGCGCGCGAGCCGCCCTCCACCGTCGTGCGCCTGAAGGAAGGAGCGCTCGAACGGGCGATCCTCACCAGCGCCAGCTTCTCGATCATCGCGACGGACGAGAAAGGCGTCGTGCAGCTTTTCAACCGCGGCGCGGAACGCATGCTCGGCTACCGCGCCTTCGAAGTGGTCGACCGGCTGACCCCGAGCGATCTGCACGACCCCGATGAAGTGCGCGAGCGCGCCGAGGCGCTCAGCCTGGAAATGGGCACCGCGATCGCGCCGGGCTTCGAGGCGCTCGCCTTCAAGGCATCGCGGGAGATCGAGGACATCCACGAGCTCACCTACGTGTGCAAGGACGGCAGCCGCATCCCGGCGATCGTGTCGATCACCGCGCTGCGCGGGCGCGACGGGCAGGTCATCGGGTATCTGCTGATCGGCACCGACAATTCGGCGCGAAAGCGCGCGGAGTCGCTTCTGAAGGAAGCGGTGGCCGCCGCCGAAACCGCCAATCGCGCCAAGTCCGATTTCCTCTCGGGCATGAGCCACGAGCTGCGAACGCCGCTGAACGCCATCCTCGGCTTCGCGCAGCTGATCGACACCGGCGCGCCGCCGCCGACGGCGACGCAAAAGCGCGGCGTCGACCAGATCCTGAAGGCCGGCTGGTATCTGCTGGACCTGATCAACGAGATCCTGGACCTCGCGCTCATCGAGTCGGGCAAGCTCACGCTGTCCAACGAGCCCGTGTCGCTCGCGGAGATCATCGCGGAATGCCACGCGATGATCGAGCCGCAGGCCGGCTCGCGCGGCATCGGCATGGCGTCGCCGCGCATCGACGCCAGGCAATTCATCCAGGCCGACCGCACCCGCCTGAAGCAGGTGCTGATCAACCTTCTTTTCAACGCCGTGAAGTACAACCGCCCGAACGGCACGGTCGGCATCGATGCCGGCACGGGCAGCGCGGGAACCACCCGCATCAGCATCCGCGACACCGGCATGGGCCTGCAGGCCGCGCAGCTGGGCCAGCTGTTCCAGCCGTTCAACCGCCTGGGCAAGCAGACCGAGGCCGAGGAAGGCAGCGGCATCGGGCTGGTCGTGTCCAAGCGCCTGGTGGACCTGATGGGCGGCTCGATCGGCGTGGAAAGCACGCCGGGCGAAGGCAGCGTCTTCTGGGTCGAGTTCGCGCAGGCGCAGGCTCCGCTCGCGAGCCTCGCGACAGCCGGCGAAGCCGAACCCGCGCGCGCCGCCAGCCCGGGCGCGGCGCTTCGAACGGTGCTCTACGTCGAGGACAATCCCGCCAATCTCGAGCTGGTGAGCCAGCTCATCTCGCGGCGCGGCGACCTGCGCCTGCTGAGCGCGCCCGACGCGCCGCTGGGCATCCAGTACGCCCGGGCCTACCTGCCCGAGGTGATCCTGATGGACATCAACCTGCCGGGCGGCATGAGCGGGCTCGAAGCGCTCGAGGTGCTCGCGGCCGATCCGGCAACGGCGCACATTCCCGTGATCGCGCTCAGCGCCAACGCCGTGCCGCGCGACATCGAGCGCGCCCTCGTCGCGGGCTTCTTCAACTACGTCACCAAGCCGATCGTCGTCGGCAAATTCATGCTGGCGCTCGACGCGGCGCTCGCGAATCCGGGCGGCGGCCGCGGACTCCCGCTCGGGGAATCCCCATGTTGATCGCCGAGGCGGCGATCCTCGCGGCGCGCATCCTCGTCGTCGACGACCAGCCGACGAACGTCACGCTGCTGGAGGAGGTCCTGCGCCAGTCGGGCTACACGAACGTCGCCTCCACGATGAATCCGCTGGAAGTGTGCGCCTTGCATCGCCGGGAACGCTTCGACCTGATCCTCGTGGACCTGCAAATGCCGGGCATGGACGGCTTCCAGCTGATCGAAGCGCTCAAGACCAACGAGACCGACCCGTGGCTGCCGGTGCTCGTGATCACCGCGCAGCCCGGCCACAAGCTGCGCGCGCTGCAGGCGGGCGCGAGGGACTTCATCGGCAAACCGTTCGAGCTGGTGGAGGTGAAGACGCGCATCCGCAACATGGTGGAAGTGCGGCTGCTCCACGCGCGACTGCAGGAGTACAGCCTGGGGCTGGAAGCCGCCGTGGAGGAACGCACCGCACAGCTGCGCGAGAGCGAGGCGCGCTATCGCAGCCTGACCGAACTCGCGTGCGACTGGTACTGGGAGCAGGACGAGAGCGGCGCCTTCACGAAGGTGTCCGGTCCGGTCCTGGAGATGCTGGGCATCCGGGTGGACGGGCTCGTCTCGCGCGAGCGCGACAACGAAGTCGCGGGGTGGAACGAATCCGAGCGCGCATCGCTGCGGGCCGCGATCGCGGCGCGCGAGCCTTTCCTCGATTTCGTCTTCAGCCGCCGCAACGCCGACGGCACCGAACAGAAGTTCCAGGTGAGCGGCGAGCCGATGTTCAGCCGCACCTGCCAGTTCATCGGCTATCGCGGCATCGGAATGGAACTGCGGGGCGAGGCATGACCGGAGCCGCCCGATGAAAGTTGCAGTCAGGCTGGCGGCCGCGATCGGCCTCGCGATCGACATCGAGTCGTACATCATCGAGGACGGCGAGATCGGCCAGCAATTCGCGCAGGCGCTGCTCGAGCGGCAGGCAAGCGGCGTGCAGGTGAATGCGATCTACGACAGCGTCGGCGCGTTCGCCACCGACAGGCAGTTCTTCGAGCGCCTCGCGCAGGCCGGCGTGCAGGTGGTGGAATTCAATCCGGTGAGTCCGCTCAACCTGAAGAAGGGCTGGGCGCCCAACCACCGCGACCACCGCAAGCTGCTCGTGGTCGACGGGGCCATCGCCTTCCTGGGCGGCATCAACATCAGCAACGTCTACTCGAGCGGCTCCTCGATCCGGCATGGCGAACAGGCCGCGGACGCGATCGTCGACGGAGTCTGGTCGTGCGTCGGCTCGAGCAACCTCGACTGGCGCAGCGCGATCGACAACGACGAGATCAACGCGGTGATTCTCGGGCGCGAGTTCGGGCAGCAGATGCAGGCCGCGTACGAGAAGGACATCGCCGCCTCCGATGCCATCGAGCTCGAGGCATGGCAGCGCAGGCCCCTCGAGTCGAAGCTGAAGGAACTCGGCGCTCGCTTGTGGGGTCCTCTCCTCTGAGCGGCGGCGCGAGGTACTATGCGCGCCGGCGCACAGACGAGGTGCGAGCCCGCGAGCATCATGTGCTGCGTCATCACCGACACACGAAAGTCATTCATGAAAATCAAGATCGCATCGGCCTGTTTCGTCATCGGAGCATTGCTTGCGCCGCTCGCCCTCCACGCCGCCGAATCGAACGGCGGCGACGGCGATCGTGCACACCCCAAGGCATTCGTCAAGGACTCGTTCATCACGACGAAGATCAAGGCCCGGCTGGCCGAGGAAAGGCCCGGCAGCCTCGCGCGCGTCAAGGTCGATACGCGCGGCAGGGGCACCGTGACGCTGAGCGGCAGCGTCCGCAGCAGGGACGAAGCGGAGCGTGCCGTGTCGATCGCGCGCGCCACCGACGGCGTGAGGACGGTCAGCAACCACCTGCGCATCGTGAAGAGGAACGAAAGATGAACTGGGACCGCATCAAGGGCAACTGGAAGCAGGTGACCGGGCACGCCCGGCAGCAGTGGGGCAAGTTGACCGACAACGACCTCGAGCTGATCGCCGGCCATCGCGAGCAGCTCTCTGGCAAGATTCAGGAGCGCTACGGCATCGCGAAGGAAGAGGCCGAGCATCAGGTCACGCAATGGGAGAACAAGGTGATGGACGCATGCCCTCCGGAACAAAGCCGGCCGACGGAAAAAGACTGAAGCGCCCCGTGCCGATGACCGGCGCCGCGAAGGCGCTGGTGCTGCAAGGCGGCGGCGCGCTGGGCGCCTATCAGGCGGGTGTGTACGAGGCGCTTCTCGAGAGCGACAACCGCCTCGACTGGGTCGCGGGCGTATCCATCGGCGCAGTGAACGCCGCCCTGATCGCCGGCAACGCGCCCGGCCAGCGGGTGGATCGCCTGCGTGAATTCTGGCGCGAAGTGTCTTCCGGCCCCGCGCAGAACGTCCCGCTGCACTGGGGCGATCGGGCGGTGCTCAACCAGTGGAGCGCCGCCGCGGCGATGCTCGCGGGCATTCCCGGATTCTTCCGGCCGCGCGCGGACCTGTCGCTGCTCATGGGCGGCGCCGCGCCGCTGCTCAGCTTCTACGACACGGCGCCGCTCAAGGCGACGCTCGAGCGGCTGGTCGACTTCGACCGCATCAACCGGCGCGAGATGCGCCTGAGCGTCGGCGCGGTGAACGTCCGCTCGGGCAACTCGATCTATTTCGACAACGCCACGCAGCGCATCGGGGTCGAGCACATCATGGCAAGCGGCGCGCTGCCGCCCGGCTTTCCGCCCGTGCACATCGACGGCCAGGACTACTGGGACGGCGGCCTGCTTTCGAACACGCCGCTGCAGTACGTGCTGGACTCGTACGAGCGCAACCGGCGGCTCGTGATCCTCCAGGTGGACCTGTTCAGCGCGCGCGGTTCGATGCCGCGCACGCTGTCGGAAGTGATCGAGCGCCAGAAGGACATCACGTATTCGAGCCGCACGCGCATGAATACCGATGCCGCGGCGACCCACGTCAACTTGCAGCAGGCCGTGGCGGACCTGATCGCCGAGCTGCCGGCGCGGCGGCGTTCCGACGCGAGCATCGTCGCCTTGAGACAGCAGATGAAGTGCGAGCCGATCGACATCGTGCACCTCATCTATCGCGACAAGCCCTACGAGCTCGACTCCAAGGACTACGAGTTCTCGCGCGGCATGGTCGAGGAGCACTGGAACGCCGGCGTCCGCGACATGCGCAACACCATCGCCCATCCGGAGTGGCTGCGAAGCGCCACGGAAAACGGAGTGACCACGTTCGACCTCGCGCAGCCCGGCCCCGGGCGTGTGCGGCATCCGGCGCCGCAGGCCGAAGGCGGGTCGTGAAGCACGACGCCCGCGCCATGCCTCGGGCGCCCGGCCCGGGCGCCGCCCCATTCCACTTTCCCGCGCAATCATCACAAGGAGCATTCCCATGCAACTCCAGGACAAGGTCGCCTTCGTCACCGGCTCGGCCAGCGGCATCGGCAAGGAAATCGCGATCGTCTATGCGCGCGAAGGCGCGAAGGTCGTCATCGCCGACATGAACAAGGAGGCGGCCGACGCAACCGCCGCCGAGTTGAATGCGAGCGGCGGGCGAGCGCTCGGCGTCGCCGTGGACGTCACGAACGAAGACCAGGTGAACGCGGCGGTCGATCTGGCGGCCTCCTCGTTCGGCGGCATCGACGTCCTCGTGAGCAACGCGGGCATCCAGATCGTGCATCCGGTGGAGGACTTCACCTTCGCCGAATGGAAGAAGATGCTGGCCATTCACCTGGACGGCGCGTTCCTCACGACCCGGGCGTGCCTGAAGCACATGTACGCGCAGGGGCGCGGCGGCTCGGTGATCTACATGGGGTCGGTGCATTCGAAGGAAGCATCGCTCCTGAAGGCGCCCTACGTGACGGCCAAGCATGGGCTCATCGGCCTTTGCAAGACCGTCGCCAAGGAAGGCGCGAAGCACAAGGTGCGCGCGAACGTGATCTGCCCCGGGTTCGTGCGCACGCCGCTCGTGGAAAAGCAGATTCCCGAGCAGGCGAAGACGCTCGGCATCAGCGAGGATGAGGTGATCCGCAACGTGATGCTCAAGGAAACGGTGGACGGCGAATTCACCACGACCGACGACGTCGCCCGCGTGGCGCTGCTCTTCGCCGCGTTTCCGACCAGCGCGCTCACGGGCCAGTCCCTGGTGGTGAGCCACGGCTGGTTCATGCAGTAGCCCGCCCCATGAAACCGCCCGAACCGCAGCTGGAAGCCTGGCACATCGAAGATTCGCTCGGCGCGTGCTTCGTCGTCGGCACGCTCGCCCTCCTCGCGCTCACGGCCTGGCTCGGATGGCCGGCCGTCGGCGGGTGGCTGTTCTCGATTTGAACAAATATATTGCCGCTCGGTGCGGCGCCGTACAGACCGGCACGGCGCGTGGCGCCATGCTGGAATCACAAGAGGGCTTTTCCTCTCGATGGAGTTCGTCATGAATAGAAACCCGATCCTGTGCGCCCTGCTGGTGCTGCCCCTTGCCTTCGGAGGGACCGCCTATGCCCAGGCCGGCCGCGACGACCAACGGCACGGCGACGGCCGCAACACGTCGCACCGGGCCCGCGCCCACCCGCCACAGCAGCATCGCGCTCCCCCGAGGGACGAGCGCGGCGCCGGGCCCGATCACGAATTCCACCGCGGCGACCGCCTGCCCGCCGAATACCGCAACAGGACCTACGTCGTGGACGACTGGCGCGGCCATCACCTGAGCGCGCCGCCCCGCGGCTACCACTGGGTGCAGACGGGCGGAGACTACGTTCTCGCGGCGGTCGCCACCGGGGTGATCCTGCAGCTGCTGCTGAACCATTGACGGCGGGCGTGCCCGGACCCGCCGGGCCGCTCATGCATCGGCCGGCCCCGCGTCGGTGGACAACGCATCCTCGCAATGCTCGGGGATGCGCCGCACGCCGTCGGCGCCGGCGATCGCTTCGATTTCGATGACCGGCGTCTTCCACTCCACGCTGCCGAAGATGGACGCGAAGGCGGCGTCCGCCGCGTCGCGTCCCGTGGCAAGGCGAATGAACCCCATCGGAATCGCGGTGCCCGAAGGATCGAACAGATACCACGCGCCACCGACGTACACCTCAACATAGGCGTGGAAATCCGGCGGCCCGAGCGCCGGGTCGGCGCCGTAGTCGATCCCGGTCGCGAAGCGCGAGGGAATGTTGACGGCGCGGCAAAGCGCGATCATCAGGTGCGCGAAGTCGCGGCAGACGCCCTGCTTCGTGACCAGCGTGTCGCACGCCGACGTGTTGCCGTCGGAGCTGTTGGAGAGAAACGCGACGTGGCGCCGCACCCAGTCGCGGATCACGAGGACGCGTTCGTAGCCCTGGCGCAAGGCGCCGAACTCCGCGAAAGCGAAGCGGTGCAGTCGATCCGACTCGCAATAGCGGCTCGGGTAGAGATAGGGCAGCACCGAGGCAGGCAATTCCGAGATGGGCACCTCCCCGAGCGACGACGCCGCGGCGCGCCGATGCGTCAGGTCGACCACCGCTTCGCAGCTCACCTGCAGCGCGCCGGGGCGGGTGCGCAGGCGAAAGTACCGCGCGTGCGTCGCCGGGTCCGTGTACGCATGCACCGGCTGCTCGGGGGCGATCCCGAGCGTCTCCGAGACCACGCGCTGCTGCTCGGTGCGCGTCGCCTGCACGTTGAAGATGAAATCGCACACGTCGCTGCGCACTTCGTAAAGCAGATCGGCCTTGTAGCGCAGCCGGATCGGTGCCGCGCGGGCAGCCGGGGCCGCGTCGAGGGAATTCGCCATTCACCCATTGTGCGCGCCGCGGCCGGCGCGTGGTGGATCATGCCCCGCGCGGGGTCGGATCATCCGCGCGGATGATGCGCCGCATGCAGCTGCTTCAGCCGCTCGCGCGCGATGTGCGTGTAGATCGTGGTGGTGGAGATGTCGGCGTGACCGAGGAGCATCTGCACCGCGCGCAGGTCCGCGCCGTGATTGAGGAGGTGCGTGGCGAACGCATGGCGCAGCGTGTGCGGAGAAATCGGCGACGCGATGCCCGCGCGCACCGCGCAGCGCTTCACGATCACCCAGAACATCGCGCGCGTCATGCCGTGGCCGTGCGCCGTGACGAAGAGGTCCTCGGTCTGCTGTCCCGCGAGGATCGCGGGGCGGCTCGATGCGAGGTAGCGCTGCAGCCAGTCGCGCGCCACGATTCCGAAAGGAACGAGCCTCTCCTTGCCGCCTTTGCCGACGACGCGCAGCACGTTCTCGTTCAGGCTCACGTTGAAGGTCTTGAGCGTGACGAGCTCGCTCACCCGCAGGCCGCTCGCGTACATGAGCTCGATCATCGCGCGGTCGCGAAGTCCGAGGGGAGTGGCGGGGTCGGGCGCCGCGAGCAGCGCTTCGACTTGCGCTTCGGTCAGGGTCTTGGGCACGCGCAGCGGCTGCCTGGCCGACTGCAGCTTGAGCGTGGGATCGGCCTCGACGATGCGCTCGCGCAGCGCCCAGCGGAAGAACCGCTTGAAGACCGTGAGGCGCCGGTTGGCCGAAGTGGATTTCGTGTCCGCGTGGCGCGCGGCGAAGTAGCCGAGCAGGTCGTCCTCGCCGCTTTGCGCGAGCGCCTTGCCCCTCGCGGACAGCCAGCGGCCGTACAGCGCGAGGTCGCGCCGGTACGCCGCCAGGGTGTTCTTCGCGAGGCCCTCTTCCAGCCAGAGGGCGTCGATGAATGCGTCGATCGAATCGTCGGAGCTCAATCCAGGGAAAGATGCGCGGTTGCCACGACCTTCTTATACACCGCGTACTCCTCGCGAATCTGCTGGGCGAACTGCTCCGGCGTGTTGCCGATGACGATCGAGCCCGTGTCTTCGATGCGCTTTCTCACCGCCGGGTCCTGCAGCGACTTGATCACCGCGTCGTGGATTTTCGCGACCACGTCCTTCGGCATGCCCTTGGGCCCGTACAGGCCGTAGAAGGCCATGCGGTTCACGGGCTCGAGGCCCACTTCCTGGAAGGTGGGCACATTGGGCAGGTCCTTCACGCGCGCGGGCGCGGCCACCACGATGGGCACGAGACGGTTTTCCTTGATGAAGGGCAGCGCCGAAGGCAGGTTGTCGAAGATCATCGGCACCTGGCCCGCGACGGTGTCGTTGAGGGCGGGGCCCGCGCCGCGATACGGAATGTGCGTGACGAACGTGCCCGAAAGGCTCTTGTAGAGCTCCATCTGCAGGTGGCCGATGCCGCCCGTGCCGGAGGACGAGAACGAGTACTTGCCGGGATTGCGCTTCAGCACCTCGAGGAATGTCTTGTAGTCCCGCGCGGGAAATCCCGGGTTCACCGCGATCACGTTGGGCGTTGCGGCGATGTTCACGATCGGCGTGAAGTCCGTGAGCGGGTTGTACGGGATCTTCGGGTTGATCGCCGGATTGGCCGCGACGGTGGAAACGGTCGCCATGCCGATGACGTAGCCGTCGGGCGCCTGATGCGCGGTGTCCGTCGCGCCGACGACGCCCCCGCCGCCCGCCTTGTTCTCCACCACGACCGGCTGGCCGAGGTTCCTGCCGAGCGATTCGGAGATCACGCGCGCGATGATGTCGGTGGTGCCGCCCGGGGCGAACGGCACGGTGAGCCTGATCGGGCGGACGGGGTAGCCATCGGCGGACGCGGAGGTGGCGAAGGCGGCCAGCGCGAGGGCCGGGACTGCGAGCCAGAAGCGGCGATTCATCGAACGGTTCTCCTTGGGTGTCGGTGTCGGTGTCGGTGGGAGGGGGGGGAAGGACTGCGCGGCTTCCTTGTCGAAAGACCCGCGGATGCTAGTTCCGATTCACGTGCGGCTGGCTGTGGATTCCCACATTTTGACGGCAGGCACCCCGGCTTCGCGCGGTGCCGTTCGCTATCCTTGCGCCCGTGGCCTTCGCGCAACTGCTCCTGCCCGACTTCTCGCTCATCCTCTGCGGCTTTCTCGTGTGCCGCTACACGGCGCTCGGGCGCAGCGTGTGGGAACAAGTGGAGGTGCTCGTCTACTTCTTTCTCTTCCCGGTGCTTCTTTTCCAGTCGATCGCGCGCAGTGCGCTCGATCTGTCGACGGCGTGGCGGCTGATGGCCGCGGGGCTCCTGCTCGGTGTGATCGGCATCGCCATGGCCTATGCCATCCCGTACGTTCCGGGCCTTTCGAAGCGCATCGATGCACGCGAGCATGCGGCGAGCGCCCAGGTCGCGTTCCGCTTCAATTCATTCATCGCGCTCGCGATCGCGGAGCGGCTCGCGGGCGCGCAGGGGCTGCTGCTGATCGCGATCCTGATCGGCGTGTGCGTGCCGCTGTTCAACATCGGGGCCGTCTGGCCGATGGCCCGCCACGCGCAGACGGGATTCATGAAGGCGCTCTTGCGCAACCCGCTCGTGATCGCCACGGCGCTCGGGCTCGCGACGAATCTCGCGGGGCTGCGCGTTCCCCCGTGGATGTCTCCGACACTGGATCGCATCGGCTCGGCGTCCATCGCGCTCGGCCTCATGACGGCCGGCGCGGGCATGCAGTTTTCGCAGCTCGCGCGGTCGAAGTCGCTCACGGTGTCGGTGCTCGCGATCCGGCACCTGCTGCTGCCGCTGGTCGCACTCGCGCTCGCGCTGCTCATGCGGCTGGATGTCGCGCAGACGACGGTGCTGCTCGCCTTTTCCGCGCTGCCCACGGCGTCGAGCTGCTACGTGCTCGCATCGCGGATGGGCTACAACGGCGGCTACGTCGCGGGGCTCGTCACGCTCTCGACCCTGCTCGGGATGGCAAGTCTTCCGTTCGCGCTGGGCGTGCTCGCGCCGTGAACGGGATGGCGACTGGATGGTGCAATGGCCGTTCCTGAAGAGGATGGGCAGGAGATGCCATCCCGTGCCCCGCGAGACTTCCTCCTGCCCGCCCTGCCAGCCTCGGCTGACATCGAGCGGTGCCTCCCCGCCGCTACATTGGTGAGCGGGAGCCGTGCGGTCCGGCAGTCGCGTGCCGCGCCTCCCGTTCGAAGGGGAAGCCGTATGAAGTCCACCATCCTCGCGGTCGCGAGCGCCTTGTCTCTCGGCGCGTTCGTGCCCGCCGCACAGGCCCAGCAGATCGCCTACTCATCCACCCCGCTCACCCTGCGCGCCGGGCCGGATCCGATGTATCCGCCTGTCGTGACCCTGCCCGCGGGCATGCAGGTCTCGGTGCAGGGTTGCCTCGCCGGCTACACGTGGTGCGACGTGATCGCGGGGCTCGACCGCGGCTGGGTCTGGGGCGGCAGCCTCAACTATCCGTATCAGGGCTCGTACGTCGCGCTGCCGAACGTCGCGGGCCTGATCGGCCTGGGCATCCTCGGCTTCGCGCTGGACGATTACTGGTCCGCGCACTACGCCCACCGGCCGTTCTATGCGCAGCGGCACCGCTACGAGCATCGGGCGCCGTCGATGAGCTACTACTACAACCACGACCACGACCACGGCCACAACCACGGCAACGACCACGACCGCGGCCCGGTCGTGCGGCACGAGGCGCCTCACGTCGCGCCCGCCCCCGCGCCGCAAGCGATCCTCGGCATGCGCGGTCCGGAGAGACCCGCGCGCGCCGCACCTGCGCCGCGCGCGCAGCGGGAAACGCACGTGATGGGCGGCCCGCCCGCCGCACGGATCGAGCACGCACAGCCCAACCGCGGCCGCGGTCCCGCTGGCGGGCCGCATGGCCATCGTGGCGGTGACGACCGCGACCACCGGCACTGACCGCCCTGCTCGACCTGCCCGGCCTGCGCGCGTCACGGCGCGGCCGCGGGCGCGGGCGCGAATCACGCCCCAGCCCGCGCCGGCGCTTGCGTCTCGCGCGCGTTGGCATCGAGCCGCAGCGCGGCGACCTGCGCCGCCGCGAGCGCCGGATAGAGCGGCCGCGCGATCCAGCGCGCCACCAGGCTCGCGAGCATCGCGGCCGCCATGAGGCTGAGCACC